>NZ_QZWD01000001.1 GCF_003602005.1 Salinisphaera sp. Q1T1-3 | reverse complement strand
CTGAAACGGCGATCGGCTCAATCGATGGCGCTCGACAATCCGCCATTCGGAATCAGCAATAGCGATCTCGAACACGGTCTTGGCCAAATCGACGGCAATCGTCATACTCGAAGTCATGGACGTCTCCTGTGCTTCTGCTGTTTTTCGACAACTTCAGCATGGCACGTTAATGCCGAATAAAAGAGCGGGAGGCGTCCATTCCATCACTGCAGTTGACCGCCCAAATCGCTGCCGCGATTTGGGTTCCCTCCGCGGCCTTCGGCCGCTCCGGCGTCAACTGAGCTTAGGCGTTATAAATAGGAGAGGTTACATGCCAGAGAGCAAGACCCATCAAAGGTTCCGAAGTCGCGCAGAGGGACTGGAAATGTATCTTGAAGCAATGGATGCTGCCGCTCGAATGGCCTTTAACTATCTGGGACAGAAGAAGAACCAAGGTAAAGATATAGCTACAGCACTGCCTATTAATTGCAATAATTACAGCAGGCTAAATCACCCCAGCAGCCACAGATCAAGGGTTTACAATTTCTGCAGGTCAAAAAATACTCTCTCGGCAATTGTTGAAATTTTCAGCTACTTCTCCGAATACATGAGAGATATTTTAAAAGAGATGTACGAACATAACCCAATGTTGGTAGTTGGTAAGTCGAATAAGCCACTTAACTTAACATTTGCTGAGATATCAAAGTTCAATCATCTGTCTGAAATACAAGAAAAGATGGTCGAGGATGTTTTTAGAAGTATTGAAAACGAGCGCAGTACAGTAAAGCTAATCGATAAGATAATTTCTGATACTGGTGCAAATGTTTCAAATGCGGATAAGCAGCGCGTTCTACCATATTTGGAAATGAGGCATTTGATCATCCATAATCATTCTAAAATTGACCAAGCATTCGAAGCAAAATATGGTCACCAATTTTCAGTAAGAGCTGGTGAAAAATTGCCATCTAAATTTGAGATTGCCGATAAGGCAATCGAAGAAGTTTCTCTCTTTTTGAGGAAACTGGATGGAGAACTCGTCAGGCTTGGGATGGTATCAGTTTAATTTATAACAAGACGGTCAACCGGACGCCAAAAGTGTGGCGCTTTTGGTTCCCTCCGCTTGCGCTCCGGCGCCGGTTACCTTTGCGTTGTACGGCGGTCGGTTTGTGTTGTGGTCGAACTGTCGCGTCGGCTAGCGAAGTCGAGCCAGTAGCTGAGCCTTGGCCCATCTTTCTCGTTGCTCGTTAGTTCCGGGCTCAATGGCGTTGATCCATGTCGGCGCCTTCCCATCAGTAAGCATCCGCGGTAAGTTCGAGTTCGGGTATTTCTTTCTTTCGGCGCGTCGGGCTTTGCGGTCCGCAGGCAAGTTGGGGGAGCGTCGAATGGTGGAGTTCACGTACAACGAGTCGCTGCAGCCGACCGCCCAAAACGCTGGCGCGTTTTGGGTTCCCTCCGCGGCCTACGGCCGCTCCGGCGGCGGCTGAGCTTTGGCGTTAGCCCTTGCCTGGAGAGGTTGGTGAGCGAGCCTGAAAAACCGACAAGTCGCAATATTCCATTGCCTGTACAACGCGAGGTGCGACAGCGCTGTGGTTTCGGATGCGTAATTTGTGGCATGCCACTCTACGAATATGAGCACATGGAAGGCTGGGCGAAAGTTCGCCGCCATGTTGCCGACGAAATCACACTTCTCTGCGATCAACATCATCGTGAAAAGACTTCCGGACTGCTCCCACTGGAGGCAGTCCGCGTGGCTAACGCGTCGCCATTCAACCTCCAGGAGGGCGCATCTAAACCTTATACTTTGCATTTCTCAGGGGAGGAAGCGCTAGTAACAGTTGGAGGCAACCGGTTTTCCTGCGCTGACCAAGGTTACGGTACGGTCATGGTGCCGTTGAGCGTCGACGGCATTCCTCTCATCGGTCTGGTCGTTGCAGACGGTCACCTGCTCCTAAACGTGGTGGTATTTAACGAGTTCAATGAGCCGGTTCTACACATAAAAAACAATCAGCTCTACTACTCGACCTCTCCGTGGGACATTCAGCTGGTTGGGACAAAGCTCACGATTCGCGAGTGGCGCAGCAAGATTCTTATTGAGCTCCAGTTTTCGCCGCCTAACGAGATTCACGTGCTTAGAGGCAGGCTTCTATGCAACGGTGTGGAAGTGTTAATCAGGCCAACCCATGTCTTGGTTACGAACAATTCGTCGCTGATCAGTGGGTGCTCCGCCATCAACTGCCATGGTGGACTCATCATCGGGCATCACAGTCGGCCAATGTCCGGATTCTTCGGCATGGAGAGCGTTCCTCGCTATCTCGGCGACCGAAGCGCCGCTTTAGAGTTTGAGCGCGAGCATGCGCGCAACGGCTAACAGTTCGTTCAAGCCGACGCCGCTTCGCGGCGCGGCTTAACTCAGGCGTTAGGTAGGTATTTTAAGGATGTCCGAATTTAGCACTGCGTCGAAGTCAGATTTGAGCGAGGTTGCAAACTGGATTAGCTCGCCTAAACAAACTCGCGAATGGGCTGGTCCGCGTGTGTCATATCCGATCGATAAAGGAAAACTGCTTCAACAGATTGAATGGCCACATGCTTGGTCATTTTGTCTTGCAAAAGAAGAAGAGCTAGTCGGGTTCGGACAAGTAGTTCCCAAAGCTGAAGCCCGACTTCACTTGGCAAGGTTGATAGTCAAGCCGTCATTTCGCGGCAAAGGATATGGGGTCGAACTAGCGAACTCAATTTTAAGTTACGCTCTAGATCAGAATCCGAAGACAATCTCATTAAATGTATTCCGCGAAAATAAGCCAGCTATCGAGCTTTATAAGCGACTCGGTTTTATTGCCGCGGAACGCGAGCCTGGTGACTCAAAGTCGGATGCGCAATATATGGTTTACAAAACCTAACGTAGCGCTGCTGTATTTGACCGTCCAAAGCGCTGCCGCGCTTCGGCCGGCAACTGAGCTTAGGCGTCAGGGGCATTTTATGTCTAAAGAGAAAGATAGATTTGTTACAAAGTGGCAGAAAACCCGAGAGCAGGGGTTTTGGCGCTTTGTCCTTGCCGCCGGAGTAATACGTTGGGGGCTTTTAGCGGCGACGTTGTTCGTAGGAACTCAATTGCTTCTATCAAATCTCAACGGTTGGGCAGAAATCCCGCTCGCGTTCATCTTTTTTCCGATCGGTGGCTTCGCTTGGGGAACGTTAATGTGGGTTTATTCCGAGAAGCGGTACGAGCGTGAACTAACCTGAAGTTAGCCCTAACCGGCCGGGTTCTACGCCGTTTCTGCGGTCGGCATCGAGCACGGGCACCACGGGCGGGCCATCTCGTTCGTTTTTATTTTAGGCCGTATTGCGCCGCGCGCTCTCATGAGCGTGGCCGGCTGGGTCTTGCACACCTGCTGTGCATCGCACCGCTCGAAATGGGCTAGGGTCTGTTGATGTTTCGTTCGAGCGCCTTTTCGTCGAGAGGCCGCAGTGTGTCCGGCAAGGCGCGAGTCGCCGATCGTGGCGTGCCACGATCCAGACGGGCAACGCCGCAGGGCGCCGATCGTCGATTTTTCATGGGCGGCCCAACCCAAAGGGACAAGCGCCCCGAAATCAAAAACACGACGGCAATACAGCGTTCTGGCAGGCTGGCGCAGAATGACACGCTATGCCTGCTACGCCTCGTCTTGCGGCAGAACAGCGCTTGGCGCGGACTCGCACAAAACATCAACAAACCCTAATGCCGAAATGCCGGTTCGGGTTTCGTTTCGACTCTCGGATAATGGGCGTGCATCGGTTGGGTCGGCTAATCTCCGGGCAGGTGTTGATCGGGTGACTGCGGTTACACAATCGAACGCCCGTCAAACCTCCTTTTCCGTATTGCTGCCGGCTTGCCGGTCAGGCTCGTTTAATTAGTCGGTTGCAATACAGTTGCGTGTTATCTTTTGGCTTGGTTGCCAGTTCTGGCGAATGCACGAGGCAGGCGATCGTGCGCTCGAAGCCGTCATAGGTCGGGCAGATGGTTCTTTTGTCTGGTTCATACAACGTGTGGCTCGTTGGGCTGTCCATCGGCATCGCGCTGTTGGCGTCCTATACCGCGCTGGATTTGATCGGGCGTATTCGCGCCGCTGTCGGCTGGTACGCGCGCGGGTGGGTTTTCGCCGGGGCGCTGACGATGGGCAGTGGCATCTGGTCGATGCACTTCGTGGGGATGCTCGCGCTGGCGTTGCCTGTCGACCTAGATTATCAGTTCGAGCTGACGGCCATTTCCTGGGTTCTGGCGTTGACTGGTTCGCTGGTTGCGCTCTCCATGGCCAGCGGTGATTCGCTGACACGCGCACGTCTTGTCGTTGGCACGCTCGGTATGGCGACTGCCATTGTCTGCATGCACTATGTCGGCATGGCGGCGATGCAGATGCAGCCGCATATCGTTTACGACCCGCTATGGGTGACGATATCCGTGCTGATCGCACTGATGGCCTCGGCGAGCGCCTTGAACGTCGGCTTTCGATTGAAATCACGCGAGCGATTCAGCCGCAAGATACTCGCCGCGGTGTTGCTCGGGTTTGCGATCTCCGGGATGCACTACGCCGGCATGTACGCGGCGCAATTCCCGGTCAACAGCGTTCCGGCGGCATATCACGCGGTCGATGGTTACTGGCTGGCTCTGCTGGCGGCGAATACGTCCATTCTCATGCTCGCGTGCATGCTCACGGCAATCGCGCTTGATCGTCGTCTGCAGGATCGGACCGAGGAATACGTGCAATCGCTGCGGGCCGCCAATCTCCAGCTGCACTACGCCAGCCGACATGACCCGCTGACCAATCTCGGCAACCGAACGCTGCTCAAGGAACAGCTGGACGTGGCGATCGACCGCGCCATGATGCAAGACGATGCCATTGCGCTCGTCTATCTGGATCTCGACGACTTCAAGAGTTTGAACGACAACCTCGGCCATGATTACGGCGATAAGGTGCTATGCGACGTTGGCGCGGCACTCGATCAAACGCTGGGGCCAGGCGATACGGCGGTGCGCATCGGCGGTGACGAGTTCTTGCTGCTGATTGTTGACGAGGCGAGCCGGTCGAGCCTGGAAGGGCTCTGCGAGCGTCTATTGGTTGCCGTACGCGGGGCCGCGCAGGGGCATGTGCGTGTGACGGCGAGCGTCGGCGTCGCCCGTTTCCCGTTCCATGGCAAGACGCCGCCCGCCCTCATGAAAGCCTGTGACCTTGCCATGTACCGTGCCAAACGTGCCGGCAAGGATCGTTATGCATTCTTTACGCCGGCGTTGTCTCAAGGGCTGGCGCGTGACTTTGCGATCCAGAACGAGCTCACGGATGCCATTCGGGCCGGGCAGGTTCGGCCTTTCTATCAACCGAAATACGACGTCCGAACGCACCGCCTGGTGGGTTCGGAAGCACTGGCTCGATGGTCACATCCCTGCGATGGGATGGTCTCACCGGCCCGTTTCATTGCGGTGGCCGAGCGCTCGAATCAGATCGGCGATTTGCAGGTGGCGATGCTGCGCCAGGTGTGTGCCGATATCCGCCGGTGGCGCAGCGAGGGGCTTTCGGTGCCGCCGGTGGCGTTCAATTTATCGGCGCTGTGTCTGCGCAACCCGGCGCTGCCGGAGCTGATCATCGGCACGCTCGCGGAATTCGGCCTGTCGCCGGGCGATCTGATTTGCGAAATCACCGAAACCGCAGCCATTCCCGAGCTCAAGCAGACATTACAGATACTGCGGGATCTGCGCGCGCGTGGGGTCCGGATCGCACTCGACGATTTCGGGACGGGGTTGTCCAGCATGTCGTACCTGCGTGACCTGCCGGTGGACGAACTCAAGATCGATCGTGCCTTCATCGCGCGGGTAGGCGCGGAAAGCGACCACGAGTCGATGATCGTGCATGCGATCATCAATCTCGCGCACTCGCTTGGCCTGGGCGTTGTCGCCGAAGGTGTCGAGCAGCAGGTGCAGCTGGATCAACTACTTCATCTGAACTGTGATCACGTGCAGGGGTTTCTATTCAGCCCGGCCATGGCGCCTGCCGATTTCGCGAGCCTGTTGGCAACCCGGGCGGCGCCTCGTTCGGCCGTTACCGTGACTTGAGCGTCGCGCCGCGTCGGCCGGAGGGTGCGAATGGGCGCGTCGTGCCGAGAAGCGCTCTTGATATGTCACCCGGTCGCGACGGCACGCCGCTGCCGATGTTGTCGGCGGTGACTGGGCCCGCGTGCCTGTGGCCTGTGGCCGTGTCGTGTGGCCGTGTCGTGTGGCCGTGTCGTGTGGCCGCGCCAGAAACGCTCTGAAATTGACGATGGCGCCGGCAGGCTCGAGCGCCGGATCATCGCCAGTTCGGAGTGCTCTGCCACACGTGAACGCGCGATAATCGGGGATTGCCGCCGCCTGGCCGCGAGGGCCTCGGGGCATTCCCGCCGGCGGCGCATGCTGGCGTTGCGTTTCTCGCGCGTGGCGGCCAGCGTTTGCCTGAAACCGCTGGTGGGGTAATTCGTCTGTCTATCGCCCGACGACACGCTCCGGCGCGTGCCGGCGACACGTTTCCGAGCGGTGCCTTGCTGCCGCAGGCCATTGATGCCGTGGCGCGACTGTCGATTGCCCTGGTCACTGGTCAGTTCAATACGCATGGCCAGGGCGGGGCTGAAATCGCCGGCGTGAGTGCATCGGCGATTTCCGTCTCGTCCCGTGGCCTGGCCGCGTTGATGGGTGGCGCGGCCCGTTCGTGTGCGTCGCGACTCGCTCAGTCGTCTCGCGGGCGATAGGCTGTTTCCAGGACAGGCGATGGGGCGTCTGTCGGCGGGGAGGGCGCTTTGACTGGAGATCGCGGGAATGCCGTCGGAGCGGGGCCGGCCGCGTTGCTGGCCGATGTTCGCGTGGTGGCGGCGGCCAGCGTGGGCGCGGCGACGTGGATCTACACTCTGCCCACGCTTTTTAGCCCGGTCTGGCTGATTCCGGTGTTGCTGGCCTGCCTGATTCGGCCGTTCCCGGGCCGGGGGCTGGTGGTCGGTGTCGCGATCGTGGCCGCGTGGACGCTGATCGATGCGCATGCGCGTCTGGACGAGCGGCTGCCCGTGACAGCCGACGGTAGCCGGGTCTGGGTGACGGGGCGGGTCAGCGGTTTGCCGGAAGCGGGGCCTTTTCGGACGCGGTTCGTCTTCGATGTGGCCGCAAGCGGGCGGCGTATCCGCCTGTCCTGGTATCGCGATGCGCCGGCGATCGCCCCCGGGGATTGCCTGCGGCTGCGTATCAAGCGTTCCACGCCGCACGGCTCCGCCAACCCCGGCGAGTTCGATTACACGGGCTGGCTCTGGCGCGAGGGCATTGATGCGACCGGATATGTCCGCGAGGCGGGGCGGTGCGATAAGCCGCCGGCGTGGACGCTGGACCGGCTGCGTGCCGCGGCGCTGGCACGGCTGGCGCCCACGCTGGCGGGCAACCCCATGCGCGGCATCGTCGAGGCGTTGACGCTCGGCGTGCGCCAGCACATCAGCGATGCACAGTGGCGCGTGTTGCGGGCGACGGGCACCTCGCATCTCGTGGCGATCTCGGGCCTGCACATCGGTCTGATCGCCGGCCTGTTGTTCGGACTGGCACGGTGGCTCGCGCTGCGCGGGCGAAGTAGCGCCTACCATGCACGATGGATTGCCTGTATCGCGGCGTTCGTCGGCGCCTGTGCCTATGCCGGCTTGGCCGGCTGGGCGCTGCCGACGCAGCGTGCGCTGGTGATGGTGGCGGCGGGGCTGTTGGCGCTCGCCACGGCCCGCGATATCAGCGGCGGTCGGGCACTGGCGTGGGCCGCCTTGCTGGTGGTGTTCGTGGACCCGCCGGCGGTCACGGCCCCCGGGTTCTGGCTGTCGTTCACGGCGGTCGGCTGGTTGATCTGGATCGCGAACGGGGCGCGCGGGGCGTGGTGGCAACGCTGGATCGGGTTCCAGCTCGGGCTGATGTTCGTGCTGACGCCGGTCACGCTGTGGTTCTTCGGCCAGGCCTCGGTGATCGCGCCGATCATCAATGCCATTCTGATTCCGGCAAGCGTGGTGTTCGTGCCGGCCGTGCTGGTGACGGCACTGGCCGCACTGGTTGTGCCGACGCTGGGCGGGCCGCTGCTCTCCGGGGTGGCCTGGCTTCTGGGCAAGGGATGGTACCTGCTCGCGTTGGCGGCCGAGGCGCCCCATGTGGCGGTATCGCATGTGCTGGCCAGCGCGACGGTGCTCGGGGCGGCGATGGCGGGGTTGTGCTGGCTGGCGCTGCCGTTGCCGATGCGCCTGCGCACGCTGGGGGTTTTGATGTGTCTGCCGCTGGTGCTCGGTTACCGGCCGGGACAGGCGCCGATCCCCGATGGCGCCTTCCGTCTGACGGTGCTGGATGTCGGCCAGGGGTTGGCCAGCGTGGTCCGTACCGCGCATCACACGCTGGTCTTCGATGCCGGGCCGGCCTATCGGACCGGTTTCGATGCGGGGCGTATGATCGTGGTGCCGTATCTGCGACACATCGGGCGCACGTCGGTGGATCGTCTACTCATCAGCCACGGCGATATGGACCATATCGGCGGGGCCGCGGCGATTGTCGATACGCTATCGGTGGCCCGGCGGCTCGGGGCCGGCAGCGATACGCCGTGTCATGCGGGCATGCACTGGCGCTGGGACGGGGTGCGTTTCGCGATCCGGTCGCCGCTGCCGAACGAGGGCGACCTGCCGGATGCGCGCAACAATCGTTCCTGTGTGCTGCGTATCAGCGGGCCTCGCGGATCGGCGCTGCTGACCGGCGATATCGAGGCCGAGGGCGAGCGATTGATGGTGGATCGGGCCGTGCCGCACAGCCTGGCCAGCGATGTGCTTGTGGTGCCACACCACGGCAGTGCCACGTCTTCGTCGCCCGCATTGCTGGCCGCGGTCGCGCCGCGGGTGGCCATCGTCTCCAGCGGCTGGCACAACCGCTGGCATTTTCCACGTCCGGTGGTGGTGGCGCGTTACCGACGCCACGACATCGCGCTCTACAATACGGCCGTATCGGGCGCCATCGATGTGCGCTGGACGGCTGACGGGGTGTTGTCGGTTCAGCGCTGGCGTGTACGCCATGCCCGATTCTGGCAGCAGCCGCGCCCGGATCCATAGGACGGCGCCGGTAGCCGTCTCCGGGCTGCGTATTTATCATGCAGGCACGGGCAGGCAGCCCGGGCGGTCGCTCCGGCGCCGCCTTGCGACGACCCAGCATCGGCACAGGGAGCGAGCCGCTTGGCCAAGAAGAAGATCCATACGGATATGTCGATCCGGGACATCTACCCGCGGCTGCTCGGTTATACCTGGCAGTACAAGGGATGGCTGGGTTTCGCCGGGCTGGGCATGGCCATCTATGCCGGCGCGGATACGGCGCTGATCTATATCCTCAAACCGCTGCTGGACGGCTCGATCGTCAAGCGCGATCCCTGGATGATCCGCTGGATTCCGCTGTTCATGCTGGGGCTGTTCATGGCGCGCGGCGTGGCCGGTTTCGTGTCGAGCTACGGCATGAGCTGGGTTTCGAATCGCGTGGTCTACCACGTGCGGGCCGATGTCTTCGACAAGTTCCTGCGTTTGCCGGCGAGTTATTTCGACCGCAACACGACCGGCCGCACGACCGCGATGCTCACCTACTACACGAGCCAGATCTCGGGCGCGGCCACGAGCGCGATCACCATCGTGGTGCAGGACACGCTGCGCGTGGTCGGTTTCACGCTGCTCATGTTCTGGGTGAACTGGTCGTTGGCGCTGATCACGCTCGTCGTGGGGCCGATCATCGCGATGGTGGTCAACCGCGTGTCCAAGCGGTTCCGGCGCTATAGCGTGAGCATCCAGCAATCGATGGGCGATATCACGCACATCAGCGAGGAAGTCCTCATCGGGCAGCGCGTGGTCAAGGTGTTTGGCGGGGAATCGCACGAGCGCGAGGCCTTCCGCCGCGTGAACGACCGCAACCAGCGCATGGCGATGCGCAAGGCCACTACCAGCGCAGCCAGCGTGCCGGTCATACAGTTCATCGCCGCGATCGCGATCGCGTTCGTGGTGAGCATTGCCGTACGCAACACCGGCGGTGGGGTGATGACGCCTGGTGATCTGGCGACCTTCTTCGGCGCCATGATGGGCATGATGGGCCCGATCAAGCGCCTGACCGGCGTCAATGCAACGATCCAGGCCGGCATGGCGGCGGCCGGTGCGATCTTCGAGTTGATCGACGAGCCGGGCGAGCCGGACACCGGTCAGCGCACGATTGCCCGTTCGACTGGCCGCATCGCGGTCGAGGGCGTGTGGTTCCGTTATCCCGGCGGCGACCAGAACGTGCTGCGTGACATCCACTTCAACGTGACGCCGGGCCAGACCGTGGCCTTCGTCGGGCGGTCCGGCAGCGGCAAGTCCACGTTGTTGTCGCTTCTGCCGCGTTTCTACGATTACGACCGCGGCCGCATCACGCTGGACGGCCAGGCCCTGGGCGACTATGCGCTGGCCGATCTGCGCCGCCAGATCAGCCTCGTGGATCAGAACGTGGTGCTGTTCAACGACACGATTGCCGGCAATATCGCCTACGGCGCGCTGGCCGACGTGGATCGTGCCACCGTCGAGGATGCCGCGCGGCGTGCCTATGCCGCGGATTTCATCGAATCGTTGCCCAACGGTTACGATACCGTGGTCGGCCAGAACGGCATCATGCTCTCCGGCGGGCAACGCCAGCGTATCGCTATCGCCCGGGCATTGCTCAAGGACGCGCCGATTCTCATCCTCGACGAGGCGACATCCGCGCTGGACACGGAGTCCGAGCGGGCGATCCAGCAGGGTCTGGACAACCTGATGCGCAACCGCACGACGCTGGTGATCGCACACCGGCTGTCCACGATTCAGGACGCCGATCACATCGTGGTGATGCATGACGGCGCCGTGGTGGAGCAGGGCTCGCACGAGGCGCTCATGGCCGGCACGGGCCACTATCGCAGCCTGCACGATATCCAGTTCGCCGAGCCCGGCCGCGCATGAACACACAGCCGTCGGGCAGCGCGGCGGTCGCTGTCCCCCGCGGGACAGGTCGGTGAGTGCCTTGCGCAGGCGCCTCGTGCAGGCGATCGAGCGTAGCTGGTATCGGCCGCGGCCGAATCCGCTGCTGGTGCCGCTCAGCGTGATCTTCGGCGCCGTGGTCGGCGTGCGGCGACTCATTTATCGCAGTGGTCTGCGCGAGAACTATCGTGCCGATCGCCCGGTTCTGGTGGTGGGTAATATCAGTGTCGGCGGGACCGGCAAGACCCCGCTGGTCATGGCCATCATCGAACGTGCGCA
This sequence comes from Salinisphaera sp. Q1T1-3, assembly GCF_003602005.1. Lineage (GTDB taxonomy): Bacteria > Pseudomonadota > Gammaproteobacteria > Nevskiales > Salinisphaeraceae > Salinisphaera. The sequence continues at coordinate 478,600 of NZ_QZWD01000001.1, read as the reverse complement.
GGCGCTCGGGATTCGTGTCGGTGTCGTGTCGCGCGGCTACGGCGGGCGTGCGCGAGACTACCCGCTGGCGGTCGGCATCGAGACGTCGCCCCAGGCGGCCGGAGACGAACCGCTGCTGATCGTCGAGCGCACCGGGGTGCCGGTCGTCGTCGATCCGGTACGGGCGCGGGCGGCGCGTCAGCTTTGCGATTCGGTGTCGGCGCTCGATCTCATCATCGCCGATGATGGCCTGCAGCATTATCCGCTCGGCCGGGATGCCGAGATCGCCGTCGTCGAAGCCCGTCGCGGGTACGGCAACGGCTGGTTGTTGCCGGCTGGCCCGCTCCGGGAGCCCCGTTCGCGTCTGCGCGACGTGGCGCTGGAACTGGTCAACGGCGTGAGCGGGGATTTCTCGCTGGTTGTCGATACGGCCGAGAATCTCGTCACCGGGCAACGACAGGCGCTCGACGCCTTTGCCGGCCGCACCGTGCATGCGGTCGCGGGCATCGGCGATCCGGGGCGGTTTTTCACGGCACTGGAAGCGGCCGGCATCGCGGTCGAGGCGCATCCCTTTGCCGACCATCACGCCTTCGTGGCGCGGGATCTGGATTTCGGCGACGAGCATGCCGTGCTGATGACCGAAAAAGACGCTGTCAAATGCCGGCGTTTTGCCGGCTCGAACGTGTGGGCGGTGCGGGCGCGCGTCGTGATGGCCGATGAGGCCGCCCAGCGTATCGATCAACTGCTGCGGCGCCTGGTCGGCGCCGAGACCACTGCCCAACCGGAGTCACCGTCCGTATGAGTTTCCACGTCGTCATTCCCGCGCGCCTGGACAGCACGCGCCTGCCGGGCAAGGTCCTGCGACCGATCGCCGGCGTGCCGATGATCGCCCACGTCTGTCGAGCGGCCCTGGCCAGCCGGGCCGCGTCGGTCTGGGTGGCCACCGATTCGCCCGACGTGGCCGCGGCCGCCGAGGCCGCCGGGGCAAAGACCTTGATGACCGGCGCCGATCATGTCTGCGGCAGCGACCGTATCGCCGAGGCGGTGGCCGGGACGGCCTGGCCGCCCGAGGCCGTCGTCCTCAACGTCCAGGGCGACGAGCCCATGATGCCGCCGGCACTGATCGACCAGGTGGCCGAGGCATTGCTCGCCGACCCGGAGGCGGATATGGCCACGGCCGGCACGCCGATCGTCGATGCCGATGAATGGGCCAATCCCAACGTCGTCAAGGTGGTGGCCGCCGGCGGCCGCGCGCTGTATTTCTCTCGCGCGTCGATCCCGTTTCACCGCGATTCGGCCAACGCGGATTTCTCGCGCGGGCGCCGTCATCTCGGGATCTATGCCTACCGCGTGGCTGCGTTGCGACGGTTCGCGGCCGCTGAGACCGGCCATCTCGAAGCCCATGAATCACTCGAACAGCTTCGGGCGCTCGAGCTCGGGATGAAGATCGCGGTCGTGGAGGCCACGGCACTGCCGGGGCCGGGCGTGGACACGCCGGCCGATCTGCTGATTGTCGAAGAAAGGATGAACAACCAATGACGAACGCACAGACGAACCGACTCAGCGTGCTCATGGTCTGCCTGGGCAATATCTGTCGTTCGCCGACGGCCGAAGGCGTGCTGCGCGACCGCCTGCATCGCGCCGGACTGGCCGAACGCGTGCAGCTGGACTCTGCCGGCACCGGCCACTGGTACGTTGGCAAGCCGCCGGATCGGCGCGCTGTCGCCGCCGCAGCCGAGCGGGGCTATGACCTCGGCGACCTCCGTGCCCGTCAGGTCAGCGCGGCGGATCTGGATCGGTTCGATTACGTGATCGCCATGGACGACATGAACCACGCGGATCTGATGGATCTGGCCGGGGCCGATGCCGCGCGCCGTGCGAAGATCCATATGCTCGGCGATTTCAGTTCGGCCCATGTCGGTGAACCCGTCGGGGATCCGTACTACGGCGGCGATGACGGGTTCGACCGGGTGCTCGACATGGTCGAGGCCTGTGTCGATGGCCTGGTCGAGACATTGCAAAAGCGGCTCGACTGACCCGGAGACCAACCGGTTCGGCGCTGCGCCACGGGCAATGCCGACCACCAGGCATCCCGCGCCGAGATCGACAGCCGGCCTGGTCCGCGATGCCGGATTGCGCAGGCACGAACGGCCGTCACTGGGACACCGTGAGCACGACTGACGACGTTATATGGCTGCGGCCGGCCTGGAGGCGCGACAAAGCCCAGCGGACCGAGGATAGCACCGAGGCATCCGCCGGGCGGCGTTGCTCGTTCATCCGGTTCGCCCAGTGTCTTTTCTCGTGTCTTGCCCGACGAAGTTCTGGAGCGCAACGCCGCGATTGCCATTCGCTTGACGCAAAAAGGGCAAGGCGCGTTTCGTGACGGTGACGGCGGTGGGGCCGGCGGTCTTTCGACAAGGCAGCAGCCGCACGAACGCGCAGCGCTGTATTCCCATTAGGCTGGATGGCCGTGGCCGGTCGAGCGCGCCGGGAGATGGCATCAGGCTGGTGAGATAGCCAAGTATGGCAGGGGAGCGGCGAGGGCCACGCGAGGCGTTCTGTCGCCCGGTGAGGGATTCGTGCCGTGGTATCCGCGGCGATATCAGATATTGCAGGGCACGACGGCCCACTTCTCCTGCCCGCGGCTCGGGTGCGAAACACGACAGAGGACATCGGCGGTCCGCCGATGTCGAGGGTCGGTCGGCTGATGCCGCACCCGCACCGCCAGTCAGCGGTGCGGGTGGCCTGGGCGATCAGACCTGGCGGTCGTCGTCTTCGGAACGCTCGTTGGCGCTTTTTGAGCCGGTTTCGCTTGAGCCGTCCTCGCGGGTCGATGACGCGGCATCGCTTGTCGACGCGGCCGTCGTCGATTCGTCCGAGGCGCCGTCCGCACTTGTCGTCGACGGGGCTTCGTCCGCTGGCGCCGTCGTGTTGCGCGGCTTGCGCCGGCGCCGCCGCGGTGCCGGTTTCGCGGGCTGCTCGGCCGGCTGCTCGGCCGTGGTATCGGTCTGCCGCTCGGCGGGCGGCGTCTCGGGTTGATCGTTCACGGTCGTCGCCGCTTCGTCAGCGGACGGCGCCGGGTTGGACCGGGTCTCGACCTGGACCAGCCCGGGTTCCGATGCGCTCGCCTGCTCGGAGGTGGCCGCGGGCGAATTCGAGACGTCGGTCTCGTCGTCGGCCGGTGGCGAGAACGCATCGACGGTCGCTGTCTCGGCGGTCGATGTGGCTTCGGCAGGCTGGTCGGTGCCGGCAACCGGGCCTGTGTCGGCCTGGGTTCCGGCGTTCGTATCGTTTTCGACCGGGCTCGATTCCGATGCGCTGGCGGCCGGTTTCTTGCGTCGCCGCGGCCGCTTCGGTTTCGTCTTCTTCGGCGTCGACTCGGTTGGTTCCGCCGTGCCGGACGTTGCATCGTCGCTTACATCGGGATCTGCGGCCGGGGCGGTTTGCGCGCCCGATTCGGCAGCGCCTTCCGCGGCATTTTCGGTATCCGGGCGCGCGCTCAGTGCCTCGGACGCGGCACGCGCCTTGTCGCTGGCGGCAACCGCTGACCAGGGCGTGTCGTCGGTGACCGGCGGCGTGGCACCGGGCTGCGATTCATCGTTCGCGGTGGTGTCAGTCGACTCGTCGTCCGTATCGGCTGCGGCATCCGTTTCGACGTCATCGTGGTCAGGGGACAGCGCTGTGTCGTGCTCGGCAGTGCCATCGGCCGTCGCCCGGTCCGCATCGGTGGCCTCGTCCGCGCTCGGCTCGGCGTTTTCATCACCGGTTTGCGGGCGCCGGTTCCGACCGCCGCGCCGACGGCGCCGATTGCGTTTCGGCTCGTCGCTGTTGTCGTCGGCGGGAGGTGCGCCCGAGACGTCGGATGCATCCGTCGGCGTCGATGTCTGATCGTCCTGAGATGTGCCGGGTTGATCATCGCCTGTCGGCGGCGCCGCGGGGCGTGTCCGGTTGTTCTGCTGTGCCGACAGACGCGCCGAGGCTTTCTCGATGTTGTGCTGCGCTCGCGACTTCTCGTCGAGCGTGTCGGCCGGCGCGATGATATCGGCTTCCGGTTCGGACTCGGGCTCGTTCGATGCGGTCTTGTCGCCGTCGCCATTGGCCGGCGGCTGCCCCTGCGACTTGTCGTTGTTTGCCGGCTTGTTCGGCTTGTTGGCGTTGCCTTGCCCGCGGTTCTTCGAGGCATTCTGCGACTGCGAATTGCCGTCGCCGCCGGCCTTCGTGGACTCGTCGTCCTTTTTCTGTTGATTGTCGGCGTTGTCGTCCTTGTCGCCGTTATTGGCATTGTCGGCGTTGTCGTTCTGACGACGATTGCGGCCGCGGCCACCGCGGCGACGTCCGCCGCGCCGGCCGTTGTTGTTGCGCCGGTTACCGTTGCCGCCGTTGTCGTTACCGTCGTCGCTGTCGCGATTGTCCTCGGTCGCCGGTTGCTTGTCGGCCGGTCTGGCCTGTGTCTCGGGGGCATCGGCGCGCGCGCTGGGCTGCTGCGTCGGGTTCGGCGTGGCCTCGGGCTGATGATGCGGCAGGGCAGCCGGCTGGGCGCCGAAATCGGCTTCGCCGCCGAAAATGCGTCGCAACGCGTCCCAGAGCTGTTGCCACGGGGTCGGCGGATTGTTCATCTGCCCGGCCGTGGGGCTGGTGGCCGGGGCTTCCGCCGGCTTGCTCTCGACGCTCGGCGCCTCCGGTCGGGCGACCCGTTTGACCGCGGGTTCCTCGCGCTTGGCGCGTACCGTGTCATGATCCGGCTCGGCGGGTTTCTCGATATCGACGTGGGTGTCGATGCGATGACTCGCCGCGTCGTTGTCCTCTTCCTCGAGCTGGTCGGCGCGTACCCGCTTGATCTCGTAATGCGGCGTATCGAGATGTGTGTTGGGCACCAGCGTGACGCGGGTCTTGGCCCGATTCTCCACGCTTTCCAGATCGGCTCGTTTCTCGTTGAGCAGGAAGCTGGCAACCGGCACCGGCAGCTGCACGATCACGCGGCCGGTGCCCGGCTTCATCGCTTCTTCCTCCAGCAGACGCAGGATGGACAGCGACAGCGATTCGACGCTGCGGATGGAGCCGCGGCCCAGGCAACGCGGGCAGACCTGGCTGGAATATTCCGACAGGCTCGGCTTGAGCCGTTGGCGCGACATCTCGAGCAGGCCGAAACGCGAGATACGGCCGATCTGCACCCGTGCACGGTCGGACTTGGCGGCATGCTTGAGCCGGTTCTCGACCTCGCGCTGGTTCTTCGAGCTCTCCATGTCGATGAAGTCGATCACCACCAGGCCGCCGAGATCGCGAATGCGTAGCTGACGCGCAATCTCTTCGGCGGCTTCGAGGTTCGTGTTGAAGGCGGTCTCCTCGATGCCGCCGCCCTTGGTCGCGCGGGCGGAGTTGATATCGATGGAGGTCATCGCCTCGGTGTGGTCGATGACGATCGACCCGCCGGAGGGCAGGGTGACTTCGCGCTCGAAGGCGGACTCGATCTGGGACTCGACCTGGAAGCGCGAGAACAGCGGGGTCGCGTCGGTGTATTGCTTGAGCTTGTGCAGGGCATTGGGCATGACCTGCTTCATGAAATCCTGACCGGTCTCGTAGATATCCGGCTGGTCGATCAGGACTTCGCCGATGTCATCCCGAAGATAGTCGCGCAGCGCGCGGATGATGACGTTGGATTCCTGATAAACGAGGAACGGCGCCTTGCGGTCGTCGGCGGCTTCGTTGATCGCGCTCCAGACGTTGACGAGGTAGTCCAGATCCCACTGGAGTTCCTCGGCACCGCGGCCGACGCCGGCCGTACGCACGATCACGCCCATGCCGTTGGGCACCTGGACCTGATTCAGGGCTTCCCGCAGTTCGTTGCGTTCCTCGCCCTCGATACGGCGCGATACGCCGCCGGCCTTGGGATTGTTCGGCATGAGCACCAGATAGCGCCCGGCGAGGCTGACGTAGGTGGTCAGGGCCGCGCCCTTGTTGCCGCGCTCTTCCTTTTCGACCTGGACGATGACTTCCTCGCCCTCGGCCAGCGTCGGCTTGTCGTTGCCGTCCTTGCCCTTGCTCAGATAGGACTTGGCGACCTCCTTGAGCGGCAAGAAGCCGTGTCGGTTGCCGCCGTAGTCGATGAAGGCGGCTTCCAGCGAGGGTTCGACGCGGGTTACGCGCCCCTTGTAGACGTTGGCCTTGCGTTGCTCCCGAGAGCCGACTTCGATGTCCAGATCATGCAGTTTCTGCCCATCGACAATAGCCACGCGCAGCTCTTCGGGCTGGGTGGCGTTCACCAGAATACGTTTCATTGGAGAAGTTCCGATATTGCGCTCGACTGCCGCGCCCGATCGCGCGCACGGATCCGAGTCCGCGGCGCATAACCGTGTCATCCGCACGCAGGCTTGCCATGTTCGAAATGGCGGTGAGCAGCGCGGTGAGGGCGTTCAGGCAGGAGCGCATGGTTTCAAATTCGAGACGAGTTGGCTCGGCGAAGAAAATCGCTGCAGGCGCCTCGTGATAATCTGAGTCGCGTTAACAGCGGTATTTCCATAAAGACTGTCGGTCGGCGCGCGCAGGCCCGCCACTTCGGCGAGGGCCGCGATCCGCGCGACCTTTGGAGTGTAATCTGACACCTGAGCGCCCTCAAGTCCGTTATGTCCAGATCGCGTCCGACGACGACGGCATGCGGCTCGACAATTATCTCTTGCGCGTGTTCAAGGACGTGCCGAAGTCGCGTGTCTATAAAATCATCCGCAGCGGCGAAGTTCGCGTGAATCGCGGGCGCGCGAAACCGGCCACGCGGCTTGCCGTCGATGATGAAGTGCGCCTGCCGCCGGTGCGCCAGGCGCCGAAGAAACAGACACAGCGACCGCCGGACGAGCTGATCGAGCGCGTCACGTCGGCCGTGGTCGAGGAAACCGCGGACTACCTCCTGTTCGCCAAGCCGCCCGGGCTGGCTGTCCACGCGGGCAGTGGCGTGCGTTTCGGCCTGATCGAGGTTCTGCGCGCGGCGCGGCCCGATGAATATTTCGAACTCGTGCATCGGCTCGACCGGCAGACCAGTGGCTGTCTTCTGGTCGCGCGCTCGCGCCAAGCGCTCGATGGCCTGCGTGCGGCGTTGAACGACGCGGCAGCGGACAAGCGCTATCTGGCACTGGTCGAAGGCCGGTGGCGCCACGGCGTGCGAGAGGTGGACGCACCGCTGTCGCGCGATGTCGAGCGGGCCGGTGAGCGGATCGTGAGCGTCGACCACGTCAACGGGCGGGCGAGTCTGTCGGTGTTCGCGCCGCGCACCTTCTATCGCGGCGCGACACTCATGGATGTGACGATTCGTTCCGGCCGGACGCATCAGATTCGCGTACACGCCGCGCATTGCGGGCATCCCGTGGCGGCCGACGATAAATATGCCGGCAACGCTGCCAACGGGCGCTGGCGGTCGCGTGGGTTGCCCCGCATGTTTCTGCATGCGGCCCAGATCGTATTGTATTTCCAGGGGCAGCGACGTGTTTTCGAAGCGCCGTTACCGGCGGATCTCTCGGACGTGCTGGCTGGCCTGGAAGAGGCGGCGTGACGGGCGACTACGAGTTGATCATCTTCGATTGGGACGGCACGCTCGCCGACTCGGCCGGCGATTTCGTCGGCGCCCTGCAGCAGGCGATTCAGGATACCGGGCTCCCCGAACGCTCGCCCGCGCAGTTGCGAGAGCTCATTGGCCTTGGCATCACGGACATCATGAACCGGCTTTGGCCGGAGCTGGATTCGGGCAGGGTGCGTCAACGGCTGGCCGGTTACCGGGCGCGCTATGGCTGGCCGCGCGGTCAGGCGCGTCTGTTCGACTCGGTGCCGGCGACGCTCGCCCGGCTCGACGCGGCGGGGTATGTACTGGCGGTGGCCACCGGCAAGAGCCGTCGCGGTCTGGATCGCGCCATGGCCCAGACCGAATGTCGGGCGTGGTTTCGCATCACGCGTTGTGCCGATGAGTCGGCGCCCAAGCCGGCCCCGAATCTGATCGACGACATTCTCCTGCGCACGGCCACCGAGCCTCATCGGGCGCTGATGGTCGGCGATACCGAATACGACATGGTGATGGCGCGCCAGGCCGGAGTCGACCGCGTGGCGGTGGGCAGCGGGGTGCATGATGCAGCCCGTCTCGAGCGCGCCGGGGCGATGGGCGTGATCGCGGGCGTGGGCGCGTTGCCGGCATGGCTCGGCCTGGCCTCATCGCCCGGCGACGACGACACTTCCTAGGGCTGGCCGTCAGGGCAGGGTGAGCCCGGCGTCGACCAGCAGCCGCCGCGTGGCGATCAGAGGCAGGCCCACGAGTGCGCTGGGATCGCGCGATTCGATGGCTTCGACCAGCGTGATGCCAAGGCCCTCGGATTTGAGGCTGCCGGCCGTGGCCGTCACATCCTCGGCGGCCACATAACGCGCGATTTCGGCATCGTCGAGCGTGCGGAACCGGGTGGTCACGGTTTCGAGATGCGTACGGGGTGTATCGAAGGCCGGGGCGCAGACGCACAGACCGGTGTGGAATTCGACCCGCTGTCCGGACTGCATGCGCAGCTGTTCGCGCGCCCTTGCCGCGGTGCCGGGCTTGCCGAGCAGGCGGCCGTCGACATGGGCGACCTGGTCCGAACCGATGACGATCGCCTCCGGCCGGCTGGCCGCGATCTTCGCGGCCTTGTCGCGGGCCAGCCGCAGCGCGAGCGCGTCGGGAGATTCGTCCGGTGCGGGCGTTTCGTCGACGTCCGGCGAGATGGTCTCGAACGAGACGTTGATCTGTTCGAGAAGCCGCGCTCGCCAGATCGAACTCGAAGCCAGGATGACGGGTGGCGTGGAAACGGACATGGCAGGCTTGATCGGGTAGGGTCTGTGCCGAGGATAAAGCATGACGGCCGGCACGGCGGTCGATGCGAGCCGCTTAGTCGGCGCGGGCCGGGCAGGCCGGGCGATTGAAAGGCTTTGACTCGCCGGCCTGTCCGCCCTATCATCGCGCGCCATGTCGGCGCAGGGCAGTTTTCCAAGGCATATCGATTATCGACGTGCCGCACTCGAGCAGCGTTCGTTCGACGGTGTCCTGACGCTGGCGTCGTTACCGCGTACCGCGGATATCGTCGTCGAGGACACGACGGCGGATGTCTCGGTTGCGCTGGCTTTCGACGAAGACGTACAACGGCGGGTCATCGTACGTGGTCGGGCGCAGACCACGCTGGCATTGCCATGCCAGCGCTGCCTGGAGCCGGCCGATGTGCCGCTGGATGCCGAGATCGTGGGCATGCCGGTCGCGACCGACGAGGCAGCGGCCGGGGTGCCACGGGCGTGGGAGCCGATGCTTGCCGATGGCGGTACGCTCGATCTCTACTCGCTGGTCGACGACGAGCTGTTGCTGGCGTTGCCGATCACGGTGCACTGCGACAGAGCGGCATGTGTCGCAGCGTATTCGCAGGACACGACAGACGAGACCATCGGCAGCGCCGAAAGCGATGCCGAGTCGGACAGACGCAACCCGTTTGCTGCGTTGGCGGATTGGAAGCCGCGCAGCGATGAAACAGACTGAACACAACGCAAAGGCAAGGCTATGGCCGTTCAACAGAACCGTAAGTCCCGTTCGAAGCGCGACAAGCGTCGCACCCACGATCGCATGCCGCACCCGACGCTGTCGGTGGATGCGACCACCGGTGAGACCCACCGTCGTCACCACGTGACCCGCGACGGTTTCTATCGCGGTCGCCGTGTCGTCGAGACCGGCGACGACGCATAGCACGACGTACCGATCGCGCTCTCGCGCGGTCGATATGGCGCACGAAAGCGCGAGTCGGCATTGCCGGCTGGCGCTTTCGGCGTGTCTGCTCGGTGGGTGGCGCCGGTGCGGCCGGTCGTCTGTGATCGGCAATCGCGCAGACCTGCCGCGATAGCGGCGCGTGCCTGTCGGCCGGCAGGCACGCGCCAAAGACATGCGGCCTGCGTGTCCATGCCCGACAGCCTGTCGGCGACCGGTCTGGCGCGGTCAGGGCTCGCATCGCCGCAAGTCCATGTTTCCCCGATGCCATTGATGTCCGGTCGGCACGCCGGGCATTGATTCGCGAGCGCCCAGCCACATATCCCCGGTATGGCCATTGGCATCGGAACTGCATCCGAAACTGGATCGGACACGCATGTATTTTGTGTGGCCGATAAAGCCGCATTCGCGGTCATTCAGAGGTCGTTATGACGGATACCGATAAACCCGATACCCGACATGGCGACGGCGATACCGCCGTGGCCCCGGCCAAGCCGGCAACCAAGAAGCCCCCGCTATACAACGTCGTGATGCACAACGACGACTACACACCCATGGAGTTCGTCGTGGAAGTGTTGATGACGTACTTCACACAGGACCGTGAAAAAGCGGTCCAGATCATGCTGACCGTTCATACACGGGGCAAGGCGGTGGCCGGCACGTATACGGGTCAGATCGCAGAAACGAAGATCGCGATGGTGAATGACCATGCGCGTGCGCATCAGCATCCGCTGTTGTGTACTATGGAACCAGCCTGAAAATTTGACGCCGGCCGCGCCTAATCGGGCTTTAATCGAACGCCAAGTTCGGGGACGCATAATGCTCAGCCAAGAACTTCAGACCGCACTCGACGCTGCTTTCATGGTGGCGCGTCGCCAGCACCACGAGATGCTCACCGTCGAGCATCTGTTGGTCTCGCTGCTGGACAATCCGGCAGTCGTGGAAGTGCTCGAGGCCGTGAATACCGATATTCCGCGGCTTGAGCGCGAACTGCAGAATTACATCGACACGCACGTACCGGTCGTTCCGGCCGGCGAGGACCATGAGGTCCAGCCCACGCTGGGTTTCCAGCGTGTGCTCCAGCGTGCGGTCTATCACGTCCAGTCGTCGGGCAAGAAGGAAGTCACCGCGGTCAACGTCTTGATCGCGATCTTCTCGGAGCAGGAATCGCAGGCCGTCTTTCTGCTGGGCGAGCAGGATGTCACGCGCCTCGACGTCGTCAATTTCGTGTCGCACGGCGTGGGCAAGTCGGAAGAGGAATCGGGCGACGGCAGCGAATCCGGTGCCGCGCAGTCCGAGGACGGCGGCGATGCGAATGCGTCGCCGCTGCAGCAGTATGCGACCAACCTCAACCGCAAGGCGGCCGAAGGCGATATCGATCCGTTGATCGGTCGTGAGCATGAGCTCGAGCGCGTCATCCAGACGCTCTGCCGACGGCGCAAGAACAATCCGCTGCTGGTCGGCGAGGCCGGTGTCGGCAAGACCGCGATCGCCGAAGGTCTGGCGCGCATGATTGTCGAGGAGCGCGTGCCGGATATCCTGTCCAACAGCGTCATCTACGCGCTGGATCTGGGCGCGCTGATCGCCGGAACGAAGTACCGCGGTGATTTCGAGAAACGCCTCAAGGGTGTGCTCGCCGAGCTCGCCAAGCAGGACGGCGCGGTTCTGTTCATCGACGAGATTCACACGGTGATCGGCGCGGGCGCGGCATCCGGCGGCGTGATGGACGCCTCCAATCTGCTCAAGCCCAAGCTGGCCTCCGGCGAGCTGCGCTGCATGGGCGCAACGACGTATCAGGAATTCCGCAACATCTTCGAAAAGGATCGCGCGCTGGCGCGGCGGTTCCAGAAGGTGGATGTGCCGGAGCCGAGCGTGGCCGACACGGTGCAGATCCTGCGTGGCCTCAAGGATCGTTTCGAGGAACATCACCAGGTCCGTTTCACCCAGCCGGCGCTTGAGGCAGCGGCTGAACTGTCGGCACGCCACATCAACGACCGGCACCTGCCGGACAAGGCGATCGACCTGATCGATGAGGCAGGCGCCCGCCTGCGTCTGCGCCCGTCGACGAAGAAGCGCAAGACGGTCCAGGTGCGTGATATCGAGGAGATGGTTGCCCGCATCGCGCGGATTCCTTCCAAGAGCGTGTCCCGCGACGACCGAGCCGTGCTCGAAACGCTGGATCGGGATCTCAAGCTCGTCATCTTCGGCCAGGATGCCGCCGTCGATTCGCTGGCGAGCGCGATCAAGATGTCGCGCAGCGGACTGGACAATCGAGACAAGCCGATCGGCTCGTTCCTGTTCGCTGGCCCGACCGGCGTGGGCAAGACCGAGGTCACGCGTCAGCTGGCGTTGCATCTCGGCGTCGAACTCGTGCGCTTCGACATGTCCGAGTACATGGAGCGACACACGGTGTCGCGCCTGATCGGGGCACCGCCGGGTTACGTCGGCTATGACCAGGGCGGTCTGCTGACCGAGGCCGTGAACAAGCAGCCGCATTCGGTGGTTCTGCTCGACGAGATCGAGAAGGCACACCCGGATATCTTCAACCTGCTGTTGCAGGTCATGGATCACGGCACGCTGACGGACAACAACGGACGCAAGGCGGATTTCCGCAACGTGATCCTGGTCATGACGACGAACGCCGGCGCGGAACAGATGGCCAGTCGCGGCATCGGTTTCAACCCGAGCGACAACAGCACGGACGGGATGGAAGCCATCCGGCGCGGGTTCACGCCGGAATTCCGCAACCGCCTGGATTCAGTCATCCAGTTCGAGCCGCTCAAGGGTGAAGTCATCGAGCGCGTGGTCGACAAGTTCGTGCTGCAGCTCGAAGCGCAGCTGGAGGCACGCCATGTCGAGCTGGTGATCGAGCCGGAGGCACGGGCCTGGCTGGCCGACAAGGGCTACGACGAGAACATGGGCGCGCGTCCGATGGGGCGTGTCATTCAGGAAAACATCAAGAAGCCGCTTGCCGATCAGCTGCTGTTCGGCGATCTGTCACAGGGCGGTCAGGTCGTGGTGCGCGTGGTCGACGGTCAGCTCGATCTGGAAGTCACCTCGAGCGAGGCCGAAGCCCAGGCCTGATCGTTCACAAGACGATTCCAGGTGCGATGAAAGCCCGGGCAGCCCTGGCCGCCCGGGCTTTCTCATGTCCGGGATGTGCGTGCCAGGGCACGGCCGGCGGCGGCCGTCTCACCCGGCATTATTCGACCGTGACGCGATTGAGCTCGGCCAGGCCGATCAGGCCTGCCCGGACCTTGTTCAGCCCGGCGGCGCGCAGGTCCAGGACGCCTTCGCGCGCGGCCTGGTCCTCGATATCGCCGGCGTTGCCGCCGTTCATGATGATCTGTCCGATGGCATCGGTCACGGGCATGACCTGGAAGATGCCGGTACGGCCACGATAGCCGGCCGTGCAGTGGTCGCAGCCGGCCGCATGCGCCTCGTAAAGCGTAAGATCGGCGATCTCGTCGGGGGCGAAGCCTTCCTCGACGAGCGCTTCGGCCGGGACGTCGGCCCGCTCACGGCAATGACGACACAGGCGTCGCGCCAGACGCTGGGCGATGATCAGTGTGACCGAGGCCGCGATGTTGTAAGCCGGCACCCCCATGTTCACCAGCCGTGTGAGCGTTTGCGGCGCATCGTTCGTGTGCAGGGTCGAGAGCACCATGTGGCCGGTCTGTGCGGCCTTGATGGCGATTTCGGCGGTCTCCAGGTCGCGTATCTCGCCGACCATGATCACATCCGGGTCCTGGCGCAGGAACGCTCTCAGACAGGTCGCGAACGTCAGCCCGACCCGGGGCTGGATGCTGACCTGGTTGATGCCGGGGAGATTGATCTCTGCCGGGTCTTCGGCGGTCGAGATATTGCGATCGGCGGTGTTGAGGATGTTGAGCGCGGTGTACAGCGAGACCGTCTTGCCGCTGCCGGTGGGGCCGGTGACCAGCACCATGCCGTAGGGCTTGTGAATGGTGTTTTCGAATATTTCGCGCTGTAGCGATTCGTAGCCGAGTGCTTCGATGCCCATGCGCGCCGTCGCCGGGTCGAGAATACGCAGGACGATCTTCTCGCCGTGCAGCGTGGGGCAGGTCGAGACACGGAAATCGATGGTCCGATTGCGGCCGGCGGACAGCTTGATGCGTCCGTCCTGCGGGATGCGGCGCTCCGCCAGATCAAGCCGCGCCAGCACCTTGATGCGCGCGGCCAGGCGCATGCCGATGGCCGGTGGCGGTGTGGCGACTTCGCGCAGCACGCCGTCCTGGCGCAGCCGCACGCGATAATGTTTTTCGTAGGGCTCGAAGTGAATGTCCGAGGCGCCGCGATTGATGGCGTCGAGCAACACCTTGTTGACGAACCGAACCACGGGCGCATCATCGGCATCACCGGCGGTGACGTCCATGCTCCCGCCGTCACCGTCGCGGGCTTCATCGGCCGTGATGGCGATATCGTCGAGGCCGGCCATGGCGCTGTCGAGGGCGCTGAAGTTCGCCTCGATCGCGCGTTCGAGCTTGTCCTGTTCGACCAGCACCGATTCGACCTGCAGACCGGTCTTGAATCGGAATTCGTCGAGCGCCGCCAGGTTCGTGGGATCGGCGATCGCCACATAAAGGGTTCGGCCGCGCCGGTAGACCGGAATCGCCTGGTGCTTGCGGATCATCGCCTCGGGCACCAGATCGATCGGGGCCTGCTCGAAATCCACGGCCCGCAGATCCAGCAGTGGCACGGCGAAGGCATCGGCCAGCGAGCGGGCCAGGTCCAGAGCGCTGATCGTGCGAGACGTGACGGCACGGGCCACGAATGTCTCGTTGTCGCGCTCGGCTTCCTGCATCAGCTCGAGGGCGCGCTGCGGCTCGATCAGGCCATCCTCGACGAGCTGGCGCGCCAGGCCTGACAGGCGCGCGTTATGGCGCGTGGTCTGCGTTGTCGACATCGGGCCCCCATCTGTCCGAGCTGGCGCGCTTGCGCGCGACACACGATGCTCTCGATTCTATGAGGTTTCATCGGCGCGCGCCATGGACTATCGTCATTGGTGTTCCGTTACTTCAAAGGGATCATCCCGTGAAAAACATCTTTGAATCGCTGCGCGAGAGTCACGACAAGCAGCGCCGCCTGCTGTCGGCACTGACCGACACGCACGGTGACTCCGACAAGCGAGAAGGCCTGTTCGCCGCGGTCAAGGCCGAGCTGGTCCATCACGAAAATGCCGAGGAGCGTCATTTCTATGTGCCGTTGATGGAATACGATATGACACAGGAAAAGGCGCGGCACAGTGTCGCCGAGCATCATGAAATCGACGAGCTGATCGAAGAGATGGAGGCCACCGATTTCAGTTCTCCGGGGTGGCTGAACTCGGCCAAGAAGCTCGAGCATCTCGTCACGCATCATCTGGAAGAAGAGGAGCAGGAGGTCTTCCAGCTGGCCGGGCGCGTGCTCAGCGACTCGGAAAAGACGCGGCTCGCCGGAGACTATGACCAGATGATGGAAGACCAGGCCGACGGTAGTCCGTAGCCTGCGAACGGTGGCGGGCGCGGCGTCATGGCATCGCGTCCGTCAATCGGCGGCGGCCACCGGAATGTCTTTTATAGGGAAAGGCCCATCAACGCGGGCAAGTCGTGGTCGGAGTAGCAGGATTTGAACCTACGACCTCCACCTCCCGAAGGTGGCGCTCTACCAAGCTGAGCTATACTCCGATGTCTTTCATGATCGGCGTTGGACCGAGAACTCGGCCAGAGAGATCAACGCTGATTTGGCTTCCGATTCCGGCAAACCGCTCAAGCAATTGATGGCTGAGCGGGCTTCCTCGTTGGCACGGCCGAAAGTGTAAGTCATCGCATCGGTTGATTCAATGGCTTTTTTTATCGAATCGAGGGCAGACAGGTCGGCGTCCCGTATGGCGGCCCGTAGCGGGGCGGCATCGGCATCCGACAGGCGAGACAGGGCACAGATCAACGGCAGCGTGGTCTTGCCCTCGGCCAGGTCATCGCCGAGATTCTTGCCATACGTCTCGTCGCCGTGGCCGTAGTCCAGTGCATCGTCGGTGACCTGGAATGCAATCCCGAGATGCCGGCCGAAGGCAGCCATCGTTTCGCATTCGTCGGCCGAGCGGCCCGCGATCTGTGCCGCCAGACGGCAACCCGCCGAAAACAGGCTGGCAGTCTTGCGATCCACGACTTCCAGGTAATCGTTTTCCGACAGGTCCGGGTTGTGGCTGTTCATCAGCTGCATCACTTCGCCTTCGGCGATGCGATTCGTGGCGTTCGCCAGAACCGTCATCACATCGAACGAGTCCAGCTCGACCATCATCTGAAAAGCGCGCGAATAGAGAAAGTCGCCGGTCAGTACGCTGGCGTCGTTGCCCCAGACACTGTTGGCCGTCTCGCGACCGCGGCGTAATGTCGACTCATCCACCACATCGTCGTGCAGCAGTGTGGCGGTATGGATGAACTCGATGATCACGGCGAGCAGGTGGTGTGCTTCGCCTTCATACCCGGCAGCGCGCGCGGCAAGCAGCACCAGCGCGGGGCGCATGCGCTTGCCACCGCTGCCGATGATGTACTCGCCCAGCGTGTTGATGAGGACGACATCGGAATTCAGCCGTCTGCGAATGAGCGCGTCAACGGCACGCATGTCGTCTGCGACCGGCTGGAACAGCGGCTGAATACTCATGGGCCCGGGAGTCGAAAAACAGCGGCAAAAGTAGGGGGGCGACGGTGCTGTGTCAAGATTGACTCTTTTAACGCGAAGCGTTGACCGATCCGCCGGATCCCCGTATCATTCGCCGACTTTGGACGGGGCGACCCGCCATACGTTGCGTATTTTGGAGTGGTCATGCACGCGGTGATTCGAACCGGCGGTAAACAGTACAGAGTCGCGGAAGGCGACGTGGTGCGAGTCGAAAAGCTCGACGCCGAGCCCGGCAGCACGATCGAGCTGTCCGACGTCCTGCTTCTTTCCGATGGCGGCGACAATATCGAAGTCGGTGCGCCGCTGCTCGATGGCAAGGCGGTTTCGGCCGAGGTCGTCAAGCACGATCGTGCGGACAAGATCCAGGTGGTCAAGTTCAAGCGACGCAAGAAGTATCGTCGTGCACACGGTCATCGCCAGCATTATACGCAGCTCAAGATCACTTCGGTCCCGGGCGTCTAAGACGCTTCGAGACAACCTGGAGGACAGCATCCATGGCACATAAAAAGGCAGGCGGTTCTACCCGCAACGGTCGCGATTCCGAATCGAAGCGCCTTGGCGTCAAGAAATTCGGTGGCGAGCAGGTCAAGGCCGGCAACATCATCGTTCGTCAGCGCGGCACGCACTGGCACGCGGGCGACAACGTCGGTATCGGCAAGGATCACACGCTGTATGCCTTCACCGAAGGTAAGGTGGACTTCGCCGTGAAAGGCCCGCACAACCGCAAGTTCGTGTCGGTGGTGCCGGCCGAGTAATCGACGGTCTTCGGTTTCGTAGACCGTAAAGCCTCGCTTCGGCGGGGCTTTTTTATGCGTGTTTCAATCGTGAAGACGGGCAGCGCCGCGCTCACGAGCAGCGATCTGGATCAGCCATGAAATTCGTTGATGAAGCCAATCTGCGTGTCGAGGCCGGGGACGGCGGACACGGCTGCCTGAGTTTCCGGCGGGAGAAATACGTGCCCCACGGTGGGCCGGACGGCGGCGATGGCGGCGACGGGGGCAGCGTCTACCTCGTTGCCGATCATAACCTGAATACGCTCTATGATTTCCGTATCAATCGCGTCTTCAAGGCCGAGCGCGGGGGAAATGGCGCCGGGAAGAACCGAACCGGTGCCAAGGGCGAGGATCGTTATCTGCCGGTGCCGGTGGGCACGCTGTGTTATTCGCGCGAGACGGACGAGCTGATCGGCGATCTGATGGCCGATGGCGATGTGGTCTGCGTTGCGCAGGGGGGCTTTCACGGACTCGGCAATGCGCGCTTCAAATCGAGCACGAATCAGGCGCCGCGCAAGACGACCGATGGCACCCCGGGCGAGATCCGCGAGCTTCGCCTCGAGTTGAAGCTACTGGCGGATGTCGGTCTGGTGGGGCTGCCGAATGCCGGCAAGTCGACGCTGCTGGCCGCCGTTTCGGCCGCGCGCCCACGCGTGGCCGATTATCCGTTCACCACGCTTCAGCCACAGGTTGGTGTGGTGAGTGTCGGGCCGCTGCGCAGCTTCACGCTCGTGGATCTGCCTGGCCTGATCGAGGGCGCGGCCGATGGCGTTGGCCTCGGTCATCGCTTCCTGCGGCATGTTCAGCGCAATCGTCTGCTGTTTCACGTGGTCGATGTGGTCGACATGGAGCAGCGCGATCCGGTTGCTCAGATTCGTGCGATCGTCGATGAACTCTCCCAGTTCAATCCCGCGCTCCTCGAGCGACCGCGCTGGCTGGTGCTCAACAAGACCGAAGTCGTGGATGCCGACACGCTCGAGGCGATCACCGCCGAAATTCGTGATCAGCTCGCATGGACCGGGCCGATATACGCCGTCTCGGCCATTCGTCCGGCGACGCTCGAGACGCTGGTGGCCGATGCGATGACGGCGCTCGAGGCGCTGCGTGCGGAAACGCCGGCCAGCGACACGCCGAATGCGGACGCGCACGACGAGGCGGATGATGATCACGCGTGAGCGGTTACCCGGCGCAAAGCGCTGGGTCGTCAAGATCGGCAGTGCGCTGTTGACCGATGACGGGCGGGGCCTGGCCGCGGCACGGCTGCATGAATGGACACGTCAGCTGGCAGCACTCGTCGAGCAGGGCCATGAAATCGTCATCGTCTCGTCGGGGGCCGTGGCCGAAGGTATGAGCCGCCTCGGATGGGCGGCGCGGCCGACGGCGTTGCGCGAACTGCAGGCGGCGGCAAGCGTCGGCCAGGCCGGTCTGGTGGAGGCCTATAGTCGTTGTTTCGCCACCTATGGCCGGCAGACGGCCCAGGTGTTGCTGACACACGACGATGTCTCGGATCGTGCGCGTTATCTCAATGCGCGTCGTACGCTCTCGACACTGCTCGGTCTGGGCGTGGTGCCCATCGTCAACGAAAACGATGCGATCGCGATCGACGAAATCCGCGTGGGCGACAACGATACGCTCGGGGCGCTGGTGGCCAATCTTCTGGACGCGGACGGGCTGATTCTGCTCACTGACCAGTGCGGTCTCTACAATGCAGACCCGCGCGTGGATGCCGGTGCCGAGCTGATCGTCCAGCGCGAGGCCTACGATGACGCGCTTCTCAAGATGGCCGGTGACAGTCACGGCAATCTCGGTCGCGGCGGTATGCAGACCAAGATTCGGGCGGCGCGACAGGCCGCCGACGCGGGGGCGTTCACGGTCATCGCGCACGGAACGACGCCCGATGTGCTCACGCGTATCGTGGCTGGCGAAACCGTCGGCACGCTGCTGATCCCGAAACCCGGACGCCGACGTGCCGCGCGCAAGAACTGGATTGCCGGGCAGCGTCGTGTGCGCGGACGCGTGCAGATCGACGCCGGGGCGGTCAACGTTCTGCAGGTCTCTGGACGCAGCCTCCTGCCGATTGGGGTCACCGCGGTTGAAGGAGAATTCCGACGCGGCGATCTGGTGGCCTGCGTCGGGCCCGACGGCGCCGAAGTCGCGCAGGGGCTGGCGAACTACGACGCCCGCGATCTACGAGATCTGATGGGCCAGTCGAGCGATCAGATCGCGGCCCGGCTCGGTTCCGGTGTCGATCGGGAATTCATTCATCGCGATAATCTCGTGATGACGTGATCGCGCAGGATGAGGCACGCGCGCGCGCCGGGGAAGGCGGGCCCGCTGCAGCCGCGACCGCATGGGCGAGCCGCCGGGCGTGCCAGCATCCTATTAATCCGGCACCAAAACAGCTGACGACGTCAGCTGTTTCAACGCCATCGAAAGAAATGCCGGCCCTTGTCCGTCTTTTTATTTTCAATGGCTTCACGGCCGTTGGCCGTGGCGCGCGTGCTTTCGCACACGCGCGTTATCAACCCGAAAAATCATCTATTTTTATGCCGGGTTGATAACCGCCCATGACGTCGGCGGGGTGGGCTGCGGGGCGGCTCGCGCATCGGCGCGGAAAGGCTTGACGGAACCCGGCCGCTTGTAGCGCCCACAAAAAAGCCCGCTTGAAGCGGGCTTTTTCGATCTACGGTCGACGGGCCTTCAGGCAGCCTGCGCCATCGCCTTGATCTGGGCATTCAGGCGCGACTTGTGACGCGCGGCCTTGTTGCGATGGATCTGGCCCTTGCCGGCCATACGGTCGATGACCGGCACGGCAGCCGTGAAGGCCTGACGCGCGGCATCTAGGTCGTTGGCCGCAATGGCCTTCTGGACTTTCTTGATGTGGGTACGCACGAGCGAACGCTGCGCCATGTTGCGCTGGCGACGCTCGGTGGCCTGGAGGACGCGCTTGCGTGCTTGGGCAGTATTCGCCACGAGGTGCTCCTAGAAACTTGTCGATTGAGTGACTGGACTGGACAGGCGCGCGATTCTCTTTGTTTCCCGCGGTTTTGTCAATAACCGGACTGCTTTGCGCCACGTCGCACAAAGGCTATAGTGCGCCACGTTTTCAGCTGTACGCGCGCACCATGGCTTCATCTCTGGCACGCTCGACCGGTGTCGTCGGCGCTATGACGTTCATCTCCAGAATTCTGGGGTTCGGGCGTGATGTGGTTCTGGCCGTGATGTTCGGCGCCGGGCCGGCCATGGACGCTTTTCTCGTGGCGTTCAAGATTCCCAACTTCCTGCGTCGCCTGTTTGCCGAGGGCGCGTTCGCGCAGTCGTTTGTGCCGGTTTTGTCGGCCACGCGCGACCAGGAAAGCGGTGACGACGTCAAGAATCTGGTTGCGGTCGTCTCCGGCACGCTGGGTCTCATCCTGCTGGCGATGACGATCATCGGCGTGGTTGCTGCCCCGTTGCTGATCTATCTGTTCGCGCCGGGCTTCGCGGAGAACCAGAGTCAGTTCGATCTCGCGGCCTCGCTGTTGCGGCTGACCTTTCCGTATCTGTTCTTCATCTCGCTGACCGCGCTGGCTGGCGGCATTCTGAACACCTACGGCCGTTTCGCGATTCCGGCGGTGACGCCGGTTCTGCTGAACATCTGCATGATCGGCGCTGCGGTGCTGATTGCGCCGATGCTGTCCGAGCCCACGTTCGGGCTGGCGATTGGCGTTTTTGTCGCCGGGCTGGTGCAGCTGCTGTTCCAGTTGCCGTTTCTGATACGCCTGGATCGGTTGCCGCGGCCGCGCTGGGGCTGGGCCGATGCCAAGGTACGGCGCATTCTGAAGCTGATGCTGCCGATCATGTTCGGCTCATCGATCGCTCAGATCATGCTCCTGCTGGATACGATCGTGGCCTCGTTTCTGGCCAGCGGCAGCGTGAGCTGGCTCTATTACGCCGATCGCCTGATGGAATTTCCGCTGGGGGTGTTCTCGGTCGCCATCGCCACCGTGATTCTGCCGTCGCTGTCGGCACGCCATGCCAGTCGGTCGACCGCGGAATTCTCCGCGACACTCGACTGGGCGCTCAAGCTGTTGATGGTCATGGGCCTGCCGGCGATGGTGGGGCTCTACGTCATGGCAGGGCCGCTGGTGACGACGCTGTTCAATTATCGCTCGTTTGCCGAGCACGACGTCTTGATGAGTCAGTACGCGCTCATGGCCTATGCGCTCGGCTTCATGGGCTTTTCGATCGTCAAGGTGCTCGTCACGGGGTTCTATTCGCGCGAGGACTCGAAGACCCCGGTCCGTTGCGGCGTGATTTCGATGATCAGTGCCATGGCGATGAACCTCATCTTCGTCGGCGTGTTCATCTGGCAGGACTGGCCGGCGCCGCACGCCGGTTTGGCGCTGGCGGGCTCACTCGGCGCGTTTGTCAACGCCGGGCTGCTATATCGCTATCTGCGGGCTTCCGGTGCCTATCAGCCGGGCAGTGGCTGGGGCCTGCTCTGGCTGCGGACCGGGCTGGGGTGTCTGGCGATGGCACTGGTGCTGCATTTCGGTGCCGCGGCGCTCGATGTCTGGATGGCGCGCGATGCGCTCATGCGCGTGGCCTGGCTGGCTTGCTGGATCGGCAGCGGCATGCTCGTATACTTCGGCATTCTGGCGCTGCTGGGGATGCGCCCGGGCCATCTGCGCCTGTCGCACCCAGACACGGCCAGCCCAGGGTAAGCCGTTCGAGTCTGTCAGACTGACGGCCACGGAATCCTTCGGTTCGAGACGATACGCGCTCATGCAGATTATTCGTTCGATTCGTCATCACCCCGGCCTGCGCGGCGGCTGTGTGCTGACCGTCGGCAATTTCGACGGTGTTCATCTGGGGCATCAGGCCATCATCGCGCGCGTGCGCGCCAAGGCAAGGCTGCTCGGCGTACCGGCGGCGCTGATGACTTTCGACCCGATGCCGGGCGCGTTCTTCCGGCCGGATGCGCCGCCGACGCGTCTGTCCTCGCTGCGGGAGAAGATCGAGGATGTCGACGCCTTCGGTATCGATTGCTTCGTGCGAGCCCGTTTCGATCGTGCGTTCGCGGCCATGTCGCCGGAGACGTTTCTTGACCAGCTCATCGCGCGACGTCTGGGTGCACGGGCGGTTCTGGTCGGTGACGACTTCCGGTTCGGCCATCGCCGGGCCGGTGATGTGGAGACGCTGGCCGCGTTCGCCGAGCAGCGCGGCATCGAGCGCATGTCGTTGCCGGATGTGTGTTTCGAGGGGGAACGGGTCAGCTCCAGCAGTGTGCGACAGGCGTTGGTGAACGGCCATGTCGAGCAGGCCGCGCGACTGCTCGGGCGCCCCTATCGCATCAGTGCGCGCGTGGTTGCCGGCCAGCAGCTCGGGCGCACGTTGGGATTTCCGACCGCGAACCTGCGTCTTCATCGGCCGAGCGCGTTGCGCTACGGTGTCTATGCGGTGCGGGTGGGCCTGCCCGACGGGCGCGAGGTCGGCGGGGCAGCCAGCTTCGGCGTGCGTCCGGCGGTCAACGGCGACGAGCCGCTGTTGGAGATCTATCTGCTCGATTTTGCCGAATCCATCTACGGATGGCGTCTCGACGTCCGGTTCGTCGAGTTCATTCGTCCCGAGGCGGACTACGATTCGATGGATGATCTGGTCGCCGATATCAACAACGACATCGCCGAAGTCCGGCGTATCCTCAATCAGCCGAGTGTTGCATGACCGAACAAGTGAGCGAGAACCGCACGACACGCCGGACAACGACATGGCAGAACGTGCACTGGCTGTGGCTGTCGGTGCTGGTCATCGCGGCCGACCAGTTCACCAAGCAGCTGGTCGTCAACCATTACGCGCTCTACGACTCGACGCCGCTGACTTCCTGGTTGAATCTCACGCTCGTGCACAACACCGGTGCGGCCTTCTCGATGTTGCACGGTGCCACGCCCTGGCTGTTCGTGGCACTCGGTGTGGCGGTGACGTTGGGTATTACCATCTGGATGGTGCGCAACCCGTACGACAAACGATTGTTCGCGGGCGCACTGGCCCTGATCGCCGGCGGCGCGCTCGGCAACGTCGTCGACCGGGCGCTACGCGGGTTCGTGGTCGATTTCGTGGATTTCCATATCGGCGCCTGGCACTACCCGGCGTTCAATCTCGCCGATTCGGCCATCGTTGTCGGTGCGGTTTTGATCTTCGTCGATATGTTGTTCGTTTCCGGCTCGCGTGGGTCAAATAAAGAAACTGACCCGACATCGAAATAAACGACGTTTCGGGGGATAAGACGCACCGGTGAACGCATTTGCTCTTGCCCAGAGGGCGCCGCATTGCAAGCAGGCGACGGGTAGGTCGCAGTGTTTGTTTTTCGATGGCGTTGAGGGTTACAAGGTCGGTGCCAGTCGTGCGGCTGATATTGATCGAGCACCAAAACAGCTGACGACGTCAGCTGTTTTCAACGCCTCGTCGCGGCGGCGTCGACGACCGATCAGAGCAAGCCGCATCAAGCGGTTCTGCGTTGTTTGCGCTTTCGATCCGAGGCGATCGCGGACTGGGCCAATGACGATTTGGCGGCCCGGCCCGTACCCAGGCGGTCTCTGATGGCTTGTCAGCGTTTCGGGCACTGCGCGCCGAAGTGGCCGATCATGATGTGATTGTGACCGGGTCGGGGTTGCCGCGGCAAAGCATCCGGAAATTCGAGTGCGTGAACATCGTGCTCGGTCACTTGAAGAGCGCCATCACGGGCACCTATCGTGCATTCAACTTCGCCAGGTACGCCGCACGTTATCCAGTACCGATTCAATCGCCGGTACGACTCGCGTGCCATCCTCGGCGGACTCATCGCCGACGCAGCCACAGCCAAGGCCTGGCCCGAAGCCAGGCTCAGAGGGGCTGAGTTTCGGACCCAGGGCCTGTTATTAATCCAGCACCAAAACAGCTGACGACGTCAGCTGTTTTCAACGCCATCGAAAAATAAACGCCGGCGCTCATTTTTTGCAAGACAAGGCATCGGACGCGTACGGCCGTCATTCTGGCGTCGCGAACGACAACGCCGGATTGCGGAAAATGACCGCCGTCCCGTCGGGTTGCGCGCGAAGTGTGAACAGGCTCCAAGGAACCTCTGATCTATTCATCCACGGTCGCGCCGGTGTCTTCTGCGCGCGTCTGACAAGACGCCGCGAGCGCCGTTTGCTGAATGCAAATGAGCGAGCGGCAACGCCGCTCAGGCGCGCGCAAAAGCCCGGCCGCCAAGCGGTTTGGCCCAAAAGGCCGCGCTACGGCCTTGCATGGCTGGATCATGGCGTGGCTATGACGCGGCGCCATGCGTCTTGTATCGTGGCCTTTTGGGACTCAAACGCGACCGTGGATGAATAGATCAGAGGTTCCCTAATCAGATCTACTTTCATGACGGGTCGATAACAGCCGATCCCGTTCGAAGCGTGGTCACGCAAAGGCTGGCACCGACTGGCTCCGGCCCCACGCTTTGAGTTGGCCTCGCTCCGTCGCCGCTGTCGAATCGGCCAAGCGAGAATACCTACCAGCAACGGGCCGTCACGTCCTTGCCCTTGCCATCGCCGGCACCGCTCCAGGCTTTTTTGACGTCCCGTTCGTTGATCACGAAAGTTCGACATGGGTCGTTGGTCTGATCGCCCCGGGCCGTAGCTACGACGGTGTATCGCTGTGTGTCATCGTCAACGATGGAGGTCTTGACGTCATAGAAGCCGTTTTCTGTCGCGTCTGGCAGGCTGAGCGCTGTCATCGAATTCAAGTATCGATTCTGATTGGCGGCGTAGAGCTGCTCTTGGCGATTGGCTGCCCGTAGCACCAGGCTTTTGGCCTCGGTTCGTCTGGCTTTACGCACCTTGTCTATGTACGTGGGATATGCGATTGCGGCCAGAATGCCGATGATCGCAACGACAATCATCAGCTCGATCAACGAGAAACCAAGTATAGGTGCATGGACTGTCGTTGGCCGCGAATGGCCGGACGAATCAGTTCGTTGATCGATCATTCGCGGATTTCCCGCCATGAACGCCGCCCGCTTGATTGGACATCACTAAGCAGAATATTGACATCGCCACCGGAGGTCGAGCCACCGATCAGGCGTACGGTGTTCGTCGAGCGATCGCTGAGTCGCGCGAGCGTCCCGGCCGAGCCGCCGCTAAGTGCCACGCCACTGGCGGTCGCGCGCTCGCCGTTGCCGAGTTGGAGGTTATCGTCGGCATTGATGACGCCGTCTCCGTTGACGTCGAATACATTCGTATCGGGCGAGCCGCCACTTGCCAGATCCAACGCCATCACGAAGCCACTTCGGGTAATTGAGCAGGCGTTGCGCCCCTTGATCGTCGTCGTGAATTCGAGTCTCGAGGTGCGCAATGCCGCGATCGGACGCGTCAGTATCGCTTCGCCATCGCCCGGCAGATCGAACCGCCAGCCCCGATAGGTGTTGTCCGCGCTCGTACCGAAACGAATCGGGTGTCTGGTTACAATGCGAAATTGTAGACTGCGGCGATCCTGCGTCTCGCGAAGTGATTGTTCGAGCAACTGGTCTCGTGAGACGGACCAATTATTGCGGGCACTTGGTGAAACGACGTTGTCCGATGTCGAAAAGACGGCCGGATCCCAGACGCCGTAGACCGAATTGGCACCGCGGGCCTGATCGTCGATCGAGAGCACATCCTGGCCTGTGCCGACGTAGACCATGGCGCCGTAGGTGCTGCCGTAGGGGTGTGGGATCGCAACGGGCGCGGTCGTGATCGGCTGCGGATCGCCGTTGGCACTGACGGCACGAAACAGGGGCTGTGCCGGGTTGCGCCAGGCGGATGGATCGGTCGAGGTGAGATCGAATTTCCAGACGTTGCCCTGGAAATCGCCGGCATAGATGAAGTCTGCGATGTGGTCGTTGTCCAGATCGAGCACTGCGGGCGAGGCGAGACCGTTACGCCCGGCCGTGTCGCCCCCGCCGGGCGCGCTTGCCTCGAGGCGACGTATCAGTTGCCCGGTTTCCATGTCGACAATATAGAGTCGGGCCCCGGCCTGGCGGCTATTGTAGCCGTTGCCGAAGATGGCGGCCCAGCGGCCACTGTGCAGGCGCGCAATAACCGGGTCGCCATAGGTCAGCCCGAGACCGGGATCCCGAAATTCCCACTTGACGATATTGCCGACGTTCGCCCGAGTGAAATCTTTCGGGTTAGTGATGTCCAGTGCGTAGATCGTGCGCCCGCCGCTACGTAGACCGCCAACCAGCATGGTGCGCCATTGTCCGCCGACGAACACGGCACCGGAGGTCGACTGGCCGTCCACGAAGTATTGATGCACATACTGCGATGACTGCAATCCGGTGTCTGGCGCGCCGATTCCGTTGAGCACAGCATTGGGTACGAAGGCCAGTTTCTCGTCGCCGGTGTTTGCATCGAAGCCGTGGAGCATGCCGTCGTTTGCACCGACGTAGATCATTGGCGTGCGCGCGGCATTGTCGACGGCGAAACCACGGCCGGCCGCTGGATTGTAGTACAACCCATTGTTTTCGGGCGCCGTGAGCTCGGGGTGGCGAGCATCCTGAAACCGGCCGGCGTAGAGGGCCGGATTGGGCGCGCCGACATAGGTCGGCACGGAATGCACGATATCGCCCAGTACGGTGTTGTTAACGGGATTACCGCGATTACGCATGTTGCCACCATTGGACTGCTCGTCGCCGCGATAACCTCTCAGATAGAATATTGTCGTTGGATCCAACCCCGGAAATTCCCGGGTGTAGCTGACGGGATCGGCGGCAAAGCGCACGCTGTCGACCTGGCCGCCGCTGTCGCTGTCGGTACGGCGCAGATCGGTCACCACCAGACGGGTGTCCTGCGCGGGATTGGTGAAGCCCGTCAGTTGGTCGGCGGCGCTCCACTCTCGGCCGTTTGGGGTGGCATCACCATTGACCGCATCGTAGGCAACGAGGTTGCCGGTCCAGTTCGAGGGCGCATAGCTCGTCTGATAGACATCAGTGCCCAGCGAAAAATTGCGTGAACTCGCCGACGCATTGGTCAGCGTGGACTCGCGCGCGAGGATATCGGTCAACGTTTGTGTGAAGCGGTCGGTCAGCTCTTCAGGCGATTCCGCGTTGAGCAGCTGGCCGTGCGTGTCCAGAGTGGCATGCCAGAGGTCATCAATTTCAAAAGCGCCGCCGACCGGCATTCCGCCGCTCGGAATTTTCTGTAGATTATCGTCGACATACCACGGGGGCGGATACTGGTACGGTTGGCGATTCGCCTGAGGGTAGGCGGTCGTGTTGCCGAATATCGGGCCGTTTAGCCCGACAGTGACGCCGAATGTCGTCATGTGTAGATTGGGATTGCAGTCGAGCGACGCATCGGGACAGCCAGCTGGCAGCGCCAGTTGTCCACGCTGTGTGTCGTAAGGCGCCGGTGCGTTCAGGTCGCTGTAGAAACGCATCGCGATATCCGACATCGCGTTACGATAGCCGTCGCTGTCGCGATCGCCGATATCGTTGACCTGTCCGCTGTTGAAGCCGTCAGTGAACAAGATCCCATAATTGCGCTGACAGGCCGACTGGATGATCGATTTGTTGTTTTCGAGCTCCTTGCCGAGGTCGTAGAGGGCAGGTCGGTTGGGGGTTCCGAGTGGGGAGTGAAAGTCGATGTTGTATATCGACTTGCGGAATGCTTCTCGAGCGCTGGCACTCTCAAGAGAGCGCATGGTCATTGCCTGAAAGTTGCCTGCGCTGGCGCGTGAGTCGGCTTCGTTGATCGAGCAGGCGGCAACGCGAACTTTCGGGAGACGATCGAAAGCGGTCGTGACGGCCCCGCGAATCGCCAAGCTGCGCTTTCGGTAGTAGCTATACCAGTTGGCGAAGTTCTGAATCGCGGCCCGGTATTGGCGTCTGCCTTCCGCGTCGTCGGAAAAATTGGACGGCCTAATCTGGTAAGAGCGCATGGGTTCGCCGTTCGGCCCTTTGCCACCGAACACTGAGCCGTTATATCGGCTGTAATTATCGGGCAGTGCTTGACCGGCCGGCAGAAAGAACGTGGCCGGAAAATACTTGATACCGATCTCGGTGTAATTCTGAAACGTGACCGGTCGGTTGTAGCTCTGCCAGCGACCGTCGATATAAATCGGCAAGTTGGCATCGATATAGATGCCGGGACCAACGAGAAATCGCTCATTGTTCTTGCTGCTGCTGATGTCGTTGGTCAGATTCATTGATGTGGTGCCAATCGCCGGGTCGGACAGCGCTGCCTGTGGATCGGCGTTCGGATAACCTATCCAGGGTCGATAGGTCACGGTCGGGTCGAAGTAGGCCTTGTTATATCGCGCCGAACGCGTAAATCCCAATTGTTCGACAGGGGGGGCCGCATTATCGAAGTTTCCGCCATTGGCGCAGTACACGCGACGGTCTCTATACCCGTCGTCATTGCAACCATTCGGGAAGAGATAGCTGTAGTTATAGAAATCGCCCTGATCGCTGTAAAATGTCCCGTTACTTTTGGTAAAGCGATATCGACTCGATCCTGCCCGTTGCCAGTAGAGCGTTCCATTGAGCGTCGGGAACAACAACTCGGAGTCCATAGAGGCCGAGTTATCGACTGCGACAAGCACGTTGGGCGGCGGGCCACCGCTGCCTGGCGGTTGATCGTCGAGACTTAGCGAGCTGTTGTCCTGAGCGGAGGCGTTCGTACCGATGAATGTGACGGCCAGCAGGAGCGTGTAGGTGATCCTTTTTGTTGTTGTCATGACATCCCTGCCTCAGTGGTCGATTTCATAGACGCTTTGCGCCATCGCGCTCGCTGCAGGCGATGCACCGTCCGCGCGGGCGGAAATCAGGAAATAGAAATTCGCATCGGTACGACCGTCGCCGGCCGCGCTCTGGCTGGCGAAGGCCAGATAATCGACGCGGTAGACCACATGAATCGGCGCGCCGCCTTGCGTCGTTGGCAGTTCGAAGGTTCGTACGGTCGGTGCTTGCCAGAAAGCCGTGTCTGCATAGTCCTGTGCAAACACGTTGTGCCAGCCGGCGCTTGGGTCGTTCTGAAAGCTGGCGAGATTCACGGCCCGGGCGAGCTGCCCCGCAGGGCCGGCGCAGCTATTCTGCTGGCTGGGCACGATGAAAAGCGCCATGCATTGGGTGAAACCCGAGTCCGACATCAGGCTCTCGACGTGGGCGAGGGCAGCGTCCGCTGCCTGCAGTGCCCGATTCTTCTCCTGCTGGTTGGTCGCCATGCGGGTGCCGAGCGTCGAGGAGTTGATGGCCGATACCGCGAGCAGCGTCAGCACCACAAGCAGTACCAGACTGGTCACCAGAATCAGACCCTGCTGTCTTTGAAATGTCTTCCCGGTGTCCATCGATCAATCCGGAATGAGATTCGGAAGCGCGATTGTTTCGTCCAGGAGCATATGAATACGTCGATCATCAAAGGTCGTGATGCTGCCGTCGGCGAACGTGAAAGTACGTTCGATGTTTGCGGCTAGCGGGGTCTTGCCGTATTCGCTGGACAGCAAAAGCTGAATACGGATGCTGCGTACCTGGACCGCCTGTCCGGCAGATAGCGACGCGACAAAGCGATCAACCCCGGGCGTCTTGTCGGAATCGAGGCCGTAGGTCACTTCGAAGGCATCCACGTTTTCGGCTATCGGTTGTCGGTCGCCACCGATGACATGGCAGATCAGGCTGTTGTTATTGTTGATATAAAACTCGAAATCAGCGGTCTCGATGTCGGTCGTGCGACCAATATCTTTGCCACGGCAGTCCCGTATACCGCCGCCGCTTTTGTAACGTATGCGCAAGGTGTCGTCGTAACCATGAGTATCGGGCTGATCCGCGACCACGGCACCGGCTGCAAGGCCGGGCTTGCCCGGCATCGAGGGAAAGATATCCGCCGCACGGACATTGAGTGGGACATGAAAGCCGGCGTGTGCGATCGAGTGCGAGAGTACGAATTCGGCGAGCCGAAGATTCTCCTGCACGCGCGACGTCGCCTCCTGTGCATCGAAGCTCTGGCGATTGCTGAGCATGATCTGAAGCACGCCGGCGAGGAGCAACAAGCCGATCGTCATGGCGACCATCAGTTCCACGAGACTGAAACCGCTTATGGTCGAGCGCCGCGTCATGGTGCCACCTCGGAAATGAGGCAGGCACCGTGAATATCGTGTCGGGTATCGGCACATCGCAGCCCGGCGGTCTGATCGTCGGCGTGGTCACGCAGCCGCCAGCCGATCGTGACCCGATAAACGCTGCAGCGCGAACCGCCGGCCTCGGTTCGAGCACAGTCGACGAATCCGCGGCCATTGGGCAGCGTATCGGCGATCCCCTGGGACCATTGCCAGACATCGAGGCGCGCCATGGCTTCGGGCGAGCAAGGCGTCTCGCTGCGGCACTTGTCAGAGGGCTCGCCCGGTGAGTCGATCGCGCTGTAGAACCCCTGGTCGGCAGCACGGGGATTGGCCTGCATACGCGCAGCAATATCCTGGATGGCGATTGAAGCGAGGGTACGGTATTGCGAGCTTTGTGTAGCGGTGATTGCATACGTCTGCAGGCCAAGCAGGCCGAGCAGACCGATCGAAATCACCACGATGGCGATCATCGCCTCCAGCAGCGTGAAGCCAGACTGCATGCCTGTTTGACGGCGCGCAATCATTCGCTGCAACTCTTGCCATCGGCGATCCGCACGCGACCGGTTGCCGCGATACAGACGACACGCGTGATGCCGATATCCGAACGTCCGCCTTGTATCGTGCGCCCGACCATGGCGAAGCCGCTGGAATTGAAGGAAAGCGGCGTTCCATTGTCACCTCGGAGCAAAAAATCCGGACCGAGCCCGGCATGCACCCGAATGATCCGATCGTCGACCGGGGTGGCTGGACAACTGCCGTCGCTGTCCTGTCGGTAGACGATCCATCCCGAGCGCCAGTCGCCGGCTGCCCGGCCGCTGCCACACGCGGTCTGGCTACCGCTGCTGCACACACAGATGGTGGTGCCGCGAGATACGGCCTGACTGCGCGCGTAGTTGAGTGTGGCGACCAGATCGTTGAGGCCGGCGGTCAGACTGTTGCGCTCGACCATGCGATGGTAGGACGGCATGGCAACCGCCACCAGGATCGCTGCGACCGCGATCGTCACCAGCACTTCCAGCAGCGTAAACCCCTTTGTCACCACCCCCTCCGTGTCGGGTACGCACCACGACATGATCATTATGCACGATCGGGGCACGGAATCGCCGGTGTCGGGTATCGGCTGATGGCCGGGAGCGTTCGAGGCGATGTCGATCCGCACGCGTAGTGCGTGGGCGGCGGCTGGCGCCAGACATGAAAAAAAGCCTGCATATCCGTGATATGCAGGCTTTCGTATGGTGCCGGGAAGAGGAATCGAACCTCCGACCTACTAATTACGAATCAGTTGCTCTACCGACTGAGCTATCCCGGCGAATCTTGCGAGGCGCGGAGTATAAAGAAAGCAGGGCGTCTCCACAATGCCCGATGGACAATCGATGGATTACGCGTTTTGCGGCTTGCATTCGAGGGCGTCGGCCGACGAAAATAGCGGGATAACGACAAGGCGGTCGATGATGCTCATCGACGATTCAGCCGGCCAAAACTAGCGTTCACGGAGAGGTGGCAGAGCGGTTGATTGCACCGGTCTTGAAAACCGGCAGGGGTTCACGCCCCTCGTGGGTTCGAATCCCACCCTCTCCGCCATCCTCCACACGAAGATTTTGCTCATGCCGATCGCGTATCGATCGGGTCTACGCATTTTTGGAGGAGAGAATCCGATGAATTCGGAAACGCTGACGCGTACCGCGCAAGAAATCATGGCCGACGGGAAGGGTATTCTCGCGGCGGACGAGTCGACCGGTACGATCACCAAGCGATTGTCGAGCATCGACGTCGAGTCAACGGAAGGCAATCGACAGGCCTACCGTAATCTGCTGTTCACCACGGAAGGTGTGGCACAGCACATCAGCGGCGTGATCCTGTACGAGGAAACCCTGTATCAGGCTGCCGACGACGGCACGCCCTTTCCCAAACTGCTGGCCGACCAGGGCATCGTGCCCGGCATCAAGGTCGACAAGGGCGCCAAGCCGCTGGCGCTCTCCGGCGACGAGAAGATCACCGAAGGGCTCGACGGGTTGCGCGAGCGGCTGGCCGACTACGCCAAGGCCGGTGCCCGCTTTGCCAAGTGGCGCGCGGTGATCGATATCGCCGATGACCAGCCGACGGATTACTGCATCGATGTCAATGCGAACGCGCTCGCGCGTTATGCCGCCCTCTGTCAGGAAGCCGATATCGTGCCGATCGTCGAGCCGGAAGTGCTCATGGACGGCGGCCACGACATCGCCGTGTGTGAAGCCGTGACCGGTCGCGTGCTCAAGGCGGTCTTCGATGCCCTGAACACGCAGCAGGTGATGCTGGAGGGCATGCTCCTCAAGCCCAACATGATCATCGCCGGCAAGAAGTCTGCGCGGCAGGCGGATGTCGATGCCGTGGCCGAGGCAACGCTGCGTTGTCTGAAGCGGTATGTGCCGGCATCGGTGCCGGGCATCGTGTTCCTGTCGGGGGGGCAGAGCGATGAGCTGGCCACCGCGCATCTCGATGCCATGAACAAGCGCGGCCCGCATCCGTGGAAGCTGTCGTTTTCCTACGGTCGGGCGCTACAGGCGCCGGCGCTCGCGGCCTGGCGCGGCGAGCCCGAAAACGTGCCGGCAGCGCAGGCGGCGTACCTCAAGCGGGCGCGCAACAACGGCGCGGCCGCCGCCGGTCGTTACGAGTCGACGATGGAAAACGTGGCCTGAGCGGACTGCCGCCCGAGGCATGGTCCGAGCCGGCGTCTGTATGACGCCGGCTTTTCATTATCGATCGGCTCGTCCTTGATCGACGCTGATCGACGCGTTGTCGGTGTACGCGGAAGACTGGCCGCGGCCATCGCCATGTAAGCGCGCCAGAAAACGGATGACAGGCAAATCGACATGCCCCGGACGCCGACGGTTCAATCCGGGCCGTCGACGAACGTCGGGCTTGCCGGTTCGCTGTTCCGGTGCGGAGCGGTGGCTCATGTTGCCAGGCCACGTGGCTGGGCCGCATGGCCGGTTCTTGGGTGCAACCCGACGGGGCGGCGGTCCCATTTTCGCAATTCGGCGTTATCGTTCGCGACGCCAGAATGACGGCCGTACGCGCCCGATGCCTCGTCTTGCAAAAAAATGGGCGCCGGCACGGCGCACGCAGGACGTGTTGACAGGCCCTAGTCGATCAGAAGACGCGCCAGAATCGCCTCGTAGATTTCACTCAAGCGCGCGACGTCGCGGGCGGGGATGCGCTCGTCGGCCTGATGAATCGTCTGATTGCACGGGCCGAGTTCGATGACTTCAGCCCCGGTGGGGGCAATGAATCGGCCATCCGAGGTGCCGCCGCCGGTCGACAACGCTGGCGTCGTGCCAAGACAGGCCTGCACGCCGGCGCGGGTCGCCTGGATCAGCCGGCCTTCGGTGGTGACGAACGGTGCGCCGGAGAGGTGCCAGTCGATGGCCTCGGGCGGGATGCCATGGGCCTCGCCGTACGCCTCGGTGACGGCCCGCAGCGATTCCGCGCTCTGCAGCGTGGAAAACCGCCAGTTCACGGCCGCATCCGCAACACCGGGAATCACGTTTTCCGCGCCGGTGCCTGCATTCAGATTCGAGACCTGAAACGAGGTCGGCGGGAATGAGGCGTCGCCGTCGTCCCAGCGATGTGCAACCAGATCAGCCATTAATCCGAGCAGACGATGCAGGGCATTGTCGGCCTTGTGCGGGTAGGCGACATGGCCCTGCGTGCCACGCACGCGAACGCGCGCGTTCAGGCTGCCGCGACGCCCATGCTTGGCCGTATCGGCCAGCGCGAGATCGCTTGACGGCTCTCCGATCAGACAATGATCGATACGTTGCCCCCGCGCGCCCAGCCAGTCCAGCACGGCGCGTGTCCCGTCAACGGCAGGACCTTCCTCATCGCTGGTCAGCAGAAATGCCAGCCGACCGGCATGGTTCGGTTGGGCCGCACGAAAGCGTTCAGTGGCACAGACCATGGCCGCGACGCTGGATTTCATATCCGCGGCGCCGCGCCCGTAGAGCCAGCCGGCCTCGTCGACGTGGGCGGCGAACGGATCGTGCGTCCAGTCTTCGATGGGGCCCGGCGGCACCACATCGGTATGCCCGGCGAAGCAGGTGATCGGCCCGTGATCGCCGGCCACGGCCCAGAGATTGTCGACCGAGCCGAAGCGCAAATGCTCGACATGAAAGCCGGCACGGGCCAGGCGTTCGCCGATCAGGGCCTGGCAGCCGGCATCGTCGGGCGTCACCGACGGGCGACGAATCAACTCACGCGCGAGTTCGAGCGGTGCCTGCATGGACATCAATCCGCGCCGGCGAGCGCCGCTTCGTAACGCTCGGCCGAAAACCCGGCGAGTGTGTGCGGCGGCGCATCCAGGATCGGGCGCTTGATCAGCGTGGGATGCGCGATCAGCACCGGGATCGGGTCCTGTCGCGTCGCCTCACGCTGTTGTTCATCGAAGGCGCGCCAGGTCTGGCTCCGTTTGTTGATCAGCGCGTCGTCGCCGAGCGCTTCACGCCAGGCGACGAGCTGTTCGCGATTGACCGGGGTGTCCCGGAGATCGATGAATTCGTGCTTGATCCCGGTGCGTGTGAGCCACTGACGCGCCTTGCGGCAGCTATCACAGTTGCGGATTCCGTAAAGACGAACGGTCATGGCGGATCACTCGGCGTTGCGCAGCAGCTCGTTGACGCTGACCTTGGCCCGCGTGCCTTCATCCACTTTCTTGACGATGATCGCCGCGTTGATCGAATAGCGTCCATTGTCACGCGGCAGGCTGCCGGCAACCACGACCGAGCCGGCCGGCACTTCGCCGTGGATGATGGTATCGGCTTCGCGGTCGTAGATCGGGGTCGAGGCGCCGATGAACACGCCCATGGAGATGACCGAGCCGCGGCCGATGCGCACGCCTTCGACAATTTCCGAGCGTGCCCCGATGAAGCAGCCGTCCTCGACAATGGTGGGGGCGGCCTGGAGCGGCTCGAGAACGCCGCCGAGGCCGGCGCCGCCGGACAGATGCACGCCTTCGCCCACCTGGGCACAGGACCCGACGGTCGCCCAGGTATCGATCATCGAGCCACGGCCCACATAGGCGCCGATGTTCACGTAGCTCGGCATGAGCACGACGTTCGGCGCGATGTGGGCACCGCGGCGCACGGTCGCCGGCGGCACCACGCGTGCGCCCTGACGCTTGAAGGCAGCATCGTCGTAGTCGGCGAACTTCGAGGGCACCTTGTCGAAATACTGCGTGTAGGCGCCGTCCATCGGCGTGTTGTCACGCAGGCGGAAGGACACGAGCACGGCTTTCTTCAGCCACTCATTGACGTGCCAGCCGTCGGCCGTCGGCTCGGCAACACGGGCTTGGCCACTGTCGAGCTGGGCAAGGGCGGCCTCGACGGCCTCGACAATGCTCGGGTCGGCACTTCCCGGGGACAGCGTCTCGCGGTTGTCGAATGCGTCCTCGATGATCGACTGGATATCGGCCATGGTTGATTCCTGTATGCAATGCCGTGATGAAGCGCGCCGCGGTCGGGACATGAGACCGCGGCGCAAGGTCGGGGCGGAAGTCTAACGCGGCTCTCCCCGACGATGAAAAACCGCTGCGGGATCAGTTGTCCGCGCGATCGAGCTCGAGCGTCATGGTGCGCCGCAGTTCGCGCAGGATGCCTTCATCCCGAAGCGCGATCTGCTGACGGTCCGTGACGAAGAACACATCCTCGGCGCGCTCGCCGATAGTGGCGATCTTCGCGGTCTCGATGAGAATGCCGCATCGATGGAAGACATCGCCGATGATCGACAGCAGTCCAGGCCGATCGGCGGTGATGATCTCCATGATCGTGCAGTCGCGCTCGATCGCCTGCGAGAAATAGATCTGCGTCGGCACGTTGAAATACTGATTGCGTCGTGCCGGCCGGCGGGTGACGTCGATGCTCTCGATGGTCGGGTCGGCAATAGCGCTCACCAGCGCCTGTTCGACTTCCTCGCGCCGGAAGGCTTCGTGGATCGGCTCGCCCGTGCTGTCGGCGATGACATAGGTGTCCAGGGTGTAGTCGTCGCTTGTGGTGTTGATGCGCGCATCCAGTACCGACAGGCCGAGCTGGGCGAGTACCCCGGTCGTCACGCCGAACAGATAATCGCGGTCGCGTGTGTAGACGAACAGTGTCGTGCCCTGGTCGGGGATATCGGTCAACGTGACCAGCGGGCGGCCATCGTCGCCATGATCGATGATCGCCCGGGTCTGCCGGGCAATCTCGTCGGGACTGTGGCGCAGGAAGTATTCCGGTTCGAACCGAGTCCAGAGCTGCTTGAACGCGGGGGTGTTGATGCCGGCACGCGTGAGCATGGCGGCCGCGGAACTCCGGGTTTCGGCGACCAGCTCATCGCGGTTGAGCGGGTCGTCCAGGCCGCGTTCCAGGGCGCGGCGCGTATTCAGATAAAGATCGGTGAGCAGGCTTTCCTTCCACGCGTTCCACAGGTCCGGGTTAGTGGCGCGGATATCACAGACCGTGAGCAGAAACAGACGATCCAGGCGCTCGCGACTGCCGACCTCGCGGGCGAAATCGTTGACGACTTCGACATCGTTGATGTCGCGTCGCTGCGCGGTCATCGACATCAGCAGATGACGTCGGACCAGCCAGCACACGAGATCGGTGTCTTCGGAGGACAGACCGTGTGCTTCACAGAAATCACGCGCATCGGCCGCGCCGAGTTCCGAGTGATCGCCGCCGCGTCCCTTGGCGATATCGTGCATCAGGCCGGCGATATAGAGAATCTGCGGCTTGTTGAGCGACTGCATCAGCTCGCTGGCAAAAGGCAGTTCGTCGTCGAACCGGGACAGCGTCAGCCGGCGCATGTTGCGGATCACGAACAATGTGTGCTCGTCGACCGTCAACGTATGGAACAGGTCGTACTGCATCCGCCCGATGATCTGGCCGAAGTTGGGCAGATACCGTCCGAGGATGCCGTAGCGATTCATGCGACGCAGGGCGCGGATCACGCCGCTGCGCTGACGTAGAATCTCGGTGAAGAGGCGCCGGCAATGGATTGAATTGCGGAAACTTTCGTCAATCAGGCGCCGGTCCCGACGCATCAGGCGCAGCGTGCGGGCCCGAATGCCGTGCAGGCCGGGGCGAGTCTCCATCAGGTAGAAGATCTCGAGCAGGGCGCTCGGCGTCTGCTCGAATACCCGGTCGCTCGTGACCTCGATGAAACCGTGACGTGCCTGGAATCGCTCGTTGATCGGGCGCGGCCGTTCGTCCTCTTCATCGTCTACGTGAAGAATGGCCTCCGAAAAGAGTTGAAGTAGAATATCATTTAATGCCGATAAGGCTTTGATATTTCGATAATAACGCTGCATGAATCGCTCGACTGCGAGCGTGTTCTCGGCATCGTCGTAGCCCAGCATGTGGGCGATCTGGATCTGATGATCGAACAGCAGTCGATTTTCGTTGCGCCCGGTCAGCACATGCAGGGCGAAGCGTACGCGCCAGAGAAACGCCTGGCCGCGCTGCAGATCGCTGTACTCGCGCTGGCTCAGGAAACCGTAGTCGACAAGCCCGTCCAGTGTCTGGGCCGAGAACTGTCGCTTGGCCACCCAGGCGATGGTCTGGATATCCCGCAGGCCGCCGGGCGACTCCTTCACGTTCGGTTCGAGCTTGTAGGCCGTTTCGTCGAAGCGTGCATGGCGTGTGTTCTGTTCGGCGATCTTCGCGTTGAAGAAATCCGCCGAGGGCCAGACGTGTTCGGCCGAGGTGGCCGCGCGCATGCGCGCGAACAGCGCCGGGTCGCCGGCCAGTACGCGAGACTCCATCAGGTTGGTGATGATGGTGATGTCGTCGGCGGCGATTTCGGCGCACTCGGCCGGCGTACGGACGGCGTGGCCGATCTCGAGGCCCAGATCCCAGAGATGAGTCAGGAAGCTCTCGATCGAGGGGCGTACCGTCTCGAGCTGGCCGCTCTCGTAGAGTACGAGCAGATCGATGTCCGACTGCGGCAGCAGCTCGTTGCGACCGTATCCGCCTACCGCGACCAGGCAGGCATGTTCGGTGGCGGTGAGCACGCGCCAGGCGTGTTGAAGCACGCGATCGACGATCTGGCCGCGTGCCTTGACCAGTCGCCCGATCGAGACCTCGGCCGTGAACGCGTCGGCGATGCGTCGCTGCCCTTCGCCGAGCGTGTCGCGTACGGCATGCAGATCACGGATATCGAGCGCATCGATCGTATCGAGGAAATCGGCCCAGCCATCCAGGCCGGGAGTCGTCGCGTCGGCGCGGCTGGTGATCGCGTTCATGGTCTCAGGCGGTGGCCAGCTGGCTCGGCGTGAGAATTTCGACGCCGTCCTCGGTGACGAGGATCGTGTGTTCCCACTGTGCCGAGAGCGAGTGATCCTTGGTGACCACCGTCCAGCCGTCGGGCAGCAGTTTCACATGACGTTTACCGGCATTGACCATCGGCTCGATGGTGAAGGTCATGCCGGCTTCCAGCGTCGTGCCGCTGCCGGCCGTGCCGTAATGCAGCACCTGTGGCTCCTCGTGAAAGCCGCGGCCGATGCCGTGGCCACAGTACTCGCGCACGACCGAGGCGCGCTGTGATTCGACGAATGTCTGGATCGCCGCGCCGATGTCGCCGAGTGTGGCGCCCGGGCGCACCTGGTCGATGCCGACATAGAGCGCGCGCTCGGCGATATCGGAGACCCGCGCCGCTTTCACCGACGGTTCGCCGGCAAAGAACATGCGCGAGGTGTCACCGTGGTAGCCGTCCTTGATGAGCGTTACGTCGATATTGACGGAATCGCCTTTCTTGAGCTGCTTGTCGCCGGGAATGCCGTGACACACCACATGGTTGACCGATGTGCACACGGATTTCGGAAAGCCGTTGTAGTTGAGCGGCGCGGGCGTGGTGCCGAGCTCATCGACCATGTAATCGTGGCAGCGCGTGTTGAGTTCGTCCGTGGTCACGCCCGGGACCACATACGGTCCGATCATGTCGAGGACCATGGCCGCGAGACGACCGGCCTCGCGCATCTTTTCCTGTTCTTCGGGCGTCTTGATCGTTGCGCTCATCTGACGGATATCCTTGGCTTTCGAATCGAGGCGGCAGCGTTTGTGTTCGGGGTGTCGCGCACGGCATCGCATCCGCGTCGCGGGTTTCAGAGCCAGGCCGGCGGTCGTGTCCGGAAGACGCTGCGCTGCCGCGAATTCTACGCGACTGCGCGAGCATGCCGGCCAGCCGAGGCGTCAACGACGTTCGGCAGGGCGCGGCACATGCGGATTGGTCCGCCGCAGGGCGCATGTCGAAACGGCGGCGCCCGGCGCGGCGAGAGTGGCATCGTTCGAGCGGCAACTGACTCTGGCCTGTCGAGGTGGGCTATGGTATAAACCGCCGGCGTTCGCGGCAATCGCCGCGCGCTGCGGCCATCGTGCCGTCATATATTTCAATTACACACGCACTTCGACACATGAAGCTGGGTGCCCGTTTCGACGGGTTGCTTCATGGGATGTGCGGAGGCTCAACCCGGAGACAATCTATGAGCGATATCAGCATGCGCCAGCTGCTCGAGGCCGGCGTGCATTTCGGCCATCGTACGCGTTACTGGAACCCGAAGATGGGTCCGTACATTTTCGGCCATCGCAACAAGATCCACATCATCAACCTTGAACAGACGCTGCCGCTGATCAAGGATGCCTATAATTACATCAGCCGGCTCGCGGCCAACGGCGGCAACATCATGTTCGTCGGCACCAAGCGGGCCGCGCGCGAGGCGATCGGCAAGCAGGCCCAGCGTGCCGGCATGCCGTTCGTCAACTACCGCTGGCTCGGTGGCATGTTGACCAACTTCAAGACGGTCAAGAACTCGATCCAGCGCCTGCACGATCTCGAGCAGATGATCGAAGACGGCTCGATCCGCAAGCTCAACAAGCGCGAGGCGCTCGATCTGTATCGCGAGCGCGACAAGCTCGAGCGTTCGATCGGCGGCATCAAGGAAATGACGAGCCTGCCGGACGCGCTGTTCGTGATCGATGTCGGCTTCGAGAAGATCGCCATCGACGAAGCACGCAAGCTCGGTATCCCGGTCGTGGCCGTGGTCGACACCAACTGCTCGCCGCAGGGCATCGACGTCGTCATTCCCGGCAACGACGATGCGATTCGCGCGATCCGCATCTACAGCCAGATGGCGGCCGACGCCGTGCTGGCCGGTCGTGGCAGCAAGGGCCAGTTCTCGGGCGTGGGTGAGGACATCACTGATGTGCAGGCCGAGGGCGAGACCCATGAGCCGGGCAAGCCGGCCGAAGCCCAGGCCGAGTCCAAGGCTACCCAGAATTCGGTGATTCAGGAGTCGCAGGGCGAGGCCGAGCCGACCGCCACGGCTTCGCTGGGCGATGTCGCCTCGGTGCCGGCTGAAGAGCCGACCAAGGCCGACCCGCAGCAGTCCGACCGATAAGCAATTGGGAGCGCGGCCGCTGCGCGCGGCCGCATCCGTCCACTTTTCTGGAGTCAAAAAATGGCAATCAGTGCAGCTCTGGTGAAAGAGCTCCGCGAACGCACCGGCGCGGGCATGATGGAATGCAAGAAGGCCTTGCAGGCCGCCGAAGGCGATATCGAAGCCGCTGCCGAGGCCATGCGTCGTGAAGGGTTGGCCAAGGCCGACAAGAAGGCCGGTCGGGTGGCCGCCGAGGGCCGTATCGCCACGGCGACGTCCACGGCCAAGGACGCCGCGGTGCTGGTCGAGGTCAACTGCGAAACCGATTTCGTCGGCAAGAACGACGACTTCGTCGACTTCGCCAATGCGCTGGCCGAGCTCGTGCTCGAGAAGAAGCCGGCTTCCGCTGACGAAATCAACGACCTGCCGATGGCCGGTCAGACGGTTGAAGACCGTCGTCGCGAGCTGATCTCGACGCTCGGCGAGAACATCACGGTACGTCGTTTCTCGCGCATCGAAGCGGTTGGCGGCACACTCGACGTATACTCGCACGGTGCCCGCATCGCCAGTGCTGTCGCCATTGAAGGCGGCGACGAGGCGCTGGCACGGGATCTGGCGATGCACGTGGCTGCATCTGCGCCCGCGCATCTGTCCGCCGAGGACGTGCCGGAAGAGCGCCGCAACGCCGAGAAAGAACATCTCATGTCGCAGGCGCGTGATTCCGGCAAGCCCGATCACATCATCGAGAAGATGGTCGAAGGCCGCCTGAACAAGTATCTCGGCGAGATCACGCTGATGGGTCAGCCGTTCGTCAAGGATCCGGACCAGACCGTCGCGAAGCTCGTCTCGGAAAAAGGCGCCAGGGTTCTCGACTACGCGCGGCTGGAAGTCGGCGAGGGTATCGAGAAAAAGACCGAGGACTTCGCCGAAGAGGTCAAGAAACAGGCCGGCACCTCGGCCTGATGCCTCGAAAACGCCGGCTGCTTCGGCAGCCGGCTTTTTTTTGCCCGCCGGGCTTCCGGCATCGGCGGGTGCGTGTGACATAATTCGCGCGTTTGTGACACCGACGGGATGCGCCGCCCATGACCGATAAACCGATTCCGAGCTATCGCCGTGTTCTTCTCAAGCTGAGCGGCGAGGCTCTCATGGGACGGGAGCAGTTCGGGATCTCGGCTGATGTCGTCGAACGCCTGGCCGGCGAGATCCGCGAGCTGGTCGAGGCCCGCGTACAGGTCGCCCTGGTCGTGGGGGGTGGCAACATCTTTCGCGGCGTGGGACTGGCCGGACGTGGCATGGATCGCGTCACCGGCGATCAGATGGGCATGCTGTCCACCGTGATCAATGCGCTGGCCCTGCAGGATGCGATCGAGCATGCCGGGATGAACGCCCGTGTCATGTCGGCGGTACGCATCAACCAGGTCTGCGAGGACTATATCCGGCGTCGCGCCATCCGGCATCTGGAAAAGGGGCGTGTGGTGGTCTTTGCCGCCGGCACGGGCAATCCCTTTTTCACGACCGATTCGGCGGCGAGCCTGCGGGCCATCGAGATCAACGCCGATCTCATGCTCAAGGCCACCAAGGTGGACGGCATCTACAGCGCCGATCCGATGAGCGACGCCAGCGCGAAGCGCTACACGCATCTCACCTACGATGAAGTCATCGACCAGCGGCTGGCAGTCATGGATACCACGGCCATCGTGCTGTGCCGCGACAACGGCATGCCGCTGCGTGTGTTCGACATCAACAGCCCGGGCGACCTGATGCAGGTCGTGATGGGCGCTGATGACGTCGGCACGCTGGTCGACAACAACACCACGAGAGCCAATCGATGATCGACGATATCTATGCTGACGCGAAGCAGCGCATGGACAAGAGCATCAGCGTCATGCGCGAAGACTTCGCCAAGATCCGGACCGGTCGGGCCTCGACCTCGCTGCTCGATCACGTCACGGTCGAGTACTACGGCGTCGAGGTGCCCCTGAACCAGGCCGCCAACGTGGCCACCGAAGACGCGCGGACCATCACCGTCATGCCTTATGAGAAGAGCATGGTCCAGCCGGTCGAAAAAGCCATCATGACGGCCAATCTGGGGCTCAACCCGTCGACCGCGGGTCAGGTGATCCGTATCGTGCTGCCGCCCATGACCGAAGAGCGTCGCAAGGATCTGGTCAAGGTACTGCGCTCGGAGGCCGAGGACACACGTGTGGCCGTGCGTAACGTGCGTCGCGATGCCAACGCGGACATGAAAGAGCTCGTCAAGGAAAAGGAAATCACCGAGGACGAGCAGCACGGTGGCGAAGAGCGTATCCAGAAGCTCACCGACGAGCACATCGAGCGCATCGATGCTCTGCTCGGCGAGAAAGAGCAGGAGATCATGACGGTCTGATGGCGCGCGGCGAGACGCAAGACCCCAAGCCCCGTCATGTCGCCGTCATCATGGACGGCAATGGCCGCTGGGCACGCAATCGCGGTCTGCCGCGCGCAGCCGGTCATCGTCGTGGCGCGAAGGTCGCCCACGAGGTCGTCGAGTCTGCGTCCCGCGCGGGCATCGAGGCGCTCACGCTCTTCGCGTTCTCGAGCGAGAACTGGCGTCGGCCGACGCACGAAGTGCGTCTGCTGATGGACCTGCTGCGCCGGACCATCCGCAAGGAGCTGGCCGGGCTGGATGCCAATGACGTCCGCCTGTCGTTCATCGGCGACCGATCACGGTTTTCGGCGGCGCTGGCCAACGAAATGGCGGCGGCGGAAAGCCGTACGGCCGACAACGACGGGTTGCGGTTGATCATCGCGGTCGACTACGGGGGGCGTTGGGACATCGTGCGTCGCGCCCGGGATCTGGCGGCGGCAGTACAAGCCGGCGACATGACGGTCGACGAAATCGACGAAAGCCAGTTCTCGGCGGGCATGAGCCTGTCCGGCTGGCCGGTGCCCGATCTGCTCATCCGGACCGGCGGTGAGTGCCGGATCAGCAACTTCCTGCTCTGGGATCTCGCCTACAGCGAGCTGTTCTTCACTGATGTGCTGTGGCCGGATTTCGATGAGACGGTGCTGGCCGGGGCGCTCGACTGGTTTGCCGGCCGCGAGCGTCGCTTCGGTCTGGTGGCGGCGCCGGCTGCGAGGCGCTGATGCTCTATCAACGCATTCTCACGGCGGCCGTGGCGCTGCCGATCACGGTCGCGGCCATTCTGTTCCTGCCGACCTGGGGTATCGCGACGGTCGTGGCGGTTCTCATGCTGTTCGCGGCCTGGGAGTGGGGCGGTCTGATGGCACTTTCCACGGCCGGCCGCAGCGTCTTCGTCGTGCTTGTGGCCGCTTGCTTGATGCTGCTCGGTGGTCTGCGCGACAGTACAGGGATGGTGACGCCGGATGTCGCCGTAATCGCGGTGGCCAGTCTGTTCTGGTTGCTCGTGATCGGCCAGCTGGCCCGTTTTCCGCGCGGTTGGCACCATCTGCTCGGGCGGCGGCCGCTTGCCGGCATCGTGGGCTGCATCGTGCTCAGCGCGCCGGTCGCGGCGCTGGCCTATATCCACCAATCGGATCACGGTCCATCACTGGTGTTGCTGCTTTGTGTGATGGTCTGGGGCGCGGACACCGGGGCCTATGCCGCCGGACGAACGCTCGGGCGGCGCAAACTGCTCGTCAACGTCAGTCCGGGCAAGACGGTGGAAGGCGCGCTGGGCGGCGTGGCGGCAGCCATGCTGACGGGGGCTGCGGGCGCGTTTCTTCTGGGCCTGCCGAGCATGCGTATACTCGCGTTCATCGTTCTCGGCGCGTGGATCGCACTGATCTCCATCGTGGGTGACCTCACCATCAGCATGTTCAAACGCCAGGCCGGCCTCAAGGACAGTGGTTTTCTGTTCCCGGGCC
This sequence comes from Salinisphaera sp. Q1T1-3, assembly GCF_003602005.1. Classification (GTDB taxonomy): domain Bacteria; phylum Pseudomonadota; class Gammaproteobacteria; order Nevskiales; family Salinisphaeraceae; genus Salinisphaera. The sequence continues at coordinate 434,079 of NZ_QZWD01000001.1, read as the reverse complement.
ACGGTGGCGTGCTCGATCGGCTCGACAGCCTGACGGCCGCCGCGCCGTGGTTCGTTGTGGGCCTGTTGCTCATGCGTTGATGATCGGCTTCAACGATCACAATTTCATGGTCAGCCGTTGTGTGCCACAACCGGCTTTACGCCATGCCAAGCGATTCGGCAGGGGGCGGCGATGAGTCAGCTCCTTATTTCCGTGCTGGCATTTCTGGTGGCGATCGGTGTGCTGGTGTCCGTTCACGAATACGGGCACTTCTGGGTCGCGCGCCGCCTGGGCGTGCGTGTCTTGCGTTACTCCATCGGGTTCGGTGGGCGGCTCTGGGGCTGGACCAGTCAGCGTACCGGCATCGAGTACCGTCTCTCGGCGCTGCCGCTCGGCGGCTACGTCAAGATGCTCGACGAGCGGGAAGCGCCGGTCGACGATGCAGACAAGCCGTTTGCCTTCAACCGGGTTCATCCCTGGCGGCGTATTGCCATCGTCGCGGCCGGGCCGGGCGTGAATATTCTGTTCGCGATTCTGGCCTACTGGCTGGTCATGATGCTTGGCGTGCCGGGCATCAAGCCGATCATTGCGCAGCCGGCCGCGGACACGCCGGCTGCGCAGGCCGGGCTTCATGCGGGCGACCGGATCGTCTCACTGGGCGGCCAGTCGATCGAAGACTGGCAGACGTTGCGCATGGCTCTGGTCGAACGGGCGCTGGATGGCCGTACGGTCACGGCCCGGGTGACTTCGCCCGACGGTGAGACCCGTACCGCGCGGCTTGATCTTCAAGGCGCGCCGGCAGATCCGCAGGCGTTGTTCGACAAGATCGGTCTGTCGACCTACGAGCCACCGGCGACGCCGTTGATCGAACGTGTCCTGGCCGATTCGCCGGCAGGTCAGGCCGGTCTGGCCAAGGGCGATGCGGTGCTTGCCGTGGACGGACAGTCAATCGGCTCGCCACGCGGACTGATCGAGGCGATACGGGCGCATCCCGGCGAACGTATCGACCTGCGCATCCGGCGCGACGGGGCGATACAGACACTGCCGGTCACGCTGGCCCGCGAACAGGATGACGGCCAGGCGGTCGGCAAACTCGGTGCCGCGATCGGTGTCGCGCCGGGGGCATGGTCGGACATGCAGACGGTCCGCCAGCTCGGCCCCGTGGCAGCCGTGCCGGCGGCGCTGTCCCAGACCTGGGACCTGTCGGCGTTGTCGTTGCGCCTGATCGGCCGCATGATGGTGGGCCAGATCTCCTGGCACAACGTGGGCGGGCCGATCCAGATCGCCACGGTCGCCGGCCAGAGTGCCCAGGTCGGCCTGGTGGCGTTCATCAGTTTCCTGGCGTTCATCAGTATCAACCTGGCACTGATAAATCTGTTGCCAATCCCGGTGTTAGACGGGGGGCATCTTCTGTATTATGCGATCGAATGGATTCGGGGCAAGCCTCTTTCAGAGGCCGTACAAGCGGTCGGTCAGCAGGTCGGGATAGCCGCGCTGCTACTGCTCATGACTGTCGCTTTCTATAACGATATCCTGCGCTTGCTCGGGTAGCGGAGCTTTGTATATGGCTGGAATGGTTAAGCGCGCCGCGGGCGTGTTGCTGGTTGCGTACGCCGCGGGGTCTTATGCCCAGTCGTACGACTTTCAGATTTCGAACATCAAGGTGCAGGGCGTTCAGCGTCTCGAACCGGGCACGGTGCTGACCTATCTACCGGTGTCGGTCGGCGACCGCATGAGCGAGTCACGTGCCCAGCAGTCGATTCGTGCGCTCTACGACTCGGGCCTGTTCGAGAACGTGGCACTGGATCGTCAGGGCAGCACGCTCGTCGTCAACGTGACGGAGCGCCCCGAGATCGCCAGTTTCAAGATCGAGGGCAACAAGGCCATCGGCGGCGATCAGCTCAAGAAGGCGCTCAAGCAGCAAGGGCTGGCCAAGGGCGAACTGTACAAGCGATCACTGCTGGACTCGCTTCAGCAGGAACTGCGTCGCCAGTACTATTCCAACGGTTACTACAGCGTCAAGATCGATACCGACGTCAAGGATCTCGGTAACAATCGGGTCTCGATCGATATCAAGGTGACCGAAGGCCCGATCGCCTCGATCAAGGACATCAACATCATCGGGAATCATGAGTTCTCCGACGAGCAGTTGAAGGACGTCTTCAACCTGAAATCCCATAGTGCGTTCTATACGCATCCGTTGACGTTCTGGAAGCACCCCGATCGCTACTCGCGAGAAAAGCTGGTCGGCGATCTCGAATCGTTGAACTCCTATTACCAGAACCGAGGCTATGTCCGGTTCAACGTGAGTTCGGTCCAGGTGTCGCTTTCGCCCGACAAGAAAAACGTGTTCATCACGATCAACGTGGACGAGGGCAGCCAGTACAAGATCAAGGACGTGAAGTTCGCCGGCAGCATGATCGTGCCGCAGGCCTCGCTGGCACGCCTGGTTACCGTGGACGACGACGAAACCTTTTCGCGCCAGAAGGTCCAGACGTCGGCAGATAACATCAGTTCCGGCCTGGCCGATTTCGGCTATGCGTTCGCCAGCGTCGATCCGCTCACGCGCATCGATGATGACAACAAGACGGTCGACCTGACTTTCTTCATTGATCCGGGCAAACGCACCTACGTGAACCAGATCGTGTTCAACGGTAACGAAAAGACCAACGATCAGACGCTGCGCCGCGAGATGCGCCAGTTCGAAGGGGCGCCGTATTCACGCCGAGCGATCCAGCGATCGCGCACGCGTCTGGCCCGTCTGCCGTTCATGCAGGACGTGAAGGTCAATACGAAAAAGGTGCCGGGCACAGATGATCTCGTGAATGTCGATTACGACGTCTCGGAGCGCGCGGCCGGCCAGATCAACGCCGGCGTGGGCTATTCGGACTCGGAAGGCTTTCTCATCAACGGCGGCGTCAAACACACCAACTTCCGCGGTACGGGCAACACGATTCAGGTCAACGCCCAGACCAACGATTACGCCAAGAGCGTCTCGGCCAGCTACACGAATCCGTATTTCACGCCGGAAGGCGTGTCACGCACGATCTCGGGCTTCTACCGCAAGACCGACCAATTGATTCGTACGGGGTCGAGTTTCGACTTGAACTCCGTTGGCGGGGCGGTGACGTTCAACTTCCCGATCACCGAGTACACGACGTTCCGCGCCGGTCTGGGGGCGGAAAACAACAAGATCACCACGGCGGTCAATCGAAACGGTGACCAGGTGGTCTCCGATCAGGTCGCCGACTTCATTCGCGAAAACGGGCGTAGTGCCACGACGTATGAGCTGCGGACCGGCTTCGATCGCGATACGCGCAACCGAACGTTCTTCGCCACGCGAGGTTCGCAGACGCAGCTGTTGTTCAACATCAAGGGGCCGGGTTCGGATCTCGAGTACTACAAGGCGAGTCTCGAGCACGAGCGTTATCTGCGCGTCGGTTCTTGGGTGCCGAAACTCTCCGACAAGGTCGTTCTACAGCTCGACGGTCGTGTCGGCCAGACCGCGATCTGGGGCAAGGGCAGCGATGTGCCGCCCTATGACAACTTCTTCGGCGGCGGTGCCCAGTCGGTGCGTGGTTTCGAGAACGGTGGACTCGGCCCGCAGGACTCGTACGACAACCCGTTCGGTGGCCAATTCCTGACCACGCTCCAGACCGATCTGGTCATCCCGACGTTCTTGGATTCGGACAACAAGACCACGCGTTTCTCGCTGTTCTACGACATGGGTAACGTCTACGATCGCGCCAGTGACTTCGACGTATCGAAGCTCGGCAAATCGGCCGGTGTGGCCTTCGACTGGTTCACCCCCTTCTTCGGGCTTCTTCGCGTCAGCTATGCTGCCTATGTGGACAAATCGCGCCCGACGGACGAAACCAACCGGTTCCAGTTCTCCTTCGGCGCAAACTTCTAGAGCCACGCAGGAGCGCGCGCCATGGTCTGGGCCAGGGGAGCAACGAGGGGAGTCACGAAACGCGGCGATCGGTTAAGCCCACTGGTGGCCGTCGCGGTACTCGCGATCGGTCTGTGTCTGTCGGCGGGCGCGGCAAGCGCCCAGCCGACGCGACCGGGTACGAAAGTCGGCGTCGTCGATCTGGATCGGCTGGTCTCGGAATCGCCGCAGGCTGACAAGGCCAAGACGAACATGGCCAAGCGATTCGCCGGCCGCAAGGATGCGCTGGAACGGGCTTCGGACAAGCTCAAGCAGGCCATCGACCAGCTTAATACGGAGTCGGATCAGCTGAGCGAGAGCCAGCGCAACGATCGCGAGCAGTCGATACGTGAGCAAAAGCACGAGCTTGAGCTGCAGCAGAGCCATTACAACGATGACGTATCTGCTGCCGAGAAGAAGGAACTGTCGGCGATGCGCGCCGATCTGCGCAACGTCATCGATACCTACGCCCGGGAGAAGGGCTACGATCTGATCCTCGGCAATTCGGTTCTCTACGCGCGTGACAGCGTCGATATCACCGACGCGATTCTCGACCGTCTGAAAGACGACAGACAATGAGCCACGCAACCGACCCGTCGAACGGCTGGCGTTTGGGGACGCTGGCCGAAGCCGAGGGCCTGTCGGTGACGGGCGATTCTGACGTGCGCTTGACCGGCGCCTGTGCCTTGGCACCGGGGCGCCCGCACGGTCTCGTTTTCGCCGAAAAAGAGGCCCAGCGTGAAGCAGTGGCCGCCACCCGCGCGAGTGCCGCCATTCTCCCCCCGGCGCTGGCCGATGCGTTCGCCGGGCCGGTGATCGTGACCGAGTCGCCGCGCCTGATCTTCTCGCGTATCGCGCGCGCGTTCGAGCCCGCCGATCCGCCGCCGGGCATTCATCCCGCCGCGGTCGTCTCGCCGGCGGCCACGGTCGCTGGCGACGCCTGTGTGCAGGCACAGGCAGTGATCGAGGCCGGTGCGGTGATCGGCGCAAGGACGGTGATCGGCGCCGGGGCGATCATCGGCGCGGATACCAACATCGGCGTTGCATGTCGGATCGGGCCGAGAGCGAGCGTTCTCGCCAATAGCCGGCTCGGTGCACGGGTGCGCGTTGGCGCCGGCGCCGTCATCGGCGAGCGCGGGTTCGGTCTCGTACCAGGCCCGGCCGGTCTGGAGCCGGTGCCGCAGCTTGGCGGCGTGCTGATCGGCGACGATGTAGAAATCGGGGCCAACACGACGATAGACCGCGGCGCCCTGGACGATACGACGATCGGGGCGGGGGTCAAGATCGATAACCAGGTGCATATCGCGCACAACTGTCGGATCGACGGGCATACGGTGATCGCCGGCTGTACCGGCATCGCCGGATCGACCCATATCGGGGCCGGTTGCATGATCGGTGGCGGCGTGGGCATCGGGGACCATGTGACGATCGCCGACGGTGTCACGATCACCGCGGCAAGCCAGATTCCCAAGAACATCGAGGCGCCCGGGGTATACTCCTCGACATTTCGCGCGATGCCGGCGGGTACCTGGCGACGGCGTCTGGCGCTGTTCCGGGGGCTGGACCGGATCGAAGCCCGGTTGTCGCGCGTGGAAAAGAATCATCGCTTTGCTGGAGACACGGATGACTGAACAGGACGAAATTCGCGCGATCATGCAGAAGGTGCCGCACCGGTATCCGTTTCTGCTGGTTGATCGCGTGCTCGAATGCGAGCCCGGCGTCTCGATCACGGCGCTCAAGAATGTGACGGTCAACGAGCCTTTCTTCACCGGTCATTTCCCCGGTCATCCGGTCATGCCCGGCGTACTGATCCTGGAAGCGCTGGCCCAGGCCGGTCTCATTCTGGGCATGCGCACGGTCGACGCCGAGGACGGCACGATCGTCTACTTCGCGGGCATCGACAAGGCGCGCTTCAAGCGCCAGGTCATTCCGGGCGATCAGCTTCTGCTGAAGCTGTCGATCGGTTCGGCCAAGAAGCGGCTCTGGAAATTCAACGCCGAGGCCTGGGTGGGCGCAGAGCTGGCCTGTCGTGCGGAAATGATGGCGATTCCCGGCGCACCGGCGCACGAGGCTTCCTGATGTCGATTGATGACTTGGCCAAGGTTCACCCCGACGCCGAGATCGCCGACGACGTCGAGATCGGGCCGTTCACGGTGGTTGGCCCGAACGTGAAGATCGGTGCCGGCACGGTGGTTGGCCCGCATGTGGTCCTGAGCGGCCACACGACGATCGGGCAGAACAACCGCATCTCGCATTTCGTCTCGCTCGGCGCGGAGCCGCAACACCGCGGCTACAAGGGCGAGCCGACCGAACTCATCATCGGCGACGGCAATACGTTTCGCGAATACTGCAGCGTGCATCGCGGCACGATGCTCGATCAGGGCGTCACCCGGATCGGCGACGACAATCTGTTGATGGCCTATGTCCACGTCGCGCACGACTGCGTGCTCGGCAACGGGATCACCATGGCCAACGGCGCGAGCCTGGCCGGTCATGTGACGATCGACGATCATTGCATCCTGGCCGGCTTCGCACTTGTCTACCAGTTTCGCAACGTCGGCAAATACGCGTTCCTGGCGTATTGCTCGGGCGTGGTTCAGGACGTGCCAGCGTTCGTGCGTTCGGCCGGCTCTCCGGCCGAACCGCACGGCATCAACTCGATCGGCATGCGGCGTGCCGGCTATGCGAACGACGAAATCGCGGCGGTCAAGAAAGCCTATCGCACGCTCTATCGCTCGAAGCTGCGACTCGACGACGCGCGCGAGACGATTCGCGCACAGGCCGGCGACAGCCTCGCGGTGGGAGAGCTGCTCCACACGCTCGATCGAGCCGAGCGCGGCATCATTCGCTGATCGCGTGGGTGTGGCCCCTGCCGCTGCGCCGTTGTTCGTCATCGTCGCTGGCGAGGAGTCGGGCGATGCCCTCGCGGCCGGACTGATCAAGGCCCTGGCCGCGCGCTGGCCCGGCGCACGCTTTGCCGGCGTGACCGGGCCGCGCATGCGGGCTGCCGGGTGTGAGTCGATGGCGGACGTCGAGGCGCTGTCGCTATTCGGAATCAGTGAGATCATCGGCCAGATTCCGCGACTGCTGCGCCTGCGCCGTCATCTCCATCACGAGATCCGCCGACGCGCGCCGGCGGTGTTCATCGGTGTAGACGCGCCGGCCTTCAACACGCGACTCGAAATCAATCTGCGCCGCGCCGGCATCCGGACCGTCCACTATGTCTGTCCGACCGTATGGGCCTGGCGGGAAGGGCGGGTTCGTCATATCCGGCGCGCCGTGGACCGGTTGCTGGCAATCTTTCCCTTCGAACCGGCCTATTTCGCCCGGCACGGCATCGAGGCTCGTTTCGTCGGTCATCCGCTGGCCGATGCGTTGCCGGTCCATCCGGATGCCGACACCGCCCGTGCGGCGCTCGACTTGCCGGCCGCCGGGCCGCTCGTCGGCCTGTTGCCCGGCAGTCGTGGTGCCGAGGTGCGTCGTCTGATGCCCCGCCTTCTGGCCACTGCCCGCTGGCTGACCGCGCGCCGGCCCGATCTGGTGTTCGTGGTGCCGGCCGCCAATCCGCGCATGCGCGCACTCATCGATGCCGTGGTTGCCGATGCCGGAGACGGGCTCTCGATCGTGATGGTGGATGGCCGGGCACGCGAGGTGATGCGCGCCGTCGACGTGTTGCTGCTGGCCTCGGGCACGGCCACTCTCGAAGGGCTGCTGGCCAAGACGCCGATGGTGGTGACCTACGAACTGTCGCAGGCGAACTACTGGCTGGCTCGCGGACTCGACCTGATCAAGACCGACGTGGTGAGCATGCCGAATCTGCTGGCTGGATATCGACTCGTGCCCGAGCTGCTGCAGCATGATGCCAACATCGCCGCACTCGGGGCCTGGGTGTTGCGTCTGCTGGCGGACTCGCCGGCGCGCCAGCGCCAGATCGAGGCCTTCGACGCCATCCACGAAACGCTCGCGCGTGATGCCGATGCCCGCGCCGCCGAAGCGGTTTCCGAACTCGTCGACGATTCGGCCTGATGGCGCGCGGCCGCCGTCAATTCGCCTGTCCGATGATCGCCGGCGTGGACGAGGTCGGGCGGGGCCCGCTGGCCGGTCCGGTGGTCGCGGCGGCGGTCATCATGCCGAGCCGTCCGCTGCCGCGCGGCCTGACCGACTCGAAGGCATTGCGCGAGGCCGATCGATTGACGCTCGATGCCAAGATCCGTGGCCGAGCGCTGGCCTGGTGCATCGCCGAGGCCAGCGTGGCCGAGATCGACTCGCTCAACATCCTGCAGGCGACCATGCTGGCCATGCAGCGTGCTATCGCCGGGCTCGCGCAGCAGCCGGCGGCCGCATGGGTCGACGGCAACCGGGCGCCGCCCCTGAGCATGCCGACGCGCACGGTCGTCGGCGGCGATGGATGCGTGCCGTCGATCAGTGCGGCATCGGTGATCGCCAAGGTCGCCCGGGATGCGCTGATGGCCGAACTGGACGCGCAGTATCCCGGCTATGGCCTGGCCGGCCACAAGGGTTATGGCACGCCAGCCCATCGTGAGGCCTTGTCAAGACTTGGGCCGTCGCCCGTGCATCGGTACAGTTTCGCGCCGGTCGCTCGTGCCGCGGCTGCCCGACAGGGTAGTCTGGATCTCGCGCTTCGATGAGCGGCGCCTGCCGCGTCATCTCAATCTCTTCGACAATCGGTCGCCCCGAACATGTCCACGCCATTCGTTCATCTGAGCCTTCACACCGAATACTCGCTGTCTGACGGCATCGTGCGTATCAAGCCGCTCGTGGCAGCAGCGCGCGAGGCCGGCATGCCGGCCGTCGGTGTTGCCGACACCGTCAATCTGTTCGGTATGGTCAAGTTCTACAAGGCCGCGCTCGGTGCCGGCATCAAGCCGATCGTCGGTGTGGACATGCGTATCGACGAGGGCGAGGCGCCGCCGTCGCGCCTGCGGCTGTTCGCCCAGCATCGCGACGGATATCGCAATCTCTGCGAGCTGCTCACGCGGGCCTATCTGCATGGCCAGGGTCGCGGCGGCGTGCTGGCCCGACGGGAATGGGTGATCGAGAAGGCCGACGGGCTCATTGCGCTGTCGGGCGGTATGAACGGCGATACGGGCATGGCCCTGATGGCCGGCAAGCGGGCGCTGGCCGAGCAGCGGGCGCGCGAGTGGCAGAGCGTTTTCGGCGATCGCTACTATCTGGAAGTCACCCGATGCGGACGCACCGGCGAGGCCGGCTGGCTGGCCGAGACGGTCGGCCTGGCGCTGGATGCCGATATCCCGATCGTGGCGACCAACGATGTGCGGTTCCCGAGTGCCGACGACTTCGATGCGCATGAAGCGCGCGTGGCGATTCATGACGGCTACACGCTGGCCGATCCGCGACGCCCGAAGACCTACACGGCCGAGCAGTATCTCAAGACGCCGGAACAGATGGCCGAGCTGTTCTCGGACCTGCCCGAGGCCATCGAGAACTCGGTCGCGATTGCCAAGCGCTGCAATCTGGTGCTCACGCTCGGTGAGAACGTGCTGCCGGACTTCCCGGTGCCGGAAGAACACGATACCGATTCCTTCTTGCGCGCCGAATCCGAGGCCGGGCTGGCCGAGCGCCTGAACAACCTGTATCCGCAGGCCGAGGAGCGGGAACGCCACGTCGACGAATACCAGCATCGACTCGATCACGAGCTGGACGTAATCAGGACGATGGGCTTTCCCGGCTACTTCCTCATCGTGGCCGACTTCATCCGCTGGGCGCGCGAGAACGGCGTGCCGGTCGGGCCGGGCCGTGGTTCGGGCGCCGGGTCGCTCGTGGCCTATGCGCTCGGCATCACCGATCTGGATCCGCTGGCCTACGACCTGCTGTTCGAGCGTTTTCTCAACCCCGAACGTGTCTCCATGCCCGACTTCGATGTCGACTTCTGCATGGACGGGCGTGACCGCGTCATCGAATACGTGGCCCAGGCCTACGGCCAGGAGAAGGTCAGCCAGATCATCACCTACGGCACCATGGCCGCCAAGGCTGTGGTGCGCGACGTCGGACGCGTGCTCGGCCATCCCTACGGTTTCGTTGACCGCATCGCCAAGCAGGTGCCGTTCGCCCCCGACATGACGCTGACCCGGGCGCTCGAGGAATCCGAGGAGCTGCGAACCTCGCGCGAGGACGAGGAGGTCGGTTATCTGCTGGACCTGGCCCTGTCCCTGGAAGGGCTGTCGCGCAACGCCGGCAAGCACGCCGGCGGCGTGGTCATCGCACCGTCCAATCTCAACGATTTCACGCCGCTGTACTGTGAAGCCGGTGGCAACAACCGAGTCACGCAGTTCGACAAGGACGATGTGGAGGCTGTCGGCCTGGTCAAGTTCGACTTTCTCGGCCTGCGCACCCTCACGATCATCGAAAACGCGGTCCGCGTGGCCAATGCACGCCTGGCGGCCGCCGATCGCGAGCAGATCGACGTGCGGCATATCCCGCTCGACGACAAGGCTTCGTTCGACCTGCTCAAGGCCGGTGACACCACCGCCGTGTTCCAGCTCGAATCCTCGGGCATGCGTCGGCTGATCAAGCGCCTGCAACCGGCCGAGTTCGAGGACATCATCGCGCTGGTCGCGCTTTATCGGCCCGGGCCGCTGGAATCGGGCATGGTCGAGGACTTCATCGACCGCAAGCACGGCCGGGCCAAGGTCGTTTATCCGCATCCACTGCTCTCGGAAGTGCTCGAGCCGACCTACGGCGTCATCCTGTACCAGGAGCAGGTGATGCAGATCGCCCAGGTCCTGGCGGGCTACAGCCTGGGCAATGCCGATCTGTTGCGACGCGCCATGGGCAAGAAGAAGCCCGAGGAAATGGCCAAGCAGCGCGACGGTTTCGTCAAGGGAGCCGTCGAGAAGGGCATCGAAGAGGATACGGCGGCCTACATCTTCGATCTGGTCGAGAAATTCGCCGGCTACGGTTTCAACAAGTCGCACTCGGCCGCCTATGCGCTGGTGTCCTACCAGACCGCATGGCTCAAGGCGCATTACCCGGCGGATTTCATGGCCTCGGTGCTCTCCGCCGACATGGACCACACCGACAAGATCGTGGTCATGATCGACGAGTGTCATCGTCTGGACATCGAGGTCGCACCGCCGGACGTCAATGCCTCCGAGTACAACTTCTCGGTGGTCGATGACACGACGATCCGCTACGGGCTGGGCGCGATCAAGGGTCTCGGGAAGGGCGCCATCGAGGCCGCGATCACCGAACGCAACGACGGTGGGACGTTCGCGAGCCTCTACGATTTCTGTCGTCGCATCGATACCTCGCGTATCAATCGACGGGCGATCGAGGCGATGATCAACGCCGGGGCGCTCGACGGCCTGGGGCCGAATCGCGCGAGTCTGGCCCATGGCGTGACGCGCGCACTCGCCGCGGCCGACCAGGACCGGGCCGCCGCCAACGTGGGCCAGAACGACATGTTCGGGCTGGCGGAAACGCCGGATACGGCCGGCCCGCCGCTCGAAACGCTCGACGAATGGCCCGAGGACGAGCGCCTGCGTGCCGAGCGCGACACTCTGGGGCTCTATCTGACCGGGCATCCGATCAAGGCCTGGGAGGCCGAGCTGGCCGACATGACGAACGGCAAGATCGCCGATCAGGTCGCGGCCATGCCAAGACCGGAAGAGGGCGGCGGACGGCGTCGTGAGCGCAAGGAGGCGATCGTCGCCGGGCTGGTCGTGGAAGTCCGCCGCATGAAGAAGGGCAAGCGCATCATCGTCGTGCTCGATGACGGCTCGGCTCGCATCGAATGCCCGCTGTTCGAGGACAAGGCCGCGGAATACGGTCATCTGCTGGCCGCGGACAAACTGGTCATCGTCGAGGGCAGTCTGTCCTACGACGATTTCTCGGACGGCTTTCGCCTGAACGCCAACCGCGTGATGGATATCGAGGGGGCACGGGCGGCCTATGCCAGCCGTATCCTGCTGCAACTGCAGAGCGAGGCCCGTCTCGATGTCAACGCGCTGGCCGGCTGCGTGGATCGTTACAAGGCGCCGAGTGGCTGCGATGTGGTGCTTCGCTATGCCAACGACGAAGCGCGAGCAGTGCTCACGCTGGGTGAGACACGACTGGCGCTTTGCGACGATCTGCTGAGTGATCTGCGACGCGTCGTGGGTGCGGATGCTGTGCAAGTGCGTTATCGTCGCGCACAATCAAGCGTGGCCGCACATTCACCCAACGAATCCTAGACCGATGGCGCAGAAGAACCTGGACTATCTCGATTTCGAACAGCCGATCGCCGAGCTTCAAGAGAAGATCGAGGAACTGCGCTTCGTCGCCGACGGCAGCCAGGTCAATCTGTCCGAGGAGGTTCAGCGTCTCGAGGACAAACGCCACAGTCTGACCGAGCAGATCTTTTCCAAGCTGTCGACCTGGCAGGTCGCGCAGATGGCCCGACACCCGCTGCGGCCCTACACGCAGGACTACGTCGACGGCATGATCGACGAATTCGTCGAGATGCACGGCGATCGCGCCTATGCCGATGATGCCGCCATCATCGGTGGCATCGGTCGGCTCGAAGGCGAGCCGGTCATGATCATCGGCCATCAGAAGGGCCGAGACACCAAGGAAAAGATCCACCGCAACTTCGGCATGCCGCGGCCCGAGGGCTATCGCAAGGCGTTGCGCCTGATGAAGACCGCGGAACGGTTCAATCTGCCGGTCATCACCTTCATCGACACGCCCGGTGCCTATCCGGGCATCGGTGCCGAAGAGCGCAATCAGTCCGAGGCCATCGCACGCAACCTGTTCGAGATGGCCAAGCTGCGGGTGCCGATCATCTGCACCGTGGTCGGCGAGGGCGGTTCCGGCGGTGCGCTGGCCATCGGCGTCGGCGATCGTCTGATGATGATGCAGTACAGCATCTACTCGGTGATCTCTCCCGAGGGCTGTGCCTCCATCCTCTGGAAATCGGCGGAAAAGGCCGAGGATGCGGCCGAGGCCATGCGCGTCTCGTCGGTGGATCTCAAGCGCCTCGAACTCGTCGATGAAGTGGTCGACGAGCCGCTGGGCGGCGCGCACCGCGACCCCGCTTGGCTGATGCGACATCTCAAGACGCGTCTGGTCGACGAACTGGCCCGTCTGCGCGAGATGTCGATCGACGAATTGCTGGAGACCCGCTATCAGCGCTGGATGGGTTTCGGCGATTTCAAGTCGACGGGCTAGGGCCTGTTGATGTTTCGTGCGAGTCCGCGCCAAGTGCGCCCTGAAATTGACGATGGGCGGCAAGACGAGGCGTAGCACGCGCCGCGCAGTCATTCTGCGCCAGCGTGCTGCAACGCTGGATTGCCGTCGTGTTTTTGATTTTGGGGCGCTTGTCCCTTCGGGTTGGGCCACAAATCACGCCCGGCGGCTCGCGCCTTGCCGGACACACGGCGGTCTCTCGACGAAAAGGCGCTCGAACGAAACCTCAACACGCCCTAGGCCCGCGGTCGGCGCGATGCCGACCGACGATTGATTCACGGCGTTGCCGCCGCGGGGCGCCTGCATGACGGACGATCACGCGCTGCTTTGTGCCCTCGCGACGCCGCCGGCCGATACGGCGCGGCTCGTCGTGGCCTTCAGTGGCGGGCGGGATTCGGCGTCGTTGTTGCACGCTCTCGCATCGCAGGCGGGCGGGCCGACGCTCTGTGCGGTGCATGTCTGTCACCATCTCGAGGCGCAGTGCGAGGGCTGGGCGGCCTTCTGCACGCGACAGGCCGAAGCCCTCGGCGTGCCGCTGACCCGGCTAGATGTCGCCGTCGATGTCTCGCAGGGCGGCCTGGAGGCCGCAGCACGGGCAGCGCGATATGCCGCGATCGCGGACTGGCTGGCGCCCGGCGATGTCCTGGTTTGTGCGCACCATGCGCGTGATCAGGCCGAGACCGTCCTGTTGCAGGCCCTGCGGGGGACCGGCATGCGCGGGCTGGCGGCGATGCCGCGGCTTGCAGCACTCGGGCCCGGTCGGCTCTGGCGTCCGTGGCGTGACGTGTCGTCCGAGGCCATCGCGGCCTATGCCACGCGCCACACTCTCGACTACATCGACGACCCGTCGAACACCGACCCACGTCGTGAACGCGGCTGGCTCGATCAGACCATCTGGCCGGCACTGGTCGCACGTCGTGCCGGGGTGGTCGGGGCGCTGTCACGCGTAGCCGAGCGTGCCGCGGAGGCCACGGCCGCGATCGAGGCGCTGGCCGGGGTCGATCTGGCCGCGTCAACGAGCGCCGACGGGGCGTTGTCCATCGCCGCACTGGCCGGGCTGTCGGCGCCGCGCCGCGCCGAGGTCCTGCGACGCTGGCTCGGCGACAATGCGGCCGACGTGCCCGATCATCGACAGATCGCGGCGCTCGCAGGCCTGCTCGAGGCGCGCGAGCACAACAGTCCGCGCGTGGTCTTCGGCGCGACTGAGGTCCGACGGTTCGACGGCCGGCTCTTCGTGATGCGACGACTCGCGCCGCCGCCCGATGGCGTATTCGCCTGGACCGGCCCGGCAACCGTGGCATTGCCCGGCGATGCCGGCTGTCTGGCCCTGGACGCGCCGGTCCCGGCGACGGCCTGGCCGGATGCACTCACGGTCGTCTTTCGGCGCGGCGGCGAGCGCATCGTGCGCGCCGACGGTCGACGAATCGCGCTCAAGGACTGGTTGCGCGAGCAGCGCATCGCCCCCTGGGTGCGTGAGCGCATGCCGCTGATCTACGTCGCGGATCGTCTCGTGGCGGTCGCGGATCGTTGGCTTTGTGCGGATTGGCCGGCCTGTTTCGCCGGGTTCGATGTCCGGCCCCGATGGCGCCATGAGCTGGTCGGCGACCCGGGCTGCGTTGTCGCTTCGCGGGCTTTGGGCTAGCATGCGCGGCAAGCCACCCCGTACACCTTTCTGAGCGCGCATGTCAGGGCACGCCAACGGCACTCGTTATATTTTCGTCACCGGCGGGGTCGTCTCCTCGCTCGGCAAGGGTATTGCTGCCGCCTCGCTGGGCGCGCTGCTTGAAGCACGGGGCCTTTCGGTTTCGGTGATCAAGCTCGACCCGTATCTGAACGTGGATGCGGGCACCATGAGCCCGTTCCAGCACGGCGAGGTTTATGTCACCCGTGACGGCGCCGAGACCGATCTGGATCTCGGTCACTACGAGCGTTTCTTGAAGACGCGGACCTCGCGCCTGTCGAACTTCACGACCGGCCAGATCTACAATAACGTCATCAACAAGGAACGCCGCGGCGATTATCTGGGCGGTACTGTCCAGGTCATTCCGCACATCACCGACGAGATCAAGCGCTGCATCCTGGAAGGTGGCGAGGGCGCAGACATCTGTCTCGTCGAGATCGGCGGAACGGTGGGCGATATCGAATCGCTGCCGTTTCTCGAGGCGATCCGTCAGTTCGCGGTCGAGCTGGGCCATGATCGTGTGCTGTTCATGCATCTCACGCTCGTGCCCTATATTCCGTCGAGCCAGGAGATGAAGACCAAGCCGACGCAGCATTCGGTCAAGGAGCTGCGCTCGATCGGCATCCAGCCGGATATCCTCGTCTGTCGCGTGGACCGCCCACTGCCGGAGAACGAGCGCCGCAAGATCGCGCTGTTCACCAATGTCCAGGATCGCTCGGTCATCGCGGCCGAGGACGTCGACGATATCTACAAGATGCCGAGCCTGCTCCAGAGCCAGCATCTCGACGATCTCGTGATCGGGCATTTCGGCATGGCCGCGCCGGTCGCCGATCTGTCGAACTGGTCGGCGCTGGTCGATGCCCGCACGAGCCAGGATGTTTCCGTGCGCGTGGCCATGGTCGGCAAATACGTGGATCTCGCCGATGCCTACAAATCGGTCAACGAGGCGCTGTCGCACGCCGGGTTGCATACGGCCACCCGCGTCGAGATCGATTACGTCGATTCCGAGGCCGTCGAGCGCGATCCGGAAGGCGCGCTGTCCGGCGTGGATGCGATTCTCGTGCCCGGGGGATTCGGCGAGCGCGGCATCGAAGGCAAGATCGCGGCCGCACGCCATGCGCGGCGGCACGGCATTCCCTATTTCGGCATCTGTCTGGGGATGCAGGTCGCCTGCATCGACTATGCACGCGATATCGCCGGTCTGAGCGAGGCCCACAGCACCGAGTTCCGGCCCGATGCGACCGATCCGGTGATCGCGCTGGTGACCGAATGGCACGATGCCGGCGGCGAACGCCAGATCCGCGACGAGAACGTCGATATGGGCGGCACCATGCGACTTGGTGAGCAGCGCTGCCGCCTGGTGCCGGATACGCTGGCTCGTCGCTGCTACGACGCCGACGACATCTACGAGCGACACCGGCATCGCTACGAGTTCAACAACCACTATCGCGATCGACTGAGCCAGGCGGGGCTGGTGTTCTCCGGCTTCTCGGTCGAGGACGATCTGGTCGAGATCGTGGAAATCACCGAGCATCCGTGGTTCCTCGGCTGTCAGTTCCATCCGGAGTTCACGTCCACGCCGCGCGCAGGACATCCGCTGTTCATCGGTTTCATCGCCGCGGCACGCGAGCGGAGGCAGGGATGAAAATCGACGACTTCACGGTCGGCATCGACCGGCCGCTGTTCCTGATCGCGGGACCGGACAGTCTGGAATCCACGCAGCTGGCCGTGGATGTGGCCGGGCATGTCGCCGAGATCTGTCGCGAACTGGGAATCGGCTACGTTTTCAAGGGCTCCTTCGACAAGGCCAATCGCAGCTCACACACGAGCTACCGCGGGCCCGGCATCGAAGCCGGTCTCGAATCCCTGGCCACGGTGCGACGCGAAATCGGCGTGCCGGTCACAACCGACGTGCATACCGACGCCCAGGTCGGCCCGGTGGCCGAAGTGGTCGATGTACTCCAGACGCCGGCCTTTCTCTGTCGCCAGACCGATTTCATTCAGGCGGTCGCGGCCGCGGGCAAGCCGGTCAACATCAAGAAGGGACAGTTCCTGTCGCCGGCCGAGATGTCCGGTGTGGTGGCCAAGGCGCGCGAAGCCGGCAATGCGTCGGTCATGGTCTGCGAACGCGGGTTCTCGTTCGGCTACAACAATCTGGTGGTCGACATGCGCGGCCTGGCGATGATGCGCGCGACACAGGCGCCGGTCGTCTTCGATGCCACGCATTCGGTACAACTGCCCGGCGGGCTCGGCACGGCCTCCGGTGGTGCGCGTGAGCACATCAGTGTGTTGTCGCGCGCGGCGGTCGCGGCCGGCGTGTCGGGTCTGTTCATGGAGACGCATCCGGATCCCGATGCTGCGTTGTGCGACGGACCGAATTCGCTGCCGTTGGCGCATATGCGCGAACTGCTCGAAACCCTCGTGGCACTCGACACGGTGGTCAAACAGCGTCCGTTCATGGAAGATAGTTACCGCACCGGTTAACGGGGACCGGTTTCCGGGAGCGGCGCTCGCGCCGGTCTCGTGTCAATAATTCACGTCAGTCTTCGAAGCTTATGTCCAAGATTTCCAACACGCGCGCATATCAAGTCATCGATTCTCGTGGCAATCCGACTGTCGCGGTACGGGTCGAACTCGACAGCGGCGCGCACGGTCTGGCCATGGTGCCGTCCGGTGCGTCGACCGGTAGTCTCGAAGCGGTGGAGCTGCGCGACAATGATTCGACGCGTTTCCTCGGCAAGGGCGTGACCCGAGCCGTGGCCAACGTCAACGGTGAGATCGCGAAGAAGGTCAAGGGCTTCGAGGCCGATGATCAGGCCGGGCTCGACAAGATGCTCATCGAACTCGATGGCACGGACAACAAGGGCCGCCTGGGCGCCAACGCGCTGCTGGGCGTCTCGCTGGCCGTCGCGCGCGCGGCCGCCAATGATTCGCGCCAGGGGCTGTATGCCTTTCTGGGCCACGACGATGCGACGCATCTGCCGGTGCCGATGATGAACGTCATCAACGGCGGCGAGCATGCCTCGAACAATGTCGATATCCAGGAATTCATGATCGTGCCGGCCGGCATGACCAGCTTCTCGGACGCACTGCGTTGCGGCGCCGAGGTGTTCCAGCATCTGAAGAAGCTGCTCGGCGAGCGCGGCATGTCGACGGCGGTCGGCGACGAGGGCGGGTTCGCCCCGGACCTGCCGTCCAACGAGGCGGCCCTCGAAACACTGGTCGAGGCCATCGAACGCGCGGGTTACGCCCCGGGCGAGGAAGTCTTCCTCGGCATCGACGCCGCCAGCACCGAGTTCTACGAGGACGGCACGTACAAGCTGTCCGGCGAGGGCAAGGACTACGACGCCAAGGGCTTCGTCGATTATCTGGCCGACCTCGTCGATCGTTATCCGATCATCACGATCGAGGACGGCATGGCCGAGGATGACTGGGACGGCTGGGCCTTGCTGACCGAGCGTCTGGGCGACAAGATCCAGCTCGTCGGCGATGATCTGTTCGTGACCAACACGCGCATCCTGCAGAAGGGCATCGAGCAGGGCATCGGCAACTCGATCCTCATCAAGCCGAACCAGATCGGTACGCTCACCGAGACGCTGCGGGCGATCGACGTGGCCACGCGTGCCGACTACACCGCGGTGGTCTCGCATCGTTCCGGCGAGACCGAGGATTCGACGATCGCCGATGTGGCCGTGGCCACGTCCGCGACCCAGATCAAGACCGGGTCGCTCTCGCGATCGGATCGCATCGCCAAGTACAACCGGTTGCTCATGATCGAGGCCGAGCTCGGCAGCCGCGCGGTTTACCCCGGCAAGAAAGCTTTCAACGTCGAAATCTAGTTGGTACGCGACGCAGCGAAAAGCGCGTCCGCGCCGTCTTCTGGACAGGCGTCGCCGCCGCGGTACACTCGACGCATGTACCGCGTCGTCATCGTCGTGTTGTTGCTGGTCTTCGCCGCCCTGCAGTATCGGCTGTGGGTCGGCGATGGCAGCGTTGCCGAGATCAGTCGCATCGATACGCAGCGTGATGCCTTGCATGAGGCCAACGCCAAGGCCGAGGCGCGCAACGATGCAATGCAGAAGGAAGTCGACGATCTTAAGGCCGGCGAAGGTGCTTCCGAAGGGCGTGCGCGTAGCGAAATGGGCATGGTGAAGCCGGGTGAGACGTTCTTTCTCACGGTTCCGGACGGCCAGGATGCATCGGATGGCGATGCCGACAGATCCGACGCAAACGACCAGCCTTAGGTCTGGTCGTTGCGCGATATGAGGTCGCATGGCTCGCGCCCGGCGTGTCAGGCAAGGTGCGAGTTGCCGATCGTGGCGTGCCACGATCAAGGCTCGCAACGCTGGCAGGCGCCCATCGTCGATTTTTCATGGGCGGCCCAACCCGAAGGGACAAGCGCCCCAAAATCAAAAACACGACGGCAATCCAGCGTTGTAGCCCACTGGTGCAGCATGGCTGCACGGCGCGCACTACGCCTCGTCTTGCCGCACAACAGCGTTTGGCGCGGACTCGCACGAAACCTCAACACGCCCTAGGCTCTGCCCATGTCCGATCAAACCGTTGTGGATGTCGACGCGCTGGCGCGGGTCGGCGAGTCCGGTCTGTATGGCCGTTTTCGATGTGAGCCGGCGGATTTCCAGGTCGAGGAGGTGCTCTCGCATCCGTTCGACGGCGCTGGCGAGCATCTGTGGCTCTGGGTCGAAAAGACCGGTCTGACGACACCACAGGCGGCCTCGCGCCTGGCCTCGGCCTGTGATCTGCCGGCCCGTCAGATCGGCTTCGCCGGGCTGAAGGATCGACACGCGGTGACGCGCCAATGGTTTTCCGTCACCTGGCCGATCAAGGCGGCCACACCGGTGTGGCCGGACACGCCCGAGCTGCGTGTGCTCGCCGTGCATCGTCACGGGCGCAAGCTCAAGCGTGGCGCCCATGATGCCAATCGATTCATCCTGCGAGTGCGCGACGTGCAGGGCCTGGACGAATTCGACAGCGAGGCAGCCGGCGCGCGCGTCGTGCGTGACGGGGTGCCCAATTATTTCGGTGCCCAGCGGTTCGGCCGGTTCGGTGACAACGTCGAGCTGGCCCGCGCGCTGTTCGCCGGTCGTCGCCTGCCACGCGGCAAGCGCAGCATGGCGCTGTCGGCCGCGCGCTCGTTCATGTTCAACGAAGTGCTCGATGCCCGCGTGCGTGATGGTTCCTGGAACCGGGCCATGGACGGCGACGTGTTCATGCTCGACGGCAGCCACAGCGTCTTTCGCGCGGCCGATAGCGACGAAGATGGAGCCAGTCTGTCGCGTCGCGTGGTCGAGCGGGATCTGCATCCGACCGGGCCCATGCCCGGGCGCATCGGCTCACGCAGCCGTTTGCCGAGTGGCGATGCCGCGGTGATCGAGGATCGCGTTCTGGCCACCCATCCGGATCTGTGCGATGGGCTGGTCGCCGCCGGGGTGGACGCCGATCGTCGTGCGTTGCGCCTGTGTGTCGATGATTGGTCGCTGGCGCCGGCCGGCGATACGCTCCGGGTGCAATTCTCATTACCGAGCGGGGCGTTCGCTACGACGGTGCTGCGCGAGCTCGGGCGGTTCGTCGATGCGCAGACCGAGCCTTCGACCGACGATTGATCAGCGCTTCTTGAGCAGAACGTAGAGGGCACCGGTGCCGCCATCGACCGGGCGGGCCGAGGCGTAGGCCAGCACCTCTTCGCGTTGCGCGAGCCAGCCGGCGACCTTGGTCTTGAGAATCGGCCCACGATGGCCCGAGCGCAGCCCCTTGCCATGGATGACGCGGATACAGCGATGACCGCGATCCAGCGCGTCTTGCAGGAATTCCGCGAGACAGCGACGCGCGACGTCCACGATCATGCCGTGCAGATCGATTTCGCCGTCACAGCGATAATGCCCCCGCCGCAGGCGCCGGATCACCCCGAGCTGGACGCCGGTCTGTCGATGGACGAGATCGTCGCCGGTGGCGATATCCGGATCGGGCGGTGGCGCATCCAGCAGTTCGGCGACCACGGCGACTTCGTCGGCTTCTCGCATGCGCGGACGAGCCGAGGGGAGTCGGCGTTCCGGCGGACGGCGCGGTGCACCGGCAACTCGTTTGACAGGGCCGACGGCATCGCGAAACAGCGCGCTGTCGGCATCGTCCACCGGCGGCGGGTCGGATTTGTCGGACGATCGGCTCACGGTGATGGCTTCCTTGCCGGCGCGTAGACGCGCGTCGTCGAGCGCGCCGGTTCAAACAGTACGTCGGTAAGTTATGCTATAGGGGCGACGACGTGCTTGCACGCGATACCCCTTGCCAAGACGAATCTGATGCGATTATTGCTGAGCAATGACGACGGCTGCCATGCGCCCGGTCTCGCGGCGCTCCAGGCAGCGATGGCCCGTGTGTGCGACGACGTGATTACCGTGGCACCGGACCGCAACCGCAGCGGTGCATCCAACTCGCTGACGCTGGAGCGGCCTCTGCGCGTGCGCGAGGTTGGCCCACATGTCTTCTCGGTCGACGGCACACCGACCGATTGCGTGCATCTGGCCACGACTGGCCTGCTGGACCGCGATGCCGACATGGTGATCTCCGGCATCAATGCCGGTGCCAACATGGGCGACGATGTCCTGTATTCGGGCACCGTGGCGGCCGCGACCGAAGGACGCACGCTCGGCCTGCCCGCGATCGCGATTTCGCTGACCGGCGACCGCTTCGAGCATTTCGATGCCGCGGCCCGGGTCGCGGCCGATCTGGTGGGCTGGGTACGACGACATCCGCTGCCGGCCGACACCATTCTCAACGTCAACGTGCCGGATCGGCCGTTCGAGTCGCTGGCCGGATATCGCGCCACCCGGCTCGGCAATCGACATCGCGCCGAGCGGCTCATCGAGGACGAGGATCCGCGCGGACGCCGGGTCTACTGGATCGGCCCGGCCGGCGGCGAGGCGGATGCCGGCCCCGGCACCGATTTCGACGCCGTGGCCAACGGTTATGTCTCGATCACGCCGCTACAGATCGATCTGACCCGACATGCGAGTCTCGACACCTTGTCGGACTGGCTCGACGGCCTGTGAATCAGGAACCGGACAAACACCCGCATGTGCTGGGTTTCGGCATGGCCAGCGCGCGCAGCCGCAGTCGCCTGCTCGACCGGCTCGGACAACTCGGTATCCGGGACGAGCGCGTCCTCGAGGCGATGGGGCATGTGCCGCGACATCTGTTCGTTGACGAGGCCATGTCGAGCCGGGCCTACGACGATACGGCGCTGCCGATCGGCTACGGCCAGACCATCTCCCAGCCGTTCGTTGTTGCCCAGATGACCAGCCAGGTGCTGGCCCATGGCGCGCCGCGAAACGTGCTCGAGATCGGAACCGGCAGTGGCTATCAGGCTGCCGTACTCGCCGAGCTGGTGGCGTCGGTGTACACGGTCGAGCGCATCAAGCCACTCTATGACCGGGCCCGGCACCGCCTGGCCGAGCTCGGTTATCGCAACATTCGGATCCGGGAGGCGCGTGACGATGTGCTCGGCCTGCCGGCCTATGGGCCGTTCGAGGCCATTCTCGTGACCGCGGGGGCGGAAGTGCTGCCGGAAAGTCTGTTCGGCCAGCTGGCCGACGGGGGGCGCATGATCGTGCCGGTCGGCGGTGGCGGCCAGCAGCGGCTGGTGATCGTGCGGCGCCAGGGCGACAGTTTCGTACGCGAGTACCGCGATGCGGTGAGCTTCGTGCCGCTGATCGAGGGTGAATCCTGATGTGGCGCGCGCTCTACGCCCGGACCGTGCGGCTTGCCGGCCATCGGCATGCACCGGCCTGGCTCGGCGGGCTGGCGTTCGCCGAGAGCTCGTTCTTCCCGATTCCGCCGGATGCCATGCTGGTGCCCATGACGCTGGCGCGTCCGGCGCGGGCCATGCGGTTCGCGTTGATCACCACACTCGGTTCGGTGGCCGGCGGGTTGCTGGGTTATCTGATCGGGGCATTGTTCATCGACTCGATCGCGCCGTGGCTTGACGAGCTCGGCTATCGCGATGGCTACGATACGGTACGGCACTGGTTCGCCGCCTACGGTTTCTGGGCGGTCCTGTTCGCCGGCTTTGCGCCGGTGCCCTATAAACTGTTCACGCTGGCCGCCGGCGGCCTCGGGATGCCGCTGCTGCCGTTTGTCGCCGGTTCGCTCGTCGGGCGCGGCGCACGTTTCGTGCTCATCGCCGGGCTGACGCGCGCGCTCGGCCCGGTGTTCGAGCAACGGCTACTCAAATATCTGGACTGGATCGGATGGACACTCGTCGCGCTCGTGATTGTCGGCTACGTGGGCTATCGCCTGATCTGATGCGACGCCTGGCTCTGGCAGCATTGGTGATCCTCTTGCTCGGCGGCTGTTCGATCGACCGTGCCATGCGCCCGGAAAGCTACACCGTGCAACGCGGCGACACGCTGTCGGCGATCGCGGCCGATTACGGCGTGGACTGGCAGGCCCTGGCACGCTGGAACCGGATCGGCCCGCCGTATCGGCTGCATGTCGGTCAGACGCTCTATCTGAAACCCTTCCCGCCGATCGACTACGGCCGTTTCGCCAATAATGCGAATGCCGGCGCGTCGGCTCGGCCGGGCCCGCAGGTCGCCCGGCAACCGACCGCGGATCGCCAGGCGACACACGGACAAACGCGCGCCTCGCATCCCACAACGACACGCACGCCGGCTGCGGCGTCCAGCGGTATATCCATGCCGTCATCGACGCCCCGGGGGCCGGCCATCGACAACGGCTCGGCGGCGGCGTCGGCCGGACCGGCATCGCCTGCGTCATCGGCGCCTGCGCCGGCGGCCGAGAAGACCACCGCACCGGCGTCATCATCCGAGCCGGCAGCTGCCCCGACGCCGTCGGGCAGCGACGAACAAGGCATCACGGCCGCATCGGAGTCCACGCCGGCCGGGCGTGCTGCGGTCAAGGCCGGCGGGCCGAGCGAGGACGGCTGGCAGTGGCCGGCCAGTGGTTCGCTGCTGCGCGGCTACGATCCGGATGATCGTCATCGCGGCATCGAAATCGGCGGCCAGACCGGGACGCCGATCTATGCCGCGTCCAGCGGCACGGTGGTCTACAACGGAACGGGCCTGAAAGGCTACGGACGTCTGATCATCATCAAGCACGACGCGCACTATCTGTCTGCCTACGGATTCGTCGAGCACAGTCGTGTGACGCAGGGCCAGACCGTCGCCGCCGGCGCCCAGATCGCTGACATGGGGCTCGGCCCGGGCAACAAGCCCATGCTGCACTTCGAGATCCGCCGCGACGGCGACCCCGTCAATCCGGAAAAGCTGCTGCCCTCGCATTGACCGCCATGCCGGGGCATGACGCCGCCTGATCGGTAGTGTCGGCCCCGCGAATCTGGCAGACTCGCCGATTCATCGCACGGCGCGCGCAGCGTCGTGTATCCGCCAGGCCCAACCGACTGAATCATCATGGCCGACGCATCGTCCAAATCCAATTTCGCGCGGATCAATCGCCTGCCGCCATACGTGTTCGCGATCATCAACGAACTCAAGCAGGCGGCCCGAGCGCGAGGCGAGGACATCGTCGATTTCGGCATGGGCAATCCGGACCAGCCGACGCCGTCGCATATCGTCGATAAACTGACCGAGAGCGTCCAGCGTCCGGACACGCATCGCTATTCGGCATCGCGTGGCGTGCCGCGGCTGCGTCAGGCGGTCTCGGCCTGGTACAAGCGTCGTTTCGATGTGGACGTGGATCCGGATGCAGAGGCCATCGTCACGATGGGCTCGAAGGAAGGGCTGGCCCATCTCATGCTGGCGATTCTCCAGCAGGGCGATCAGGTTCTCGTGCCCAATCCGGCCTATCCGATCCATACCTATGGCGCGGTGATCGCCGGCGCTGATGTGCGTCATATCCGGGCAATGCCGGATACGGACTTCTTCGCCGAAGTTGAAAAGGCCATCAAGGAATCCTGGCCGCGGCCGAAGATGCTGCTGCTCAATTTCCCGTCGAATCCCACCACTCAGGGCGTGGATCTGGCGTTTTTCGAGCGCATGGTTGCCATGGCGCGTGAGTACGATCTGTGGATCGTCCAGGACCTGGCCTATGCCGATCTGACCTTCGACGGCTACGAAGCCCCGTCGATCCTGCAGGTCGAAGGCGCCAAGGACGTCGCGGTCGAGTGCTTCACGTTGTCCAAGAGCTACAACATGCCGGGTTGGCGCATCGGTTTCATGTGCGGTAATCGCGAGCTCATCGCCGCACTGTCGCGCATGAAGTCGTATCTGGATTACGGGATGTTCACGCCCGTGCAGATCGCGGCCATCGCGGCACTCAATGGCCCGCAGGACTGCGTGGAGGAAATCCGGACACTGTATCGGGACCGGCGCGATATCCTGTGCCGTGGCCTCAACAGCATCGGCTGGCCGGTGATCCCGCCGAAGGCGACGATGTTCGTCTGGGCCGAGATACCGGACGCTTATAAAGAGATGGGGTCGCTGGAATTCACCAAGAAATTGCTGGCCGACGCCCACGTGGCGGTCTCGCCGGGCATCGGCTTCGGCGAATACGGCGATACGCATGTGCGTTTCGGTCTGATCGAGAACGATCAGCGCACGCGTCAGGCGCTGCGCAACATCAAGCGCATGTTCAAACGCGACGGCGTCGTCGCGGCATAAACGACTCACAGACAGGATTGACATGATGGATGCGGTCAAGGTCGGTGTTCTCGGCCTGGGCACGGTGGGTGCCGGCGTGGTGAACCTGCTCGAACGCAACGGCGACGAAATCGCCCGGCGCGCCGGGCGCGAAATTCGCGTGACCCGGGCGGCGGTGCGCAATCCCGCTCGCGAGCGGGAGTGTGATACCCGCGGCATCGAACTCGGGACCGATTGTCAGGCGATCGTCGCGGATCCGGCGATCGATGTCGTCCTCGAACTGATCGGCGGCGACACCGAAGCCTATGACCTGGTCATGGCTGCGATCGCCAACGGCAAGCACGTCGTCACGGCCAACAAGCACCTGATCGCGTTGTACGGCAACGAGATCTTCGCCGCGGCCGACGAGGCCGGGGTGGTCGTTTCCTTCGAGGCGGCCGTGGCCGGCGGGATCCCGATCATCAAGGCGATACGCGAGTCGCTGGCGGCCAATCGGATCGAATGGGTGGCCGGCATCATCAACGGGACCGGCAACTTCATTCTCTCGCAGATGAATTTCGAGGATGTCTCGTTCGAACAGGCGCTGGCCGATGCCCAGGCGCGCGGCTTCGCCGAAGCGGATCCGACCTTCGACGTCGAGGGCATCGATGCCGCACACAAGCTCGCGATCATCGGCAGTATCGCTTTCGGGATTCCGCTGTCGTTCGATCGGATCGTCACCGACGGCATCCGGCGGATCGCGGCCGACGATATCGAATACGCCGCCGAGCTGGGTTATCGCATCAAGCATCTCGGCATCGCCCAGCGCCAGGATGATGGCGTATCGATGCGTGTGCACCCGACGCTGGTGGCCGAGCGCGCACTGCTGGCCAACGTCGAGGGTGAGAAGAACGCGATCATGGTCTACGGCGACGCGGTGGGCCCGACGGCCTACTACGGCGCCGGTGCCGGAGCCGGGCCGACGGCCTCCTCGGTCGTGGCCGACATGATCGACACCGCGCGCATGATGAGCGTCGATCCGAGCGGTCGGGTGCCGCATCTGGCCTTCCAGCCGGATCAGATCGCCGAAGTGCCGATTCTGGGCTCCGAGGATTTCGTCTGCGGCCACTACTTCCGGGTACAGGTCGCCGACCAGACCGGCGTCATGGCCGAGATTACGCGTTTGCTGGCCGAGCGGGCGATCGGCATCGAGGCCATCCTGCAGAAGGACCCGCCGACCAGCGACGACGATGCCCGCATCATCATCATCACCAAGCGCGCCCGGGAAGCCACGCTGATGGACGCGCTGTCGCACATCATGGCGCTGCCCACCACGCGCGAAGGCGTGGTGCACTATCGGGTCGCGGAGTTCGAGGACTGATGCGCTACGTCAGCACGCGCGGCAATGCGCCCGCCATCGGATTCGAGGATGTCGTGCTCACCGGCCTGGCGCCGGACGGTGGCCTCTATGTGCCCGAGCATGTCCCGCAGTTCTCGCACGACGAACTCGCGGCGATGTCCGGGTTGTCCTATGCCGAGATCGCGGTCCGCGTGATGCGGCCGTTCGTGGGCGAAGCCATCGACGACGACGTCTTCGCGGCCATCGTTCACGAGACCTATGCCAGTTTCAATCACGATGCCGTGGTGCCGCTGGTTCAGCTCTCGCACGATCATCACCTGTTGGAGCTGTTTCACGGGCCGACGCTGGCGTTCAAGGACATTGCGCTGCAGCTTCTCGGTCGCCTGCTGGATCATTTCTTGGGCCGACGTGGCGAGCAGGGCGTGATCATGGGCGCAACCTCGGGCGATACCGGCTCCGCGGCCATCGAGGGCTGTCGGGCGTGCGACAACCTCGATATCTTCATTCTGCATCCGCATGAGCGGGTCTCCGAGGTCCAGCGTCGTCAGATGACCACGGTGGGCGCGGCCAACGTGCACAACATTGCCATCCGCGGCGATTTCGACGATGCCCAGGCCATGGTCAAGGCCAGTTTCGCCGATCAGGCATTTCTCCAGGGCACGCGGCTGATCGCCGTCAACTCGATCAACTGGGCACGGATCATGGCCCAGATCGTCTATTACGTCGCCGCAGGCGTGGCCCTGGGTGCGCCGCACCGGGCAGTCTCGTTCACCGTGCCGTCGGCCAATTTCGGCAACCTGTTCGCCGGTTATATGGCCTATCGCATGGGGCTGCCGGTCGCGCAGTTCGTGATTGCGACCAACGCCAACGATATCCTGCACCGCACGATGGCGGACAACGATTTCTCGCGTCGTGCGCTACAGGCCACGCTCGCGCCGTCGATGGATATTGTCGTCTCGTCGAATTTCGAGCGCCTGCTGTTTGAGGCCTACGGGCGTGACAGCGACCGTCTGGCTCGCTTGTTGGCCGACTTTGCCGAGGGCAAGGCCCGAATCGACGACGAAGCGCTGGAAGCCCTGCGCAATCTGTTCTCGAGCCACACCGTGGACGACGAAACGATTCTCGAGGTCATTCGCGAGGCGCATGCCCATACCGGGCAGCTGCTCGATCCCCATACAGCCTGTGGCTACCGTGCGGCACAGGTCTGTCGAGCCGACGCAGCGACGCCCATGATCACGCTGGCCACCGCGCATCCGGCCAAGTTCGAAGCGGCGATCGTCAAGGCAGGTTTCGAAGGCGCGCCGCTTCCCGAGGCCATGCACGATCTGATGACGCGCGAAGAGCACTACGATGTGCTCGACGCCGAGCTCGAAACCGTGCAGGCATACGTGGCGGCCAAGCGCCACTGAGTGCGACCGTGCCCTCGCTCCGGCGTCGTGCCGGGTGAGGGCGCCGACGCGTCGTCGGGCTCTGATCCGGGGCTGCCCGCCTTCGATGCATTTGCGCACGGGCGCTTGGCCTTGATGCGGCGGGCGGCGCTTTCGGCGGCGTGTCGCAGCCCGGGACATGGCTGCCATGTTGCCGCTTGGCATGAATCGAACCGAGGAGCCCATGGCGTCAGGCCAACCCCGACATGTCGACGACGAAAGCCCGCGTATCGTCGAGCGCGAGCTGACGGGCGACGTGACGGCTCTGGCGTATCTCGGCCAGCCGCTGCTGGCTCGTATCTATGCCGGCCGGGGCATCGCTGATCCGGCCGAGCTCGACTATGCGCTATCGCACCTGCCGGATTTCTCGGCGCTGAAGGGCGTCGACGGGGCGGTTAGCATTCTCTGCGCGGCCATCGATGCCGGCGCCCCGATCTGCGTCGTCGGGGATTTCGACGCAGACGGTGCGACCAGTACGACACTGGCGCTGGAGGCGCTTTCGGCCTGCGGTGCCGTCGCGGTGGATCATTTCATGCCGCAACGGGCGACCCATGGCTACGGTCTGTCGCCGTCCGTCGTCGAGGCGCTCGGGCCGCCGAGCGCTGCCGGCGCGGTGCTGTTGACGGTCGACAACGGTATCGCTGCCCATGCCGGTGTCACCGCGGCCCGGGCGGCCGGCTGGCGTGTGGTCATCACCGATCATCACCTGCCGGGCGATACGCTCCCGGCCGATGCCGAAGCCGTGGTCAACCCGAACCAGCCCGGCTGCGAGTTTGCGAGCAAACGCCTGGCCGGCGTCGGCGTGGTGTTCTATCTCATGGCGGCACTGCGAGCGCGTCGGGCTGCGCAGGGGGCAACGCATCTGCCGCGCCTCGGGGATTTTCTGGATCTCGTGGCTGTCGGTACCGTGGCCGATGTCGTCCCCCTCGACCACCTCAATCGCACGCTCGTCGCCCAGGGGCTGCGCCGCATCCGCGCGGGTCGAGGGCGCCCGGGCATTGTCGCACTCGCCGATATCGCCGGCCGCGATCATCGCCGTCTGACGCCCGATGATATCGGCTTTGCCATCGGCCCGCGGATCAACGCCGCCGGACGGCTCGATGACATGGCGATCGGTGTGCACTGCCTGCGTGCGGCCGATCCCGACACGGCGCGGGCGGCCGCCGAGCAACTATCGGCGATCAACCGCGACCGACGCCGGGCCCAGCGACGCATGGTTGCCGATGCCGAACAGGCGCTGGCCCATCTGTCGTTGTCCGGCACGGACATGCCGGCGGGGCTTGTCGTCCACGGCGCGGACTGGCACGAGGGCATCGTGGGGCTCATCGCCGCCCGCGTGCGTGAACGGGTTCATCGTCCGGTCGTGGCGTTTGCGCCCGGCGCGAACGGCGAACTGAAAGGATCGGCCCGGTCGATTCCCGGCGTGCATGTTCGCGATATCCTTGCGGCGATCGATGCACGGCACGCCGGGCTCATTCGTCGTTTCGGGGGACACGCGCAGGCCGCGGGCCTGAGCCTGGCGGCAGCTGATCTCGATGACTTCAGGCAGGCGTTCGATACCGCCACAGCCGACGTTCTGACGCCGGCGCTGCGCACACGCGCGTATCTGACCGACGGTGAGCTCTCGGCCGGCGATTTCACCCTCGAGACCGCGAAACGCCTGCGCGACGCCGGGCCCTGGGGCGCCGGATTCGAAGCGCCGCTGTTTCACGGCCGATTCCACATCCTGAGCCAGCGCATCGTCGGCGAGCATCACCTCAAGCTACGCCTGTCGCCGGCCGCCGGCGACGCGCCTGCGATGGCCGGTATCTGGTTCAATCGGGAGGAGACGCTGGAGGAGACGATCGCCCATCGGCTCGTCTTCCAGCTTGCGGTCAACGAGTTCCGGGGCCAGGAAAACCTCGACCTGATCGTCGTGCACGCCGAGCCAGCCTAGGGCCTGTTGATGTTTCGTGCGAACCACCGGTCGTCGAATTGTCGTGGGCGGCCGGAGTGATCGCGACAAGCGCGCCGAATCAAAAACAGGGCGGCAACCCGCGTTCGTACCTGGTGACATCACACCCACGCACCATGCGTGTGATCCGAGTCCTGTCTCATGGCCCGTCTCGGGAAGCGCTCGGCGCCTCAGCCGCACGACACGCCGAGCGACCAGGTGACCGCTGCGCCATGGCATGCCCTGAAGCGAGCGATCACGCCGGTCGGAATCGCTCGACGCGTATGGGGTGACCCGGGCAGCCTGTGTCAGGCCGCGTCGTGCAACTTATCGCTATAGTCAGGGTCAGTCGAAACGATCGTCGCGAACCTGCACAACCCCGTTTTCGACGCGGGTGGGGAAGGTATCGACATCTTCGTAGGCCGGCGCCGACAGGGCCTTGCCGTTCTTGATGCAAAAGCGTGCGCCATGTCGTGGGCAGATCACTTCATCGCCCTCGACCTCACCACTGGCGAGCTCACCGCCGTCGTGGGTGCACATGTCCTGAATGGCGTAATAGCCGCCATCCTGATGGAAGACGGCGATCATCGTGTCGTCCACATCCACGATACGGCACTGGCCGTTCTCGAGGTCGCCGTCCTGGCAGACGTCGGTCCAGTCGGTCATGTTCGAATCCTGAAAGAGTCGTTCGACGGCTGCTTCAGCCGAAAATGCGTTGGATGCTTTCGAGGCCCGCAATCAGCGCATCCACATCAGCATCCGTGTTGTAGAGCCCGAAGGAGACACGCGCCGTCGCCGCAACCTGGAAACGCTCCATCACCGGCATGGCACAGTGGTGGCCGGTGCGTATGGCAATACCGGATTCGTCGAGAAGCGTGCCGATATCGTGTGCGTGTACGCCGTCCATGACGAACGAGATGATGCCGGCCTTGCCCGGTGCCGTGCCGACGATGCGCAATCCGTCGATGGCCTGCATGGCTTCGGTCGCCCGCGTGAGGAGTTCGTGCTCGTGCGCGAAAACCTCGCCCATGTCGAACTGCGAGACATAGTCAATGGCGGCGCCGAGCGCGGCGGCGCCGGCAATGTTCGGCGTACCGGCTTCGAACTTGTAGGGCACGTCGTTGTAGGTCGTCCCGGCGAAGGAGACCTGTTCGATCATATCGCCGCCGCCCTGATACGGGGGCATGTCCTCAAGCAACGTTTTCTTGCCGTAGAGCACGCCGAAACCGGTCGGGCCAAACAGCTTGTGTGCCGACATGACATAGAAATCGGCATCGAGCGCCTGCACATCGACCTTCGCGTGCGCAACCGCCTGTGCGCCGTCGATCAGCGTCGTGGCGCCGGCGGCGTGTGCGGCCTCGATCATGTCGGCGACCGGAAGCACGGTGCCGAGCGAATTCGAGATATGGGCGAATGCGGCGATGACGGTTTTCGACGACAGGTGCGCCTTGAAATCCGCAAGCGAGACGCTGCCGTCATCGCCAATCGGGACCACGACCACCTTGGCACCCGTGATTTCGGCGATCATCTGCCAGGGCACGATGTTGGAGTGATGCTCCAGCTCGGTCAGCAGAATTTCGTCGCCGGGCGACAGTCGTGGTCGCGCGAAACACTGGGCTACCAGGTTGATGCCGTCGGTGGTCCCGCTCGTGTAGACGATCTCGTCTCGCGAGGCGGCGCCGAGAAACGCTGCGGCCTTGTCCCGGGCCCCCTCATACTGAGCGGTAGCGCGTTGCGACAAGGTATGAATGGCGCGATGCACGTTGGCATTGGCATGCCGGTAGTAAGCGTCGCTGGCATCGAGAACCGCCGCGGGTTTCTGGGTGGTGGCGGCGTTATCGAGGTATACCAGTCGCTGCCCGGACGGCAGCGCTTCTTCCAGAATCGGGAAGTCACGACGCACACGTTCCGCGTCGAAACCGTTCTTCATCGCGGATAGGGGCTGGACTTGCGACATGGGATACCTCGTTTGACGATCAGGCGAGATCTGCGAAAGCGGTGCCGCCCGGCAGCTTCACCAGCATGGCGGCTTCGACGTACCGTGCCACCGCTGGCATGCCGATCTGCTCGATGAGCGACTTGGCGAAGCTGTAGGTCAGAATCGCACGCGCGCCTTCCTCGTCGACCCCGCGGCTCTTGAGATAGAACACGGCGTCTTCGTCGAGCTGCCCGACGGTCGAGCCGTGGCCGGCCGTGACATCGTCGGCGTAGATCTCCAGCTCCGGCTTGGCGTCGACTTCGGCCTTGTCCGATAGCAGCAGGGCATCGCAGGACAGGTCCGAGTCGGTCTTCTGGGCATCCTTCTGGATCAGGATCATGCCGTTGAAGACGCCGCGGCCGTGGCCGGCGAGAACGCCCTTGTAACGCTCACGCGAGATGCTGTGCTCGGTGGCATGCTCGATGCGCGTGTGGTTGTCGATATGCTGTCGCCCGGTGGGCAGATAGACACCGTTGAAATGGACTTCGGCGTTCTGGTCGACCAGGCGCGTATTGGTGTTGATCCGGGCCAGACGGCCGCCGAGATCCACGCCGTGGTTGTAGACACGCGAATCGCGGCGCTGTTCGGCGAAGAAGCTTGAGACGTGATAACCACGACCGGATTCCTGCTGCAGTCGCACCCGTGTGAGCTGGGCGTTGCGGCCCATGACAGCCTCGGTCACGGCATTGGCGAAATACGCCTTGTCACCGAGCCCGATGGCGTGCTCGACGATCGTGGCCTGGCTGTTCTCGCCCATCACATAGCGATGACGAACCTGCGTCATGCGCTCGTCGACGGCGCCGGAGGCCACGCTGATCACATGCAGGGGTTTGTCCAGCACGGCACCGGCGGCGGTTTCAATATAGGCGCCGTCGGTGAACAGCGCGGCATTCATCGCGCTCAGGCTACCCGGTTCCTCGGAGATCTGGGCGGCCTTGACGGTCGCGCCTGCATTATCGTTCAACCAAGCGGCGAACGAGCGCACGGTCACGCCTTCGGGCAGGCGATCCAGATCGGACAGGCCGGCAACAAAGTGGCCGTCAACGAGCACCAGTCGATAGGCCTCGAGCCCTTCGGGAAGAAACGCGGCGATGTCGTCCATGCCGATCGCGTGCGGCGTGTCCGACAGCTCGAAGCGTCGCTTCTCGACCGGTGCGAGGCTGGTGTATTTCCAATCCTCCTGACGGGTGTTCGGGAAGCCGGCCTCGGCGAACCGCGCCAGCTCGGCCGAGCGGCCTCGCTTCGACTCGTCACTGCCCGGCAGATCGCGCTCGACGCGTGCATACTCCGCCAGGTAGTGGTCGATGCTGGGTTCGATCTGTTCGACAGCGCTCATGATGCGGTCGCGGCCTCGTCGGTTTCGAGATTGGCATAGCCCTCGGCTTCGAGGGTGTCGGCCAGTTCCGGCCCGCCCGATCGGACGATACGTCCCTGATAGAGGACGTGGATGCGGTCCGGCACACAGTGCTCGAGCAGACGCTTGTAGTGCGTGACGAGAACGACCGAGCGCTCGGGCGAGCGCAGGCGATTGATACCGTCGGAGACCACTTTCAGTGCGTCGATATCCAGGCCGGAGTCGGTTTCATCGAGCACGGCGAGGCTCGGCTCGAGCATGAGCATCTGGAAAATCTCGTTGCGTTTCTTCTCGCCGCCCGAGAAATCCTCGTTCACGCCGCGCTTGGCCATTTCCATGCTCATGCCGACGTGCGCAATCTTCTCCTGCGCCATCTGCATGAAGTCGACCGCATCAATCTCCGGCTCACCGCGATACTTGCGTCGGGCGTTGAGCGCAGCCCGGAGCAAGTAGAGGTTGGAAACACCCGGAATTTCGACGGGATACTGGAACCCCAGGAATACGCCTTCGCAGGCGCGCTCGTCCGCCCCGAGCTCCAGAAGCTCCTTGTCCTTGTAGATCACGCTGCCTTCGGTGATCTCGTACTCCTCGCGGCCGGCGAGAATGCTGGCCAGCGTGGACTTGCCGGAACCATTCGGGCCCATGATGGCATGAACTTCGCCATCCGGGATCTCGAGATCGATGCCGCGAAGGATCGGCTTGCCCTCGACCTCGGCGTGTAGATTCTTGATTGAAATCATAGAGGTTTCGACTGTTGAAATTAAGACAGGCCCGTGCCGACCGGCACGGGCCCGCTGAAGGGGCCAGCGCCGATTCGATCAGCCGACCGCGTTCTCGAGCGTGACGTTGAGCAGTTTCTGTGCCTCGACCGCGAACTCCATCGGCAATTCCTTGAAGACGTCCTTGCAGAAGCCGTTGACGATCAGGCTGACCGCGTCCTCCTCGGATAGCCCACGCTGCTGACAGTAGAACATCTGGTCTTCGCCGATCTTGGAGGTGGTGGCCTCGTGTTCAAGCTTGGCGGTGCTGTTCTTCGACTCCACGTAGGGGAACGTGTGTGCGCCACACTTGTCACCGATCAGCAGGCTGTCGCACTGGGTGAAGTTCCGGGCATTGACCGCGCTTGGCAGGATCTTGACCAGGCCACGGTACGACTGTTCGCCGCGTGCGGCGGAAATGCCCTTGGCGATGATCGTCGACTTGGTGTTCTTGCCGACGTGAATCATCTTGGTGCCGGTATCGGCCTGCTGCATGCCACGCGTGACGGCCACCGAGTAGAACTCGCCGACCGAGTCGTCGCCGTTGAGCACGCAGCTCGGATACTTCCACGTGATCGCCGAGCCTGTCTCGACCTGTGTCCAGGAGATCTTCGAGCGATCACCGCGACAATCGCCACGCTTGGTCACGAAGTTGTAGATGCCACCGCGGCCGTTCTCGTCGCCCGGATACCAGTTCTGAACCGTCGAGTACTTGATCTCGGCGTCGTCTTCGGCAACCAGCTCCACAACGGCCGCATGCAGCTGATTCTCGTCGCGCTGCGGTGCCGTGCAGCCTTCCAGATACGAGACGTGGCTGCCTTTCTCGGCGACGATCAGCGTGCGTTCGAACTGGCCCGTGTTCTCGGCGTTGATACGAAAATACGTGGAAAGCTCCATGGGGCAGGTCACGCCTTCCGGGATGTAGACGAACGAGCCATCCGTGAACACCGCTGCGTTGAGCCCGGCGAAGAAGTTGTCGCCGCGCGGTACGACCGTGCCGAGATGCTTGCGAATGAGCTCGGGGTATTCCTGGATCGCCTCGGAGATCGAGCAGAAGATCACGCCGGCATCGGCGAGCTTCTGCTTGAACGTCGTGGCAACGGATACGCTGTCGAATACGGCGTCGACCGCGACGTTGCTCGATGTTGACGGGTACTCCGCACCCTCGACACCGGCCAGCATTTCCTGCTCGCGCAGTGGGATGCCGAGTTTCTCGTAGGTTTCCAGCAGCTTCGGATCGACTTCGTCGAGGCTCTTCGGCTTGTCCTTGGCGGACTTGGGCGCCGAGTAATAGGAGATCTTCTGGAAATCGATCGGCGCATAGTGCAGGTGCGGCCACTTGGGCATCGGCATCTGCTGCCACTGACGGAACGCTTCGAGACGCCATTCCAGCATCCAGTCCGGTTCGGATTTCTTCGCGGAAATGAACCGGATGACGTCCTCGTTGAGGCCGGGGGCCACCGTGTCCGACTCGAGATCGGTCACGAAGCCGGCTTCGTACTCACGCTCGGCTACCAGTGTTTCGACGTCTTCCTCGTGTGCGGCCATAACAACTCGGATCGGTTGAGAATTCGTTTTTTCGAACGAAAGTATAACGCGAAAGGGCGGTACGCTACATTGTCGTCTTTCGATGCGCCTTATAGTAGGGCGCTATCGTTTGCCTTCAAGCGGCAACGGTGTCGCGGGGCCGGCCTGGCCGGCGTGCGACGCGACATCGGGTGCGCTCTGAATCGAGCCCGTACAGCAAGACGAGGCCCGGTGCCCACCGGCGATCTTTTCTCCGGCCGGCCGAGACTCGGATCGGCGCCTTGCCGGACATGATGCGTGGGCGGCCAAGGCACGTTCGGATCGCAGCCCGCCGGTCTCGACGCTATTGCGCTGCATCGAAGCGTCGCGGTTTAATACTGATTCACAACAATTAATCTTGTTCAGGGAGAACGCTCATGCGTAGGCTTCTTTGTCTCGGCGCCATCGCCGGCGCGGGCCTGGCGGCGGCCGGATGTTCGCAGATTACCGTGACTTCCGACACGCTGGTCAACGGCACCGCACGTATTGCGGACGCGACCACGAACGCAGTCCAGCAAACCAGCGACGCGACGACGAACGCGAGCCGCAACGCGTTCGCGCAAAACCACGATGCACGCCGCAAGTTCGTGCATTCGCAGTACGCCATGCTCAAGAGCGAAGCCGCACGCGGTCGCGGTGAGGACCTCGATGCGCTGGCCTACATGATGCGCGAGCAGGACAAGCAGGCCTTTGCCGACACGGTACAGGCCCACTATCAGACGCTGTTTTCCGGGAAGCCCTCGGCTGATGCGTTCCTGTCGCGGCTGTACGGTGTCGTGGGTACGCCATCCGACATGTCGACGGTCGTACAGGCTGATACGCTGGCTGCCAGCTGATCACCCGCGTGTCCTGAAAGCCGGCGCCCGTCGCCGGCTTTTTCGTGTTCGGCCGTCGGCCGGCATCCAGCTGAATCCGATCAGGGGTCGATTTCGTCGTTCTCGACCCGGAAAGAGCGAGCTTATGCCACAACGTGATCGCTGGGACATCGACGTGCCTTTCTTCGTGGAGATCACGGTCGAGGCCGCCGATATAGACCGTTTGAATCACGTCAACAATTCGGTCTACATGCGCTACATGGAGCATGCGGCCTGGCAGCACACGCTTGCGCTCGGCCTCGATTGGCAGCGCTACACCGAGCTCGATGCGGCCTGCGTCGTGCGACGCCACGAAGTCGACTACCTGGCGGCCGCGGTTCTCGGGGACCGTCTGCAGGTCGCGACCTGGATCGCCGAGAACGACGGACGTCTGGCGATGTGGCGATGTTTCCAGATCCGCCATGCCGATACGGGCCGCACCATCTTTCGCGGGCGTACGCAGTATGTGACGGTCACGCTGTCGACCGGCCGACCGCGGCGCATGCCCGAGGCATTCGTGGCCGCTTACCGTCCCGCCGGTGATGGCTGAGCCGGCCGCACACCGGCCGCGTATCGCCATTCGCTACTGTCCTGCCTGTCGCTGGGTGGTGCGGGCGGCATGGATGGCCCAGGAACTGCTCACCACATTTGCCGATGATCTGGGTGAAGTCGCGCTCGTACCGGCCGAACAGGGTGTGTTTCAGATCTGGCTGGATGACGAATGTCTGCACGATCGGCGCGCGGCGGGCGGATTTCCGGAAACCAAACCGATCAAGCGCCTGATCCGCGATCGTATCGCGCCGGCTCGCGACCTGGGCCACTCCGATCGTTGACGCCGGGCATGGCCGGTTTACGGCATCCAGTCGAGTGACAGGCCGCGCTCATCCACACGCACGATCGCTGCCTGACCGAATCGCATGGCCAGTTGTCGTATCGAATCGGCATCCGGGCCGGCGACCCAATACGCAGGCTCGTCCGGCCACTGGCCCGTCGGGTCGCGATTGCGAGCCATCAGCCAATGCCAGGGTCTGTGCATCACAGCATCGCGCAGTGCCCGGTCATGCAACTGGTTGTCTGCAGCGGTGGCCCGCCGGCCGCCGGGATTGTGTGCCGTGATGATCCAGACGACACCGTGCCGGCCATGGGTTGTCACCCAGGTGTGCAGCATCGGCGGCAAAGGTGATGCGATCGCGACCGTGTACCACTCGCGATCGAGACGGACCTGATACGCGGCGGTCTCGAATGCGCTCGCCAGATCGGGCGTGTCGGTTCGGTTCATGCCACAAGCCTACGTGACCCGTACCGGGCGGTGGGAAGACAGGCCGCCGTGCGGTCGCAGGCGGCAATGAAAGCATCGACTGTTCCGATGAGATGGTCGCGTCGGTGGCCACGCGTCGGCACTGGCGGCTTGGCGCCGGCCATGGCCAGCCAGCCGACAGGCATGAAAAAGCCCGGACGCCTTGGGCACCCGGGCCGATCAGATCATCGATGTCGACTCGGCTAGGGCCTGTTGATGTTTCGTGCGAGGCCGCGCCAGCCTGCTAGAACGCTGTATTGCGGTCGTGTTCTTGATATTGGGGCGCTTGTCCCGAAGGGTTGGGCCGCCCATGAAAAATTGACGATGGGCGCCCTGCGGCGTTGCGAGTCTGATCGTGGCACGCCACGATCAGACTCGCGCCTTGCCGGACACGCTGTGGTATCTCGACGAAAAGGCGCTCGAACGAAACATCAACACGCCTAGGCCACGCGTGATGCCGCGCGATCGTCGACATGGGCGCTGTGTGCCATGTCAGCGAGATATTCGGGCGTGAAGGCATCGGTGAGGATCGCGTCGTAGCGCATCTCATCGTAGACCCGGACCTGTTCAGCCTCGCTCTTGTCGAGGATCCCGCGCTCGACCGCGGATGCGAGCCGTGCGTCGGTTGTCAGTCCGGAGAGTTCTCCCTTGGCCACAGCCTTGAAGAACTTGTCGTAGACTGGCTCGACTTCGATGAGTTTCTTGAACGTTTGCTCCATGCGGCCCGTTGCCGAATCGGCGTTCTTGCCGAGATAGATATCGGCCGACAGTCGGTCGCGGAACGCGGACGGCTCCATGATCGCATCGCCGAGCTTGTTGACCAGCGCATCGCTGGCCCCGCGATGACGGCGTCCGGTCGGCAGCACGAGCACGCGCATCAGAAGGGCGGCGCCGCGGTTCGGGAAGTTGCGCAGGAAGCCGTCGAAGGCTTTTTCGATGTTGGCCAGCGATTCGGCCATCACGTAGTGGAGATGATCCACGTCTTCGCCCTTTTCGCCCTCGTCGTGGAAATACTTGAGCGTGGCGGAGGCGAAATACAGCTCCGACAACACATCGCCGAGCCGCGCCGATAGCAATTCCTTGCGCTTGAGCTCGCCGCCGAGCAGGCCCATCGTGATGTCGGCACAGATGGCCAGCGCCGAGGAGAACCGTTCGAGCTTGCGATAGTAGGGCGCGGCTTCGCCGATCACCGGCGCCTCGACGAGAATGGAGCCGAACAGGCCGAAGGTGAAGGCCCGAGCCGCCCGGTTGACCGAAAAGCCGATATGGCCACACAGCAGATCGTCGAACTCGTCGAGATCGTTTTTGCGCGCGGCTTCCATCTCCGGGAAGACATAGGGATGGCAGCGGATGGCGCCCTGGCCGAAGATCATCAGGCTGCGGGTGAGGATATTGGCGCCCTCGACCGTGATCGCGATCGGCACCGACACATAAGAGCTCGACAGATAGTTGCGCGGGCCCTGCTGGATGCCGCGACCGCCGTGCACGTCCATCGCGTCGTTGACGATGGTGCGCATCCACTCCGTCATGTGGTACTTGGCCATGGCCGTGACGACTGATGGGGTGCATTCATCGACCGCCGAGGCCGTGAGAATGCGTGCCGCCTCCATCTTGTAGTTGAGGCCGGCGATCCGGGCGGTGGCTTCCTGCACGCCCTCGAACTTGCCGACGGGCAGTTTGAACTGACGCCGGATGCGGCCCCAGGCGCCGGTCATGCGATACGACAGCTTCGACGCGGCCGAGGACAAGGCCGGCAGGGAAATACCGCGTCCGGCCGAAAGGCATTCGACCAGCATGCGCCAACCGCCGCCGGCGCGTTCCGGGCCGCCGATGATGGCATCGAGCGGGACGAACACGTCCGTGCCGTGGATCGGGCCGTTCATGAACGCGCCCGGGAAATGTCGCTTGCCAATCTCGACGCCCGGCTCATCGGCCGAGATCAGAGCGCAGGTGATGCCGTATTCGGTCTTGTTTTCGTCGCCAAGCAGATGATCCGGATCGTGCAGCTTGAACGCCAGTCCGATGACGGTGGCGACCGGGGCGAGGGTGATCCAGCGCTTCGAGAAGGTCAGCTTGATGCCGAGAACTTCCTCGCCGTTGTATTCACCCCGCGTGACGATGCCGTAGTCGGGCAGGGCGCCGGCATCGGAGCCGACTTCCGGGCCGGTCAGGCCGAAACAGGGGATCTGCGATCCGTCGGCCAGACCGGGCAGCCACTTGTCCTGTTGTGCCTTGGTGCCGTAATGGACCAGCAATTCGCCGGGGCCGAGTGAGTTGGGCACCATGACCGTGACGGCCGTGGTCAGCGAGCGCGAGGCGATCTTGGCGACCACCGTTGACTGCGCCAGCGCGGAAAAGCCGAGTCCGCCGTGTGCTTTCGGGATGAGCATGGCGAAGAACTTGTTCTCGCGGATGTAATCCCAGCCTTCCGGGGGGATGTCGTGGCGCTCGTTGAGAATCTCCCACTCATCGAGCATGGCGCACAGCGTGTCCGTTTCGTTGTCGATGAATGAGCGCTCTTCGGCGGTCAGCTGCGTGCGCTGAAAATTCAGGAGATAGGACCAGTCCGGCTTGCCCCGGAACATTTCGGTCTCCCACCAGGTGCTGCCGGCCTCCAGGGCCTCACGCTCGGTGTCGGACATGGGCGGCAGTACGCGCTTGAACGCGGCGAACACGCGCTTGGTCACCCACTGTTTGCGCAGTGATGCGCTGTTGAAGATCACGATCGGCGTGCCGAAGATGATGGCGGCGATCAGAAGACCGACCCAGCCGATGACCCCGAACAGCGCGAGTCCGAGGAAATAGACGACGGTCACTGCGCTCCAGGTCACGCGTGACACGCCCTTGTAGGCCATCAACCAGACGGCCGCGACAGCGACGATCAAACTCAAAAGGACACTCATCGGGGACATCCTCCGTGGAAATAATCAGCGGGCCGAGATGCGGCGCGCGCGCTCGGCGGAAAGATCGTTGGCCTCGTCGGCATCGGCGGGCATGCCGGCTTCCGGCGGCAGCAGGCTGACCATAAGAAACCGGACGTATTCGGCGAAGGCCGGGTCGTCGGCGGCTGGCCATTCGTCCGGCAGATCGCGACGGATCTGCAGCGAGCCGAGAAAGACCGAGTAGGTCTGCAATGCCCATTGGCGCGCGCGATCGGCCGATAGACCGAGGCCGGCATAGCAGTCAGCGATGAAGTCGAGGCGCCGGCGCGATACGCGTTCCACGTATTCCCGGACGATGGTCGGTTTGGTCGCGCTGGACAGTGCGTTGTAGACCCGGCTGGCACGCTTGGACGTATTGACCTCGGTGATCAATCGCTGAATCCGGGCTCTCGGGTCGGTTTCCTGGGCGACACGCGCGAGCACTTCATCCGTCTCGCGGGCCTCCCAGCGTTGCAGGGCCGCCGTGAGCAGCGCCTCGCGGTTCGTGAAATGCCAATAGAAGCTGCCTTTGGTGACACCCAGCTGGCGGGCCAGCGGTTCGATCGCCACACCTTCGACGCCGCGCTGGCCGATGGCCTCGAGTGCGGCTTCGGCCCAGTCCTGGGCCGACAATGCGTTTTTCGAACGGTTGGGCATGAGGTCTTCGTTGGTGGCTCTTAAGCGTATAATCTTGCGCACTCGTCGACGTGTCAATACGCCGGCGTATGGAAAACGGATGCAGGGAGTACCAGCAGGCGATGCACGAACCGAGCCGCGCGGACTACGCGCACTTGACGTCGATCAAGGTCAAATGGGGCGAGATGGACAGTCTCGGCCACGTCAACAACACGGTGTACTTCCGATACTCCGAGGACGGCCGAATCGACTATATCCACCGGATCAGCGATGAAGCCGACAGTCAGACGAGCGACGGGCCGATTCTGGCGGACCTGCGCTGCAGTTTCCGGCAGCAGCTGCGTTTCCCGGCGGACGTGGAGATCGGCACGCGCGTGCGGCGTATCGGCCGTTCCAGCCTCGAAATCGAACAGTGCCTGTTCACGGCCGGACGCGATGACGTGATCGCGGTGTTCGAAAACGTCGTGGTCTGGTTCGACTTCGGGGCCCAGACGAGCATGCGGGTTCCGGAGACGGTGCGCGAACGGATTCGCAGCGTCGAGACGATCGCGCCCGACGAATAGGGCCCGACCGCGGACGGGCCGGTCCGATCCGGCGCCGCACTCGGCGCCGGAGCCGGGCGGCTCACGCCGGCCTCAGGCGAACCCGTCCTGCATGTAGACCTCGTCAAGATCGAGCTGGCCGGCGCGCGGATGCGCTTGGGCCATCGATCGGCCGATGCAGATCATCATGCAGATGCGGTGATCGGCCGGCAGATCGATGAGATGGCCGACCCGTTTGAAGTCGAAGCCGTCCATCGGGCAGGAGTCGTAACCCATGGCCTTGGCGGCCAGCATGGCGGTCTGGGCGGCCATGCCGCAGGAACGCATGCCCTCGTCGCGCTGGAGCATGTCGTCGTCGCGATAGAAATGACGGATCTCTCGGATCATGCTCTCGGAGACCTTCGCCGGCGCGTTGCGCCAGTAGCGTTCCGGCGATTTCTCCCAGCTGCGCAGGTCCATGCACAGCACGAGCAGTAACGAGGCCTCGGTGACCTGTGATTGATCCCACGCCGCCTTTCTGATCTCGGTGCGTCGCGCCGGATCCGTGACGGCGACGAACCGCCAGTTCTGGATATTGAAGGCCGTCGGCGAGAGGATCACGTGCTGCATCAGCGTGTCGATCTCGTCGGCCGTCATGCGGTGATCAGGGTCGAACTTCCGAACCGAGCGCCGGGCACGTATCGCTTCCAGGACCTCCACTGAATCAGTCCTGTACCGCGTCGACCGCCCGCTGGGCCTGGGCCGGTGCGTTGCCGACGTAGTCAGCCGGACGCATCGCCTTGAGGCGCACCTTGTCCTCGTCGGTGATCGCGAGCGTGTCGATGAACGTGTTCATCGCCTCGGAGTCGACCTTCTTGCCGCGCGTGAGCGTCTTGAGTTGTTCGTAGGCCTGGTCGATACCGCGCACGCGCATCACGGTCTGGATCGCTTCGGCGAGCACCATCCAGTTCGCTTCCAGGTCCTGATCGAGGCGTGTGGCATCGGCTTCGAGCTTGCCAAGGCCCCGTAGCAGCGCATCGTAGGACAGGGTCGAATGGGCCAGGCCCACGCCAAGATTGCGCAACACCGTCGAGTCGGTCAGATCGCGTTGCCACCGCGAGATCGGCAGTTTGCCCGCGAGATGATCCATCAGCGCGTTGGCGATGCCCAGGTTGCCTTCGGCGTTCTCGAAATCGATCGGGTTGACCTTGTGCGGCATCGTCGACGAACCGACTTCGCCTTCGACCGTGGCCTGGCGGAAATAGCCGAGCGAGATATAGCCCCAGACATCTCGAGCCAGGTCGATCAGGATCGTGTTGGCGCGCATCAGCCCATGGAAGAACTCGGCGACGTAGTCGTGCGGCTCGATCTGCGTGGTCGCCGGGCTGACCTCCAGGCCCAGGCCCTGGATGAAGGCGGACGTGATCGCCGGCCAGTCGGCGTCGGGATAGGCGGCCATGTGGGCGTTGAAGTTGCCGACCGCGCCGTTCATCTTGCCGAGCATCGGCATTTCGGCCAGCGCGGCGCGCTGGCGCCGAAGGCGTTGCACGAAAACCGCCATTTCCTTGCCGAGCGTGGTGGGCGAGGCGGCCTGGCCGTGGGTGCGCGAGAGCATCGCATAGTCGGCATACACGTCGGCCATCACGGCAAGCGCTTCAATGACCTGGTCCAGTCGCGGCAGGACGACGGTATCACGGGCGTCGCGCAGCATCTGGGCGTAGGCCAGATTGTTGATGTCCTCGGACGTGCTGGCGAAGTGGATGAACTGGCTGACGTGGGCGATCTCGTCGAAGTGCTCGATCTTGTCGCGCAGGTAGTATTCGACCGCCTTCACGTCGTGGTTGGTGGTCCGC
Source organism: Salinisphaera sp. Q1T1-3 (assembly GCF_003602005.1). Lineage (GTDB taxonomy): Bacteria > Pseudomonadota > Gammaproteobacteria > Nevskiales > Salinisphaeraceae > Salinisphaera. The sequence goes on along the minus strand of NZ_QZWD01000001.1, from coordinate 390,210 downwards.
TCGATCCGTTTGACGGCTTCGGCCTCGCCTTCATCGAAGTCGTCGATCACCGACTCGAGATACGCGTTGGCCGTGGTCGACATCGGCTCGATCTCGGGCAGCGCGGGCTCCGAGGCCAGTGCCTGGAACCAGCGGATCTCGACGATGAGTCGATAGCGAATCAAGCCGTATTCGCTGCAGATCGATCGAAGATCGGCGCATTTTGTGCCGTAGCGGCCGTCGATCGGCGAGATGGCGGAGAGCGCGGTCAGATGCAGTGGCATGGGCACGTGCGGTCGGTGGGCGGTGATAGAATCGCGGATTCTACAAAAATGTCCGTGCCCCGTCGTCCGTGCGCTTCGGTCGGTGTTGGCGCAATCGCATTTTCCACGCCGCGAAACAGGAGTCTGTCCAATGGCCGCCGACGAGAACTATCGCATCGAAAAAGACAGCATGGGCGAGTTGCGCGTGCCCAAGGACGCGCTCTGGGGCGCCCAGTCCCAGCGTGCGGTCGAGAACTTCCCGATCTCGGATCTGCGTGCGCCGCGCGCGATGATCAGCGCGCTGGGGCTGATCAAGGCCAGCGCTGCCGAAGTCAACCGCGATCTCGGGCTGCTCGATGATGCGATCGCCGAGGCCATTGTCTCGGCGGCCAATGCGGTCGCGGCCGGCGATTACGACGATCACTTCCCGGTCGATATCTTCCAGACCGGGTCAGGCACGTCGACCAACATGAACAGCAACGAGGTCATCGCGCATCTGGCGACCCGCACGGCCGGTCAGACCGTGCACCCCAACGATCACGTGAACATGGGGCAGTCGTCCAACGATACGATCCCGACCTCGATCCACGTCGCGGCGACCCTCGAATGCGAAAAGCATCTGCTGCCGGCGCTGCGCCACCTGCGCGATACGCTCTATAACAAGGGCGACGAGCTGTCCGAGGTGGTCAAGACCGGGCGAACGCACCTGATGGATGCCATGCCGGTACGCTTCGATCAGGAACTGGGCGGCTGGGCCGCACAGATCGATGCCAACATTGCGCGCGTGGAATCGGCGCTCAAGCGCATGCGGATGCTCGCCCAGGGCGGCACGGCGGTCGGCACCGGCATCAACGCCCATCCGGAGTTCGGCGCCCGTTTCGCCAAGGCCGTCAGCACGGCGAGCTCGTGCCAGTTCGAGACCAGCGAAAACTATTTCGAGAGCCTGTCGAGCCAGGATGCCGCCGTCGAGCTTTCCGGCCAGCTCAACACCATTGCGGTCTCGCTGATGAAGATCGCCAATGACCTGCGCTGGATGAATTCCGGCCCGTTGGCCGGGTTGGGTGAAATCCAGCTGCCGGCCCTGCAGCCGGGCTCGTCGATCATGCCCGGCAAGGTCAATCCGGTGATCCCGGAAGCGGTCGCCATGGTCGCCGCGCAGGTCATGGGCAATCACACCACGATCACGGTCTCCGGCCAGGCCGGCAACTTTCAGCTGAATGTGATGCTGCCTGTCGTGGCCTATAACCTGTTGCAGTCGGTGACGTTGTTGACGCAGTCCTGCCGCGTCCTCGCCGACAAGGCGATCGCCGGGTTCACGGTCAACGAAGCCAACCTACAGGATGCGCTGTCGAAGAACCCGATCCTGGTGACCGCGCTGAATGCGGTCATCGGCTACGACAAGGGCGCAGCCATTGCCAAGCAGGCCTACAAGGAAGGCCGGCCGGTCAAGGAACTGGCCATGGAGCAGACCGATCTGTCCGAGGCCGAGCTGGATCGCCTGCTCGATCCGATGGATCTGACCCACGGCGGCATCAAGCAGTAAGCGTTATGCAGGTGCCGTGTCGGCCCATATCGATACGGCACCTGCGCCGATCGGAGGCATCCGCATGCAAGATATCGTGCAACCTCGCCCGTCTTCGGTCCGGGTCGCGATCGCGCTAATCGGTGCGACCGTCGTTCTGGGGCTGGCCAAGCTCGTGCTGACGCTGTACGCGCCGGCCGGCCCGGGCGGTCACGGATTCACCGTATTCACTTTTCTGGCGACCTATTCGGTCATGACGCTGCTCGTGATCTATCTCGCGATGGGCGCATCCTGGGCGCGCGGCGGATTGCTCGCCGTCTTTCTCGTCGGCGTCGCGCCGGGCCTGCCGCTCGCCTTTGCGTATTTTTCGGTGATTCCGGTCTCGGCAGTGCTGACGGTCGCCCAGGTCGTGGCGACGGTGGTCGGCCTGTATCTGGTCTATCGAGAGCCCGCTGCCAGCTGGTTTAGAAAGCCCGACACCGTGCCGGCCGCCACGCATCGCAGACGTGGCGCCGGGCGACGATGAGCGCGCGTTACGAGACGTGCTTCGACATCACGGTCGCGATGCCCGGCATGGCAGTCACCACTTCCTTGTGTGCGCGGCCGCGCAGGCGCTGATAGCCGGATTTGACGACCTTGTTGTCGACGTCCTTGACGCGACGGTCGCTGACGGTCAGGAGCGCGTTGGCCACTTCGTCCTCGTTGGCCAGCAGATGGTCACGGAACTGCACATCCGGCTTGGCCGCGGCCTCCTGGTAGAACGGTTCCAAGGCGCCCACGAACTCCGGCAGCAGGGCACGCATGGCCCGGTCGATCAGATCCGGCTTGGCCTTGCGGACCATGTTGAATGCGGTACGCAGTGCCAGGTTCTTTTTCTCCACCTCGCTGGAGACAAGTTGCTTGCTGTCTTCCAGCAGCCGGGGGAAGGTCTCCGGCGACAGCAACTGTGCGGATAGGGGGCCTTGTTGGGAATCGGACATGGCGTTTGCGCTGATTGAGATCAAAGCGCGAGGTTTCCAGATCGCACGGAGACGGTCAATTTCCCCTGTTCAGCAGACATCACGCGATTCGGCAGGCGCCATGCCTCGCGCGGCGGGGCTGCGGCGCTTAGACTGACGCGCTCCGGATTGCCAAGCACGAGACGCCATGCTGTCGATTGAGCCCATTCAATCGCGCCACGAAGATGCTTTCGTCGCGGCAGCGCGTCGCAGTACCCGGCTGCATCATCCCTGGATCACCCCGCCGCGCAGTGTCTCAGCGTTTCGTCAGCATCTGGCGCGCTACGGCGCAGACAATCAGATCAGTTATGTCGCGGTCGATGCAGACGATGCGCTGGTCGGCTGTGTGCATCTCAACGAGATCGTGCACGGGGCGCTGTGCTCGGCGTATCTGGCTTATTTCGTCTTCACACCGTACGCCGGACAGGGCTTGATGCAGGCCGCTCTGCGGCTGGTGATCGAGCGCGCCTTCGATCACCACGGGCTGCATCGCCTCGAGGCGAACATCCAGCCCGGCAATCACCCGTCCAAGGCCCTGGTGAGACGCCTGGGCTTCCGGTTGGAAGGATTTTCCCCGCGCTATCTGTGGATCAACGGGGCCTGGCGGGATCACGAACGATATGCATTGACGACCGAAGACTGGCGATCGTGAACGAATACGCGCTCAGCGCGCGAGAAGAGGTACCCGAATGACCCCAGCTGCCCACGCCCGCCGGCTGGATGCTGCCGACCCGCTTGCCGATCGGCGTGACCATTTCGTGTTGCCGAATGACACGATCTACCTAGACGGCAATTCGTTGGGACCGTTGACGCACGCGGCCCAGGCCGCGGTCGCCGATACCGTCGCCGAGGAATGGGGCCGCGGGCTGATTGGGTCCTGGAACGATGCCGGTTGGGTAACGCTGCCCGGCCGCGTCGGCGCGGCCATCGCACCGCTGATCGGTGCCGCGCCGGATGATGTCGTCTGTTGTGACAGCACTTCCGTCAATCTTTACAAGGTGCTGGCCGTAGCGCTGTCCATTCGCGAAGGTCGGGGCCGCCTGGTTGCCGAGCGCGACAATTTCCCGACCGATCTGTACATCGCCGAGCAGGCTGCCGCCCGCGCGCCGGGCGCTTGCCGGGTGGCGTGGCTGACGCCGGACGAATCCATCGCGGATACGCTGGATGAAGACGTTGCGGTCGTGCTGCTGACGCATATCGATTACCGCACCGGCGAGATGCACGACATGGCCGACATCACGGCCGCAGCCCATGCCGTCGGCGCGGTGGTGGTCTGGGATCTGGCGCACTCGGCCGGGGCGGTGCCGTTGGCGCTGCGCGATGCCGAGGTGGATTTCGCCGTGGGCTGTGGCTACAAATACCTGAACGGCGGGCCGGGGGCGCCCGCGTTCATCTATGCCCATCCACGCCATCGGCATCAGATCGCCCAGCCGCTGGCCGGCTGGTTCGGTCATGCCGAGCCGTTTGCTTTCGAGCCGGCGTTCCGGCCGAGAGCGGATATCGCCGCGTTTCTGACCGGCACGCCGCCGATCATTGCCATGCGCGCGCTCGAAGCAGCGCTCGGGCTTTGGCAAGGCATCGATATGCAACAGCTTCGCGAGAAGTCGATCGCGCTCTGTCACTTGTTCATCGAAACCGTGGAAGCCAACACGGATGACGAGGCGCTGACGCTGGCATCGCCCCGGGACGCCGCACATCGGGGTAGCCAGGTTTCCTTTCGTCACCCCGAGGCCTACGCCGTCATGCAGGCCTTGATCGACGCGGGCGTGATCGGTGACATGCGCGCGCCGGATATCATGCGCTTCGGTTTCGCGCCGCTCTACACGCGTTACACGGACGTCGTCGCGGCCGCCGAAAGACTGGTCTCGATTCTCGCGCGTCGTACCTACGACGATCCGCGTTACCGTGCACAAGCTGCGGTGACTTGATGGTGTGCGCCGCTCGGCGCCTGCCTTGTCCGGTGGCAGAAAGCCCCCGGTCGAGGTCCAGACCGCGCACGAAAGCGAGCAGCGGCTCGCCCAATCGGATGGGCTCGGTGTCTGCGGCAACGGACCGCGGACGATCCCGGCCTTGGGCCTGTTGAGGTTTCGTGCGAGTCCGCGCCCAGTGTGCCCTGAAATTGACGATGGGCGGCAAGACGAGGCGTCGCAGGCATAGCGTGTCATGCTGCACCAGCGTGCTAGAACGCTGTATTGCCGTCGTGTTCTTGATTGCGGGGCGCTTGTCCCGAAGGATGGGCCACAAATCGCGCCCTGCGGCGTTGCACGGCTTGACCCTGGCATGACCAAGGTCAGCGCCATGCGCCTCGCCTGGCCGACTTTTGGGCGGCAATGCGGTCACGTGCGACGTGTGATTAACCCGGCATAAAAATAGATGATTTTTCGGGTTGATGACGCGCGTGTGCGACAGCACGCGCGCCACGGCCAACGGCCGTGAAGCCATCGAAAACAAAAGACGGACAAGTGCCGGCGTTTCTTTCGATGGCGTTGAAGACAGCTGACGTCGTCAGCTGTTCTGGTGCCGGATCAATAACAGGCCCGAATACCCTCGAACGCGTGTCTTTCGGTGAAGAACCCGAACGTGTTGCAGCGCGCGGTTTGTGCCACAACACCGGCGCGGTCGCGGTTTGGATGCCGGTTCGGCCGCGGCCGCATACCGGACGCTATGAGGCAACGTCCGGCGTGCCGGCCAGACCGGACCGATTATTTCAGGCGTTCGTTCTGCGGGAACAAGGCCTGCCGTGACTCTTCGTCGAAATCGGTCTTGAACGCGTGTCGTTCCTTGGCGGCCCGCGCACGTTCAGCGGCCGGGCGGGCACTGATCTCGTCGAACAGGCGCTTGATGTTCGGAAAGCGCGACCAGGCATCGTCGTCGCCCATGATGAACGGCACCGGGCCACACCAGCCCCAGAGTGCGATATCGACCAGGCCGTATTCGTCGCCGGCCATGTAGGTCTGTCGGGCCAGATGATCATCGACGAGCTGCCAGTGCCGATTGGCCTCGAAATCGTAGCGGTTCACGCCGTACTCGTTGCCTTCGGGCGCAAAGTGTCGGAAATGCACACACTGGCCGGAATACGGCCCGATGCCGGTGGCGATGAACATCAGCCAGGAGAGCGCCTGGGCACGGGTGGCCGGGTCTTCGGGCAAGGTGAACCTGCCGTAACGTTCGGCCAGGTAGAGCAGAATTGCAGTGCTATCGAACACCGTTGCGCCGGTTTCGGTATCGACCAGGGCCGGTGTCTTGGCGTTGGGGTTGATCTTCAGGAACGCGGGGTCGTGCTGCTCGCCCTTGCGGGTATCGATCGGCACGATTTCGTAGTCCAGACCGGCTTCCTCGAGATAGAGCGCGACCTTCGCCGGGTTGGGCGAGGGATGATAATAGAGCTTCAGCATGGTGCGTCTGGCAATGGATCGTGCACCGAGCCTGAACCCGCGGCACACGTCTGGCAACGACGGGTGCCGCGGGGATGATCGCGCTGGGCGATCAGTGCGTGCTCATGGCCTCGGCGCCGGCGGCGTGGATACGGCCCAGGCGTTTCATCCAGGGCACGACAGCAAACGCGATGAGCGTGCAGATGACGCCGGTCACGCCGAGCTCGAAGAACAGCGTGGTATAGATCGGCAAGGTTTGGGTCGGATCGGTCACACCCTCCGGCACGCTCGCGACATTGGCCACCAGCCCGCCGAGATACTGCGAGCAGCCCGACGACACGAAATAGGCGCCCATCATGAAACCGCTCATCCGTGCCGGTACATAGCGCGCGATCATCGCCAGCCCGAGGCCGCTGACCAGCAGCTCACCCAGCGCGCCGAAGCCGTAGCCCCAGACCATCACCCAGGAGTTGGCCTTGCCGTTGGTGGCGAACCAGATGGCCGAACTGTAGACGAAAAAGCCGATGGCCACGAACACGAAGCCCAGCGCGAACTTGGAGGCGATCGACAGATCCGCACCCCGATTGCCGGCGCGCGTATACAGCGACGCCAGAATCGGCGAGAGCACCATGATCCATAGCGGGTTCAGGGCCTGAAACTGTGCCGGCGACCAGTTCCAGAGGTGCACGCCGAAGACCGAAAAATCGGGGTCGACGTTACGCAGCGCGAACAGGGCCAGCGAGCTCGACATCTGCTGATAGAAGATGAAGAAGAACACGGTCTGCACGACCAGGACCAGGGCCGCGATGAGACCGGCGCGTTCGGCGCGATCGCCGCGGCTGATCAGGAACCAGAAGATCGCCAGTACCGCCAGGCCGGCGCCGAGCACGAAGATACGGGCCAGCGTCTCGTATTGCAGGATCGCGGTCGACAAGGCGATCGCCGCGATCGCACCGATCGCCACCAGGCCGAGCTTGTGCCAGGCGACGGGATGATGATCCGGCTCCGAACCGATGTGATGCATCGAGGCCCGCATCACGAAGTAGTTGGCCAGTCCCACGAGGAGGCCGAAGAAACATACGGCGAAGGCGGCATGCCAGCCGTAGCCGTGGCCGTAGACCTCGTTGACGTAATCCTTGACCCAGGGCGTGAGCAGTTGCGATACCGCCGAGCCGACGTTCACCGCCATGTAATAGATGGTGAATGCCGAGTCGATCTTCGAGTCGTCCCCCTCGAATATCTTGCGTACCAGATTGCCGGCGTTGGCCTTGAACAGGCCGTTGCCGACGATGATCACGCCGATGGCGGCGAACAGAAACCACGTGTTCACGGTCGGCACGCTCATGCAGGCGTAGCCGAGCGCGAGCACGCTGGCGCCGATGAGCATCGTGCGTCGCGTGCCCAGGATCTTGTCGCCGATCCAGCCGCCGACGGCCGGTGCCACATAGATCAGCGCGGCCGCTGCGCCCCAGACCAGATTGGCCCGGCGATCGGCGAAACCGAGCTGCTGAACCATGAAATAGACGATCAGCACCTGCATGCCGTAGAAGCCGAAGCGCTCCCACAGCTCGATCAGGAAGACTGTCGAAAAGGATTTATTACGAGATATGGCCGGTGCGTCGGCGGGTGTGGATGTCATGTTGCCCCTTGGATGAGAAATCGGATCGACGGTGGCACGGGCCTATCGACGGATCGCGACAAGCGCGCACCCTACCCATCGGGCAGCGCCGGCATCAGCTATTCATTCGTCGAGTATGGGCGTGCCCGGCGCCGGTACGAGCGCCGGACAAGCAAGAACCGGACCGGCGTGTTCGCCCGGCGGCGACGTCAGCGAGACGGCGGAGGCGCGCTGGCAGCGAGATCGCGCTGCATGCTTTTCACCACGGCCACGCACAGCGCGATCATCACGATCGAGAACGGCAAACCGCCGGCCAGCGACGCAGCCTGGAGCGCGGACAGCCCGCCGGCCAGGGCCAGTGCGATACTCACCAGCCCCTGCAGTAACACCCACAGCGCGCGCGTGGGCGCAGGCGGGCGGGTCAGTCCACCGGTCGAAAGCACGGCCAGGACGAAAGCCCCGGAATCGGCCGATGTGACGAAGAACGTCACGATGAGCGCGATCGCCAGCAGTGAGCTGTAAAACGACAGCGGCAGACCAGCGAGATAGTCGAATATGACCTGTTTGCCGGGTACATCACCCAGGCCCCCCGGGCCGAACATCTCGCGATGCAGCGCGGCCCAGCCCATCACGCCGAACCAGAGACAGATGCCGGCCGTGGGGATGAGGAGTACGCCGAGCGCGAACTCCCGCACCGTGCGACCGCGCGATATGCGGGCGAGAAAGGTGCCCACGAAGGGCCCCCAGGCGATCCACCAGGCCCAGAAGAACACCGTCCAGTAGGACTGCCATTGATCGCTCCGCTGGGCGAAATCGGTTTCGAAGGTCGATTGCAGGATATGGTTGAAGTAATAGCCGATCGAGGCGGTCACGCTCTTGAGCAGAAACACGGTCGGCCCGAAGGACAGCACCCAGAACAGCAGTACGCAGGCCAGGGCGATATTGACGTTGGAAAGCCACTTGATGCCGCGATCCAGCCCGGACAGGACCGAGATGCCGGCGCCGAGGCTGATCAGGGCAATGAAAGTCACGCGCCAGTCGAGCGAGGACTCGATGAGGCCGAGCTTGTCCAGCCCCGAATTGATCTGCATCACCCCCAGCCCGAGCGAGGTAGCCAGGCCGAACACCGTGCCGATGATCGCCACGATATCGATCAGGTCGCCGAGCCAGCCCTCGACGCGTCGGCCCAGCAGGGGTTCGAGTCCCCAGCGGATGGTCAACGGGCGGCCGCGGCGGTGGGTTGCGAACCCCAGGGCCAGACCGACCACGATATAGATCGCAAACGGGGTCATGCCCCATTCCATCCAGGTCAGATGCACGGCGTAGCGCGCTGCCTCGACCGTATTCGAGGCGAACTCGCGCGGCGCGTTGTGGTAGTGCGCGACGGGCTCGGCGGTCCCGTAGAAGATCACGCCGATCCCGATGCCGGCCGAGAACAGCATCGTGTACCAGGACAGACGCGAGAAGTCCGGCCGGGCGTCATCCGGGCCGATACGCAGGCTGCCGAAGCGTGACAGGCCGACCCAGAAACAGAATCCGATGAAACCGGCACAGGCCAGGACGTAATACCAGCCGAGATAATGGACGATCGCATCGAGTGTGACGCTGAAAGCATGCGACATCGTCTCGGGGGCGGCGATCGTGGCGACCACCAGTGCGAGAATCAGGACAACGACTGGATAGAAGACCCGGCCGGCCAGCCTGAGTGGGCCGTGACGGGCAATGTGAGGCGTGTCGCCGGAAATCGGTGTAGACAAATCGGATCTCTGAACAGTGAAAACGCAGGCCCTGTGGCCGATGAAACGGAGCGATCAGTCGATATGCGGTGCAATGAGCGCCTGGTAGCGACGGATACGCTCGACGTAGCGCACCACCGCAGCGCCGCGGACGTAGCCGCGCGCCAGCTCGGTGTAGTAACGCGGCTCGCTCATCAACGGCAGCACTTCGCGGATGTCCGCCCATAGGTTCGGGTTCCGACCGAGCGTCCGGGCGAGTATGCGGGCATCGATCAGATGCGCGTATCCCATGTTGTAGGCCGCCAGGGCGAACAGATCACGATCGGGCCGTGGCACGTCCGGCGGAATGCGCTGACGCAGGCGGTTCAGATAACGCGCCCCGCCGTGCACGCTCTCGCGCGGCGAATAGCGATTCGTCACGCCGACGACGTGCGCGGCCGGCTCGGAGAGCATCATCATGCCGGCGGCGCCGCGATAATGTGCCTTGGGTCGCCACTTCGACTCGATATAGGCCTGGGCGGCGAGCAGGGAGGCCGGTAGCTGGTAGTCGTCGGCGGCGCGCCGGAACAGGGCGTCGTAGCGCGGCAGAACCCGGGCGATGCGCTTGCGTAGATGACGACGCGTTCTGGCCGGCAGTGGCGGGCCGGCGATTCGCGCCGAGCGGTGTGCCAGCAGATGATCGGCCGAGGCGAGCGCGTTGCGAGCTGGACGGTTGAGTGTGAACGGGTCGACGAAGGCCGGCACTCGGGGGGCGCTTTCCGGATCCAGCAGGGCGGCCAGTGCCGGCATTGGGGCCGTTGATAGCGCGGGAATGGCTGGAACGGCGGCCACGCAGGGCATTGTGATCGGTAATATCAAGCAGGCCGCGGCACGCGCCACGACACGAGCTGTCGTCATGGCATATCCGCGCCTCGTGGTGTCGGTCAAGCCTAGCACAGGGCCGCGCATTGTCGGTTCGCGCGGGCTGTGGGACGATTCGCTGATGAGTACCCGGCCTTACTTCGCGATTGGCACCCTCGTGCCGGTCGCGGCACTCGTCTTCGCCTATCTGCTGCAATATGTCGGCGGACTGGATCCCTGTCCGTTGTGTATATTCCAGCGCATCGCGATGGCCGGTGTGGCCCTGTGCTGTCTGATGGGCTGGATACACGGCGGCGGCGCGATCGCCAGCCGGATCTATGCCGCGCTCGCCACGCTGTGTGCGCTGACCGGCGCGGCGATCGCCGCGCGCCACGTCTGGTTGATGCATTTGCCGCCGGATCAGGTGCCCGCCTGTGGTCCGGGCCTGGATTATCTCGTACAGATCATGCCGCTGAGCGACGTGGTGGCCACGGTGCTGCGCGGCGATGCCAGCTGTGCCACCGTCAAAGGCAGCTTCGCGGGCTTGACTCTGCCCGCCTGGACGCTCATCTGTTTCGTCGGACTGACGCTCGGCGGCCTCTGGGGCGTCTCGCGCAGCCCGGCTCGCTCCGACTGACCCATTTTCGAGGACACGCGATGTATCCCGTTACCGATCTCTGCGACGCGTTCAGCGATAAACTGCAGATCGTCGAACCCCTGTTCACCGATTTCGGAGGCCGGCTGGACTTCGGCGGCCCGATCTCGACCGTCAAATGCTTCGAGGACAACTCGGTCGTCCGGCTGGCCCTCGAAGAGCCGGGCGAGGGACGTGTTCTGGTCGTCGACGGCGGCGGCTCCGACCGCTGTGCGCTGCTGGGCGACAACCTCGTGCAACTGGCCATAGACAACGGATGGGCCGGCATCGTGGTCTATGGCTGTATTCGGGATGCGGCCGATATTTCGCAGATGGACATGGCGGTCAAGGCCTTGAACACGCACCCGAAAAAGTCCGATAAAAAGAACCAGGGCGAGCGCGATGTGCTCGTGCGTTTCGGTGGCGTGAATTTCATGCCGGACGACTGGCTCTATGCCGATCTCGACGGCATCGTGGTCTCGGAAGCAGAACTCGAGCTCTGAAAACGACGAGCTGATGCGCCTGTCCGTGAGCGCGTGTGGCGAAACCACCGGTTCCATCGCATGGGCCGAATATCGCGCATGACGCGAGCTCTCGGGCCCTGGGGCCTGTTGATGTTTCGTTCGAGCGCCTTTCGTCGAGAGGCCGCAGCGTGTCCGGCAAGGCGCGAGTTGCCGATCGTGGCGTGCCACGATCAAGGCTCGCAACGCCGCCGGGCGGGATTTGTGGCCCAACCCTTCGGGACAAGTGCCCCCAAAATCAAAAACACGACGGCAATACAGCGTTCTAGCCCGCTGGCGCAGAATGACACGCTATGCCTGCGACGCCTCGTCTTGCCGCCCATCGTCAATTTCAGGGCGCACTTGGCGCGGACTCGCACGAAACATCAACAGACCCTAGCGCGCGTCGCGACGATCCGGGATGCACGGCGGCCGACGCACGACGATATGCCACACCTTGAGCCCGGCCATTGGGTTCGACAGCGTCCTTCGATGATCGACATCGCCGGTCGCCCCGCAGAACAAGAGGCGCCGATGCCGCAACGCCCGCCGGACGTACCGGCTCCGAACTGTCGCCGCTGCCCGCGGCTGGCCGGCCTGCGGCGTACGATCCGGCGCCGTCATCCGGCGTATCACGCCTCACCGGTGGCCGCGGTCGGCCCGCGCGATGCCCGGCTGCTGGTCGTCGGTCTGGCGCCGGGCATGCACGGGGCCAATGCCAGCGGCCGACCGTTCTCCGGGGATGCCTCGGGCGGCTTGTTGTTCGAGGCTCTCCATCGACACGGTTTTGCCAATCAGGCGCATTCGAAAGGGCCCGGCGATGGACTGGCGCTTTTCGATTGTCGAATCACCAACGCGGTGAAATGCCTGCCGCCGGAGAATCGGCCGAGCGCGGCCGAAATGACGCGTTGTGCGCCGTTCCTGGCTTGCGAGCTGAAAACGCCGATCGTGGTACTCGCCCTCGGTCGACTGGCGCACCAGGCCGTGCTGCGGGCGCTCGACCGGCGCCAGAGCGCGCATCCATTCGCGCATGCGGCGGTGCACCCGTTGCGCGAAGGCACGCTGCTGCTCGATTCCTATCATTGCAGCCGCTACAACCTGAATACGCGGCGTCTGACGCCGGGTATGTTCGACGCGGTGATCGTGCAGGCAAGACACATCTTGTCTTCGTCGCATCCGAGCGCATCATAGGGCGCATGACAGGCGAGACCGATTTCGACCCGAACCGTTACGTACGGCAGCTGACGACGCGGCCCGGCGTGTACCGGATGTACGACGCATCCGGCGACGTGCTCTATGTCGGCAAGGCGAAGAACCTCAAGAAGCGGGTATCCAGCTATTTCCTGCGTGCGTCGGGCAACGCCAAGACCGAGGCGATGCTGGATCAGGTCGCCAACATCGAAGTCACGATCACACACACCGAAGACGATGCACTGCTGCTCGAATCCACGCTCATCAAGAAGCATCGGCCGCGGTACAACATCTATCTGCGGGATGACAAGAGCTATCCCTATCTGCTGATCACCGGCGATAACGATTTCCCGCGCGTGGTCTATCACCGCGGCGCCCAGAAGCGTTCGGGGCATTACTTCGGCCCGTTTCCCAGCTCCGGGGCGGTCAAGAACACCGCCGACACACTGATGCGGCTGTTTCAGCTGCGCAACTGTCGCGACAGCTATTTCGAGAATCGCTCGCGCCCGTGTCTGCAGTATCAGATCAAGCGTTGCAGCGCGCCGTGTGTCGGCAAGATCGACAAGGCCGACTACGACCGCGATGTGCAGGATGCGGTCCAGCTGCTGGAAGGCCGCAACGACACCCTGATCGACCGGCTCGTCGGCGATATGGAAGCCGCCTCGGCCAGGCTGGATTTCGAGACGGCTGCCCGGTTGCGCGAGAAGATCTCTTCGCTGCGCCGTCTGCAGTCGCAGAACCAGGGTGTCGGCGGCAAGTCCGACTTCGACCTGATCTGCGGCGATATCGACGGCGGTGTGGCGGCCGTCGTAGTGGTGACCGTGCGCGGCGGCATCAACCTGGGGCATCGCAGTTTCTTTCCGAGCGCGCCGGCCGGCACGACCGTGGCCGATGCCATGTCGGCTTTCATCAGCCAGTACTACATCGAGCGTCCGGCGCCGCCCGAGCTGCTGGTCGACCCGTTGCCGAGTGAAGCCGATGAGCTGGCCGAAAGCCTGAGCGCCCGGGCCGGTCGTCGGGTGGCGCTCAAGACCAACGTGCGCGGCGAGCGGCGGCGCTGGCTCGACAACACCCGCGCCACGCTCGCCCAGACGCTGTCGGCGCAGCTGGCCAGCCGGGCCGGCGTCGAAAAACGTCTCGGCTCCCTGGCTGAAGCGCTGGGCATGGACGAGCCCCCGATGCAGATGGCCTGTTTCGATATCAGTCATACGCGGGGCGAGAAGACAGTGGCCTCCTGTGTGGTCTTCGAGGCGGGCGCGCCGCAGAAGTCGGCGTATCGGCGCTTCAACATCACCGGCATCGAACCCGGGGACGACTACGCCGCCATGCGTCAGGCACTGACGCGGCGTTTCAAGCGCGTGCAGAGCGGCGAGGCGAAGCTGCCCGATCTGCTTCTCATCGATGGCGGCAAGGGCCAGCTCGGTGTGGCCGGTGAGGTGCTCGACGAACTCGGCGTGGCGGGTGTGCAGCTTCTGGGCGTGGCCAAGGGCTCGACGCGCAAACCCGGCCTCGAGCAACTGTTTTTGCCGGACCGCAACACGCCTCTTATACTGCCTGCCGACTCGCCCGGACTGCATCTGATCCAGCAGATCCGCGACGAAGCCCATCGATTCGCGATTGCCGCGCATCGAGGGCAGCGGGGCAAGGCACGCAGCACCTCGCAGTTGGACGGCGTCGAAGGGCTCGGTCCGAAGCGTCGCAAGGCGCTGCTGCAGGCGTTTGGCGGGCCGCGACAGGTCGCCCGGGCAGGCGTGACAGAGCTGGCGCGCGTCGATGGCATCAGCACGGCGCTCGCCCAGCGAATTTATGATTACTTCCACGACTCGGCGTGATGCGGTCGTGGCAGGCGAACAACGAGGAGCGATCTTGAATCTGCCCATCTGGCTGACGCTGTTCCGCTTGATCCTCATCCCGTTTGTGATCGGGTTGTTGTTCGTGCCGTTGCCCGGTTTCAATATCGTGGCTGCGATCCTGTTCGGCATCGCACTCGCCACCGACTGGCTCGATGGCCATCTGGCCCGTCGCTGGAATCAGACGTCGGCGTTCGGCGCCTTTCTCGATCCCGTTGCCGACAAGCTCATCGTCTGTGGTGTGCTGGTGATGCTGACGTATCGGGCGCCGCACTACTACGTGGCGTTGCCGGCGACGATCATCGTCGGCCGGGAACTGACGGTGTCCGCGCTTCGGGAATGGATGGCCGAGCTCGGTGAGCGGGGCGTCGTGGCCGTGGGATCGCTTGGCAAGTACAAGACTGCGTTACAGATGCTCGCGATCTTCATGATGCTGTTCGGCCTGTATCAGCGCGGCCTGATATTTCATGTGGCGTGCGCGTTTCTGGCGGTTTCGGCCGCACTCACGCTCTGGTCGATGGTGCTCTATCTGCGTCAGGCCTGGCCGCGTTTGAGCGTCGAGAAAAGCTGATAAGGCAAGGCGCGATTTTTTACAATCGGTTCTTGACCCTCGAAACCAGGTCTCTATAATGCACGCCAACAGCGCGGGAATAGCTCAGTGGTAGAGCACAACCTTGCCAAGGTTGGGGTCGCGAGTTCGAATCTCGTTTCCCGCTCCAAACGGCGAAACCTCGGCCGGTAGGCCGAGGTTTTTCTTTGTCGAAGGCCGAGCTATGCTGGGTCGGTAGCCGAAGACACCGGCCAGGTGGCAGAGTGGTGATGCAGCGGCCTGCAAAGCCGCGTACCTCGGTTCGATTCCGGGCCTGGCCTCCAATTCTTCGGGCTCAAACAGTCCGAAGCCGTCTTGAACGCTGCACCGTGGGTTCGAGGCGCATCGATAGTGCGGGAATAGCTCAGTGGTAGAGCACAACCTTGCCAAGGTTGGGGTCGCGAGTTCGAATCTCGTTTCCCGCTCCAGACCGTCGAACCCCGGCCGATCGGCCGGGGTTTTTTATTGCCCGATAGACGAAATAACAGCCGGGCGATCGGTCGTCAGCTGTTGGTGGTCGGTCTACCCGGTAAAGACGTATTCTCTTCGGCCTGTAAACCGTCGAGCAGTACTCGGGCCGGATGCGGGGCAAGCCGGCCGCGTAGACGGCTGATCTGGCTGCGGCAGCTGTAGCCGGGGACCACGACCGTCTCCGCTTGCGGCTCATCCAGCACGTCAGCCCACGAGAGATCGAATATCCGTTCGGAGGTCGCGCGGTGGCGTGTCTCGTGGCCGTAGACACCGCTCATGCCGCAACAGCCCGCGTCACCGATCATCAGCGTGAACCCGAGGTGGTCGAACACGGTCTGCCAGGCCCGGTCGCTGCCGGCGGCCGCTGTGCGCGCGGTGCAATGATTCATTAAACGGAACCGGCCGGCCGAGGCGCCAGCGTGGCGCTTCGAGCCGGCCAGGGCTGCGGCGAGCCAGTCCTCGAGACGCGTGACTGGCAGGCATTCGCCGAGTGCATCGCGATAATCGACCTGCATGGTCGCCGCGATGCTGGGCTCGATGACCAGCAGGGGGCGACCGAGCGCGGCGATCGGCCGCAGACGCTGCAACGTGCGGCGCGCGGTACGCCGAAAGGCCGAAAGAAATCCCTTGACCTGGCGTGGTTTGCCGCTTGCCGTGAACGGCACGACCTGTGGGCGATAGCCCAGGGCTTCGATCAGCTCGATCACGGCGGTGACGGTGGGCGTATCGAAAAAGCTCGTGAAAGCGTCCTGGATCAGAAAGACGGTCCGATCACGAGCGGCCTGCGTCATGACCGCCCAACTCTCGGGCGTATAGCGCAGGTGTGGCCGATCGGCGAGATAGTCGGCGAGCGTCGGAACGCTCAGACACGGCAGATCGGTCAGGCCGAGAGCCCGGCTCAGTCGCGATCGGATGGATGGGTTATCGAGCAGGCGATTCACCAATCCAGGCCAGCGGGCGCCCAATCGGGCGCCGTTTTCGAGAAAAGCCAATGCATAGTCACCGCGCGGGCGGGCGTAGCGGCTGTGATAGGCGTTCAGGAAAACGCTCTTGAAACGGGGCACGTCCACCCGGATCGGGCACTGGGTGGCACAGGCGCGACAGGACAGGCAGCCGTCCATCGCTTGCCAGACCTCGTGCGAGAAGTCATCGCAATCGTGGGCTGTCTCGCCGTTGCCGCTCAATGCCTGCCAGATCAGCCCGCCGGGCGGCTCGTCGATATCTGCGACCTGGGTGTTGGCCTGCGACAGCAGGCGCAGCCACTCGCGCATGGCGCCGGCCCGGCCCTTGGGCGAATGCAGGCGGTCCCGCGTGGCGCGATACGAGGGGCACATCACATGCGTGGGGTCGTAATCGAAGCAGGCCCCGTTGCCGTTGCAGGCGAGAACACCGGGAAAGGCCGCTCGTTCGGCTTCCGGAATCTGGCGGTCGTACGTGCCGCGCGTGGGGGCGTCCATCGCGGCCAGCGGAAACCGTGCCTCGTCCAGCGCCACGATCTTGCCCGGGTTGAGCTGGTTGCGCGGATCGAACGCGGCCTTGATGTCGGCCAGCGCGCCGTAGAGTCGCTCGCCGAAGAAAGCGCGATTGTATGCCGAGCGATAGCCCTTGCCGTGCTCGTTCCAGAGCAGGCCGCCATAGTCGTTCGCCAGTCGAGCGACGCGGTCGGTGATCTCGCGCATGCGGCGTTCGTCGGCCGGATCGGTCAGGTCAAGCGCCGGGCGAACGTGCAGACAGCCGACATCGATATGCCCGAACATGCCGTATGAAACGCCGTATTCGTCCAGAATGGCGCGGAAATCACGCACGTAGTCCGCCAGTACGCGGGGGTCGACCACCGTGTCCTCGACGAACGGCAGCGGCTTGCGCCGGCCGGGCGTGGCACCGAGCAGGCCGACACCGGCCTTGCGCAGATCCCAGAGCGCATCGATGGCGTGTTTCTGGTCGGCGAGATAAAAGCCGTTGGCGCGGCTGTGGCCCTGGCGCAGCGCCTCGGTCAGGGCCGCGACGCCGGCCGGTGGTTCGGTGTGGCCGCTGAATTCGACGAGGTTCACCGCGCCGGGGGTAGAGCCGTCGGTGTTCTCGATATAGTCGCGGACCCGTTCGTAGATCGGGTTGTCGCGTGCCAGACCCATGACCGTCTCATCGATCGACTCGATAGCCACGGGGTCGAACGTCACGAGCTGCTGAGCGTCTCGCAGAGCGCTGTCGAAATCGTCGTATCGCAGCGCAAACAAGCGTCGGGTCGTGGGCAATGGCGTCAGCCGCAGCCGCAACTGCGAGACCAGCGCCAGCGTGCCCTCCGAGCCGCCGATGAGCTTGTTCAGGCGACAGCGGCCATCGGCATCGATGGCTTGAGCGAGATTGTATCCGGACAGATATCGAGACAGACCGGGAAAGACCCGCGCGATCTCGTCGCGATGCGCTTCGACGATAGCGGCGACACGACGCTCGATGGCACGTGTTGCCGGCGCAGCGGGCGGGGCGTCGCTGCGCGCGTCCACGACGTGAAGCTGGCCGTCGGCGAGCACCAGATGCGTGGCAAGTACGTGGTCGCTGGTCTTGCCGTGTACCCGGGAGCCCTTGCCGCAGCCGTCGGTGTTCAGCATGCCGCCCAGGGTCGCGCGAGACGAGGGGGCGACGTTCGGCGCAAAGAACAGGCCGAGCGGCAACAGCGCGGCATTGAGCTGATCGAGGACGACGCCGGGTTCCACGACGGCTTCTCGGGCTTCGGCGTCGATGGCCAGAATATGATTCATGTGCCGCGAGCAATCGACCACGACGCCGGTGGTCAGAGCGCAGCCGATCGTGCTCGTACCGCCACCGCGCGGTGCTATGTGCACGGCGGCGAAGTCCGGGTCGGCCAACAGCTCGCCGACCCGCAGCAGATCGGCCTCGTCGGCCGGGAATACTGCAGCAGCCGGTAATTGCTGAAACGCGCTGTTATCGGTGGCCAGCGTCAATCGTGTGGCATAACGCGTATCGATATCGCCGGCGAACCCGGTCTCGCGCAGCCGGGTAAGCCAGCGGCGGACCTCGGGGGCGATGGCGGCGGCGCGCGACAATCGCGGCAGGACATGGGATTTCGTTTCACGCATCCACAAAGAATGCGGGTCTCCACGAAATCGGTCGAGTCCTGCCTCTTGGTTGTCATCCGCTTCGTCGCCGGCAGGAGGCCTATTGTCTGTCGTAGTGGCCTCTTGGGCTTTCACGTCGGGGTGCGTGCGTAGGGGCAGATTGGTCGCGAATGGCGCTATGGGCCGCACAGGCTGGCGAGTCCGATGACCGACTGCTAGACTCGCTCGCCGCTGCGAGGCGCCCTCAGGCGCCTGGCCTGCAACAGGCCGCTGCCCGGGTGGCGAAACTGGTAGACGCATGGGACTTAAAATCCCTTGGAAGATTCTTCCGTGTCGGTTCGAGTCCGACCCCGGGCACCATTATTTTCAAAAGGTTAAGCGCGAGTATCGAGAGCTTCTTTTCGTTGCCCTAAATGACGGGAAGCGCATGGGAAGCAATTAGGGGGAGGAATGAATCGTGACAATGAGATACTCGCAACGCTACGGCTGGCCGTGTTTATTCTTTCAGTTACTGGGATATCGCTTGCTGGCTGGGTTGCTCAAGCCTATGCGCGGTTTGGCGTAAAGGATCCTGCTGCCCCAAACCCTCCTCCGCTCGGCCTGTATTGGACCGCGATCGTTTGTACGGCTATCATCGGGTTAGCGTTGGTTATGCTCGTCTGGAAGATAATCGGGGTTCAAGACAGGGTGAATCAGTCGTCATCGGAGGGGCGTTGAGATGCCAGTGGTATATGGTCCGTACATAGTTCTGATCGTCGTCATGGTCACGGTGATCGCGTCGGTCGGTATAGGCTATTTCCGTCCGCGGCGTTTGCGTGCGACAGGCTTGCGCGTGACAGAAGAGAAGTCGTTTGAGATTTCGCTAGAGGAACCGCTGAGCAAGCGCGATGAAGAGCAGCTAACAGGCACTGCGGCGCGCCAAGCGGCTAAGCCGGTCGGTTACCAGATCACTCGCCTCACTGCATATTACGCGCACCTGCCGAACCAAAGGTTGCAGTTTGTCAGCGGTAATCTGGAAGTCCATCCAAGAACGCATGCAGATATTGGCTGAACTATAGGTAGGTAGATATAGACTGGGCGATCTGAAGTGGAACCTGTAGTGACCGCGATCGTATAGAAAGCCCCGACCGAAGCCGGGTAGCGCCACCCGCGCACGCGCGGGGCAGCCCCGGGCCACTCGCATTTGACGTGCGAGTGCGCCACCCGCGCTCGCGCCGGACTGCAAATCATTGAATCAAACTTTGAGCTCAACCGGCCAGCGCTTGAGTGATTTCAGCTTCCCGTCGTTGCGAACGCGGTACACCTAGAAATATAGCCGGAGCCAGGACACCGCCGACTGGTCCTGTCCACGGTCTGGCTTACGCCGCCCCGTGGCGAGGCTCAACCGGTCTTCTGCAGAATCCCGCCCGGTCGTTGCTCGTCGACCAGCACGCCGCGGATCGTGTCGCGGATGCCCTGGCCGACTTGCTCGCCCTGTTGGCGCGACTGCTCTGCAGTCATGTTGGGGTGGCTCTGCACGGTGATCGTGTTCGTGACCTGAATCGGGCGCTGGTTGTTGGCGCCACGCTGGCCGGCTGCCGCCGGCGCTTTCGCGAGATAGCGCTTCAGATCCTGATTGGTGCGCTGATCGACGACGCGCTCGCCCTTCTCGAGGTTCCAGGTGCCTGTGGCCGGCACGCTGTCGATGCCGTCATGGGCCTGGCCGACGGCGCCACCGCCGCCCATCGTGATGCTTTTCACGTCGCCAATCAGCGAGACGGCCTCGCCCGCGGCGACCGCGCCGGCCGCGAGGTTCGCCGGGAACGGCAGGCTCAGCGCCGAGACGATCGCGTTCTTGATCCCGAGCGCGGCGTTCGCGATCGCGAATGCTTTCGAGGTTGCGAACATGTCCCGGTAGATCGACGAGTTCTCACCGGCGAAGCCGCGCGTTGCCTCGGCCAGGTTGCCGAACAGGTCCGACGTGCCGGCCAGCCGCGCCTTGGCCATCTGATCGTCATACTTCACGATGCGCTGCTGGTGATCCTTTTCCAGCGCTTCGATCGCCTGGTGCGCCGTCGCGGCTTCTTCCTTGTGCGTGGCGGCGTATTGCCGGAACGCATCCAGGCGCTGCTGATAAGCCTGTTCGTACTGGTCGCGCTCGCTCGATAGCCGGTTGGCCTCGCCGAAAGCGCCGTTGTATTCCGGATCCAGCCCCTGCATCTGTGGCAGCCCCTGGGTCGCCGCGTCTTTCGTCAGCTGTGCCGCGCGCCGCTGCCCAAAAGCCTGCATGTTCTGCGGTAGGTCGCTGACGGACGACTTGAGCTGCTTTGCCTGCTCTAGCTTCTGCCATTCCGGAAACAGTGATTGCACTGCATCCTTCTGCGCGTTGAGCTGGTCGAGCTCGTCGGCCATCGATTGAAGGTGTGCCTTGCGCTCGGGGCTGAGCTTGGCCAGCTCGCCGTGCTCGAGTTCATAGCGCGTCTGGGCCGCCTGGCCGTCCTTGCCGAATAGCGTGATCTGCTTCTGGATCGACGCGGCGGTACTCTCGTACGTGCTGGCCAGCTGCTTGGCTGCCTGCTGCTGGTCGGTCAGGGCGCCGGCCGCAGACGTGCTGCCCTTGCTAAGGTTGGCGATCTGCTGGTTCACCTCGGTCAGCGCGCGGCGATAGGCCGGCGCCTGCTCCGGATCCTTGGCGATCGCGGCCTGGAGTTGTTCGCGGTCCTTGCGCAGCTGCACGAGCTGCTGGTGGCGCTTGTCGAACTGCGCCAGTAGACCCTTCGCGGTGCTGGTATTCCCGCCACCACTATCGGCGCCGCTGTTCGCCGGCGGCGTGCCGGTGACGGTCACAGTCTTGCCCGGCGCGCCGGCGGCCGCGATCGGGCTCTTCGGCGTGAAATCGTCGAAACCGGTCTTCGAGATGACGTTGTTCCAGAGGAAACCCGGCCCGGTGCGGTCGAACAGGAACTTGCCCATCGCCGACCAATCCGTGTGCTCGACCGCATTCGCCAGTTTGCCGATCTCGCTCACCGAGGTGGCGAGATGTTTGGCCAGGCTCGCGGTGCCGTCGGCGATCGTCGTCACACCCTGCTGGAAGGCCGGATCCTTGAACGTGGCCGCCAGGTCGTCCGCGTCGTCGGCCACGTCGCTGATCGCCGGCGCGACCGCGATGGCCAGCTGATTGCCAAGCCCGGTGGCCAGGCCGCGCAGCTCGCGCATCGAGCGATCGGCCTCAATGAGGCGGCGGTTGTCGACATCGGACAGGGCCACGCCGAACCGGCGGGCCTGATCGGTGTACTTGCGTAGCGCCGCGGCGCCGTTGTCGAGGATCGGCAACAGCTTCGAGCCATCATCGGCGATGCTCTCCAGCACGTTGACCTGCTCGGCACGCGGCAGGCTCTTGATCGCGTCGCTGATCCGGATCAGCTGCTCGGTCGGACTCAGCTTCTGCAACTCGGTCGCGGACAGGCCGATACGCTGCAGCGCCTGGTAGAGCTCGCCGCCTTGGTTGAGGGACGCATCGCCGAGCTTGTCGGTCAGATCCTTGAGGATATCGGTCGCCTTGTCAGAGGCGATGCCGGCCTGCTCGGCCGCGTATTGGAACGCCTGCACGTTGCCGGTCGTCGTGCCGATCGTCTGGGCCAGCGTGGCCGCCTCGCGCGTGGCCGCGGCCTGGTGGGCCGTCAGCGCGATCAGGCTGCTGCCGGCGCCAAGGGCCGCCGCCGAGGCGATCGAGCCGTACTTGGCTGCGCTGCGGCTCATCGCCGCGTACGACTGGCTGAGCCGCGAGGCGTTCTTCGTGCTGCGCTTGTTGGCCTGGTCGAGCTTTTTCAGCTGTGCTTCGGTCGCCCGAACGGCCTTGATGCCGCCCTCGGCGTCGCCCGTGATAACGAGCGCGGTCTTGTATCGTCGGGTCATCGGCTCAGCGCTCCGGGCTCAGGTGGTCGGGCCAGTTGTCGTCGATCTCGGGCGGTAGGTGCCGGCGTAGGGCCGAGACGAAGGCGTCGGCCTTGGCCTGGAGTTCTTGCGCCTCGGCTGCGGGAAAGCCAAGTCTGGCGAGCTGCGCCGGCAGGTTCTGGGCGTTGACCCCGGCCGTCAGGGCGGGGATGAACAGCTCGTGCGGTATGCGCGTCGGTTCGCGGCCGAACGGAATCACGCGGTCGTCACTCATCGGATTGCTCCTTGGGCTTGCGGGGCGCATGGCCGAACAATGGCGGTATCGCTTTGGCCAGCGCGTAGACGGGCGAGTTCGACACATAGCCGTCGGGCTCGATCCCTGCTTCGCGCAGCCGCCGGCGCACGGTGTCACGGCTCAGATTCAGAGCGTCGGCGATCGTCGAGATGTTCCAGCGATAGCCGTCATTACGCGGCGCATGCGTTGGATTTCTAGGCAGCTTCGACAGCCTGGGCAGTCGTCGTCGGATGGCTTTTCCTGTCATATCAAACCTTTAGATAGCTGCTGCCTAATGCACTGCTGCTGACGGCCTAGGGCACCGAAAATTAGTCGAAAATTGCGATTCCGCCGATTCGTAAACAGTCGCGATCAAGCCAGGGGCCCTCGCTGTAGATGCCCGCCGATGCGCCAAGGAGGGAAGCGCGCCAGCGGGGCTGAGCGTCCTGCGTTGATGCGGTGTGCCCTCCGCTGCAAGACGAACAAGGGAGCCGGCCGGGTGGCCAGCCTATTCAGGCCGCGTCGACGTGCACCACAATCGACGGCCGCAGCACCAACGGCAGCGGATTACTCTGCACATGGACCTTCGCCCAACGCTCGAACTCGGGGTCCAGCGCCATACGGGCGTAGGCCGGCAAGCCGAGGTCATCATCCGCCGCGATCTGATTGACTGCGCCGATGAAGTCGGCCGGCGCGTAGGACTCGGTGAACAGCGATGTACCTTGCGGGAATGCCAGACAGTCGCCCGGGTCGAGGAACGTTTTGCCGTTGGCCTTGGCGCGATACTCGATGAACTCGATGCCCGCGAACTGGAAGCCGGCGCGCGGATCGTTGCGTAGCGCCTCGCCGTCCTGCCAGCGCGCGTACGCGTCGCGCACGTCCGGATGATCGATCAGCTGGTCGAAGAAATCCGGCCCACAGATTGCCGAGATGCCGGTATGCGGTTCGACCCCGAGCTCATCTTCGATCGTGCGTGAGACGGCCAGGCAAGAGCGCCGGATCTTGGCCGACGTGTCGCTGAACTGGAATGTGGCCGTGGTCGGCGAGGTGGCGAATTCGTCGTTCAGGTCATGGATGATCGAGCCGTCCGCATCGCGGATCTCGCCCTTCAGCGCGCCGACACGCATATGCTCGATGGTCGCATCGATGGTGCGCTTCATGTTGCGCATGCGCTCGTTCACGACCTCTTCGACGGTCTGAAGCTCGCCCTCGCCACCAAAGCGCCGCACGTCTTGCACTTCATCGGCGTAGATCGTGCTCTCCTGCGAGATATGCGAGAGCTTGAACTTCAGCGCGTCGCGCTTATCCCCGAGCACCTGATCCGACGGCGCGCCTCGCGGCCGCGTCTGCACCAGGCTCAGATCGCCGTGACGGCGTTCGATCCAGGCCTCGGTTGTTCGAATCCCCTTGCTTTCGAAAAGCCGCATCTCGGCGAGCTTGGTTTCGAGCCGCGGTAGGTCGTTGATCGAGGCGGTAAGCGAGGCGAGGCTGAACGCGTCGCCGCGGAATACGTCTAGGCTGGGCATATCGGTCTCCAGTTAATCGAAGGCTAGAACAGCGCGCGGATCCGCATCGGCACGCCGGGTGATGTAGTGGCCGCGTTGCTCGGCCTCGGTTATCGCGGACTCTTCGGCTTGCTCGGCTTCGAGTAACGCCGTATCGATGCGCTCAAGTTCGGCCGACCGGTCCGCCGCGTCCATGCCATCCGCGGTCTCGGCCATAAGGGCGGCTTTGATCTGGTCGCGGAAATAGAAGGCGAAGAACGCATCGTCCTTATCCCCGAGCGCATCGAGGTCGGCGCGCAGCTTCAGCCGCTCGACCGTGACCCGCCGCCGGTACTGCTCGGCCTGGCTGGCCAGGTAGGCATCGATTCGTGCCTCGGCTTCGGTCGGGGTGGCTGGCCGGGCGACGACTTCGGCGCGTTCCGCCTTGAGCCGTTCGATGTTGGCGCGATAATCGGCCACCTGGTTTTCAGGACGCTTAGCCATCGGCGTGCTCCTTGCAGCGGGTGAACAGATCGCGCTTCGCCCGGTGATCGGCCCGCAATTCATCGTATTTCTCGACGAGGTGTTCGATGCGGGCCGACAGCGTCTCGTGGCGCGTCTTGTCCGGCGCGCTCAACGAGAAGTCCTTCTCTTCGAGGTTTTCCCGATGGCGATCGAGCGCGTCGAATTCTTCGCGGGCCTTGCGCAGGCTCTCGCCGCACTGGCGAAGCTGGGCGTGTGCCGCGTCCGCGATCGATTCAAGGCGTATCAGCTTGGCGTTCATGGGCGTCCTGGTTCTCTACTGGTGCCCATGATTCCGCCTTTTGTGAACTACGAATACGGCCTATTTGATCGGACAACGTCACGCAGCCGGGAGACACTCTCCGGGATGTGCTGACCCACCTGGAAAGCGCGGAATAGGTGCACCTGCAACGGGGTCAGACGGTCCGGAGGCTCGCTGTAGGCGCGCACCCGCGGCCATGTGCGCGAACCGAAAGCGCGGATCTGTCGCCGCAACTCTTGGAGACGGGCTCGCTCGCTCCGGCCTTCGATGTGCTGGTAGGCGGCGGCCAGCTCCATATCGCGCGTCTGCCATGCGTACTGATTGACCGGCAGATTGATGCCTTGGCCGCGTATGCCGAGCGCGATATCGAGCGAGGACACCTCACCGGCATAGAACCGCGCACAGCCATCGTGCAGCCAGACCACCACGTGATCGGGCAACGCCGACCCGGCCTCAAGGGCCCGGGTCAGGTCGCGGAAGTTTCCGACGGGCGACGTCATGGCTCAGTGGACCGGGCCGACATGATGGGCGAACTCGATCTCGGCCTGTTTCTGCTCGGCGACCGCGAGCCAGCGCTCCCAGTTGTCCAGGCATAGCCGTTCGAGGTATTCGCGATTGCCCGGCTTGGACACGTCGCGTATTTCAATCTCGCCATCCCACGAGCGCAGAAACAGACCGCGCCGCGTCGTGGAGCACCAGGCGAAGACCGCGCCCACCCCGGTCGGGTGTTTCGCGATGTGATCGAGCGCTGCTCGCTGGCATTCGGCGCAGATGAAATCGGTGCTCAATCCCTGAATGGGTGTTTTTTCCGCCATCGGTCGTTCCTCAATCGATCGCTATCCGCTATACTTGAACGGATGCTTGAATGTTTGGCTTGACCCCAGCGCCGGCTCGTCTCTCGTCAAGCTGGCCGGCCACTGGGGCGACGGTCTTTTGCTGGTTCGAACATCGGGCAACGCGTCTTCCAAGGCCCGATCTGGTTTCCTCGTTTGCCATCCGCCCAGCCGCTAAGCCTTTCCGGGCCTCGCTTTCAGGGGATGGCAGACGGGTACTGGTCTTGGTCTGGGTATCGGTCTTGGTCTATTGGCTAGCTCACCTCTTCCATTGATCCGGCATCGATCGACAGCAATTCGTCGATGACGCTGTACTGCAACGCCTCGGGTAACGTCTGCGGCTTCCGACTACTGGTGCCAGCGTCCTTGGTCACCGTGCGAACGCTCACGCTCAGCAGGCAGCCCTTGAGAGCCGAGAACGAGATGCGGTCAGGACGTGTGACGGCGCTCGAAAGCGTCACCATCTGGCGGAATACCGCATGGCTGTGGTGAACCTTGAAGCCGCCGTATCGCTTCGGCTTGCCGGTCAGGCGAGCCACGCGATAGGCGCGGTACAGACGCACGCCGTCATGCGCGCCGCCGCTGATTTGAAGGTGCAGATAGACCTTCGGCGTCGACCGAAAATAGGCGGTTTCGTGAAAGCGATAGATCGCTTGGTATCGGCCGGGCGGCACGAGCGCCGGTGCATCGGCTAATGCTCCGTCACTCATGGCGCCCGCCATTGCGGCGCTAGCCGCGGTTGGATACGCTGTTGCATGCTGATTGCTCTGGTCTGTGATTGGCGAATCTCTACGGCCCGCTGGCGGCTACCAGCGGGCTTTTCTTCATTCGTAGATCCGGTGTTCCGCGCAGTGCAGGTTTCGGCCCGGCTCGGCCGCGTGGAGCTGCTGGCGCGCTTGCTTAGCTTCTTCGGGCTGATCGAACGGGCCGGCCGCGAACGTCGTCAGTGAGCCGCCGCTCGCCAGCCGGTGGGTCTCGTGCACCCAGAACGCGACCTCGGGTTCGGGGAACTCGGCAGGGCTCATGCTTCACCCCCGGCCACCGCCTGATCGAACTCTTGCTCAGCGTCCCAGAGCTCTCTTGTGATAAAGGCCGCCGCGGACTGGATCTGCGATGCCAAATCCTCGTTCAGCTTCAGAACCTGATAGGTGTTCCTATTCTCATCGGCGAGATCGTTGATGGCGCCTGCCAACACGTTGAGCCGCTCGAACCGAACTCCCATCAAATCGCCGGCTTCGGCTAGCGGATTCTGCTTCTGTTCGTTGTGTTTGCTCATGATTTCCCCCGGTTCAGGTTTGGGTCGGCCTGCTGGTCTTCAATCTTTTCGACCAGAGGCGAGAGCACGTCGGCAGCGCATTGCAGAGCCGCTATGAGCGCTCCCTCATGGAAATCACTCCACCACGCAGGGCACTCGTCCTCGTTCGCAAGGTCATGCTTGAGTGCAGCGACGCCATGCAGGACATTGGCCGCGTTATGGAGGCGTTCGATCTCCAGATCGGTGAGCTCGATCTTGTATTTGCGGAGCGGGTTCATGCCGTGGCCTCCTGCTTCTGGCTCAGAAGACGGTCGACGGAATCGGCGGGCCAGAGGAGGCGGCCGTTGGGGAGTTTGCGGGGCTTGATGCCGTAGTAGCTGCCGGTTCGGCAGAGGCGGACTCGAATCGACTCAGGCTTGAGCCCGGTTGCTCGGCTCAGCGCTTCAGTCGAAAGGCCGCCATTGGCGGGGTGCTGGTTCATGTTCACTTGCCTCAATTGATTTAAACGGCAAGTGAAAGGTATCCAGATACATTAGAGGTCGATACAGGGGATAGAAAAAGACCAATACCCTGATTTTTTACAATGACTTAAGAATTACTTGTTATGGCCTTAGGGCCGGCATGAACCTCCGCTCCGCATACCGAGAGCTTCAAAGTCGAGATCTGCGCGAGCGGTTGGTTCACCGGCTCGCTCAAGAGCGCCCAGCCAGTTGCCGATAGCGAACCGCAACCGCCGCTGATACTCGGGTTCTTTGCGCCAATGCCTATCAATCGTAGTCGGATCAATATCAACTAGACGACCGAGTTTGTCTGCCGACCGTTGGCGTCCATATCGAGCCCAATGTTCTGCATCGCGCTCGATCGCCTCCAGAAACTGCCTCCGTTTACTTGGCTTGGCTGCCAAGCCAAGTTCGCCCCGCATTCCGGCGGATGGGGTCAATTCAGCGCAGCCGAGAACTCGGAACGTGAGACATAAAAGTTCAGGTGTCGCCCGCTCGCCATGGTTTGCGCAGTAGACATGAAGGGCGTAACACCAGTTCTTGCACTCGGCGCCTCCATCTTTGGGCCAGCTTTTGATACCTTTGCGCGGTTTCTGTCGGGTCTCTAATTCGCGCAGTAAATCGTCGCAGATCTTCGCTACGCCACGAGCATTGAATTCCGAAGCTATAGGCGTGCGCTCCGCATCATGGTCACCGCGCTCGCGTCTCGACAATCGTTCCTGAGTCGCGATATAGCTGCCCAACTGCGGGGCGACACCATCCGCAGAGTCGAATAGGTGTGGCACCGCGTTGTGGCTATATATTGGTGGGCGCTTTATCTCCCCCTGGCCATCGGGTCCGGCAGGGAAGTGGGGATCGAGCTTGCTTAGGTCCAAACGATCGGCCTCGGCCATCGCTGCTTCCCACGTATACCAGCCAGTCCAAACTAGGTTCTGGATCAGTTGATAACGTTCGATCATGATGCGCCCTTGACCAGCCGCAAGCCGGTATCGTCGTCCGCTGCTGGTTGCTCGATACCCCCTTGATCGAGAATCCATCCCTCGATTCGTGTATGCCACAGCCGGAGGAGGTCGAGTGGCCGCCTTCGGTAGTGCTTCTCAGCCAGCGCGCTCGGCTTGTGGCCTTGGATCTGGGCGACGACGCCCACCGGGCATTCCACCCATTCGCTGAGCGTGCCGAACGATCGGCGGAGGCCGTGAAGCGTGAGGTGCGGCAAGCCCGCCGCCGCGATCAGCCGTGTGTGCGCGTGGTTGCCGTCGGATAGATAGCCGGCGCCGGCCGTTGGGCTGGAGAAGACGTATTCGTTGCGTCGGGGCAGGGCGGCCAGCAGCTGCGCCAGATACGGCGTGAGCGGTATGGTGCGCTCGCCTTCGACCTTGTCGCGCAACGTGAGGCTTCGCCAGTCGAAGTCCGTATCGGCCCACCGAAGCGCCGACATCTCCCGCCGCCGGGCGCCGGTTAGTAGCAACGCCTGCAGATATGCACTCAGTACCGGGCTGCCGGCACCGCGCACCGCCTTGAACCACAGCGCCAGCTGCTCGCGCTGCAAAACATCGTCTTTCGCACGGGGCTTGGGGACGGCGCGACGCACGGATTTGCTCAGCACGCGTCGGGCGTCGGCCAGGCCACGATACTTCGGTTGTTCGTCACACCACGCCAGGCAGGCGCGCAGCAGGCGGTATGCGCGACTCGCCGCGGTCGGTCGGGTCTTCTTCTCCCGCTCAAGCCAGAAGAGCAGCCGCTCGGCCGTCAGATCGGCCAGGCGCTCATCGCGCAGGGCGTACAGCACCCCGGCCTTTGTAGTCATCCGCGAGTTCTTGCGAGGCTGGCCAGGCACCTGCATAGAGCGCTCATGATCGTGGAGGTGAGCTTCCGACCAGTCGGGCTTGCGTGCGGCGATGTATTCCGCCCAAACGTCGCTAAGAGTGATCGTAGCGCGCTCGCGTTCCTGGGCCGCTTGGTTGGCTTCGTCCTCGCGCTGCTTCTGCTCGTCACGAGGGTGGATGCCTGAATCGATCAGCACCCGCATCCGCCGGGCCTCGGCCCGAGCGTCGTCGATATCCCAGCTCTCCGGCTTGCCGATGGTCAGCCGCAGGGTCTTACCGTGCAGGCGGCCCTGGAACACGTACTGCTTGCTGCCGCCGCTCCGGGAGCGAATACCGAGACCGGGCGTCTTTGCATCCCAGAGAAAAGCCTCGGAGCGACCGGCAGGGCACCCGAAGCGCTCGACTCGAGCATGGGTGAAGTTCACCCGGTTATCATTGGCATCAGCCACGGCTTGCCTCCTTGTCAGGTTGCCGCTGGTCAGGCTTTCGGCGTGTTCCCGCACGCCGATTGCCGCTTGATCCCTTGGCCCTCCCGGGAACTACCTGGGAAGCGCATGGGAAGCATATTTGGCTAATATACGCTAACGCCTACTAACGCGCCATACCGTCGAAACGCTGTAATCACGGGAATTTTAAGATGCAGGCTAACGCCGACTAACCCCCTCTCTACGTGACTTAAAATCCCTTGGAAGATTCTTCCGTGTCGGTTCGAGTCCGACCCCGGGCACCACCATATTCCGATCCGCTGTCCTCGAGGCGTCTGACGGGCGCCGCCCGGGTATTGCCCATCTAGGCTTCGACCGCGGTGTGACGATCCGGTACGCGAGGCGCCGTCTGTTGGTCTGAAGGCGATCGATGCGTCGTACGAACGCTCTGTTCCCCACCGCCTCGCGTGTACTGAAAAGCGCGAGGCGCATCGGCAACCGGCAGCGCTTCAGGGCGCTACCCGTACCTTTCTGAAAGTGGTCCCACTCGTTGGGTCGAGCGCAAAACACGATGGCAATCCCGGGTGTCGGCACGCGGAGGCAGGGCCGCGTGCCATCCCCTGTGTGGTGGCCCCGCAGCCCGTTTCGGGAAGCGCTCGAGGCGGGCGCGTACAGAGCATCCCTAGGGCCTGTTGAGGTGTCGTGCGAGTCCGCGCCAAGCGCGCCCTGAAATTGACGATGGGCGGCAAGACGAGGCGTCGTGCGCGCCGTGCCGCCATGCTGCACCCGCGGGCTACAACGCTGGATTGCCGTCGTGTTCTTGATATTGGGGCGCTTGTCCCTTCGGGTTGGGTCGCCCATGAAAAATCGACGATGGGCGCCCGGCGGCGTTGCGAGTCTTGCCGGACACACTGCGGTCTCTCGACGAAAAGGCGCTCGCACGAAACCTCAAAAGGCCCTCGGCTCTGAGGCGATCGCAAAACGCCGTATCTGTTTTTGTGATTTCGAACATCGCAATAGAGCATTTTTAATGGTTACAGCCGCGTTCTAGACTCGCGATTGTTGCCGACGGCCACTGGCGTCAGGCGCGATCGATTCTCGGAGCGGCTCGGTCGTCCTTGATGTGGTGTGGCGAAGTCGGCTGATCCATTTCGCCCACTGGTGTCGAACCGACGGAGCCCATCGATGAACGAGCAGGAACTGGGCGCGCGCAGCGCTGCAATTATCAAAAACGGTTTCTACGCCAATATCGCAACATGTCGTAACGATCAGCCCTGGAACACGCCGGTGACGGCGATGGCCGACGAAAATCTCGATCTGTACTGGTCTTCCTGGACCGAGGCCGTACACAGTCACAACATCCAGTCCAATCCGCGTGTCTTCGTCACACTCTACGATTCGACCCGTGCGCGCGGCACGAACAATCTGCGTTGCCTGTATCTGCGATGCGAGGCGGCGGTCGTGACGTCACGCGATGAAGGCCGCCGGGCTCATGCGCTTGTCTACCCGGAGGAGGCGATCGATCTCGATGGTTTCTTCGATCAAGGGCTACGGCGTTTCTATCGGGCGCGCCCGACTCAGGCCTGGTTGAACTGTCTCTCCGAACGCCAGGTCGGTCCGAACACGATCGATATGCGAACCGAGTTGCCAGTCGCAGCGATTCGCGCCGCGATTTGACGGTGCTAATCAACGGCGAGCCTTTTTCGTCAATTAAACATAAGTATAATAAATGCGATGCTCTCGTATCGCCCTCTGCGCGCGGCCCCGTTGATGGTGCTGTCGCGTAGATGGCTTTTTCTTGATCGTGTTCGCCGATGCGCGTCGGTATTGCGGGTGATATCGCGCGCGTTCTGAGATCATGCCTTGTCGTGCGCGGCGGGCGGTGTCTTCGGCGGGCCGCCACTCGGAGCAGGCGATCGTTCACGGTCGTCTGAATCAAAGTGAAAAAACGCGCTATTTCCTTGATAATCACGCCCGTGATCCGGGCCGCCTCGTTATCGGTTATCGCCTTGTTCGGCACGATCCCGGCAGCGACGGCGCAGGTGGCCGATTACCCGGTGTCGTCGGCCCGGGCGACGACCTCGAATGCCGACGGCGTTCGTCTCGATAATGTCCTGGTGATCGTGGCAGCGCTGCGAAAGGCTCGTCG
The DNA here is from genome assembly GCF_003602005.1 of Salinisphaera sp. Q1T1-3. GTDB lineage: Bacteria > Pseudomonadota > Gammaproteobacteria > Nevskiales > Salinisphaeraceae > Salinisphaera. The sequence goes on along the minus strand of NZ_QZWD01000001.1, from coordinate 358,168 downwards.
CGATGCGGCCGGCATCGATGACTGCCGCCGCGGTGCAGCCTATCAGCTTGATCAGCAGCGTCTCCCCGGCCGGGTCCGGACGATCACCTCTGCGGCCAGCGCCTCGCGTATCGCCACGCAGGCAAGCGGCTCGCTTGCCGAGAACGGTGTCGTCGTCATCGCGCCCGAACGGCAGACAGCAGCGGCCGACGTGGCCGTGCGGCTCACCGGTACGACGCCGTTCGTCTGGCAGAAGCGTCTTCGCTCGGATGCGGGGCGAAACGACCCGCGTCGGTGTGAGGATATCCTGCGCGCCACGCTGAAAGGGATACAGGCGCGCGGCGTGCGTCTCGGCATGGATCCGGTCATGCAAAGCGATTGAGCCTGACCGACGTGCGGATTGCAGGGCAGACTCGATTCGGCAGTGTCGGGCCCATGCCGCTTGCCTCGGCGCTGGCCGCCGCGCATCGAGCCGGCATCAGACTGTTTCATGACACGGTCGATGCCGTAAGCGCGGGTACCCGCGTCATGACAGGGTGAGGAGAGCATCAACGGTCATACAGGTGCCCGACCGGGACCTGAACGGCGTCGCGCAACGAAACATTGTCTTGACGCCGTGACGCGTTACACTCTGCCACTCGGATTAAAACTCAGAACAAGATGGCAGGAGAAACGGTACTCACGTTCGATCAGCTGCCCAAAGTTGCGCCTTATTACGTCAAGGCAGCGACGACGTTGTCCGGCGGTTTGTCCCGGGGCGGGACCATCCCACGGATCACTGCCCGTATCGACAATCTGAAGATTCGGTCCGAGCATCTGGCGCGTTATCGTAAAGTCTGTGGCTTTGTTCGCGCCGGACATCTGCCCATCACATATCCGCATGTTCTGGCTTTTCCGTTGCATATGGCGGTGCTCACGCACGCGGATTTTCCGCTCAAGCTCCTCGGTCTCGTCCATGTGCACAATGAGATCACGCAGGAACGCCGAATCGGCGTCGAGGAAGCGCTCGATCTCGTGGTCTTCGTCGAAGGGCATCGCGAGACATCGAAGGGCATCGAGTTCGATCTCGTCACCGAAGCCCGCGATCCGCAGGGCAGCTGCGTCTGGCATGCGAGCGCGACTATGCTCTCGCGACAGCAGACCTCGATCAAGAAAGACCCGAGCCATGAGCGCAAGGGCCCGCCGACGCTCGATTTCGAGCCCACCGACCAGGACAGCTGGTCGATTCCCGGCGATCAAGGGCGGCGTTATGCCGCCGCTGCCGGTGACTACAACCCGATTCATCTCAGCGCGCTGAGCGCCAGGCTGTTCGGCTTCAAGCGGGCGATCGCCCACGGCATGTGGACCAAGGCCCGCGCGGCCGCGGCGCTCTCCGATCGCATCGCCGATCAGAAGTGCACCCTGGCGGTGACGTTCAAGAAGCCGGTTTTCCTGCCGAGCGAAACCATGTTTCGCTATAAGGGGGACGACGATGGCGTGTCTTTTGCACTCACGAACGAGTCGGGCGAAATCCATCATCTGACCGGTACGCTCGCGTTCGTCTAGCAGCGCGCCGGTGCATCAATACAATCAAGATCCAGGACACTGGCCATGAGAATTCGTAAAGCTGTCTTCCCCGTCGCGGGGCTCGGGACGCGGTTTCTGCCGGCAACCAAGGCAAGTGCCAAGGAAATGCTGCCCGTCGTCGACAAGCCGCTGATCCAGTACGCCGTCAAGGAGGCGATCGCGGCCGGCGCCGAGGAAATGGTTTTCATCACCAGCCACGCCAAGAACTCGATCATGGATCACTTCGACCGTGACTACGAGCTCGAAGCCGCGCTTGAAGCCAAGGGCAAGCAGGAACTGCTCGACGCGGTGCACGATGTGCTGCCGCCGGGCATCAGCTGCGTTTATATCCGTCAGCCGGAACAGCTCGGTCTCGGACACGCCATCAACTGCGCGCTACCGGCCGTCGGCGATCAGGATTTCGCCGTGATCCTCGCCGATGACCTGATCGCGGGCGCTTTCCAGCCCTGTCTGGCCCAGATGCATCGCGTCTATCAGGAATACGGCTCCAGCGTGCTCGCCGTTCAGCGAGTGCCGTGGGAAGAGACCCACAAGTACGGCATTGTCGAGGCCGAACAGATCGGGCCCGGGCTGTCGGAGATCCGCGGTATTGTGGAGAAGCCGAAGACCGAGGAAGCCCCGTCGAACCTGGCGGTCGTCGGGCGTTATATTCTGACGCCGCGCATCTTCCGCCTGATCGATCGGACGCAGCCGGGCGCCGGCGGCGAGATCCAGATCACCGACGCCATCGAGGCGCTCATGGGCGAACAGACCGTTCTGGCCTACGAATTCGAGGGCACGCGTTACGACTGCGGCAGCAAGTTCGGTTATCTGAAGGCCAACGTGGAGATGGGGCTTCAGCATGACGAAATCGGCGACGAATTCCGCAGTTATCTGCGCGGCCTGACCTCCGAATGGCTCGATGAGCCGTCCGAAAAGGTTGGCTGACCGCTCGTGGCCCGCCCGACATCCGTGTCGGGCGGGCCGCATTCGATGCTTTCTTTTTGATATCATATGGCCCGGTCGCAAGGCCCGTCACGAAAGGGCTTCGCGCTGACGAACGACCACGAGATGAGTCCGGCATCTCGCCCTGGTAACAGCCAGAACCTATGAAAAGCGAACTGAACGACGAGTTCATCAGCACCTCGCCACTGTTCGGTGGCAACTCTGCCTACGTCGAGTCCTACTACGAGCAGTATCTGCGCGATCCGGATTCGGTCGAGCCCAGTTGGCGAGAGTATTTCAAGACGCTCAACGGCGACGGCAGCGAGGACGTCGCGCACGGACCGATCCGTGATTCGTTCGTTGATCATCAGCCGTCTGCCAGTCAGGGCGCCGGTGCCCGAGCCGGTCTGTCTTCCCGCGCCGCGCAGAAACAGGCCGGTGTTCTGCAGCTGATCAGTCATTACCGCTCGCGCGGCCATCGCGCTGCCGATCTGGATCCGCTCGGTCTCTACAATCCGCCGCCGGTGCCTGATCTCGATCCGGCCTTCCATGGCCTGGGCGAGACGGACATGGATCAGGTCTTCAACACGGGTTCGCTCTACGCCCACGACGACGAGATGACGCTGCGCGACATCATCGACGTCTGCAAGCGGGTGTATACGGGCACCATCGGCACCGAGTACATGTACATCACCAACCCCGAGCAGAAGCGCTGGATCCAGCGTCGGCTCGAGGCCGGTGTCGAGCATCACGGCTTGCTGGACAAGGAGAAGATCGAGATTCTCCGCCAGCTCACGGCGGCCGAGGGTATCGAGCGCTACCTGCACACCAAGTACGTCGGCCAGAAGCGATTCTCGCTCGAAGGCGCCGACAGCATCATCCCGGCACTCGATGAGCTGGTGCGCTCCGCGGCCCGACATCACGTCGATGAAGTCGTGATCGGGATGGCGCATCGCGGCCGGCTGAACGTGCTCGTCAACATTCTCGGCAAGGCGCCCGGCGAACTCTTCGCGGAATTCGAGGGCAAGTACGACGTCGACGAACTCGATATGTCGGGCGATGTGAAGTACCACCTCGGTTTCTCCACCGACATCGAGATCGACGACGAGCGCGTGCATCTCGTGCTCGCCTTCAATCCGTCGCATCTGGAGGCGGTCGATCCCGTGGTCGAGGGGTCGGTCAAGGCCCGTCAGACGCGTCGGCATGACGCTGCCGGTGAAACGGTGCTGCCGGTGCTCATTCACGGCGATGCCTCGTTCGCCGGTCAGGGCATCGTCATGGAGACCATGCAGCTGTCCCAGGCCGAGGGCTATGCCACCGGGGGCACCGTCCATCTGATCGTGAACAACCAGCTCGGTTTCACGATGCAGAACCCGATCACCGGTGAGAAGGGCGATATCTCGCGGACATCGCAGTACTGTACCGATATCGCCAAAATGCTCGAAGCACCGGTCTTTCACGTCAACGGCGACGACCCCGAGGCCGTTGTCTTCGTCATGCGGCTGGCGATGGATTTTCGCGAGACGTTCGGCAAGGACGTGATCGTCGACATGATCTGCTACCGCCGTCAGGGTCACAACGAGGCCGACGAGCCGGCGGTGACACAGCCGCTGATGTATCAGAAGGTCAAGAAGATGGAGACCACGCGGGCGCTTTATGCCAAGCACCTGCAGTCCATCGGCCTGATCGACGGCGACTATGCGCAGAACCTGTCGGATGCCTACCGTGACGGCCTCGACGAGGGCAAGAACATCACGCGGACCACGCTCGGCATGGTCGGTAACGAACATACGGTCGACTGGGCGAAGTACAGCCGCGACAAGTGGTCCCGCATCGTCGACACGGCGGTGCCGATCGAGACGCTGCAACGGCTGTCCAACACGCTCTACGACGACATGCCGGACGGCTTCGAGTTGCACAAGCGTGTGCAGCGCATCGTCGACGATCGACGCAAGATGGTGGCGGGGGCGACCCGCATTGATTGGGGCTTCGCCGAGCACATGGCCTATGCGAGCCTGCTCGACGACGGCTTCAACGTACGGATTTCCGGTCAGGATTCCGGGCGTGGAACGTTCTTCCATCGGCACGCGGTGATCTACAACCAGCAGGACGGTTCGGAATACATCCCGCTGTCGCGCTGCACACGGGAAGGCACACGGTTCGAGGTCAACGATACGTTGCTCTCCGAAGCGGGCGTGCTCGGCTTCGAATACGGCTACGCCTCGGCGGATCCGGAAACGCTGACCATCTGGGAAGCGCAGTTCGGCGACTTCGTCAACGGCGCCCAGGTGATCATCGATCAGTTCATCTCTTCGGGCCGGGCCAAGTGGGGCCGTATGTGTGGCCTGACGATGTTTTTGCCGCACGGCTACGAAGGTCAGGGCCCGGAGCATTCGTCGGCCCGCCTCGAGCGGTTCCTGCAGCTCTGTGCCGAGCGCCACATGCTCGTGTGCGTACCGTCGACCCCGTCGCAGTGGTTCCATCTGCTTCGACAGCAGATGGTTCGCAACCTGCGGATGCCGCTCGTCGTGCTCACGCCCAAGAGTCTGTTGCGCCATCGGCTGTCGACCTCGACGCTGGAGGATCTGTCCGAGGGGCATTTCCATTTCGTTATCGACGAACCGGCCGATATCGACGCCGAGAAGATCAAGCGCGTGGTGTTCTGTAGCGGCAAGGTCTATTACGACCTCCATCAAGGGCGCGAGGAGCGTGAGCTCGACGATGTCGCGCTGGTCCGTATCGAACAGCTCTATCCGTTCCCGGCCGAGGATTATGCCGCCGCGCTGGCGCGCTATCCCAACGCCGAACAGGTGGTCTGGTGTCAGGAAGAGCCGGAAAACCAGGGCGCTTGGTATCAGATCAAGCATCGACTGCAGGTGCCGTTGTCCGATCAGCACGAGATGCTCTATGCCACGCGCCCCGGCGCGGCGACGACGGCGGTCGGCTACCACAAGCTGCACGTCAAGCAGCAGGAAGCGGTGGTCGAGGCCGGATTGGTCGGCGGTGAGCCGTTGATCGAGAAGGGCAGCGTCCGCGCCGACCCGCGCGGCAAGAAGTCCGGTATCCGGCACAAGAAGAACGGCTGAGGCCACGGGCCTGTGATATCTCGGGTCGCCACAGCGGCGACCCGCAAACCAGAACGCAACGCAGAGATTTAGGAACAACAGCATGGCGACAGAAGTCAAGGTGCCGGAGCTGCCGGAATCGGTGAGCGAAGCCACGGTCGGCGAATGGCAGAAAAAGCAGGGTGACGCGGTCGAGCGCGATGAGAATCTGCTGGATCTGGAAACTGACAAGGTGGTGCTGGAAGTCCCGGCCGTGACCGCCGGCAAGCTGGCCGAAATCAAGGTCAGCGCCGGTGACACGGTCCAGGCTGGCGATGTGCTCGCCGTCATCGAAGAAGGTGCCGCCGGTGATGCCGACAGCACCGATGACGATGAGGCCGATACGGACGACGGCAAGGCCGCCGAGCCTGAGGCCGCGTCAGACGAGTCGAAGTCCGATGATGAGGACGAGGGCGAACCGGCCGATGACGATGCCGTGGCCAGCCCGGCTGCCAGCAAGCTGATGGCCGAGAACGACGTTGCTGCCCGCGACGTCAAGGCCACCGGCAAGGACGGCCGCATCACGAAAGCCGACGTCCAGAAGGCGATCGACGACAAGCCGGCGGCCTCGGACACGCCGCGCCCGCAGTCCAAGGGCTCCGGCAATGACGCGGCCGAGGCGGACATCGGCAAGGCCGATCGTCAGGCGCTCGGCGACGTCGAGGCTGAGCGTGTCGAGCAGCGGGTACCCATGACGCGGATCCGCAAGCGCATCGCCGAGCGACTTCTCGATGCGAGCCAGAATACGGCCATGCTGACGACGTTCAACGACGTCGACATGAAGGCGGTGATGGATCTGCGAAACCGCTACAAGGAGACCTTCGAGAAGGAGCACGAGGTGCGTCTCGGCTTCATGTCCTTCTTCGTCAAGGCCGCGGTCGAGGCGTTGAAGCGTTTCCCGATCGTCAACGCCTCGATCGACGAGGGCGACATCGTCTATCACGGATTCTACGATATCGGTGTGGCCGTCTCCTCGCCGCGCGGCCTGCTGGTCCCCGTGCTTCGGGATGCCGACCAGCTGTCCTACGCGCAGGTGGAATCGACGATTCGCGATTTCGGCAAACGCTCGCAGCAGGGCAAGATCACGATGGACGAGCTGTCCGGCGGCACGTTCACGATCACCAACGGCGGCGTCTTCGGATCGCTGCTGTCGACGCCGATCATCAACCCGCCGCAGTCGGCGATTCTCGGCATGCATGCCACCAACGACACGCCGGTCGTGCGCAACGGCGAGATCGTCATCCGGCCGATCATGCAGCTCGCGCTGTCCTATGATCACCGGCTGATCGACGGCCGTGACGCCGTGCTGTTCCTGCGTACCATCAAGGAGCTGCTCGAGGATCCGTCGCGCCTGCTGCTGCAGGTCTGATTCGTTTTTCGAGCTTCAGCGCGCCGGCTCGGCGTCGGCGCGATTCTCTCCCGCTAACCAAGGAACGTCATGAGTACCTCTTACGATGTCGTCGTGATCGGCGCCGGGCCCGCCGGCTACGTCGCTGCCATTCGTGCCGCGCAGCTCGGCATGAACACGGTCTGCGTCGACAATTGGCTCACGCTCGACGACAAGCCGGCACTGGGCGGTACCTGTCTGAATGCCGGCTGTATTCCGTCGAAAGCCATGCTCGAGTCGAGCGAGCTGTTCCATCGCGCAGAGCACGAATTCGAAAGCCACGGTCTGTCGGTCGGCAAGCTCGAACTCGACCTGGCCCGGATGCAGAAGCGCAAGGCCGGCGTGGTCTCCGAATTGACCGGCGGCATCGCAGGGTTGTTCAAGGCCAATGGTGTGGCCTCGAAGACCGGTACAGGCCAGATCGTCGATTCCGGCAAGGTCAAGGTGATCGGCCACGATGGTGACGAGGAAACGCTTGAAGCCAAGCACATCATCATCGCCTCCGGCTCGGTGCCGGTCGAGCTCGATATCGCGGCTTTCGACGGTGACCGGATCCTCGACTCCCGCGGCGCACTCGAAATGGACGAGGTGCCGAAGAAGCTCGGCGTGATCGGGGCCGGTTACATCGGCGTGGAACTGGGCAGTGTCTGGTCGCGTCTGGGCAGCGAGGTCACGATTCTCGAAGCCGTAGACGAATTCATGCCGGTTGCGGATCGCGGTATTGCCACCGAAGCGCTCAAGACCTTCAAGAAACAGGGCCTGGATATCCAGCTTGGTGCCCGGGTCACCGGCACCAAGGTGAACAAGAAATCCGTGCGCGTGGAGTATACGCAGGGCGATGAGAACAAGTCGGAGACCTTCGACCGCCTCATCGTGGCGGTCGGTCGTCGGCCGAACACCGCGAATCTGTGCGCCAAGGACACCCAGCTCGAGCTGGACGACAAGGGCTTCATCGACGTCAACGAGTCCTATCGCACCAGTCTGCCGGGCGTTTATGCCGTGGGCGATGTGATCGGCAATCCGATGCTCGCGCACAAGGGCATGGAAGAAGGCACGGTCGTGGCGGAAATGCTGGCCGGCCAGAAGCCGCATATGAACTACGATGTCATTCCGTCGGTGGTCTATACCACGCCGGAGCTGGCCTGGGTCGGCCGTAGCGAAGCCCAGGTCAAGGCCGCCGGTCTGGATTATCGCGTCGGGCAGATCCCGTTCGCGGCGAACGGACGCGCCAAGGCCATGGGTGAGCAGGGTGGTTTCGTGAAGATGATCGCGGACGCCAATACCGATGAAATCCTCGGCGTGCACATGATTGGTCCCTATGTATCCGAGCTGATCCAGGAAATCGTGGTCGCCATGGAATACAAGGCGTCCAGCGAGGATATCGCCCGGACCATCCATGGCCACCCGTCGCTCGGCGAAACGGTCCACGAGGCCGCGCTTGCGGTCGATGGTCGGCCGATTCATTTCCCGCCGCGGAAGAAGAAATAGGGTCGAGGCCAGACATCGCCGCCGGTCGGCGATATCGGCCGGTACCCTCAAGCCCCCGTGTCGCAGACGCGGGGGTTTTTTTGTGCCCGGATGTCGAAAGCCGCCGGCCGCGTCCGGGTGAATCGGCCGCCCCAGGGCCTGTTGATGTGTCGTTCGAGCGTCTTTTCGTCGAGAGACCGCCGTGTGTCCGGCAAGGCGCGAGTCGCCGATCGTGGCGTGCCACCATACAGACGGGCAACGCCGCAGGGCGCCCATCGTCGATTTTTCATGGGCGGCCCAACCGAAAGGGACAAGCGCTGTTTTGCCGCAGAACAACGCTTGGCGCGGACTTGCACGAAACCGCAACAGGCCCTACGGCGATTCATGGCCGACCGCGACGCCAGCCGGCCGGCTGTTAAACTACCGCGGTTGTTCGACCGACGAGGCGTATATGGCAGGACACAGTAAATGGGCCAATATCCAGCACCGGAAAAAGGCCCAGGACAAGAAACGCGCGAAGGTGTTCACGCGGCTGATCCGCGAAATCACGGTGGCCGCGCGCATGGGCGGTTCTGATCCCAACGACAATCCGCGCCTGCGCCTGGCCTGGGACAAGGCCCTGGCGGCCAACATGCCCAAGGACAACATCGAGCGGGCTGCCAAGCGCGGCGCCGGCGAGTCCGGAACCGACGACTACGAAGAGATCCGCTACGAAGGCTATGGTCCGCAGGGCGCGGCCATCATGGTCGATTGCATGACCGACAACCGGAATCGCACCGTTTCGGAGATCCGCTACGTCTTCTCGCGTAATGGCGGCAACATGGGCGCCGACGGCTCAGTGGCGTATCTGTTCGATCGCAAGGGCAGCCTGCTGTTCTCGCCCGAGGTCAGTGACGAGGACGTTCTGGCACCGGCACTTGAGGCCGGCGCGGAAGATCTCGTTGAGTACGAAGATGGATCCTTCGAGGTGCTGACCGCGCCGGATGATTACACACAGGTTCGTGAGGCGGTAGAGCAGGCCGGCTTTGTCCCGGCGGAAAGCGATGTGACGATGCGCCCGTCGACCACGGTCGAGCTGAGCGGCGAAGCCGCGCAGACGTGCCTGAAGCTCATCGACGCGCTCGAGGATCTCGACGATGTGCAAGAGGTGTACACGAACGTCGAGTTCGACGAAGCCTCGCTTTCCGAGAACGAGGCGGCCTGAATCGTGGGACAGCCCAGACCGGCGCCGCGCATTCTCGGCATCGACCCCGGCTCGACGATCACCGGTTTCGCCGTCATTGACGGGGGCGGCAACCCGAGTGCATGCGTGATCGATTGCCTGCGCCTGCCACGAACCGATTTCCCGGCCCGCCTGGGGCTGATCTTTGAAAAGGTCGCGGCCGTGATACGCGAATGGCGACCCGATGAGATGGCGATCGAGAACGTATACGTCTCGCGCAATCCGGCGAGCGCGCTCAAGCTGGGTCAGGCTCGGGGGGCGGCGATCTGTGCCGGTGCCGCCGCCGGTCTGCCGGTGGCCGAATATACGGCCAGCCAGATCAAGCAGGCCGTGGTTGGCCGCGGTCAGGCCGACAAGGCACAGATTCAGCACATGATCGCGATGCTGCTCGGCGACGGTAGCAAGCTGCAGGCCGATGCGGCCGATGCCGCGGCAGTGGCTCTGTGTCATGCGCATACCGCCCACACGAGTTCACGCATGCGGGCTGCCGGTGCCGGGAGCCGGGCATGATCGGGCGTCTGTCGGGAAAGCTCGTCGAAAAACAGCCGCCGCGTCTCGTCATCGATGTCGGCGGCGTCGGCTACGAGGTCGAGGCGCCGATGTCGACATGCTTTGCGCTGGCGGCTAACGGCAGTGTCGTGACCCTGCTCACTCAGATGATCGTGCGTGAGGACGCGATACTGCTCTACGGTTTCGCAACCGAAAACGAGCGTGCGCTGTTTCGCGAACTCATCAAGGTCTCTGGCATCGGTGCGAAGCTGGCGCTCACGATCCTTTCGGGCATGAGCGTGGCGGACTTCGTGGCGACCATTGAAGCCGATGACGCCGCGCGTCTGACCGGTCTGCCGGGCGTCGGCAAGAAGACGGCCGCACGCTTGCTCGTCGAGATGCGTGACAAGCTTTCGGGGACAGCGATCGCACCGAGCCTGCAAGGTGGGGCGACGAGCGCGGCGGCCGATGCGCCGGCTGGCCCGGTCGGCGCCACCGGTGAGGCCCATCAGGCGCTCGTTGCGCTCGGTTACAAGGCCGCCGAGGCCGATCGATTGCTGCGCGGTCTGGACCCGGACGGTGAACGAGACAGCGAAGCACTCATCCGCGAAGCGCTGCGGCGCGCGGTGCGCTGATGTCGAACGTGATCGTCTGCGATATCCCGGCAGCACGCGCCGACGTGTCTTGGCCTTCGATGCATCACGGAAGGTCACCCCATGAGTGATTCGTTCGAGTCCGACGACGAGTCGGAACGCCTGATCACCGCCTCGGCGCGGTCCGACGAGGGGCGTTTCGACCACGCGCTGCGGCCGACACGGCTGGCCGATTACGTCGGTCAGCCTGAAGTCTGCGAGCAGCTGGACATCTTCGTCTCGGCCGCCCGGGCCCGGAACGAGGCGCTCGATCATGTGCTGATATTCGGCCCGCCGGGTCTCGGCAAGACCACGCTTGCCCAGGTCGTGGCCAACGAGATGAACGTGGGATTCAGACAGACGTCGGGGCCGGTGCTGGAGCGCCCCGGTGATCTGGCGGCCCTGCTGACCAATCTCGAGCCCAACGATGTCCTGTTCATCGACGAGATCCATCGCCTCTCGCCGGTCGTCGAGGAAGTGCTGTATCCGGCGCTCGAGGATTACCAGATCGATATCGTGATCGGCGAGGGACCGGCGGCGCGGTCGATCAAGCTGGACCTGCCCGCGTTCACTCTCGTGGGGGCGACGACCCGGGCCGGCGCGTTGACATCGCCGCTGCGCGATCGGTTCGGCATCGTCCAGCGGCTGGAATTCTACTCGCGTGCGGATCTGGCCTCGATCGTGGTGCGTTCGGCCGGAATTCTGGAAATCCCGATCGTGAATGCAGGGGCGGACGAGATCGCACGCCGTTCGCGTGGGACGCCGCGTGTGGCCAATCGGCTGCTGCGCCGGGTCCGCGACTATGCCCAGGTCCGGGCCGAAGGGCGCATCGACGGCGAGACCGCGGCCCGGGCCATGGACATGCTGCGTGTCGACGACAACGGATTCGACATGATGGATCGCAAGCTCCTGGAAGCGCTCGTCGACAAGTTCGAGGGCGGGCCGGTCGGTGTCGAGAGTCTGGCTGCCGCGATCGGCGAGGCCCGCGAGACGATCGAGGACGTGATCGAGCCGTATCTGATCCAGCAGGGATTCATGATGCGCACGCCGCGCGGTCGAGTCGCCACGGCAGCGACCTATCGCCACTACGGCCTGCCGGTTCCGAGCCAGCCGCAGTCGACGCGGTCGGACCTGTTCGGCTTCGATGACTGAGCGCCCGTTTCATATCGGTATTCGCGTCTATTACGAGGACACGGATGCTTCCGGTGTGGTCTATCACGCCAACTATCTGCGCTATTTCGAGCGCGCCCGGACAGAGTGGCTGGAATCGCGGGGACACGACCACGCGACACTGGCAGGTTCGGAGGCCGTGGTTTTCACCCTGTCGGATCTCTCGCTGCGTTTTCGGCGTCCCGCCCGGCTCGATGACCGGCTCGATGTCTTCGTGACCGTGGCGGCATTTCGACGTGCCCGTATCGTGTTCGCTCAGGAAATACGGCGAAACGATACGCTGTTGATTCAGGGCGAATTCACGGTCGCGTGTGTAAATATCCACGACTTTCGGCCCGTCCGCCTGCCCAAACGGTTGTATGAGGAGCTTTCATGAACGTCGCCGCTGATATGAGCCTGTGGGGGCTGGTCGCGCAGGCCAGTACACTGGTCAAGGCCGTGATGCTCATCCTGTTGCTGGCATCTGTGATCTCATGGGTCGTGATATTTGCCAAGCGCCGGTTGATGAAGCGCACGGTCCGAGACATGGAGCGTTTCGAGGATCGGTTCTGGGCGGGCGGCAACGTCAAGGACATCTACGACGAACGCCAGCGCCATGACGAACTGACCGAAGGCATGCCGGCGCTATTCGCGGCGGGCTACGAGGAACTCAAGCGGCGACGCGTGGATGAGACGGCCACCAGTGCCGATATCGTGCCCTCCGTCCAGCGCGCCATGCGCGTGGCCGAGTCGCGCGAACTCGAGCGGCTCGAGAGCGGCCTCGCATTTCTTGCCACGGTTGGCTCGATCAGTCCGTACATCGGCCTTTTCGGCACGGTCTGGGGCATCATGAGCGCCTTCATCGGGCTCGGCAACGTGCAGCAGGCGAGCCTGTCGATGGTTGCACCCGGCATCGCGGAAGCACTGATTGCGACAGCCATGGGCCTGTTCGCGGCGATTCCGGCAGTCGTGGCCTACAACTACTTCAGCAACCGGCTCGACTTCATCGAGAACCGGTTCGGCACGTTCATGGATGAAATGGCGGGCATCGTCGAGCGCGGGGTCAACGCCGCCACACCGCCACCACGTGACCGCGCACCCAGGAAGGCCGAGCCGGCGGAGCCGGTGCGTACCGCCCCCGAACTCTAGGAGAGGCCTGTGCGTAATCGTTCCATGGGACGGCGCCACAAGCGACGGTTGGCCGCCGAAATCAACGTCGTACCATATATCGACGTGATGCTCGTGCTGTTGATCATCTTCATGGTCACGGCACCGCTGTTGACGACCGGTGTCAACGTCAACCTGCCGCAGGCGCCGGCCAAGGTCATGGACATGGCCGACGATGATCCGATCGTACTGACGGTGACCGCGGACGGCGACATGTCGCTCAATGTCGGGGAATCGACCGATCAGCCGCTGACCCCTGACGAGGTGACGAATACGGTCGCCAAGGTACTCAACGCGCGGCCCGACGCGCCGGTCGCCGTGCGCGGCGATGGTGAGGGTACGTATGCGAGTGTCGTACGCGGGATGGTGTTATTGCAGCAGGCGGGCGCCGAGCACGTTGGTCTGATCACGGACAACGTCGATCGCGATAAAGCACGGAGTGGTCGATAGTGCTGGATTGGTTGGAGCGAGTCGGTGAGCATTGGCGCGCAGTCGTCGCTGCCGTACTCGTACACGTGATTCTCGGTGGGCTGCTCTTTTTCAGTCTCGACTTCTGGCATTCGGACGCGAGCCAGGGCAATCAAGGCCAGACTATCGTCGATGCGTCGGTTCTCACCGGGGCGGCCGGTTCCGATGCGCCGACACCCAAGCCGGATCCAACGCCGAAGCCGGCGCCCGAGCCGGACCAGAACCAGAACAAGCTGCAGCCGGACGACACACAAGCCGACGAGGACCCGGCGCAGGCACAGGAACAAGCCGCCCGCGAAAAGAAAGCCGCACGGGAAAAAGCCGAGCGACAGAAAGCTGCTGAAGCGAAGGCTGCCCAGCAGAAGGCCGCGCAGGAGAAGGCTGCCCAGCAGAAGGCTGCCCAGCAGAAGGCTGCCCAGCAGAAGGCCGCGCAGGAGAAGGCGGCTCAGCAGAAGGCCGCGCAGCAGAAGGCCGCTCAGGAGAAGGCTGCTCAGCAGAAGGCCGCGCAGCAGAAGGCTGCGCAGGAGAAGGCCGCTCAGGAGAAGGCCGCTCAGGAGAAGGCCGTTCAGGAGAAGGCTGCTCAGGAGAAGGCTGCTCAGGAGAAGGCCGCGCAGGAGAAGGCTGCTCAGGAGAAGGCTGCTCAGGAGAAGGCTGCTCAGGAGAAGGCCGCTCAGGAGAAGGCTGCTCAGGAGAAGGCTGCTCAGGAGAAGGCTGCTCAGGAGAAGGCCGCGCAGGAAAAAGCGGCTCGCGAGAAGGCGGCGAAAGAGAAGGCGGCCAGGGAAAAAGCCGCGCGTGAGAAGGCCGCGCAAGAAAAAGCGGCAAAGGAAAAGGCTGCACGCGAGGCAGCGGCCCGTGCCGATCTGCAGGAAGCACTCGAACAGGAATCGGCCGGGCGTCAAAAGGCCGCGGATCGCAAGGCCCTGGCCGGCTACGTACAGGCCATCAAGGACAAGGTCGAAGGCAACTGGATTCGCCCGCCGGGTGCCAGCAATATTTCCTGCCAGGTCCATGTCACCCAGTTGCCCGGCGGTCAGGTCACCGACGTGCGGCTTCTCGGATCGTGCGGCGGGCCGGCAATCGATCGTTCAGTACGACAGGCGATCTACAAATCGGACCCGCTGCCGTCGCCGCCATCAGGTAATCTGTTCCAGTCGGATATCGAATTCACGTTCAAGCCGGACCAATGACACATAAAAAACTGTATCTCCCGTTTGTCCGCCTGGCGCTACTCGTTGTGGCGGCGGTTGCCACCTTACCCGCACACGCGGCATTGCAGGTCGATATCACGCAGAGTTCGGACAGCGCGATTCCGATCGCCATAGCGCCGTTCGCCAGCCAAGGCGGCAAACTGCCCGTCGATATCGCCCAGATCGCCAGCCAAGACCTTGCGTCGACCGGGCTGTTCAAGACATTTGATCGCGCCAACATGATGGGTAGCCCCGGCACCCCCGATGAGGTGAACTACAAGAACTGGCAGACCCAGGGCGTCGACAATCTCGTGATCGGTTCCGCTGCGCCGAACGGCGCGGGCGGCTATCGAATCACCTTCTATCTGCTCGATGCCGCACAGGGTCAATCGGTCGCCAGCTACCAGATCAATGCGAGCGCCAACCAGCTGCGGCAGGCCGGTCACACGGTCGCCAATCTGATCTATCAGCGCTTCATCGGCAAGAAAGGCTATTTTCTTTCGAAAATCAGCTATATCACGGTCACCGGCAATTCCGCGGATAACCGGACATTCCGTCTGGTGGTCTCGGATTACGACGGCAGCCATCCGGCGACGGTCTATTCATCCCAGGACCCGGTCATGTCGCCGGCCTGGTCGCCGAACGGCAAGCAGCTGGCCTACGTTGCCTTCAATGTCTACAAGGGCACGAGCAGCGTCCGTGTTCAGGATCTGTCGACGGGCAACGCGCGGACGATCGCGAGCGGCCACGGCGTGAACGGCGCGCCTGCGTGGTCGCCGGACGGCAGCCGGATCGCATTCGCGAAATCGCAAAACGGCGATACCGATGTCTTCGTCTACAACATGGCCTCGGGCCAGACGCGCCAACTCACGCACAGCGGTGCCATCGACACCGAGCCGGCGTGGTCGCCGGACGGACAACACATCGCCTTCACCTCGGATCGTGGCGGTCAACCGCAGATCTATCTCATGAACACCCAGGGTGGCGATGTCCAGCGTCTGACTTACGATGGCAAGAGCAACCAGCGTGCGGATTTCTCGCCAGACGGCAAGTCTCTGGCTTTCGTTCAGAAAAGTGGCAATGGATTCCGTATTGCGGTAATGGACCTGTCGAACAATAATGTGCGTGTTGTCAGTGACGGTCCCCTGGATGACAGTCCGGCTTTCGCGCCGAACGGCCAGGCCGTGATCTACGCCAAGCAGGGTGGACGTAATTCGCTGGCCACGGTGTCGGTCGACGGCGATGCCAAGTCCTCGTTGTCGCAGGCCGGGGAAGTCCGCGAGCCGGCCTGGGGGCCGCTCGGTTACTGATCCGATCCATTTCCAATAATCAACTCATACCGAATCTTCGGCATGCATAATCACAAGGAGCTTTTCATGGATCATTCGACTCGTCCGGCCGTGCGCGGTCTGTCTATCGCCGTTGTGCTGGTCGCCGCGGCATTCACCCTGACCGCCTGCGGCGGCGGCAAGAACACACGCGGCGGCGCGCCGGGTATGCCGGCGGCCGGCATGAACGACAACGGCCAGTCCAACGGCATGTCGTCGGGGCGCGATATCGACGTCCGCGGGCTGGAAGGCATTCCGGCAGAAGACCGGCACCTGTTCACCGATCCGAACAACCCGCTGTCGACGCGAACCGTCTATTTCGACCTGGACAGCAGCGCGATTCCGTCGCGCTTCTCGCAGGCGATCCAGGCACACGGGCAGTATCTGGCCAACCATCCGAACGTCCACCTGCGTCTGGAAGGCAATACCGACGAACGGGGCACGCGCGAGTATAATGTGGCGCTCGGCGAGCGACGCGCGGACTCGGTCAAGCAGGCGATTGTGCTATCCGGTGCGAACGCCGGTCAGATATCGACCATTTCTTATGGCGAAGAGCGGCCGGCCGAACTCGGTCAGAATGCCCAGGCGTATTCGAAGAACCGTCGCGTGGACTTCATCTACACCAATAACTAGTAGGTTTTCGCATGGTCAAGCCGGTCATCATCTCGATCACGGCAGCGACGATCGGTCTGGCGACCGTCGCGCTGCCGGCCGGCGCCGCTTTCGCGGCGTCGCAGCCGATGCAGCTGGCCCAGAACAACAGCGGACCGAATCTGTTCGCGCTGTATCAGCAGATCCAGCAACTCCAGCAGCAGGTCCGCGATCTGAACGGCCAAGTCGATACGTTGCAATACAAGCTCAAGCAGCAGGAGCAAGGGCAGCGTGATCTGTATCAGAATCTTGACAAGCGGCTGAGCGCGCTCGAAAACGGAACATCCAACGGCCAGGGCGAGGGTCAATCGGGCGGCAATGGCAGCAACGGCGAACAGCCGTCCGCCAACGTTGCACCTGACGTGCAATCGGCCTACATGGACGCATTCAACAAGCTCAAGGGCGGGCAGTACGATCAGGCCGCCTCGGCTTTCAAGCAGTTCGTGCAGGCCCACCCGGATACGCCGTTGACCGGCAATGCATGGTATTGGTTGGGTGAGGCCAGCTACGTGCAGCAGAATCTCGACGAATCTCGCGAGGCGTTCGAGAGGGTCGTCAACCGGTTCCAGGCCTCGCCGAAGGTACCCAGCGCGCTCTACAAGATCGGTCTGATCCAGACCAGCCAGAATCAGAACGATAACGCGAAGGCGACGTTCCAGCGCATTCTGGATCAGTACCCGGACAGCAATGCGGCCAGTCAGGCCAAGACCAAACTCGACTCGCTCGGCAGCTGATCAGGCCGTGTCGGACATCATTGACGCCGATCGTCGACGCAATACTCGCGGCGTCGCTGAAAGCCGTTGGCCACAGCGGGTGGATGCGTTGCGCATCACCGAGATCTTCTGCTCCCTGCAGGGCGAGGCCAACGGTGCGGGCCGCGTTTGTACCTTCATCCGCCTGACCGGATGCCCGCTGCGCTGCCACTACTGTGATACGGCGTATGCCTTTCATGGCGGCGAATGGATGCCACTCGATGCCATCGTGGCGCGTGCAGAGGCGCTCGGGGCGACGGACATCTGCGTTACGGGCGGTGAGCCGCTGGCCCAGCCGAACGTGATCCCGTTGGTCGCACGTCTGTGCGATGCCGGTTATGCGGTGTCCGTGGAGACGGCGGGCGCACTGGATATCCGATCGATCGATACGCGTGCCTCGCGCGTCGTGGACATCAAGACACCGGGGTCCGGCGAAGATCGGCGCAATCGCTGGGATAATATCGAGGCGCTGACCGATCATGACCAGCTCAAATTCGTGATCTGCTCACGCGCGGACTACGAGTGGGCACGCGATACCTGGCGCGGGCTTTCGCTACCGGCCGGCGCTACCGTCTGGTTTTCGCCGAGCGCCGGCGAAATCACGGCGCGCGACCTGGCCGACTGGATCGTGGCGGATCGAATCGACGTCCGTTTCCAGCTGCAGTTGCATAAACTTCTCTGGGGCGACGCTCCCGGCCATTGAATGGCGTGGGCCGCTTCATTCCTCCATCTCTCGGAACGACGATTTGCAAAGTGCTCCCGACAAGTCTGCCATTGTCCTGCTTTCGGGCGGGCTGGATTCCACGACCTGTCTTGCCGAGGCACGTGCAGCCGGTTATGCGTGCTATGCGCTGAGTTTCGACTACGGGCAGCGCCATACCGCGGAGTTGACCGCGGCCGATCGCATCGCACGGGACGCTGGCGTCATCGAACACAAGGTCGTGCGCATCGACTTCGACGGCATGGGCGGCTCGGCGCTGACCGATGACACGATCGCGGTGCCGGAAACCCCGTCCGACGGCATTCCCAGCACCTACGTGCCGGCGCGCAACACCTTGTTTCTTTCCGTGGCGCTCGGCTGGGCCGAGGTCGTGGGTGCCGAGGCGATATACATCGGAGTCAATGCGGTCGACTACTCGGGTTATCCGGACTGTCGCCCGGAGTTCATCGCGGCCTTCGAGCGGCTGGGGGCACTCGCCACCAAGGTCGGCGTCGAGGGACAGCCGATTGCCGTGGCCACGCCGTTGATGCATCAGAGCAAGGGTGAAATCATCCAGCGCGGCGTCGCGCTCGGCGTGGATTACGGCTTGACAGTGAGCTGCTATCAGGCGGATGACGACGCGCGGGCTTGCGGTGTCTGCGATGCCTGTCGCCTACGTCGTGCCGGCTTCGAGGCGGCCGGTGTGGCCGATCCGACCCGTTATCAGCCGAATCGATGAAAACCTGCTGTATACGGGGTGGCATTTCTACTGAATTCCAGTATCATACGCGCTCTTCGCGGGGTCGTTAGCTCAGTTGGTAGAGCAGTTGACTTTTAATCAATTGGTCGCAGGTTCGAATCCTGCACGACCCACCAGACAAGAAAAGCCGGCGTGATCGCCGGCTTTTTTGTGCGCATGTGCGCTATCTCGCCTCGCTCGGTCAGGACGAGGCGCCCAAGGCGGACTGCAGCGCGGGTATGATCTCGAACAGGTCGCCGACAAGCCCGATATCGGCGATTTCGAAGATGGGCGCATCGGGGTCGGCGTTCACGGCCACGATCGTACCGGCGTCCTTGATCCCGGCCAGGTGTTGAATTGCCCCCGAGATACCGAAGCAGATATAGAGCTCGGGCGCGATGATCTTGCCGGTCTGGCCGACCTGCATGTCGTTGGGCACGTAGCCGGCATCCACGGCGGCACGCGAGGCGCCCACGGCTGCGCCGATCGAATCGGCGAATTCACGGATTATGTCGAAGTTGGCTGCACTGCCGACGCCGCGACCGCCGCTGACCACGCGTTTGGCGGTTGCCAGGTCGGGGCGGTCGGTGGCGTGGTTCTCGATGCCAACGAATCGGCTGTGTGTCGGCAGTTCGATGTCGTCGTCGAGCTGTCGTGCTGCGACATCGGCCTGAGCGTCTGCGGCGACCGGCTTGAACGAGGCCGTGCGCACGGTGGCCACCAGCGTTTCGTCGGGCGGCGTTTCCACGGTCGTCAGTGCATTACCGGCATAGATCGGCCGCTGGAAACGATGGGTGTCCAGTACGGCGGACAGGTCGGTCACCATTTCCACGCCCAGCAATGCAGCCACTCGGGGCATCATATCCTTGCCGAAGCTCGTGTTCGGTGCCAGCACGTGGCTGTAATGTCCCTGAGTGACGGCGGCAACGATCTGCGGCGCGGCAATCGCGGCGATGGGATGCGCGTTTTCGGCCCGATCGAGATGCGTCACGCGGTCGACACCGGCGAGACGGGCGGCTTCGCCGGCGATCGCCGCGCCGTCGGCGGCCAGCACCAGCACATCGAGTGCTTCATGGGCGATCTCGCGGGCGCCGGCGACGGCCTTCGCGGTGGCCGCGGTCAGCGTACCCTCGAAATGATCGGCGATGACGAGAATTCTGCTCATACGAGCCCCTTGTCGTTGAGACGCGCCACGAGCGCGTCGACCGAGTCGACCCGCTCGCCCGCCGGTCGCGGCGCTGGTGGCGTGGTGTCGACCACGCGGTGACCCGCGGCCGGGGTGACACCCAGGGCTTCGAGCGTTGTGTCCTCGATCGGTTTCTTCTTGGCTTTCATGATGTTGGGCAATTTCAGATATCGCGGCTCGTTGAGTCGCAGATCCGTTGTGATGAGGCCGGGCAAGTCGATTTCGAGTGTCTCCAGACCGGCATCGATCTCTCGCGTCACGCGGGCACTGTGGTCGCCGAGCGTGATCGCGGAGGCAAAGGTCGCCTGCGGCCAGCCGAGCAGGCCGGCCGTCATCGCGCCGGTCTGACCGTTGTCGTCATCGATGGCCTGCTTGCCGAGCAGCAGGACATCGGGCGATTCCTGTGCTGCGATCGCGGCGAGCGTGCGCGCTGCCGTGAGCGAAGAGACGGGTTGATCGGTCCGGACATGCAGAACGCGGTCACAGCCGAAGGCCAGGGCGGTGCGCAGCTGTTCGACGGCGGCATCGCCGCCGATGGTGACGGCGACGACTTCGTCGGCCGTGCCGTCTTCCTTCCAGCGGATCGCCTGTTCGAGCGCGATCTCGTCGAACGGATTGATACTGTGCTTGACGCCATCGGTGACCACGCCGGAGCCGTCGTCGGCGATCCGGATATGCACGTTGTAATCGATCGCGCGTTTGATACTGACCAGTACTTTCATAGGCATCGTGTCATGTCGTTCGGGCGGCGGTTGCCGGTCCGGGGCCCGTTGATGAGTGGTGCACGTACCGCTTTGCGGCGCGTCGCAAGTTATGTCCTGCAAGGCGTATCCGCCGATGATGGCCTTTTACGGCCGGCGCCGGCAACGCACCGATACCGGTCTCGGCCCATGCCGTCACGTGAACGCGACCACCACCGGACTGCGACATCAAGCCTTGCATTGACGTGGGCAACCTCGCGTTCGGCCAGTCCGCTCGCGCGGGGCCAGCGCGCCAGGGCTGTCGCGGCCCGGTCCGCACACTGGCCCGCGACAGGGTCTGGCTTGTCTGTGCCGCGCTCGCGAGTGTCCGCGCCGAACGACTGCATATCAAGCCCTGGATCGGCCGCGGTATCGGCTTTGATCCGGGGTGACCGCGCCCGAAAACGCAGCGATTGGCGTTCGTGTCATTGCTCCGGCACCAAAAAAGCTGACGACATCAGCTTTTTTCAAGGCCATCGAAAAATAAACACCGGCGCGTGTCCATCTTTTATTTTCAATGGTTTGACGGCCGTTGGCCGCGACGGCAGGGCCTAGAGATCCTGGTAGTTGGGCCCTGAGCCACCCTCCGGCGTCACCCAGTTGATGATTTGATACGGGTCCTTGATGTCGCAGGTCTTGCAGTGCACGCAATTGGCGGCGTTGATCTGAAGACGCGGCCCCTCGTCGCCGTCGTCCACCATCTCGTAGACCGAGGCCGGGCAGAAGCGGGTGCAGGGGTTGCCGAATTCGACCGTACAGCGGGTCGTGCAGATGTCCGGTTCGAGAATCTGGAGATGGACGGGCTGATCTTCGTCGTGCGCGGTCTGGGCATGATAGACCGAGGCCTGACGGTCACGCGGCGCCAGCATACGCGCGCGATAGCCTTGGCGTTCCGCCGGTGCCGGCTCGGTCAGGCCATCCAGATACTCGGTTGCCTGCCAGTCGGCATGGTTGGATAGCGTCCACGGGGAGAGCCCGGCTGTCGCCGTTTCCCATACGGCGTTCGCCAGGCCGGCTTTCAGGCCCTTGCGAAAGCCGGGGCGGATATTACGCACGGCCTTGAGCTCGCGGCCGACGGTCGAGGCGCGCAGCCGGGCATCGTAGCCGTGGGGTGTCTCGTTCTCCAGCCAGTGGTCGGCGGCCAGGATGCCGCTCGACATAGCCGTATGCACGCCCTTGATCTTCGGCACGTTGAGCGTGCCGGCACCGTCACCGATGAGCAGCGCGCCGGGCAACTCGACCCGCGGCAGGGATTGCCAGCCGCCTTCGACCAGCGCACGCGAGCCGGCCGACAGGATCTCGCCGCCGGCCAGCATCGGCTCGATCGTGGGGTGATGCTTCCATTGTTGAAAAGCCTCGAAAGGCGAAAAACGCGGGTCGGCGTAGTCCAGACCGGCCACGAAGCCGAGCGCGATCCGTTCCTCGTCCAGGTGATAGACGAAACTGCCGCCATAGACATCGTCATCCAGCGGCCAGCCAACGGTATGCTGGACAAGACCGGGCGTGGCCTGGCCCTTGGGTACACGCCACAGCTCCTTCAGACCGATGCCGTAAGTCTGCGGATCGGCGTCCTCGTCGAGGCCGTAGCGGGCCACGAGCGTCTTGGTGCAGTGACCACGACAGCCCTCGGCGAAGATTGTCAGCGGCGCGCGGACCTCGATGCCGGGTTCGAAGCCGGGCTTGGGCTGACCGTTGATATCCAGCCCCATGTCCGGTGTACGTACACCGGCGACGCCGCCCTCGGCATCATAGACCGGTGCCGCCGCCGAAAAGCCGGGATAGATCTCCACCCCGATCGCTTCGGCCCGGTTGCCGAGCCATGCGACGAAATCAACGAGCGAGACGATGATGTTGTCATCGTTTTTCATCTGCGGCGGGGTTGGCAGCCGCTGACGGCGATCATGCGTGAACAGCCAGAATTCATCCGCGCTCGGTTGCACGCAGATCGATGGCGGGGCGTCACGCCAGTCTGGGACGAGTTCGTCGAGCGGGCCGGTCTCGATGACCGCACCGGCGAGCGAATGCGCACCGAGCGTTGCGGCCTTTTCCAACACGCATACCGATCGCTCGGGATCCTGTTGCTTGAGGCGCATGGCGGCAGCCAGGCCGGCCGGGCCGGCGCCGACCACGACCACGTCGTAGGGCATGACTTCGCGTTCGATATCTTCCATCCGGTCTGTTGGGGCACGGCGCGATCGGGGCACTATTGTAACCGCCAACGGCCACGGATTCGCGGCGAACGCCCACACACCGGGCGCCAGCGCAAAAAAAGGCGGGCCTGTGGCCCGCCTCGTGACATCGTTGAGCTCGGCTTATTTATTGCCGCTGTGCTCGACGAGTTCGATCCAGTACCCGTCCGGGTCCTTCACGAAGGCGATATTGCTCATCCGGCCGTCTTCGGGGCGTTTCTTGAAGGTCACATCGTTGGTGTCCATCCAGTCACAGGCGGCCTGGAGATCGGGCACGGTGAAACAGATGTGGCCGAATCCCTGCGGCTCGGCGTTGCCATCGTGATAACGGGCGTTCGGGTCGTTCTCGGTGCCCCAGTTGTGGGTCAGCTCGAGAACGCCGGGCAGGGTGCCCATCAGCTCGGCGCGCGCCTGCTCGTCTTCGGGCACGTCGTAACCGTCCGTGCGGGCGAGGAAATACAGCGTGAATTCGCCGTTCGGATTTTCCTTCTGTCGCAGCAGCCGCATGCCGAAGACCTTGGTATAGAAGGCCAGCGAGGCTTTCGGGTCGACCACACGGAGCATGGTGTGGTTGAAGATGAAACCGTCGGTCTCGCTCGGCACGTCCTGATGCACGCCGGCTGCGTTCTCGGTATTGAATGCCATGTCGGTCATTCGATCGATGAGTTGTGGCGACACTATGCAACAACCGCGCGCGAGAGAAAACGCAGGCCCTGTACGGTCTGCGCGGGGCGATCGCAATGGGTACACTGCCCGGGCCACTCGCATCGCCAACAGGCTCGCCGTGAAAGCTTCCGATCTTTTTGTGAAATGCCTCGAGGAAGAGGGTGTCGAATATGTCTTCGGGGTGCCCGGCGAGGAGAACCTCGACGTCATCGAGTCGCTTCGTGCCAGCCATATTCAGCTCGTGGTGACACGCCACGAGCAGCATGCCGCGTTCATGGCCGCGACCTATGGCCGCCTGACCGGGCGTGCCGGTGTCTGCCTGTCGACGCTCGGCCCGGGCGCGACCAATCTGATGACCGGGGTCGCCTACGCGCAGCTCGGCGGCATGCCGCTGCTGGCGATCACCGGCCAGAAGGCGTTGCGCGATAATCGCCAGGGCAAGTTCCAGCTGATCGATGTGGTCGATACCTTCCGCCCGGTCACCAAGTGGAACAGCTCGCTGGCGGATTCGGGCGTCATCCCGCGCAGTATCCGACATGCCTTCAAGGTCGCCGAGGCCGAACGGCCGGGGGCGGTGCATCTCGAATTGCCGGAGGACATCGCCGGCGAGTCCATCGAGCCGACACAGCCGCAGAAGCGCCTGACGCTGCGCCGGCCCAACGCCGACGAGCAGGCCACGGATCGCGCTGCCGAAATGATTCGCCAGGCACGCCAACCGGTGATCGTCTACTCCGCCGGGGCCAACCGCAAGCGCATCACCGAGCAGCTCACCGCGCTCTGCGAGGAAACCGGGCTTTATGCCATCGGCACCCAGATGGGCAAGGGCGTGGTCGCCGACGACCACCCCCAGAGCCTGTTCGCAATGGGGATTCACAAGCACGACTACGTGCACACCGCGATCGACGAAGCCGATCTGGTCATCACGCTGGGCTACGACGTCGTGGAGTACCCGCCCTCGGTCTGGAACGAGTCCAAGGACAAGACGATCCTGCACATCGACTTCGTCCCCGCCGATCCGGATGAGTATTACAGCCCCGCGCACGAGGTCATTGGCGATATCTCGAATACGCTCAAGGCGCTGTCGCCGCGTCTGCAGGGCAAGCGATTCGATGATCCGCGCATGAAACGGCTGCACGATTACATCGCCGAGGCGCTGCACGTCTCGGAATCCGAATACAGCTATCCACCCAGGCCTCAACGCGTGGTTCAGCAGGTACGCAGCGTCATGGGCCGCGACGACATCATCAGCCTGGACAACGGGATCTACAAGATCTGGTTCGCGCGGATGTATCCCGCCTACAGCAACAACACGGTGTTGCTCGACAACGCGCTGGCGAGCATGGGCGCCGGGCTGGCGGCAGTGATGGCGGCTAAGATGGTCCATCCCGATCGGCGGGTGATGGCGATCTGCGGCGACGGCGGGTTCATGATGAACAGCCAGGATCTGGAGACCGCGGTGCGTCTGGGCCTGGACCTGGTGATTCTGCTGCTGCGCGACGATGCCTACGGTTTCATTCGCTGGAAACAGGCGGGCGACGGATTCGCCGATTTCGGCATGCGTTTCGGCAATCCGGATTTCGTCGATTACGCACGGGCCTATGGTGCGACCGGCCTGCGCCACACGGACGAGAACAATCTGTCCGAAGTGCTCGAACACGCTTACGAGAAGGGTGGGGTGGTCCTGGTCGACTGCCCGATCGACTACAGCGCCAACACGCTTCTCGACGAGCCGCATTCGGTGCCGGAGCGGGTGTTGTCCGGCGAGGCGGAATCGTCGTCCGACAGCGCGTGAGCGCAGAAGGGATGGTGCCGCCGGAGGGACTTGAACCCCCATGGCCTTTCGGCCACTAGGACCTAAACCTAGCGTGTCTACCCATTCCACCACGGCGGCGACGCAGCGAATGATAAAGCATCGTCGCCGCCAGGCCCAGACACTGTGTGCCCAGGGCCGGTTGATGTTTCGTGCGAGTCCGCGCCAAACCCGCCCTGAAATTGACGATGGGCGGCAAGACGAGGCGTCGTGCGCGCCGTGCCGCCATGCTGCACCCGCGGGCTACAACGCTGGATTGCCGTCGTGTTCTTGATATTGGGGCGCTTGTCCCTTCGGGTCGGGTCGCCCATGAAAAATCGACGATGGGCGCCCGGCGGCGTTGCGAGTCTTGCAGGACACGATTTGTGGCGCCAACGCGGCGCTCGCACGAAACATCAACAGGCCCTCGCGTTGATGAAACGGGTTCGTTCAGGGCGGATCGTCCTGCAATGCGTGCAATGCCTCTGAATCGAGACAGCGATAGACAAAAGCCGGGCGGCCGACGGCGCCGTAGGCGAATTCCTCGCTCAGAAGCCCGCGCGAGACCAGATGGCGCAGATACTTGCGCAACGAGACGCGCGACATGCCCGCGGCCTCGGCGATCTCATCGGTCGAGAAGCGCATGGCGTCGTGCGCGATGATACTGCCAACGACGCGGGCCAGCGTCGGTGCGGTCAATCCCTTGGGCAGGTCATCGGCGGCGGCGGAGCGCGGCTGGGCTCGAAAGACTGCATCGAGTGCTTGTTGATCGGCGGGCCCATGCAGGCGCGCAAGCGCGCGCCGACGGCGCGTCACGGTGTCCACGGCTTCGGCGAAACGCTCGAATGCGAAGGGTTTGACGAGATAGTCCGAGACGCCGAGGCGACGCGCGGATTGGACGGTCTCGAGTTCGCTGGCCGCCGTGATCAGGATGATATCGACGCCGGGCCGATTGGCGGCGAGCCATTCGGCGATCTCCAACCCGCTGCGTCGTCCCAGATAGACATCGAGAAGGACGAGATCGACGGTATCGGCACGCAGTCGCGCCAGCGCGCTGACCGCGTCACGGCACTGGCCGACCAGCCGCGTGTCGCGCAGCCGGGCGAGATATTGTGCGTTGAGCCGGCTGACCATCGGGTCATCCTCGACGATCAGGACATTCATGTCGTATTCGGCACGTTGAATGCGCAATCGCCGGCGTAGGGCAGTACGACTTCGACGAGCGTGCCCTGGCCGGGCGTGGAGTAGAGGGCGAGCTCTCCATCGGCCGCGGTGACTTGTCGGTCGACCAGATAAAGGCCGAGACCCCGGTCCGCGCCGTGGGATGAATAGCCGCGCTGGCGACTGTGTGCGAGCGTGGCCGGATCCATGCCGTGACCATTGTCCTGAACCGCGATCGAGAGCGTGTCGGCATCGTAGGCGATTGTCAGCGCGACTTTCGGCGTATCGCGATCGGCGACCGCATCGAAGGCGTTGTCGATCAGGTTGCCCATCACACTGACCACGCGATGGATATCCTGCTCCAGACGGGCCGGCGGAATGCGATGCTCGACCTGGACCGACAGCGCCACGCCGAGCTCGTCGGCCTCGCTGTGCTTGCCCAGTACGAAACCGCCGAGCGTGGGTTCATCGATCCGTTCGGCCAGTGCCCCGGCGGTATCGATGCGCAGAGCGATCAGCGTGCGGACGTAGCGCGCCAGTGCATCGATGTCGCCGGTCTCGACCAGGCCGAGAACGACGTGCAGACGGTTCTTGGTGTCGTGCTGGGCGGCGCGCAGGGCCTGGGCATAGCGTCGGGCGCCGGTCAGTTCCTCGCCCAGACGCTGCAGCTCGGCCGTATCGCGGAATGAGATCACACAGCCGACCGGGGTCGCGGTCGCGCCCATCGCACGCAGCGTGCCGCGAAAACGTTGATCGCCGATCACGAGCGGGCCATCCACGGCTTGTGTGTCGGCGTCGCCGTGCGGACGCGGATCGGTCAGCTGTTCGCCGATCTCCGGTGCCGGCGTGCCACCACGGGCCAGCAACCGCCGCGCTGCCGGATTGATCAGGCGCAGCCGCTGTTGCATGTCGACGACGATCAGGCCTTCGTGCACGGCATCCAGCATCGCCTGATGCTCGGCCACGAGTGCCGCGATATCGTCGGGCTCCATATCCATCAGGCGCTGCTTGATCTGACGGGCGAGCAGCAGTGCGCCAGCGCCGCCGAGGCAGACGACGAGCAGCAGCCCGCCGATCAGCGTGGTTCGTGAATTGGCTTCGAGCGGGGCGAGTGCGGACAGCGTCACACCGACCGAGACCGCGCCGATAACCGCGCCGGAAGGCGCGCGCACCGGGGCGAAACCCCGCACGCTGCGTCCCAGCGTGCCCCGGGCGATGGAGACATAGTGCGAGCCGGCCAGCGCCGGCGGCTCGTCGCCGCCGCGGAAATGATGGCCGATCCGTGCCGGCTTGGTGTGCGTCAGGCGAATCGCCCGCTTGTTCATGACCACGATGAAATCGACATCGAGGCCACGGCGCAGTGATTCGATGCGGCCCTGGATCGGCGCCTGCGCATCCGGGGCAGCGCCGGCGGCAAGTGCCGAGACCACGCTCGGCAGCCGAGCGACGGTCTGGGCGATGTTCTCGACGCGCTGGCCCTGACTGCTCTGCAGGTTCTGCCAGAGCTGCTGACTGAAGAGTAGCCAGGCCACGCCCAGACTCGCAACCACCAGACCGAACGCCCAGATACCGGTCAGCCCGGCCAGCGAGATGCGACGGGTTGCGGCATGCCCGGCTCTTGCCACGTTGTCTTTAGACCAAGGTGTCATTCCAATACGGCGTTTGTTTTTTCAACACGCTTTTCGCGCTTTCTTTAATTGCAAAAGGCTTTGTCTATTTCGAAAAGCCGCCAGCCATCATGCCGGCCCTCTACTGTGCCGTAGAGACACAACAATACCGCGTCCGCCGGTCGCGCAAGCGCATCACGGCGACGATGCGGTTAACAGCGGAGGTAAGCGATGAGCGATCTGGCCCAGCAATCCCATGCCGGCGCGGACACCCCGTGGCAGGAAAGACTGCCACACGTTCGTATTTTCGGCCTCAGTCCGGTCATGTTCGGGGCGGCTGTCGCTGTCATGATCACGGCGATGGCCACCGATACGCTGCCCTCAGGCATGATCGGCGCCTTCATGGTGATCATGCTGCTCGGCGAGTTCTTCGGTTTCGTGGGCGATCGGCTGCCGGTGGTCAAGAGTTATCTCGGCGGCGGGGCGATACTGGCCATTTTCTCGGCCGCCGCGCTGGTTCATCTCGAATGGCTGCCGGCTGATGTCACCGCCAACGTCACGGAATTCATGAAGGGTGGCGGATTTCTGAATTTCTATATCGCTGCACTCATCACGGGCAGCATTCTCGGCATGCCGTCGACGATTCTGATCAAGGTCGGCAAGCGCTTTGCGCTACCGTTGATCAGCGCGGTCGCGGGCGCCTGTCTACTGGCTGCCCTGGTCGGCATGGTGCTCGGTTTTTCGCCGACCGAGGCCGTGACCGTGATCACGCTGCCCATCATGGGCGGTGGCATGGGCGCCGGCGCGGTGCCCATGAGTCAGATCTACGAGCAGCTGCTGGGCAAACCGGCCAGCTACTATATTTCCATTCTGGTGCCGGCGCTGGCGCTCGGCAACGTGTTCGCCATCATCATCGCCGGCCTGCTGGATGCCCTCGGACGACGGGTGCCGAGCCTGACCGGCAACGGCCAGATGATGCCCGGCGTGCATATCGAAAAGAACGAGTCGACGCCGACGTTGGAGACGCTCGGCATCGGTCTGGTGGCGGCACTGACGTTCTATGTGGCCGGGGCAATCCTCGGGCGCTTCATCCCATTGCATCCGTATGCATTGATGATCGTTCTGGTCGCGGCCATCAAGATCGCCGGCCTGATGCCAGCGGCGGTGAACACGGCCGCGGCACACTGGTTCCAGTTCGTCGCGCGGAACTGGACGCTGGCTCTGTTGTTCGGCATCGGCGTGGCCTATACCGATCTGGGCCAGGTCATCGATGCGATGAGCCTCACGTATGTCCTGATCGTCTTCGCGGTCGTGGCCGGGGCGGCACTCGGGGCCGGGCTCGTGGGCCGTCTGATGGGTTTCTATCCGATCGAGGCAGCGATCACGGCCGGACTCTGCATGGCCAACATGGGCGGCACGGGCGACGTGGCCGTCCTCTCGGCCGCCAACCGAATGCAGCTCATGCCGTTCGCCCAGATTTCCTCGCGCCTCGGCGGGGCGCTGATTCTGCTCATCGCCGGCATCGTCGTGCCGATGCTGGGCTCGAGCCCGACGGGCTGATCGGACGGACCGGGCAACACACGTCTTGGCTGGCGCGTACGGGCACATGCGCCTCGTATGCGCCATGACCGAAGCGACCCCAGTCGGCCTGGAGCCGTCTGGGGCCTGTTAACACGTCCCGCGTGCGCCGCGCCGGGAATCATTTTTTGCAAGACAGGGTAGCGGGCGCGTACGGCTGTCATTCTGGCGTCGCGAACGACAACGCCGGATTGCGGAAAATGACCGCCGTCCCATCGGGCGGTAACGCGGCCACGTGCGAAGTGTTAAAAGGCCCTGGGGCCTTTTGATGTTTCGTGCGAGTCCGCGCCAAGCGCTGTATTGCCGCAAAACAGCGCTTGTCCCTTTGGGTTGGGCCGCCCATGAAAAATCGACGATGGGCGCCCTGCGGCGTTGCCCGTCTGGATCGTGGCGCGCCACGATCGGCGACTCGCGCCTTGCCGGACACACGGCGGTCTCTCGACGAAAAGACGCTCGAACGACACATCGACAGACCCTAGCCTCAGGTCGCTACGGCATGTGCCTATGAAGCGCGCTGGACCGCCGCATCGAGCTGGTAACCGATCCCATGCACGGTGCGAATCATCTTGCGTGCGGTTGGGCGCTCCAGGAGCTGGCGCAGGCGGTGGATGTGTCCGCGCAGTGCGGCATCTGACTCCGGCGGTTGATCGTTCCAGATCTGTTTCTCGATCTGGGCTCGGGTCACCACGCCGGGGAAGGCGCGTACGAGCAGCTCAAGAATACGAAAGCTGATGGGCGCGAGCTCGACCGGCACCTGACCGCAATACACGCTCTGGCGTTCCAGATCCATGTGCAGGTCGCCGGCGCTCAGCTGCGATAGCGGGTCACCGCACTCGGCCACGAGTCGATGCAGGCCCTTGAGCAGCAGCGTCGGATCGTCTTCGGCCCGGAACACGGCACTGCGCATGCGTTCGCCGCGGCAATGACACAACAGCTCGTGCCGTGCCGCCAGTGCCAGTACCGGCGTGTCGCGTCTTGCCGCATCGCGCAGCCGTTCGGTAAAACACTGTGCGTCGCCGCATTTGGGCAGGGTCGCATCCAGCAGTATGGCGTCGTAGCGATTCATTTCGCACAACCGGATGGCCAGCGGCACATCGTCTGCGAAATCAGGCTCGTCGCCCGCTGATTCGAGCGCATCGCCGATATGCATCGCCAGTTGAGGATCGTCTTCGATAATCAGTACATGCATGGCCTTTTCCGCAGGCGCGTTGTTTTCCGAGTCGTTATTTCCCTATGTGACAATCCTCATTCGTAAAGGTTTAATCCGCGGCAAAAAAAATCGCACATGAAAACGAACGGCCGGTCGGGACGCGAAGCACCGGTCTGTGACCGCGCATGAAAAAGGCGGCCTCGAAGGCCGCCTCGCAACGCACATCCGCTGTGTGTTCAGGTGCGCATCAGATCCTCGATACGGATGGGCAGGTCGCGGACGCGCTTGCCGGTCGCATGGTAGACGGCGTTGGCCACGGCCGCTGCCATGCCCGTGATGCCGATTTCCCCAATACCACGCACGCCGAGTTCGTTGAGCTTGTAGTCCGGATAATCCAGCAACACGACATCGATGCTCTCCGGGCTGTCCGCGTGGGTCGGCACGACGTATTCAGCGTAGTTGTTGTTGACCGGCATGCCGCTGCGGTGGTCGTACTCGGTAGCCTCGAACAACGCCATGCCGATACCCATCTCGATCGCGCCCTCGACCTGGTTGGTCGCGGTCTTTTCGTTGACGATCTGGCCGACATCGATGGCGCTGACCACCCGATGCACGCGCAGACGCGAGATGCCGGGATCCCAACCGATCTCGACGAAGTGGGCACCGAAGGAACGATACGAATAGCCGTCCTTTTTCTCGTCGCCACCGGTATAGGCTTCACCGAAGGCTTCGGCCAGCCGTTGGCCCTTGAGTACGGCGGTGTAATCGGTTGATTCACCGCCCTCGAGCGAGAGCGTGCCGTTATCGAAGGACAGCTTGTCGGTCGAGGCATCGGCGTAGGTTGCACCGTCCTGCGTGGCAAACCCCTTGAGCTGATCGACAGCCTTCCTGGCTGCGTTCTGGACGGCCGGCAAGGCCGAAGCCGAGGCCCAGGAGCCGCCCGAGATCGGCCCGCTAGGATAGGCGCTGTCGCCGATTTCCACGTCGATGCGATCCAGCGGCAGGCCGGTGATGTCGGCCACGGTCTGGGCAATGATCGTATACGTGCCCGTGCCGATGTCCTGGGTGGCGCAGGACACCATCGCCCGGCCATCGGCACGCAGCGCCACCCGGGCATGACTGGACTGGCGCAGTGCATCCCAGTTGCAGGCCGCCATGCCCCAGCCGAGGATTTCCGTGCCGTTGCGCATCGAGCCGATTTCGGGATCGCGCTTCGACCAACCGAATTTCTCGGCGCCGCGATCGTAGGCCTCCATCAGATGGATGCTGGAAAAGGGCTTGTCCTGGCTGCCGTCGCGCTCGGTATAGTTCTTCTTCCGGAATGCCAGCGGGTCCATGTTCAGGGCTTCGGCCATCTCGTCGATCGCCGATTCCAGCGCGAACAGACCCGGGGCGGCGCCCGGGGCGCGCATCGATGTCGGCGTACCCTGGTTGACCTGGGCCGTTCCTTCGGTGACACGGACGTTGTCGCAGCCGTACAGACTGCTCGTACAGACCCCGCAGGTCTCGACGTAGCGATTCACGAACGACGTCGAGTTCACGGAATCGTGGCTGATCGATACCAGCTTGCCGTCGTCGTCGGTCGCCAGACGCAGTTTCTGTTGCGTCGCCGGTCGATGGCCCGTCGTCGTGAACATCTGATGGCGGGGCACCATCAACTGCACGGGGCGCCCGAGCTCGCGTGAGGCGGCCGTGGCACAGACCGCGTGCGGCCAGATCCAGAGCTTGCTGCCGAAGCCGGAACCGATATAAGGCGACCGGGCATCGATGCGTGCCGGATTGATGCCGAAGATGGCCGCAATCGTGTTCTTGGCGAACACCACCCCCTGGCTGGCCTCGTAGAACGTCAGATCGCCGTCGTTCCAGGACGCCGTGGTCGCGTGCATCTCCATCGGATTATGCGTTTCGACCGGGGTGGTATAGGTGGCCTCGATCTTGTGCGGGGCCGATTGGTAGGCGCCGTCGGGATTGCCGCGCTCGTGTTGGTTCTTCTCGGACGGTTTCGAGCCGTTCTTCTGCAGCGCCTGGGAAAGACTCGTGACCGGTTCGCTCGGCGTGTACTGGACATCGACGTAATGCGCGGCATCCCGGGCGTTTTCGAACGTGTCGGCCACTACAAGCGCCACGAACTGGCCGCCGTAGTAGATCGTGTCGTCCTCGAAGGGCAGCCGGGTCTCGTCGACCTTGGTCTGGCTGGCGAAACTCGAAGGCGAGCGATGCAGATGCGGGAAATTGCCGTGATGAAAGATCTCGATCACGCCCGGCTGCTGCCTGGCCTTGGAGACGTCGATCGAGGCGATCTTGCCGGCGGCAATGGTCGAGAACACGCCGTAGGCATAGGCCATGTTCGCCGGGAAATGATCGGCCGCATAGCGTGCCTGACCGGACAGCTTGGCCGGGCCGTCGACGCGCGGCTTGGCCGCGCCGATGATGCTCTGGCTCATGAAAAGGCTCCCGTGGGGTCTGTTGATGCTCCGTACCAGACCGTGCGGAGATTGATGGGGACACAGGGGGCGACGTCTGTCGTCGTGCGCACGCCCGACAAGACGAGGCGGGCCGTGGATTGCGTGATCACGATGCCTGCGGGCCCGTGACCGTCGTCAGGGCCCGTACGATCGCCTGCTTGCCGAGCGGCACCTTGAAGGCATTGGATTCCGTCGGGCGCGCGCCCTTGAACGCGATCTCGGCGACCCTGGCGAACGTGTCTTCGCTGGCTGGCTGGCCGATGAGCGCCTTTTCGGCATCGGCTGCGCGCCACGGCTTGGTGCCGACGCCACCGAGTGCGATGCGGGCATCGCGGATGGTGTTGCCATCGGTGGCCACGATCACGCCGGCCGAGGCGAGCGCGAATTGATACGAGGCACGATCGCGCAGCTTGAGATAATGAGAGCCGGCCCCCTGAAGCGGCGCATCGAGCGTGACGTGCGTGATCATCTCGCCGGGCTCGAGCGCATGCTCCTGCGCCGGCGTATCGCCCGGCAGAAGATGGAAGTCGAGGAAATCGATATCACGCTCGCCCTGTGGGCCGTTGACGGTCACATACCCCCCGATCGCGGCCATGGCGACACACATGTCGGAGGGATGGGCCACGATGCAGTGATCGGATACGCCGAGCACCGCGAACACGGCACGGCTCTTGCCGCCGATCGCCGAACAGCCGGAGCCCGGTTCACGCTTGTTGCAAGGCGAGACGTTGTCGCGGAAATAGGAACAGCGACAGCGTTGCATGATGTTGCCGCCGGTCGTGGCCTTGTTGCGGATGCCTGTTGCGGCGCCGGCGAGAATCGCCTCGGACAACACCGGGTAGTGCTCCTGGACCAGCGGGTGGTAGGCCAGGTCGGTATTGGTCACGTTGGTGCCGATACGCAACCTGCCGTCGCTCGTGCGCTCGACCTGGTCGAGACCGGTCTTGCGCACGTCGACCAGATGCCCCGGTCGCATCACTTCAAGCTTGGCCAGGTCGAGCAACGTTGTGCCGCCTGCGATATAGGCCGCGTCCTGGCCCTGGGCGTGCGCCTTGACGGCCGCACCGACCGAGCCTGCCTGCGTATAGGAAAAATCGCGCATGGATCAGGCCCCCTGAAGCTTGCCGCGTGCCTGGGCGATCGCGGCTTCGATGTTCTTGTAGGCACCGCAACGGCACAGATTGCCGCTCATGGCCTGGCGCAGTTCGTCGCCGGAGGTGCCGATTCGCTTGTCCTTGAGGATATAGGCGGCGGTCATCATCTGGCCGGATGTACAGTAGCCGCACTGATAGCCGTCGGCTTGCCAGAAGGCCTGTTGCAGATCGCCGAGATCCTCGGCGCTGCCGAGGCCTTCGACGGTGGTGATCTCGTCGCCGTCGTGCATGACGGCCAGGCTCAGGCAGGAATTTATCACGGTGCCATTGACGTGCACGTTGCAAGCCCCGCACTGACCGTGGTCGCAGCCTTTCTTGGTACCCGACATTTCGAGATTCTGTCGGATCGCATCGAGCAGCACGGTGTTGGGTGTGACATCGACCTGCTTCATCTGGCCGTTGATCTTGAAGGTCACGCGCTGTTTGCCAGCGCCCGGTGCGTCGGCGTCTGTCTCGTCGGCGTGCTTGTCGCCGGCGGCAAAGGCACTGCCAAAGCCGGTGCTGGCGGCGCCGGCAGCCAGGCTCGACAGGCCGATATTGCGCATGAAGCGTCGTCGCGACGGCGAATGCTCGCGACCGGTGCCGGCGGCCTTGGCCTCGTCCGTCGGCCGCTTGGCGTCGTCGTGGTCGTCTTTCATTGAATGCCTCTCCATCGGGCGGCAGTCGCCGCCTTGAAGTCGCCATTGGGTTAGGAGAATTACACCTTTACGAGTGCACGGGAGACCGTCAACAAGACAGCACGACCGCGTTATGCACTCGGGTAATCAACGCGCGGTGCGCGTTGCGTCGGCCGGCCGATCGTTCGGTCGCGCGGTGAACGCCTCAGTTGCGAGTGCGTATCATTTGGCGGGTGTCGATATCGTCCGCCGACGTGCTACTGCATGGCATGTGCACGAATTGTGTGTGTCCAAGCGCGGCGAGTCCGGCGCGCAGACCGGCATCGTCGGCGCCCGATCGTGCGGGTATCGCGGCGCGCGCCACACGGACCGGATGGCCAGGGCCCCGGTCGCCGTCGGTCCGAGCTGCCAGCGCCCCGTGGCGACAGGCGCGCGCCAGAGCAGTCAGACAGTGCCGTGAGACCGTCGGGATGTCGCCCAGATGAATCAACAGCGCGCTGTCCAGACGCGGTGCCGCGCGGAGCCCGTGACCGAGCGAATGGGCGAGTCCGGCGCGCGGGCAGGGATTGCGCACGATGCGCAGACGGCGCGATATCAGTCCATGGCGTGCCAGGGTAGCGATGAGGCGCCGTGACTGATAGCCGACGACAAGGGTCACCGGCCCGCGGGTCGCCTGCAGCACGCGGGCCACGGTGATCACGATCAACGGCCGGGCGGGCGCTTGGGCAAGCAGCTTGTTGGCCGGACCAAACCGACGCGAGGCGCCGGCGGCCAGCACGATCGTGTTCATGCGAATGCAGCGATCGGGCAGGCCCTCGGCCGGGCGGCGACCACGCGGGCCACGATCGACAGGGCGATTTCGCGCGGATTGGTGGCAGCCATGTCGATACCGGCCGGCATGTCGATCCGCGCGATCTCGGATTCGGGGACGCCGCGCGCGATCAGGCGGGCCCGGCGCTCGTCGGCCTTGCGTCGGCTGCCGAGTACGCCAAGCCGAAAGGCCGGAGAGGCCAGGCCGTGCAAGAGCACGCTTTCGTCATCGTCGATGTCGTGCGTAAGGCTGTAAATGGCCGTGGCCTGATCGCAGACCACGGCCGGCAACGCAGTGGCCAGCGCTCGTGTGTCATAGAAGGCCAGCCGCACACCGGGCGGCGGCGCGCTCGGGCCATAGGGGCGCAACAGGCCCACTTCCAGTCCAAGTTGCTCGGCAAGCTGGGCCACCGCCAGGGTGATCGGATCGCCGCCGACGAGCACCAGCCGTGCCATTGCCGGATAGTGTTGACGAAACACCCCGGTGCGCGGCCCGGGGGCCTCGGCCGCCACCGCATGTTCGCTGCCGTGTTCCAGATCGATATCGAGCCAGCAATCACGGCGTGCGCGGCGTTCGGCGCGCCGATGAGCGACATGACGGCCGAGATCGTCCAGGCGCCGGACAAGGATGGCGATCCGCCCGCCGCAGGTCAGCTGCACGTCCAGCACCGGGCTGCCTGCGCCGTAGTCGAGTAGCTTCGGGCGGCCGCTGCTGATCACCTCGCCGGCTTCCGCGGCGACCGCGCCCTCGACGCAGCCGCCCGAGACATAGCCGGCGATCCGGCCATCCGCGGTGACCGCCATTTCGCTACCGAGCGGTCGCGGTGATGATCCGACGATCTGCACGAGGGTGGCCAGGGCGGCGGTGGTCACGCCCGACCGCTGCCAGGCTTCGAGCCGGGGCAGCAGGTCGTCTTCGAGGCCGTAGGTCGGCCAGGCTGGCCAATCGACGGTCGTCGGTGTACTGAGAACGCTATTCACGGTCACAAGCTTAGCGTGCGACAACCCTTTGTGTGCAACCTAAGGAACCTCTGATCTATTCATCCACGGTCGCGTTTGAGTCGCCAAAGGCCACGATACAAGGCGCATGGCGCCGCGTCATAGCCACGCCATGATCCAGCCATGCAACGCCGTAGCGCGGCCTTTTGGGCCAAACCGCTTGGCGGCCGGGCTTTTGCGCGCGCCTGAGCGGCGTTGCCGCTCGCTCATTTGCATTCAGCAAACGGCGCTCGCGGCGTCTTGTCAGACGCGCGCAAAAGACACCGGCGCGACCGTGGATGAATAGATCAGAGGTTCCCTAAATGCCGGATCAGGACGGGGTCCGTCGGGCTGTGGCCAGCGTCTTGCATACCGCCGGCCACTCCTGCCAGGTGTCCAGCACCGCATCCGGGCCGAGCTCGGCGACGTCGTTTCCGGCATAGCCGAAGCGGGTCAGCACAACGGGCAGGCACGCGGCACGCGCCGCCTCGCGGTCCACGGCCATGTCGCCGACGTAGATGGCTGCCTCGCGGTCCGAGCCCAGCGCGGCGAGACAGGCGAGCAGCGGTTCCGGGTCCGGCTTGAGCTGATACGTGCCTGCGCCGATCAGTACATCGATACGGGATTCGAGCGCGAGTCCCGCCAGCACGCGTTCGGCGATCGCCTGTGGCTTGTTGGTGCAGATCGCCAGGCGACAGCCTTGTTGCCTGGCGGCATCCAGCATCTCGAGGGCGCCGTCGTAGCACACGGTATGCGTGCAGGGGGCATCGGCATATGCGGCATGGAAATCATGCAGACGTGCCTCGAGCGTGGCTGCATCGAGGCTGCGATCGCGCGCCGCCAGA
This sequence comes from Salinisphaera sp. Q1T1-3, assembly GCF_003602005.1. GTDB lineage: Bacteria > Pseudomonadota > Gammaproteobacteria > Nevskiales > Salinisphaeraceae > Salinisphaera. Next base: position 320,322 of record NZ_QZWD01000001.1, on the reverse strand, counting down.
ACGCGTTCGAGCAGCCGGGCGGCGCCGTCACCAATGTAATCACGAACTTCGTCGGGCTCGACCGTGATGTCGTCTGCGGAGAGCGCGCGACTGACGGCGGCCGCGATATCCGGCGCGCTGTCGATCAGCGTGCCGTCGAGATCGAAGATGATGGCTGCAGGCCAGGGGGCGTTCGCGTTCATGGCGAGCTCGGTTCTCGTGAAGACCGGCACAGTCTATCGGCTCGTGCGGACCCGTGGGCCGCTTGGGGCATGGCGTAGACTCTCGCACATCATTTCGCCGGCAATGGCACCGTCACGTGTCGGATTCCGCACACACCCCGTCGCTCTGGCCGCTGCGCCGTCAACTGTTTCACCAGACGTGGCCGATGGCGATCGGCATTCTGTCGCTGCTCGGTTTCCAGCTTGTCGATGCGGCCTTCGTTTCGCGTCTGGGAACCCAGCCCCTGGCCGCGCAATCGTTCACGTTTCCGGTCACGTTCCTGATGATCGGTATCCAGGTCGGTCTCGGTATCGCGATCGCCGCGCTCATTTCGCGCGCGATCGGCGCCGGTGAAATCGCGCGATCGCGCCGGCTCGGCTCGCTCGTGTTGTTCGGCGGGAGCATGGCGTTGGGCGTTCTGGCGGTTCTGCTGTGGTTCACCCATGCCCCAATCTTCAGCCGGCTCGGCGCCAACGCCGACACGCTGTCGCGTATCTCGCCGTACTGGGCGATCCAGCTGGTGGCGAACTGGCTCGCCGCGCTCCTGTATTTCGGCTATACGCTGTTCCGCGCGCACAACAACACGCGTCTGCCGGGCCTGCTCATGATGCTCACGAGTCTGCTCAACCTGGTGCTCGATCCGATCTTCATCTTCGGTTTTGGCCCGATCCCGGGACTGGGGCTGCCCGGCGCGGCGGTCGCGACCGTGCTCGCGTTTCTCGTGGGGCTGGTTGTTCTCGTGTGGCGGCTGTCGCAAGAAGACTGGCTGGCCCGGCACGGCCTGGGGGCCGAGATCAAGCGCTCGACGGGGCCGTTCGCGGTGATCGCCGGGCCGGCGATGATCAGCCAGCTCATGCCGCCGCTGGCGGCGATGGCCGCCACGGGCCTGATCGCCTCGCTCGGCGATTCAGCGGTCGCCGCCTGGGGGCTGGCAAGCCGGCTGGAGACCATGTCCCTGATGCTCGTGCTCGGTCTGACGATGTCGCTGCCGCCGTGGCTGGGGCATTGCTATGGGGGCGGCGACTGGGGACGGATTCGGGCACTGACCTATATCGCCTTTCAGGCCGCGCTCGTCTGGCAGCTGGTCTTCGGCCTGGTCATGGCCCTGGCAGCGCCCTGGGTCGCGGCCGGCCTGGCCGGCGCGCCCGCGGTCCAGCAGGGGCTGACCGCGCTGATCCGGTTCATGTTGCCCAGCTATGCGCTGCTCGGGATCTGCATGCTTGTCGTTTCGGCCTCCAATGCGCTCAACTGGCCGGTCCGCGGGATGCTGATTTCTTTCGCCCGGTTGTTCGTCTGCTATCTGCCCTGTGTCGCGATCGGCGTCTGGGCCGGCAGCATGACGAGCGTGGGCATGGGCGCGCTGACCGGCAATCTGCTGGCCGGCATCATGGCCTGGGCGGTGTTTCGTCGGAGCCTGGCGCAGGCCTCGCCCGACACGACCATCTCGGTGTAGCGATGGCCGAGTACGACGATACGATCGCCCCCGTGCCGCTGCCCAGACGACATGCCACGCGGCTGCGTCATTACTGGCGCAGTCAGGGCTGGGCCTGTCATGACAATATCGATCTTGACCTGTTGCGCTGGGGGCTCATCGTGGAATATCCCGAGCGCGAGATCGCCAGCCGATTCGAACTGAGTGCCGGTGGGCGCGATGCCCTGACGGCCGGACTGCAGGCCAATCGCGCGGCTCGGGCGGCGCATGCCCGGAGCGTGGCGGCCACCGCCCGGCACCTGGTCGATGGCGGCCGGCTCGTTTTCACCGAGCTGTCGATTCGCACGATCCACGAAGACAAATGGCGGACCTGCCGGCCCGATGTGCTGTCGCTCGTACCGGGGCTGCGTGCCGATCATCTGGTACCGCAGGTCCATGAGATCAAGGTTCGCCGGTCCGATCTGCTCGGCGAGCTGCGCCATGCCAAGATCGAGCGTTATCGCGAACTGGCCGCGGGCATCTATTTCGTGTTGGCTGATGACATCGCCGATGTCAGCGAGATTCCCGATGCCTACGGCGTGGCCTTTCATCATCCGAACCACGGATATCGCATCGCACGCTCTGCGCCGATCGGCGACTATCAGCTGGAAACACGCCACTGGATGGCCCTGGCCAAGGCGCGGCCGTTCGCCGAGCCGCCGCCGGAATCGCCGCAGCTGGCGTTCTGAGTGCTGCATGGGGCTCGCGTCCGCGGGGGCAGTGGCTCTAACATCAAGCCTTCGATAACCCAAGGACCGAGCGCCCATGCGTACAAGCCTCGTTCGTCGTGCCGTGCCGATACGCCCGGTAGTGATGCTGATTCTACTCGCCATGCTGGCCGGTTGCGGCGTCAACCAGATTCCCAAGGACAATCAGGCGGTCAAGGCGGCCTGGTCCCAGGTACAGAACGAGTACCAGCGTCGGGCGGATCTGGTGCCCAACCTCGTGGCGACGGTCAAGGGCTATGCCGCGCATGAAAAGGAGACGCTGACATCCGTCGTCGAGGCCCGCTCGCGGGCGACGGCCATCAATGTGGACGCGGACACGCTCGATCAGCCGCACAAGATGCAGCAATACATCGATGCCCAGGAACAGTTGACCGGTGCGCTATCGCATCTGCTGGCGATTTCGGAGCGGTATCCCGATCTCAAATCCAGCGAGAACTTTCTGACACTGCAATCCCAGCTCGAAGGCACCGAAAACCGGATTGCTGTCGCGCGACGGGATTACATCCAGGCTGTCCAGGCCTACAACACGGAACTCGTCACGTTTCCGGGCCGTTTCTGGCACTGGCTGCTCTACGGTGACATGACACAGCACGCCAATTTCGAAGCCACGACCGCTGGCGCCGCCGAGGCACCGCAGGTCCAGTTCTGATGAAGACACGCCTGATGGGATGCGCCGTTGTTCGCTACGGCCGGGTGATGCTGCTGGCGCTGCTGCTCGTGCAGGCCGCGGCGGCGGCACCGGATCTGCCGGCGCTGACCGGGCGCGTGGTCGACAAGGCCGACATGCTCTCGCCAGCGGCCGAACAGCGCCTCACCGACATGCTCGCCGGTCTGGAGCAGACCAATGGCGATCAGGTCGTGGTCGTGACCGTGCCGGATCTGGGGGATACGTCGATCGTCGATTACGGCGTGCAGCTCGGCCGGGCCTGGGGCATCGGCCAGAAGGCCAAGGACAACGGGGCACTGCTGCTCATCGCGAAGAAGCAGCGCGCGATCCGTATCGAGGTCGGGTACGGTCTGGAAGGCCAGCTCACCGATGCGCGTTCGTCGATGATCGTGCGCCGTATCATACGGCCAGCGTTTCGCCAGAACGACTATGACGGCGGCGTGATCGCCGGCACGGCGGCCATCGTCAAAACGCTCGGTGGCAATCCCGGGACCGGTCAGGGCACCTCGCAGGGCCATACTGCGCCAACCCCGCATCACGGCCCCTCGATGATGCATACGTTTCTCTGGCTCGGTCTGATGATCGGCATCGCCGGCGTTTTCGGCTCCGGCATGGGCGGGCTGTTCAACGGCCGCGGCCGTCGACGGCGTCGGCGCGGCGCGCCCTGGATCATGCCCACCGGTGGCGGTGGCTCTGGCGGTCTCGGCGGCGGCGGCGGCTTTTCCGGCGGGGGCGGCAGCTTTGGCGGCGGCGGCGCTTCAGGAGGCTGGTAGACAATGACGCTATTCGATACCAATGCGCGCGAGCGCATCGCCGCGGCGATCACCGAGATCGAGCGGCACACGGACGCCGAGGTGGTCACAGTCACCACGGCGGCTGCCGATGACTATCGCTGGATCGGCCTGCTCTGGGCCGCTTTGATCGCGCTCGTGCTCCCCGGGGTGGTCGTTTTCTTTCCCGCGTTTGTCGATACGCGCACGCTGATTCTGGTGCAGTGGGCGGTCTTCGTCGGTCTCGGGCTGATCTTTCGCCATCCGCGGATCGCGCCGCGACTGGTGCCGCGTGGCGTGCGTCACGTGCGTGCCGCGGCCCTCGCGCGCAGCCAGTTTCTGGCGCAGAATCTGCATCGGACGGCAGCAGCCACGGGTGTGCTCGTCTTCGTGGCCGAAGCCGAGCGCTATGTCGAGATTCTGGTGGACCACGGTATCGCCGAACGGGTCGACGATACAGCCTGGCAGGACATCACGCAGGCGTTTGTTGCCCGCGTGCGTGCCGGTGAAACCGAGGCCGGCTTCCTTGAATGCATTCAGGCCTGTGGCACGCAGCTGGCCGAGGCTGTCCCGGCCACCAGGGCACGCAACGAGTTGCCCAATCGGCTCGTGGTGCTCGAATGAGGCGGCTCGCGTATCAGTCTTTTGTCGCAGCCGCCGCCAGAATGCGGCGCGCTTGCTAAACTACGCCGCTTTTTAGCGACCCGAAGGGGACGAGAATGCGTACGGAAAGCCCGCTCGTCGGCGTGATCATGGGCAGTTCCTCTGATTGGGACACCATGAACCACGCGCACGAGATGCTCGAGCAATTCGATATTCCGCACGAATGCGAGATCGTCTCGGCCCATCGCACGCCGGACAAGATGCGCGACTACGCGCATGCCGCCGAATCACGCGGGCTGGAAGTCATCATCGCCGGCGCCGGGGGGGCTGCGCATCTGCCGGGCATGGTCGCGGCCCAGACGCTGGTTCCGGTGCTCGGCGTGCCCGTCAAGAGTCGTGCGCTCAACGGGCTGGATTCGCTGCTGTCGATCGTGCAGATGCCGGGTGGCGTGCCCACGGCCACCTTCGCCATTGGTGACTCCGGCGCACGCAACGCCGCACTATTCGCCATTGCGCAACTGGCCACCACGCGTCCGGCGCTGCGTCAGCGGCTGTCCGATTTTCGTACCGAGCAGGCCGCCAAGGTCGAAGGACAGTCACTGACATGAGCCGAATCGAACACGACACGATCCGGCCCGGGGCGACGATCGGGGTGCTGGGCAGCGGCCAGCTCGGTCGCATGCTGGGCCTGTCCGCGCGTCGGATGGGCTATCGCCTGGCCACGCTGTCGCCGGGGCGTGATACGCCCATGGGCCAGATCGCCGACCTCGAGATGGTGGCCGACTACATGGATCTGGATGCGGTGGCCGACTTCGCCGCGCGGGTCGATGTGGTCACCTTCGAATTCGAGAACGTGCCGTTCGAGGCCGCGGCGACCGCCGCCGAGCGGGTGCCGGTGCGCCCCGGCGGGCGAGTGCTGCACGTGGCCCAGCATCGTCGTCGAGAAAAGGATTTCCTGCACGAGGCGGGTTTTCCCACGGCGCCTTTCGAGCACGTGCCCGACCGGGCCACGCTCGACGCCGCCATCGCGCGACTGGGCACGCCTTGTGTTCTCAAGACCGCGGGTTTCGGTTATGACGGCAAGGGACAGGCCGTGATCCGCGCGCCCGAGGAAGCCGATGCCGCCTGGCAGTCGATCGGTCAGGGCGAGGCCGTACTCGAAGGGTTCGTGGATTTCGCGTGTGAAGTCTCTGTCGTCGCCGCTCGCGGCCTCGACGGCGCGTTCGCCCATTACGGCGTGACCGAGAACCGTCATCGCGATCACATCCTGGATGTCTCGATTCCCGATGCCGAGCTCGATCCGGCGGTGAGCGCGCGCGCCATCGAGATCGCGCACGGCGTGCTCGAGGCGCTGAATGTGGTCGGCGTGCTGTGTGTCGAGTTCTTCATCGGTCGTGATGGGTCGGTGGTGGTCAACGAGCTGGCGCCGCGGCCCCACAATTCCGGTCATTTTTCCTTCGATGCTTGCGTGACCGGGCAGTTCGAGCAGCAGCTGCGCAGCGTCTGCGGCCTGCCGCTGGGCAACACGCAACGTCTTCGCCCGTCGGCGATGGTCAACCTGCTCGGGGAGCTGTGGTCGGCCGGTGAGCCGGATTGGGCGCGCGTGCTCGACGATCCGGATCTCAAGCTTCATCTGTACGGCAAGCAGGCAGCGCGCCCGGGCCGGAAGATGGGACACATGACCGTGTTCGGCGCGGACCGCGAAGACGCCGCCGCCAGAGCCATTGCGGCACGTGAAAAGCTGGCCGGAGCGGCTGCGGGCACCCGTTGATCGCACGTCTGCGGCGCGCGATGCGTCGACTCGGACGCCGCACACCGACCAGCTATTTCTGGCATCTGCTCGGTTCGCCGTATTTTCGCTACCTCAACGCGCGCTATCTGCACGCGATCCGGGTCGGGGTGGCGGTCGCCGCATCCATCGGGCTCACCGCCGGCCTCGGTATTCCGCACGGGTTCTGGGCCTCGGTGACGCTACTCGTGGTCATTGGTGGCCTGCAGCATCACGGCAATATCCGTCGCAAGGCCTTCGAGCGCGGCGTGGCCACGGGCATCGGCGCCGTGCTAGGGCTGGCGCTCATCGGGCAACACGCGTTGCTCGGCTCGAACCTGCTGACCTATGCGCTCGCCTCCATCATGGCCGGTGTCTGTGCCTATCACGCGATCGGTCGAGCCGGCTATATCGCCCTGTTGACCGCCATCACGCTGGTGATCGTGGCGGGCAACGGCAGCAATCCGATCGATGTCGGTCTCTGGCGGGCGGCCAACGTGGCCATCGGAACGGTGCTCGCGCTGCTGTTTTCGTTCGCGCTTCCGCTCTATGCCACCTACGACTGGCGATTCCGGCTGGCCGACAATCTGCGCGAGTGCGCCCGTCTGTATCCACGCGTGATGATCGGTACCGCGCTGTCGGCCTCGGAACAGGTCACGGCGTTCGCACGTCTGTCGCAGCGGCTGGTGGTGATGCGCTCGCTCATCTACCCGGTCTCGCGGGAACTCGGCGTCGATGCCGCGCGGCTGGAAGAGATCCAGCGTCTGCATCGCTCGATCCTGTGTGGGCTCGAAATTCTGGCCGCGGCCAACGATGGGCGCGACGATGCGCCGCACTGGGGCGATACGCATGAGCTGCTCGGCATACGACGCTCCGTGCTTCGGCGCCTGTTGCTGGCGATGTCGCGTGCCCTGCGTTCGGGAGATACTCGCCGACTGGGACTGCTGGTGGCCCGACATCGGCCGGATGCGCCCGGCCCCGCGCCCGACCGGGCGCTGGCCTATCACATGCAGGGCAGCTACTGGCTCGCCCAACGACTGGCCGAGCAGGTCCACGCGCTGGCCGATGAAATCGCGCGTCTACAGTTGCGATAGTCGAGACCGGCACGCCGGCTGGCGTCGGTCGCCCGACGTGTTACTTTAGCGATACGGCAATCAACTAAGAGTTGCGTCATATCATGAGAAAAAAAGTAGCGCGCAATTATATTGTTTCGGCGTGCGCTGTGTCACTGGCAACCGCGTTCACTGTGCTGCCGGCCTTCGCGGCCGATACGGCGTCCCAGACCCAGCATCTTCGCGGGGTGATCACGGCCAGCACGAAGCAGAGCGTCAAACTCAAGACCGATAACGGCCAGGTTCGGACCGTGGCTCTGACCGCCGATACCGGGGTAGCCACGGCCGTGCCGGGTGATCTCGACCACATCGAGCAGGGCACATTCATCGGCACGGCCAACGTCGAGCGCGGCGGCCAACATCAGGCGCTGGAGATGGTGATCTTTCCGCCCAGCATGAAAGGGACCGGACTCGGCGATTATGGCTGGGATCTGTCGCCTGCCGAGGCCGGACAGGGAAACGGCTCGATGACCGCAGGCTCGAGCATGACCAATGGCACAGTACAATCGAAGTCGAGCGGCTCGATGACCGCCGGATCGTCCATGACAAACGGCACCGTCGAATCGAAATCCGGCGGCGCGATGAGCGCCGGTTCCAGCATGACCAACGGCACCGTGAAGCATACGAACAGCGGCGGCGACACGATCACGCTGAAAGTGGATTACGGCCAGGGCACCAAGACCATCGTCGTGCCGCGGGATGTGCCGACGGTCAAGGTTGCCCCGGGCGCGGTCCCGGATCTGAAAACGGGGGCACATGCCTTCGCGATAGTCACAAGCAACGCGGACGGCCGTTTGACGGCCAAGAAAGTGATCGTCGGCAAGAACGGCACTGTGCCGCCGATGTAGACAGCGGTTTCGAGCGCTGCTCGACGACAAAGCGGCGCCTCGGCGCCGCTTTTTTCATGCCGGAGCCCGTGGCCAGGGCCTGTTAACACGTCCCGCGTGCGCCGCGCCGGCGCGCATTTTTTGCAAGACAAGGCATCGGGCGCGTACGGCCGTCATTCTGGCCTCGCGAACGACCACGCCGGATGGCACAAAAATGACCGTCGTCCCGTCGTGTTGCGCCCAAAAACCGGCCACGCGGCTACGTGCGAAGTGTTAACACGCCCTAGCGATACTGGTCGTCGAGTGCCCAGAGCCGGGCCAGCGTGTCAATATCGGGCGTGCCGTCATACCGGCTGGGCCGGAAATGCATCTGGAAGGCGCGCAGCACCTGACGTGTTCGCGCGTCCATCACGCCGGTTACGTCCAGATCGTAGCCGTAATGCGCAAGCCGCGACTGCATGGCGCGGACGTCGGGTCGCTGGCTTGCGAACAGGCGGCGATAGCGCGCCACGCGTTGCGCATCCGGCCAGGCGCCAACCCCGGCGCGATGCAGGGCCTGCCAGGGAAATGCCGGGCCGGGGTCGATCTTGCGGCCCGGCGCGATGTCCGAATGGGCTACCACGTTGGCCGGATCGATATCGTATCGATTGATGATGTCTCGAGCGAGAGCGGTAACTGCGGCGATCTGCTGCGCATCGAACGGGTGCCATCGATCCAGGCGTTGTCGATCGTACGGGCCCTGATTGACGATCTCGATGCCGATCGATGAATCATTGATCTGGTGTCGGCCGGCCCAGCTCGACACTCCGGCGTGCCAGGCCCGTTCGTTTTCCGGAACCAGCTGACGCACGATCGGAGCGCCGCCGCGGGTGGCTGGTGTTTGCCCGACCAGATAATGTGCGCTGACGCGCGGGCCGGTGAGGACTTTGAGCGACCGGGGGCCGTCGCTGTCGGTGTAATGCAGCACCAGAAACCGCACGCGATGGTTGTAGGCTGTGGCCGCCACGCTCTGGTCGGCCCAGTAACCGGCACGCGGCTTGAGCGTGGCCGGCGCGCCGCAGGCCGAGAGCAGGGCGCACACGAGGCCGAGCAGGGCGAGACGTCGCAGGCCCGAGGCAAGACGCGGCATCAATCGGGTTTTTCCGGATCGCCGAAGCGATCACGACCGTAGGTGATCTGGGTCTTGCCGTGGGGTTGGGGCTTGCCGTTCTCGTCGACTGCCACAAAGACCAGTTCTTCGATGGTCAGGATCGACTTGCGCGAGATCATGTTGCGCACGGCGGCGTGCATGGTGATGGACGTGCGGCCGAATTTCGTGGCCTCGATGCCGAGCTCGATGATGTCCGACTGGACCGCGCTGGAAACGAAATTGATTTCCGAGATGTACTTCGTGACGATACGCGGGTTGTCGAGCTGGATGATGGCGTAGATCGCTGCTTCCTCGTCGATCCAGCGCAGCAGGCTACCGCCGAACAGCGTGCCGTTGGGGTTCAGGTCCTCGGGCTTGATCCACTTGCGCGTATGAAAATTCATGTTGGCTCGGTGTGAAATCACCCAAGCCTAGCCCAAGCGTGGCCCCGCGTCAGTGCCTGCGGGCGCGCCCAGCCGAGAGAGATTGTTTGACCGCCCGCGAGACTGATACCCAAATCCTGCTGGCCGAGGCACGCACGCGTGATCGGCATCGGCTGGCCATGCGCCTTGAGCGTGCCGAGGGCAAGGCACGCGACGCGGTGATCCGCGAGCTCGAAACGAGTGCCGCGACGACGGCGGCCCGGCGCGATGCCCGCCCGCCGATCACACTGGCCGAGGGCCTGCCGGTCACCGAACGGGCCGATGAGATTCGCGAGGCGTTGATCGACCATCAGGTCGTCATCGTCTGCGGCGAGACGGGCTCCGGCAAGACGACACAGCTGCCCAAGATCTGTATGCAGGCCGGACTGGGGGCCGCCGGACGCATCGGCCACACCCAGCCGCGCCGGCTGGCCGCGCGCAGCGTCGGCCAGCGAATCGCTGCCGAGACCGGCACCGAATTCGGCGCGCTGGTCGGCTTCGCCACACGTTTCGAAAGCCAGGTAGCGGATACGACCCAGGTCAAGTTGATGACCGACGGCATCCTCCTGGCCGAGACGGCGCGCGATCGCTATCTGAACCAGTACGACACGATCATCATCGACGAGGCCCACGAGCGCACGCTCAATATCGATTTTCTGCTGGGCTATCTCAAGCGCATCCTGGCGAAACGCCGCGACCTGAAAATCATCGTCACGTCGGCGACGATCGATCCGGAGCGGTTCGCGGCATTCTTCGACAATGCGCCGATCATCAATGTCGAAGGCCGGGGTTATCCGGTGACTGTGCGCTATCGGCCGCCGGCCAACGACGATACGCCGAGCGCGGTGGAGCGTGCGATCCGCGAGCTCTGGCGCGAAGGCCCGGGGGACGTGCTGGTGTTTCTGCCCGGCGAGCGTGATATCCGCGATGCCGAGCAGCATCTGTCGAAAGCGTTGACCGGGGGCAAGACGCCCGCCGAAGTGGTACCGCTCTATGCCCGGCTGACCCGCGCGGCACAGAACCGGATCTTTTCGACCTCCAACGGCTACCGCGTGGTGCTGGCGACCAACGTGGCCGAGACCTCGCTGACCGTGCCGGGTATCCGCTACGTGGTGGACACCGGTCTGGCACGCATCAGCCGCTATTCGACCGCGGCCAAGGTCCAGCGCCTGCCGATCGAGCCGGTCTCGCAGGCCTCGTGCAACCAGCGTGCCGGTCGCTGCGGGCGCGTGGCGCCCGGTATCTGCATCCGGCTGTTCGACGAAGACGACTTTGCCAACCGGCCGGCTTTCACGGATCCGGAGATTCGGCGCACGAATCTGGCCAACGTGCTGCTCACGATGGCCGATCTGAAACTGGGCGATATCGAGGCCTTCCCCTTCATCGATCCGCCCGAGCGGCGCTATATCAACGACGGGCGCAATCTGCTGACCCAGCTCGAAGCGTTGATGGATGGGCGGATCACCAAGCTGGGCCGCCAGCTGGCGCGCCTGCCGCTGGATCCGCGCGTCGGCCGCATGCTGATTGCCGGCCAGGCGGCGGGCGTGCCCGTCGCCCTGCGGGTTATCGCCGCTGGCCTGACCATTCAGGATCCGCGCGAACGCCCGGCCGAAGCCCGACAGGCCGCGGACGAGGCGCACAAGCCGTTCGTGGATACGCGCTCCGATTTCATGGGCCTGCTGCGTCTGTGGGATGCCTTCGGCCAGGCGCGCCGCGAACTGTCCGGCAACAAGCTGCGCAGCTGGTGCAAGAGCCGATACCTCAATTTCATGCGCATGCGCGAGTGGGAGGACCTGGTCCGCCAACTGCGCCGTATCGGCCACGACATCGGTCTCGAAAGCACGCCGTCCAAGGCGCCGCTGGCCGATACGGACATCGTGGCCGTGCACAAGGCGCTGCTGCCCGGGCTGCTTGATCAGATCGGGCAGCTCGAGGTTGCGCCCGACAACGCCCGCGGCGGCGCGAAATCGCGTCGCAAGCAGAAATTCGCCGAATATCAGGGCGCCCGTGGACGCCGGTTCCGGATCTTTCCCGGCTCGGCGCTGTCGCGCCGCAACCCGCAGTGGCTGGTGGCCGGCGAGCTCATCGAGACGAGCACACTGTTCGCCCACACGGTGGCCGGCGTGGACCCACAATGGATCGAGGAAGCCGCGGCACATCTGGTGACCCGCGAGCACTACGATCCGCACTGGGAGAAGCGCCGTGGCCAGGTCGCTGCGCGCGAGCGCGTGAAACTGTTAGGCCTGACGCTATCGGATGCGCGCAAGGTCGATTTCTCGCGTATCGATCCGGCAACGGCCCGCGAGATATTCATCCGCGACGGTCTGGTGGCATTTGCCGTGGCTGACCGTCGCGGTCGGCTGCCGACGTTCCTGGCGTGGAACCAGGCCGTGGTCGAGGAGATCGAGGCCCGCGAGGCCCGTTTCCGGCGTCGCGATCTGCTGGTCGATGACGCGACACAGGCGGCCTTCTACGATGCCCGCCTGCCGGATCACGTGACCGACCGCAAGACACTCGACAAGTGGCTCCGGAACAACGACGGCGCGGTGCTCCAGTTCGACGAGGACCAGCTGTTGCGTTCTGCCGGCGTGGATCTGGCCGAGAACGCCTATCCCGAATCCATGACGCTCGGCGATCTGCCGGTCGCCCTGGACTACGCGTTCGAGCCGGGTACGGCCAGCGACGGCGTGACCGCCCGAATTCCATTGGCGGCGTTGAACCAGATGTCGGCCGAGCGGGCCGAATGGCTCGTGCCCGGCCTGCTCGAGGAGAAATTCCGCGAATATCTCAAGGCACTGCCCAAGACATGGCGCAAGTCCGTGGTGCCGGTGCCGGATTTCGCCCGCGCAGCGGCCGAACGCGCCGAGTTCGGCGCGGGCGATCCGCGCATCGCGTTACGCAAGGCGATCCGTGACATGACCGGGCTCGATATACCGGCAGACGCCTGGGCGGACTTCACGCCCAGCGCGCATCTGCGCATGCGTTTCGAGATCATCGATGACGAGGGCAACCCGATTGCGGCCGGGCGGGACATCGAGGCCCTGCGCGGCGAGCTGGGCGAACGTGCCCGCACGGCCGTGGCGGAGTCGGCCACGCACGACATGCGCCAGCAGGGGCTCACGGCGTGGCCCGATGCGGATCTGTCGGAGGCCGTGACGCTGACGCACGCCGGCGTTTCGCTCGTGGCCTGGCCGGCGCTGGTCGATCGCGGGGAAACAGTGGACCTGGAGTTGCTCGACGATGCCGATAGCGCCCGTATCGCGCAGCTCGGCGGACAGGTACGCCTGATCCGGCTGGCTGCCGCCAAGCCTTGCCGCCTGGTCAAGCGGGATCTGGGCGGGCTGAAGAAACACGCGGTGGGCGATCTGGTCGATCCGCCGATCACGGCCGGTATCGCGGCCGATATCGTGCAGGGACAGCGGGCAGACGCCGAAGGCCCGCTGGTGGCTGAATTGCTCAACGCCCTCATCCGCGCCCGGCTCAATGAGGCAGTCTGGACGGCCGCGGCGTTTTCGGCCGAAGTCGAACACGTGCGCGGACAGCTCATGCCGGATGCGGTCGCCCTGTGGGACGTGCTCGGCCCGGCACTCGATCGGCTTGCCGGATTGCGCAAGCGGCTGTCGAAGAACATCGGGCTCGACTGGATGGCCGCGATCGAGGACATCAACGATCAGCTCGCGCATCTGGTGCACGTCGGTTTTCTCGTCACGCGTGCATCGCCGCTGGCAGCGGCCCGCGATCTCGATCGTTATCTGAAGGCCATCGAGGCCCGCGTGGACAAACTGGCACGGGACGGCGCCGGCGACGACAAGGCCCGTATGCGCGAGATCGCATCCTACTGGGCGGCGTACAAGCAGCGCGCGGAAAAGACGATGCGGCGTGAGGGCCGCCTCACCGGTTCACTGGTCGAACTGCGCTGGATGATCGAGGAATATCGGGTCCAGATCTTCGCCCAGCCGCTGGGCACCGCGATGAAGGTTTCGGCCAAGCGTCTCGACGCCCAGCTGGCGGCGTGTTGAACCGCTGCGCCGACGGTCGATCGGCCGCGCTATCGGCCGGCCGTATGGCCAGCGCGGTGGGGCGTGTCTTGCGGGTTCGGGCGTCGATGATTGGTTGATCATTGCATCACAGCTCACGATGTCAGCTCAGCTGGCCCAGCGATGGCGCTATCGTCGGTGGATCACAGCAACAGCAGTGAAAGGATCCAGACGGTCACGATGCCGACAATCCCCTGAACCAGGGTGGCCATCGTCTGGGCGCGATAGGCCAGACCGACCGGTATGCGACTGAACTGGGAGACGACCCAGAAAAAGCTGTCGTTGGCGTGGGAGACGGTCATGGCGCCCGCGCCGATGGCGAGTACGGTGAGCGTACGACCGAGATCGCTGCCCAGGCCGAGATCACTCAGCATGGGCGCGACCAGCGCAGAGGTCGTCACCAGCGCCACCGTCGACGACCCCTGTGCTGTCTTGAGCGCGGCGGCGACGACGAAGGGCATGAAGATCCCGAGTCCCTGCGCGGCCAGAGTGTTGCCCAGCCAGTCGGCCAGCGGCGTGGCCTTCAACACGGCGCCGAACGCGCCGCCCGCCCCCGTGATCACCAGAATGGGTGCGGCCGCCACGATACCGTCATGGACACGTGCCGATAGCGCATCTCTTCGATTGCCGGTCGGCAACAGGGGCAGGGCCGCCACCACGCCGGCCGCGAGTGCGATTACGGGCTGACCGATGAACGTCGCCGCGGTCGCCAGGACACCGTCGCCCAGCGGCGCGGTCGGAAACGCGGCAATGGAGCCGATGCAGATGAGCGCGATCGGCAACAGGATCGGCGTGAAGGCGGCCACGCCCCCCGGCAGGGCACCGTATTCGGCTTCGAATTGCTCGAAAGCGTCGTTGGCCGATGGATCGATCGCGTTCTCGCCGAGCGTCGCAGCGCTCTCGTCTGCGTGACCGGCGAATAGCCTTGCCCAGACCAGACCGGCGAGCGCGGTGATCGCGGCCACCACGCCGCCGAGGCCGATCAGCAGACCCAGATTGGACCCGAGGCCCACGTTGCCCGCCGCCGCGATCGGACCCGGGGTGGGGGGAACGAAGGTATGGGTGGCAAAGAGCCCGGTGGCCAATGCCACGCTCATGGTCGTGATCGAGACCCCGGTCCGGGCGGCCACGGCGTTCTTCAGGCCGTTGAGGATCACGAAGGCCGAGTCGCAGAACACCGGAATCGAGACGATATAGCCGATCACGGTCATCGTCAGCGCCGGGAAACGACGTCCCACGAGGCGAATGACGATCGCGGCCATCGACAGCGCGGCGCCGGATTTTTCCAGCATCACGCCGATGATGGTGCCGAACACGATCACCAGGCCAATGCCCGACAGGATGTTGCCGAAACCCTGACCGATGAGTTCGACCACCTTGACCGGTGCCAGCCCATAGGCGATCCCGCCAATGAGTGCCGCAGCCAGTAGCACGAGAAAGGCGTGCAGACGGAACAGGGCCGTGGCAATCACGATGAACGCGATCAGGGCGACGAGAATCAGGACATAGATCATGCGCGAGACGTCTCCGGACGGCACTCGCCACACTCTGAGCAGCGGCACATCGTCTGGCCATAAGCCATTCGGTGCACAGACCAAGATTTTTCGGCGCGATGCATCGCCGGCCTGTCTCGAGGGCAGCCATTGACCAAAATCGAATACATCGATTTATGTGGTGTATGCAAGAATCGCGACGCAGCCCTGCAAGGAGATCGATGATGAAAGACTCGTGGCGCCCGGCACAGCGCCATGCGGTCGTGGCCTGTGTCGCGGCCTGGATGCTGGATGCCTTCGATTTCTTCATCCTCGTTTTCATTCTGTCGGACATCGCCGATGCGTTTTCCAGCAGCGTCGAAACCCTGTCCTACGCGATCATGCTCACGCTGGCGGTACGGCCGATCGGCGCCCTGATCTTCGGTCGTGCCGCCGAGCGCTACGGGCGTAAGCCGGTGCTGATCGTCAACATCGTTTTGTTCTCGGTATTCGAGCTGGCCTCCGGGCTGGCACCGGGACTGATCTCGCTGTTCGTCATCCGGGCGTTCTACGGCATCGCGATGGGCGGGGTCTGGGGCGTGGCCTCATCTCTGGCTATGGAGTCGATCCCGGCCCATGCGCGTGGATTCGTCTCGGGCCTGTTCCAGGCCGGCTATCCGGCCGGTTATCTGGTGGCCTCGATCGTCTACGGACTGCTGTTTTCGCTGATCGGCTGGCGTGGCCTGTTCTTCGTCGGCATCGCGCCGGCGCTGCTGGCGGTCTATGTCCATTTCTGCGTCGAGGAGTCGCCGGTGTGGAGACAGGCCCGCGCGGCCGGGACGAACGAGGTCGATCTCTGGGACATCGTGCGCCGCAACGCACGTTTCGTCGGCTATGCGGTCGTGCTGATGGCGGCGTTCAATTTCTTCTCGCACGGCACGCAGGACATCTACCCGACGTTTCTGAAGATTCAGCACGGGCTGGATGCGCATCAGGTCAGTCTGGTGGCGATCTGTTACAACATTGCCGCGATCCTCGGAGGCGTGGCCTTCGGCGCATTGTCGCAGCGGATCGGCCGTCGACCCGCGATCATCGCCGCCGCGCTCGGTTCGCTCGTGGTGGTGTATCCCTGGGCCTACGCGCAGGGGCTGGTCTGGCTGGCAGCCAGTGCGTTTGCGATGCAGTTCATGGTTCAGGGGGCCTGGGGCGTCGTGCCGGCGTATCTCAACGAGTCGGCACCGGCCGGCAGCCGTGCGGTGTTGCCCGGTTTCGTCTACCAGGTCGGCAATTTCGTGGCCGCGGCCGATGGTCCATTGCAGACCTCGATCGCCGGATCGCGCGGGGGGAACTATAGCCTGGCATTATTCTTGGTTGCCGCGATCGTGGCGGTCGCGATTGCGATTTGTGCGCTGCTCGGGCGAGAATCGCGGGGTCGCGAGCTGACACAATCAAAGGCTTGACTCGTGGGCGCGTCGTCACTCGGGTTCGTGTATCGTGACGCGCGTCTCTAGGTTCGAAGGGGAAACAGGAATTATGTCGAAATCTTTCCGGCTGTCCGCCATCGCGCTGGTTGCGGCCTCGTTCATCGGCTTGACGGGCACTGCTGCGGCTCAGGGCCAGGGGGCGAACAACGCACAGGACAACGTCAAGATCTCGCATTACAACGACTGGGAAGTCCGTTGCCCGAAAAGCGGCGGCTCGAAGGGCGATTGCGAGATGACGCAGCTGATCAACAGCCCGAGCACTGGCAAGCCGATCATGCGTGTCGTGATGGGCTATCCGCCGCAGATCGATTCGGCGGCGATGATCTTCATCCTGCCGCTGGGCACGCGTCTGGCACCGGGCGTGCAGCTGTCGGTAGACGGCGACCAGGCCCGTCGTTTCCCGTTCCAGATCTGCCTGGAACAGGGCTGCCGCGCGGATTTCCCGGTCAACGGTTCGTTGCTCAACAAGATGAAGAACGGTCGCTCGGCGCAGGTCACGATCGTCGGCCCGAAGGGCGACCAGATCAATCTCAAGATCTCGTTGTCCGGTTTCACCGACGCGAACAACGCGATCGCGAGCTGATCACCTCTTCCGCACGACATCACCCGACGCCTTGCACGGCGTCGGGTGATGCCGATCAGGTCTCGTGGCGTGCCGCGATGACCGTTTCAAGCAGATCGGCAAGCACGGGCGCGATCGCGTTCTCGAAGGCCGGTCCCTCTCGCTGTATCGCCTCGCCTGCGCTGGCGTCGGCGAGACCGCCGCGACGTTGCAGGCGCGCGCTGACATGGCGCACGGCCTGTGCTATGCCCGAAGCCTGTCGATAGCTCGCCAGCAGACGCGCGAAAGCGCGCGGCTCGGGTGGCTCAGCGCCGATGCCAGACGTCGGCCATTCCCGGTTCAACTGGTCAGTCGCACGCTCGGCAAATCGCTCGAGTGATTCGGCCGGATGATGCGCCTGCCAGTGACGTGCCAAGGCATGGTCCAGACCGATATCGACCAGAATCCCCGCATAGCGGCGCAGCGGCGGCGCGAAACGCGCCCGCAGGTCGTGGTGTCGTGGATGGGCATCGGCGGCGCTGTCGATCCGCCGATGCAGCCGGATGCCTTCGAGAAGTGGTGCATCCAGCTCGGTCCTGGTTTCAAGACGCCCCTTGATGATATCCCCGAGCAGCTGCCCGGCCATCGACGTGGCGCTATGGTCGGCCAGCCACAGGTGGGCGAGCCAGTTCATCGGTCCGCCGCCGTCAGCGGTCGTTGATACAGCCCGACATCCCACGACCGGCCGAACTTGACGCCGACGGCTTCAAGCCGGCCGGCTGCATGAAAGCCCAGCTGTTCATGAAAACGCGCGCTCGCCGGATTGGGCAGGGTGATGACCGCAATGGCCTGGCGGTGTCCGGTCTCGACGAGTTCGGCGAACAATTGCCGATAAAGCGCACGTCCGATGCCTTGTCCCTGTGCATTCGCAGCGATATAGGCCGAGGTTTCGGCGGTGGCGTCGTAGGCCGCGCGCTGGCGAAACGCGCCAGCGTAGGCATAGCCGAGACAGTCGTTGTCGTCGACGGCGACGAGCCAGAGCCGACCGCTGGCTCGATGCGCGGCCACGCGTTCGGCCATGGTCGCCGGGCTCGGCGCCTCGAGTTCGAAGGATACGGCCGAGTCCGTGACATGGGGGGCATAGATGGCGGCCATGGCCACGGCATCGGTTGCCGGATCGGCGGGGCGGATACGCCAGCTCATGAGGCCAGCTGGGACGCCAGATCGATCAGATCGCGTGCGTGGCAATCGTTGTCCCCGGGCGCGCTTGCGGTCTTGGGCGCGTCTGCTCCGAATTCCTGCGGACGCTCGATGTAAGCGGTCTGCAGACCGAAACCGGCGGCGGCATCCAGGTCGTTCTGGTGGGTGGCTACCATCATGATTTCCTGCGGGCGACAATCGAAGATTTCGGCCACACCCAGATATGTCGCAGCGTCCGGTTTGTAGCGCCGGAAATTCTCGGCCGAAAGGATGCAGTCCCAATGGATCCCGGCGTGTCGTGCCTGCTGTGTCAGCAATCCGATATTGCCATTGGAAAGCGTCACGCAGATCCGGTCGCGGCGCAGCCGAGCCAGCCCTTCGGGCACATCCGGCCACACGTCGAGCCGATGCCAGACACGATTGAAGTCGGCGCGCGCGGCCTCGTTCCAATGGTCCAGCCCGTAGTCGCCCAGCATGTCATCGAGCAGCCGTCGATGCAGTGCGTCCAGCGATTGCCAGGGCCACTCGCCGGTGGCTACGCGATCCATCGCCGGGCGATAACCGGCGCGCCAACGGCGGGCGAACGCGGCGCCGTCGATTGCGGGCTCGCGGGTGGTGATCTCGTCGCGAATCGTGCCGTGCCAGTCGGCTACGGTGCCGAAGACATCGAAGGCGAGAACGTGTGGCGACGGGGTTGTCATCGATACGACCTCATGGCGTCAACAAATGTCGCCGGCCGGGCACGCGGCGCCGATCACAATCCCGCGTGCCCGGCCGCTACCGATGTCAGCCTTCGAGGAAGGAGACGCGACCGGTTTCCACGGAGTACTCGGCGCCGACGATCTTCATGCCGTCGCTCTGGACCATGTCCTCGAGAATATCCGAGCCGTGGCGCAGCTGATCCACGGAGCGACGCACGTTCGCGCGCACGGCAGCAGCGGCCAGCGCGTCGTGGTCATGGCGCAGGTCGGTCTCGAGCAGTTCGGCGACCGAGGGCCGTACGCGATCGACGATCGAGCGCAGGTTCGGCGACTGATTCTCTGTGGGCTGCTGGAGTTCCGATAGCGTCGCGCCGATGGCGCCGCACTTGGTGTGGCCAAGGACCACCACCAGACGCGTGCCGAAGGCCGAGGCGGCGAACTCCACGCTGCCGATCTGCGAGCGCGCGACGATATTGCCGGCGACCCGGATGACGAACAGATCGCCGATCGCCTGGTTGAACACGATCTCGGCGGGCACGCGGGCGTCCGAGCAGCCGAGGATGATGGCGAACGGTTTCTGCTCCTGGACCAGTTCGGCCGGCGGGGCGCGTTCGGCGAGCGTCTCGCCGTTGGACAGACTGGCGACGAATTCGGCGTTGCCGTCCTGCAGACGTTGAATCATGGCGTTGATTTCTTGCATGAGCGAGGTGTCACTCCGGTGAGACAGGCGGGGAACTCAGGATTCTACAGACTGCGTGCTGATTCGTCGGCGGCGGTCCGGGCGATCTCTCGATGAAGGGCCCGGGGCGTGTCGTCACGAAACAGGCCGGCCAACCCGAAGGGACAGTGGGCAAGCGACGACCATCCGGCGTTATCGCTCGCTCACGTGGCTGGGCCACGCCAGGCTCGCGATGCCTTGTTTTGCCGCCGCTTGGCCGCGGGGGCGACGGCTTATCTCGTGACGACGCGCCTTGGGGCCTCGGTACCCGGCGCGAAAACCGTTCTGCCGTCACGGGATTGTCACGGTTCGCGTCTATATTCGCCCTCGATTGAAGTGTAAGGCACATCGATTTACGGGAGGTTTTCATGTGGGGGCGGAAATTCACGGTCGCGAGCGTGGCGTGCGCGGTCACGATTGCGACGATCGCCGGTTGCAACGGCGACGACGACAATGTCGATACGTCATCAGGTTCGTCGACTGGCGGATCGAGTGCGTCGCGTACCGCGACGCCGATCAAGCATCTGGTCGTCATTTTTCCGGAAAATATCTCGTTCGATCATTACTTCGGGACGTATCCGCACGCAGCCAATCCGGCCGGAGAACCACGGTTTACCGCGGCCGACGACACGCCGACGGATATCGATAATTACACGGCCGAGTTGTTGAACGATAACCCGAATCTCAACCCGGCCAATGGCGACGGCGCGACCAATCCGTTCCGCCTGGATCGCAGTCAGGCGCTGACCGCCGACCAGGACCATGCCTACGAAGATGAGCAGATGGCCTTCGACGATGGTGCGATGGATCTGTTTCCGAAATCGGTTGGGCGCGGCGGTCCGCCGCCGGACGTGACAGAAGCCACCGCGACACAGAACAAGGGGTTGGTGGCCGGCTATTACGACGGCAACACGGTGACCGCGCTGTGGAACTATGCCCAACACTACGCGATGAGCGACAACGCCTATGGCACCACATTCGGCCCGTCCACACCGGGGGCCATCAATCTGATCTCCGGTCAGACCAACGGACTCATCGATATGACCCCGGTCGACAGCACCTGGGCCTATGTCGCCGACGGCAACGGTGGCAAGACATTGATCGGAGACCCCGATCCGATGGGCGATCGTTGTTCGGGCAATACGCAGGCCCGTATGGGCGGTCGCAACATTGGCGACTTGCTCAACAAGGCGGGTGTGACCTGGGGCTGGTTCGAGGGTGGCTTCGATCTTGGCGTCGTGAATCCCGACGGCTCTACCGGCTGCGAGCGCGCCCACGTCACCCGCGTGGCGACCACGGGCAAGGACAGCAATACACGGGTGCAGTCGAACGACTACATCCCGCACCATGAGCCGTTCCAGTATTACGCGTCGACCGCCAACCCGGAACATGATCGGCCCTTCAATACGGCTTCGATCGGCCACTCGTACGAGGTGAATTCGAACGGCGAGGTCACCGACACCAAGGACCCGGCGAATCATCAGTATGATTCCCACGACTTTTTCGACGCGGTCGAAGCCGGTAACTTTCCGCAGGTCTCGTTTCTCAAGGCGCCGGCCTATCAGGACGGCCATGCCGGTTATTCCGATCCGCTGGACGAACAGGATTTCATCGTCAAGGTGGTGAATTTCCTGCAACAGCAGTCGGCCTGGAAGAACACGGCGGTGATCATTGCCTATGACGATTCCGACGGCTGGTACGACCATCGCTACAGCCCGAACGTGAATCCCTCGGCCACGACCAGCGACGTCCTCAACGGGGCCAATACCTGCAACGAGGGTGGCGATGGTTCCAAGCCGCGCGCGACGCCGCTGGACGGCATCGACGGCAAACCGGCGCAGGGTCGTTGCGGGCACGGTCCGCGGTTGCCGCTTCTGGTGATCTCCCCGTGGGCACGATCGAATTACGTCGATCACACGGTCACCGATCAGACCTCCGTGCTGCGTTTCATCGAGGACAACTGGCTGGACGGTCGACGGATCGGGCAGGGCTCTTTCGATGCGCTGGCCGGCTCGCTCGAGGGCATGTTCGATTTCAGCGCCGACGCGCCGCCCAATCAGTCGACCCTGCTTCTCGACCCCGAAACGGGAACGATCGAGAACCACGGCTGATACGCGACCCGAGCCCGTTGGCACAGGCCGGACCGGCCATGCGGCGATCTGAGCGCGCCCCGATTCCGGGCGCGCTCGCTCGTCAGCGGCCAAGATACACACGCGTCGTCGATTGCCGTTCAGGGCGCGACGACACAACCAAACAGGATTGACCGGATCGATGAACCCGACGCGACGACGTTTCATCCTGGGGGCCGCCGGATGGGGCGGTGCGCTTTCGACTGGCTGGTTGCCAGCGACCACGGCCCAGGCGGCACCCGATAAAGGTGACACGATCGATCCCCGGACGCTCGCGTCGTTCGTGGACGCGTTGCCGATACCGCCGCAGGCATCGCCGACACGCCAGCATTCGATGCCGGATGCTAGCGGCGAGCCGGTTGCGCATTACCGCATCGATATGCACGAGGCCCATATCAAGGTACACCGAGATCTGCCGGCGACCCGGATGTGGACCTACAACGGTCATTTCCCCGGGCCGACCATCGAGGTGGTGCGAGACAAGCCCATCACGGTCGAATGGGTCAACAAACTGCCGCCGAAGCACTTTCTGCCGGTCGACTTCACGATCTGCGGCATGGAGCCGGGGGCGCCGACCGCGCGCAGCATCGTTCACGTCCACGGCGGCCGCACGCCCTCGGACAGTGACGGGTATCCGGAAGACTGGTATACCCCGGGCAACGCGCGGACCTCGCGTTATCCCAATGGTCAACCGGCAACGACGCTCTGGTACCACGACCATGCCATGGGCACGGCGCGTCTGAACCATTACGCGGGGCTGATGGGGTTCTACCTGATTCGCGACGCCCAGGAAGCCGCGCTCGCGCTGCCACGCGGCGGCTACGAGATCCCGCTCATGCTGACCGATCGCTCGTTCGGCGCCGACGGGAGTCTGTACTACCCGACCTCGGGCGTCGAGGGCCGCCCGTGGGTCGCCGAGGTGCGCGGCAACGCCATACTCGTCAACGGCAAATATGCGCCTTACCTGGATGTCGAGCCGACGCGCTACCGGTTTCGCGTGGTCAATGCGTCGAACCAGCGATTCTTTCGATTGAAGCTCGCCGGCGGGCGGCCCATCACCCAGATCGGCTCCGATCAAGGCCTGCTTGCTGCGCCGGCCGAGCGCGGCGACATCCTGCTGGCGCCGGCCGAGCGCGCCGATGTGATCGTCGACTTCAGCACTTCGTCGGGCAGCCGGTTCACGCTGAACAGCGACGGCGTGCCGATCATGCAGTTTCGCGTCGCCGCTTCACCCGGGAGCGTCGTGTCCGCGCCGGCCGTGCCGGACCGGCTCGCCTCCATTCCTGCGCCGGAAACGTCGAAGGCAGTGCGCGAGCGCCATCTATCACTCGACGAGTACTTTCACACCACGGGCCGCTCCATGCTGATGCTTCTGGGCGGCAAGCGCTGGTATGCCGATGTGACCGAGGATCCGGTCCTGGGCACGCAGGAAATCTGGCATCTGATCAACACGACCGAAGACACACACCCGATCCATCTGCATCTGGTTCGGTTTCGCGTACTGGATAGACGGCCGTTCGATGTATTTCAGTACCAGAACTTCGGCCACATGCGTTTTCTCGATGCCGCGAGCGCCCCGAACGCGGGCGAGACGGGCTGGAAGGACACCGTCCAGGCGCATGCCGGCATGGTCACGCGGATACTGGTGCCGTTCGATGGTTATCCCGGGCGCTATGTCTGGCACTGCCACATCTGGGAGCATGCCGCGAACGAAATGATGCGGCCCTACGTGCTACGTGCACCCGATGACGACACGCAGCCCGCCTGATATTGAACAACGGGCCGAGACGCCCGGTTTTCGAACAGGATGGGCTTAACGCGAGAGCTCGCCGGGTTCGGAGAAGACCGTTGTCGTGCCCGCCTCGCTGTCATCGCGCTGTTCGGTCACGACGCGGCGCGTGCGCCACTCCATGGTGCAGACCACAAGCTGGATCATACCGCCGAAGGCCAGCGCGCACGGAATGGCGGCGCCGGTCGCGTCACTGGACGCGGAAGATAGCAGGGTGGTATTCGCAATCGTCAACAGCACGGCCACGACGGCGTAACCGAACAGGCCCAGCGTGGCCGGAAGAAACAGTGTCGTTTCCCCATGACGGTCATTCATGGCGTTCCCTCGATTGGTCGGATTGGGCGGCAAAGCCTTGATCCGTTTCGAGCTCAAGGTAGCAAAGCGTTTTGGTGGCGCCATCTGGACTTTGGTGGTAACACCAAAGACGTATGCGTGATGCACCTCGTCTTGCCGCAGAACAGCGTCTGGCGCGGATTCGCACGAAACCTCAACAGGCCCTAGATACGGGATCGGCGAGGCCGGTCCCGGTCCATGTTTTTCGTTGTCGTTGCGCGTTTGATGCACGACAGGTGGCATTGTTATTGCTTTGCTGAATGAGGCGTCTGCCGGCACCCGGCCCGGTTCACGACCGGGCCGATGAGCGCGGTCGGGCGTGGTGACGTGCTGGCGGCTCTGTGGTGGAGCCGCCATTTTTTCCGGCTGACAGCGGCTCCCGGCTCATGCGTCTCGCCTTCGCAGACAGGCATGCATACGGACCATCACCGCCAACGAATCAACGGATCCCGCGGGGCCCCGAAAGACCGGCATCAATGCCGTACAGGTGCCGATATAGCCCGGGATCGTGGATCATGCCATGGTCCGATGGCAGCCGCTCCGTGGCTGACTGTGGCAGGATCTCATACGCATCGATTGCGCGGCGCGCTGCAGGCTTGGCAGATCGAGCCGTCGGATCGATGCGATACGACTTGACGGCGGCTGGCCAGCTAGGGCCTATTGATGTGTCGTGCGGGCGCTGCGTTGGCGTCCGCCGATCGTGTCCTGCGAGTCGCGATATCGTGGCGTGCCACGATACGGACTGGCAACGCCGCAGGGCAGCCATCGTCGATTGTTCATGGGCGGCCCAGCCCGTCGGGACGAGGGCCCAAAATCAAAAACACGACGGCAATCCAGCGTGCCAGCACGCCGGCGCCGAACGACAGGCCATGCGTGCGATGCTTCGTCCGGCCCCCATCGTCAATCTCAGGGAGCCCTTGGCGCGGACTCGCAAGACACATCAATAGGCCCTGGAACAGGGTTGCCATAACAATTGATCGAGGAGACGGGCATGTCCCGGAATATTCTTTTGCCGCGACTGAGTGAAATCGGCGCCGGCGCGCTCGACCGAGTGCCATCGGTTTTGAAAGCGCTCGGTATCGAGCGGCCGCTGATCGTCACCGATTCGATGATGCAGACGCTCGGCTATGTCGATCGGCTGACGTCACAGCTTGAGGCGGCCGGTGTGGCGCACGCCGTGTTCGCCGACACCGTGCCGGAGCCGACCGAAAGTTCAATCAAGGCAGGGGTCTCGTGCATGACGGCCGGGCTGGACGGCGGTGCGGCCTTTGACGGCCTGATCGCACTCGGCGGTGGGAGCCCGATCGACTCGGCCAAGGCGATCGGCGTGCTCGGTCATTTCGGGGGCACGAGTCGTGATTACAAGTTCCCCAAGGAAGCCGATCGCATCGGCTTGCCAATGGTCGCGATTCCGACGACTGCGGGCACCGGATCCGAAGCCACGCGATTCACGATCGTGACCGACGATACGGCCGGCGAGAAGATGCTCTGCGTGGGCGTCGGATTCATGCCCACTGCCGCGATCCTGGACTATGAATTGACGCTTTCCGTGCCGGCGAGGGTCACTGCGGATACCGGCATCGATGCGCTGACACATGCAATCGAAGCCTACGTGAGCCGCAAGGCCAATCCGTTCTCCGACGAGCAGGCACTGGCAGCAATGCGACTGATCGGGCCGAACCTGCGTCGCGTCTATCGTCGACCGCGCGATCGCGCGGCGCGCGAGGCGATGATGCTGGGCGCGCATCTGGCCGGTGTGGCGTTCTCCAACGCCTCGGTGGCCCTGGTGCACGGCATGTCGCGCCCGATCGGCGCGGCCTTTCACGTCCCGCACGGCATGTCCAACGCCATGTTGCTGCCGGCGGTCACGGCTTATTCGATCGAGGCCGCGCCGGCGCGCTACGCTGAATGCGCCCGTGCCATGGGTGTGGCCAATCCGCTGAATACGGATCTCGCGGCGATCAACCTGCTGCGAAAAGAGCTCGTCGCACTCAATGCCGAACTGAATGTCCCCACACCCGGCGATTTCGGGATCGCGCGCGACGATTGGGCCGCGCATCTCGATACGATGGCCGAGCAGGCACTGGCGTCCGGCTCGCCCGGTAATAATCCACGCGTGCCTGATGCCGATGAGATCAAGGCAATCTATGAACGGAGCTGGTTCGCTGACGTGGATGCATGATCGCCGGGCCGGTCAGGGGGCAATCATCGTGTCGTCGGGCCCGATCGGGTGGGGCGGTTGAATCGTTCCTGATTGCTACTTGCGCGTCGGTCGCGGCGCGCATGCCAAGCCGTATCGTGTTTTCCGGAGTTTTCGTGGCTTTCAGGCAGATGTGACCGTGTTGGATGGACATCGCACACGGCCTCGCCACAATCCGATATTGGCCCGGTTCGTGACCACGGAGCGTGGCCGGTCCTGTCCGTCGAATGAAGGCCGATCAGTGCGGAGCCCGAATCGCATGTGCAGCCAACGATGATGGCATCGAGCTCGTGGCCGACAGCCGGGCGATGTGATCGGCGCACGCCGAGGATATGCGTGATGGCAACGGCATTGGCGCTATCGACGATACATGTGCGAGCGGGCTGTCTGGCGTGCGCGTTGTTACGCCGCCGGAGACTGGGTTATTTCAGCTCGCTACCCAGCTTGAGGACGCGGTCCCCGTCGTCCTGTTCGATCAGATACGCCGGATTGTCTTCGGTCCCGTTGCGCGTGATTTCGCTGCCCTGAAGCGTTTTGCTGACGCGCTCGGTATAGACCTGAACGATCCGCCCCGAACCCTCGCCATCGCCCCAGTTCCAGCGAGCGGTTTCACCTGTCTGCCTTGCCATATGTGGTACCTGTGAAAAAGAGCCCGGCGCAAGGCCGGGCTCGATGGCATATGACGGCCGATTACTGCGGCGTCATGAACGACTGAATCCGTTCGGTCAATTTCGGATCGTTCCGGGCCTGGTTGGCGATCTGGTTGTAGACCTCGGGATCGAGACCGCTGCTCTTGACGGCCTTGACAAGGGCATCGTTCTCCTGTTTCTGGAGCGTCTGCTTCTGGTCGTCGCCGTCGGCCTTGGCGATCTTGGGCTGCCATTCTTTCATCACGCTCTGGACATTGCCCTGCGCCTTGACGAACTGCTTGAGCTGCTTGTCACTGAAGTCACCCGACTGTGTCTGGGTGGCTTGATCCGCGCTGTCGGCACCGCTGTCCGCCGCGAACGCCGTACCAACCGGCGCTGCACCAATCACGCCGGCAACCGCTGTCATGGCAATCATCTGACGTAGCGTCACGAATCTCTCCAATCGAATAAAGTTGAGGCCTCAGGATACGAGAGATCGCCCCGTTTTGGCTGAACGAAGTCGCGTGCGATCAGCCGGCACGGCGTGACACGGCGGCGGCCACCTCTTTGGTATCGGTCTCGGCGCTGAACAATTGCGCATAGTGCGCCTGCATCCAGGGCCCGAGGCTGTCTGGATGGGTGTCTTCGATCAACGTAGCGAGTGCGTCGATATGCTCGCCGCCGCCGAAGGCAGCCTCGCGACGCAGCGCGTCGTGCTGGTCACGAATATAGGCCCGCGTTTCGGCGCGGCGAGCGGCATCGGGCTTGCCCGCACTGGCGTTCGTGCTCGATCGACTCGAAACCGATACGCCGTGACCGATCGTGTGCAGACCGTCGGCCGCGGTATTGGTGGTGCTGGTCAGCGCAGAACAGCCGGTGAGGGCAGCGATACCGATACCGTGGACGGCCCAGATCATCAGGCGTGGCGGAGTGAGGCGGGCATTCATCATGAGTCGTTCCGGGAAAAGGAAAACGTGTATCGTTCGGCTCAACGGCCGAGCTGCCGGGTGCAGCGGGCCCGCTCCGGCGGCCGGCCCGCTGCCGCCCCATCGTCAGCTCGTTTCCATGAGTTTGTCGAGCATGATCGGCAGGTCGCGGATGCGTTTGCCGGTGGCATGGTGGACGGCGTTGGCCACGGCGGCCTGGATGCCGGTCAGCCCGATTTCGCCGATGCCGCGAGCGCCGAGTTCGTTGAGCTTGTAGTCGGGGTGATCGAGAAGAATGACGTCGAGATCCGGCATGTCCGCGTTGACCGGCACCAGATACTCGGCGTAATTGTTGTTGACCGGGCGAGCGGTACGTTCGTCGTATTCCGTGGCTTCGAACAGGGCCGAGCCGAGGCCCATGACGATGGCGCCTTCGACCTGGTTGCGCGCTGTCCGGTCGTTGATGATCGCGCCGGCGTCGACCGCGCTGACCACGCGTCGCGCGCGCAGCCGTGCGATATCCGGCGCCCAGCCGATCTCGACGAAATGCACGCCGAACGAGCCGTACGAATAACCGGGTTCAGTGGCACCGTCGGAGTGGAAATCGCCGACCGCGCTGGGCAGGCTCAAAGGCTTCAGGATGGCCTTGGCCGATGCCTGATCGCCTTGGCCGTTCTTCACCACGCCGGCCTCGTAGATCAAGTCGTCGCCATTGGCACCTGCCATGGGCGCGCCGTCCTTGACCGCGTATTCGATGAGCCTGTCGGATGCAGCCTTGCAGGCGCCGATCACCGCAGGAAGGATCGAGGCGGTCGCCCAGGAGCCGCCGGAGATCTGGCCGTGCGGAAAGGTGGAATCGCCGATCGCCACGTGTACCCGGTCGATATCGATGCCGAGCGTGTCGGCCGCGGTCTGGGCAATGATGGTATATGTGCCGGTGCCGATGTCCTGTGTCGCGCAGTGCACCGTGGCCGAGCCGTCCGGGCGAAGCGTGACGCGGGCATCACAGGGGTTGCGCATGGCGTCCCAGTTACAGGCGGCCAGCCCCCAGCCCAGGATTTCGTCGCCATCGCGCATCGAGCCGATGGCCGGATCGCGATCGGCCCAGCCGAATCGCTCGGCGGCCCGGTCGTAGCACTCCAGCATGTGGTTCGACGAGAACGGCTTGCCGCCGTCAGGGTCGACTTCGGTGAAGTTCTTGCGCCGCAGGGCCAACGGGTCCATGTCGAGTGCGATGGCCAGCTCGTCCATCGCGGACTCCAGCGCGAACAGGCCGACGCCGGCGCCGGGGGCGCGCATGGGCGTGGGCGTGCCCCGGTCGACGACCGCCGTGGCGTGCGTCACGCGAAGATTGTCGCAGGCATACAGACTCGCCGTGGACCCGCCACAGGCTTCGACGAACGTGTTGATCGACGAGGTACTGTTAATCGACTCGTGCATGATCGATGTCAGCACGCCCTGTCGGGTTGCGCCCAGCCGGAGATGTTGCGATGTCTCCGGGCGATGCCCGGACGTCGTGAACATGTACTGGCGGGGCAGCATGAACTGCACTGGCCGACCGAGTTCGCGCGAGGCGGCGCAGGTGGCCAGGCAATGCGGCCACAGCCAGAGTTTGCCGCCGAAACCGGAGCCGATGAAATCGGCATGAATCTCGATCTGGCTGGGGTCGAGATCGAAATTCTTGGCCAGCGTGTTGCGGGCGAAGATCACGCCCTGGGTCGATTCGTGCACGACCAGCCGGCCGTCCCGCCAGTAGGCGGTCGTGGCATGCAACTCCATCGGGTTATGGGTCTCGACCGGCGTTGTATAGGTCGCATCAACCGTCACTTCCGCACTGGAGAAGCCAGCATCGGCATCACCGCGTTCGTTCCGGTTGGCCTCGGTGGTACCGCGGGCGCGGCCGTCGGCCAGCGTGGCCGCCGCCGATTCGGCGTCATAGTCGACACGAACACGGTAGGCGGCGTTGCGGGCCTGCTCGAACGTTTCGGCGACCACGAACGCCACGAACTGGCCGGCGTAGTGGACGACATCGTCCTCGAACGGCGTGCGCAATTCGTCGACCATGTTCTCTTCGGGAAAACTGGCCGGTGAGCGATGCAACTCGGGAAAATTATCGTGATGGAAGATCTCGATCACGCCCGGCATCTGCTGCGCCTGTTCGGTATCGATGGATACGACGCGACCGCGCGAGATGGTGCTGTAGACCCCGTAGCCGTAGGCCATGCCCTCGGGGTGGAAGTCCGCGGCATAGCGGGCGCGCCCGGTGAGCTTGTCGATGCCCTCGACACGAGGGACAGCGGTACCGATGGTGGCAGTACTCATGGCTTATGCTCCGTTGCCGGCCCGGGCAGCGGCATCGCGCAGGGCGCAAACGATGGCCTTGCGGGCGAGCGGAATCTTGAATGCGTTGTGTTTGTAGGGCGTGGCATCGCGCATGGCCGCGGCAGCCGCCGCCTCGAACGTCTCATCGACGGCGGGTTGGCCGACGAGCGCCTGCTCGGCATCGAGGCAACGCCAGGGCTTGGTCCCGACCCCGCCCAGGGCGATGCGTGCCTCGCGAATCCGATCGCCGTCGAGTGACACGATGGCTGCACAGGAGGCCAAAGCGAACTGATACGACGAGCGATCCCGCAGTTTGATGTACGTCGAGCCGGCGTCGGCGACCGGGGCATCGAGTGTCACATGGGTGATCAGCTCGTCGCCGGCCAGTTCGTGTTCGATGTGCGGCGTGTCGCCCGGCAGCTTGTGGAAGTCGGCGAAATCGATCTCGCGGCTGCCCTCGGCGTCTTCGACTCGAACCGTGGCGCCGATTGCGGCCATGGCGACACACATGTCCGAGGGGTGAACGGCAATGCAGTGTTCGGACGTCCCGAGAACGGCAAAGACCTCTCGATTCCTGCCCTCGATGGCCGAACAGCCGGTGCCCGGCTCGCGCTTGTTGCAAGGCGAAATGCCGTCGCGGAAATAAGAGCAGCGCACACGTTGCATGACGTTACCGGCCGTCGTGGCGCGGTTGCGCAACTGGCGTGAGGCACCCTGCAGCAGCGCCTCGGACAGCACCCGATAGTCCCGGCGGACGCGCTTGTCATGGGCGAGTGCGGTATTGCGCACGGTCGCCCCGATGCGCAGGCCGCCGTTGTCAGCGGGCTCGATCGCATCAAGGGCGAGTCGATTGACGTCGACCAGCCGCTCCGGCTGCATCACATCGAGCTTGACGAGATCGATGAGGGTCGTGCCGCCGGCCAGATAAGCGGCCGCATCGTTACCGGCGTGGGCGGCAACCGCGGCCCGGGCGTCCTCGGCGCGCTTGTATTCGAATTGTCGCATCGATGAGCTCCTAGCCGGCCTTGCGCGCGGACTGGATGGCCGCAACGATGTTCTTGTAAGCCCCGCAGCGACAGATATTGCCGCTCATGGCCTCTGCGATATCGGCATCCGTATCGCCCACGGCGTGGTTGTGCATCAGTTCGGTCGCCGAGACCATCTGCCCGGGCGTGCAGTACCCGCACTGGAATGCGTCGTGATCGAGAAAGGCCTGCTGAACCGGGGAGAGCGTCTCGCCGTCGGCCAGACCTTCCACGGTCGTGATGTCGTCGCCGTCGTGCGTCACGGCGAGCGAGAGGCAGGAATTGACGGCCTCGCCGTTGACGAGAACGGTGCAGGCCCCGCACTGGCCGTGATCGCAGCCTTTCTTCGTGCCGGTCAGGCCGAGGCGATCACGCAGCGCATCGAGCAGCACGACGTTCGGCGGCACATCGAGTTGGGTCATCTTCCCATTGATACGCAGGTCGATCGCGACATCGACAGGCATGTTCGTGGCGTCCTTCATGGCGGACCTCACTGACTGATGGTGCGCTCAATGTCGCGCATCCCCGACGGCCCGACAAGCGTGGCGATTTCTGATGTAGTCGACTATATAGCGAATTGCAGGGGCGATTCCTGGCATGAGGTTTGGTTTTTAACCTTCTGAAAATAAAAGGCTATATAAAAACAAGACGCCGCTATAAAATGGCGCACAAAATAGTGGCGCCGCTTCGCGCGACGGGTCATATCGGCTATTGTTCCGTGTAGTAACCAGCGAATCCCCGCAATTTCATGGAAAGCGTGCTGCTCTATCTGCTCATCGGTGCCGGTGGCGGTTTTCTCGCCGGGCTGTTCGGCATCGGCGGGGGCATCGTGATCGTGCCGCTTCTGGTGATTGCCTTCGGGCTGCAGGGGGTGGCCGACGAGCTCATCATCCATGCGGCGATCGGCACCTCGCTGGCCTGTATCGCGATTACGGCGGTGTCTTCGACCTGGGCACATCATCAACGCGGGGCGGTGCGCTACGACTGGCTGGGGCGGCTGCTGCCGGGCCTGGTCGTCGGCGCCGTCATCGGTGTGTGTATCGGCGACAGGCTGTCCGCCGGCGTGCTCAATCTGTTGCTCGGGCTGTTCTTCCTCGCGCTGGCGGCTCGCATGTGGATCAACAGTCGCCCACGCGGTGAAGGCGGGATCCCGGGTACGCTCGGTCTATCAGCGGCCGGAACCGTCATCGGTGCGATATCGGCACTGTTCGGGGTTGGAGGCGGCGCATTGACCGTGCCGTTTCTGAGCTGGCGCGGTGCGATCATGACGCAGGCGGTCGGGACTTCGGCGGCGTCGGGGCTTCCCATCGCCATCATCGGCGCGCTGACGTCGATGATTGTCGGCTATGGCAGGCCCGGTCTGCCGGCATGGTCCACGGGGTATGTGGTCTGGCCGGCCATGGCCAGCATCGTCATCCTGAGCGTACCGATGGCTCGTCTCGGGGCCGCGGCCGCGCATCGATTGCCGGCCCTCTGGCTCAAACGCGGTTTCGCTGTACTGCTGGCGATCGTGGCCATCAAGTTTCTGGTCTGACGAGCCGACGCGCGCGTCGGTTCGTGCTGTCAAACGCAGAGGTGATCGACATGCCCCCTGTCATATCGGGCGCTCGCCCATGGATCGGACCGGTCCTCGTCTGCGTGATGCTGTCGCTGACGGCTTGCACGGCGGATGCTCCGAGTGCTGAGCAGAACACAGACCCGGCCAACGCCGACACCAGCGCAGCCGTGCATGCGTCTGCCGAAAAACCAACGGATGTCGATACATTACCGAGTGGCGCGGCTGACGTCATACGGCGCTATTACGACGCGATCGATCACCGTGATTATTCGACGGCCTACCACCTGTGGGGCCCACGAGATGGCGATCGCAACGCCAGCGGCAAGACGCTCGCCGACTTCCGGCAAGGCTTTGCCGATACGCAATCCAGTCGCGTCGCGGTGGGCACGCCGCGACAGCCGGAGGGCGCGGCCGGCTCGATCTACATCACTGTCCCGGTCACGGTCATCGCGACACAGGACTCCGGCGCGCAAAAGCGCTTTACCGGGACCTACGTCCTCCGCCGGGTGAATGATGTCGACGGTGCCACCCGGGCGCAGCGGCGATGGCATCTGTATTCGGCCGATCTGCATGCGACCGGAACCGACTGAGCCCTGTCTTCCGGCCGCAACTGTATTAGGGCCTGTTAACACGTCCCGCGTGCGCCGCGCCGGCGCTCATTTTTTGCAAGACAAGGCATCGGGCGCGTACGGCCGTCATTCTGGTGTCGCGAACGACAACGCCGGATTGCGGAAAAATGACCGCCGTCCCGTCGGGTTGCGCGCAGGAACCGGCCATGCGGCGTTGCACGGCTTGACCTTGCCGGCGCCATGCGCCTTGCCTGGCCGGTTTCTGGGCGGCAACGCGGTCACGCGCGAAGTGTCAACAGGTCCTGATATGCCGGCGCATGCTCGGGCACCGGGCGCTCGACGAGCAGGGCGTCGTACCGAGTTTTGGTTCTCCCGCGCTGGCACGGCGCCGAGATTCGTCTTCAGAAACGAAGATCGCCGCGGCGCAGGGCTTCAACGGCTGTCACGGCCCGGGCGAATCGGGTTTCGAAGTCACCACGTAGCGTGATTGACGGCACCGGCAGGGCCGCGAGCGCGGCTTGCCACCGTTCGGCCAGGCGGGCCCGTTCGCTCGGCCTGGCGAATGTGCGCTGGCCGTCGTCGACCCAGGGCATATCGATATCGCAATACAGATACAGGGCGAATCGTGTCGCGCGGCGGGGAGCCATACTGCGAACCCAGGGTGGGCAGCGTCCCGGAAACAGGAGGTCCACCCAGAGCCGGTGCGTGAGCAGATCGGTATCGCAGAAGACGAGATCGGTCGCGCGCGCGGCCGCGGCCTCCTCGTTCGCGATCTGACCGCGCGCGATCATCGGCAGATCGGCAGCCGTGACATGCCCATCTCGTGCAGCGAAGAACCCGCGAACGTATTCCGCGCTCCAGGGCGCATTGAAATGGGCCGCCAGGGCCGAAGCAAGTGTTGTCTTGCCGGTGCTTTCGAACCCGAACAGCGCGACGCGAGCGATCATGTCGTGTCTTCGTGCTGCATCGAGCGCCGCCAGGAGACGAGGCCAATGAACGACAAGACGAGATAGATCAGATACAGGCCAACGAACCAGTACAGGCCGATGGCGGCGTAGACACCGATGCCGGCGAGGTTGACCATGACCCAGCCCAGCCAGGCTTCGATCTTCTTGTGTGCCTCGAGCCACTGCGAAATGACGCCGAAGGCGGCGATGAACGCATCCCGCCAGGGCATCGGATCCCCCACGCGGTCGAGCAGCAGACCCCAGGCCAGACAGGCCATCAGCCCCGCGACGACGAACCAGATACGATGACGCGTGGAAAGCGTCGTGACCGGCAGACTGGCTCGGCGATCGTTCGCGGGGTGCGTCCAGCACCACCAACCCCAGGCCAGGGCGATGAAATAGACGGCCTGCAGGCAGGCATCGGCGAAAAGACGCTGCTGAGAGAATACGATCCCGGCCAGAACCACCTGCACGAGGCCGACCGGGAAGTTCCAGAGACTCTGACGGGTCGCCAGCCACACGCCGAGCAGCCCGAGGATGGTGGCGCTCTGTTCGAGCGGGGTTGCGCCGGCCAGGCCCTGCCAGATCGTCTCGATCAGCGCGGTCACGATGTGCCCGGTTGTCGGCACCGGCGCCGGTGACGGTTCGACATGCGATATTCCTTTCCTACGCCGGCATCATCCGGATCAGGTTCAGGGGTCGTTCCAACGGAACCTCTCAGCCAAGGGCTCCCCCAGGTGCGGTTATCGTAGAACCTGTGGCGCGGTCTTGCACGGACGGCGATCCGGCGACGGCCGAGCCCCAGGTATCGAGGGCCGATAGCGGTGCCCGTGGCCGGCGTCGAGCCAGCGGCGCACAAACGCTTGACGCACGTCCGATAGCGCCTAGCATTGAGTCTCCAACGACATGGGACTGATGTCATGACGTCCGACACACTGGTTCTCGGCGCAGGCATGGTGGGCGTATCGATTGCCTGCCATCTGCAGGCGCGCGGTCGATCCGTCACGCTCGTCGATCGGCGTGCGCCCGGACGCGAGACGTCTTTCGGCAATGCCGGCCTGATTCAACGCGAAGCGGTACAGCCGCATCCCTTCCCGCGTGACTTGGCCAACCTCTGGCGCGTGCTGCCGAACAAGAGCATCGACGTGCGTTACCGCGCGGGGGCGATGTTCTCCGAAGCCAATCCATTGTGGCAATACTGGCGGTATTCGGCGCCGCGGGCCTTCGAGCGCATCGTGCCCGAATACGCGGCGTTGATCATGCGCTGCACCGCCGAGCACGAAGCCCTGTTTCAGCCGGCCGGCGCCAGCGCGCTCGTGCGTCGGGACGGTTGGTTGCAGGTGTTTCGCACGCAGACCGCATTCGAGCAGTTTCTGGCCAAGGCCGAGGATTTCCGGACCCGCTTCGGTGTGACCTATGAGCGAATCGATCCCCCGCGGCTCCGGGAGATGGAGCCGGATCTGTCGCTGGAGGTCGTGGGCGCCGTGCACTGGACCAATGCCTGGTCGGTGATCGATCCCGGTGGACTCGTCCAGGCCTATGCCGACTATTTCCGCTCGCTCGGCGGGCAGGTGGTCCAAGCCGAGGCGACCGATATCGCACGACGCGCCGGGCAATGGCATCTGGAGACCGCGGGCGGTCGGCTGAGCGCCACCGACATGGTGCTCGCGACCGGTCCATGGTCGCCGGCCTGGCTCGCGCGGCTGGGTTACGACATGCCCATGTTCGTGATGCGCGGCTATCACATGCATTACGATCCGGCGCCCGGCGCCACCCTGCATTACGGCATCATGGACGCCGAGAAGGGGTATCTGCTGACGCCGAAATCGGCCGGATTGCGCCTGACGACCGGCGCCGAACTCAACACCATCGATGCCGCGCCGCGTCTGGGCCAGCTCGAGGCCGCCGAAGCCACGGCGCGACAGTTCTTTGCCTTGGGCGAGCGCCGTGAACAGACCCCGTGGAAGGGCGCCCGGCCCTGCCTGGCCGACATGAAGCCGGTCATCGGCCCAGCGCATCGCCACGAGGGTCTATGGTTCGCTTTCGGGCACGGCCATCAGGGCTTCACGCTAGGCCCGGCCACCGGCCGCCTGATCGGTGAGATGATGGACGGCGAAACGCCGTTCATCGATCCCGGGCCCTATGCCAGTGATCGATTTCATGCCCGCGAATCGGCGATTTGAAACCTCGCGAGACGCCCCGATGATCGGAGCGTCATGCCAAACAGCCGAGCCAAGCGATGAGCAGCACTGACATGCCCCAAGCGCCGCAGGGTCACATCGACATCGGCGGCGCCGCCATACCGCGTGATGAACTGGCCAAGGTGCTGCCGGACATCGAGCGTTTCGAGGCCAACCTGACGGATGCACTGGCCGTGGACTCGCACATGAAACAGGGCGACGGCGCCGTCCCCGACTTCGTGCGCCAATGGTCCGAGGAGCGGCTGGCTGATGTGATCGTCACGCTCAAGGAGCTGGGCAGCCTGCGCGAGCAGCTGCTGCGCCATCAAAGCCCGGCGTGAGCACGCATCGTGCCGTTGCCAGATGACCGCTCGGTTATCGCGGGCGGTGCCGTATCGATTGTCGCGATCGCACGGACCGGCGCAGGCACAAACCGCGGCATGTACAGCGCTCATCACACGTCAGCCTGGCATGCCGTTTTCGACGGCCTGCGGCTCGGCACTGAAATGCCGACTTGCCGCAAGACACGGCTGTGGGCGCCGGGCCCGCCCGGCTTGTGAGCCGATCGCTTCATGGATTGCCCCCGGAATGGTCGCAGCCGCACGACACCCGGCATCCCGTTGACAGCAATACCGGCCGTCAAGGCGTCGACGAGCCGGCCGCCGGCTAGGGCCTGTTGATGTTTCGTTCGAGCGCCTTTTCGTCGAGAGACCGCAGTGTGTCGGGCAAGGCGCGAGTCGCCGATCGTGGCGTGCCGCGATTCAGACGCGCAACGCCGCCGGGCGCCCACCGTTTATTTTTCATGGGCGGCCCAACCCGAAGAGACAAGCGCCCCAAAATCAAGAACACGACGGCAATACAGCGTTCTAGCAGGCTGGCGCAGAACGACGCGCTATGCGTGCTATGCCTCGTCTTGCCGCCCATCGTCAATTTCAGGGCGCACTTGGCGCGGACTCGCACGACACATCAACAGGCCCTAGCGCGAAAACGCATCGTCGGGCCACTGTTGAAGAAGCAGAAGACGAACGCCCAAGGGCACCGTCTCGTCATCGATACGTGATTGGCCGATTTTTCCAAGGCGTCGACACGGCCCGTTGATCAGGTCGTGCCGGAACACCAGTCACGCGGATTGCGCGAACCGACCACATTTCGACGACAGAAGATGCCCAGCGCCTGCGGGCGCGGCTGTGCGGGCGCGGGTGGCCGATTGCCCGAGCGTCATCCGGCAAGCGGCTA
Source organism: Salinisphaera sp. Q1T1-3 (assembly GCF_003602005.1). Taxonomy (GTDB): domain Bacteria; phylum Pseudomonadota; class Gammaproteobacteria; order Nevskiales; family Salinisphaeraceae; genus Salinisphaera. The sequence continues at coordinate 282,628 of NZ_QZWD01000001.1, read as the reverse complement.
TCGACAGTGAGAAGCGATAGCGTTGCACACGGCCGGTCATGGTCCGCGCAATCACGTAGGCTGGGGGCGGCACCCGCCTGATCGGCTTTCTATGACCCGCCATCTCTTCGGTACCCATTTCGGCCTGTACGAGACCGACGATAGTGCCGCGTCGCCCGGGCTACGCGGCATCGAGGAAGATCCGAACCCGACGGCATTCGGGCGTCATTATCTGGCGCTGTCCGAACACGCGCACCGCATTGCCCGACCGATGATCCGGCGCGGCTGGCTCGCCGGTGATGAACGATCCCGGCGGGGATCAGACCGTTATGTCGCCGTGGACTGGGAGACGGCGCTGTCGCATGTTGCCGCCGAGCTTACGCGGGTATCGCAGACCCATGGCAACCGTGCGATCTATGCGGGGTCCTACGGCTGGGCCAGCGCCGGCCGGTTTCACCACGCCCAGAGCCAGCTCAAGCGTCTGCTGAACCTGGCGGGCGGCTATACCGACAGTCGACACAGCTACAGCTATGGCACGGCCGGGGCGTTTCTGCCGCATGTCCTGGGAATGCCTTATGCCGGCACCAACGCCTGTGCGCCGAGTTGGGATCAGGTCGCGGCCCATACCGATTGCCTGATCGCCTTCGGTCTGCGGCTGACCAATGCGCAGTGCGATCCGGGTGGGGTGGCCCGTCATACCGTCGAGCAATGGCTCGGCCGCGCGCTGGACCGCGGCATGCGGCTGGTCGTGGTCAGCCCGGACGCCGGCGATGTGCCCCGTCATCCGAACGCCGAGCACATTGCGTTACGACCCAACACGGACACAGCACTTTTGCTCGCCTGCGCGCATCGGGCCGTGGCGACCGGCCGGGTCGATCACGAGGCGCTGGCCCGGCAGACGGTCGGCCATGAACGTTTCATCGGTTATCTCGTCGGCGATACGGACGGCCAGGCGAAGGACGCTGCCTGGGCGTCGACGATCACGGGGGCCTCGATCACCACGCTCGAGCGTGTCTTCGACGCGTTGGACATGGATACGGTGCTGCTCAATCTCGGCTGGTCCTTGCAGCGGGCGTCCGCCGGTGAGCAACCCTACTGGGCGGCGATCGCGCTCGCAGCAATACGGGGCCAGATCGGCCGGCCCGGCGGTGGCTTCGCCTTCGGCTTGGGCTCGGTCAACTCGGTGGGCCAGCCGGTGCGCCATCTGCGCGCGCCGGGGGTCAACCAGGGCACAAACCCGGTCGGCGAATTCATTCCGGTCGCCGCGATCGCCGAGTTGCTGGATCCGAACGTCGAGACGCTGGAATATAACGGCCAGACGCTCGTATTGCCCGATATCCGGTTGGTCTACTGGGCCGGCGGCAATCCGTTTCATCATCATCAGGATCTGAACCGGCTGCAGGACGTCTGGCAACATCCGGAAACAGTGGTCGTTCACGAACCGGTGTGGTCGGCGACCGCCCGGCATGCCGATATCGTGTTACCGACGACACTGCCGTTCGAGCGCAATGATCTCGTGGTCTCCAGCCAGGATCGCTCGATCGCCTATAGCCGGGCGGTGCGGCCGCCGTTCGGCCAGGCCCGCGATGATCACGACATCTGTGCCGGCCTCGCACAACGATTGGGTCAGGGCCGGGCGTTCACCGGAGATCGCACGAAATCCGAATGGCTGGCCGATCTTTATGCCGGCTATTGCGAGCGCTTTGATGGCCTGCCGTCGTTCGAAACCCTGAAGACCGAGGGGCTGTTCACGCTCGATGCCGAAGACGAGGCGCCGGCGACCACGACCTTGCTGGCTGCCTATGCCGAAGATCCGGAACGCTATCCGCTCGAGACGCCGTCGGGGCGTATCGAGCTGTATTCGGCCACGATCGCGGCATTCGACTATGCAGACTGTCCGCCGCATCCGGCTTGGGTCGAACCGACGGAGTGGCTTGGCGGCAACACCGCGCGAACGTATCCGCTGCATCTGCTCTCGCCGCAGCCAGCCAATCGCCTGCACAGCCAGCTGGATAGCGTCGGCGACAGCCAGGCGGCCAAGATCGATGGGCGCGAAGTGGCCACCTTCGCCGCGGCAGACGCCACAGCGCGCGGGATCGCGGCCGGCGATACGGTTCGCCTGTTCAACGACCGCGGTGCGTGTCTGGTGGGCGCGGCCGTTTGCGATACCTTGATGCCGGGCGTGGTGATATTGCCGACCGGCGCCTGGTTCGCCCCGGGAAAGGACGTGCGCGGCCGCGCGATCGAGCGGGCCGGCAACCCCAATGCCGTGACCGGCGATTTCCGAGCCTCCCGCCTGTCGCAGGGGAGTGCGGCCAACAGTTGTCTGGTCGAGGCCGAACGGACCGACAGCGCACATGCGCCGACAGTCGAAGACGGCATCCACGAATGAAAGCGCAATCTTTGGCGCGTCCTAGGCAACCGGCCGGTATAGATTGGTGATCAGGATGATGTATCGGGCGGATCGGCGATGGATGACACATGCGATGACAGACGCTGGCAGGCCGTGCTGACCAATGACGACGGTGCCGACGGCATATTCGTCTACGCAGTCGCAACGACCGGGATCTATTGTCGGCCGAGCTGTCGTTCGCGTCCGCCGCGGCCGGAGAACGTGCGTTTTTTCAACGACGCCGCCGCGGCGAGGGCGGCCGGTTATCGCGCCTGCAAACGATGCCGCCCCGATCGGGATCGTGCGCGTGATCCCCGCATGGCGCGGATCACGCAGGCATGTCGGCTCATTGAAGCGAGCGACAAGTCGCCGCGGCTGGTCGACCTGGCACGCCGACTGGGCATGAGCCGCTATCACCTGCATCGCCTGTTCAAGCAGACCGTCGGCATTACGCCGCGTCAGTACGCGATCGCCTGTCGGGACCATCGTGTCCGCGCAGCACTGGCCGGCGGAAAGCGCGTCATCGATGCGCAGGTCGCGGCCGGCTTCGAGTCCAGCGGTCATTTCCATGCCGCGGCCGGCCGATCGCTCGGGATGTCGGCTTCAGCCTATCGCCGTCAGGGGGATGACCAGACCATTCGCTTTGCGGTCGGTCAGAGCCGGCTCGGCGCGATTCTGGTCGCCGGGGCGACCCGGGGCGTCTGTGCGATCACGATCGGCGACGATCCGGACGCGCTCGTTCAAGCGTTGCAGGATCGTTTCGCGCGAGCCAAACTGGTTGGCGATGACGCCGAGTTCGCGCGTCATGTGGCCCGGGTGGTGGGCTTCATCGAGACACCGGCGCGCGGTCTGGACCTGCCGCTCGACATTCGGGGCACCGTATTCCAGCAGCGGGTCTGGCAGGCGCTGCAGGCCATTCCCTGTGGCGAGCAGACAAGCTATGCGGAGATCGCCGAGCGCATCGGCGCGCCCGGCGCGGCGCGTGCTGTCGCCGGTGCCTGTGCGGCCAACCCGATCGCCATCGCCATTCCCTGCCACCGGGTCGTGCGCACCGACGGCACGATGTCCGGCTATCGATGGGGCATCGCACGCAAACGGGCGCTGCTTGCGCTCGAGGCCGAGGCGGGTGACGCCACAGACCACACCGCGAACGGCTGTGTGCCCGAGCGTTGACCGGGCCGGCGCCGGCTCGGGTCCTGTGATTAATCCGGCATCAAGACAGCTGACGACGTCAGCTGTTTTCAACGCCATCGAAAGAAACGCCGGCCCTTGTCCGTCTTTTTATTTGCAATGGTTTCACGGCCGTTGGCCGTGAAGCGCGTGCTTTTGCACACGCGCGTTATCAACCCGAAAAATCATCTGTTTTTATGCCGGGTTAATAACACGTCGCACGCAGGAAGTGTTGACAGGACCTGGCTGTGACATGGCGCGGTCTTCTGGTGTTCGGTCGGCTGTCGGTACGTCATGAATGCGTGTGAAGCCGGCAAGCCGCTGCTTGAAAGCGCACGTCTGAACGAGGCGATCGGCCATGATGGGCGGGGCCGCGAAGATCACGCGATCGTCGGGCCTGCCTGGTATCGCGTCGCGGCCGCACGTGTCGGGGTGTCGACGCCGCCGATGGAAATGGCTTTGCGCGATATGCTTTTCACGAACCGGCGATTTGCGATACGCGATATATGGCATCTAGGCTCGGCTGGTCTTGCGCATTACCGGACTTTGCGAGCGTCGGTGCCGGTTTCGGCCATCGGCGTGCGTCTTTTCGATGCCGGCGAGACATGATCGATCAGGCGTCCTCGCGCGACATCAGCCCGCGGATGGTCTGCTCGGTGAGATCCTCGCGGCAGATATTGAGGAATTTGTAGATATAGCTGCGCAGGAAATAACCGCGGCGCAGCGCGATGTAGCTGGTGTTCTTCGGGAACAGATGCGCGGCCGGCAGGAGCACGAGCCCGCGATCCCGGGCCTCGTGATAGGCCATGGACGCGATCAGCCCGACGCCGAGATTCAGCTCCACATAGGTCTTGATCACGTCGGCATCGAGTGCCGTCAGCACGAAATCCGGCGTGATTCCGGCGTCCTCGAAGACCTGGTTCAGCCGGCTGCGACCGGTGAAGCCCTTGTGATAGGTGATCAATGGAAACTCGGCGATCCGTTCGAGCGTCAAGGGCTGTCCGTCGGCCAGCGGGTGGCCTTCGGGGACAATGACCGAGTGGTGCCATTCATAGAACCGGAAGCAGGCGAAGTTGCGGGTCTCGTTGGCCAGGCCTTCGGTGGCCACGCCGATATCGACCTTACCGGCCTTGAGTAGGGAGACGATTTCTTCCGGGCCGCATTGATGCAGCTCGAGGTGTACCTTGGGAAAGGCGGCCTTGAACTGACTTACCACCGGCGGCAGCGCATACCGCGCCTGCGTGTGGGTGGTCGCGATCGACAGCTGGCCTTCCTCTTCGTGCGTGAGCTGCATGGCCGAGCGCTTGAGATTCTCCACGTCGAGCACAATGCGCTCGATCAGGCTGATCAGCATGCGGCCTTCGCCGGTCAGGCCAAGCAGACGCTTGCCCTTGCGTTCGAACAGATCGACGCCCAGCTCGCCCTCGAGGTCGCGGATATGCTTGCTGGCTCCGGATTGGGAGGTATGTAACGCGGTCGAGGCATCCGTCAGGTTGAAATCCTGACGCACCGTTTCACGCATGATGCGCAGCTGCTGAATATTCATCGAAAGCCAATCTTTAAATCGTTTTTGGGAATATAGATCACATCGCTGATATCAAAATAATATTTAAGGTCGATATGTATATTCCGAATCGCGATTACCGCTGCATTTCTTAGACCTGTCAGGCAAGACATGCAAAGCATCTTTCGCGACAAGCACTTTCTGCATTGCTATTTCCTTTGGCGCGTCCGGCTTCGTAGCGTGGGCGAACGTAATGCCCCAGCGACTTCAGGAGTGCGGCATGAGTCAACGCATCATTCTCAACGCGTTCGACATGACCTGTGTCAGCCATCAGGTGGCCGGGACGTGGCGGCATCCGGACAACCGCGCCGAGACCTACAAGGATCTGGACTACTGGATCGAACTCGCGCGGCTGCTCGAATCCGGCGGGTTCGATTCGTTGTTCATCGCCGACGTTGTCGGTGTGTACGATGTCTATCGTGATTCGGTCGAAACGTCGTTGCGCGACGCCGATCAGGTCCCGGTCAACGACCCGTTCATGCAGATCTCGGCGATGGCCGCCGTGACGTCGCATCTCGGGTTCGGCGTGACCGCGGCGCTGACCTACGAACAGCCGTATGCCCTGGCCCGCAAGTTCTCGACGCTGGATCATCTGACCAAGGGACGGGTGGCCTGGAATGTCGTGACGTCCTATCTCGATAGCGCGGCGGCCAACATGGGGCTGGCCCGGCAGATCTCGCACGACGAGCGCTACGATCTCGCTGATGAGTTTCTGGACGTCACCTACAAGCTCTGGGAGGGCTCCTGGGAGGATGGCGCGGTCGTACGCGACCGCGAACGCGGGGTGTTCACCGATGCCGAGAAAGTCCATCCGATCAGCCACCGGGGGCATTATTTCAACGTGCCCGGCATCCATCTATGCGAGCCGTCGCCCCAGCGCACACCGGTGATCTTCCAGGCCGGGGCCTCGCCGCGCGGCCAGCGGTTTGCGGCCCGACACGCTGAAGGCGTATTCGTCGCCCCGGCGACGATCGCCCAGTCGGCCGAGCTGACGGCCAGTATCCGATCCCAGGCCGAAGCGGCCGGGCGTGACCCGGCGCATCTCAAGATCTTCGCGCTGCTGACCGTGATCACGGCCGCAAGCGATGCCGAAGCCCAGGCCAAGTACCAGAGTTATCGCAACTATGCGAGCGGCGAGGGCATGTTGTCCTTCTATGGCGGCTGGACAGGCGTCGATTTTTCCCGCTACGACCCGGATCAGCCGTTGGAGGCAATCGACAATGACGCGATTCGCTCGGTGCTGGCGCTGTTGACGAAAGCCGATCCGGATCGCCAATGGACACCGCGGGACATCATCGAGCGGCGCAGTATCGGCGGCATCGGCCCGGTTCTCGTCGGCGGCCCCCAGACCGTAGCCGATGCGCTCGAGCGCTGGGTCGACGAGGGCGGCGTCGATGGCTTCAATCTGGCCTATGCGATCACGCCGGGCACGTTCGCGGACTTCATCAGCTGGGTCGTGCCCGAATTGCGGCGCCGCCGCCGCGTGCAGACCGATTACGGCGCGAACACGCTGCGTGCGGGACTGCTCGGTCGCGAGTCACCCCGCGTGCCCGACGACCATCCCGCGGCTCGTTATCGCGGTGCATTCGTCAACGCCGACAACGCCAGCGATCGCACGCTCGCGTCGCCGTTCGCGGCGTAGCGCCTGCCAATACGATACGCATGACGATAGGACAATCATCGACATGCGATGTCGTCCTGCATTCCTTCACGATTTTTTCGGCGCCACACCGGGATCGCCGCATGGGCACGCGCGGCGATGATGCATATCTCGAATGCTCACTGACCATTGACGGCTTTCCGGCGGAGATTGCCGAGGCCGGTGTGAATCATGCCGTCGTGGTCGGCCGTCAGGCCCGGGACCAGCACATCGACAACGATCGTCTGACCGGCATCGTGGTGCGGCCGCGCCGCTCGTCGGTTCGGGTCCGTGTCGATCCTGTCGGTCAGGGCGTAGAGATCGCACTGGCCGAGATTGAGCGAGCAGTCGATACGCTCGCGCGTGTCATTCAGAGATAGACAGCCGTATTACCCCGCCGGTGGTGGCAGAGAAGGCCTGCAACGCCGCGTGGCGCCCCGTCGGGACAACCCGAAGGGCCGGGCCGATCTCTGGACGACACGCTCGAGGCTGGTCACGGTCAATCTCGGGCTCGGCTTCTTCTTGCCAGCGTCCCACGCGGATGATTCACGGCAGCTGTTTCCGATCTGCAAACGCTGTGCCGCCCCCGGCGTACCGGTGGCGCTCGTGAACGGACCGACCATGCCGGATCCGGTCTTCAATGACGCGGATGCCGTGATCCGCGTGGCCCACGTGTTTCCGAGGCTACCGATTATTGGCTATCACGGCTTCTATCGCCCGTGACGCGGATCAGCGCCGGCGCGCTGCGCCACGAGAACATCTTGATCGTCCCCGACATGTATCGCCTCCTGCCTGGTAGCCCGTTGTACATCGAGGCGGCCAACGGTTTCCTGCCCGACCGGCTGCTTTTCGGATCGTCGTATTCGTTTCAGCCGATCGAACAGAGTATTGCCGATGCAAGGCAGCTCGGATTCACCGATGCCGCACCGGAAACGTTTCTCGGTGGCAATGCAAAGCACGCGCTTTCGTCGTCATGTGCGGGGCCATATACGCGAAACCGAATAGCTTTGTCGGATTTATTGTTCGGAACCGGGCAGCGGGCTGCGTAGGCTCGGGACGTCTTTGAAACATACGACATCGATCCAGGAGTCCATGTTGAATATCGTGCTCATCGCCGGTAGCCCCGGCATTCCCTCCCGTGTCGCGACTGCCGCCGATCATGTGGCCTGGCGGCTGCAAGAGCAGGGGGCAACGACCGCGACCTTCGATGTGAACGCATTCGATCCCGCGGCGTTGCTCTATGCCGATACCGAATCCCCGGCGATTCGGCAATATCTGGCGCGTGTGGCCGAGGCGGATGCGATCGTGATCGCCACGCCGGTCTACCAGTCCTCGTTCTCGGGCGTACTCAAGCTGTTGCTTGACCCGATTCCGCAGAACGGGTTGAGAAACAAGATCGCGCTGCCGATCGCCAGCGGTGGATCGCCGAATCATCTGCTGGTGCTCGATTACGCGCTGACCCCCGTACTTTCGGCGCTTGGCGCCGACAGCATCCTCAACGGGGTCTATGTCACTTCCTCTGAGCTCAGCCGAACGGAGACCGGTTATCGCATCGGCGAGGCGATTCGGGCCCGGCTCGATGATGCCGCCACCGAACTCCATACGCGGCTCGTCGGCGTGGCCAACGCTGCCACGCCGGCGAGCACCTATCGTGGCGCCCGCGATGCCGCGACGCTGATTCGCCGCGCTGCAGGCTGAGCCATGGCTGCGCCCCGAACCGCCGCTGACCTGTCGGCGCCCGCAGCGGCACAATCCACGCCCCCAAGAACGCCCGGGTCGGCTGACGAGGCTGCCGACTGGCTGGCGATTGCCGACGACGTGGCGGCTCGGCTGGACATCACGGCCGCCGAGCGGGACGCGGTCGGCGGCCACGCCGCGGCCGAGCGTGCGCTCATCCGTGGCAGCGGGTTGCTGGATCTGTCCATTCCCGCGGCGATTGGCGGCGCAGGGCAATCCTGGGCGACGATCCATGGGGTCGTGCGGCGGCTGGCGCGCGCGGATTCGGCCGTCGCCCACGTCCTGGCATTTCATCATCTCCAGATCGCGACCGTCATGCTCTACGCCACGCCGGACCAGCAACGGCGGCTGTTGCAACGGACCGTGCGCGAGAATCTGTTCTGGGGCAATGCACTCAACCCGCGTGACCGACGATGTCGGGCATACAGGCATCCGTCCGGCGGTTATGTCTTCAACGGCGACAAGTCGTTCTGCTCGGGATCGGTCGACGCCGATTATCTGACGGTTTCAGCTTATGACGAAGCCAGCGATGCGCTTGTCATCGCTGCCATACCGGGCGACCGTGCAGGTCTGGATATTCGAGGCGACTGGGATGCCATCGGCCAGCGCCAGACCGACAGTGGTTCCATCGGCTTCAATCGAGTGCGCATCACTGCCGAGGACGTACTTCTGGCCGCCGACGCGCCGACCACGACGCGTCATCAGCTGCGCAGCTGCCTGGCACAGCTTGTCCTGGTGAATCTCTACGTCGGCCTGGCCGAGGGCGCGCTGGCCACGGCACGCGAAATGACCACCACCCGGGCTCGGCCCTGGGCGGCTGCCGATGTCGAGGCGGCCATAGACGATCCTTACGTGCAGCATCGCTACGGCCGTCTATGGGTGCGCCTGCGTGCGGCACAACTGCTGGCCAATCATGCCGCGCAGGCCGTGGATGCGTTGTTTTTCCGGGACGGGTCAATCAGCGCGGCAGAGCGGGGCGACGCCGCGATCGCCGTGGCCGAGGCCAAGGTGGCCGCGCACGATATATCGCTGGAAGCCGGCAGCGAGCTGTTCGAGCTCGGCGGAACGGCGACGGTGGCACGCCCGCGTCATCTCGACCGTTTCTGGCGCAATGCGAGAACACATACCCTGCACGATCCAGTGGACTACAAGCTGCGGGACCTCGGGCGTTGGGCGATTTCGGGCACGTATCCCGAGCCTACTTCTTACTCCTGATCGAGGTGGCTTGGCATGTAGCCTCAATCCGGCACGTTTTGTGGCGCCGGTTGTCGGTCGATGCTGCAGCAAAACGGCGTTGCGGTTCTCGTCTCGGGCGAAAGATCATGCCATCCCATCCGCCGGCCCGCGTCCGGCTGTCTGTCCTGACTCGTGCGGGCTGTCCCGCGGAGGTCCTTGAACATGGCTTCGTTTCTGATCGTGCCGGGCCGCGGCGACAGCGGGCCGGGGCACTGGCAATCGATCTGGCAGTCGCGGCTTGCGGCCGAGCGCGTCTTCCAGCGCGACTGGGAGCGGCCGCAATTGGTCGCCTGGACCCGATCGGTCATCCGTTGCATCGACGCGCGCGACGAGCCGCCGATCCTCGTTGCGCATAGCTTCGGTTGTTTCGCGGCCGTCGCGGCTGCTGCGCGCCGGCCGATGCGTGTGCGGGGGCTGTTTCTGGCCGCACTCGCCAATCCGGCGCGTTTCCCGGATGACAGCGTCGCACTGCCGAGCGCTCGGCTGTCGGCGCCGAGCGTGCTGGTTACCAGCCAGGACGATCCCTGGTTGTCTGAAGAGACTGCGGCAGCCTGGGCGCGTCTGTGGGGCTGTTGCCGGATCCCGGCGGGGCGAGCGGGCCACATCAATGCTGACAGTGGCCACGGTGAATGGCCATGGGGCCGGGCACAGCTCGAACGACTTGTCGACGCCACCGCGGATGTTTCGTCACCGCTATAACGTCTCCGCCGGTCGATTGCACCGACCGGCAGCGACAAGGGCACTTCGAGCGGCTAAAGTGCGGGCCGGTACGGTCGATAACATTCGACATGACGACTCGCCCCCTGTTCTCGCGGCTGCTCGGCCGATCGATCCTGGTGCTCGCCGCGGCCGGTCCGGCCTCGTCCGTGGCACTCGCGCACGACAGTCCTGTCCCCGATCGAGTCGATCGCCCGCATTCCGATCCACATGGACCGGTCTGGCACCCGGGGTCTGGCGCGTTGCCGGACGGATATCTCTACCGCACGCTCGGTATCGATATCCGGCCCTCGCTGGAACACTGGCAGGGCAACTACCGGCCCGACAGCTATCGATTGCAGGGTTACGACGGAGAGCCCGCCGGCAGACATGTCTGTCACGGTGAACACGGCCGGACGCTGTCCAGTGCCGGGACATCCTGTCCGCCCGGCCAGAGTCCGCCCAAGGGTGGGCGACATTTGTCGACCGATCGGCCCTGATCCGGTTCGTTGTCGGTACCGGTGGACAATAATGGTTCGTTACCGGCGCGCATGATCGTGCTGCGTCGATCTGAGACATGAGCTGCATGTAGTGTCGCGGCCGTCCGTACCGGGCGCTGTCTCCCCACCGGGACCAGCCGATGGGGCGAGTCTGGCGCGATTGCGGACCGAATCCCGAGACCCGCTAAAGTCGCCGGCCGTCGTGCCGATAACAATGGCAACCGATGGGAATCGTCGTTTGATCGCCCGTTTCCGGCAAGGAGTCGTCACCCATGGCCAGTATCTCGTCTTCCACGCTGTCGTCGCTCGGCGTCGGCTCCGGGCTCGATCTGAGTTCGTTGCTGGACAATCTCAAGGCGAACGAGCAGAACCGCCTGGTGCCGCTGCAGAATCGCAAGGCGAGCTTCAACACACAGTTCAGCGCCTACGGCGCGCTCACCAATTCACTGACGAATCTGAAGGACGCGGCGGACAAGCTGGCCGGTTCCGATCTGTATCACGCAGCCAAGGTCGGGGTGGAAGGCGATGCGGTCACGGCAACGACTGATCAGGCGGCGGTGGCCGGCGGCTATGATGTCTCGGTCAGCCAGCTTGCCCGCGCCCAGTCGCTGGTCGGCGAACCGGTGGCCGACAAGGATGCGGACATCGGGGGCGGTGGCAAGATCTCGATTGCGATCGGGGACGCCGATGCCACCGAGATCAATCTACCGAAAGGCGGGAGCTCGCTGACCGATATCCGAGATGCGATCAACGGCGCGGGCGCCGGTGTTTCCGCATCGATCATCGACGACGGCAGCGACACGCCGTTCCATCTGGTGTTGTCATCCGATAACAGCGGTACCGCCAATCAGATCACGGTCAAGGCCACCGATGCCGCCGGCGCATCCGGCACGCCGCTGGCCGATCTCGTGGATTACGACAGCCAGAGCGGCCAGGGCAGCATGCGCGAGACCGTGGCGGCCCGCGATGCCAAGTTGACGGTCAACGGGGTATCGGTCACCCGTAACAGCAACACCGTCGACAATGCGATCGATGGCGTGACTCTGACGTTGCACTCGACAACGACCGAGCCCAGTCGTGTCACGACCACGCGCGACAACGACCAGATCCTTGGCGCGATCAAGAGTTTCGTCTCTGCCTACAACAGTTATCAGAAGAGAGCCGACAGCCTGACGGCATTCAACGGCGCGGATGCTTCGGGTAACGGTGTTCTGCTGGGGGATTCCACCGCGCGCTCGGTCGAGTCGGAGCTACATGCCAGCCTCACGGAGGCGACTACCGGCGGGGCGTTCTCCGTGCTCGGCGATATTGGTATCTCTCTGCAAACCGACGGCACGCTCAAGATCGAGGACGAAGACCAGCTCGATGCCGCGCTGACCGATAATCCGAACGGCGTGGCGGCGCTGTTCGGCGGTGATGCCGGCAGCGACGACGAGAACGCCGGTATCGCCGGCGGCCTGTCCGCGACGATCGCGCGCATGACCGATGACAACGGCCTGTTGAGTACCGCGCGCGACGGTCTGCAGCGCAGTATCGACGACGTCGACAAACGTATCGCCAACATGCGGGATTCGATCGACGCAACGGTCGAACGCTATCGCAAGCAATTTGTTCAGCTCGACTCGATGATGTCCAGTCTGAACTCCACCCAATCCTATCTGACAACCCAGCTGTCTCAGCTCAATGGCTCGTCATCGAGCTGAGACAGCGCACCGACACGCCTTTCGCGGGAGTAGCCTTCGATGAATACCCAGCAAGCCGCCCGGGCCTACGCCAACGTCGGGCTGAGCAGCGGCGCGATGAGCGCCTCGCCGCATCAATTGATCGTCATGCTGTTCGACGGTGCCCAGGGCGCGTTGCGCAAGGCGGAATACGCACTGTCCGTCGGTGACGTGGGCGGTCGTGGTTCGGCACTGTCCAAAGCCATCGACATCATTGAACGAGGCCTGCGCGCTGCGCTCGACATGGAGCGCGGCGGCACGCTGGCCGAACGTCTGGACGCACTCTACGACTACATGATTCGTCGCCTGATGCAGGCCAATCTGCGCGGCGATGCCGAAGCGATCTCCGAAGTCGCCCGGCTTCTCGAGGAGATCGGTTCGGCATGGAAGCAGATCGGGTGAGGGAGGAGCATGTGATGGGCGAACATGCCGAGTCGAATATCAACGGCGATATTCTCGATCGTTACGAGATCATTCGCAGCTATATGCGGGTCATGCAGCAATACGCGCGTGCCGGTGAATGGGACCATCTTGTCGAGCTGCAGACCACTTATGTGCGTGCGGTCGAGGATCTCGCCGAAGCCGAATCGGAGATCACGCTGTCCGAGGACGCCGGCGATCGCAAGCGTATCCTCATCGAGGAAATCCAGGCCGCGGAAGCCGATGTGCGCCATTGCCTGAACCAGCGCATGACCGAGCTCAGTGCGTTGATGGGCGATTCGCGCCAGCGTCAGTTCGTGGCTCGGGCTTACGAAAGTCAGGCACACGAGCCCGATGGGCGGATCTAGCCCGTGTCGAGGCCATGTATGTCCGCCGGTGCGCGCTTCGTTTGAAGGCGCGCACCGGTCAGAGCGATCTTGCGTGCTTCGACGACGCATCGGCGCCGCTCGGACGACACACCGACAGGCGCGAGTGCGTGGATGCACGAGTTCGCCTACAGCGCCGTGTTGCAACGAGACGGGAGATAGTGTGCGCTGGCGTGCCATCACCCCGAGACGTGTCATGCGCATGGCTTATCCACTCAGTCCGGGCAGCTGATCTTGGGCACGATTACGCCGGTACTCGACACGCTGTTATCGCGTATATCCGGCCGGGCCGGAGATCTCGCGCGTGTCGGAGAGCGGGCCGGTGAATCTCGCCTGTCGGCGATAAGGGCGATCGACGGTAAGGTTTCGGGCGCGTTGCCGGAACAGCAGCAGGCACAGGCGCGCGCGGGCACAGCAGACAGTGGGGCCGCGACGCGAACAGCGACGAGCCGCAATCGCGGGTTGATACCGACCTCGGATGAGACTCGTGTCCCCGGCCAGCAAGCCGGTGAGGGCGCCGGGCCAGCGGTCGATGGCAGGGCACGCTCGGTGAGTCTGCATTTGTCACGCACGGGCGGGACATTGGCCCGACTGCTCGGCGTGATTGGCGATAACGCCACGTCGACGCCGGTCCATGGGGCACACCCTCTGAGTGCTGGGCGTCCCCAGCCGACGGCTCTTGCCACGATGCTGGCCCAGCAGGTCACGGGCAGCGGTCTGTTCTATGAGTCGCATCTCGCGGCACTGGTTCGCGGCGAGATGTCCCGCACGCGCGTAATGCGAGAAGCCGAGATGCGCCTTGAGCAGGCCGCGACGTCGGGTAGTGAAAGGACGGCCAACGACCGGCATGCGGCGCGCGATGCCGGCGGGACCAACACAACGATCGACCCCCGCCTTGCGCCGCTGGTGCGTCAGCAGCTCGAGTTACTGGCTGGTAACGTCTTCCAATGGCAAGGCGAGGCCTGGTCCGGCACGCCCATGCGCTGGTCCATCGAGCAGCCGCCGGAGCGCCATGGCGAGGCCGCCACGCCTGAGCCGACGACGGCCCATGAGGCGATCACGTCGTTGTCCTTGACGATGCCGGGGCTCGGGCTGGTCGAGGCGAAGCTGCGTCTCGGCACCGAGGCCGTCGAGATCGACGTATGGACCGAATCCGATACCGGCCGGCGCCTGCTCGCCGCGGACCGCGAGACGCTTCGTCGCCGTCTGCGGGACGCCGGCCTGGGTGAGGCCACGGTGCGCCTGATCAGCGAGTCGGCGACATGAGCGACGACGAACCCGAACACGTCGCCGACGAGTCGCCGTCTGCATCCGCGCGCCGGCATGCGGTGGCGTTGCGTTATGAAACCGGCGACGACGCGCCTCGTGTCGTTGCCAAGGGATACGGCGATATCGCCGATGCGATCATCGCACGGGCCGAAACTCACGATCTGCCGGTCCACGCGGATCGGGAACTCGTGCGACTGCTCGCTCAGGTCGACCTGGACGCGCATATCCCTCCGGCGCTCTACGTTGCCGTTGCCGAATTGCTCGCTTGGGTTTACGAGCTCGATAGGGCGGCGAACCATTGAATTGTAGCCAATTAGGTGGCGATCGATGGTTGTACCATGGAAGAAGTTTTGACCCCGGGAGAATAGTTCCAATAAGTTATGCGCCGATACTACGTTGTAATACGTTAGTCTTAGGTCGCGATGCCCGTGTGCGCCAGCACGTTCACCGGGTCTGTTGATGAGGGGGGCAGGGCGCGCAGCGTGCTGTCTTGTGTCGGCACGAGGTGTTTTAGGCACGTTACGCGGCGCTTTGTAAGCGCGGTGAAACGTCGGATCGTCATCGTGTTGCCCGTGATCTGGGCTTGTCTGAAAAAAGCCAGGCTACCCTTGCAGAATTAACGGACCCCGGTCTGCTCGGGTATCGAGTAAAAAACGTGCGATTGGTTGTCTTTTGTCGCAATCGCACGATGCAAGGCACGAGGTGATCGTTGAAACTAGAACAACTGCTTGAGGACATTCGTCAGGTCAATCTGTCCTATCTGTTACTGATGCAGCGTCTGATCGGTGCCGATCGCGAGACCGCCATGTTTCGGCTGAAGATCGACGACGAAATGGCCGATCTGCTGACCAGCGTCAGCGTCACCGAACTCGCGTCACTGGCCCGTTGCAATCAGTTGCTCTGTCATTTTTCGCTCGAGGACGCCGACCAGCTGGATTCCTTGATTCGCGCCACGGCGAACGAGGACATGCGTCAGGTTCATGCTGCGATACTGCTCGGTAGCAACGAACGAAGGGCTGCCAACGATCGGCGTCGAGAAGACCGACGCCAGGGAGATCGGCGACTTCAGGATGATGGCCCGCCGAACGGCGTCGAGCGGCGCGAGACTGAACGTCGATCCGGAGAGGATCGGCGCGAGACCGCGCGACGTGCCACCGATCACGAGAACACCACATCGCCCGAGCCTCACGAGGCCGGGCGAAATAACGAGTGATTCGTTTTATTGCCGTTTTCCCGGGGGGGACCATATGGCAGAAAAGAGCGTCGTCGATGAAGGGCGACAGATCAGCTTGGCGATCGAGATGATCCAGCTCGGCGCGCGCCTGCAGGTGCTTAGAGCCGAGACCGTGATCAGTCGGCGACGCCTCATCAATCTCTACAAGGAGATCCACGGCGAATCGCCGCCCAAGGGGATGCTGCCGTTCTCGACGGACTGGTACGTGACCTGGCTACCGAATATCCATTCGTCGTTGTTTTACAACATATATTTGTCATTGTTGGGGCATCCCGACCGGGATCGCATCAGCTCGGTTGTGAGTGCCTATCGGCTCTATCTGGAGCAGGTTTCGCTCGGTGAGGATGGCAAGCCGGTCCTCGGGCTAACGCGTGCCTGGATGCTGGTGCGGTTCTTCGAAAGCGACATGATGACGTTGTCGAGCTGTCAGCGCTGCCGGGGCAATTTCGTCAACCATGCGCTGAGCCTCGATCACGATTTCGTCTGCGGTATCTGTAACCCGCCGTCGCGTGCCGGCAAGACTCGGAAGAAGACACGCGACAAGACGGCCGCGGAGCCAATGCACTAGAGCCTGTTGGCGTTTCGTTCGAGCGCCGCGTTGGAGATCGCTGGTGCAGAATGGCGGCACGGCGCGCACTACGCCTCGTCTTGCCGCAAAACAGCGCTTGGCGCGGACTCGCACGACACATCAACGGGCCCTAGGGGATGCACGGGCATCGGCGCGCGCGAAGGCAGCGCCGTCGATCGGGCGTCGCGTCACCTGATCGACCGCTATCGCCGAGCCGAGAGCCGCGAACGGGGTGCCGGCTCGCGCGTCGTCGTTTGACCGACCGCTGATCAGTCGTCGGTTCCGCCCGCGTCGATGTCGCGTGCGACAAGCCGGTTCGGTCCCGCGGACGCTATTCAAGTTCTGCCGGCCAGCGCCGTTAAGCCCTGCAGCTCCCATGGTTGTGCAACGCGATCCGGGCGATCGCGAGAGGTGTCCAAGTGCTTGTCTTAGCCGGCTTTATCGTTGTCATTGCCTCCGTGCTCGGCGGATACGCGCTCGTCGGTGGCTATATGGGCGTGCTGTATCAGCCTGCGGAGCTGATCATTATCCTCGGGGCCGGCCTCGGGGCCTATCTGGCCTCGACCAACGGCAAGGGCGTCTCCGCGATGATTCGGGTGTTCCCGAAGTTGCTGCACGGACATCGCTACAACAAGTCCACCTGTCTCGATCTGATGACGCTGCTCTATCTGTTGATGGCCAAAGCACGTCAGCAGGGCACGATGGCGCTGGAGACTGATATCGAGGATCCGGCGAACAGCAGCCTGTTCGCCAGCTATCCCAAATTGCTGGCCGACCCGCTGATCATGGCTTTCATCAGCGATTATCTGCGCCTGATGATCAGCGGCAACATGGATGCCTTCGAAATCGAGGCACTGATGGACCACGAGATCGAGACCTTCCAGCAAGAGGCCGAAGTGCCGGCGCACGGCTTGGCCACCATGGGGGACTCGTTGCCGGCATTCGGTATCGTTGCGGCCGTGATGGGGGTCGTGCACGCACTCGGCCATGCCTCGCTGGAGCCGGCCGGCATCGGGCCACTGATCGCACATGCCATGGTCGGGACGTTTCTGGGCATTCTGCTGGCCTATGGTTTCGTCTCGCCACTGGCCTCGCGTCTGCGGACCCATACCGATGATGTCGTCAAGGTGTTGCAGACCATCAAGGTCACCCTGCTGGCGCATCTCAACGGCTACGCGCCGCCGTTGGCGATCGAATTCGGGCGCAAGGCATTGTTTTCGGCCGAACGACCGACGTTCTCCGAACTCGAGACCCATGTCAGAGACGTGCGTTCCGGTTCCGGTGGCGCGCAGACATCCTCATGAGCAATAACTCCGGCGATCGGCGTCCTATCGTCATCCGGCGTAAGCGCCATACGCGTCATGCCGCCCACGGCACCTGGAAGATCGCCTATGCCGATTTCATGACGGCGCTGATGGCTTTTTTCCTGGTCATGTGGCTGTTGTCCGGGCTGAACGACTCCCAGCTTGAAAACGTCGGCGAGTACTTCCGAACGCCGCTCAAGGTCGCCCTGGCCGGCGGTGATCGGCAATCCGCGAGCAACAGTGCGATTCCCGGGGGCGGCGACGATCCGGTCCATTCGGACGGGGAGGTTGCGCTGACCTCGCCGAGGGCGACGAACTATCACGCCGACGATCGGCGACTGGCGCGTCTGCGTGCCGAGATCCAGGCGCAGATCGAACAGGATCCCAAGCTCAGCCGGATGTCCTCGCAAGTCCGAATCGAGATGGTCCCGGACGGTCTACGTCTTCAGATCTTCGACTCGCGGCGACGCCCGATGTTCAAACGCGGCAGCGCCCGGCTCGAACCGGATATCGCCCTGTTGCTCGAACGGCTTGCCGGCACCCTGTCGAGCGTGAAGAACAAAATCACCATCACCGGCCATACCGATGACCTGCCGTATGCGAGCGGCCCACAGGCCTACAGCAACTGGGAATTGTCTGCTGATAGAGCGAATGCGGCGCGACGGGCGCTGGTCACCGGTGGGATGGTGCCCACCAAACTGCTGCGGGTGATCGGTGCTGCGGATACCGATCATGTTGCGGGCGATCAGCCCGATTCGCCGCTTAATCGGCGCATCAGCATCCTGTTGCTCAACGATCGGGCTCAGCGCCGCATCGAAGAAGGTCCGGCGCGCGAGGCCGCGCCCACGACGACCGCCCGTGCCACGCCGGAAGCCGACGTCGCGCCGCGTATGCCCGCGGCCGGCGCCGTTCTGGGCTGGGTGGCGCCTAAAGTTCCGAGCGTGACGGACGATATTCAGGGGTAGCGGGCGCACGCGCCCGCAGCGACGCACGGTACAACGAGATACAAGACGCGCATGGACGGCAGCGATTTCTACGACACTTTCTTCGAGGAGGCCACCGAGCTGCTCGAGGAGATGGAACGTCTGCTCGTCGAGCTGGACACGAGTGCGCCGGACCTCGAGGCGCTCAACGCGATTTTCCGGGCCGCGCATTCGATCAAGGGTGGGGCGGGCACGTTCGGTTTCGACGCGTTGCAGAACACCACGCACCGGATGGAGAATCTCCTCGACCTGGCGCGTCGAGGCGAAGTCTGGCTCGATCGGTCGGCTGTCGATCGATTGCTAGAGGCCGGCGATGTGCTCAAGGGCCAGGTCGAGGCATACCGGGAAGGTGGTGTGCCCGACGCCGAGGCGGCGCGTCGGGTCTGCGACGTGTTGGAACGGATTGCAAACGACAAGCAAGGCACGCCGGCCGACGGCCCGTCCGATGATGTATCGCCGGATGCCGCGGCCGAGGTGAGATGCGACGATTCGCGCCGGCTTTCTATCACGATCACCGGGATCAAGGACGGCGAAGCGGATCTGCTGGCCGAGGAGCTGGCGCTGTTCGGTACAGTCGCTGATCGCCGTTCCCCGAGGACGGACGCGCTAGCGCTCTCGCTGACAACCACGGCCGCCGATGATGACATCATCGCCGTGCTGTGTTTCATCGTCGATGCCGATCAGATCGTGATCGAGACCGCCGGCGAGAGGCCGCCAGCGCCGATGCTGCGCGTCACGGTGCGGGATGTGGACGTCGCCACGCAAAATAGTCTCTGCGCCGAGCTTGCAACGCTCGGAGATGTCGGCGCGCCACGCGTCGACGGTGAGGCCTGGACGGTTGACCTGACGAGCGATCTGGCGATTGCGGACGTCGTGGCCGTGCTCGGTTTCGAGGCGGATGTCACCCGCGTGACGGTGGAATCCGTGGCGCCGGCCGACAGTGTCGATCGGGCCAACGACAAACAAGCCGGCGATGTGGCAACCGGATCGTCTGATGCGGCATCGGATGAGGCGAGCACGGGCACGCCACCGGCCACGGCGCCGCCGGCCCGTACGAGTGGTGCGAAGGACTCGGGAGGCTCGGATTCGACCTCGATCCGCGTGCCGACCGACAAGATCGACCACATCATCAATCTGGTGGGCGAGTTGGTCATCACGCAGTCCATGCTCGACCGGGCGGCCGGTGATCTGGAACGCGAACGTGGCGAAGCACTGCTGGCCGGCCTGAGCCAGCTCGCACACAATGCCCGCGACCTGCAGGAAGCCGTGATGTCGATGCGCATGGTGCCGATGGACTTCGCGTTCAATCGGTTCCCGCGCTTGATTCGAGATCTGGGGGCCAAACTCGGCAAGCGCGTCAATCTGCAGACGCTGGGCGGGGCCACCGAACTCGACAAGGGCCTGATCGAACGGATCATGGATCCGATGACGCACTTGGTGCGCAACAGTCTCGATCATGGCATCGAGGACGCCGCGACGCGTCTGGCCGCTGGCAAGCCGGAAGCAGGCCAGCTCACGCTCTCGGCACGACACGAAGGCGGTAACATCGTCATCGAGATTGCCGATGACGGGGCCGGCCTGTCCCGCGAACGCATTCTCGCGAAGGCACGGAGCAGCGGCCTGTCGATCGCCGACGACATGCCTGACAGCGAAGTCTGGCAGCTCATTTTCGCCCCGGGCTTCTCGACTGCCGACGCAGTGAGCGACGTGTCCGGCCGCGGTGTGGGCATGGACGTGGTCAAGCGCAACATCACCCGTCTCGGCGGACATGTTGATCTGCGCTCGTCGCCCGGTGTCGGGACCACGGTCCGCGTGATCCTGCCGCTGACGCTGGCCATCATGGATGGCATGGCAGTCCGAGCCGGCGGCGAGGTCTTCATTCTGCCGCTCGGCGCGATCTTGGAATCCATGCGCGTTGCGCCTTCGGATGTGCGCACCGTTGCCGCCGACGGCCACGTCATCGAAGTGCGTGGCGAATACCTGCGGCTCATCGAACTGCATCGCGTGTTCGATATCCCGGATGCGCAGACCGAGCTGGATCG
The DNA here is from genome assembly GCF_003602005.1 of Salinisphaera sp. Q1T1-3. GTDB lineage: Bacteria > Pseudomonadota > Gammaproteobacteria > Nevskiales > Salinisphaeraceae > Salinisphaera. Next base: position 261,788 of record NZ_QZWD01000001.1, on the reverse strand, counting down.
CGGCATCGTGGTCGTCGTGACCAGCGAGTCGCGGCGTTTTGCCCTGTTCGTCGACGAACTCCTCGGTCAGCAGCAGGTCGTCGTCAAGAATCTGGAAACCCATTTCAGAAAGGTTGCGGGCGTGTCCGCGGCCACGATCCTCGGCGACGGTAGCGTCGCCCTCATTCTCGATGCGACGGCGCTCGCCCGCACCACCGCCATGACGCGCCCGGCGCCGCTGTCGCCGTCTCGCGCGACGACCACTCACGAGACCCTGGAGAGTCCTGTCCATGACTGATCCGATTGCCGCGACCGAAGCCGATACACGCGAAGTCCTGGTGTTCACGCTGGGCGGTGAGGAGTACGCCGTGGATATCCTGAAGGTGCAGGAGATCCGCGGGTACTCGAACATCACCCGTATCGCCAATGTGCCGGCCTTCATCAAGGGGGTGACGAATCTGCGCGGCGCGATCGTACCGATCGTCGATCTGCGTGTGAAGTTCGCCTTGGCCGAGGCCGATTACACCGCCCATACAGTGGTGATCGTTCTGAACATCGGTGAGCGCATCGTGGGTATGGTGGTCGATTCGGTCAGCGACGTGACGTCGCTGTCGAGCGATCAGATCCGGCCGGCGCCGGAGTTCGGTGCCCAGGTTGATACAGCGTATCTACAGGGTCTGGCCAGCCTGGAGGATCGGATGCTCATCCTGATCGACGCCGACGCCATGATGACCAGCCGCGAAATGGCGCTGGTCGATTCGATCGAGTCCGAAACCGCTTAGAGCGGGCGGCGATTACGGTAATCGAGCATGCCCCACGTCATCGAGGCCGACGAAACCGAAGCGACATCCGCGGGCCGCGACCTCGCGTTCACGGTGGAGGATTTCCGGCGGCTGCAGCGTATGATCGGCGAGCGCGCCGGCATCGCGCTGTCCGAGCGCAAGCAGGAAATGGCCTACAGCCGCCTGGCACGTCGCGTGCGCCTGGCGGGGCGTCAGCGTTTTGCCGATTATCTGGCGCCGCTCGAGCAGGATGCAGCGCATCCGGAGTGGGAGCATTTCGTCAATGCGCTCACGACCAATCTCACGTCGTTCTTTCGGGAGGCCCATCATTTCCCGCTTCTGGCCGAGCATGTCGCACGCTGCAGCCGTCCGGTCTCGGTCTGGTGCTGTGCAGCCTCGACCGGCGAAGAGCCTTGGTCGATCGCGATGACGCTTGCCGAGACGCTCGGCACCGCCGCCGGGCAGGGCGAGATCCTGGCCACGGACATCGACACCCGGGCGCTGGCCGTGGCCCGGGCCGGCATCTACCCGTTGGCGGCGGTGAACAAGCTTAGCGACCAACGCCGCAAGCGGTTCTTCCTGCGCGGTACGAGTGCGCGGGCCGGTCTGGCACGCATTGCACCCGAGCTGCGGCCGCGGGTCCGATTCGCGCCGCTCAATCTGGTCAGTGATCACTGGCCACTGCGTGGCCCGTACGACGCCATCTTCTGTCGCAATCTCATGATCTATTTCGACAAACCGACGCAGCAGCGAGTGCTCCAACGGTTCGCGGATCATCTCAAGCCGGACGGTCTGCTGTTTGCCGGCCACTCGGAGAATTTCAGCTATTTCGACAACCCGTTCGTCCTGCGCGGACAAACGGTCTATCGGCTGCGAGGCGGGCCGCGATGACAGCAGTCGATATCGATCTGGCGAGCCGTCAATACGTCGGCGAACACGGCGAAACGCACATCAAGCTGTTGCCGAAAGAGTATTACGTCACTGATCAGCCATTCGTCCTGACTACGGTGCTGGGTTCCTGTGTGGCGGTTTGCCTGCGCGATTCGGGCACGGGCATGGCCGGCATGAATCATTTCATGCTGCCCGATACGACCGTCGACGACGCGGCGCAAAGCATGGTCTACGGCCGTCATGCGACCCAGCGACTCGTTGATGCGTTGCTGGCGCGCGGTGCGCGACAGGCCGGCCTGGAAGCCAAGATATTCGGCGGCGCCAATGTACTGACCGACATGCGCCATGCCCGGATCGGGGCGTTGAACGCCGAATTCGCACGGACGTTTCTCGCCGAGGCGCGCATCCCGATCCGGGCCGAGGATCTCGGCGGCGTCTGGCCGCGCCAGCTTCAGTATCACGCTGGCACCGGAATCGCCCGGGTGCGCTGTCTGCGAGGCGTGACGTCCGAGCTTGCTGCCCGCGAACGACATCTGGCCAGGGCCGTTTCAGAAACCGTTTCGGGAGCAACGACATGAGTGAACCGATCAAGGTACTGGCCGTCGACGATTCGGCCCTGATGCGCCGTCTGCTGAGCGCGATCGTCGACGCCGAGCCCGACATGACGATGGTGGCCACCGCGCCCGATCCCTATGCCGCACGGGAATTGATCAAGCGCCACAATCCAGACGTGCTGACACTCGATGTCGAGATGCCGCGCATGGATGGGCTGGATTTTCTCGAAAAGTTGATGCGTCTGCGGCCGATGCCGGTGGTCATGGTCTCGTCGCTGACCGAACGCGGCTCCGAGGCGACGCTCCAGGCACTCGAACTCGGGGCGATCGATTTCGTGGCCAAGCCGAAGGTCAACATCCGAGATGGCCTCGCCCAGGCCGGTGCCGACATCGTGGACAAGCTTCGGATCGCGGCCCGTGCCCGCCCGACGGCACGCACACGCCAGGCCACGCCGGCCCGACTGCAGGCCGTGACGACTTCCAGCGAAAAACTGCTCGCCATCGGTGCCTCGACCGGCGGTACGGAAGCGCTGCGCCGGCTGCTGGTGCCGATGCCGGCCAATGCGCCGGCGATCGTGATCACCCAGCACATGCCGGCCGGTTTTACGGACTCCTTCGCCCGTCGTCTCGATTCGCTGTGTGCCTTGACGGTTACCGAAGCCTGCGACGGTCAGCGTGTGCTGCCCGGGCACGCCTACATTGCGCCGGGCGGGGCGACCCACATGCGCATCGCGCGCAGCGGCGCCAACTACGTGATCGCGCTGGTCTCGAGTCCACCGGTCAATCGTCACCGGCCGGCGGTCGACGTGCTGTTCCACTCGGTGGCCGAATGTGCGGGGGGCAATGCGATTGGCATATTGCTGACCGGCATGGGCGATGACGGCGCCGATGGCATGGTGGCCATGCGCACCGCCGGCGCGGTGACGATCGCGCAGGACCGGGCGACGTCGGTGGTCTATGGCATGCCGGCCGAGGCGGTCGCCCGTGGCGGCGCCAGCCATGAGCTCGGCATCGACGAAATCGGGCCCAAGGCGCTGTCCGTGGCCGCCGAGGCCGGGCGTGCCATACGGATTTGAACCGCCCGGCCGATATATACGATCAACTGTTGTTCGACGGAGACTGAAATGGCCACGGCCGATCTGCAAATTCTGGTGGTCGACGATTTCTCGACCATGCGCCGCATCGTGCGCAACCTGCTCAAGGAGCTGGGCTATCACAACATCGAAGAAGCCGAGGACGGCGCCGAAGCACTGAACAAGCTCGGCGGCGGCACGTTCCAGTTCGTGGTCTCGGACTGGAACATGCCGAACCTGGATGGCCTGGAAATGCTCAAACGGATTCGTGCCGATGATGCGCTCAAGCATCTGCCGGTACTGATGGTCACCGCCGAGGCCAAGAAGGAGAATATCGTGGCCGCCGCCCAGGCCGGTGCCAGTGGCTATGTCGTCAAACCGTTCACGGCTGCCACGCTCGAAGAGAAGATGAACAAGATTTTCGAAAAACACGGCCTGTGATTTCCATTTTCGGCCTCGAGAGACAGCCATGAGCGACAACGATCGCCCGACGACATCCGCTGAGACGCAGAACGGCGAATTGATCGATCGCATCGGTCAACTGACCCGTGCACTGCGGGACAGCATGTGTGAGCTGGGACTGGACAAGGAGGTCGAGCAGGCTGCCCGCGCGATCCCGGATGCGCGTGACCGGCTGGCCTATATCGCCGAAACCACCGAAGCCGCTGCCGAGCGGGCGCTAGCCGCGATTGAGGTCGCGAAACCGGTTCAGGCCAGCCTGTCCGAGGACGCCCAGGCCCTGTCAGCACGCTGGGACCGTTGGTTCGAGGCGCCCGAGGATTTGTCCGACGCCCGCGAGCTCGTTGCCGATACGCGCAGCTATCTGCAACAGCTGCCGGCACAGACCCGCGAAATCAATGCGCAACTCCATGAAATCATGATGGCGCAGGATTTCCAGGATCTGACCGGTCAGGTGGTTGGCAAGCTGGTCGGGGTGATCCGTCGCATCGAAAGCCAGCTCGTGGAAGTGTTGATCGAACACATGCCCGAAGCCGCCGAATACCGTGATCGGCGTGATGCGGACCAGGCCGACGACGAGTCGGGCCTGCTGAACGGGCCTCAGATCAACGTCACGGAGAAGACCGACGTGGTTACCAACCAGGCCCAGGTGGACGATCTGCTCGACGAGCTTGGTTTCTAGAGCCCGTCGTCAGGAGATAGATGGATAGCCGCATTGCCCGGCCGGCAGCTTCAGGCAAGACCTGCAACGCGCCATGGTGTCGCGGCCGGGCGCCACTATGAGGGGCCTACAGCCAGGCGGCGGCAATCCGGCGTGATTGTTCTTTCACGTGGCGCATACCACGTCGTGCTCGCGGCGATCGGTGTGCCGCTGGGGCGGGCTGTCGATCTTCGGACGACACGCCCGAGCCGGATTCGGCCGTCTCGGGCCTGCCACGGCGGTCGCGTGGTACGACATCGGTCGATAAGCGCGCATTAGCGAACGCAGTTCGCGGTTCGTCGCATCCCTGTGTCTCGGCATAATCGCGCCGGGTTGAGGGGGCGTTCGAGATGGCCGAGGGCAGCGACGAGGAAAAGACAGAAGACCCGACACCGCAGCGCCTGGAAAAGGCGCGTGAGGAAGGGCAGGTCGCCCGTTCGCGCGAGCTGACCACGTTTTTGCTGCTGGCCACCGGTCTCGCCGGACTCTGGTTGACCTCCGGCTGGCTGATCGACTCGGTGATGACCGTCGGGCGCTCCGGGCTCGGCTTCAGTCCAGCCATTGCACATGACCCGGCGCGCATGATGTCGCATGTGGTGGCACAGTTCTTTGCGGTCGCCCGTGGGATCGCGCCGTTATTCGTCGTGCTGGTGGTCGTCGCAATCGTTGCGCCTAATCTGCTCGGTGGGTGGCTGATCTCGGCCAAGTCGCTGAAGTTCGACGTCAACCGGCTCAATGCGATCAAGGGGCTGGGGCGCGTCTTTTCGGCCAATGCCGTTGCGGAACTGGCCAAGGCCGTAGCCAAGTCGGTGTTGATCGGCTCCGTGGCTGCCGGGTTCGTCTACGTTCATATCGGTGAACTGCTGGATCTGGCCGGTGCGGATCCGGCGACTGCGATCGTGCATGCCCTGCGCCTGGTCATCTTCTGCTGTGCGCTGATGGTGCTGGTATTTGTGGTGGTGGTGGGCATCGACGTGCCGTTCCAACTCTGGAACCACCAGAAAAAGCTGCGCATGAGCCTCAAGGAGATCAAGGACGAGAACAAAGAGAACGAGGGCGACCCGCAGATCAAGGCACGTGTTCGCGAGCAGCAGCAGCGCATGGCACGACAGCGCATGATGGCGGCGGTGCCGGAGGCCGATGTGGTCGTCACCAACCCGAGTACCTACGCGGTGGCACTGGCCTACGACGGGGATCGAATGGGCGCCCCGCGCGTCGTGGCCAAGGGCGCGGATGAGGTCGCCACGCGTATTCGCGAAAGGGCGGCTGAACATCACATTCCTCGCCTGGCGGCACCGCCACTGGCGCGCGCGTTGTATCGGCACGCCGATCTCGACGCCGAGATCCCGGCGGCACTCTACGGCGCGGTGGCCGAAGTCCTGGCCTGGGTGTATCAGCTTGATCGGGCCAGCCGCGAAGGCGACGCCGCGCCGGCCGTTCCCGACCATATCGATGTGCCGCCCGAACTGGCGGTGCCTGCCGGAGACGACAGCTCCTCATGAATACCTTGACTGCCTGGCTCGGCCGCAGCGGCCTGGACCAGCCCGGCCCCTACAAGATGCTCGCCGGGCCGCTGCTGATCATCATGATCATGGCGATGATGATCCTGCCGCTGCCGCCGTTCGTCCTCGACGTGCTGTTCACTTTCAACATCGCACTGTCGGTGATGGTGTTGCTGGTATCGATGTTCACCACGAAACCGCTGGATTTCCTGGCGTTTCCGGCGGTTTTGTTGTTCGCCACGCTGCTGCGGCTGTCGCTCAACGTGGCTTCGACCCGTGTGGTGCTGATGAACGGCCACGAGGGCGCCGGGGCCGCCGGACAGGTGATTGAATCGTTCGGCGAGTTCCTGGTCGGCGGCAATCTCGCGGTCGGCCTGATCGTGTTTCTGATCCTGATCGTGATCAATTTCATGGTGATCACCAAGGGGGCCGGGCGTATCGCGGAGGTGGGCGCACGCTTCACGCTCGACGCATTGCCCGGCAAGCAGATGGCTATCGATGCCGATCTCAATGCCGGTCTGATCGACGAAAAGACCGCGAAGTCGCGACGCGAGGAAACGGCCATGGAGGCCGATTTCTATGGCTCAATGGACGGGGCCAGTAAATTCGTGCGTGGCGATGCCATCGCCGGCATTCTGATCATGGGGATCAACCTCATCGGTGGGCTGATCGTCGGCATCGCCCAGCACGGCATGAGCATGTCCGGTGCGGCCAAGACCTATACGATTCTGACCATCGGCGACGGTCTCGTCGCCCAGGTCCCGGCCCTGGTGATTTCCACCGCCGCCGGCGTGACGGTCTCACGAGTGGCCAGCGAGCAGGATGTCGGCCAGCAGCTCATCGGACAGCTGTTCAACAACCCGAAAGTCATGTTTCTGGCGGCCGGCGTACTGGGGCTGCTGGGCCTGGTGCCCGGCATGCCGAACATGATGTTTCTCCTGTTCACGGCCGCGCTGGCCGGCATTGGCTGGTGGCTGCACCGCGAAGCACGGGCCCGTGAGTCACAGACCAGCGAAGCTGTTCCAGCCGCTTCAGCCAGTGCCGCGGCCGAGGAGGCGAGCTGGGATGATGTGCAGCTCGTGGACCCGCTCGGCCTCGAGGTCGGCTACCGCCTGATCGGCCTGGTCGACGCGGCGCAGGATGGCGAGCTGTTGCGACGGATTCGTGGCATTCGCAAGAAATTCGCGGCCGAGGTCGGATTCCTGCCGCCTGTCGTGCATATTCGCGACAATCTGGATTTTGCGCCCCATGATTATCGGGTCACGCTCAACGGTGTCGAGATCGGTCGGGGAGAAGCCTATGTCGGTCAGTTCCTGGCGATCGATCCGGGCGGAGCCGTTGGTGAACTGGAAGGCCGAGCCGGCCAGGATCCGGCCTTCGGCCTGCCGGCAACCTGGATCGAGCCGGACAAGCGCGACAGCGCCGAGGCTCGCGGTTTCACGGTCGTCGACGCCGCGACAGTGGTGACCACGCATATCAATCATCTGTTGTCGACGAACGCGGCCGCGATGCTCGGCCGGACCGAGGTCAGTCAGCTGCTCGAACGCGTGAAGAAGGATTATCCCGATCTGGTCGACGAGGTCGTTCCGAAACCGATTCCGTTGGCGACCCTGACCGTGATTCTCGAAAATCTGCTCGCGGAGCAGGTCTCGATCCGCGACATGCGACGGATTCTGGACACGCTGGCCGTGCACGGCGCCCACACCACCGACAGCGATGCGCTGACCGCGGCCGTGCGTGTGGCACTCGGCGCGGCGATCGTCGAATCGTGGTTCGGCGCGGACAAGCAGATCGATGTCATCGGTCTCGACGCCCGACTGGAGCAGATGCTCTCACAGGCACTCAGCAACGGGGGCGGCATCGAGCCGGGTCTGGCTCAGACGCTGATCGATCAGACCGAGCAGGCCGCACGTGCGCAGGCCGACAGCGGTGTATCACCCGTGCTCGTGGTCAAGCACGACCTCCGGCCGCTGCTGGCGCGGTTCCTGCGTCGCAGCATCGATTCGCTGGTGGTGCTCTCGCAGGCGGAAATTCCCGATGACCGGCGCTTGCGGGTGGCGCGTCTGATCGGCCAGGGCGGATGAGCCGGTTGGCAGCGTGGCAGGTGGCGGTAGCCACGATTGGCCTGGCCGCGCCGGTTGCGGCGACCGCGGCGGGCAGCTGGGTTGCCGAAGCGGCACTGCCGACGCTGCGGTATCACGGCCAGCGCTATGTCTCGCCGGTGCTCAAGCCAAGGCCGACCACACCGATCGCCGGCGACGGCATACACCGGGTGCACTGGACGTATGGCTACGATCGACCCGGCCCGCGACTCTCGGCGCGCTTGTGTGCAGCCGGACGCTGTATCGATGCAAGCAAGGCGCGCGGCACATCGGAGGCGTTCGCAGGCCTTGCAGTGGCGACGCCTTTTCGGCTGGTGCTGGCCGCGCCGGGCACAGGGCCGATATCCCCGGTGCTTCGGGCCGGACATATCCAGCTCGTCGTTGATTTTCAGTAATTGCTTGCCCGGCTGCGTCGGCCGGGTCATGACGCGCTGTTTACGCGCCGCCTAGCGAGCGCCCGGTGCCGCCGGCCTGTCGACGGCCATCCGGTGCATAAAGTGAGCCGGACACATTGCGGCGAACGAAGGCAAGACGTGTCTCGGTGTAGTCGAGACGATTCTGTATCGCCATGCCATTGATGGCGTTCTGGTTTCGGGCACGGGCCACGCGTTCGCTCAAGTCGGCCCAGAGTTCGCTGCACCCCAGCCGCGCTGCCATGTCGGCATCACTGACCTGTTCGTCGGCCTTGAGAGCGGCCGCAATCAGATGACCGCGCTCACGTTCCATGGTTTCGAGGGCAGCAATCTGTTGTGTCTTGGCCTCGGTGGCTTCGGCGAGTGCCGCGTAGACCACGGGCCGTGCTGCCAGTGCGACCCGCTCGCGCTCGAGCACGTCGAGAAAAGCCTGGACGGCGATATCCTGGCGTGTGAGGTGCGCGGCGTAATCGGCGGCGAGCGTCATCGCGGATCAGTCGTCGCCGGCCAGTTCACGCGCGCTGGCGATGAGGCCGTCGGCAATACGCCCGCTGTCGAAGGTCAGTGTACCGTCGGCGATGCCTTGACGAATCTCGGCCACGCGCGCCGTATCGATATCCTGACTGGTATCGCCGGTCGAAAGCCGATTCAGATGACTGGCATCGCTGCTCGGGTTCGGCGTGTCCGATCGCACGGAATCCGCGCGCCGTGTGGTGGCCGTCGAATCCAGGCCGGTGCCGGGGGTGATGCGATGGACGGAGTTATTGTTGATCGGGTCCATGGGAACGTCGGTTTCCTTGGCCGAAAGGGCCAGTCGGCATGTGACTGTCGATGATAACGGCTGGGCGCGATGAAACTTAAGTCACGATGTCGCAATTCAACGCGATTGGAGTGGAATCATCCATCTCGATCCATTGCGGCCGACCCTGTGAGGCGGCCGTGCTGCCGCTGCGGGAAGAAGCCCACCTGCTCGCGGCCAGCTCGGACGATACACCCGACACTGCGAGTCAGGGCGAAATGACGACCACGCCGGCGCTCCGCGGGATGCCGGAAATCACCGTGCCGTTGTCGGTGCGAACCCGCAGGCTGGTGCCGGCGGCGGCATTGTCGAGTGCGCGTCCGCGCGTGGTGATCGAAAACCCCGGCCCGCGAGACACGATCTTGACGCGTTCGCCGCGTCGGATCAGGTCGGGAGCCGTGAGCATGTTGGCCACGATGGCCTGGGATTCCCCGATCCGTCGCCTTGCCTGCTGGCCGATGATGGCTTTTTCATTGGCGGGCAGACGGTCCAGATTGCGGGTGATGTCGCCGTCCCGGGGGGTCAGATCGCCGGCCTCCAGAGTACGCCCCGTCTGGATATCACGGCTGGCGACATAATAAGTGCCGAAAACGCGGACATCGGCCTGGACATAGCGCGTCTCCTCGCCACCGCCGCTGCAATGCAGGCCCACGGTGATGCGGCCCGTGGTCCGGTTAGCCCGCCCGGGAAGAAAAGGCTGCGCGTCGCGGCAGCCCTTCAGATTGGCCAGTGGGGTGTTGATGTCCACGGTCACATGATCCCCGACGCCGGCGTTTTCGGCGTGCAGGAAATCCTGAATGCGGCTGGACAGGGCCTCGTGGTCGCCGGCCTGTGCGGCCAACGGTGCGGCCAGCATCGAGCCCAGGGCGAGTGCGACCAGCCCAACACCGCGCACGGTCCTTCGATTCTTCGACATGGCGCAAGTCTAGTGCGTGATCCGGGATGGCTCATCGCGGGATTAGCGCACAAACCGGGAGGCTTATCACGCGATCACCACGGCACGCGCCGCCTTAGAGTAAGCGCTGTCGTCGGCACGAGGGAATACGATGATCGACCGTCTCACTGAATCGCTGGGTTTCTACAGCCAGGCACTGAATCTGCGCGCGGAGCGTCAGAAAGTGCTGGCCTCGAACATCGCCAACAGCGATACCCCCGGCTACAAGGCGCGGGACTTCGACTTCGCCTCGTCGCTCGATGCGGCCATGGAAGCCAGCCAGACCGGCTCGCAGGTCGGATCCGGCGCCGGACTGGCGCTGGCCACTACCGAGCGCGGCCATATCGCGGGGCAGGCGCCGTCGACATCCGGTGCGGCCGGTGTCGATCTCGCCTACCGCAATCCGGATCAGCCCAGCCTGGACGGCAACACGGTCGATATGAACACCGAACGTGTCCAGTACATGGACAACGCCGTGCACTACCGAGCCGATCTGCAGATCCTCGGCAGCCAGATCAAGGGTCTCAAGGCCGCGATGGAGCCGAGTCGCTGAGAGCGATCGTAATCGAAGGGGGAATTCATGGCAGTCAACAATATTTTCGGCATCGCCGGTTCGGCGCTGACCGCGCAATCCCAGCGGATGAATGTCGCGGCCAGCAACATGGCCAACGCCGACAGCGTCGCCGGCCCGAACGGCGAGCCTTATCGTGGCAAGGAAGTCGAGTTTCAGGTGGCATCGGCCGCGGGTTCGCAAGTGGGCGGTGTTGCCGTGGCCGGCGTGCGCGAGAATCCGGCGCCGTTTCGTCAGGAGTACCGTCCGGACAGTCCATTGGCCAACGCGCAGGGCTACGTCCAGATGCCCAACGTCAATCCCACCGACGAGATGGTCAACATGATCTCGTCGGCGCGATCCTACGAAGCTAACGTGAACGTGCTCAGCACCGCCAAGGATCTGGCGCTGCGCACGCTCACTCTCGGGGAGTAGGAGCTCATCGCCATGCCAGCCGATTCCCTGACCTCTCTGTATTCGAGCCCCGGCTCGAAGGCTGCGGCCGATGCCGCATCACGGACACCCCATACGCGCAGCGACTCGACATCGACGTCGGCCGGACAGCGCACCCAGGATCTGAGCAACCGATTCCTGACGCTGCTCGTCGCCCAGATGAAGAATCAGGATCCGTTGAATCCGACGGACAATTCCAAGGTCACGTCGCAGATTGCGCAGATCAATACCGTCACCGGTATCAACGATCTCAACGACACGCTCAATCAGATCAACGGGCAGATCGACAAGTCGCAGCAGCTGCAGGCCAGCGCTTTGATCGGCCACCAGGTGCTCGTGCCCGGTCAGGGTGTCAAGGTTGGCGATGACGGCACGGCGACCGCGTTCGGCGTCGACCTGCCCAAGAACGCCGCGGAAATGTCGATCACGATCACCGACGATGCCGGCAACGTGGTCCACAAGTCGGATTACGCCAACCAGCCGGCCGGGGTGCAGTCCTTTTCATGGGACGGCAAGGACCCGAGCGATGCGAAAGTCGATCCGGGCCGCTACAAGGTGAACATCACAGCTATCGACAGCCAGGGCGAGGCCATCAAGGCAAGGCCGCTGGAAACCGGGTATGTCAATGGTGTGGTCGCCGGACAGTCCGGCCCGCAGCTCGATCTCGGGCCGAGCGGCCTGATCGCGCTCGACGACGTGTATCAGATCCTCTGACGAGGGCATCTCAAATGACTGCGGGCGACCGTCGGCACGAACCGGCGTGTTCTTCGCACGAAAAAGCGCGCGAAACAACCGCTGTTCGCATGATTGAAAACACGCGACGCGCCCGATACTGGGCACGCTTTGCATCTACAGACACGAGGGTGGGGACATGGGATTCACGCAGGGTATCAGCGGCCTGAAGGCTGCTTCGGCCGATCTCGACAACATCGGCAACAACATCGCCAACTCGCAGACGACCGGCTACAAGTCGTCGAGCACGCAGTTCGCCGATATCTACGCCAATGCACGAACCGGTCTCGGCGTTTCGGTGGCCGGCATTTCACAGAATTTCGCGACCGGCTCGTTGTCGACCACCGATCGGAATCTCGATGTGGCGATCGATGGCGGCGGTTTCTTCCGGCTGTCGAACAACGGCACCACGCAGTACTCGCGTGACGGCCAGTTCCAGCAGACCCGCAATGGCACGCTGGCCAACAGCAGCGGTGCGTTGCTGACGGGCTACAACGTGTCGAATTTCAACGACCCGAATGCGTCTGCGACGGTCAATGCCGGCGGTACGCCGCAGGTGATTCAGCTGCCCAACGAGGGCCTGAATGCGCGGGCGACCAGTCTGGCGTCCTTGCCGGCTGCGCTGAACGCGGGCACCGAGATCAAGTCGGGCGATAACTTCAATGCCACGGATGCGACCACCTACGACTGGTCCACGCCGAACACGGTCTACGACTCGCTGGGCAACGCGCACAGCGTGAACATGTATTTCACGAAGATCGGCGAGAACCAGTGGCAGGTCAACAGCCAGATGCCGCTGGGCAGTGATGCCACGCTACCCTCCCAGGTGCCGGCCAATGGCGATGCTGCCGGTGATCTCGACGCAGCCACGGTCGCGCAGCTGCAATCCGCCTCCAGTGGCACGTACGCGGTGACCATCGACGGCACGGATTACACCGCGCGTGTCAGCGGTGCCACCAACAACGGCAACGGCCCCTATACCGGCGGCACGGTGACCTACACACAGTCGCTGCCGGTCACGACGCTGAACTTCGACAGCGCCGGGAACCTGCAGAACGCGACCACGCCGAACAAGGCCGAGGGCCTGTCGGATTCGCGGGTCGCCTACAGCCTGAATGCGCGAAACGGTTCCGCGCCGATCGATTTCAGCTTCGATTTCGCCGGCTCGACCCAGACCGCGCAGTCGTTCTCGGCCGGCAACCCGTCGCAGGACGGCTACGCCTCCGGCGCGTTGACCGGTGTCACCGTTCAGGACAACGGCATGGTGACGGGCAGCTACGACAACGGTCAGTCCGTGAACCTGGCACAGGTCGCACTGGCCAGCTTTCGCAACGAGAACGGGTTGCAGCCGGTTTCCGGCAACGCCTGGACCGAAACCGCCGAATCCGGCCAGCCGGCTCTGGGTGTGGCCGGCAGCGGCCAGTTCGGTGATCTGCGCGGCGGCACGCTGGAGTCCTCGAACGTGGATCTGTCGCAACAGCTCGTCGACATGATCGTCTCGCAACGCAACTACCAGGCCAATGCGCAGACCATCAAGACGCAAGACCAGGTTCTGCAGACCGCGGTCAACCTGCGCTGATCGGCGCGCGCCACTAGGACGCCATCATGGATCGTCTGATCTATACCGCGCTTTCCGGCGCGAGCCAGATTCTGGACCGGCAATCGGTCGTGGCCAACAACCTGGCGAATGCCTCGACCACCGGCTTCAAGGCCGAGTTGTCGGCGTACCGGGCGGTCCCGGTCAACGGCGGCGGGTTGGCCACGCGTGCGATCACCGCGCAGACCACACCCCAGGCCGATCTGTCGCAGGGCGGGATCGAACACACCGGCCGTTCGCTGGATGTGGCCGTGGACGGGGCCGGCTGGCTGTCGGTGCAGGCCGACGACGGATCCGAGGCCTACACCCGCAACGGCAATCTGCAGATGGATGCCACGGGCATGTTGCGCAGTGCAGGGCGGCCGGTGCTGTCCCGCAACGGTCAGCCGATCGTGTTGCCACTGAATGCCACTGTATCGATCGCGGCCGACGGCACCATCTCGGCGCTGGGTGGCGGCGAAGAGCCGAACACGATGACAGACGTCGGCCAGCTCAAACTGGTCGGGGCGGGCGACAACGGCATGCATCGCCGGGGTGACGGGCTGTTCCAGCGCGGCGCGCCGGGTACGCCGGACGATGGCCCGGCGCCGTTCGATGGCACCGTGCGGCTAGTTTCCGGTGCGCTGGAGTCGAGCAATGTCTCGCCCACGGAAACGATGGTCAGCATGATCGGCGATGCACGCCAGTTCGAGATGCAGATGAAAATGCTCTCGTCCGCCGACGACAACGCCCGTGCAGCCAACCGGCTGCTCGACGTCACCTAAACCGCACAGCACGGCTGCCGGTCTCGGTAGTCCTTCGATCGCTTTTCGCGGTCGTTCAAACGGGGGAAAACATGATTCGATCGCTCTGGATCGCCAAGACGGGCCTGGAAAGCCAGCAGACCAAACTGGATACGATCTCCAACAATCTGGCCAACGTATCCACGAACGGTTTCAAACGATCGCGGCCGGTCTTTCAGGATCTGCTCTATCAGGATGTTCGTCAGCCGGGCGCCTCATCGTCGGTGCAGACGAATCTGCCGTCCGGTCTGCAGATCGGCTCCGGGGTGCAGGCCATGGCCAACGAGCGTCTGCATACCCAGGGCAGTCTGGAGCAAACCGGTAATTCCAAGGATGTTGCCATCGAAGGCAAGGGGTTCTTTGCCGTGCAGATGCCCGACGGCACGACCTCCTATACGCGAGACGGCAGCTTCCAGCTCGATCGGAACGGTCAGCTTGTCACGGCGTCGGGCTTTCCGGTCGAGCCGGGCATCACCGTGCCGCAGAACGCGCTGTCGATCAGCGTTGCCCAGGACGGCACCGTGTCCGTGACCCAGCCGGGCAGCGCCGAGAACAACGAAATCGGCCAGATGCAGTTGTCGACGTTCATCAATCCGGCCGGTCTGCAGAGCATCGGCAACAATCTCTACAAGGAGACCACGGCCTCGGGTCCGCGCAACGACAATCCGCCGGGCATCAACGGGGCCGGGCTGTTGCGCCAGAAGTACGTGGAGACCTCGAACGTCAACGTCGTCGAGGAAATGGTGGACATGATCGCGACCCAGCGCGCCTACGAGATCAACTCCAAGGCCGTGGAAACGTCGGACCAGATGCTGCAGCGTCTGTCGCAGCTCTGATTGATCGTGCGGGCATTCTGGACAAGTGTGGCCCGGCGCGGGCCGGCCATGGCACGCGGTCTGCTCCTGGCCGGCGCGGTCGTCTCGTTGCTGGGCGGATGTGCACAGCTGCCACGTCACGACATCGTCACCGGGCCGACGACCGCGCAGCCGCAGCCGCCGCCACGCCAGGAAAGCAATGGCTCGATCTTCCAGGCGGCCTACAACAAGCCGTTGTTCGAGGATCGTCGTCCGCGTCAGGTCGGCGATATTCTGACGATCGTGCTCAACGAGGATCTGTCGGCGACGAAATCCTCGGCCGCCAACGCCAGTCGCCAGGGGTCGGTCGGCTTCAACCCGACGGCCGTGCCGGCGGCGATCGGCAACTGGCTCAGCCGACAGGATACCGACATTTCCGGCACGAATGATTTCCAGGGCTCGGGAGATGCCAACGCATCGAACACGTTCACCGGTCGGATTACGGTGACCGTCATGCAGGTGTTGCCCAACGGCAATCTGCAGGTGGCCGGCGAGAAACGCATCGGCATCAATCAGGGGACGGAATTCTTGTTGTTCTCCGGGGTGGTGAATCCACGCACGATCGGCGCCAACAGCACCGTCACGTCGTCCCAGGTCGCCAATGCGCGGCTTGAGTATTACGGCGACGGTTACATCGATGAAGCGCAGCACATGGGATGGTTGCAGCGCGCATTGCTCAATATTTCGCCGTTCTAGGCAAGAGGGTCGTCATGAAATGGGGGTTCATTCGCGCTGTCGCGTTCGCATTGGCCAGCGTGTGTCTGGTCATGGGCATCAATGTCTGTGCCAGCGCACAGCGGCTCGGCGATATCGCGACGTTCGACGGCGTGCGCTCCAACCCGTTGGTGGGTTACGGGCTGGTCGTGGGGCTGAACAATACGGGCGACCAGACCACACAGACGCCGTTCACCGGCCAGTCCATCCGCAACATGCTCACCCAGCTCGGCGTGACCGTGGCCGGTGGCACGAACATGCAGCTCAAGAACGTGGCAGCGGTCATGGTCACTGCCGACCTGCCGGCGTTCGCGGCCACCGGCCAGAACATCGACGTAACCGTGTCGTCGATCGGCACGGCCGATTCGCTGACCGGTGGCACGTTGCTGATGACACCGCTCAAGGGGGCCGACGGCAATATCTACGCGCTGGCGCAGGGTAGTGTGCTGGCGCCGGGGCTGAGTGTGCAGGCCGCCGGGTCGAGCGTGCAGGTGAACCAGACCGCGGCCGGACGGATCCCCGAGGGCGCGGTCGTCGAGCGCAAGGTCGAATCGAAGCTTGCCGATAAAGGCACGCTCGATCTCGAACTCAAGCACGCCGATTTCGCGACCGCCACACGGGCGATGAATGCCGTGAACGACCGCTTCGGCCAGCGGATCGCGACCGCGCACAATTCACGTCTGATATCGATCGCCGTGCCTTCGGGCATCGACTCGACAGTGGCTTTCATCGCCGCGATCCAGGATATCCGCGTACAACAAGGCACGCCGCGGCCTCGCGTGATCGTCAATTCGCGGACCGGCTCCGTGGTCATGAATGGGCGCGTCACGCTCGACGAGGCCGCCGTGGCGCACGGCAGCCTGTCGGTGACGATCGACTCCAACCCGATCGTTTCGCAGCCCAATGCGCTTTCCGGCGGCCAGACCGCCGTGGTGCCGAATGCCGACATCAACGTGCAGCAGGACGACGGCTCGCTCAATTACGTGCCGCAGAGCACATCCTTGCGGCAGGTCATCGATGCCTTGAACCGGCTCGGTGCCACGCCAGTCGATCTGATGGCGATTCTCGAAGCACTCAAGGCAGCCGGCGCGCTCAATGCCGATCTGGAGGTGATCTGATGGCCGGCGATATTGCCAACGGTGGCGCGATGGCCTACGACGTCAGCGGCCTGGACAAGCTCAAGTACACCGCGGCACACAAGCCGGATGCCGGCCGGCATGAAGCGGCCAAGCAGTTCGAGGCCATGTTCATCAAGCAGATGCTGTCGAACATGCGCAAGGCCATTCCGCTGTCCCATCTGCTGGGCGACTCGTCGGCGAGCAAGCAGTATCAGGACATGATGGATGCACAGTGGTCGCAGACCCTGGCCCAGCGGGGCATCGGACTGGCCACGATGCTCGAGAAACAACTGGGCGGCGCGGGGGCGACGTCCGCGTCCGCGCCGCGCGAGACGGATCTGGCCAATGCGAGCGGCGTGCCCGAAGCCAAGCCCCGCGCGCTGGCGCCGTCGGAGTCCCTGGCGGCGATCGAGGCTCAGCGCGCGGCCAGTGGACAGAACCACGCATCAATGACCGGCCACGAGACCGCACCCGTGGTGGGCATGTCTCAGAGCCCGGCCGAGCCGCTGTTCGCTCTCGACGATGTCCGCGACGTATTCGACAACGCGTTGTCGCCCAAGGTGCGGGCGTTCGTCGATCAGCTGGGCGGTCCGGCCCGCATGGCGGCCGGCCGAACCGGGCTGTCGCCCCAATTGATCCTGGCACAGGCGGCGCTCGAGACCGGCTGGGGTCGGCACGAGATCACGACCGACTCGGGCCAACCGAGTTTCAATGTCTTCAACATCAAGTCCACCGGCTGGGACGGCGCGACGGCACAAGTCACGACGCACGAATACACGGACGGCACGAAACAGGCCACCCGCGCCGGTTTCCGCGTCTATGATTCCTACGATCAGGCGTTTTCCGACTATGCGCGGCTGATCAACGACTCGCCGCGCTACGCCGCCGCACGTGAAGCAGCGACGCCCGATGCCGCGGCCCGGGCGCTCCAGGACGGCGGTTATGCGACCGATCCGGCGTACGCCGACAAGCTGGTTTCGGTGATGAAATCCTTGCCGGCAAGCCACACGCCCGGTCTATTCTCCGACAGTCATGGCCCGATCGTGGACATGTCAGCCACCGGCAATCCGCTGACATAGTCGGGTCAGCCCGCCTCGGTCCGGCTTGCCGAGGCACCCGCAAAGCGCGCAGCACGCCAGCGTGCATGCCCGATACCAGCAGCCACGGCATGCGGTGATCGCGTCGCGAACGGTTGGCGATTCGCATCGGTCGGATCCGACGCGGTACGTACCCGTATGGCCGACTGCCCGCCGGATCCGCCCATTACGTGCCGCTCAAGTTGATGGCGCATCGGCCGATAGAACAGGACCGCGCGGATCGTCGGTCTGATGGCGTCGCCCACCTGCCGTGCGTTGCCGCGTCGAGTGTCGCCTGCGACCACCCAGAGGTTGTCGGCGTCGGTCTCTTTTCAACGCGCTTATCAGGTCTTTCCAATGCTGGATTTCTTCAGAACCGTCAAAGCCAAAATGGGGTTGGGCTTTGGTGTCATCCTGATCCTCGTGATCATTCTTGGCGTGACATCCGTCGTCGCACTCAAGCAATCGAGTGCGGCCGAGGATCGGATGTTCTCGAAGAACGTGCTCGGGCTCCGTTATCTGACCGCCGTCAATACACTGCTCGGCCAGACTCAGTCCAAGGCGTTGCGATTACTGAAGAACCGCGATGACGATGCCGTCCGCGACCTGGCGTCGTTCTTTGAACAAGCGAACCCGAAGATCGAGACAAACTTCGGCCAATATTATCCCGGCAAGATTCGGGCAGAGTCGGAGAAGCTGGAAGCGCGCCAGGCGATCGACAACTATCACGAGTTCGCCTCGATGATGGAACGTTTCATCAGCGCGGCCCAGTCGGGCAACTACGAGCAGGCCAACACTTTATACCTGTCGCGTATCGCCTCGCCGTTCGAAACGCTTCGCAACAACTTGCATGATCTGGCAGATGCGCAGGTTTCCCAGGCCGAGGCCGCGCACGCGGCCGCTTTGACAAGCGCGCACCGCAAGGAGCTGTTCGTCATGGTGTTGCTCGGCATCGTGCTGTTGCTGACATTCGCCACCACGATCTGGCTGGCGCGGATGATCACCATTCCGCTGGCGCGTGCCCGGTCGGTGGTCGGGGCCATCAGCGAGGGTCGGCTGGATAACGAGATCGACAATCCGTTCAAGGACGAATTCGGGGCGATGCTGGCAGCACTGTCGAACATGCAGTCCCGGCTGACGGACGTGGTGCGTCAAGTGCGCGACAGCTCCGAGTCGGTCGGTGTCGGCGCCGGCCAGATCGCCAGCGGCAACGACGAGCTCAGTACCCGAACGCAGGAACAGGCCGCCAGCCTCGAACAGACCGCGGCTTCCATGGAGCAGATGACCTCCACGGTGAAACAGAATGCCGATAACGCCGCCCAGGCCGATCAGCTCTCGCAGGACGTTCGACGACAGGCACGTCTCGGCGGTGAAGTCGTCGGCCGTGCCGTGACGGCGATGGACGAGATCAGCGCGTCGAGCCGCAAGATCAGCGACATCGTCGGCCTTATCGATGATATCGCCTTCCAGACCAATCTCCTGGCGCTCAATGCCTCGGTGGAGGCCGCTCGCGCCGGCGAGCAGGGCCGCGGCTTTGCCGTGGTGGCGACCGAGGTGCGTAATCTGGCCAGTCGCAGCGCGGCGGCAGCCAAGGACATCAAGGAACTCGTCGAGGACAGCACCGCCAAGGTGGCTGATGGTTCGCAGGAGGTCGCGCGGTCGGGCACGACACTCGAGGAGATTGTCGAGTCGGTGACCAAGGTCAGCGATCTGGTCTCGGAAATGGCCTCGGCCAGCAAGGAACAGGCCGAAGGCATCACACAGGTCAATACGGCCGTGAGCCAGATGGACAGCATGACGCAGGAGAACGCGTCTCTGGTCGAGGAATCTGCGGCAGCCAGCCGCTCGCTGGAAGAGCAGGCACGCGCGCTCAAGACACAGGTGGCCTTCTTCCGGATCGCAGCCGGCGAGGCTGTGATGCAGTCGAGTGTGCCCGCGGCGGCCACGGCGCCCAAACAGTCGCATGGCGCGACCACTACCACCAAGCCCACGGCGCCGCAGCGTAAGACACCGGCCCGTGAAGAGGCCGTGCCGGAAGAAAGCGACGACGACGATAACTGGACGTCGTTCTAGGGCCTGTTGAGGTTTCGTTCGAGCGCCTTTTCGTTGAGAGGCCGCAGTGTGTCCGGCAAGGCGCGAGTCGCCGATCGTGGCGTGCCACGATTCAGGCTCGCCACGCCGCAGGGCGGGATTTGTGGCCCAACACTTCGGGACAAGCGCCCCAAAATCAAAAACACGACGGCAATACAGCGTTGTAGCCCGCTGGTGCAAATAACGGCACGGTGCGCACTACGCCTCGTCTTGCCGCCCATCGTCAATTGCAGGGCGCGCTTGGCGCGGACTCGCACGAAATCCTAGCCAGTACCGCGCACCGCCGGGGAGCCGGCGGCCGTCGCTTGTCGGGCCGCTTGCGCGTATCAGCGCGACGGCCCTTTTTGTGCGCCGCATGCGGACAGACATGTCGAGAGCCTCTTTCGAGGTGTCGCCCGAATCGGCCGCGCGTGTCTCGAGACCGACTGGCGACGAGACGAGGCGTCGGGTCTGATATCAGGCGTCCCGTCCGCCCAAGTGCGCTGGATTGGCAGCATGTCCGGGGTTTCGTCCGGCGCATCGGAGCATGCATGACGGTTGATCATGGTGTCCGAGGCGTTGCCGGTCGCGATCGGGGCAGGGCGCAGCCGCGACTCGCGCCGCGGTAGGGCACGATTCATGGCTCAACGCTTCGGCACAGGCGCCGCGAAATCGAAAGCACGAAGTCATCCAGTGCGCCATCACGCCGCTACAGAGAGCGACACGTCAAACGCGCGATGCCTCGTCTCGCCGCTGATAGCCCATTTCAGGAACCCGTTGGCGCGGACTTTTACGACATGGGTATCGGATCGGCTTTGCAGAAAACGAGCGCGTCCGCACACATATCGACGGGTGCCATGCGATGTCGTTCATCGCTTGTAGCTAATACACCAGACTGCGCCCGATTGGGTCTACGAGTGATCGCATCGACCGCGCGGTGTGTTCCTCGGCCATGCGCGTGGTGGGCATCGTGATATTGAGCTTGGCACGTTGATTGACGGAGCAATCCCCGCGCGCCGGGGTTACCCGCGTGACGGACGTCGCCCGGCGATGCCGCGGTCGCGCTTATGGGACGCCAAAGCAGCTCGCACGACGATGATCGCCGCTGCGGCGCCATATCCTGGCGTGCGCAAGCCCCCGGGCGGGTGAATCCGGGATCCGACGTCGTATGCCGAGCCTTGTTTCGAGACAGGCCCTAGCCGCGATTGAACATCGAGGCCTGTTGCACGCTCATGAACGCCTGTTGTGCGGCAGAAAGTGCAACCTTCGCAAGCGATAAATCCGAGATGGTCGAGACCATGTCGGCATCTCGAATATCCTTGATGCGGGATTCGTCGGTCACTTTCTGTGTATCGCCCGCGTCATCCAGGGTATCGAGGGCGTTGAGCCGCAGGCCCAGATTGGACCGCACGGACAGCACGTTGTCGAAGGCATTATCGACCTGACGCATCGTCCGGTTCACGGTGTTGCTGAGCCGGGCACGGTCGGTTTCGCTGTCGGCCGGCTGGCGGAGCGTATCGACTGCGCGTGACAGAGCGTTCAGGATATTGTTATCGGCGGGCGCGTCCTTGGCGAAGGTGTAGCTGTCGCCGTCGGCCGGATCGCCCTTGATCGTGGTCTGGAGCCCATCGCCGAGGGCGACCGTCTGACCGGGCTGATAGGCCTGTCCGGATACGCGTGTCTGGCCGCTCGTCTTGTCAATGACGCTGTACGTGACATCGCTGCCACTGCCCTGGAAACGCAGCTCGAAGTCGTGACCGTAGTCGGCAGCGTTGGCGTCGGTGACGTCCAGGGCGGCATACGTCGTGCTGCCGGCATTGTCCCCGGCCGTCGCCACATAGGCACTCGTTGCGGTCGTGCTGGTAAACACAGCCGAGCCGGAATCGTTGACGGCCATCTGGCGCGAGCTGTCGACCTGGAGCTGGCGTTGGCCCTCGTCGCCTTGATAGGTGAGGTTGCCCCGATCGCCGCTGAATGGCGTCACGTCCGACTTGAAACCGGCGAAGATATAGTCCCCGTTGCCGTCGCGGGCATTAGCGGCGGCCAGCATTTGCTGGTAGACGCCATCGAGGCGGTTGGCCACCGATTCGCGGTCGCCGTCGCTCAAGGTGCCGTTGCCGGCCTGGACAAGTGCCTGCTTAGCCGAATCAAGTGCCTTGGTCACCTGGTTGAGCTGATTCTCTTCCGAGGACAGATGGGTTTCTGCGGTCGATCGGGTGGCCGCGTACTGGGCATGCATCTGACGGGTCTGTTGCGTGTCCAGCAGTTGCGCTGCGCCGCGCGGATCGTCCGAGGGTTTGTTGATCCGGTTGCCGGTTGCCAGCTTCTCGCTGATCTGGGACAGGCGCGTCTGCTGATCAAGGATCGACTGGGTGCTCTGCGCGTAAATCGTATTGGTGCTAAGACGCATGGCTAATCTCTCAGTTTCCCAAACCCAGAATCGTGTCGAAGACGTTCGAGGCCGTCTGGATGACACGGGCGTTGGCTTGATACATCTGTTGGTAATACATGAGATTGACGTTCTCTTCCTCGAGATTGACCCCGGCTACGGATTGTTGTGCCTGAGTCAGTTCGTCGGTGATCGCGCTCTGTGAATCGGCGTTGACCTGGAGGGCCTGGGTCCGATTGCCGATGTCACCGACCAGCTGTGAGTAATTGTCGGCGAAACTGCGGTTGCCCTCGACCGTGTCGGCCTGTTGCAGGTCGGCCAGGGCGCTGGCATTGGTGTTATCACCCTTGCCGTTGCCCTGGCCGGCAGCCAGGTGCGCCGGATCCGAAACCGCCACCGAGAATGCCGCAGCTGCGCCGTCCAGCGGACGCACGCTGAAAGCGTCGCCATCATCAGGGGTGCCCGAGACCGTGACATCCAGCCCGCCGAAGGCGAGCGTGTTCGTGTCCGGGTCGAATGAAGCTTCGACGGTACTGCCATCGCCGGCCCGCGTGACTCGATAACCACTGTCGTCGTCGTAGGTCACGCGATATTGGTCGGCGGTCACGGCCGAGGTCTGCTGCGGGTCGAAGGTGGCCGTGAGCGAGGCGTTACCGGTATTGCGCTGACCCGCGTAGACACTCGGCCCGTTGATGTTGAACAAGGCCTGGCCCGGGTTGCCCGCAAGGTCGGTGCCGGCTTCGTGTTGGGCGTTTACGGCGACGGCCAGATCATGGGCGGTCTGGTCAAGCTTGGCCTGAATCGGGTCGAGCGAATCGGTGGCGAAGGACAGCAGACCACCGATTTCGCCGCCAGCAACGCGGTCGTTGGGTATTTCACGATCGACCCCGTCGGCGCCGGTATAGAACAGGCGGGGTTGTGTGGGATCCTGCTCGCCTTTGGCGATCCGCAGCGCGTGGCTGCCGGTGGAATCGACGATCGCTTGACCGCCCACGGCGAGGTTGTAGCTGCCGTTGTCGTTCTGGGTGACATCGACATCGACCAGTTTGGCGGTCTGGGTCACCAGTTGATCCCGCTGGTCGAGAAGATTGTTCGGCGGCTGGCCTGTCCGGGACTGGGTCGTGGCGATCTTGTCGTTCAAACGCGCGATCTCGCTCGCGTTGGTGTTGACCTGCGCGACCGCACTGTTCAGCTGCTTGTCGACCGCCTTGCCCATATCGGAGAGCGTGCCGGCGAACGAACGGAAACGGCCCGCCATGTTGTCGGCCGCGCCGAGAACCGCGTTCCGTGCCGAGGCGTCTGACGGTGAGCCGGCGAGGCCCGCGAGGCTGTCGAAGAAATCCTGCATTCGCGGCCCGACCCCGGCATCGCTGTCGGACAGCAGATTGTCGATCTGCGACATCTGATCGAGATGGCTGGACGTGGCGGCGGCCGTGGACTGTGCGCTATTGAGTTGGCTTGTGAGGAACTGTGCGTAATGACGCTGAATGCCGGTGACGGTCACGCCGTTGCCCTGACCGGAACCCGCGGTTTCCGCCAGCGTGGTCGTGCGCCGTGTATAACCGACCGTGTTGACGTTACTCATGTTATTGCCGGTCGTATTCAATCCCGCGCGTGCGGCACCGAGACCGGACAGGCCGATTTGGAAGAGATTGGACATGCCCGGAATACTCCTGTCGTCGCGTCGGGACTGAAGAACGCCTACCCGAGGGTTAACGGCGATCAATCGAAAAACTTGAGTCGTATGACACGGTCGCGTCGATGGTGCCGTGACATCGCCTTTCCTTGTGATCGCGGTCGATCATGGTAGGGCGTCCGGCGTTGACCGGCCGGCCAGCGCTCCGACGACACTCAGCATGCGTTCGAACAACGTATCGAACAGCCGATGAAGAAACGCACCCAGGTCGGGAATCAGAAACGTGATCACGACGAGGCCGGCCAGCAACGTCATGGGGAAGCCAATCGAAAAGATCGACAGCTGCGGCGATGCGCGATTGAGGATGCCCATGGCCATGTTGATCGTCAGCAGCGTTGCGATCAGCGGCAGCGCGAGACTGACACCGGCGGTAAAAAGGATGCCGCCGGTACGTGCGGCCAGCCACCATCCGTCGCCGTGCAACTCATCGACACCGATCGGCAGCAACGTGAAACTACGGGCCAGGATGTCGAGCAGGATCAGGTGGCCGTTGAAAGCGAGAAACAGCAGCATCGCGAACGTATTCAACAACTGGCCCAGGACCATCGTGTTTGCCCCGAGTGCCGCGGAATAGAACGAGGCGAAGCCGAGGCCCATCTGCATACCGATGAATTCGCCGGTGGATTGGACGACGCCGAATGCCAGTCGCATCACGAGTCCAAGGGCAGCGCCGATCATCACCTGCTGGACGACGAGCCATACGCCGGCGATCGAGAGGGGCGGCACATCGGGGATCGGGCCGAGCGTGGGGGCGATAACAAACGCCAGCAGAGCGGCAAGCGCGATCTTGATTCGGCGCGGGACCATGTTTTCGCCAAAGAGTGGGGCCGTGGACACGAACGCCAACAGCCGGACAAAAGGCCAGAAGATAGACATCACCCAGCCGACCAGCTGGCCGCTCGTGAAATCGATCACAGGCGTGGTCCGGGCGGCCCCTGGGGGCGATCGGCAACGGCCGGTCGGCGTCTGCGATGACAACGTGTGTACGACATCGAGGCGCGTTATTGAACGAAGTTGGGAATATTGAGGAACAGATGACGGGTGAAGTCGATCAGTTCCCCGATCAGCCACGGCCCGGCGATGATCAGCACGACGAAGACCGCCAGGATTTTCGGGATGAACGACAGCGTCATCTCGTTGATCTGCGTGGCCGCCTGAAACAGGCTGACCAGCAGGCCGACCAGCAACGCTGTGCCGAGCAATGGGCCGGCGATCAGGAGCGTCAGTTTCATACCCTGATATGCCAGGTCCATGACGGTTTGTGGCGTCATGCAACGTCTCCCCGGGGGCGTGGTGGCGGCTGCATCAGGAAAAACTCTGCGCCAGTGAGCCGATCAATAGCGTCCAGCCGTCGACCAGCACGAACAGCATCAGCTTGAAGGGCAGCGAAATGGTCGCGGGCGGGACCATCATCATGCCCAGCGACATGAGCACACTGGCGACCACGAGATCGATCACCAGAAATGGTATGAAGATCGTAAAACCGATCTGGAAGGCCGTCTTGAGTTCGCTGGTCACGAAAGCCGGCAACAGGACGCGCATCGGGGTGTCCTGCGGTGTCTGGATGGCGCCGACGTTACCCAGATTGGCGAACATCGCAATATCCGGTTCGCGGGTCTGGCGCAGCATGAAATCGCGCATCGGCACGGCGCCGCGCTGCAGGGCTTGCTGGAACGTGATGTCGTCGTTGGATAGCGGCTCGTAGGCCACGTCGTAGACCTGATGGAAAACGGGCGACATCACGAAGAAGGTCAGAAAGAGCGCCAGGCCGAGCAACACCTGGTTGGGCGGCGCGGTCGGCGTGCCCAGCGCACTGCGCAGCAGGCTCAATACGATGATGATCCGGGTGAAGCCTGTCATCAGCAGGAGCACGGCCGGGAGAAACGCCAGCGCGGTAAACAGCACGAGCGTCTGAACGGATACATTCCACTCGGTACCGCCGCCGGCGAGCGGTTGGCTGACCACGCCCGGCAGGCTGCTGCTGCCACCCGACTGTGCCGAGGCCGTCTCGACGATCAACAGACCGCAGGTCAACAGCGTGGCGCGAATATATTTCATCACGAGCGCCGACCGGTAAAGCGCGCGAGACTGTCGGCAAGCGCCTGACCGAAAGCCGATCGCTCGGTCGTGGTGGCCTGCGGTGAGGGCGTCGTGACGGCAGTTTCGGTCGGGGCCGGTCGGCGATGCAGGGCTGTGATGTTCTGCGGTGTCACACCGAGCACCAGCCACTCATCCTCGAGCGCGACCACGACGACCCGCTCGCGCTGGCCGAGACTGCGAGAGGCCACGATCGGCAGGGACTGGCGACGCTGGTCGCGCTGAAAGCCCAGTCGTTTGAGTGCCCATGCACAGATCAGGATGATCCCGATGACCGCGAGTAGGCCGATCGATGTCCGCCCGATCAGATGCGAGGGCAGATCGGTACCGGTCTGCGCCGGTGTCGTGGGCGCGGTCGTGGCTGTGGCCGTTCCGGTGGGCTTTCGATCGGACATCGCATTGCCGGCGACGAACCAGGCCGGCGGGATGGCGCCGCCCGTATCGGTTTCCGCGGCACCGGGTGCCGGCGTTGTCTCGCTCATCGATTGAGCTTGCCAATGCGCTCGGCGCGATCGACGATGTCGGTGATTCGGATGCCGTACTTGTCCTCGACTACCACGACTTCGCCCTGCGCGACGAGATAGCCGTTGACCAGGATATCCATCGGCTCTCCGGCAAGGCCGTCCAGCTCGACGATGGAGCCCTTCGCCAGATCCAGGAGCTCGCGGATCGTCAGGCGAGTCGAGCCCAGCTCGACCGACAGGGTGACCGGGATCTCCATGATCATTTCCAGGTCACGCGGCGTGCTTTCGCCGGCCTCGCCGGTCAGTGGTCGGAACACGTCGTCGCCGGCGTTACGCGGTGTGGCCTCGGCCTGTGGTGCGGTGGCGGATTGCTGTTCCGCCATGGCTTCGGCCCAATCATCCGCAGCGCCGCCGCTTTCTGCGGCAGCCTGTTCGGCTAGCGCTTCGGCCCAGGCATCGTCGGTTCCGGTCTGGTTTTGCGTATCGTCTTTCGGGGAATCGGTCATGGCTGGTGGTCCTGAGACGTGGGCGTCGAGGCGTGGTCGATCATCTGGGCGACCCGTAGCGCCTTGCGTCCGTTGAGGCGGCCGAACACGGCCTTGAACACCGAAACGCCGTCGACGCGCGCGGTGACGTGGTCGGGCAGGTCGATCGGCAGAACATCGCCGACGGCCAGTCGACTGAGCTCGCCGATGGTCGACTCGACGGTGGTGAATTCCGCGTTAAGCGGCACGTGGCTACGCTCGACTTCACCGGCAAGACGGCGGGCACGGGCGTTCTGTTCGTCCGGGTCGGCTTTCTGCAGCGCGGTGTTGCTCAGAACCTCCCGGATCGGCTCGATCATCGCGTACGGGATACAGATGTTGAAATCGGCACCGAACGAACCGACCTCGAGATGAAACGTCGTGTTCACGACCAGTTCCTTCGGTGAGGTCGTGATGTTGGCAAAACGTACCTGCATCTCGGCCCGCTGGAATTCCAGCTCGAGCGGATAGACGCTGCGCCATCCCTGGTCATAGCTGTCCATGGCCAGCTTGAGCAGTCGGCTGATGATGCGCTGTTCGGTGTGCGTGAATTCCCGGCCCTCGGAGCGCGTGAGAAACCGGCCATCGCCCCCGAACAGGCTGTCGACGACGAGAAACACCATATTGGGCGGGAAAACCATCAAGGCGTTGCCGCGCAACGGTTTCATCGAGAACAGGTTGATGTTGGCCGGGACCGGCAGATTACGGGTGAATTCGCTGTAGGGCTGGATTCGGACCGAGTCGACCGTGATGTCCGCATTACGCCGGATCAGATTGAACAACGACATACGGAAATCGCGTGCGAAACGCTCGTTGATGATGTCGAGCGTGTGCAATCGGCCACGCACCACGCGTTGTTGCGTGGCCGGATCGAATGCCCGGATCCGCTTGCCTGTCGCTGTTTTCTCCTCGGCGACCGGCTCGTCGTCGCCGCTCACACCCTTGAGCAACGAGTCGATCTCGGCCTGCGAGAGCATGTCGTCGTCAGCCATGGTTACTGAACGATGAAATGAGTGAACAGAACGTTGTTGATCGCCATCGGCTTGCCCCCGTCGTTATAGGGCTTGCGCAGGGTCTCGCGCAGTGTCCCGGCGATCTTGCGCTTGCCCTCGGCCGTGGTCATCCGGTCGGCCGATTGATCGCTTAGGGTGATCAGCATGCGGTTGCGAACCTCGGGCATGTGCGACTCGAGCGTCTTGGCCGTTTGTGCGTCGGCCACGTTGAGCGACAGGCCGATATAGAGCACCCGGGCATCGCCGGAGATGTTGACGGTCATCGGGTCGACGGTGACGAACGTGGGCTCCGGCGGCGGGACATCGGCCGGCTTGGCGTTCTCGTCCGTGCCGTGCATGAAATAGAACGCCGCGGCGCCGCCAGCAGCGAGCAACAGGACCAGCATGGCAATACCGACCAGTAGAAACGTACGGGCTGCGCCGCGCTGATGCTGCAGATAAGGCAATGGATCGGATCGGGTCATGGAACGGTCGGTTGAAGAGAGGTCGATTACTATCCGCGACGGGGCACTCAAGCGAAGATATCGATGCCGCCGCGTGTTGACGGCATCGCGGCATGCGGGACGGGCTCGGCCGCGTCACGCGTGGCATCGCTGACCACGGTGACATCGCCGTCGTGGGTCCCACGGTGCGCATGGCGTGAATCGTCGCCGCCGGCAAAGGCCGGCTGGCTGTTCTGATCACCCACCGACGCCTGCCCCAGGGAAAGGCCACCGGCGGCGAGCGATTGACGCAGCTGGGGCAGGGCTGCTTCCACTGCATCGCGCACGTGGGCATGCGCGCTCGCCAGATGAATCTGGGCCTGTTGATGATCGTTGACTGTGACCGAGATGCTGAGCGGTCCGAGTTCACGGGGGTGAAGCTGGATTTGGGCCTGTTGTTGCCCGCCCTGACCGGCGAGACGCAACGTTTGCTGGCCGAGCGCCTGGTTCCAGTCGTCGCTGGCGATCGGGGCCCCGATAATGGTCGTCGTTGACGCGAGCGACGCGCCGGGTCCGGTCACGGCGGGCTGGGCCGGTGTGCTCGCGCTGAACAACGGCCCGTTGCCGGCACTGTCGCTATGGGCGTGATGCGCCTGCAGGATACCGAGGCGCGTCTGAGGCCCAGCATCGTCGGACGTGGCAGCGGGATTACGGCCATTGCCGGCGCTCACGGCATCGAGCATCGCTGCCAGCGTATCGCGTTGATTCGAGGCGTGGCCCGCATCGAGCGCCTGGCCGGTCGTGGGGCGGCGGCCGTCGAGCTGGATCAGCTGTTGCCAGCGTGCGCGCAGACTCTCTTGTTTCGCATGATCGCCGCTCGACCGAACGGCATCCGTCGGTGCTGTGTCCGTCGACGCCGCGCGCGCTGTCGGCATCAGTGGCGCCTGGATCAGCGCAGCGATCGGGCCCGGCGGCTGATGGGGCTCCGGTGAATCTTCGCGCGAGCGTTCGACGTGGGGCTTGCGATCGTCATCGCGCAGGGCCTTATCTGCTGCGTTGATGCGGCCTTGGGCTGCCGTGTCCGGGTGCGCAGGCGTCGTCGCGGCCAGCTCGCCGGGATCCGGCACGGTTGATCGCGACGCGGTGGCCGCGGCACGTCCCTCGTCGAATTGGCGACTCGCGGCGTTGTGCTCCGATGGTCCGCTGATGTATCGACGACGGATGTGGGCCGAGGCATCGACGTCGCGATCGGTGGATCCGGTCGCGGACGGCGCGGCACGGGTCGACGCATCGGCGGGCGGGTTCGTACCGCGGTCGGCATGGAGCCGCGATACCGCCCGTTCACCCGGCTTGCCGGCGGTCTCGCTCTTGCGGTCCCCGGATGTGCCGGGGGCTGAATCGCGTGTCTTTCTCGAGTTTGCCAGCGTGTGCGAGAAATCCGCCTCTCCCGCGCTCGACGGCTTGTCCGATGTCGTGGTTTTCGGCGACGCATTGCGCGCAGGGGCCGTTGTCAGTGCCGGATTGATCGCCATGATCTGCTCGCTCGGTTGCGTCAGAGATGAACACATCGCGAGGCGCGTCCGGCCGCCTCGTCGTTGTCCTGTTGTTCGCGCCGTGCCTCGCGCTGGGCCTGGTGGCGTCGCCCCCGCTCAGCCAAGGTATCGAACGATTTCAATCGACGCTGCCGGTCCTGCCACTGGTGTCGACCATCGACCAGTCGATGCTCGTTGGAGGCGACGATGTCCTGCTGCTGGGCTATGGCTGCATCAAGCGCGGCCAGGAAACGCTGGTCGTTTTCCAGGCGATGCATGGACAGGCCATCGGCCATGGCCTCGGCCAGGCGATGCCCGTATTCGGCCCGATAACGCACCAGGGCATCGAGCTGGGCCTGGCTTTTTGAACGCGCCGTCTGCAGTTCGCCGAGCGCCGCGGCTGCACTGTCGCGTTTCTCGGTCGCGATTTCGATCAGGGCGTCGAGCGATGATTGATTCATGAAGTGGCCTCGTTGCCGGCGACGAGAGCGGCCAGACCGGCGGCGGCATCGTGGTGATCACTGCGCTCGCTCATGCCCTGCTGCAGGAATGATTCCATCTGCGGGTGCAAAGCGATGGCTTCGTCGAGTGTCGGATCGCTGCCCGCCGCATAAGCCCCCACGGCGATCAGGTCACGGCTGCGCTCGTAGCGCGAGAACATGCGTTTAAAGTACTGCACGCGCGAGAGCTGTGTTGCGTCGATAAGCGCTGTCATTGCGCGGCTTATTGAAGCTTCGATGTCGATGGCGGGGTAGTGACCGGCTTCGGCGAGCTGTCTGGACAGCACGAAATGCCCGTCGAGAATGGCGCGCGCGGCATCGGCGATCGGGTCCTGCTGATCGTCGCCCTCGGTGAGGACGGTGTAGAAGGCCGTGATCGAGCCACCGCCGTTGCGGCCGTTGCCGGCACGCTCGACAAGTGTCGGCAGGCGCGCGAACACGGACGGCGGATAACCCTTGGTTGCCGGCGGTTCACCGATGGCCAGAGCGATCTCGCGCTGTGCCATGGCATAACGGGTCAACGAGTCCATGATCAGAAGAACGTCCTGACCGCGATCGCGAAAATCCTCGGCGATGCGGGTGGCGTAATCGGCCCCCTGGAGCCGCAGTAGCGGCGATGTATCGGCCGGCGCGGCAACCACCACGGCACGGGCCAGACCGGCTTCACCGAGGATATTGTCGATGAAGTCCTTGACCTCGCGTCCGCGTTCACCGATCAGGCCCACCACGATCACATCCGCGGCCGTGAAGCGGGCCATCATGCCGAGCAGCACGCTTTTGCCCACGCCGGAGCCGGCAAACAGGCCGAGTCGCTGGCCGCGCCCGACCGTGAGCAGGGCATTGATCGCACGGATGCCGGTATCCAGCACGTTGCGAATCGGCGCTCTTTCGAGCGGATTGATCGATGCGCCGGCCAGGGCGGCATGATCGGCATCGCTCGGCAATGGCCCGCCGTCGAGCGGCCGGCCCCGGGCGTCCAGCACGCGGCCCAGCAGAGCCGGGCCGACGGGCATGGACTTGGCGGCCCCGGTCCGGCTTCCGGGCGGGCCAAGCACGGGCCAGACGCGAGCTCCCGGGATCAGTCCGGTGGTTTCGGCGAAGGGCATGAGCAGGAGAGAGCGGCCTGAGAAACCGACCACTTCGGCCTCGGCATGATCGCGGCCATCGATCTGCTCGATCCAGCAATGTGCGCCGAGTGGCAGACGCAGGCCGACGATTTCCAGCACCAGCCCGCTGGCCCGCACGAGACGGCCGCGCTCGCGAACGCGCGGGCTGTCGATCACGCGATCGCGTGCCGTCAGAAGGCCCCGATCCCAGCCGGCCAGCAGTGTGTCAGCCGTAATCGTCATCAGTGCTCCTCGTGACCGACGGCCTGGCGCAGGCGATTCCAGCGATCGGCATCGCTACTGTCGATCTCGCGTTCGTCATCCTCGATGCGACAATCGCCGGCGGCCAGCGCGACATCGCCTCGCAGTCGCCAGCCGGCCTCGAGAATGCTCTGGCCGAGATGATGCTCGACAAGCGCGAGTTCGTCGGCAGCGACGAACAACGTGGGCGAGCCGGTCAGCCCGGGATGGTTCTCGATCAGTTCCTGCACGTCGTCGAGGATGTGCTCCGGCTGAATCTCGAGGGCGCGTCCCGCCAGATGACGGCCGGTCTCGATCGCCAGCGCCACGACCTGACGGCCGAGGCGCTCATCGAGCGCGGCCGCAGCGTCGCCGAAGGCAGAAACCAGTCGGTCGATCGATGCCAGCCGGGTGGCGGTCTCGGCATCGAGATGGGCCTGTTGCTCGGCCCGGATCTGGGCTTCCCCGGCAGCATAGCCCGCCTGGTACCCAGCGTCGTAGCCGGCTTCGTGGCCTTTCTGCTCGGCCTCTTCCTTGGCGAGCTCGAACAGCGCCATGCTGATCTGGTCCTCGCGCCGCCGGGTTCGCGGCGACGTGTCCTCGGATCCGCCGCTTGGCACCGGGTCGGGTTCGCGAGGGCCGACACGCCGTTCCAGGGGCGCCATGCGCCAGGGTCGCCAGTCGTCATCGTGCGCGCGGTCAGACATATTCGTCGTCGTCACCGCCCAGAGCGATCTCACCGGTATCGGCCAGACGGCGCACGGTATCGAGAATGCGTTTGCGCTCGGTTTCGACCTGCGACAGACGGACCGGGCCGCGCATTTCCATGTCCTCACGCAGGAGATCGGCCGCACGGGTCGCCATGTTGGCGGTGAAACGGGCAAACAACGCGTCGCTGGTGCCCTTCAGGGCAACGGCGAGCGTATCGTTGTCCAGTTCGGTGAGGATCCTTTGCATCGTGCGATTGTCGGCCTTCTCGAGATCCTCGAAGACGAACATCTCGTCGATGATGCGTTGGGCCAGACCCTCATCGTGTGCACGCACGCTGGCGAGCGCGGCTTCTTCGTTCGAGGCGTTGAGCAGGTTGAGAATCTCGGCGGCGGTCGAGACACCGCCCATCTTGCTTCGCTTGAGATTCTGTCCGTCGAGCAGGCTGCCGAGCACTTCGGTCAACTCGGCCAGTGCGGCCGGCTGCACACCGGAGAACGTCGCGACCCGCAGAATCACGTCATTGCGCAACCGATCGTCGAAACAGAGCAGGACATCGGCGGCCTGATTGCGGTCGAGATGGACGATGATGGTGGCGATGATCTGGGGATGCTCGTCCCGGATCATTTCCGCGACCACGTTGGCCTCCATCATGTTCAGCGCATCGATGCCCGAGCCTTCACTGGTCTCGAAGATATCCTCGAGCAGGCTCGCCGCGCGTTCCTCGCCCATGGCTTTGACCAGCACCGAACGGATGTGATCGCTGCCGTTGATGTTAATGGCCCCGTACTGGTCGAGCTCATCCGAGAATTCCTGCAGGACCTCCTCGATCTGCTCGTTCGATATATTGCGCAGTGCCGCCATGCGCACGCCGAGCTGCTGGGCATCGCGGTTGGAAAGGTGCTTGAACACTTCGGCCGCGGTGTCGTCGTCCATGGCCATCATGAGGATGGCGCTGCGATCGAGGCCGCTACGTCCACTCTCTGCGCTAGACATCTTCTTTCATCCAGTCCTTGACGATCATGGCGACCATGCGTGGGTCCTGCCGGGCCGCCTCTTGTGCATCCTTGATCGCATCGTTGTGACGCGCCCGCCGCTGGGACCGCAGCGCGCGCGCGGCGGCATCGCTTTCGGCCTGTGGGTCGGCGGACTCGGGGGCCGGCGTCGTTGCAGCCGCGCTCGTGCCGGCAACGGGCGCCGTATCGCCGAGCAGGCCGCTGCGCTGAGCCAGCGGCCGAATCAGACGGCGCCAGAGCAGCCACGCAACGATCGCCAGGAGCAGATACTTGAGTGTCTGGATCGCGAGCGCCTGGAGGGCGGGATCGCGCCACCACGCAGCCGCCGGAATCGTCGGTCCGGGCGAGGCATCGGAAAACGGCATCTGAATGACGTCCACGGAGTCGCCGCGTGACTCGGTATATCCGACCGCGCCCCGGACGAGGCGCCGGATCTGGGCCATGCGATCCGGCGACAGGCCGGTCTTGCCCGGGTTGTCGTCGGTGCCCGGAGTACCGATCGCGTTTTCGTTGATCACCACGGCGACAGAGACGCGTTGTACCTGGCCGACTGCGTTCTTGACGTGGGCGATGGTGCGATCGAGCTCGTAATTGGTGGTGTTGCTGCGCGACGACGAGATATTGCCGCCACTGTTCAGTCCGAGCGCACCGTCGGATTGCAACGCGCCGTTGGATGTATCGTCTGGCGTGTTCTCATTGCCGGCGGCCGCGCCGGGGGACGCATTGGCGGCCCCGTTGTTGTCCTGTGTCGCCGGGTTGTTGATCGGTGAGGGCGCATTCGGTGTCGGCTGATTGCTCAGCGCGCCGGGGATGCCGCCGTCTTGTTTGCCGGAGTCGGCTTTCTGGTTCGTCTGCCGGCTGCGGATCGCGGCGGGCTTGTCGCCGTTGTTGGGGGTGTAATTCTCGCTGGTGCGTTCACGCCGCGAGAAGTCCAGATCAGCGGTGACCTGTGTGCGGACATTGTCTGCGCCCACGATCGGCGCGAGCAGATCCTGGATACGTTGCTGATAGGTTTTTTCGACCTGAGCGGCATAGGCCAGTCGCGTGCCATCGGCGTCGTTTTGGTCGGTATCGCCGCGCGACAGCAAATGGCCGCGGCCATTCACGACGGTGACCGCGTCGACCGGAAGCCCCGGCACGGCGCTGGCCACAAGGTTTTGGATCGCGGTCACTTGCCCCTTTGTCAACGCCCGACCGGAGTATAGATCCAGCACGACCGAGGCCTTGGGTTGCTTGCGATCGCGCACGAATACGCTGGATTTCGGCATGGCCAGCTGAACGCGTGCGCCGGTGACTTCGTCGATGGTTTCGATCGAGCGCGCCAGCTCACCCTCGAGTGCCCGCTGGTAGTTCACCTTTTCGGCGAACTCGCTGACACCGAAGGGTTGATTGTCCATCAATTCGAAACCCACGCCGCCGCTTTTCGGCAGGCCGTCGCCGGCCATCTGCAGACGCAGGTGATCGACACGAGACCGCGGGACCATGATCGTGCTGCCCCCGCCGGAAAGCTTGTAGGGCACTTGCATTTGGTCCAGGCGCGCGAGGACCGCGCCGCCGTCCCGGTCCGCGAGACCGGAATACAGAACCGCATAGTCAGGCGAGCGCGTCCAGAACAGCAGCGCGGCGAGTATCGCCACGGCCGCTGCCACGCCGATGATCAACGCCAGACGCGGCGACGCACGCAGGCGTGCCAGTGCGTCGGCCATGCCGCCTGCCGTCGAAGCTTGGGCTTCGGCGCTGCTCATCCGTTTCCCCCCGTCGTGCGATCGTCGCGGTGACGTATCGCCTGAATCCTCGTCGCCGACGACAAGACACACGCTCACGCATGCCTGCCACTACGGCCCGGTGCAGATTATTCCGCAGGTGCGCGTTTTCTAAGCGGTGAATAGCCTGCGTTTCGGGCGTTATTTGATTGCATACCCGTCATGGCGGGTGCGCTAGCCTCGCGCGTAGTCGAGTCTTTCGTCCGATACACGGACGAGGGCTCGTGCCGATCTTTTCGCCGATCAGGGGGACAGCAGTATGGATACAAGCGCGATGAGCGGATTGCTGCAACAGTTGCAGGCCGCTGCAGGCCAGGCAGGGCAGACAGATGCGAGTGCCGCGCAGAGTGCGGGCGGTACGCCGAATTTTGCCGAGGCTTTGACGCACTCGATCGATCGTATCGATGCGCTCAAGACACAGGCCGTGGAGAGTGGCCGTGCTTATGAAAGTGGTCAGCCCGGCGTCGGGCTCAACGATGTCATGGTCAATATGGCCAAGGCCGATGTCGCGACCAACATGGGTATTCAGGTGCGCAATCGTGTGGTCAGTGCCTATCAGGACATCATGAACATGCAGGTGTGATACGCCGCGGCCGGTTCACAAAAAAAGGGCATCGCGTCAGCGATGCCCTTGCCGATGTCGGCGCGCGTCTGAGATTAACGCAGCAGCGACAGGACGCCCTGGTTGGACTGGTTGGCCTGGGCGAGGACCGAGGTGCCGGCCTGCTGCAGGATTTGAGCCTTGGACATGGACGAGACTTCGCTGGCGTAGTCGGTGTCCTCGATACGCGACCGGGCCGAGCTCAGGTTCGTGGTCGTGGAGCTGATGTTGTTGATCGCCGAGTCGAGGCGGTTCTGAACAGCACCGAGATTGCTGCGGAAGTCGTCGATCTGGCCGATCGCCGAGTCCAGCTGTGCCAGCGGGTCGGGCGTGGCTTCCGTTGCCACGTTCACGCTGTCGCCGTTGGCCACAGCGGTGGTGTTCGTCGGGGCATCGTCGCCGGTCAACGCGTCGCCGACAGTCACCTCGCCGGTTTCCGCGTTGATGTTGGCGGCATTGTAAGAGGTGTCGGTACCGCTCGTGTCGGCCACGGCGTAGGCCGTGTTGCCATCGGCGTCGTTGTAAGAGACCAGCGACTGATCGCCATTCAGGCCGCTCGTGTCGGCCTCGACCGATGTGGTCCCGGACACGTTGAAGCTGCCCAGACCCAGCGAATCGGAGTCCGTGTTCGACAGTTTGATGTCGATCTGCTGGCCGTCCTGGGAGCCGACCTGGATTTTGATGTTGCCTTTCGAGCCGTCGAGCACGTTGGTGCCGTTGAAGGACGTCTGCTCGGAGATCCGGTCGATTTCACCGAGACGCTGGCCGATCTCGTCCTGGATCGACTGCAGGTCGGACTGCGAGTTGGTGCCGTTCTGCGCCTGGACCGTCAGCGAACGCACACGCTGCAGGTTGTCGTTGACCTGATCAAGCGCGCCTTCGGTCGTCTGTGCCAGGGAGATTCCGTCGTTGGCATTCGAGGAAGCCTGCTGCAGACCGCTGATCTGACTGCTCATGCGGTTGGCGATCGCCTGGCCGGCGGCGTCATCCTTGGCCGAGTTGATCTTGCTGCCCGAGGACAGACGCTCGATCGCGGTGTTGAGTTTGTCCTGCGACTGACGCAGATTGTTCTGCGCGCTCAGCGACAGCGTATTGGTGTTGACGGTGAATGCCATGTCGAGATGCCTCTCAATGCGTAGTGGTAGTGACGGGATCTTGACCCGTTGTCGCGGCCGTTTTCCCCGCCGCTGGAGTTTTATCGTCGGCTCGCCGACAAACTTTAGGGCCGCTTCGGCAATCGTTCGATCAGTCGACGAAAACACGGGTTATTCGCGTGATGCGTTGGGCCGCCTTTCCCGCAGACTGCATGACGGATTCTCCCAATCGCGCGGGCGATAGCTCGTTCGCGCTTGTCGACGACTGCGCTATGTACACTGCTGCCGGCCGAATGGAACGCACTCAGACCATTGAAGGCTATATGCCGATGATTCGTCGGCATGCACTGGCTTTGCAGGTGCGTCTGCCACCGAGCGTGGATCTGGACGATCTGATCCAGGCGGGCACGGTCGGCCTGCTGGACGCGCTCGAGCGCTTCGAGACCGGGCAGGGGGCGACCTTTGCCACCTATGCCTCGCAGCGTGTCCACGGTGCGATGATCGACGAGCTGCGAAGCCGCGACTGGTTGCCGCGCAGCGTGCGTCGTGGCGCGCGTGAGCTTGCCACGGCGATCGAGCATCTCGAACATCGGCTCGGGCGCGCGCCTCGCGAGCGTGAAATCGCGGCCGAGCTCGGGCTGTCGACCGAGGACTATCACGCTTTGCTCAACGATGTGAACAACGGCCTGATTCTGAGTTATCAGGAAGAGGGCACGCCGGAAAGCGAACCGAGCCGACCGGCCGCATCGGTCGATGCCGGTGGGGATCCGTTTGCCGCGACCTTCGCCAACGCGCGCCGCGAGGATCTGATGACGGCGATCGACGGTCTGCCCGAGCGCGAACGCATGTTGCTCGGTCTGTATTATCAGGAGGATCTCAACCTGAAGGAGATCGGGGTCGTGCTGGGCGTGACCGAGTCGCGCGTCTGCCAGCTGCACAGTCAGGCTGTCGCACGACTCCGCAAGGCATTGCCGGCCTATCGCTGATTCGGCGACCGTTGACTCGACACCTCCGGTGCAGCGGACACCCTCGTCTTAGGGCCTGTTGAGGTTTCGTGCGAGCGCCTTTTCGTCGAGAGACCACAATGTGTCCGGCAAGGCTCGCAACGCCGCCGGGCGCCCATCGTCGATTTTTCATGGGCGGCTCAACCCGAAGGGACAAGCGCCCCAAAATCAAGAACAGGACGGCAATCCAGCGTTGTCGCCCGCGGGTGCAGAATGGCTGCACCGCGCGCACGACGCCTCGTCTTGCCGCCTATCGTCAGTTTCAGGGCGCACTGGGCGCGGACTCGCACGAAACATCAACAGGCCCCAAGGAACCTCTGATCTATTCATCCACGGTCGCGCCGGTGTCTTTTGCGCGCGTCTGACAAGACGCCGCGAGCGCCGTTTGCTGAATGCAAATGAGCGAGCGGCAACGCCGCTCAGCCGCGCGCAAAAGCCCGGCCGCCAAGCGGTTTGGCCCAAAAGGCCGCGCTACGGCGTTGCATGGCAGGATCATAGAGTGGCTATGACGCGGCGCCATGCGCCTTGTATCGTGGCCTTTGGGGACTCAAACGCGACCGTGGATGAATAGATCAGAGGTTCCCTAACAGCCGGCATCGATCGTTCGTGTCGATATCGCGACACTCACGGACGACCGGGACTTCGCCTGTCTGACGCCGTGCATGCGCGTCACGCAGCGTGCCGGTTGTGCGGCTTCCAGAAAATCCAGTAATTGTGACAGCACGGTCGTACCGAGCATTTCCAGTGTGCGTCGACAACGCGGTCGATATGCGGGCTGTGAATCGTCGCGATGCCAGGCCAGTCGGGCGAAGTGTGCAGCCAGCGACGGGCGATGACGAAGCAGGCGGCGCAGGCGACGATGCGCATCGTCGCGTATCGCCGTTCGGACGGCGTCGATGTCGGCCTGGGTGACGTCGCCTTCGCAGGCGGCCACCACTGGTTCCGGCTTGTGCAGACGGTACCCCTGAAGCAGATCGCAGCCGGCGTCGAGTGCATGCCGGAGTTCGGTTGCGGTCTCGATTTTCTCCACGAGAATCTGGATGTCGGGCCGACGTCGTCTCAAACAGGCGATAACGTGACGAAGCCCGGCTGGCGTGAAGGCCGGACATTCCAGCTTGATGATGTCGGCCTGCTCTATGAGCGGGTGGTCGGCATCGGGGCGTGTGTAATCGTCGAGCCCGATACGAAAACCCTGGGCCTTGAGCCGCTGCACCTGTTCGATAACCGTGCTATCGACGTGGACCGACTCGAGGACTTCCACGACAAGCCGATCGGGCGGGAACGGCAGATCCCGAGCCAGAGTGAGCGCTGTGAAATTCACGAAAGCCGGGCAGGACGCACCGAAGGTCGGGGCCGGATCTCGCAGGAACGCATTGACCAGGACCCGGCTTGTCGCTCGTTCCGGGTCGAACTGGTCGGGCGCGCGGTTGGGAAACGTCCACTCACGATAAAGCAGCTCCTCACCGCCCGGCTGCAGATCGCGGTCGAAGATCCGTTGACGGGCGTAGAGGAGAGAGTCGGTCGACGGATGATCCATGAAGCGCCTGTTTCACTCGGTCGTCTAACGCTATAACGGCATCGATCGGACCGAACTTGACGGTCGTCGTGACAATTCGCCGTACGCGGGATCGGTGACGCCGTGGTTGGCTCTGAGATACCGCGCATTATCGATCGACCGGATGGCGTCCTCGGAAAACCCCGCGCCGCGTCGGTCTGGCAGCCCGCCATGATTGAAATACCTGTAAGAAAAGGCGGCGCCGTGCCGGATCAATGTCGGCAGCGCTGGCATTGGCCGTGCCCGCGGCGAGGGCAGGCCAGCGAACGGGCCATGCATTACAGGCCGTTCGCGGCCCGGGCAGACATGCCCGGACCCGTTGAGCCACGGCACGCGATGCCTTGCGACAGCGCGTGCCGGATCGCAGAACCGTCAGTCGACCGAAATCTGGCCGATGACCGAGACCTGATCGATGGACTGACCGAGATAGACGTCGTGCTGGCCGGCGGCAGGCGTCCAGTCGTTGTCGTCTTCCGACCAGTAGCGCAGCACTTGATCCGTCACCGGGATCTCGATCTCCTGTGAGTCGCCGGGTTCGAGCGTGGCGCGGGCAAAGCCGGCAAGCTGTTTCGGTGCAACGACAACCGGCGTGCCAGAGGCGGCCCCGACATAGACCTGCGGCACCGCAACCGCCGCGTGGTCGCCATCGTTACGTGCCGTGACACGCACCACATAGCCGCTGTCGCCGTGGGTCAACTGCGCGCCCGAATAGGTGACGTTGCCGTAGGTCAGGCCGTAGCCGAAGGCGAAAAGGGGGGCGACATCGTAGTAGTCGTACCAGCGATAGCCGACAAGAACGCCTTCGTCATAGTGCACGACGCCATCCACGCCCGGATACCGACGATCCGAGGCCGTCGGCGAATCGTCGAGCGAGGTCGGGAACGTCACCGGCAGGCGCCCGCCGGGCGTGGCATCGCCAAGCAACATCGCAGCGATTGCCAGGCCGCCTTCCTGTCCCGGATACCACGTTTCCAGGACGGCGCCCGACTGATCGAGCCAGGGCATGGTCACCGGGCCATCGGTATTGAGCACGACCACGGGATCGTCGGCGGCCTCCGTCACGGCATTGATCATGTCGTTCTGGAACAGCGGCAGGTCCAGCGTGTCGCGATCCTCGCCCTCGCTGCCCTCGTTGAAACCGAACACCACGACATGATCGGCCTGACTCGCGAGGGTTCGCGCATCGGCCAGCGTCTGGCGACGGATCTCGGGAGAAACCCAGGCGAAGCGGATCTGCAGTTTCGAGTCCGGGTCGCCTTCGGTCACGCCGATCTGTGCGCCGGCTTCCCCGGTGATTTCGAGTTCGTGCACGCTACCGGCCTCAAGAGACACGATCTGTGAAGCCACGCTGAGCCCGTCCGCGGATTGCAGCACACGGTTCGAGAACAGGCCGCCCGTGGTCGCGATCTCCTCACCGTCGAGCGTCACGGTACCGGCACCGCCCGCGGTCTGGATGAGCAGACGATAATCACCGCTTTCCGGCGCAACGAGCCGGCCGGTCCAGGTCCATTGCGAACCGGCGGTCAGCGCATCGTCGCCAACGAAATCGACGGTCTGATCCACGCGTTGGGTCCCGCCCTCGCTCATGGCCTGAAGACCGTTGGAATCGCCCCCGTTGCCAGCGCGCAGCGCCGAGGCCGGGACCGGGTCCCCATCGAGGCTGATGCCCGGTGCGTAACGGATGTCGGCATTGTCCCCGAGTGCGCGTCGCAGCGCGTCGAGCGGGCTGACGGTTTCCAGTGGATTGACCGCCGAACTGCCGCCGCCGCCGAACAGCAGGCGTTCTGCGGTGGGGCCGATCACGGCTACGGTGCCAAGCTGATCGGCGTTCCAGGGCAGGGTCGCGTTTTCGTTGCGCAGCAGTACGGAACCGGCTTCGGCGGTATCGCGCGAGATCTGGGCATTGGCCTCTGTATCCACATCCGTATCGTCGTTCCGATCGTGACCGAGCAGACCGAAGCGGGACATCTGGCCAAGAATGCGCTCGACGGAACGATTCAGCAGACCCTCGTCCACGGTGCCGTCGTTCACGGCGTTGCGCAGCGCGTCGCCGTAGTACGTGTCGTTGGGCATCTCCATGTCGAGACCGGCCCGGATCGAGTCCTCGGTGCTGTGGGTCGCATACCAGTCGGACATCACGAAACCCTGGTAACCCCATTCGTCGCGCAGAATGGTGTTCAGGGTCTCGTCATTTTCGCAGTTGTAATTGCCGTTGAGACGATTGTAGGCACACATGATCGAGGCCACGTCGGCATCGACGGCCGCCTTGAACGCCGGCAGATAAATCTCGCGCAACGCGCGCTGGCCGACATTGGCATCGATGCTCATGCGGTCGCGTTCCTGGTTATTGGCCACGTAATGCTTGACCGTCGCCATCAGACCCTGGCGCTGGATCCCCTCGATTTCGCCGGTGACCATGCGCGATGCGAGATACGGGTCTTCGCCGAGCGTTTCGAAGTTGCGGCCGGCCAGCGGCGTGCGCACGATGTTGGTCATCGGCGACAGCAGCACGTCCTGACGATGCGATTTCCCCTCGACGCCGATGACCTCGCCGTAACGCGTGGCGATCGACGGATCGAACGTCGAAGCGAGACCGATCGGTGCCGGCATCGCCGTGGCCGGCTCCGTGGTGCGAACGCCAAGCGGGCCGTCGGTCAGCCGCAGCGGCGGGATGCCGAGCCGCGGTACGCCGGCCAGATAACCGGCGCCGGCCAGTCCTTCGGGGTCGGTCGTGCCGTGGAGCATGGCGATCTTGTCGGCCGTGCTCATCCGGGAGACGAGCGAGGACGGGGTGCTCGAATCCGATGATCCGGTATCCACGTCGTTGTCGGAGTCATCACAGCCGGCGACCATCAGCGCAGTGACGCCAAGAGCCGATGCCGATAAGGCATGACGTATCTTCATTTTTCTCCCCTTGTAGCGGTTAATCGCGACTGCTTGCGTGTCGGTTCACATGCCCCCGGCCGTCGAGTGACGACCGGGTCTCCCCGGCGAGTGATACGCAAGCGAAATCGATCGTTATATTCAAAAACGATCGCTCAGAAGTCTACCGTTGCCAATGGCGCGAGGGCTCTAGACTTTGGTCGGGATCCATATCGCTGGAAGAAAGTGCGGCGACGATTGCATCGCGACGAGCCCGCGCTCTGGTGCAGAACGCAGGCCTGTGCGATGGCCGGCAGCGGCGAAAATAGGGCGCGACATCAGATCGTTCGCCGACGTCTCGACCGGCGTCTGTGCCGTCGCAGGCCGCTCATCGCGATCCCGATGCTGATCAGACAGACGATCGTTCCGCCAGCCAGTGCGCTCAGAATCAGTCCGTACCAGACGAGGCTGCCCGGTTGGAGCGGCGGCAGATCAAAATCGTGGAGCCCGGTATACAGCCAGCGCCAGACACGACGGCCGGCATCGAGTGCGGTGACCACGCGTGCCCGGGCGGGGTCGAAATAGAGAAGCACGCCGTCGTCATAACGTGCCCGATAGACCGGCAACGGCGGTCGATGGCCATCGAGTCGATCCGTTCGGCTGGGTTGATAATACGCGTCGTAGTGCGTCAGCCGTGTCAGGTCGACGAGCGGATGGCCCTGGCGCCGGGCCAGCAGGGAGCGCACGCGCTCGGTCCCGAGTTGCGTCACGGCAGCCGTACGACCGGGCGCGATCCAGTAAGAGCGACCGTTGGCATCGGTGACGCGATAGCCGGTCACGCCGCCGATGGCCTGCAGGCGGATCTGTCGGATATGGGCCGGCCAGGTGATGGATGTCGCCAGGCTCGCCGGCGATGGAATCGTCGGGTCCGGGGCATGGCGTTGTGCGATCCATGTGCTCGGCCCGTCGTCGAAGAGTGGCTGATCGGCCCAGAACAGGGGATCGAGCGAGAATATCCCGCTCAACAACCAGGTCAGGATGAAGGCGCCGAAGGTGAGCCCGGTGTAGTGATGCCAGCGATGCAGGCCGCGATAGGGGCTGGCGCCCTGGCCGGGTCGGCGACGGCGCCGCGCGCGCCAGTTCAGCACGCCGAGCAGCAGGCCGCTCAGGCACAGGACCAGGCCGATGACGGCCAGGCTGATCACACCCCAGCGCCAGAGGCCGGCCGCGCGGCGCAGCTCGGTGAAATAGACCCAGTGGATCACCGGGCCGGCCCAGCCCCAGGCACGCGCTCTTGCGGTTGTGCTATGCACCAGTTCGCCGGTGCGTGCGGCAAAATATAGGTCGCTGGCATGGCCGTCGGCCACGCGGACCCGCCAGAGAGGGCGATCGGCGGCAAGCCGCGAGGCGAAGGTCCATTGGTCGGGCCGGTGTAACAACGTGGCCGCGACCGGCGCGGCGCCGCTGGCCTGTCTTG
This sequence comes from Salinisphaera sp. Q1T1-3, assembly GCF_003602005.1. GTDB lineage: Bacteria > Pseudomonadota > Gammaproteobacteria > Nevskiales > Salinisphaeraceae > Salinisphaera. Next base: position 217,591 of record NZ_QZWD01000001.1, on the reverse strand, counting down.
CGCGTTGTCGGGCCGCGCGGGCGTCGAGACAGCAAAGCGGCTTTTCGTTGACCGGGTCCATGCCGTACCAGGCGCCATCACCATGCCGTACCCGGATGCGTGTGCGGCCATCGGCCCGATCGATGCGCATCGCCGTCGGGGGTTTGGGCAGCCCGGCGACGCGCGCGGCCTGTGCGGCCGTGACGTCGATGACACTCGGGTCCAGATCCTGATGATCCGCGCGTCGCGCCTCGGTGTCGTAGGTCGGGTAGCCCACGAACACCATCACGATGCCGGAGACGAACCAGGCCAGCATCACCAGGGCGAGGCCGATACCCAGGTAGCGATGCACTGGGGTGGTGATCCGCTGAAGTCGCTTCTTGACGGTCATGATCGCGAGCGGCCATCGGGCCGCGGAACGCGCACTATCGTGCCCGCTGCTGCGGCATGGATGGAGGTGATGGCGGCCGCGGCAGTCAGTAGCGCGTCGCCCGGTCGGCGTCCGGCTATGTTTGTCTGGCGCATCAACAGGCCTTAAAAACTGTAGGTATAGGACAGCTGCGCGTTGCGCGGTACGCCGAGTGTGTCGTAGCGATAGGCCCGGCCATCGGCGTCCACATCCTGCGCCACGTCGGTGGCATAGCGTCGATCGGTGAGGTTCTCGACGCGCAAGGTGACCCGATGCTGGCCGTGATCGCCGAAGCGCTGGTAGGCGCTGGCATCGACGATCGTATAATCGCCGACCGACTGTTGGCCGAAGTTGGCGAGTCTTTGGGTTTCGTCACCGGCGTAGCGGGCCGATAGCCGGCCGCCGTGTCGCTCGTCAAGGGCGTCCCAGGCAACACTTGTCTTGGCGATCCAGACCGGGATGCCGTCGACTTGCCCACCGCCATCCAGCGATTCGGAGTCGGCGTAAGTCGCACTGCCATCGACATGCCAGCCGGTCTCGCCACCGATAGTGAGTATGGCCTGGCCGCCGCGAACTCGCGCGCCCGATTCACCGTTGGTAAAGCGGCCGTCGATCGGGGTGATCAGGTCGTCAATACGACGATAGAAACCGCCCAGCGTCCACTGGACGTTGGCGCCGATATTGCCGATCAGTGCCAGACGTGTATTCAGGCTTCGCTCGGGCTTGAGGCCGGGATTGCCCTCGGCATAGCGCGGGTCGACGGCAAACAGCTGATAGGCCGTGGGCAGCAGAAAATTGGTGCCGACCGAAGCCTTGACCTGCACGTCTCGCCCGACAGGCTGGGCCATGCTCGCATTCCAGATCGTATGGGCGCCGCCGAATTCGGAATAGTTGTAGCGTGCCCCGATTGCGAGGTCGGTCGACGCAGAGAAGGGCAGTACCGGCCGGAACTGGATGAAACCGGCATGGACGGTCTCGCTTCGATCGGCGATCTGGACGACATAATCGTGGCCCGAATAGGCCTGCAGGTCGTAACCGAACAATAGCTGGCTGCCGTTGTGCACGTTGTAGCGACCGGTGAGGTTCAGACCGTAATCGTTGTAGCCCCAGCTCTGGGCATCGTCGACCACGTGGCGTGAGCCATCGTCGTTGCGCCCGATCTGTGTCCAGTCGCTCCACCAGGAATGCCAGTAGGCCTTGCCGTAATAGCCGAAATGCGACGATAACCGCTGGTCCCACTTGGCCGAGGCGATGACCTCGTCGCGATCGTTGAATGCCTTGAAATTGTTGATCGTGCGCGGCTGGTCGACGACCACGTTGTTGTAGATCAGCAGCAGGTCCAGCGCGTTATCCTTCGCCGGCGCGGCGTGATATTTGCCGCCTACCGAACGACGCTTGAATCCGGTATCGCGCGGCCGGCCATTGCCGTGATAGGCCGAACGGGGATAGGGATCGAACCCTTCCGATTCGTCGTAGGCACCGAATACCAGCCAGCGCCCGGCCGGGCTCGGGCCGCTATAATGCCCGGCAGCGCGTCGATCATGAAACGTGCCGGTACCGAGACGCAGTTGCCCGGCATTGTTCGGGCTCGGATCGCGCAACACGATATTGATCACGCCGGCGACGGCTTGTGTGCCATAGAACAGGCCTTGGCCGCCCCGCAGCACCTCGATGTAATCGATCATCTCGGTGGTGATCGAGTCCAGCGGGGTGGTGCCGCCATACAGACGGTTGTTGATGCGTACGCCGTCGACCAGCCAGAGAATGTCCTGGGTGCGAGAGCCGTCGAGCGAGGCATTGAAATAGCTGCCGCGGCCGCCTCTGGGCGCCAGGAACAGGCCGGGCGCCAGGCGTTCCAGCGCCTGGGCCACATCGGTCATGCCGGTGTCGTCGAGTTGCTGTCGATCGATGACCTGCCGTTCCGCGCCGTAGGCCGACAGCTCCGCGGGCAGGGTCTGCTCGATGCCCGATCCCTCGACCTGCACGTCCGAGAGTACCGACGTCGGCACCGTATCAGCGCCACTCGTATTTGGGGCCGCGGGAACCGGTGCCGCCTCGGTCTCGGTCCTCGTCGGCGAGGTGTCGGCGTCACGCGGCTCGTTGATCTCGGTCTGGTCGGTCGTCGCGTCCGCTGCCAGCACCGGATGGGAAAGCGCAAAAAGCGTGGCACCGAGCAACGCAAAGCGGGTTTTTCCGAGCATTTTCAATCGCAGATATATCGTTGGACGGCAGCGTGTTGAATCATTGCGGGCGATGTATCGCCGCGCGCATCGTCGGCGTGCGAACGTAACGCTCGACGGCGTCCTGCGACGAGTGGCCGCGCCGGGCATGAAAACCAGACGATCGATACGCGTCCGGATGCCATCGCGGCGGACACGCACGACTCAAATGCCGGCAGCCAGCCGGGGCTTGGTGGCCGGTCATCAGCCAGCCGCCCTGGATGGGCGCGAAGTAAACAGCAACCGCGCCGCGATCGTGTCTTGTCGTGTCTCGGTGTCCGAGGCGCACGTATGGTGCCCGCCGATCACGACCGGGCTCGACGCATCAGTGCCGCCTTCGTCATCGTGGCGCGAATCTCGTCCGAAATTGTCAGCACAAGGATCGTGTTCGGTGCATACAGGGCAAACACATCGTCGATCCGGCCGGCGGAACGGCGTACGGCTGGCGACCTCGAGCGACGAAGGCCGGTGCTGGGCGAACAGATAGTCGTCGGTTTCATGGATCCTTGTTCTGACAAATTCATCGAGAGCGGAGGGGAGTCCGCAACGCCCGACACTGAGGGTGATGTTTTCGATGATATAAGTTATGTTATAACATAATTTTACTAACAGAGTTGGCTCGCTTCGCGCTTCCTTGAAACAACACGAACGCGTGCTGTGTCTCTCGCAAGCGGTCGTATCGTCATTGACCGAGGCGAGACGCCGATGCTTGTTGGCACGCATGGCCCCGCAGATGCCGGGCTGCGTCGCCGAGCGACATACCAGCCACGCGTTGGTGCGGCTTGCTCGACCGACGAGCTAGGGTGCCGGCCGATGACGCAAACCAACCGAGCGTCTGACAGAACCCGCGCCTCGACACGGCTGACGTGTTGATCCGCTGTCGGATCAGCCGGGGCGTCGCCGGAGCGTCGTCATGTATTCCTCGGTGGCCACCATGAAAGCAACGAAATCGAAAAAACGCGGCACACATCACCTGACACGAGTGATGAACGCGTTGATCGCGGCCGGCGAACCGTTGACGGCGTATCAGGTGCTGGCAGCGGTACGCGACGACGGGCTGCGATTTCCGTCGCAGATCTATCGGGCACTGGACAGGCTGGTCGCGCGCGGCCTGGTGCATCGATTGGACAGCGTGAATGCATTCGTCGTATGCAGTTGTCCACACACGGATCATCGCGGCGTCAAGACATTCACCATTTGCGACTCATGTGGCGCCGTACAAGAGATGACGAGTCCGACGCTGGATCGGTCCATCCACGAGGCCGCCCGCGCCACGGCATTCGCTGCGGCGCACTCTTCGATCGAGATCCGTGGCGTCTGTCAGGCCTGTCAAAAACAACAAGATTCGCCGCCGACTCCAATCTGAGCGCCCGATCCAGCAGACCGAATCAGGGACGCGGCAGGCCGAGCCCGTGTATGCGAACGCCTCGGCGACACGTCGGGCGTGCCCGGTATCGCGAACCGTGGATCCGTTTGTCTTGCCGCAGGCGCCGCCCCGGCCAACACAATGGGCCGATGAACAATCTTTAGTCGTTCGGCATTGCCGAGGCCCGGGCCGAACTCACGACGCTGCGTCGCCCCGAGATTCGCGCAGCGCATCGACGATCAGTTGGGTGTTGTGTCGCATCATCGCGATGTACGTCGGCGCCGGGCCGTCTTCGTCCGATAACGCTTCCGGGTAGAGCGCGCCACCGGGGCGGGCGCCGGTGGCAGGGCCGATTTCCTCGACCAGTCGTGAGTTGTTGGAATTCTCGATGAAATAAGTCTGGATATGGTCTTTTCTGATCTGGTCGATCAGGCGGGCCACGGTCTGGGCCGAGGGTTCGCTGGCGGTCGATAGTCCGACCGGGGCGAGGAAAGTGACGTGGTATTCGCGGCCGTAGTAGCCGAATGCGTCGTGGTCGGTGAGCACCTTGCGTTGGTCGCGCGGGATCGGGGCGAGCGCGGCGTGGATCTCGGCATTCAGCGCCTGGAGCTTGTTGTCATAACGCGCGGCATTGGCCCGAAACGTGTCGGCATGATCCGGATCGACCCGGATCAGTGCATTCCTGATGTTCCTGACCCAGATACGAACATTCTCGACGCTGTTCCAGACATGAGGGGCGGTGATTTCATGGCCGTTCTCGGCCAGTTGATGGGTGACAATCCCCTTCGAGACCACGACCGGTGACTTGCCACCGGCGGCCGCCGCCGCCAGGCGCGAGAACCACGTCTCGAGGCCGTCGCCGCTGACGAACGCCACGTCCGAGCGTTGCAGGGCTTTCGAGTCCTGTGGTGTTGGCGCATAGGTATGCGGATCGCCGTTGGGCGGGACGAGGCTCTTGACATCGACATGGTCCCCGCCGACCTGCTTCACGACGTCGGCAAGTACGGTAAAGCTTGCCACCGCATCCACGGTACGAGCCGCTGCCGTGCCACCGTAGCCGGCCAGCCCAAGCGCGATTATCAGCGCGATGACGAAACGGCGTTCCAGCATGCGCGAAACTCGAGAAATATCAGCCATGTCAGCCGGCTGCGGTGGCGCGGTGGCGCCGACGCGTGGCGATTCCGGCCGGGTGAACGAGCAGCGAAACACAGAACATCGCGCTTGCGGTGAGAATGATCGTCGGCCCGGAGGCGACGTTGACGTAGTACGACAAGAGCAGCCCGATCCAGCTGGAAACCATGCCGAGCACGGCGGCGATCGTCATCATGGCGGGCAGAGTGCGCGACCACAGCTGGGCGGTGGCGGCCGGTATCGTCATCATGCCGACGGCCATGAGCGTGCCGAGCGTCTGGAAACCGGCCACCAGATTGACGACCACGAGCAGCAGGAAAAGCAGGTGGTAGGTGCCGCCTCGCCCGTTGACAACCCGTAGAAAGCCCGGGTCGAAACACTCCACGACAAGCGGCCGATAGATCAGCGCCAGCCCCACGAGGGTGACGGTGGCAATCCCGCCGACCGTATAGAGCGCTGAGGCGTTGATCGCCAGTATCGTGCCGAACAGGATATGCAGCAGGTCGATATTCGACCCCCACAGAGAGACGATCAGCACACCGAACGCCAGCGATGTCAGATAGAACGTGGCGAAGCTGGTGTCCTCCTTGAGTGTGGTGGTCTGACTGATCCAGCCCGACAGCAGCACGATCGCCAGCCCGACGACGAGCCCGCCGATTCCCATCAGCGGTAACGACAGGGAGCCGGCGATCAGAAATCCGATCGCGGCACCGGGCAGCACGGCGTGGGACAGGGCATGCCCCATCAAGGTCATGCGGCGCAGCACGAGCAATGCCCCGATCGGGCAGGTGCTCACCGCCAGGGCAACGGATGCAACCAGCGCGCGCCGCATGAACCCGTACTGCACGAACGGCTCGACGAGCCATGTATAGGCCGTCATCAAACCGTTTGCCGTGCCGGGATATCGACGATGCTGTCTTCGTCCCGGTCCTCGGCCCATTCGCGCGCACGACGCTGATTGTCTGCCGACAGGGCGATCCTGCTCCGCCCCCAGTGGACCACTTGGCGAGACAGAAGCAACGTGTTGTCGAAATGCGCCCGAATCTGGTCGAAATCGTGCAGAACCGCCACGACCGTGCGGCCTTCGGCATGCCAGCGGTGAATGATGGCCAACAGATCCCGCACAGTCCGGGCATCGATCGCGGTAAAGGGTTCGTCCAGGAGGATGACGGGGGCGGCCTGGACCAGCAGACGCGCGAACAGCACGCGCTGGAACTGTCCGGCCGATAAGACCCCGATGGGACGACGTTCGAATCCGGAAAGGCCGACGGTGGACAAGGCCTCGGCCGCGCGCGAAGCCGAGGCGGTGGCGATCCCGCGAAAGGCACCTGTTTCCCGCCAGGTGCCCAGGCTGACCATATCGGCTACGGTGAGCGGGAACTGGCGATCGATTGCGGCGGCTTGGGGAAGATAGCCGATATCGCGACGATCCAACCCGTGCCAGTCGATTGTGCCGCCGCTCAAACGCTGTTCGCCGGTCAGCGCCTTGAGTAGCGTGGATTTGCCGGCGCCGTTCGGGCCCGCGATCGCGGTGAGCTGCCCCCGCGGGATCTCGCAGGACACCCGCTCCAGAGCCGGCTGGCCGTCGTAGGCAACGGTCACCTGGTGCAACGTGACGGCGGTTTCACTCATGGCAACGAGACCGCCCAGACCACCGCACTCCATAGGGGCATGACAATCAGCAGTACAGCACAGACTCTGAACCAGGCGCCGCGCGCGAGAGTCGATCGGGTCAGGCGGCGGATATTGGACATAACTGATCTCGAACAATGGGCCGCTCGCGGACGTTCAAGGCAATCACAGGGTCGCGTGAACGCGGATGCAAACGGGGACTGACATGGCCTCGACATGACCGCCTCTGGACATCGTCCGGAGGCGGCGGTCATCAAAGGGCGGGCCGACGGATAAACAAAAGACACGCTACGGGCCGTGCAAACGGCAGTTCGCGTCATGGCTGACCATTGAAATTATTATGTTATAACATACTATATCGAGCATCAAGCACATCAGCGATGCGCCTGAGCCTCCAGACCGCGGGCGTTGGCTGGCATGCCCGTACATCAATAGGTATCGGCCCATGACCGAAGACGAAATCCGCGCCATGCCGCATTCCGAGTACATGAACGAAGCACAGCAACGATTCTTTCGTGCGTTATTGCTGTCGCTTCGCGGAGAAGTACTGGAGCGAGAGCGCGATATCCGAGAACGGCTCAACGATAGCGGCACGATCGCCGATCCAGGCGATCGGGCGCTGATCGAGGAATCACGATGGCTGGATCTGCGCCTGCGCGATCGAGAAGCCAAACTCCGCGAGAAGATCGATGCGTCGTTGCGCGATATACGCCGGGGCGATTACGGCTGGTGCGAAATCTCGGGCGAACCGATCGGCATCGCGCGACTGCTGGCCCGGCCGACGGCAACCACCTGTGCCGACGTCAAAACCGACGCCGAAACGCGTGAACGCATTTTTCACGCCCCCGGATGACGCTCGGATGCGATCCACGATGACCACGACAGCGAACACTCACAGGCGATGACAATGGCAGTAGAAGAAATCACCGAAACGCCCCCCTCGGGACAGACTCCGCACGCCATGCCAGATGTCCAGAAGCGCCCGGATACGCGCGGTCTGGCCATCGACAGAGTGGGTATCCGCGATATCCAGCATCCGGTCACGGTCGCCCAGCGCGGCGGCGGTCATCAGTCCATGGTGGCGACGTTCGGCATGCACGTGAACCTGCCACGTGAGTTGAAGGGCACCCACATGTCGCGTTTCGTGGCCATTCTGAACGCGCATGAGCATCAGATCACGCCGACATCGTTCAAGACGATGCTCATCGAGATCACCGAGCGGCTCGAATCCGACAATGCCCACGTCGAAATCGCCTTCCCGTACCTCATCGACAAGTATGCACCGGTAACCGGGCAAAAAGGCGTCATGGATTACAAAGTCACCTTCATCGGCGACCGGGTCGCCGGGCACACCGACATGTCTGTCGAGGTTAGGGTGCCGGTGAGCACGCTGTGTCCGTGCTCGAAGAATATCTCCGCGTACGGCGCTCACAATCAGCGTTCATTGGTCACGATCCGGGTGAGGGCGACAAGCATCTTTCTGGACCGAGGAGCTGATCGAGATCGCCGAAGCCGAAAGCTCCAGCGAGCTGTTCGGTGTGCTCAAGCGCGCCGATGAAAAAGCGGTGACCGAACGCGCCTACGAGAATCCGAAATTCGTCGAGGACGTGGTTCGTGACATCGCAAGCCGGCTGGAAACGGATGAGCGTTTTCGATATTTCCGCGTTGCCTCCGAAAACTTCGAGTCCATTCACAATCACTCGGCCTATGCGCTGATCGAACGAGAAAAGTAGATAAATTGAAATTTTTCACGGTAAAAAGACGTCTCAATTCGAAATTCTGGATTCAAAACGCCATGGGCGAGAGATAATAGCGTATTAGGTTATCCAATCCCGGATCCGGCCCTGCATAGAGCGGTCACAATTTAGGGCGGCGTTTGTTTGGTCTTTGGAGGTGACAAGTCATCGTATCCGTTTGAAAAAAAGCCCATAGCGCTTGAGATGACGTTCATGGACGAGGGCGGTCGCGTTCAGTATGGGCCAGAGTGGCTGCGTGATTTCGCGAAGGTCTGTTCAAAGTTTTCGACCGCGCTCAAGGCGTCAGACACCAGCCGTTAGACTCGCTATGTTTTCTGATCGTGAATTTGCCGAGCGAACACGATGCGTTGTGACAATGGGAGCGCCGTTAAAACGATTACGCTTGGGTGGAGGCCTTCGTCTTGGCCTGGAGTGTTATTGGTTGGTTGTGGCTTTCGTTTTTGGTTACGTCAGTCAGGTTGATGGGCCGTTTCCGAGCAAGTCGTCTCTCGCGCCCGCGACTTTGGATGCGTCTGATCACTCGGAACCGCGCTCGTCGTGACGGCGATCGATCTCCTGAAGCAAAGCGAAGCACCTGCGCTTCCTCTGTGGCGAGTGGACCCGCAATGCGAACCAAACACCAACGGCGACCACGCTCTACGTTTGGCCGTCTCCAGGCAGCCGCCGGAGTTCGCTAACTCGAATACTCAATGGTTTGAGACATGTTTGAGGCATCCCAGTGGGCGCCCAGCGTTCGCCGTGACTTACGACGAAGTGGCCAACCCAGGGCGCGTGCTTGCGACGCCAGCCAGCACGGGCGATCCGCGGACGACAAGAAGCAACGCGCGCCAGCAGGCGCGCAGCATCCGCTTTCACGACGGCGTTTGAGCGCGCGGGCTCAGAGAGATCGAGCCGTGTGATGGTCGCGCGAGGCTGTATGCAGTCGTCTTCGATAGCGCTTTATAACTGCGCATAATGTATATTATGTTAAATAATGTATGGACACCGTTGCCGGTCACCCATTGGTGACAGCGTTGCAGCGGCTCTGTTGGGCGGCCACCAACTGTCATCCAGAGAACTCTGTTCATATCTCTGCGCTCGTCTGACGCGGTCTGCCCGATCACACGGGCTTTGTTCATGCTTGCCCCTCGAAGCGGTTTCGGCGCGGATGTCGTTATCCCGTGTCGTGGCGCGGGATTGCCGTGTGGAGCTGCGCGCGAATGAATCAGCCACAGCCTCAACGGTTGAGATCGCGCCGTCTCCACGGCTCGTGTGGGTTGACCGATGGTTTGTGATTCATCGTTCGCTACGAGGCGCTTTTGTATCGCTGCGCGCGATGCGCTCAGCTGCCCGTCCACGGAAGTCGATCAAGGCGTTCTTCTGGTAGCCGCCTTGACCGACTGATCTGGCTTTTCGGCGCGTCACGCAGAAGACATATTGCCGATCGGCGCCGCTCGCCTTATCCAATCTCGCGATTAACAAAGCGTGTTTTCTTCATTCACGTAATAAGGCGCCCTGGCTATCTTGAGACTCGATTTCGGCCCGTTGTTCGGCCGCCGCATTTGTCGCGGCATACACGATTCTGGCGAAGCCTATGCAAGCCCAATGGATGCCCGCTCTACTGATATGCCGCTCGGGCCAGCCGGTTATTTGTCGCGGTTGTTGCGGCGTCGCACTGTTGTGTGGTCGTCGAATGTCCATTGATGTCGACGATTGATCTGGTTCAGGCCTCGGCGCGTCGGACACCGACGCGTCCGCATTCGCGGGCCTGTCATGGGCCCTTTTCTATTTCCATCACGAGAGCGATTTTTCGATGAGCGGACATCGGATCAATACCCGTAATCAGTTTCGCGGGCGTGTGATTCACATCCACGCCGGCGCCGTGATGTCGGAAGTCGAGATCGAAACGGCGGCTGGCGTGATGTCGGCCGTCGTGACCACGAGTTCGTTACACGCGATGGGCCTGCGGATCGGCGATCCGGCGGTCGGTCTGTTCAAGGCAACCCAGGTTCTGGTCGGCAAAGTCGAGGATGAACACGATGTGCGTACTGATACATAAGCCGGCAGGCATCGCCGTTCCGGACACGCTGATCGAGGCGGCGGCGATCTACAACGCCGATGGCTGGGGCGTGATGGGCCGTACTGCGTCGGGCGAAACCGTCGTCGAACGTCATGTAGCGGTCGATTCGACGCGTGCCATGACGTTTCTTCGCCGTCATCGCGATTCCGAACTGGCAATCCATCTGCGTCGCAAGACCTACGGCGCCGTGAGCGCCTGCAATGCTCATCCGTTCAAGATTGATCGCGGTATCTATTTGATGCACAACGGAAGTTTCGATCTGCCCATCGGCGATCCGGCCCATTCGGACACCTGGCATCTGGTTCACGAGATCCTGCGGCCGCTGGCCCACGGATACCCGGGCCTGCTGACCGACCGGGCCTTTACCCGCCTGCTCGATTCGGTGGTCCCGGTTGACAACCGGTTGGTGTTGTTCGATGCCGTCGGACAGGTCTTCCATATCGTCAATCGGGGTGCCGGGATCGATTATCTAGGGCTCTGGATCAGCAGCGTGCGCTGGCTCGATGCCCGGATATTCCCCACGCCGAGTGCGGGCCCGGTGCCCGAGCCGATCGCGGAATCTGCCTGAGGATGGATGGTTTCGACATGACCGGCATTTCACCCGCACGTACCGACGCGTCGGTTCTGATCATTGGCGGCGGCGCCACCGCCTGGGCGGTGGCCGACGAGATCCGCCGGCTCGACCGTGAGCGGCCGCTGACGCTGGTCAGTGGTGATGATGGCACCCAGATTCGCTATGCCCAGCCCCAGAATTATCTGGCGACGGCGCATGCGCCGGGTCTGGCGCTCGAGCACGGCCATGTGGATCCGCAGGAGCTGGGCGTGACACTGCATGCACACACGCGCGTCCTCGGTCTCGATCGCACGGGCCGACGCGCAATGACCACGCATGCCCCGATCGATTACTCAGCCGCGGTCCTGGCCACCGGGCACCGTGCGAGAACCGCGTTCCGATACGAACAGCCCCGCTGCATTCAGGCTGCCACGTTTTCGGGCGCGCGAACGCTGCTCGAGCGACTGGACAATCGACGACTGCGACACGTCGCCGTCTACGGTCACGAGGGGTTGGCCTGCCGCGTGGTCGAGCTGTTGAGCCGGAGCGGCGTGGAAGTCGAGTGGATCCTGGCGACGGAGACACCGCTTGAGACCCAACTGCCCGCCCCGCTTCCCCGCCGGATTCTGCAGGCCCTCGAACATCCCAATGTGGTGATACACGGGGCGCGTCGTATCGTGCGCTGCCAGGCGGTGCAGCGCCCGGTAGCCATCAGCCTGGATGACGGAACTGCCCTGAATGTCGATCATATGATCTGGGCCGATCGGGTGCCGGGCGATGCCCGGTTGGCCATGGCGGCCGGCCTGCGTTCGACACGTCGCGGCGTTTGTGTCGATACGCGTGGGCGCACGAGCGATCCGGCGATTTATGCCATCGATGCCTGCACGGCCACGCCCAAGCGATTCGATCTGACGGACGAACGGATGCTGCGGCAAGAAGCGCGTGTGATTGCGTCTGCCATCTGTGGACATGCCCCGCCTCTGGTCGGGCCGCAGGGCTGGCATCTGGATCTGCCCGGTCTCCCGGTGGCCGTGCACGGCGGTTCATTGCGTGGCCAGGGTTGGCAAGTCGCGCGCGACGATCGGCGCGGCACACTCCTGTATCAGGGACCGTGCGAGCGACCGGCGGCTATGGCGGCGACCGGCCGCTACTGCGCGGCTGCTCATGCCGGTCGGCTCGACCCCGCGCGGGCGCCTCTATCCTGGCCGGCGCGCGCGCTGGCATGAACGTCTTGTCATCCGAGTCGGCGGCCGCATCACAGCACCGCGAAACACATCGAGACGCCGTCATACACGCCCCGCGGCCAAGCGGCGCCGTCGCGCCATCGCACGATCAGGCCGTGCGCGTCTGGCAGGCCGTGGCATCGCACGCGCGGCTCGACGAGGTGCTGCCGCGCATCCACGACATTCTCGCCGAAGCATTCGTGGTGAGTGGTCTGAGAATCGACCGTCTCGACAGTGAGAACCGGCGTCTGGAGACCATGTCAGGGATTGGCGAGGTCGTCTCTGTCAACGCGAATCTGGACGCGCAACAGATCAGGGCGCTTGCGGCTTCGTTCGAACGACACGATCTCTATGCCCTGTCCGCTGACGCCGCGGCGGGTGCCCTGTCAGTCTTCGGTTCCCCCGGCACGGGCCGGCGAAGACTCGTGTTTCGCCTCGCTGACGGCTCGGGCGACGGGTTCGCGATTGCGGACATATCGCCGGATCAGCCTCGGACGAGTTCGGAGACTGCCCTGCGGGATGCTGCCCTCGCCCCGCTTGCCCAGGCGCTTCGCAATCATCGACGCAGCGCCGAGCTCGACCAGTTACGCGCCCGGATCGATGCCGATCGTGAATCGTTGCTGCAACGCCTTGGGCGGCATACGCTGCGCGATCGGATTGTCGGCGAGGACGGCGGGCTGCGTGACACGATGCGCCAGGCCAACGCCGTGGCCGGTTCCGATACAACGGTTTTGCTGCTTGGCGCGACCGGTACCGGCAAGGAAGTCATCGCCCGGAGCATCCATGATCGCTCGTCCCGTGCCGAGGCGCCTTTCATTCGTGTGAACTGTGGTGCGATCCCGGCCGAACTGATCGATTCCGAGCTTTTCGGCCACGAAAAAGGCAGTTTTACCGGCGCCATACGCCATCGGCGCGGCTGGTTCGAACGCGCCGATGGCGGCACCCTCTTTCTCGACGAGATCGGCGAGCTGCCACTGCCGGCCCAGGTCCGGCTGCTGCGCGTGTTGCAGGATCACACGTTCCAGCGCGTTGGCGGCGAACAGGAAATCCGCAGCGATGTCCGCATCGTCGCGGCGACCCATCGGGATCTGGTCGCCATGGTGTCCCAGGGGCAGTTCCGGGCCGATCTGTGGTACCGCATCGCCATTTTTCCAATCCGGATTCCACGCCTGGCCGATCGCGCCGACGATATCGCCGAGTTGGCGCAGCACATCGCCCGCCGGGTCGCACGGCGCCTCGGTCTGCCCGAGGTGCTGCCAAGCGATGCGGATATGGTGATGCTCCGACATTATGACTGGCCCGGCAACGTGCGCGAGATGATGGCCGTTATCGAGCGTGCCGCGATTCTGGGCGACGGTCGCGAACTTGCGTTAGCGCGTGCGCTCGGTTTCAACATGCCGACGACCGTCGCCGGCGAGGCCGAAATCGCCCGCCCGATGTGCGCAGAGCCGCTCGACGACGATGCGGCCGATTGGATGAGCCTCGACGAGGCGATGTGCCAACACATCATCGCTGCACTGCGCCACTGCCGGGGCCGTGTCCACGGCCCCGGCGGTGCTGCGCAATTGCTGGACATCAACCCGAGCACCCTGCGAGCACGGCTGCGAAAACACGGGCTTGCCGCGGGCGATTATCGATAACGCACCACAGCATGTCTGTCGTATATGACAAGAAGCGTCCCATGTGACGGCACATGGTGTCTTATATGACGCTTCGCGCCACGCCGACGCGTGTTTTCGCGGTTTTCGACATGGCGCACATATTGCCCTCAGGGCGCTGCAACTTTCGAGACGGGCAGCGTTTGATGGCGTTGAGAGCGACAGACGAGTTCGATGTGATCATCATCGGCGGCGGCTTTTGCGGGATCGCGACCGCGAGACGGCTGCTCATGGCGCAGCCGCAGCGGCGGGTGCTTGTCCTGGAACGCGAGGCGTTCTTCGGGCCGGCCTATCGACACCCCGGCCCGATGCATCAGCTCAACACGCCGGCCGTGCGTATGACAGCCTGCCCTGATCGGCCACAGGAATTCGTCGAGTTCGTGCGTCGTCTCGGCCACGACGTCGATGATCGGGACTTCCTGCCGCGTGCGTGGTATCGCCACTATCTCGCGGATTGTCTCGCGGCTGCCCGACGCGCCGGCTTGCAGGTGCGGCTCGATGAAGCGATGGCGATAGAGCCGGGTTCATCGCCCGAGTATTGGCAGGTGCGATGCCGCAGCGGGCAGGTGCCGTGGGCAAGACACGTCGTGCTCGCCGTCGGCGCCGAGCGGCCGCGTACACCGGTCGCCATGAGGGATGCCGCCGACCATCCGGGTTATCACGCCGATCCCTGGGCGCCGGGGGCCTGGCATGTCGCCGCAACACAACGCGACGATCCCATCGTGTTGATCGGTACCGGACAGACGGCCATGGACGGCATCATCGAACTCGATAGACAAGGCCATCGCGGCCCCATCATCGCGGTCTCGCGACGCGGCCTGGTGCCGGCCGCACATGCCCCCGTTGCCGCCGACGCCAGTCTACAAGCCGCACCGGCGCCCGTCTCCGATTGGCCGCTCCATTCGGCGGTCGCGCTGATGAAGGCGGTGCGGGCCCGAATGCAGACTACCGGCGATTGGCGCCGCGTCAGTGACGAGCTGCGCGCACAGGCCGATGCCATCTGGCAGGCATTGGACCCGCGAATACGCGCGCGGTTGCTGCGACATGCCCGGCCCTACTGGGATATCTGTCGTCACCGCCTCGCCCCCGAAGTCGCACGTCGCGTGGAACGCCTGCGTGCCAGTGGCCGGCTGCGGATTGTCGCCGCCAGACTTCTGGCCTGCGATCCGGCGCCGGATGATCGGCTGGCGCTCACGTTGCGGCCACGTGCCGGCGCGGAAGGCTCATCGCTCTCCGCGGCCCGGGTTGTCAACTGTACGGGGTTGGTTACCGATCCAAACCATCCCGACACCGCCCTGCTGCGACAGCTCCTTGCGACCGGCCGAGCCACGGTCGCCCCGCACCGGCTCGGGCTGAAGCCGTTGGCCGCGCGATTGCATGTGCTGGGTGTCCGGTCGCGGGGCGATGTATGGGAACATACGGCCGTGCCCGAGCTGGCGATTGATGTTGATCGTCTGGTCCGTCGTATCGTGGCCTCGTTCCGTTCCGAGGCAGTCTAGGGCCTGTGAGGTTTCGTTCGAGCGCCTTTTCGTCGAGAGACCGCCGTGTGTCCGGCAAGGCTCGCAACGCTGCCGGGCGCCCATCGTCGATTTTTCATGGGCGGCCCACCCGAAGGGACAAGCGCCCCAAAATCAAGAATACGACGGCAATCCAGCGTTGTAGCCCGCGGATGCAGCATGGCGGCACGGCGCGCACGACGCCTCGTCTTGCCGCCCATCGTCAATTTCAGGGCGCACTGGGCGCGGACTCGCACGAAACATCAACAGGCCCTGGGGCGCGTCGCGTTCAGGCGCGTTTCTGATCGCCGTCGAAGACGTGGAGCTGTGTCGGCTCCACGTAAGCCTGCTCGCCTTCCGAAAACGCCTGCTGCCGGTATTCGTGACGCGGCAACACGACCTGGATCGGCCCGGTTTCGCCTTCGGCATCGAGCTCGATACGGACATCAGCGCCAAGGGGGCGAATCCGGCGGATACGCACGGGCAGCAGATCGGTATTCGGGCCGGCATCGCGTCGCAGGCGCAGCTCGTGCGGCCGCACATGCGCTTGAACCGAAGCGCCCTCGCCGGCCGGCGTGGCGGTCGCCCGGGCGCCGAAGGCTGCCGTGTGCAACTGACCCTGCTCGATCCGTCCGTGGAAGAGGTTCACATCTCCCAGAAATCGCGAAACGAACGCCGTGGCAGGGGTTTCATAAACTTCATCGGGCGTGCCGTACTGTTCGATCCGACCCTGGTTCATGACCACGATCCGATCGGCGACTTCCATGGCCTCTTCCTGATCATGCGTGACAAACACGCTCGTGACGTGCAACTCGTCATGCAGCCGGACAAGCCAGCGTCGCAGATCCCGCCGCACGTTGGCATCCAGCGCCCCGAAGGGTTCGTCGAGCAACAGTACACGCGGCTCGACTGCCAGAGCGCGGGCTAGCGCAATGCGCTGACGCTGCCCGCCGGAGAGTTGTGGCGGATAGCGATCGGCCAGCCAGTCCAGCTGCACGAGTTCGAGCAGTTCATGCACACGCCGCTGGATCTCGGTTTCGATCGGGCGTGTCCGGCGTGGCCGAACGCGCAGGCCGAAGGCCACGTTCTCGAACACGCTCATGTGCCGGAATAACGCGTAATGCTGAAAAACGAAGCCGATGCCGCGATCGCGCACGTGGCGCGAAACCACATCCTGGCCTTCGAGTTCGAGCGTGCCCTGATCCGGCTGCTCGAGTCCGGCGATGATGCGTAGCAGCGTGGTCTTGCCGCAGCCGGACGGCCCGAGCAACGCGACCAGCTCACCGGGCTCGATGCGCAGGTTGATGTCGGCCAGGGCTCGGTGATTGCCGAAAGCCCGGGACACATTGGATATCTGGATACTCATTGCAGGTCTCTATGAATCCGGCGCGCCGGCCGATAACGGGCAGGCGTTGTCCTTGCGGTCGCCGAGATAGGTCTTGAGCACGAGCGTGATCAGGGCGATCACCGCCAGCAGCGAGGCCACCGCGAACGCAGCCGTGGCCTGGTAGTTCTCGTAGAGCATGTCGACACGCAGCGTGAGTGTTTCGTTTTCGCCGGGAACGCGTCCCGAGACGACCGCCACGGCGCCGTACTCGCCGAGTGCGCGCGCGGTGGTCAGCACCACGCCGTACAACAGCCCCCATTTCACGGCCGGCAGCGTGACGCGGAAGAACGTCTGCCAACCCGAGGCACCGAGCGACAAGGCGCCCTCTTCCTCTTCCTGACCACGTTCGGCGAGTACCGGGATCAGCTCGCGGGCCACGAACGGCACCGTGACGAACATGGTCACGAGCACCATGCCCGGCATCGCGAATATGATCTGGATGTCATGCGCGCCGAGCCATGGACCGAGCCAGCCGCCGCGGCCGAAAACCAGAACATAGGCCAGCCCGACAACCACCGGCGAGACCGAGAACGGCAGATCGATCAGCGAGGTGAGCACGCTGCGTCCCCGGAAATCGAAACGGGCGATCGCCCAGGCCGCCGCGATGCCGAACAGCGTGTTCAGCGGCACGGTGATCGCCACGACCCAGAGCGTCAGGACGATCGCCGACCAGGTATCCGGATCGGTCACCGCCCGGGCATAGAGCGCCCAGCCCTGAGACAGCGCACTGGAAAGCACGATGGCCAGAGGCACGACGAGAAATACCCCCAGAAAGACGAATACGAGGCCGATCAGTGATCGGCGCACCCAGATCGGCTCATCGGCAGCGGCCCGGTGGGCCACGCGCGTATTGCCGGAGGCCGGTACGACGCGCCCGGCGTTGGCCGTGATATCAGCCATCATCCCCGTCCCTCGCGGCGAGCGCGCCATTGTTGCAGACCGTTGATCGTGAGCAGGAGAAGCAACGAGATCGCCAGCAACGTGACCGCAATCGCACTCGCGGCCGGATAATCGAACTCCTCGAGCCGGGTGAAGATGACGAACGGCGTGATCTGTGACACGCCCGGGACGTTGCCGGCAATGAAGATCACCGAGCCGTATTCGCCGATGCCACGGGCCAGCGCCAGCGTGAAACCGGTAACGACCGCCGGCCAGAGCGCCGGCAGGATGACACGACGAAAGACTTGCCAGCGGGTCCCGCCCAGGCTGCCGGCCGCTTCTTCCTGTTCGGTCTCGAGCTCTTGGATGACCGGCTGGACCGTGCGCACCACGAACGGCAGGCCAACGAAGATGAGGGCAATGAACACGCCGACCGGCGTATAAGCGACCTGAATGCCGAGCATTGCCAGCGATTTGCCGAACCACCCGTTGCTGCCGTAGAGCGCTGCCAGGGCGATGCCCGCGACAGCCGTGGGCAAGGCGAACGGCAGATCGATCAGGGCATCGAGCACGCGGCGTAGCGGAAACGAATAACGCACCAGTACCCAGGCCACGATGAACCCGAACACCGCATTCAGGGCGGCGGCCGTGAATGCAGCGCCGAAAGTCAGGCGATAGGACGCCATGGCCTCGGGTGAGGTGATCACGCGCCAGAATTCAGCGCCGCTCAGACCGGCGGCTCGCAGCACGACAGCGGCGAGCGGGATGAGCACCAGCAGACTGAGATAGATCAGGGTCAGGCTCGTTGCCGGAACAAAACCCGGCAACGGATTGCCTCGTCGTAGCAGAATGGCCATCAGAACGATCCGTTATCGATGATCACGGGGCGCGATAGATCTGATCGAAGATCGCGCCTTCGTCGAAGAACCGTTTCTGGGCCTGACGCCAGCTACCGAACTTTTCCGGCACGGTGAATGTCTCGACCTTCGGATAGTCCTTGGCGTGGGCCGCCAGAATCTTTTCGTTACGCGGACGCAGGTCATTGTCGGCGATGATCTGCTGCCCTTCATCGCTCCAGAGATGCTTCAGATAGGCCTGGGCGAGTTCGGTCGTGCCGTGTTGTCTGGCGGTCTTGTCGACGACGGCGACCGGCGGCTGGATGCTGATCGTGTATTTCGGATACACGATCTGGAAGTCCTTGCCCGGAAAATTCTTCTGGGCGAGTTTGGCTTCGTACTCGTACGTGATCATCACGTCGCCCGTACCGCCACGTGTGAATGCGGTGGTCGCCTTGCGTCCGCTGGCCGGCAGCATCGGCACGTTCTTGTAGAGCTGGGTGACGTATTTTTTCGCGGCCTCGTCTCCGCCTTTTCTCGCGGCCCATTCCCAGGCGGCAAGAAAGTTCCAGCGGGCCGCGCCCGACGTCTTCGGATTGGCCGTGATCACCTGAACGCCCTTGTGGGTCAGGTCCGCCCAACCATGAATATTCGGATTACCCTTGCGCACGAGGAACACGGCCGGCGTGTAATACGGCGAGCTGTCATTGGGCAGCCGTGTGCGCCAGTCCTTCGCGATCAGGCCGGTTTTGTCGGCGATGGCGTTGATGTCGGCGGCCGCCGACAGGGTGACCACATCGGCATCAAGACCGGCGATCACAGCCCGAGACTGACTGCCGGAGCCCCCGTAGGAATCGTGAATGTCGACTGTGTGGCCGGTTTTTTGCTTCCAGTATTTGGCGAACACCGGGTCATAGGCCTGGAAGACCTGTCGGGTCACGCTGAACGAGACATTGAGCAGGTTCTGGTCGGCGGCCTGCGCCGGCAGAGACGCCACGCCGGCCAGCGTGACGAACGACAGAACACCGAGGTTCTTCAGAATACGCGTGGGCATCAAAACACCATTCGTTATATCGAGACATCAACCGAATGCTGACCGCTTATCGGGCGGAGATTCACATTCGGTTATTTAGTTGCCGACGAAAATAACCAAACGGTATTGAATCCAGAAATATGATTTGTCGATTTGCTATTCGTGAATTCGACTATGCCGTGGGTGGGGCGGTCGACGAAAAAAGCCCCCGCGAGAGTGGACCGCGAAGGCTTTCGCAACCAGGCCGTATCGGCGTCAGAACACGATCTGTGCCCGCGCGTTGACCGTGTTCCCGTCATCGGCGCCGTAATAGCCGTCGTCCGGCGTGCCGGCGAGCGGTATACGGTTGTTCGTCTGCCAGCGGCTATAGTCGAGAATGCCGCGGACCCAATCGTTGAGATACCAGTCCAGGCCGACGCTCGTCGCGTGCCCGGTCCCGCCGCGATACTGGCCGCTGTTCTGAAAATCCAGCGCCTGATAGCGTGCGACGAGCTGCCAGGCGCCCCAACCGCCCTGGCCGACCGGATGCGCGACATCCGGATGTGTCCAGACGCCCTGACTCGTCGAGTAACCGAAGGCTTCACCAGTGAGTGAATAACCGACCTGGCCCGCATAAGCCGTGTAGTGCGTGCCCGGGCCATTACGGGATTCGATGTCGCGCCGTCCCCACTCTGCGCCCGCCGCGAACGGCCCGGTCAGCCCGGCCAGCTCGAAACCGAACGCATGACTGCTTTTCGGATCGTCGACGGCGGCGCTGGCCACGCGCAGGTTGCCGTTGTAATGCCCGGCGATGATCTCGTTGCTGGCGATGCGATCCTGGCGTTCGCGATCGATATCCTCATAGAAACCGTTCACGCCCAGATGGACGATGGTGTTGCCGGTATCGATCGGATCCCAGTGGGCACGGCTGGCGATCTCGAAATTGTTGGACGCGCGGTTGGATGTGCTTGTGCCGCCCTTGGTGACGCCCAGCGAATAATGCCAATCATGGCCGTTGAACGAGCCGAAGGCGCCGGTGTTGTAGGTGCCGGCCTCCGAGAGAATGGCGTTGGCCACCGTGTTGCGTTCGGTGAACCAGGTCCATTTCGAGGATGTGCCCGCATCGAGCCCCAGATCGGCGCGCTTGTTGCCGAGATAGATGGTGCCCTTGCCCAGTGCGAATTTCTTCTGCGCAGCCAGATAGGCATCACGCAACGTGACGTCGTTGCCGGCGAAATCGAGTTCGACCTTGTAGAGGATCGGGTCGGTGATCTGGCCGTGGGCATCCAGACGCACACGACGGAATTCAGTGCCGGTGATGTTGCGCGAATTCAGGTTGGCCTCGTCGCCTGCGCCGTCGTAGCGGGAGCCGCTCGTCGTGGAGAAGTCGTACTGGACCCGGCCGCCGATGCCGAAGCTGTACTGCCCGTCCGCGCTCGAGAATTCCGGCGCGCCATCCGACCAGTCGACCTTGAGACCCTGTGATTCGAGGGCCGCGACGCGTTTGGACAGCGTTGCATTTCCGGCGTCGTTGCCTTCCGATGCCGCCGGTTTGGCGGCCTGGCCGTCCGGCACGGACGGTGCGTTCTTGCGCGAATCGCTCGCACTGACCGGGCGCGAGGTCGCTGCGACCGACGTCTGGCGACTTGTTTTTTCCTGTTGCTCAACGGCCTGCAGGCGTTGCTTGAGCTGCTGGATCTGGGCAGCCTGTTGCTGTACCAGTCTGGCGAGATCGGCATTGCTGGGCTCGTTCGCGGCAATCGCCGTCTGGCTCATCGCGATGCCGAGGCCTGCAGTGCCGGCAAGCAGCAGGCACCCCGGCCGGTGGATCTTGATCATGTATCGGACTCCCTGTTGATTCATTCCGCGCACGCCAACCCGCGTACGCTGTGAACGTGCGTTTTCAATGGTTTTGAACGTTCGGCGGATACCGATCCCCCGGCTTGATCGCGCGCGATTACCCAGAAACCGAGCCCGCGGTCAGGACTCGTCCATTCCCATATGCGCATCCCGATATGAAGTTAGGCTTATATCGGGATCGGCATATTACAGCAGTGATCGACGACTGAATCACTCATTCGTCGATTCGATCCGGGATTTGTTTGTCGGCTGCCAGCGCGCGGCGGCCACCGTAACGGGCTTCGGAATCAGTCCGATGTCGTAGAAGGTGTCCGCCAGTTTCTGTTGTGCCTTGAAGACGGATGGACTCATCGGTTCGAGTCCGTAATCGTGGCGTGCAATCGTCTTTCGCCAGACGGCCGGGGATAACCCCGTGGCGCGCGACAGGATATCGGCCGCCTGCATTGCATGGCGCGGCGTCCACTGACACAGATCCGCCACGTCGTGGTTGAACAGCGTCACGATATCGGGATGTCGCTCGGCAAACGTCCGGGACGACAGATAGAAACTGTAATGCGGCACGATGTCCTGTGCATCGGTCAGGACGCGCGCGCCGGCGTTGGCCTGGGCCTCGGCGTAGTACGGATCCCAGACTGCCCAGGCATCGATATCGCCTCGACCGAACGCTGCACGGGCGTCGCTCGGCGTGAGGTAGCGTGGCTTGATATCGCTGTACTTAAGCCCAGCCCGTTCAAGCGCTGCCGCTACCAGATAATTCACGTCCGAGCCCTTGTTCAGTGCGATGCGCCGGCCTTTCAGGTCGGCAATCGAGTGAATCGACGAGTCCGGCGGCAGCAGAATCGCCTCCGTTTGCGGATTGGCGGGTGTCCGCGAGATATAGACCAGATCGGCGCCGGCGGCCTGCGCAAATATCGGCGGCGCATCGCCGACCGTGGCAAAGTCGATACTGCCGACGTTTATGGCCTCGAGCATCTGCGGGCCGGCCGCGAATTCCACCCAGCGCACGTCGATACCGCGTTTTTTCAAGGTGGCGTCGAGTGTGCCTCGCGCCTTGAGCAGCGTGAGAATGCTGCCTTTCTGGTAACCGATGCGCACCACATCCGGGCTGCTCGCCGCCATGGCGCTCGACCACCCGACCAAAAGCGCCAGAACAAGGCAGACACAGGCTGTGATACGGCCACGAAAGAAGTGGCCGGCGGCGGATTGTGCGACTGGACGCGGGGAGCGGGTCATGACGGATCTCGTAACAGGGAACGCCTCAGCCGGCAGCGGCTGAATCGGGCACGTTTTCGTTGGCGATGACTTCGCCGAACGGCCCGGTATTGGTGGCGATTGTCGGCCGCGCGATGTCTTCGTCCAGATCGAGCAGCGGCAGAACGAGTTCGCCGAAGCGCCAGGCTTCTTCGAGATGCGGGTAGCCGGACATGATGAATGTGTCGATACCGGCGCGCTGGTACTCGCGTATCCGCTCGGCCACAGTCTCGGGACTGCCGACCAGGGCCGTACCGGCACCGCCACGCACCAGCCCGACCCCGGCCCAGAGGTTCGGGCTGATCTCGAGCTGGCTGCGATCCCCTCGGTGCAGCTCTGACATGCGCGACTGGCCGACCGAATCCATGCGCGAGAAGACTTTCTGTGCAGCGGCGATGGTTTCGTCATCGAGATGCGAGATGAGTTGGTCCGCTGCCTGCCAGGCCTGCTCGTCGGTCTCGCGGACGATGACGTGCAACCGGATGCCGAAGGTGACCTTGCGATTCACCCTGGCCGCGGCCGCGCGCACGGTGGCGATCTTTTCAGCGACCTGGGCCGGCGGTTCGCCCCAGGTCAGATATTTGTCGATCCGCTGGGCGGCCACGTCGATCGCGGCCGTCGAGGACCCACCGAAATACAGCGGTGGGCCACCGGCCTGGTGGGGTGCGAAGATGAGGCGCCCGTCCTCGATACGCAGATGCTTGTCGTGATGATTGACGGTCTCTCTGGCCAGCAGCCGACGATAGACGTCGAGGAATTCGCGGGTGACCTCGTAGCGTTCGTCGTGGTCTAGAAACACGCCGTCGCCGGCGTTTTCGACCGGATCACCGCCGGTGACCACATTGATGAGCAGGCGGCCTTTGGAGATCCGATCGAGCGTGGCCGTCATCCGTGCCGCCACGCTCGGCGACTGCAGCCCGGGGCGAACCGCAACGAGATATCGCAGTCGCTCGGTCAGCGGCGCCAGCGCCGAGGCGACGACCCAGGAATCTTCGCAACTGCGGCCGGTCGGCAGCAGAACACCATAATAGCCGAGCTGATCGGCGGCTTGTGCCACCTGTTTCAGATAGGCCAGATCCACCTGGCGAGCCCCCTGGCTGGTGCCCAGATAACGCCCGTCGCCGTGGGTGGGCAGAAACCACAATACCTTGAGGGCGTCCGGGACGCCGGCCTCGGTGTCTGTATCAGTCATGTTGTACTCCTGTCAGTTGGGTCGCGCCGGGCTGCCAGATCAGCGCCTTGCTCGTATCGACGTGTCGGGGCAGCACGCCGGCTTTTTCGAAGGCGTCGGCAATGCGTTGCTGCTCGGCGAACGGATCCGCGGTCACCGGTTCGATGTCGTAGCTGCGATTGGCCAGGGCATGTCGGACCACCGCCGGCGTCATCTGCCCCCAGAGCGGTGCCAGCCGGGTCGCGGCGGCCTGCGGATGGTGGCTGACCCAGCGGCCGGTCCGGGTCAGGGCACGGTGGATCGTGTCCAGAACCCGGGGATGGGCTCGGGCATAGTCGGCCGAGGCGAGATAGAAGCGACGATAGCTGGCCAGCCCGTTGCCGCCGTCGACGATCGTCCGCGTCTTGTCCCGGGCACGCGCGGCCGACAGATACGGTTCCCAGGCCACTCAGCCGTCCACGCTGTGCCGTGCGAACGCGGCACTGGCATCCTGTGGGGCCAGATACGAGACCTTGATGTCGTCGAGTGACAGACCGGCACGCTTCAAGGCCGCCAGTAACAGATAGTGGTCGCCGGCCCCGCGGGCCACGGTCACGCGCCTGCCTTTCAGATCGGCCAGCGAATGGATATCGCTGTCGGCGTGCACGATCAATGCCTGGCCCTGTGGCGATGGGGCTTCGGTGGCATAGAACACCAGGTTGGCGCCGGCTGCCTGCGCGAAGATCGGCACCGTGTCGGCCACGTCGGCACTGAGATCGAGACTGCCCGTGTTCAGTGCCTCGAGCATCGGCAGCCCGCTGTTGAACTCGTGCCAGTCGATCGTCACGCCCTGGGCTGCCAGCTGTTGTTCCAGCGTTTTATCAGCGCGCAGCAGCGTCATGAGCGTCGAGGAGCGTTGATACCCGATTCGAACGACCTGGTCGGCGGCGCTCGCCAGCGCCGGCCAGCTCGCGCAGGCGATCAGAACGAGCGCCGGGAGACGACGGCATAAAACGGAGATGAATCGGTCTGTCATTGTCAGATGTGCCGGGTTTGAAGGGTTTCGGAACGCCATGCCGCTCACCGTGCGGAGGCCGTGCGCGACCTCGTGGCCGATGCGGTCGTCGACGTCGGCACGTCACTGCGTCCCAACACGCGATCGAGCACGCGGCCTTCCACGGCCGACACCGCCGGGGTGGCCGCTTCGCGAGGGCGTGGTAGATCGACAGCCAGATCGAGTCCGACGCCGCCCTGCTCCAGTACCACCACGCGATCGGCCAGCTGTACGGCCTCGGGCACATCGTGGGTGACGAGCAGCACGGTGAAACCGTGGTGTTGCCAGAGCGCTTCGATAAGCGACTGCATCTCCAGCCGTGTCAGCGCGTCCAGCGCGCCGAGCGGCTCGTCGAGCAGCAACAACCGCGGACGGTGTATCAGGGCACGTGCCAGTGCGACTCGCTGCTGCTGGCCGCCCGAGAGCTGGGCGGGCCAGGCATCGGCCTTGTCGGCCAGTCCCACATCGTGCAGAACCTCCCGTGCCCTATCCTGCCAGCGGCCACGCAGGCCGATGCCGACATTATCGACGACGCGCTTCCACGGCAGCAGGCGGGCATCCTGAAACATCAATCGCGTATCGGCTGCATGCCGTGCGGCCGGTTGATCGTCGACTCGGATCTCACCGTCGGTTGCGGTTTCCAGGCCGGCGACCAGTCGCAACAACGTACTCTTGCCGCAACCGCTGCGCCCGACGATCGCCACGAACTGTCCCGGCGTGATAGCCAGATCGATCGCATCGAGGACATGTGTCGCGCCGAAACGCTTGTCGAGCCCGCGCAACCCCAGACGAACGCCGGTCGATGAGGTCTCCGGCGCAACGACGTTGCTTTGACGGCGTGTGCCGCGATAGGGAAAAGTGACCCGTGTCATGCCATGACCTCCGATTTGCGATAGGCCGGGTGCCAGCTGAGCCATCGACGTTCGAGAAACCGGGCTGCCTCGTCGGCCAGCTTGCCCAGCAGCGCATAGAGCAGGATCGTGACCACCACGACATCGGTCTGGAGAAACTGGCGGGCATTCATGGCCAGATAGCCGATGCCGTCGCTGGCTGCGATCGTCTCCGCGACGATCAGCGTCAGCCACATCAGGCCGAGTGAATAACGCACACCGACGAGGATCGAGGGCATGGCACCCGGCAGAATCACCTCTCGAAAGAGTGCGGTGCCCGAAAGCCCGTAGCTGCGCGCCATTTCCATGAGATTCCGGTCGATATTGCGAATCCCATGGAACGTATTCAGATAGATCGGAAACGCGGTGCCGATGGCCACGAGAAACACCTTGGCGGTCTCGTCGATGCCGAACCAGAGGATCACCAACGGGATCATCGCCAGATGCGGGATGTTGCGGACCATCTGGATCGTGCTGTCCAGAAGTCGCTCGCCCCAGTACGACAGCCCCACGATCAGACCGAGCGCGAGACCGGCACTGCCACCGAACAGGAAACCGAGCGCCGCACGGCGCGTGCTGACCGCCAGGCTGTCGAACAATTGGCCCGAGCGGGCCAGCTCCCAGGCCGCAGCTCCCACAGCCGTCGGCGCCGGCATGGTACGGCTCGAAACCCAGCCGAGCTCGACGACCGCCTGCCAGGCGATGAGTACGACAACCGGCACCAGCCAGGGCAGCGCCCGGTCCAGATATCTCGCTGCGTGACGGCTCACGTTCGCGCTCCGCGAAACTTCGAATGATGGACAGCGAAGCTACCAGCCGCGACGACGCAGGCTAAATCTAAAAAAAAGAAAAGTTTATTAGGGCCTGTTGAGGTTTCGCTCGAGTGCCGCGCCGGAGACCGCACATCCCGTTATCGATAATGGCGATCTGTTTTAATGGGCTGCATCACGTGACACGATGATCGTTGATCCAATGACGCTCCATTCGCTCGCTCTGTTCGTGGCGCTGGCCGATGCCGGCAGTTTCAGCATCGCGGCCCGACGCATGCATACGGTGCAGTCCAACGTGACCGCCCACATCAAGAAACTCGAGCATGAGCTGGGCGTCACATTGTTCGAGCGCAATGGCGGCGTGCGCCTCACGCCGGCCGGGCACACCCTGATGAGCCATGCCCGCGACACGCTGGGCGCGCACGAAGCAGCCCTGTCGGCCTTTCGCCCATCGGAGCCACCGCGTGGCGTGCTGCATCTCGGCGCGCTGGAAAGTACGGCGGCCGTGCGCCTGCCCGATCTACTGGCCGCATTTCATCGCCGTCATATCGAGGTCACCCTGCAACTGACAACGGGCACGACCGCGGAATTGCTGGCCGGACTCGCGGCCGGCCGGCTCGATGCGGCATTCATCGCCGGTGAGCGCGTGCCTGCCGACCGTTGGACGCGGGCGGCCTTTCGAGAGTCGCTCGTCCTGATCGGCGCCGAGCCGCTGACGGCGATGCCTTCGGCCGCGGCACTGGCCGAGACCCCGTTTCTGGCCTTCCGGCAGGGCTGTCACTATCGTGAGTGCATCGAACGATTGCTGGCGCGCCAGGGCGTATCGGGTACGCGCATCTTCGAGCTCGGTTCAATCGACGGTATTCTGGGGTGTGTGGCGGCCGGCATGGGCTATGGCCTCATGCCAGCGTCGGTGGTGGCCGCACATCGACACCGTTTCGGGATACACGCCCTCCCCCTGCCGGCCGACCTCGGCGAGGTCACGACCCATCTCGTGGCGACCGCGCAACACGGATGGTCGCCGGCACTGAGCTGTTTTGCCGGCATGCTCGACGATGATCCGCCGCGGACCAGGGCGAATCCGGCCGGCGTGTCGGCCTGACACCGGGCCGCATCGCACGGGTCACGATCAATGCGTGACGCTGCGTGACCAGCCGTTGATGACAATCACGCCGGCGACGATGAGCGCGATGCCGGCCACCCCGACGGCATCGATCGGCTGTCGCAGGAAGAATACGCCGACCAGCACCGTCAGCACGATGCCCAGCCCGCCCCAGAAGGCATAGGCGATGGCCAGCGGAATCGTCCGCAGGGCCAGCGTCAGCAGATAGAACGACAGGATATAGGCGATCGCCATGCCGAGCGTCGGCGCCCAGCGGGTGAACTGCTCGGAACGCGCAAGCATCGTGGTGCCGGCGATTTCGGCGACGATCGCGATGAACAGATACACATAGGCCACGACAAGCGGGGACATCGGCCGGCTCCAGATGATTCTTCGGGCCGCGACGATAGCAGAGCCGGCCCGCTCGGTTCCCCGACTTCCGTCCGACCGGTAGACTGCGCCCGGCTATCCCGCAGCGCGGCAATCGGGCCGCCCCGCGGCCGGTTTGTGATGTCCTCGGAACGCGCATGAAACTCATCGATCCCTTCACCGTTGTCCTGCTTGCGATCATCGTGCTGGCAGCGATCGTACCGGCCGAGGGACAGGTAGCCACCGGCCTCGGCTGGGCCGGCACCCTCGGCGTCGGCGGGCTGTTCTTCGCTCATGGCGCAGCGCTATCGCGTGAATCGATCGTGGCGGGGATCACGCACTGGCGTCTGCATTTGCTGATTCTGGCCATGACCTTCGGCGTCTGCCCGTTGATCGTGGTGCCGATCTCGTGGCTGGCGCCGGCCGTGATTCCGCCCGCGCTGGCCACGGGATTCCTCTACCTGGGGGCGTTGCCGTCTGCGGTCACCTCGTCGATCGCCTTCACGGCGGTCGCCCGCGGCAACGTGGCCGCGGCGGTCTGTGCAGCGGCCGCCTCGAACGTCTTCGGGCTGATGGCGACACCGTTTGTGTTCATGCTGCTTGCCCATTCGACTGACGGGGGCGGCGTGGATGTCGGCCACGCGCTGATCCAGATCAGCGTGCAACTGTTGATGCCGTTCGCTGCCGGGCAACTGTCGAGACCGGTCATCGGCGCCTTTCTGGATCGTCATGCACGCGCGGCCGGGCACTATGACAAGGCCGTCATTCTCTTGATCGTCTACACCGCGTTTTCACAGTTCGTGGCCAGCGGCTACTGGCGCCAGATGTCTCCGGCGGGCATCGCCATCGCCTTTATGCTCTGTATCGGGGTGCTGGCCCTGATGATGGGCCTGTCCGTCGGTCTGGCACGATTGTGCGGCTTCGACCGGGCCGACGAGACCGCCCTGCTGTTCTGCGGGTCCAAGAAGAGCCTGGCCTCCGGACTACCGATGGCCAACGTGCTGTTCGCCGGTCAGGCCGGGCTCGGTTTGATCATCCTGCCGATCATGATCTACAACCAGACGCAGATCATCGTCAGCGCTGTCATCGCGCGTCTGTATGCCGGCAGCGCCCCGGCCGAGACCGTCGCAGAGCGCGCGCCGTGAACACAGCCGATCGTGAGTCCGAGGCGAGCGGCGGGTCCGCGCCGGCGACGGTGATCGCGGTGGTGGCCGCCGGCATCACGCTGCCCTTCGGGGAGTCGGTGATCGGCGTCCAGCTCGATGCCATCGCCCGCAGTTTCTCGATCCAGGGCGCGATGCTGCAATGGGTCGTCAATGCTTACATGCTGACGTTCGCCACGAGCATCCTGGCCGTCGGCGTGCTCGCGGACCGGCTCGGCCGTCGGCGGCTCTTCGCCATGGGCCTGTTGCTCTCGCTTGTGGCCAACGCGGCGGCGGTCGTCACCCCCTCGGCCGACCTGCTGATCGCCCTGCGGGCGCTGGCGGGCCTGGCCGCCGGCACGCTCCTGGCCACGGGGCCGGCATTGCTGGCCGCACGCTTTCCGCAGGATGACCGGTCACGCGCGCGGGCATTCGCTGCCTTCGGTTCCGCTGCCGGTAGCGGCATTGCCTTCGGGCCGCTGATCGGCGGCCTGATCATGGCGCACTTCGGATGGCGGGCCGTCTTCGCCGTCTATCTGCCGTTTCTATTGCTCGCCGGGGCCCTGTTGCCGCGCATCGCCGCATCCCGTGCGCCGGATGCACCGCCCATCGATGCGCTCGGTATCGGCGTATTCACACTCGCGCTCGGCCTGGTGGTCTGGGCGCTCGAGGGCACGAGCCGATTCGGCTTCATGGCCGCGGCGTGCAGCCTGTTGCTGTTCATTGCCCTGATCTTCATCGAACGGGGCCGCCAGCATCCGGCGATCGCCCCGGCGGTGTTCGCCAATCCGTTGTTTCGGGCGATGTCGGCGACGATGGTGGCGTGGCAGATCGCCGTGGCGGTTTCGATGGTTTATGTGCCGGCTGTTGTCGTGGCCGGACTGTCGGCTTCACCGGCAATTGCCGGGCTGTCCATTCTACCGATGGCAATCGCCCTGTTCGCGGCCACCCCGCTGGGGCCGATGATGGTATCGCGCTTTGGCGTGGCCGGATTCGTGGGTGGTTGTATTGCCTGCATGGCGATGGGCGATGCCGTGATCGCCTTGACGCTGACAGCCGCGGCCCCGCTTTCGCAGATCGGGCTCGTCTGCGGTCTCGGGCTGATCGGTATCGGCGGCGGTGCGGCCAACGGCAGCATGGACAATCTGGCGATGCGCACGATGCCGGCCACGCGTGCCGGCATGGCGGCTGGCGTCTTCCAGACCGTACGTATCGGCGCGGCCGCGCTTGCCGTGGCGGCAGCCGGAAGCCTGCTCGATATCGCGAGCGGCTCGGCAACGCATGCCGCCGCCGGCGCGTTGACGACCCGTTATGCCGAACTCGCCGGCGGCGCCAGTTTCATGCTCGCCCTGCTGGCCTTGATTGCCGTGGCCTTCGTGCCAACGTCTGAAACAAAGCCTGTCGGAAATCGTCGATGAAACTCTACGGAACCCCACTATCGCCCTTCGTCCGCAAGGTCTGGTTCATGATCGCCGAGCTTGGCCTGGAGTGCGAGAGCATCGAGATCGCACCGCGCAGCCAGGACACGGAATTTCGTGCCACCAGT
Source organism: Salinisphaera sp. Q1T1-3 (assembly GCF_003602005.1). Lineage (GTDB taxonomy): Bacteria > Pseudomonadota > Gammaproteobacteria > Nevskiales > Salinisphaeraceae > Salinisphaera. Next base: position 186,861 of record NZ_QZWD01000001.1, on the reverse strand, counting down.
CCGCTCGGCCGGATTCCGTCGTTCGTCGACGGCGATTTCGTGACCGATGACTCCGGCGCCATCTGTCGTTATCTCGCGATGCGCGAGCGCAGCGCGCTCATGGGCGGGCCCAGTCCGCAGCGCCAGGCCCGCGTCGTGCGCTGGGAACGATGGGTCGACGACGATCTGAATCCGGCATTGCTGACGCCGCTGCTCGAACGTATTGTCAAACCACTGCGAACCGGTGCGCCGCCCGACGATGCCGCACTCGAAGCCGGCCTCGCCGCCCTGCCCGACGTCTATGCCCATCTGGAGGGCGAACTGACAGGGCGCGCTCCCTGGCTGCTCGGCGAAACATTCAGCCATGCGGATTATCGCGGTCGGCGCGGCGCTCGATACCGCCCGGATCGTCGATGCACGCCCCGAAATCGAAACACAGCCGATGTTGCATGCCTGGTGGGATCGTCTGCGGCAACGACCGGCCTGTCAGACGATGCAAAAACGCGTCGACGACCACATCGCGCGCCTGACAAACGGCTGAGTGCGGCGGCCCGCACCTCTGCCGGGACGACCCGGGCGTATATCCGATCCGCGTGCGTCGCGCCGGTCGGCTCATCAGGCAAGACAAGGCGGCGGGCGCGGTGTCGCGATGTGACACAAGCGAGCGGCAACGCCGGACTGCAGAACAATGACCGCCGTCCCGTCGGGTTGCGCCCAAAGACCGGCCATGCGGGGTTGCATGGCTTGACCCTGGATGAACAAGGCCAGGTCCATGCGCCTTGCCTGGCCGGTTTTGGGGCGGTAACGCGGCCATGTGCGACAGCACGCGCGCCACGGCCAGCGGCCGTGAAGCCATTGAAAATAAAGGAACCTCTGATCTATTCATCTACGGTCGCGCCGGTGTCTTTTGCGCGCGTCTGACAAGACGCCGCGAGCGCCGTTTGCTGAATGCAAATGAGCGAGCGGCAACGCCGCTCAGGCGCGCGCAAAAGCCCGGCCGCTAAGCGGTTTGGCCCAAAAGGCCGCGCTACGGCGTTGCATGGCTGGATCATGGCGTGGCTATGACGCGGCGCCATGCGCCTTGTATCGTGGCCTTTTGGGACTCAAACGCAACCGTGGATGAATAGATCAGAGGTTCCTAAAAAGACGGACAAGGGCCGGCGTTTCTTTCGATGGCGTTGAAAACAGCTGACGTCGTCAGCTGTTTGGGGGCCGGATTAATAACAGGCCCTAATCCAGTGCCTGCTCTCGGCGCTCGTCGAGTTCGAGCAGTGCCGCTTCGACGCGTTCCCGATGCGGGCCCGGCTCGTGCCAGAGGCCTCGCTGCATGGCTTCCAGCAGGCGCTCGGCCATCTCGCCGAGCGCGGCCGGGTTGGCGCAGGACATGAAGGCCCGATTGGCCTCATCGTGCAGTAGTGCATCGCTAACAGCGGCGTACTGATCGTCGCGCACCGCGCCGGTCGTGGCATCGTAGGCGAATAGATAATCCACGGTCGCGGCCATTTCCGCAGCGCCCTTGTAGCCATGATCCTGCATGGCTTCGATCCATTTCGGGTTGGTCACCCGCGCACGGATTACCCGGCTGAGCTCCTCGTTCAGCGTGCGCACGCGCGGTGAGGCCGGATTGCTGTGATCGGCGTGATAGATGGCCGGCGCCGCCCCGTCGCGGGCCGCTCCGGCCGCCTGGGCCATGCCACCCTGGAACTGGTAATAGTCGGCCGAGTCGAGCACGTCGTGTTCACGATTGTCCTGGTTGTGCAGCACGGCCTCGATCCCGGCCAGCCGGTCGACGAATGCGGCGTGTGCCGGTTCGCCATAGGCCGTCTGGCCGTAGGCATGCCCGCCGCGCTCGATGTAGGCATTGGCCAGATCGCGCGCGTCCTGCCAGGCTCCGGAGGAAACGATTTCGGACAGCCCCGCGCCATAGGCACCGGGCCGAGCGCCGAATACCCGATAAGCGGCCTGGCGCTGTGCATCCGTCGGCGTGACGCCCTCGGCGACGAGTGCCGCGGCCCGATGTTGCACGGCAGACCGAATCGTATTGGTCTGCCCCGGTTCCTCGAATTCGGCGAGGGCCGTGACTGCGGCATCGAACAGACGAATCAGGTTGGCGAATGCATCCCGGAAGAATCCCGAGACTCGTAGCGTCACGTCGACGCGCGGCCGGCCGAGCTGAAATGCCGGTGTGATGGTGAAATCCACGACGCGGCTGCCACCGGCCGCCCAGACCGGGGCGATCCCCATCAGCGCGAACGCCTGCGCGATATCGTCACCGCCAGTGCGCATCGTGGCGGTGCCCCAGACCGACAGACCGATGGCGCGCGGATAATCGCCGTGTTCCTGGAGATGACGGTTCACGAATGCCGTCGCCGATGCCTGGCCGAGTGTCCAGGCCGTGCGCGTGGGGATCGCCCGACTGTCGACGGCGTAGAAATTGCGCCCGGTCGGCAGCGTATCAAGCCGGCCGCGGGTCGGTGCGCCCGACGGCCCCGGCGGCACGAAACGTCCGGCGAGCCCGGCGAGCGTGTGCCGCATCTCGTCGGCCACGCCGCGGGTCAGGGCCGGCAGCAGCGTATCGCCCAGATAATCGACCAGACGTCGGGTCGCCGGCAGCGCGGCGACGGCGCTGCGATCATCATCCAGCACGGCACGCTCGACCAGACGGCCCGCGAATTGTTCCAGACGTGTCCGGGTGTGGCCGATCGTCCGCCAGCCGGCATCGCTGACCGCCTGCAGGCACGGCGGGCGTGGGCCGTGCCAGGGACCGTCATTGGCCGTGTCCAGAAAATCGTGGTCGCCGAGGCCGAGATCATCGGCCAGTGCCTGGATCAGGCTGCGATCGGCGGGCGCATCGCCGCGTGACATGCGTACGAGTGCCACGAGCGTTTCGGCCAGCAGGGTCCGGTCGGGCATCTCGCCGAAGCGGTGCAGGCCGCCGCGGATCTGGGCCTCCTTGAGTTCGCAGATATAGGTATCGAGCGAATCGAGGATCACATCGTCGTCGGCCGTATCCGTACCGGCGATCTCGCGGGCGATATGGCTGTCGCGCGCAACGGCGAGGATGCGCTCGCGCAGATGGGCTTCGCGACGCGTGTCCAGTCCCCGGGCCTCGAAGTATTCGTCGACGAGCGTCTCCAGGGTCGCGAGCTCGCCGTACGTTTCGGCGCGCACGATCGGCGGCGTCATGTGATCGATGATCACGGCCTGACTGCGCCGTTTGGCCTGGGCGCCCTCGCCCGGATCGTTGACGATGAAGGGGTAGAGCTGCGGCATGGGGCCGAGCACAAGATCGGGCCAGCAGGTCGCCGACAGCGCCACGGCCTTGCCGGGCAGCCATTCCAGATTGCCGTGCTTGCCGACGTTGACCACCGCATCGACGGAAAAGACCGTGCGCAGCCAGGCGTAGAACGCCAGATAGCCGTGTGGCGGCACCAGATCCGGATCGTGATAGCTGGCCGCAAGATCGATATCGAACCCGCGCGGCGGCTGCGGCCCGACGAACACATGGCCGAAACGCAGACCGGCCACGGCGATTCGCCCGTCGCGATGTCTCGGATCGTCCTGCGGTGTGCCCCAGCGCTCGTAAACCGCCTGCCGTGCCGCACTCGGCAGCGTCTCGAACCAGCGCTCGTAGGTGGCCAGGTCAATGCTCTGCCAGGTCGGCTTGAGATCGTTGGTCGCGCTGTCGTTGCTGAGTGCCGCACACAGCGCCGACATGAGCGCAGCCGGCGTTTCGGGCAGCGATCCGATGTTATAGCCGGCCTCGCGCAACGCGTGGAGGATGTTGTGGGTGGCCGCGGGGGTATCCAGCCCCACCCCGTTGCCGATGCGTCCGTCGGTGCCGGGGTTGTTGGCCAGCACCAGCGCCACGCGCTTGTCAGCGGCGGGTATCGTCTGCAGGCGAGCCCAGCGCCGGGCGAGATCGGCGACGAAGACGGCGCGATCGGCCAGAATCTCGTGGCGCACGACATCGATCTGGCAGGCCTGGCTGTGCCATGCCCGGGTCTTGAAGCCGACGGCGCGGGTCACGATACGCCCGTCCAGCTCCGGCAGCACCACGTACATGGCCAGATCCCGCGCGCGCAGACCGGCGTCGTGTGCCGCCCAGACCGCCCGGGTCGTGCTCGACAGAATCAGCTGCAGCACGGGGATATCACGCCCGAACATGGCCTGGCCGGTGCCCGGCTCCGAGGCGGCGGCCGCATTGGTCGCAGCGCGCTGGGCGAACCCGGTCGTATTGAGCACCACACGGACATCGGCGTCCGTGATCAGCGCATCGACGGCGGCCAGACAGTCGGTTTCCTTGAGCGAGGCCACGGCAACCGGTAGCGGATTCAGGCCGCGCGCGATCAGGGTCTCGATCAAGGCATCGAAGACCGCCATGTTGCCGTTCTGCAGGTGGCTTCGATACAAGAGCAACAGTGCTACGGGCCGATCGTCGCCGGTCGGCCAGGCGGTCTGCCAATCGGCCAGTGCGGCCGATCGCCGGCTCGGATGGTAGACGATGGTGCGCGCCAGCGGCACGGGGGGCTGCCACGGTTGATCGGCATCGAAGAATGTCGCCGCCACGTAGGCCAGCAGCCCGTCGGCATTGGTGAGCCCGCCCTCACGCAGATAACGCCAGATGCGATGGGCGATGTCCTCGTCGACCGTGCAGGCCGCGAACAGATCATCGTCGGGGTAATCCTCGCCCGGCACGAGCACGAGATCACGCCCCGGGGCCTCGCTTGCCCAGGCGCGCAGCTGTTCGACACCATACGGCCAGTAACTCGTGCCCCCGGTCAGGGCGACGATGACCAGGCGGGCCCGATCCAGTGTCTTGTCGCGATACAGGTCGAGTGCCGCCGGGTTGGCGAGATTCCGCCAATTGGCCAGACGGACGCTGGGTCCGCCGGCCGGCTGCCGTTCGATGCGCTCGGCGAGCAGACCGAGCACACCGTCGGCCGCGGCCATGATCACCACATCGCCCGGCGACTGATCGAGATCGATGATGCCGTCGTCGTCGGTGAAACCGCCCGGTTGTGCCGCGAGCAAGTGCACCGGTGGCTAGGCGTCGGTGGTCGCGGGGCTGTCTTCAGTGGCCGAGACCGCTTCTCGGATACGCGCCACGTTCAGTCCATGACCGATGAATACCAGCCGTGTCTGGCGCTGCTCGTCCGACGTCCACAGCCGGTCGAAGTAATGCGAGATGCGTTCGCCCACGCCCTGGACGACCTGGCGCATCGGCTTGTCGCCGTCGGCCACGAATCCCTTGACGCGATAGATCGTCTGCTCGCTGATGAGTTGGCGCAGCGCCGTCTGCAGACGGGTACCGTCCACCGGCCCCAGGGTGATCACCGTGGAATCGAAATGATCGTGGGCATGTTCGTGGGCCTCGCCGGCCTCGTGATGTGCATCGTGGTGCGTCGTGATGGCCTCGATACGCTGCTCGGTCTGTGCGTCCAGGCCGGTCAACAGTTCGGCATCGACCGCGCCGTTGGCCACGAACAGGGTCTTGACCGTGGCCGGCAGGCGCGCCTCCAGCCAGGTTGAGACCGTCGTGCGCGCCCGCTCATCCAGCTGGTCGGCCTTGGAGACGACGGCCATGTCGGCCGCGGCCAGCTGATCGTCTAGCAGCTCGGCGAGACTCGGGTCATGGTCCAGCGATGCGTCGGCGCGGCGCGCGTTGTCGACGGCGGCCGGATCGGCGGCCCAGGTGCCGGCCGCGATCGCCGGGCCGTCCAGTACCGCGATCACCGAGTCGACGGTGCAGTGCTGCTTGATCTCCGGCCAGTTGAACGCCTGGACCAGCGGCTTGGGCAACGCCAGGCCGGAGGTTTCGATCACGATATGATCGATCGTGTCGCGTTTTTCGATCAGTTTTTTCATCACCGGCACGAACTCCTCCTGCACGGTGCAACAGATACAACCGTTGGCCAGCTCGTAGACGCCGTCCTCGCTTTCGCTGCCTGGCGCGTCGTCACAATCGAGCGGGCAGCCGCGCAGGAGTTCGGCATCGATATCCATCTCGCCGAATTCGTTGACGATCACCGCGATGCGCTTGTCGCCGGCGTTGGCGATGAGGTGCGACAGCAGCGTGGTCTTGCCGCTGCCGAGAAAACCGGTGACCACGGTTGCATGAATCTTGTCGAGTTGCATGGCAGGGGCTCCGTTTGGGAATCAGGCCGGGATGGTCGGTGCATCGACTCGGGCGCCGAACAGGCGCGCTACCGCCAGCGGGTTGGATGCGAAGAACAGATGCAGATAGGTCGCCGTCAGGGCGCGATCGCGAATGATGGCCTCGCCGGGGGCCGGATGCCGGGCGCGACGCCCGTGGGCGATGGGCGCTGCCTGCCCCTCGCTCATCGAGCGATGATGGGCATGGCCCCGGATCTCGCCTTCCGGCAGCGGCGCGGTCTGCATGCCCTGACAGCCGCCCCGGTCACGCATGCGTGCCGTGCCGGGCAACAGCGCCATCATGCGATGCGTGGTGCCATCGAGCATGGTCAGACTCTGCTGGAGATACAGCATGCCGCCGCATTCGGCGAGTATCGGTCTGTCGGCCGCATGGAAGGACGCCAGCGCGCCGCGCATGGCTGTGTTCCCGGCCAACGCGGCCCCGTGCAGTTCGGGATAGCCGCCGGGCAGCCAGAGGGCATCCACATCCGGCAGTTCGTGATCGCTCAGCGGCGAAAAATGGACCAGCGTGGCGCCCATCGCTGCCAGCAGTCGCTCGTTTGCGGCATAGACGAAGCTGAAGGCTGCATCGCGGGCGATGCCGATACGATGGCCGGCGAGCCATCTCGATGGCACGGCCGCGGGCCGAACGGGAAAACGCACATGGCGCGCTGCACTTTCCAGTGCGCCCGGTTCCAGAGCGTCGGCGATGGCATCGAGCCGCGCCGAGACCTCGCTGCCCGGCTCGTCGGGCCCGACCAGCCCGAGATGCCGATGCGGCAGCGCGAGATGTGCATCACGCGCCAGCGTGCCCAGCCAGGCCATGTCTTCCGGCAGACTGTCGGCGATCAGATCGGCATGACGTGCACTGCCGATGCCGTTGCCGAAGACACCGGTCACGCGCAGATCGACACGCGCATCGGCGAGTCCGCGCGCCAGCGCGCCGACGGTCTGGGCCATGCCCTTGCAGTCGAACACGAGTGCCACCGGCAGGCCGAACGTGGCGGCGAGATCGGCGCTCGAGGGATCGCCGTCGTACAGTCCCATCGCCCCCTCGACGAGAATCACGTCGGCTTCGGCGGCGGCCTCGGCCAATCGCTGGCCACAATAATCCGGCCCTGCCATCCAGAGATCGAGCGGCTCGACCGGTGTATCGGCCGCAGCGGCGAGAATCTGCGGGTCCAGATAATCGGGGCCTGTCTTGAACACGGCCACGCGCCTGCCGCGCCGCGTGAGCAGCCGGGCCAGGCCGGCCGTCACCGTCGTCTTGCCCTGACCGGAGGCCGGCGCGGCAATCATGAGCGCGGCACAGGTCTGCTGAGCGGTCATCGGGCACACCCGGCGACGTCGTCCAGCGTCACGCAGACGCCGCCCAGCGATGCCGCCAACCGACGGGCGCCGCCGAGACGAACGCGGGTCAGCTCGCTATCGACCACGATCAACTCCCACGGCCAGCGCGTTGGCGTCGGATCAAGACGAGCGCGACCGTCGGTGATGAGCCAGGTCCGAACCGACAGCTCAGGGGCGCGCCGGCACTGTTGTTCGATGCGATCCCGGGCTTCGGTCAGCGCAGCCGAAAGCGGCGTGCCGCCGCCGGCCGATGCCGAGTCCAGGCACCCGTCGATCGATGCCCGGGCCCGGCCGGGCGTGACCAGCCAATCGCATTGCCGGCCACGGAAAACCATCACACCGGCCCATGAACGCGCGCGGTGAGCGGCCTGATTGATCGCCGCAACCACGGCGCGGGCCCGCGCCTGCCCGCCGTGGGCGAGCGTCGAGGCCGACATATCCAGCAACACACATTCGAAAAGCTGTCGTCGTGGCTGCGGCTGTCGGAAACAGGGCGACTCGTCTCGTGCGCCGGTCGTCGCGCGATGCATCAGGGTCGTGAACCAGTCGACACCGGCCCCGGTATCCCGGGAATGGGTGCCGAATGCGCGCATTGCCGGCACCCGGCCGTTCGCCAATCGGCTGGCAGTCGGTGCCGAGGCGTGCCTCGGCATGGGGGCGCGGCGAGACGGTCGTGTCCACTCACGAGCCAGGGTGACCGGTGCAGCGGCACCGACATGACGTGGCGGCATACCGCCCCAGTCGCCGGTGCCGGCGTCTGCGTCGTCATCCCGATCGCGGGAAACGGGGCTGTCGTCATGACCGGCCTGGCCGGTTTCGGGCGCGTCGTTCGAACCGCTGTTTCGGCCACCGTCGCGATCCGGCGACGCGTCATCGGCATCATCGGTTGGACGGGCCCCGGGCCCGCGGCGATGACACAGCACGAATTCGGCCACGGCATCGACATCGACGGAGGTGACGGTGTCGTGTGCCCGCCAGGCGGCATGCGCGCGGGCCGCCTGGCGCCAGTGGATATCGGCGCGCACGCCTTCCACGTCGGCTGCTGCCGAGCGCCGTGCGATCGTGTCGCAGGCCGCATCGGGCACAGCCACTTCGGTCAACCGTGTACGGGCCGCCTCGATCGCATCCGCCAGACGTGTCTCAGCGGTGCGATGGGCATCGGCAAAGCCGGCCGGATCGGCTTCGAAGGCCAGTCGCGCATCGACGATCGCACGCCGCTCGGCGGCTGACGGCGCGGCCTCGAGCTCGACACAGAGACCGAATCGATCCGAGAACTGTGGCCGGAGCGTGCCCTCGTCCGGGTTCATGGTTCCGATCAACACGAACTCGGCCGGATGGGCGTGGACGATGCCGTCGCGCGCGACACGATTGATGCGCGAGGCCGCGACATCCAGCAGGACGTCGACGAGCGGATCGGCGAGAAGATTGACCTCGTCGATATACAGATAGCCGCCGTGCGCGGCTGCGATCAGCCCGGGCTCGAATGCCACCTCGCCCGCGCCGAGTGCCTGCGACAGATTCAGAGTGCCGACCACCTGGGGCATGTCGGCGCCCAGGGGCAACGTCACGAAACGTCCTTCGGCCTGCCGGTCCAGTGCCGCCAGCCCGCGCGCGAGCGTCGACTTGGCCACACCGCGGGGCCCTGAGATGAGCACGCCGGCCAGCCGCGGCTCGATCGCGGCCAGAATCAGCGCGGTCTTGAGCGATGACTGACCGACGACGCCCGAAAAAGGCAGCAGGGTGTCGTTCATCGCTGTGCGGATGCCGATGCCCGCGGCGCGGCGCGTTCAATGGCCGGCACGATCCCGCGTTGCATTGCCAGGCCGCCCAGCGCGCCGATCACGAGCCACTGCACGAGGTTCAGCGCGCTGGTGGCGATGATGAAGCGATGACTGATCGCTTCGAGTGCGGCTGTGGCCGCGGGATCGTGCCCGGCATAAGGCGCGGTGGCCGGCTCGGGGGCACCGATGATGAACGGCAGTCCGATCAGCGCCAGCGCGATGACGCGATAGCGTCGCGGCGACAGACAGGCGGCCCAGAGGGCGATTGCGGTGACCAGCGCGGTGGCGATCCACCAGGTTTGCCGATCGGTCAGTGCGGCTGCTGCCGTGCCCGGCACCTCCGGCGGCAGCCCCAGGGCCGGCACCACGAAGACCGTCAGATAGGCCGCCATGCCCCAGAGGATGCCGTGTCCGGCGCTCATGGGCGTGCCGTGGGCCATGCGCGCAGTGCTCATGGCCACGAGCAGCAGCAAGGCAAAGCCGATTGCCACACCAATCGAGGCGATGACCGTGAACACGATCCGTTCGGCCCCGTCACCAGGTGCCCAGGCCCCATCGTCGTGCGCGTGGCCGTGTGAATCGGCCGCATGTGCGTGATGGTGATGGGGTTGTTCGTAGTGTTCGGCCGCGGCAATCAATGGGGCGGTCGAGAACTGTTCGCCGATACCGGCAAGCAGTCCCACGATCAGCCCGATGCCGACGGCCGACAGAATCAGTCGTCTGAACAGCATGTCATCCAATTCTCGCTCGGCAACGCAGAAAGTGCCGGCCGACGCGCGTCACGTCCTGGCGTGTCGCGCCGGTCGGCGCATCAATCAGCGACGATGACGCCGCCTGCGTGTACACAGCCTCAGTGGCAGGGAAAGACCGCGGAATGCCGCACGTCGTGCGCGGCATTGTGGACCGGCATGATGTGCGAGAACCCGACGCCGTAGACGATGAACAAGCCGATCAGCGCGGCACCGCCGAGCTGCAGGATCGGGTTGGCCGCACGCGTCGCGGGCTGGCTCGAAGCGGTCGATGACAGGACTCTGGACATGTACTCACCCGTACGTTGACGAAAAACGACAGGGCCGGTCTCCGGGCTCGCGAGTGACCGGCTCTGCCGGTCCGACCTCACGCCTTCCCGCGCGTCTGCGCAGTGGCTTTCGTGAGGTCTGTCTCGCCTACCGTTGCGGGGGCAGCAGTGGCGTTGCGCCCACGGCGCGCACCACGTTTCCCGATTATCCCTGCCATATTCAACGCAGGGCACCCTGCCGCCGGAGTCTAGGCAGGCCGCTGCGACCGGTCAAACCCGAGTGTGTGGGAAACGCGCATAATCACGGTATGGATATCGACTGTCTCGCACTCGGCGTCGGCTGTCGGCCGGACGCGCCGCCGACGGCCCTGATCGCTCTGGTCGAGCAGCTGCGGCGGGCCCATGGCCTGGATGAAACGCCGATCGCGATGCTCGCCACGATCGATCGACGCCGCGATGCCGTCGCGCTACGACAGCTGGCCCGACATCTGGGGTGTCCGGTTCAGGGCCTGTCGACGACGGCGCTCGCCGGCGTGGCCGACCGAGTGCTGACACGCTCGCCGACGGTGGCGGCCCGTCTGGGGGTCGACAGCGTGGCCGAAGCTGCGGCTCTGGTCGCCGCTTCGGTCGCCGCCCCGGTTGCTGCCATGGCCGAGGTCGATTACCGGCGCGCGCGGCTGCTGGGCCCGCGCCTGTCATCGCCCTGGGCGACTGCTGCGTTCGCGTGTTTTTGCGGCGGGCCTGCAACGGCTGTTGGACCGATGGCGTAGACTGGGGCCTCGCTTGGACGGTATGTCGTGCCCATGTCGGCTCCCTTGCTCCGGCTGTCGAACACGCGTGACCACGTGCTCGTGGTCGGCGATTCACGCCACACACAACGCGTGCTCGGCACGCTGTCACGCTCCGGGGCACAGATTCGTCTGTGCTGTGTCGCGCCCTCGCCGGCGCTGGCTGACCTGATCGTCGATCACGAACTCGACTGGCAGCCGCGCCTCATCACGCCTCAGGATGTGGCCGATGCCTCGATGGTGATCGCCACCGATACGGATGCCGCCATCAACACGGTCGCGCGCAATGCGGCCCGTCGTGCCGGCCGTCTTTTTCTCGATGCAACCACCGGGCGCGGCGACTTCGAGCTCGTCGAAAGCGCGGCCCGGCCGGCCGCACGCGACGACCCCTGGCAACATGCCCAGGTCTGTCTGGTCGGCGCCGGCCCGGGCGATCCGGGGCTGCTCACACTGGATGGGCAACAGGCCCTGGCCGGCGCCGATGTCGTGCTCTACGACCGCCTGGTCGCCCCTGCCCTGCTCGATTACGCGCCCGCCGGTGCGGCGCGTCGCTTCGTCGGCAAGCAACGCGGCGATCACGCTGTCCGTCAGCGTGAGCTCAATGCGCTGATGATCGAAATGGCCCACGGCGGGCATCGCGTGCTGCGACTCAAGGGCGGGGACCCGTTCGTCTTCGGGCGCGGCAGCGAAGAGATGATCGCCCTCGCCGAGGCCGGCGTCGCCACCCGTGTCATACCGGGCGTGACGGCCGGCTCGGGTTGTGCGACCTATGCCGATATTCCGTTGACCCATCGTGGCATCGCCTCGAGCTGTCAATTCCTCACCGCGCACGGGCGACATGGGGAGCTCGAGCACGACTGGCGGGGGCTGGCCCGCCGTGACCAGACGCTCGTCATCTACATGGGTGTGATGGCGCTTGCGCATCTGGCCCCGCGGCTGACCGCGCATGGCATGGATCCGGACACACCGGCCGCGCTCATCGAACGCGGCACGACACCCGAGCAACGCGTGCTCACGGGCACAATCGGGAGTCTGCCGCAGATCGCAGCGCGCCATACGGTGACCGCCCCGGCGGTGTTGATCGTCGGCGCAGTGGTTGCCCTGCGGGATCGCATGCGGGCCGGAGCGCCGCTGAGTGGCACCATCGCCGACCATGTCGCCACCGCCGAACGCGCCGACCGACACTGATCGGCATCGCATGGCCGATCATGCCGGTGTCTCGTATCGTTGAGGCGTTGCCATGAAGATGCCGTCGGCCGAGCACCCGAGCCCCCGGACACTGCGCACGGGCTGGACGACGGGCGCCACGGCCACCGCAGCCGCGGTGGCCGGCGCGCATCGTCTTCTTTCCGGTCATCTGCCCGGCCGGGTGTCGCTGACACTGCCACGCGGGCGCACGGCGGAATTGGCTGTACACGACTGCCGATGGCCCACCTCCGATCAGCGCGTCGAGGTCGGTCTCATCAAGGATGCCGGCGACGATCCGGACGCCACACACGGCGCCCGGGTCTGGGTTCGCCTGGCGCTGCGCGCCGCGCCGGGCATCGTCTTTCATGCCGGTGCCGGCGTGGGCACCGTGACGCGCGAGGGCCTGGCCCTGGCCGTGGGCGAGCCGGCGATCAATCCGGTACCCCGGCAGATGATCGAGACCCATCTCGTCGAAGCCGCCGAGACCTACGGTCATGCTGGCGGTTTCGATGTGACGATCGGCATCGACGACGGCGATCGCATCGCACTGAAGACGATGAATGCTCGCCTCGGCATCGTGGGCGGGCTGTCGATTCTGGGGACGACCGGCATCGTGCGGCCGTTTTCCTGTGCGGCCTATATCGCCTCGATCCATCAGGCCATCGATGTGGCCCGGGCCAACGGGCAGCGTCATATCGCCGCCTGTACCGGCAGCACGAGCGAAGGCGTGGCCGCGGAGGCGCTGGGGCTGGCGCCGATGGCGATCATCGAAATGGGCGATTTCGTCGGGGCGGTGCTGAAATATCTGCGCCGCGTCCCGGTCGCCCGCCTGACGCTCATCGGCGGCTTCGGCAAGTTCTCGAAGCTGGCGACCGGGCGGCTCGACCTGCACAGCCGGCGCGGGGGCGTGGATTTCGATTGGCTCGCCGATCGCAGCGCGCCCCCGGGCACCCGGCTCCACGACCGCATACGCGCCAGCAACACGAGCCTCGAGGCCCTATCGCAGGCAGATGCCGCCGGTGTGGCCCTCGCCGATGCGGTGGCCGCCTGTGCCTGGGCGGCCGCTGCCCGTTATCTGCCACCGAACATCGCGCTCGATGTGTGGCTGATCGACAAACCGGGTCGCGTGATCGCGCGATATACCCGTGATCGATAAGCCGGCCCGCGCGATCGTCGTCGATCACGCAGCGGAATCAATCCTCGTGCGCCCACTGATGCGTACTGACGTGCTTCGGGTCGTACAGAGCGCTGCGGGCCAGCGTCGCGTCCGATCGCGCGGCCAGAACCGGGCCGACGAAAAGAATGGCGCTGCGACGTGTGGTCAGCGCGCGATCGAGCGTGTCGACAAGCGTGCCGAGCGTGGCGCGCACGATGCGTTCGTTCGGCCAGGAGGCCCGCTGTACCACGGCCACCGGGCACGACACGCCGTAATGCGGCAGCAGACGCTGCGTGATCGTCTCGGCACGGTGTAGCGACAGATGCAGAGCCAGCGTGCTGCCGGTGGCAGCGAAACGCGCCAACGTCTCGCCCGGCGGCATGGCCGAGGCACGCCCCTCGACCCGGGTGATCACCAGCGACTGGGCGATTTCCGGACGCGTGAGTTCCTGACCGAGTGCCGCGGCAGCAGCCGAGAACGCCGGCACGCCCGGCGTCAGCGTGTACGCGATGCCGGCAGATGTCAGCGCCGCGAGCTGTTCGGACAGCGCGCTGTAGACCGCCAGATCCCCGGATTGCAGGCGCGCCACATCGTGGCCATCGGCTGTCGCCCGGATCATGTGCTGGATGATCGTCTCCAGCGCCATGCCAGCCGTATTGATCGCGGAAACGCCCGACGGCAGGTGGGCCAGCACGCCTTCAGGGATGAGCGAGCCGGCATACAGACATGAACCACAGCTGGCGATGCGATCCCGGGCACGCAGTGTGAGCAGATCGGCCGCACCCGGGCCGGCGCCGATGAAATGCACGGTCATGACTCGTCCTCGTCGTTGCAGCTGGACCAGATCGTCACCGGGCGCAGCGGCTGCCAACCGGCAAAGCGTCCGAGCGGCTCGACGCGGGATACGGCCATGCGACGCAGTGTCCCACCGTGCGTCGTGTGTGCCCGAGCCAGTACGGCATCGCCTTCGACGGTGACACTCGTGGCCACGATACGCCCGCCCGGCGCGAGTCGTTGCCGGCAGGCGGACAGCAATGTCGGCCCGGTGAGCCCGCCCCCGATGAAGATCGCATCGGGCGCTGCCGTCTGTGTCTTGAATGCGGCCGGCGCCGAGTCGACGACGCATTCGAGGTGCGGCACGCCCAGCGCCTTGGCATTGGCCCGGATTGCGGCGACTCGGTCGGCGCGTTGCTCGATCGCGACGGCCTGGACATCCGGGTCGGCCAACAGCCATTCGATGGCGATGGCCCCCGAGCCGGCCCCCACGTCCCAGAGCCGCTCGCCGGGCCGCGGGGCGAGCAGTGCAAACACCGTGGCGCGGACCTCGCGCTTGGTGAGCACACCGTCGGTCTCGAACAGATGGTCCGGGCGGCCGGCACTACGGGCCGGACGCGGATCCGGCGTGGCTCGGGGCGCATCGGCCACGCAATCAATCGCCAGCACGTTGAGATCGGCCATCGGCCCGTCGGTCCACGTGCGTGCCGTGCCGGCATGGCGCTGTTCGTCGGCGCCGCCCATGTTCGACAGGACAACGAGCGCCGAGCGCCCGAAACCGGCCTCGGTGAGTATCGCCGCGACGCTCGACGGTGTGCTGGCATCCCAGGACAGCACCAGCAGGCGCTGGCCTTCGGCCAGTGACGGCAACAGCGTTTCGGTCGCCCGGCCGTGCAAGGAGCGGCACTGTACGTGCTGCAACGCCCAGCCCAGCCGTTGCGCGGCGAGCTGGAACGCCGCGGGTTGCGGCCAGCTCTGCATCTCCGTGGCCGGAATGTGGCGCGCCAGCGTCGCGCCGGCCCCGAACCAGAACGGATCGCCGGTCGCCAGTACCGCGACCGGCGCGCCGCGCCGGGCCACGACGGCGTCGATACCGGCCGAGAACGGCCGCGGCCAGACGAGTCGTTGCCCGCCGATATCGGCCGGCAGCATCGCCAGATGGCGTTCGCCGCCGACGATCAGCTCGGCCTGTTCGATCGCCTGTCGGGCAGCCGTGCCCAGACCGGCCCAGCCATCGAGCCCGAGGCCGATGAGCGACAACCAGGGCTGGACGTCGCCGGCCCGCTCGGGTGACATTGCGCCTGTCTCTTGCCGCGAGGTCGTTGTGCGTTTACTCATTCTGGGCGGCACCGGTGAGGCACGACGCCTGGCCTCGTGTCTTGCCGAACGCCGCGATATCGACGCCGAAATATCGTTGGCCGGCGTCACGCGCGCGCCCGCGGGGCTCGCGCTTGCAACGCGCCGTGGCGGGTTCGGCGGTATCGCGGGGCTGGTGCGATATCTGCGGCGCCACGCGATCGACTGTCTGATCGATGCCACACACCCCTTCGCGGCGCGCATGTCGCATCACGCCGTCGCGGCCGGTCGTCGGACCGGTATTCCGGTCTGGCGTCTGGAGCGCCCGGCCTGGCGGCCGCAGGCGGGCGATCGCTGGCATCCCGTGGTCGATACCGAACACGCCGCGGCACGATTGGCCGATTTCGGCCGGCACGTGTTTCTC
Organism: Salinisphaera sp. Q1T1-3; assembly: GCF_003602005.1. GTDB lineage: Bacteria > Pseudomonadota > Gammaproteobacteria > Nevskiales > Salinisphaeraceae > Salinisphaera. The sequence goes on along the minus strand of NZ_QZWD01000001.1, from coordinate 170,951 downwards.
ACCGTGGGGGCACGTAGCCTGTCGGCGTTCGCCGCGGTCGATGACAAGGATTGGCTCGTGCGCAGCATCGAGCCCGTTGCCGCGGCTGCCTGTCTGGCCCGTGCACGATGGATCGAGGCACGCCCGCCGTTTTCGGTCGCTGAAGAGATGGCCCTGCTGCGCGATCATGCGATCGATGTGCTCGTGACCAAGAACAGCGGTGCCGCGACCATGCAGAGCAAGCTTGATGCCGCACGTCAGCTCGCCGTTCCCGTCCTGATGATCGAGCGGCCGACCCTGCCCCGGCCGGATCATCACTTCGACGACCTCGCCTGGTTGATGGCCGCACTCGACAGGCATCAGAAATCCGCCGGGTGACATCGCGGCGTATAGACACGTTGACGACCGTCGGGGGCGGCCAGCTGTCGGGTCGTCGAATTGCCGACGATGACGAGCGTGCGCATGTCGGCCTGATCCGGTGAGAAGGCCGACATGTCGGTCAGCGTGAGCTGCTGATCGCCCCGGCCGATCGCCGTACCCACGACCACGGGCGTGTGCGGCGTGCGATGGGCAGCGAGTATCTGCATCGCCTGACCGAGCTGCCACGGGCGGGCACGCGAGATGGGGTTGTAGAAGGCGACCGCGAAGTCGCCGAGTCCGGCGGCCTCGACCCGCTGCGCGATCAGCGACCACGGCTTGAGATTGTCGGACAGCGAGATCACACAGAAATCGTTGCCCAGCGGTGCGCCCGCGGCCGCCGCCACGGCCTGGATCGCCGAGACGGCCGGCGCGATATGGATGGCAACGCCGTGCCATCGGTCGTGCGCGGCTCGCTCGGTCGCCTCCCAGATCGCCGCGGCCATGCCGAAGATGCCCGGGTCGCCGCCCGAGACCACGACCACCCGTGCCCCCGAGGCCGCCAGATCGAGCGCGTGGGCTGCCCGCGCGAGTTCCTCGCGATTATCGGAACCGTGGCGTCGATGATGCGCCCCGCCGACACGCGCGACGTACGGGCCATAGCCGACCAGGTCGGTCGCCGCGGCGACCAGCGCGGCGGTTTCGGGTGTCAGCCAACGATCCGGACCGGGCCCGGTGCCCACCACAGCCAGCCAGCCGGTTTCTGCCGTGCCTGCACTCACAGTCGTTTACCGGTACCGGGCAGCAGCACCATGGAGAAATACGGGGCGCGATCGTCGCTGACCTCGGACAACGGCAGTACGCGTTCCCGCCCCTGGCTGGCACGCTCGACGTACCAGGCGCGCTCGGTCGCCCCGATGGCATCCAGCGCCGCCCGGATCCGGGCCAGATTGCGGCCGACCTTCATCACGACCGCTGCCTGGGCGATGGCCAGGGCCTCGCCGAGCTCGACATCCGGCAACGTGCCGGGAATCACCGACAGGACATCATCGCGCATCGCGATCGGCCGCGGCAGGCGGGCCGCTCCGGCCAGCATGGCCGGCACACCGGGAATGACCTCGGTGGGCACCCGATCGTGCAGACGCACAAACAGATGCATGAACGAGCCGTAGAAGAACGGATCGCCCTCGGAAAGAACGGCCACCGAACGGCCGGCCGCGATATGGGTGGCCACAGCCGTCGCCGACTCGTCGAAAAAGGCTTCGATGCAATCGTGATAGGCCTGCCCGTCGTAAGGCAGCTCGGTCGTCACCGGATAGGCCATCGGCAGCATGATGTGATCGGCACGCAGATGATCGGCGACGGTGCTCAGCGCATTGCCGCGCCCGGCGGTCTTGCAGAAATAAGCCACGACCGGGCAGCGCGCGAGCGCGTTAACGGCCTTGACCGTCAATAATTCCGGATCGCCCGGGCCGGTGCCGACGCCGAACAGCGTGGCGGTCTGCGCGTCGCCGCTCATATCGCGTCACTCGCGAACGCGTTGATGGCGGCCGCGGTGATCGCACTGCCACCGCGCCGGCCGTGCACCGTCAGCCATGCCAGGTCGAGATCGTTGGCCGCCAGCGCTGCCTTGCTTTCGATCGCCCCGACGAAGCCGACCGGCACCCCGACGACCGCCGCCGGTCGGGGGGCGCCGGCAGCGATGAGATCGAGCAGATGGAACAATGCGGTCGGCGCATTGCCGATCGCGACCACGGCACCGGCCAGATGATCGCCCCAGAGTTCGAGCGCCGCCGCCGAGCGCGTATTGCCGAGCCGCGCAGCGATGGCCGGCGTCTGCGGATCGCGCAGCGTGCAGATGACGGCATTGTCGGCCGGCAGACGCTTGCGGGTGATGCCGTGGGCCACCATCTCGCTATCCGCGAGAATCGGCGCGCCGGCGGCCAACGCGTCCCGGGCCGCCGCAGCGACGTCCGCCGAGGCCGCGATATCGTCGACCAGATCGGTCTGTCCGCAGGCATGGATCATGCGCACCGCAACATCGCGCAGATCCGCGGGGAATCGCGACAGATCGGTCTCTTCGGCGATGATGGCGAACGATTTTTCATAGATCGCGCGTCCATCCCGGATGTAGTGATGCGACTGCTCTGTTGTCAACGGCGCTCCCCTGATTGGTCGTTACGGCTCAGCCACGTGCATACCTGCGATCGCGTGAGCCCCTGTGCTTCGACGACGCCGTCCGGCGGCCCGTCTCGAATCACGTCGTATCGGCCGTCGCGCGCGGTCAGTGTCACCGGGGACGCGCGGCGGCCGGCACAGCCCTTGCGGCAGCCGGACACGTGCAGGCCGGCGGACGCCATCTCGGGCATGGCGTGCGCCAACGCGAGCGCGTCGCCGCGGGTGTCCGTGGTTGCCTGTGCACATCCGGCCCGGCCCACACACGCTGCCAGTCCGGCCCGTGGATCCGCCACGGTCACGATCGCGCCCAGTGTCCGCAGCTCGCGGCAGCGGCCCGCGCTCAGTTCCGGCACCACGAGCCGGCGATCCGGCAGAACGGCGATCTCGTCAGGGCCGGCGGCTGCCGCCAGCAGAGCCAGCGCGGCAGCCGGCACATGGCCGAATACGAAGCTCAGCACATGGCCAAGCGCCGGATCATACCCGATAAAGCGATCCGACTCGGCAAGAGGCCGCTCGATGTGCGCCGGCAACGGCCCCAACAGTTCTGCCGTCAGGGCCGTCCGTTCGGCAGGTGTCAGCGTCCGCAGCCGTTGCGTGCCGAAGCGTTCGGCGACCCCGCGCACCAGCTGCGCCGCGCACCCCGCGGCATCGGCATCGCCGTGTACCCGGGCCACCGGCGTCGCAGTCGCCCGCGTGCCGCCAACCGCAATGCGCCAGTCGCGCGCGCCGAGACGATCCAGGCGGATATCGGCATGGACTGCGGCAACCCCAAGCACGCCGCCCGCATCGATGGCAATCAGGAACTTGTCGGCAAGCGACGTCTCCGGCGGTCGAGCGGCCAGGGCATCATGGAGTCGGTGGCCGAGCGTGCGCGCATCGGTAGCTTCCCCGCCGCACACGGGGGTGCCCGAGACGACGATGTCCGGTACCCGTTCGTGTGTCGGCGTCTCGAGCCAGCCGGCGGCATCCAGGGCAGCAGTCGCTGCCGTGGGCGCTTCGACGCCGCGCAGTTCCAGCTTGGCGCGTCGGGTGACAAGCACCCCGTTCGTGGCGAATCGCTCGACGATCGGTACCAGAGCGGCCAGTCGGTCCCCTCGAATCCGGCCTCCGGGCAGCCGCAGGCGCAGCAATGCGCCGTCGGCTGCCCACATTGGCCGACGGGCGCTGGGGCACCAGCCTCTTTGCAATGGGTCCTCGGAAGATCGGCTCATGTCTCGTCGAAGACGGCACTCGACAAAAGCGCTGCTTGCCGTCGGGTTTCAATATGAGATCGACAGCCTACACTGACCGGCGTGATTCACGACCACCGATTGGCTGCGAATGAGCGCGCATGAATTCAGCCCCGACGAGATCGATGCCGTCTACCGGGCGATCGCGGCACGGCGCGACATGCGACATTTCATCGAGCGCGCGGTCGATGCGGACGTGCTCGCCCGACTGCTCGCGGCGGCCCATCGCGCACCGAGCGTCGGTTACATGCAGCCGTGGCGCTTCATCCGCGTGGTCGATCGTGGCCTGCGCTCGCGTCTTCGCGATCTGGTCGAGAACGAACGACAGCGCACCGCCGTGGCACTCGGTGAGGCCGGGAACCGTTTCATGCAACTCAAGATCGACGGGCTGGATCGATGCGGCGAGGTGCTGGTCGTGGCATTGACCGACGGCCGCTCCCGTCATGTCTTCGGGCGCCGTACGATGCCGGAGATGGACCTCGCTTCGGCGGCCTGCGCGATTCAGAACATGTGGCTGGCCGCACGCGCCGAGGGGCTCGGCATGGGCTGGGTCTCGATGTTCGAGCCGGCCGACGTGGCCGCGCTGTTCGATATGCCCGACGGGGCCCGGCCGATCGCGATTCTCTGCCTCGGTCACGTCGATGCGTTCTACGACCGTCCGATGCTCGAGGCCGAAGGCTGGGCCGAGCGACTCGACCTGGAACGACTGGTCGGACGCGATGGTTGGCCGGTCCCGGACACGCGCGAGACATAGCACCGCCACCGATGGCCAACCCCGGCTAGGCCCATGCCCGACGCGGTCGCGTCGGGCATGGGCGCGTCGCGCTGGTGTCTATGCGTCGCCCGGCGCGGCGTTGTCGTCACCGTTGGCGTTGCCCTGGTTATCGTGCCGGCCATTGTCCTGGCCGTCGGCCGGGGCGTCTTCTGCCGGCTTCGTGTCCTCGTTCGATTGGTCGCTGCCCGACTTGTTGTCGCCTGCCGTGACCGGTTCGCAGTCGTGGTGCGAGACCCCATCGAAATAGATCGACGTCACGCCGTTGCCCATGACGATCTCGTCCTTGTGGGTATCGACATAACGCACCGAACCGGCGCTCAGGCTCTTGGCGGCGCGCAGGTTGATCTGGCGTTTGCCCAGTCGTACCAACGCCCCGCGCTCGTTGTTGGCGAGCTGGAAATTGAATCCGTCGCTGCATCGAAACGCCTGGAACGGGCCGTCCGGCGACATGCGATACGGCTGGAGTTCCAGTTTGGTCGTGTTCTTCTGATCGAAGACCGCCACATCGCGCGGGCTCCGGCTCTGCCAGATCACATCGCCGTCGCCGTTCAGGATCTGGGCGCTCAACGCGTAATCGCCGGTGCGATCGAGCAACGCACGACCGACGACGATGGTGAAGCCCACCGGCGGTTGGCCCAGGCCGTGCAGCGTGCGTTCGGCGACGATCTGGTCGCCACCGTCGGCATCATCATTCGTCTCGATCAGGCTGACCCGCGCGCTGGCGTCGTCCGGCAACGTGACATCCTGGCCGGCCGGCGCGAGCTGCCCCTGAAGCTTGATCTGTTTCGGCTCGTCGGCGCCGCAGGCGGAAAGCGCCAGCACGGCCAGTGTCAGGCACGCCAGCGTGGCCCGGCGATATATCGAGGGTCGTGTCATGTCGTCACTTCGCTTGAATTGAAAAGGCAAGAATCTGGCTGAGCTGGCAATACGGCCGCCCGGTGGCTTCATGCCAGTCGTTGAACAATGATTGGGCGCGGGCCTGTCCGGCGCGGGTATGCGGCTTTTCCGCATAATCGGTCCAGTGCGCAAGCGCTGCGGCAACCCAGTCGGTCAGCAGGAACGTGTCCTTGCCGGCCATGCGCAGAAAACGTGGCCCGGACTGCCCGCCAAGCTGGACGAAGCATTTCTTGAGCTCGGCCCACAAATCGACGACTTCGTCTTCCGGCCAGTCGGCCAACCAGAATCCGAAGCTGCCGTACTCGTCGACGATGCGCTGCATCGCGATCGCGTTGTCCCGCACGGCGAATATCTTGCGACGGTGCCGGATCAGCGATTCATCCGTGGCCAGCTGCTTGAGTTCATCGTCACTCAGGGCCGCGACGTGTGCCAGGTCGAAATCATCGAAGGCGACTTCAAAGGCCGGCCACCGGGCGTCGACGAGCCGGTGTGTCAGCCCGGCCCGAAAGATCCGGCGACACATGACCGATAGATAACGATCGTCGCCGATCATGGCGAGGCTTTCCGGCGGCTCGGGGCGGACCAGGCGGGCGGCGAGCGTCTCTGCGTCACCCAGGCATGTCGCGGCCGCAGCTTCGATCTCGGCGAATTCGATCATCCAGTTCTCTAGGCCTGTTGAGGTTTCGTGCGAGTCCGCGCCAAGCGCTGTTCTGCGGCAGAACGGCGTTGTAGCCCGCTGGTGCAGAATAACTGCACGGCGCGCACTACGCCTGGTCTTGCGGCGTGGCGAGCCTGAATCGTGGCACGCCACGATCGGCGACTCGCGCCTTGCCGGACACACGGCGGTCTCTCGACGAAAAGGCGCTCGAACGACACATCAACAGGCCCTGGGACAAGGTCAGCCGCGCATTTTACGCATAGCGCGTGCCGAGACGGCCAACGCTTTCGAAAAGTGATAGTTTCACTTTTTCGGACACAACCGGATCACCCTGATGGCCGACACGCCCTACCCGCACCTGTTCGAGTCGCTGGATCTCGGCTTCACCGAGATTCCCAATCGCATCGTGATGGGGTCCATGCATACCGGCATGGAGGATTTCTTCTGGCATTACGGCGAACTGGCTGCCTACTTTGCTGAACGCGCCGCCAACGGCGTCGGCCTGATCGTGACCGGCGGCATCAGCCCGAATCGTGCCGGGTGGGTCGCGCCGCTGGCCGGGCGCATGACACACCTCGGCCATGTCGCCGCACACCGTCGGGTCACCGAAGCCGTCCATGCGGCGGGTTCGTCGAAAATCTGCATGCAGATCCTGCATGCCGGGCGCTACGGTTATCATCCATTCATCGTCGGCCCGTCCGACCGGGCTTCGCCGATCACGCCTTTCAAGCCGCGTCGTCTCGGGTTGCGTGGCATCGCGCGCACGATTACCGATTACATCCGCGCGGCACGCCTGGCCCAACGCGCCGGCTATGACGGCGTCGAGATCATGGGTTCGGAAGGCTATCTGCTGAATCAATTCCTGGCCGAGCGGGTCAACGACCGTCGCGATGCCTATGGCGGCTCGACGTCGCGTCGGCAACGAATCGTCACCGAGATCTTGGCCGGCATACGAGCGGCAGTCGGACCACGGTTCATCATCATCTATCGTCTGTCGATGCTGGATCTGGTCGAGCATGGCCAGACCTGGGACGAGATCGTGACGCTGGCACGCACGGTCGCCGCTGCCGGTGCGACGATCATCAATACCGGCATCGGCTGGCATGAATCGCGCGTGCCTACCATTGTCACCCGGGTGCCACGGGCCGCCTTCGCCGGCGTCACGGCCAAAATGCGCGAACACGTCGACGTACCATTGATCACCACCAATCGGATCAACACGCCGGAAGCCGCGGAAAAACTGCTGGCCGACGAGGTGGCCGACATGGTCTCCATGGCCCGGCCATTTTTGGCCGATCCGGCGTTTGCGGCCAAGGCCGCCGCTGGCCGGGCGGCCGATATCAATACCTGTATTGCCTGCAATCAGGCCTGCCTCGATCATACGTTTGCCTGGAAACGCGCGAGCTGCCTGGTCAACCCGCGCGCCGGCCGCGAGACACGGCTGAATTTCGCGCCAACCGACCGGCCGGCGCGTATCGCGGTCGTTGGCGCCGGTCCGGCCGGACTGGAGGCCGCCACGCGTCTCGCCGAACGAGGTCATCACGTCACGCTTTACGAAGCCGGCTCGGATATCGGCGGCCAGTTCCAGTTCGCCCGACGCATTCCCGGCAAGGAGGAATTCGCCGAAACGCTGCGCTATTACCGCCGTCGTATCGCACACACCGGTGTAGCGCTCGAGTTGTCGTGTCACGTCGAGGCCGCGACCCTTGTCGGTGCATACGACAAGGTCGTCATCGCGACCGGTGTCGTACCACGTCGGATCGCCATCGAGGGGATCGGGCACGCCAAGGTCATGAGCTATGCCGAACTCATCGCAGGCCATCGACCGGTCGGCCGACAGGTTGCGATCATCGGTGCGGGCGGCATCGGCTTCGATGTGGCCGAATATCTTACTCACGAGCGCCCGGCCCCGGCCGAGGACGCGGCCCGTTTCTTTCAGGAATGGGGCGTCGATCCCGCGTTCGCATCCCGCGGCGGTCTGGTCGAGGCCGAGCCTGCCCCGCCACCGCGCGCGGTCACGCTCTGTCAGCGCAGCACGCACAAGGCGGGCCGGGATCTCGGCAAGACCAGCGGTTGGGCTCATCGTGCGTCTCTGCGCCACAAGAATGTGGCCATGCGTGTTGGCGTGACTTACCAGGCCATCGACGATGCCGGCCTGCATATCACATGCGATGGCCAGCCCGAATGCATCACCGCCGATACCATCATCGTCTGTGCCGGCCAGACGTGCGAACGCACGCTCTACGATGCACTGCGCGAAAGTCGCCAACGCGTGCACGTCGTTGGCGGAGCCAGGCTGGCCACAGAACTCGATGCCAAGCGCGCGATTCGCGAGGCAGCGGAACTCGCGGCCCGACTCTGACTCGGTACAAAACAAACAGCGAACCCCGGATTCTATACGGGGATCGCTGTCATCCCAGGGCGTGTTGATGTTTCCTGCGAGTCCGCGCCCGGCGCGCCCTGAAATTGACGATGGGCGGCAAGACGAGGCGTCGTGCGCGCCGGGCAATCATGCTGCGCCAGCGTGCTACAACGCTGGATTGCCGTCGTGTTTTTGATTTTGGGGCACTTTTCTCTCTGGGTTGGGCTGCCCATGAAAAATCGACGATGGGCGCCCGGCCGCGTTGCCAGTCTGGATCGTGGCACACCACGATCGGCGACTCGCGCCCTGCAGGACACACTGCGGTCTCTCGACGAAAAGGCGCTCGAACGAAACCTCAACACGCCCTGGTGGCGCCGATTGATCCTGCGCGCCGAAGGCGGGAGGCATATGCCATATCGCGCGCCTGCGAGCCGGCCGTGCCCATGAAAAAACCCGGCGTCCGGCCGGGCTTTTTCATGACACGCCATCGTGACCCGATCAGTTACTCGGCTGCTCGGGACCGTCCGGCAGGGACGACTCACCCGGGGCGACCCGGTTGAGATGCAAGAAGTGCAGATGGCTCTCGTACTGGTCGAGGATGTCGTCGATGACCTGGGCCTTCGAGTAATCCATGAGGTCATACCCCTGCGTGCCCTCCGTGAGAAAGACCTCCAGCCGGTAGTAATCGCTGTTGGCCTTGGAGGCACGCATGGCAAACGTCGGTGTCTGGAAGCGCCGCGGCCAGACCTGATAATTGAAGTCCGGTTCTTCGCCCAGTGCGACGCGCAATCCGGCATGGCGTTCGTCGCCTTCCCCCTGGGTGAAGACCTCCACTTCCATGCCCTGCTCGCGCAGCTCGGTGGCTACATCGTCCATGGCCGGCCTCACGGCCGAATCGAGATAGCGCATGACGCTGCGATAACTCGGAAAGCTCATCGCGCGGGCAACGCGTCGCGTCCAGCTCACGGCATCGCGACCGCCCGTACGACTGGACAGGTGGCCAGGCAGGCTCACGCGCTGACTGTCGAACTTGAAGGCTTCCATCTGCAGGGCCTTCCACAGACCGGCCATCATGAAGAACAACACCACCGAGAACGGCAGTCCGGTGATGACGACCGCGCTCTGCAACGTGGCCAGGCCGCTGGTGCCCGACCCGGCCAACAGCAGCGCCAGTGTCAGCACGCCGATGATGACCGCCCAGAGAATACGCATCCACACCGGGGCGTCGCTATTGACGTTCTTCAGGTAAGACGTGAAGTTCGAGAGCACCAGTGCACCGGAGTCCCCGGACGTCACGAAGAATACGATGCCGAGTACCGTGACCGCAATCGTGGTGATCAGCGGGAACGGCATCTGGGCCAGGAACAGATAAATGCCGGACGGCGGGTTGTCCATGACCTGCTGGCCGAAATCGGTACCGCCGTTCATCGCCAGATCGAGCGCGGAATTTCCGAGCAGCGACATCCAGATCATCATGAACAGAATCGGCAGTGTCATCGTGCCGGCCACGAATTCGGCGATCGTGCGACCACGCGAGATGCGCGCCAGGAACAGACCGACGAACGGCCCCCAGGCGATCCACCAGGCCCAGAAGAACAGCGTCCAGCTGTCCAGCCAGCCCTGCGAATCCCCGAACGAGAATGTATCGGTCGACAGGCCGACGAAATTCTTGACGTAGTCGCCTACGTTGGTGACGAACGTATTGAGCAGAAACAACGTGTTGCCGGTGAAAAGCACAAACGCCAACAGCGCGATCGCCAGCAGGATATTGAACTCCGAGAGCCGCCGGATGCCTTTTTCGACACCGGTCACCGCCGAAATCGTAGCGAAACCGACGATCATCACGACAAGGAAGATCTGAGTCCAGATATTGGCCGTGATGCCGAACATGTAGTTCATGCCGAAGTTCAGCTGCACGATGCCGATCCCCAGCGCGGCGGCGATTCCGAACACCGTGGCGACCACCGCAGCCACATCGACCGTATGCCCGATCCAGCCGTGGATTCGATTACCGAACAACGGATAGAGCGCGCTGCGAATGGTCAGCGGCAGATCGTAGCGATACGAGAAGAAGGCCAACGACATGCCGACGAGCGAGTAGATTGCCCAGCCCGAAATACCCCAGTGAAGAAACGTCAGCTCCATGGCATGACGCGCGGCCATGATGTCGTCCGCGGGCCGATCGGGTGCGTTGTTGTACTGGAGAATGGGCTCGGCAATGCCGTAGAAGATGACACCGATGCCGATACCGGCGGAAAAGAGCATCGCCGACCAGGAGAACAGGTTGAACTCGGGGCGTGACTGCTCGGGGCCGAGGCGGATCCGGCCGAAACGCGACAGCGCCACGGCGATCACGAAGACCAGGTATAGGAGCACGGTGAGGAAGTAGTACCAGCCGAACGTTGCCGATATCCAGCCCTGTACCGCATTGATGACAGCCTGGGCCTCGCTCGTGAAGATGATCGTCCAGAGAGAGAACAGAACGATGGTGATGGCCGAGCCGTAGAAGACGATCGGGTTCAAACGATCTTCGGACGGCGGTGTGTTGTCGCTGGACGTCTGGCTCATGATGCTCCTGACTGGTGACACATCGGGGCGAGCGCGACGTACGCCGCCGGCACGGGCGCAAACCGCTCCCGCATCGGCGACACGAAAAGTCTGTTGTCCGCGTGCCGCGGTCCTGCGGCACCATCGGCCGCGCTTCCCCTTGACGATTCGCGAGTTCTTGCCCTCGCTCGCGATCAGCGTTTGAGCTTGCCGTTGCCTTGTACGCAATGCAACAACTGGTCGGTAGCGGTCAGGGGGCAAGTGGCGGCGCAAGCGCCGTCTCGTCCAGCCTGCAGCGCGTGCCGGCTCTCGGCGCTGTCGTCACGAGATAGGCCGCCGCATTGCCCCTGCGGTGCGCGTCAAGCAAGGCGCGGCCCGCGCCACAATCAAGGCTCGCAACGCCGCCGGACGTGATTTGCGGCCCAACCCGAAGGGACCAGTGCCCCAAAATCAAAAACACGACGGCAATACAGCGTTCTAACAGGCTGGCGCAGAATGGCACGCTATGCGTGCGACGCCTCGTCTTGCCGCCCATCGTCAATTTCAAGGCGCACTTGGCGCGGACTCGCACGACACCTCAACAGGCCCTAAGAGCAAAATCGCTCGATTGTCTCGACGAATGCCCGCCCGTAGGCATCTTTTTTCTTCGCCCCGACCCCTGGAATGCCGTCGAGTGCGGCCAGATCGGTCGGCTTGTTCGCCAACATGTGACGCAGTGTCGCATCGTGGAAGATCACGTATGGCGGCACGTCGTTCTCGCGGGCCAGTTCCGTACGCAGCGCGCGAAGCGCATCCCAGAGCGCTTCGTCTTCCAGCTCGATCGGCGGCAGATCCTTTTTCAGGCGGCTGGCGTTCTTGCGCCGGCCGCTGCGGTCGATGCGCAGTTCCAGTGTCTGCTCACCGCGCAGCAGGCCGCGACAATCCGGCGAGAGCTGGAGACCGCCATAGGCCTGCTCGACGCGCAGATAGCCGAGGGCGACCAGCTGGCGGATGACCGAGCGCCACTGCTTGGCGGACAGATCCGCGCCGACCCCGGCCGTCGAGAGGCGATCGTGGCCGAGCTGTCGTGCCCGGTCGCTATCGACCCCGCGTAGATGATCGATCACATGGGCGGTACCGAAACGCTGCCCTGTTCGATAGACCGCTGAAAGGGCCATACGGGCGTATTGCGTGGCGTCGTAGGTTTCGGGTGGATTGAGGCACGTATCGCAGTTGCCGCAAGGCGGCGACTCGGTCTCGCCGAAGTACTCGAGAAGATTGACGCGCCGGCAGGTGGCAAGCTCGCAATAGCCGAGCATTGCATCGAGCTTGCCGTGCTCGACCCGCTTGCGGATATCGGGCGCGTTGCCCTGCTCGATCATGCGTCGTCTCTGGACTGCATCGCCCAGCCCGTAAAGCATCCAGGCGGTGGCCGGCTCACCGTCGCGGCCGGCTCGCCCGGTCTCCTGATAATAGGCTTCCATGCTGGACGGCAAATCCAGATGGGCGACGAAACGGACATCCGGTTTGTCGATCCCCATGCCGAATGCCACCGTCGCCACGACGATCACGCCCTCCTCGCGCAGGAATCGCGCCTGGTTGTGTGCCCGCAGCGCCGGCGACAGGCCGGCGTGGTAGGCCAGCGCCTCGCGCCCGCGGGCCGACAGCCATTCCGCGGTTTCCTCGACCTTCTTGCGCGACAGGCAATACACGATGCCCGCGTCGGCATCGTGTTCGCCTTCGATGAAATCGATGAGCTGCTGTTTCGCGCTGCCACGTTCGGCGACGCGATACTGGATGTTCGGCCGGTCGAAGCTGTGTACGTAGTGCGCGGCCTCTTCCAGCGCCAGACGCTCGATGATCTCTTCCCGGGTGCGCAGATCCGCGGTCGCTGTGAGCGCGATTCGCGGCACGTCGGGAAAGGCGCCGGCCAGGCGTGAAAGCTCCCGGTATTCGGGACGAAAATCGTGTCCCCACTGCGATACACAGTGGGCCTCGTCGATCGCGAACAGGCTGATGCGAGCACGTTCGAGCAGCGCCATCATCCGCGGCTGCACCAGGCGCTCGGGCGCAACATAGACCAGATCGAGCGTGCCCGCTTCCAGTGCCTGCTCGATGTCGCGTTGTTCGTCTCGTTCGAGCGTGGAATTCAGATAGGCAGCGTTGACGCCAAGCTGGCGGAGAGCAGCGACCTGATCGGCCATCAGGGCGATCAGCGGCGAAACCACGATGGCCACACCACGACGCACCAGCGCCGGAATCTGATAACACAGCGACTTGCCGCCCCCGGTCGGCATGAGCACGAGCGCATCGCCGCCGTCGATGACGTGCGAGACGATCTCGGCCTGCTGGCCCCGGAATGCGTCGTAGCCGAAGACCTCGCGAAGCGTCCGGCTTGCCTGGCCTGTATCGGTCATGCGGCCGGCGACGCGCCGAGTGCCGCCGCCGCACTCGTCAACGGAATCACGTAGAACAACACGGCCAGCAGATGACAGGCACTGCCGCCGATGACGAACAGATGCCAGATGGCGTGGTTGTAAGGCATGCGCTCCCAGGCATAGAAGATCACACCCGCCGTATAGGACAGACCGCCGGCCACGAGCAGCGTCACGCCGCCCGGGGCCACGGTCTCCAGCAATGGTTTGATGACAAGCACCACGGTCCAGCCCATCGCCACGTAGAAAGCGGTGGACAGATACGGAACCCGCGTCAGGCGCGTCGTCTTGATGATCACGCCGAACAATCCGAGTGCCCAGATCAGCACCAGCAGACTCCAGCCCCACGGTCCGCGCAGATTGACCAGCGTGAACGGCGTGTACGTCCCGGCGATCAGGAAATAGATCGCCAGATGGTCGATGATCTGGAGAACACGCTTGGCACGCGGTGGATGAATCGCGTGATACAGCGTCGAGGCCATGTGCGAAAAGATCAGGCTCGCCCCGAAAATCGATACGCCGACGATGTGCCAGGCCGTACCGGCCAGCGTGGCGAAGACCACCATCACGACCAGCCCGGCGATCGACAGCGCAGCACCGATACCGGCAGTGATCGTATTGGCGATCTCCTCGCCAAGCGTATAGCCGCTGCTGTTGACCCGCGGCCCGGTCGTTGTCTCGTTCATGGCGCGCATTCTGCCACGGGCAACGCGCCATCGAACGATCGGCGTCTGCGCTCGGCTCGTGCCAGCCAGCGCAGACACCGCCACGGCTTCAGTCGTTGGCCGCGCGCGCGAGGGCCGGTGCGCCATCGGCATCGTCGACTGCGGCGGGCGCCGTATCGGTCTTCGCCTGGATCGCGGCGAGCGTATCGCGATAGTAGTCGTCCTTGTCGAAGACATCGACCTGAACGGCCGACAGGCGGGCCGTTTCGGCTTCACGCACCCGAGCGCCCTCATCGTCGGTGACGATATTCGCCTCGACCGCCGCCGGGATCGCCGCGATCACGTCCGGGGCCACCAGATCCCCCTTGCGAAGCGCCTTCTTGATTTTCGCCGTCGGTGCCTGGGCGGCAGCGACGAGCCGCCAGGCATGCAGCAAACGGCCCATGCCGGGTTCGCTGTCGCGCGGTGCACCGAGACCGCCGAGCGCCACCCGCTGATACTGTTCGCCCGGGGCCTGGACCGTTGCGGCCGCCGCTCGGTCCTCGGCGTCGGTCGGGCCACTCGACAGCGGGTTGATCCGCAGCCAGAAACGGCCCGGATAGCGCAGCAGCCAGCCCACCACCGGACCGCCGAAATTGGCGTAGATGCCATCGAAGGCCTGCTGGATCTCGAAAAGGCTGTGCTTGAGTGCCCAGTGTACGAGCGGCAGATCCTCTTTTCGCGCGCCTTCGGCATGGAATCGACGCAGCGTGGTCGTGGCGAAGACCATCCATGACAGCGCATCGGCGAACCGGCCCGAGAGTTTGCCGCGTTGCTTGAGCTTGCCGCCGACACAGAACATGGCCAGGTCGGTGAGAAACGCGAAACGCGACGCAGCCCAGCCCAGCTTCTTGAAATAGACTGCGGTTTCGCCACCGACCGGGCTCGAGACCGTGGCCCCGCGGGTGATGCCGCGCACCACGCCGCGACCGAAATTGGCCATGGAATGGCCGAGCCAGCCGACAATCGCCTTGCGGAAGGCCGCCACGTCGTCGGCCTGCACGGCCTCGAGCGTCGGCAGCGCGTAGGGATGGCAACGCACTGCCCCCTGGCCGAAGATCATCAGCGTTCGTGTCAGAATATTCGCCCCTTCGACCGTGACCGACACCGGCGCACCGATATAACCGCTGCCCAGGATGTTGTTCGGCCCCTGCATCACACCGGCGCCCGCCATCACATCCATGCCATCGATGAGACACTGCTGGCCGAGCTCGGTGGTCTGCTGTTTCAGGATAGCCGAGATCACCGGCGGATGATGACCGGCATCGACACCGGCGCAGACATAGATGCGCGACGACTCGAGCACATAGGCCAGTGCCGCGGTGCGTGCGATGCGGGCGGCCACGCCCTCCATCAATCCCACGGGGATACCGAACTGTTCGCGCACCATGCTGTACGGGCCCATGGCCGCCGCCGAGGCCTTGGCCGAGGCCACGCCGCCGGCCGGCAATGACACCGCACGCCCGCCGCCCAGCTGCTCCATGAGCATCCGCCAGCCCTGACCCGCCATTTCGGGGCCGCCGATGATCTGGTCCACGGAGGCCACGACATCACGACCGTGGATCGGCCCGTTGTCGAACGCGGAAATCGGCAGATGATGATCGCCCAGCGACAGCCCGGGCGTGCCTTTTTCGAGCAGGACCACCGTGATGCCGGGCAGCTCGCCCTTGCCGAGCAGGTTGTCCGGATCGTGGAGCTGGCAGGCCAGACTGACCAGATTGGCCACCGGTGCGAGCGTGATGTAGCGCTTGGAGAAGTTCAGCCGAATCTTGAGTTCACCATCCGTATCGCGAAAGACACGGCCTTCGGCCTTGATCGAGGCGGCATCGGAGCCGGCTGTCGGCTCGGTCAGGCCGAAACAGGGCACGAGCTCGCCGCTGGCCAGGCGCGGCAGGTATTGCGATTTCTGTGCGCCCGTGCCGTAGCCGATCAATAGTTCAGCTGCCCCCAGGGTGTTCGGGATCACGATGAGCGTGCCGATCGGGCCCAGCTGGGATGTCTTCATCATGACCGAGCTGCGGCCCAGCGTCGAAAACCCCGAACCCCCGTATTCCTTTGGAATGATCAGGCCGAAGAAGCCGTTTTCGCGCAGGAATTGCCAGATATCGTCCGGAATGCGTCGAGTGTTGTGCAGTTGCCAGCGATCCACGCGATGAAGCAATTCTTCGACCGGCCCGTCCAGAAAAGCCTGCTCGTTTTCGGGTAGCGCTGGATACGCCTGCGCCATCATCGATCGGAAATCAGGATTACCTGAAAAGAATTCGCCGTCGATCCAGACCGAACCGGCCTCCAGCGCCTGGCGTTCCGTATCCGAGATGCGCGGCAGGAGTTGGGCTTTCTTGATGTAACGCAGCGTGCTCGCAAACATGCAGACCTCCACGGGCGAATGCCCTCGACAAGCGACCGACAACCGGCACACCACCATGCTGTCGCGTATGGTCAGAGCTTAGCGGTCGAGAGTGCACACGCCAAGAATAATTGAAATTACCCTTTTGCAGAGTGGCATCGCCGACCAAACGATTGCGTGCAATTATCGAAAAGATTAAAAATTATTTAATTCCTATCAATAAATTGATAGATTCGCGCGCCCTGAAAGCGACGGGCTTCATCGGTGATGCAACATCACGCAAAAACAAACCGCGAACGAGAACAGGCGCTGGCATCGATCGACCCGGCCACGCGCACGCGTATCGAGAATGCCGCGCGCAAACTGTTCGCCGAAAGCGAGTTTCATCGCGTCAAGCTGATCGATATTGCCCGGCACGCACGCATCAGCCTTCAGACGCTGTACAAGTACTACGGCAGCAAGGAGAACGTGCTCTTTGCCAGCCTGGATACCTGGCTGGCGACACTGGCCCAGCGCATGCTCGACCATCTCCAGGGCATCGAGAATTTTCGGGATCGGCTGCGCAAGGTGTTCTGGGTGTTGCTCGAGTATTTCGAGCGTAACCCGGAAGTGGCCCAGATCATTCTGAGTTCGGTGTATCTGAATACGTGGCGCGAGGACGATACCTTTCGCCAGCCCGAACTGATGTCCGTCTTTCTCGGGGTGATTCATGAAGGTCGTGCCGCCGGGGTGCTCACCGACCGGATCGACGAAGTCGAGATCTCGGATTTCATATGGGGTGTGGCCAACCGCAATGTGGCCATGTGGCTGGTGCGCGGACGGCGTTACGGTCTGGCGGAAAAGGCACCGACCCTGTTCGAGATGATCTGGCGCGCTATTGCCAGCGATGAAGCGCTGGCGGGCTCGATCGATATCGAGCCCGCCACGCCCGAACTTGCCTCGGGGCGCTCACGAGCCGGCGGCCGCGCTGGCTGACGGCGGACGCCGCGGGCAGCACGCCTTGTGGCCTTTTTGATGTGTCGTCGGAGCACGGCATTGGCGGCCGCAAATCACGCTCGGCGGCGTTGCGAGCCTTGGTCGTGGCACGCCACGATACGGCGACTCGCGCCTTGCCGGACACCATTTGTGGCGCCAACGCCGCCCTCGAACGAAACCTCAACAGGCCCTAGCGCCTGGCGGCAGCCTCCGGCTTCATCACGCGGCGACGAATGTCCGGCCCTTCAGTCTCACTGAACTGAATACCGATCCCGGTACGCCGCTGTCCGCGCGTCGGCGCCAGCCAGACGACACGCGTGGTCATCGCGATGCGCTCGCCCGTGGCACGGACATGCAGCACCAGCGGCAGCGCCGCGCCGAATTCGTAATGCGCATCGCCGAGCTGCGACTGGTCGATGAACAAGCCACCGTTGCGGATGAACGGCATGAACGCGGCTTCGAGGCTGGCGATTTCTTCGATCTCGATCTGCACGGCGGTGCCGTCATTGACGGCGGATTCCGATTGCTGGTTCATGTCCGGCCCGCCTCCGTGACGCGCTCACTCAAATCGATGAACAAGGACTCTAGCATCAGGCGCCAGTCCGCGTTCGCCTCGACGTTCTGTGCCACGGCACCCACTTTGCGTGACCAGGCCTGCAAGGCGACCGGGCCGAGCCGCCGAGCCGCGGCGGTGGCGGTTTCGTCCAGGGGGCTGTCCTGTTCTGCGGCCACGCAGGCAATCAACAGGTCCGCCGAACGGCGATAAACCCAATCGACCCAGGGCCGTCGCTCGGCCTGTGCTGCCCGCTCGGCCACGGCCACGGGGTTGGCGCGTCGTGCCAGAAGCCGCGACAGATCCTGGTCCCACTGGGTGATCTGCTCTGCCAGTCCGGTTTCGTGCGCACCGATGACGGCCAGCGGCGCGCGCAACCGATCATCCGGTGTCTGGTCGACTGGAATATCCCGCGTAGCCAGCCAGCGGCGGGCCGCATCGAGGCTGGCAGCGGGTATGCGCCATTGCTGACATCGACTACGAATCGTCGGCAGCAGCGAGGACAGGCGGTCGGTGATCAGCAGGATATGACAGCCCGCAGGCGGTTCTTCCAGCGTCTTCAGCAGGCTATTGGCGGCGCTGACGGTCAGCGCGTCGGCGGGGTCGATCCAGCCGACGCGGCCGGAGTCGTACTGCGAGGTCAGATGCAAGGCGTGCGCGAACCGTCGCACCTGGTCGACTTTGATGCGCTTGCCCGGCTCGTCCGGTACCAGGCGCGATATGTCCGGATGGGTGCCGGCCCGGCGCTGACGACAGCCGCTGCATTGGCCGCAGGCCTCGCCCTGCGTGTCCCGTTCACGGCACAACAGTGCCGCGACCGTGCGCTCGGCGAAACGTCGTTTGCCGACGCCGCCCGGCCCACAGAACAACAGACCGTGGGCCACGCGGTCACCGTTCAAGGCACCGGCCATATGCGCCCAGAGATCCTCATGCCACGGCAGTGCGAGCTCGACCTCGGCCGCAGCGCGCGCCTCGGTGTCTACAGCCATGTCTGCACCGCGCTCGCGATCCGTTCCGCCACGGTATCGACCTCGGCCGCGGCATCGATGACGGCGTAACGCGCAGGGGCAGCCGCCGCCCGGTCGAGGTAGCACTGCCGCACGACTTCGTGGAAGTCACGAGCTTCTTCGTCGAAACGATTGCCCTTGCCACGTGCCTCGGCTCGCGCCATGCCCTCGGTGACCGGCAGATCGAGAAGCACGACACCATCCGGGCGCCGCTCGCCCTGTACCAGGGCCTCTAGGGTCTCGACCGGTCCATGGCCAAGCCCTCGAGCGGCCCCCTGGTACGCGAAACTGGCATCCGTGAATCGATCGCAGATCACGATTTCGCCGGCTGCCAGAGCCGGCTCGATCACTTCCGCCAGATGGGCGGCCCGCGCAGCAAAGACCAGCAGCAATTCACTCATGGCCGGCATCGGGAGGCCGTGATCGGCCATCAGCACCGCGCGCACGGCCTCACCGAGCTGGGTTCCCCCGGGTTCCCGCGTCGTTCGCACGCGATGCCCGTCGGCTTCAAGACGGGCGGCCAAGCGCGCGATCTGGGTCGACTTGCCCGCACCTTCGCCGCCTTCCAGCGTGATCAAGCGGCCGCTTGAACGCGCTTGTTCCGTCATGACCCCCCCAGTTGATATCGACGTACGGCTTGATTCTGCTCGCTCAGCGTATCGGAAAACACGTGGGTGCCATCCCCCCGGGAGACGAAATACAGCGCCGTCCCAGGCTTGGGATGCAGAGCCGCCCGGATCGAGGCGCGCGACGGCGACGCGATCGGCGTGGGCGGCAGGCCAGCGCGTGTATAAGTGTTGTAAGGCGTATCACGCTCCAGATCGGATTTATGGATATTGCCGTCGTAATTCGGAATGCCGTAGATGACCGTCGGATCGGACTGGAGCCGCATGCCCTTTTCCAGTCGGCGGGTGTAGACACCGGCCACGCGACCGCGCTCGGCCGACACGGCGGTCTCTTTCTCCACGATCGAGGCCAGGATCAGGGCCTGATACGGGCTCTCGACGGCCGTGTTCTGGCCACGCGCCTGCCAGGCCTGATCGAGAAAATCCGACATGGCGTTGTAGGCACGCTTGAGGAAGGCGACATCGCTCAGCCCCCGGGGAAACATATAGGTATCGGGCATGAAACGCCCTTCCGGTTTTTCGCCCGGGTGCCCGAGTGCGGCCATGATCTGTGCATCGCTCTTGCCCGACAGCGTGTGCTTTAGGGCGTCGTCGCCTTCGACCTTCTGCATGATCTGCGCGAAACGCCAGCCCTCGACGATCGTCAGGCGATGCTGGCGAATCTTGCCGGAGACCAGCAGCGACACCAACTGCGCCGGACGCTGGCGTGCCGGTATCAGATACTCGCCACTCTTGACCTGCGTCGCCTTGCCCGTGAGCTGCGCATACCAGGACAGATAACGTTCGTCGCGGGATTTGCGGATGACGCGGGCGTCGGACAGCTGATGCATGAGTGCCCGGAACGTGGTGCCGGGCGTGACTTCCACGAGCTGTGGCTGGCTGTTGGCCAGAGGCGTGGTAAAAAACCGTGCGACGTCGGCACCGAGGCAGGCCACGAGGAAAATGATGATCAGGCCGGTCAGGCCGAGAATGCGCTTGAACAAGCGATGACTCTCCGGTTATGCGGTTTCTTCGAGCAATTCGGTAGCGTGGGCGGCCATCGCTTCGCTGTACTCGAAATGGTGGTCGCCGATGGCCGCGACAGCGATCGCGCCGCCGACGCTGTTGCATGCGATCGCACCGGTGAACGCCTTGAGTTCGTCCGGGGCCATGCGACATTCGGTGACCGGGTCATGTCGTGCCGCCCGGCTCGCCATCAAACGTTGTCGAGTCGCGCCGATCACACCCGCGCGGGCCAGGCTCGGGGTATGCCACTGGCCGGCGGCATCACTGAACACCAGATTGCGCATGGTGGTCGCCGTCAGTTGACCGCTAGCATCGCACATCGCCAGATCCGCCGCGTTACGTGCGACGCACTCGCGCCGTGCCAGTACCTGCTCGAGCCGATTGAGATGCTTGACCCCGGCCAACTGGGGTTGCTCGGCCAGGCGTACGTCGGCGATCGCCAACGTCAGCGGAATTCGGGGGGCATCCGGCAGGTCGTGTCGCGCGACGATCCGGCGACACATCGGCTGCAACGGTGGCGTATAGCCCCGGCCGCCGCTGCCGCGCGTGATCATGATCTTGACGACAAATCGTCCGCGCACGCCGCACAGTGCGTCGATATCCGCCACGATCGCATTCAGGGGCGGCGCAGATAACGCCAGGCGATCACAGTCATGCCGCAGGCGCTGCGCGTGCGATTCCAGCGCCACGACATGACCATCGATCACGCACAGTGTGCGAAATATGCCATCACCGTAGGCCAGCCCGCGATCATCGCTGGCCACGTGCCCCACCGGGCAACCATCGATGCGCACCGTCGACTGTTCACCCATGGCAGGCGCCATCGGCGTCGACGAACGCGCGTAGCACGCCGGTGGCCTTGTGCCGGGTTTCCTCGAGTTCGGCTTGCGGCAAGGAGTCGGCCACGATTCCGGCCCCGGTACGCAGGGTCAAAGTCCGACCGTGTTGAACGAGGGATCGAATCACGATATTCGTATCCAGCGTACCGCAGCGGCTGAGATAACCCATCGCGCCGGTATACGCACCCCGTCCCGTATCCTCGAGCTCGGCGATGATTTCCATGCAGCGGACTTTCGGGCAGCCGGTGATCGTGCCGCCCGGAAATACGGCCCGCAGCGCGGCCGCCGGTCCGATCGACCCGGCCAGATGGCCCGTGACGTTGGACACGATGTGATGGACGTGCGCATAGGATTCCACCGTCATCAGTTCGTCCACGCGCACCGTACCCGGCCGGCAGATCCGGCCGAGATCGTTGCGCACGAGATCGATCAGCATGATGTGCTCGGCCCGCTCCTTTGGGTGCGTGACCAACTCGGTGCTGGTGTCGTGGTCCCGGCCGGGTACCCGGCGCCGGGTACCCGCGATCGGCCGCATGCTGGCCTGGCCGTCGCGAATGCTCAGCAGTCGTTCCGGCGATGAGCTGATCAAGGCCCCGCCCGACCACTGCATCAAGCCGGAAAACGGCGCCGGATTGGCACGACGCAGCGCGCGATAGATATCGCCACTGGCCCAGTCGTCGAACAGCGTACCGGCCCACGTGCGGGCAAGATTGGCCTGGAAGACATCACCGGCTGCGACGTAGTCGCGCGCCCGGGCCACCGCATCGAGATAAGATTGCGCCGGCGCCTCCGTCCAGCGCGCGGCCGGCATGGTCATCGCCTCGTCGATCTCGTTCGCCGTGTCTTTGCAGAGGTACGCCGCGATCTCGGCGACCGACATGGTCGACTCCGGCTCGGCAATCACATGGATGACGCCTGTCGCCCGATCGTGGATCGCGCCGGCCCGACAACGAACGGCCAAGGCATGCGGGAACGGATCACGCGGATCGGGCGGCAAACGCAGCGATGGCTCGACACCCGCGGCCATCTCGTAACCGAGATAGAGGAACCATCCCCCGATGAACGGAAGATCCGGCACGCCGGCGCAGTGCGCCGCTGTTGCGGCAGCATCGAGTTCATCGAAGAATGCGTCCGCGCGATCGAGCCTGTCCACACGAATCGTCGCGCCGGGATCGGCCAGGAGCAGATCGTAGCGTGACTGTGCGGCCGCACCGGCGCTGGATTCGAGCAGAAACGGGAACAGCTCGGGCTCGTCGGCGGCCAGTCGATACAGCGCGATACAACAGGCGCTGTCCAGCGTCAGCCGCGACAGCGCCTGTCCTCGAGCAGTCGATTCACGGCCTGCCGGAACGGAAGAATGTTCGGTAACGCCCATTCGTCGGAGTGTCTTGGCGCGGTATCACGTCGACAAGCGCCGTGATACCGCCTTGGATGACGTTACCCGCGCGGGCTGCCAGGCAGCCAATCGATTCTCGCATCGACTCGACCGGCGCCCGCTCGCGGCCACTGGTTTCAGCTATAGCGTTTGAAGATCAACGACCCGTTGGTACCGCCGAAGCCGAACGAGTTCGACAACGCGGCCTCGATGCGCGTCTCGCGTGCCTCATGCGGCACGTAGTCGAGATTGCAGCCTTCGGCCGGCGTATCCAGATTGATCGTGGGCGGAGCCACCTGATCCCGAATGGCGAGCAAAGTGAAGATCGCCTCGGCGGCACCCGCGGCACCCAGCATGTGTCCCGTCATCGATTTGGTCGAGCTTACGGCGATCTGTCGTGCCGTCTCGCCCAGAACGGATTCGATCGCCTGGCTTTCGGAGACGTCACCAGCCTGCGTCGAGGTGCCGTGCGCGTTGACATACTGGATGTCGGCGCCGGTCATGCCGGCGTTGTCCAGCGCCCGCTGCATGCACTGACGTGCACCGCGCCCGCTGGGCATGGTGATGTGATGGGCATCCCCACTCATGCCGAAGCCGACGACCTCACCATAGATTTGCGCGCCTCGCGCCTGGGCCGATTCGAGATCCTCGAGCATCAGCACGCCGGCGCCATCAGACAACACGAAGCCATCGCGATCGACATCCCACGGCCGGCTTGCGCCTTTCGGGTCATCGTTGCGCGTGGACAGCGCCTTCGCCGAGCAGAAGCCGGCCAGGCCGATCGGATTGACCGCCATTTCGCAGCCACCGGCCAGCATCGCATCGGCATCCCCGCCAGCGATGAGGCGAGCCGCGAGACCGATGTTGTGCACGCCGGTCGTGCATGCCGATACGGCAGCAATGTTCGGGCCGTGCAGATTGAGCTGTATGGACACGGCGCCAGCCGCCATGTTCGCGATACTGCTCGGGATGAAGAAGGGCGAGACCTTCTTCGGGTTGTTGCCCGAGTCGTGAAAGCCGGCGCAGGTCTTGAGGATCGTGCCGATGCCGCCGATACCCGACCCGACGGCCACGCCGACGCGATCGTTGTATTCGTCGGACAGCTCGAGCCCGCTGTCTGCCAGGGCCTGCGTCGATGCCGCCACACCGTAGTGAACGAACGGATCGAAACGCTTGGCCTCCTTGGCCGGCATGTAATCGGTGACGTCGAAATCGCGGATCGGGCCGCCGAAACGCGTCGGATAGCCCGACACGTCGAACGTGTCGATCGATGAAATACCGCTGCGGCCGGACAGAATGCCCGACCAGGTATTCTCGACGTCATTGGCCAGGGGCGACACCATGCCCAGGCCCGTTACTACTACGCGACGCTGTTTCAACGACGCCCCCTGTCAAAGAATGATGCCGCCGAACACGACGGCAGATATCCGGTCGGCCGCTCATCAGGAAAGCGACCGACAAGCCGTGGCCGTGAGCGCGATCAGCCCTCGGCGTGCGACTTGATGTAGTCGACAGCGTCCTTGACGTTGACGATCTTTTCGGCTTCCTCGTCCGGGATGTCGATTTCGAACTCTTCTTCCAGCGCCATAACCAGCTCGACGGTATCCAGCGAGTCGGCACCCAGATCGTCGACGAACGAGGCCTCCGAGGTCACCTGGTCTTCGCTGACCGAAAGCTGCTCGGCGATGATTTTCTGAACTCGTTCTTCCACGCTACTCATGGGATGTCTCCTGTTGCTTACGTTGCGCGTTGATACGGCGCTCGAATCCGGTTTTCGGATCGCGCGCCATTCTAGGGAAAAAGAGAGAGTGTCGCCAGACGACTACCCTCCCATGTACAAGCCGCCGTTGATCGACAGGGTCTCGCCTGTAATATACGACGCTTCCGGCGAGACCAGAAAGGCCACCGCGGCTGCGATGTCTTCGACCGAGCCGAGCCGGCCCAGCGGAATCTGGGCAAGCATCGCCTCGCGGGTATCCTCGGGCAATACACGCGTCATGTCGGTTTCGATGAAACCCGGCGCGATGGCATTGACGGTGATGTTGCGGGAGCCCACCTCGCGCGCCATCGAGCGTGTCAGGCCCAGCAGACCGGCCTTGGCCGCGCTGTAGTTGACCTGGCCGGCATTGCCGATCTGTCCGACGACCGAGCTGATATTGACGATGCGGCCGGTGCGGGCCTTCATCATGCCCTTGAGCACCGCCTTGGAGACACGGAAGACACCGTTCAGGTCGGCATCGATAACGGCCTGCCAGTCATCGTCCTTCATGCGCATCATCAGCGTATCGCGCGTGATGGCCGCATTGTTGACGACGATGCCCGGGGCGCCGAATTCCTTGCCGATCGCCTTGATCAGCGCCTCGACCGCAGCGCCGTCGGTGACATCCAGCTCCCGTCCGGCACCACCATGCGGCGATAGCCGTTCGTCGATGCCGGCTGCCCCACTTGCGGAGGTCGCCGTGCCGATCACGGTCGCGCCGTCGTTGGCAAGACGTTCGGCGATGGCGGCACCGATGCCGCGGCTGGCGCCGGTGACGAGCGCGATCTGACCGGCCAGTGATTTATCGGGCATAGCTGTTGTGATGTCGGTTTTCGGAATTCGGGATTGAGCGAGGGCCGCGTGACTACTCGGCGACAGCCGCGATCGCGGCCTCGAAGTCATCGGGCTCGGAAAGCGCCATGCTCCGGATCGACTTGTCGATCCGCTTGTTCAACCCGGAAAGCACCTTGCCCGGCCCGCATTCGAGAAACAGATCACAATGCGTCTCGCGAATCCGGCGGATGGTATCGGTCCATTGCACGGACTCGGCAAGCTGGGCGACCAGCGCCCGACGAATGCCTGCCACGTCCTCGCGCGGCCGGGCATCCACATTGTGGTAGACGGGCAGCGTCGGCTCGCGCAACGGTATATCGCTCAGATGCGATGCCAGGCGATCCGCGGCCGGCGACATCAGCGCGCAGTGCGACGGCACGCTCACGCTCAGCGGTTTGACCAGCTTGGCGCCCTTGGCCTTGGCGATCTGCGAGGCCTGCGCCACGGCTTCGGCGTGACCGGCGATGACGACCTGCAGCGGTGCGTTGAAGTTGGCGGCGGATACGCTGCCATGGGCCGACTCGACTTCGGCACAGGCGGCGACCACGTCTTCATCGGCGAGACCGATGACTGCGGCCATGGCGCCTTCACCGGGGGCGACCGCATTCTGCATCGCCTGCCCGCGCAGGCGCGTCAGCCGCAGCGCATCCGCAAAATCGAGCGAACCGGCCATCACGAGCGCGCTGTATTCGCCCAGGCTGTGGCCGGCCACGCATGCCGGACGCGGGCCGCCAGCCGCCTCGAAGGCACGCCATGCGGCAACGCTGGCAGCCACCAGCGCCGGCTGGGTGTACTCGGTCTGGTCGAGTGTTTCGGCCGGGCCATTGGTGACGAGGTCGGCCAGGTCGAAACCCAGCGCATCGCCGGCCTCGGCGAAGGTCTCGCCGATCACCGGATGGTGCGCGCCGAGGTCGGCGAGCATGCCGACCGATTGTGCCCCCTGGCCGGGAAACAGCATCGCAAAACGCGACATATGATTTCGAGCTGGCCCGTGAATTGAGTCCGGCGCATGATACCCGGGGCGTGCACGCTTGGCCATGCAATTTTGGCCTTTGCTAGACTTTCGGACGATCGATAACCGCCTTGGTCCGGTTTTTCTCATGGTACACGCCGAACTGACAGTCGCCGCGATCGTCGCTTGTGAATCGCGTTATCTCGTGGTCGAGGAGATCGCGCGGGGTCGACGCGTCGTCAACCAGCCGGCCGGACACGTTGAGCCGGGCGAGACGATCCTGGATGCGGCGATTCGTGAGACACGCGAGGAAAGCGCCTGGCGTTTCCACCCGACCGGAATCGTGGGATTCTATTACATGCCGCACGCCGACGGTCGCCATACACTGCGTGTCGCGCTTGCCGGCCAGGTGGACGATCACCGCCCCAGACAGGCGCTCGACGACGGCATCATCACCACACACTGGCTCACCCGGGGCGAGCTCGGCGAACGCGACGACCTGCGCAGTGCCCTGGTCCTCCGCGCGATCGACGATTATGAGTCGCAGCCGTTGATGCCCCTGGCACGGCTGACCGATATGCACGACGCGCCATGAGTAACGCGCCCAGCCCCCACAGCCCTGCCGAGACCCGCGTGATCGTCGGCTTGTCCGGCGGCGTCGATTCGTCGGTCGCCGCGCTGCGATTGCTTGAGGCCGGATATCAGGTCGAAGGCCTGTTCATGTTCAACTGGGGCGAAGACGAGGCCGGACGGTGTCAGGCCGCCGATGATTTCGACGATGCCGCCGAAGTCTGCGCCGCACTCGATATTCCGCTGCATCGGGCGGATTTCTCGGCCGAGTACAAGTCCCGCGTATTCCAGTATTTCCTCGACAGCTATGCGGCCGGGCGCACGCCCAATCCCGATGTGCTGTGCAACCGGGAGATCAAGTTCGATGCCTTCATGCATCACGCCGAACGGCTCGGTGCGGATCTGATCGCCACCGGCCATTACGCGCGCCTCGATCACGACGCCGGGCAGACGCGCCTGTTGCGCGGTCGCGACCCGGGCAAGGATCAGTCCTATTTCCTGGCGGCCGTACCGATGGTCGCCCTCTCGCGCACACTGTTCCCGATCGGTGAGATCGAGAAATCCGACGTCCGCACGCTGGCCAAGCAAGCCGGCCTGCCGGTCCACGACAAACCGGACAGTACCGGTGTGTGTTTCATCGGTGAGCGCGACTTCGAAGGTTTCCTGCGACAGTATCTGTCCGGCCGGGCCGGGCCGGTGCGCGTATCCGGCGGGGCTCTGGCGGGCCGCGTCATCGCCGAACACGCCGGACTCATCTATTACACGATCGGCCAGCGTCGCGGCCTCGGGCTCGGCGGTGTGGCCGGCGCGGCCCAGGCACCGTGGTATGTCGTGGACAAGGACCTGAGCAGCGATACGCTGTGGGTGAGCCAGGACACGCGCCACCCCGCGCTGGAACAGACCGCCCTCGTCGCCGCTGCGCCCCACTGGCTCATCCAGCCACCGGCCGAGCCGATGCGCTGCCAGGCGCAGGTGCGTTATCGCCAGCAGGCCATCGACTGTCTCGTCGCCCCGCAGGCCGACGGGCATGTTGCCGTCACGTTCGATCGCCCGCCGCGTGCCATCACGCCCGGCCAGTACGTGGTGTTCTACGACGACGATCACTGTCTCGGCAGTGCTGAAATCATCCGCCCCGGTCACGCCGATGACGTGCGCCACGACCAGCGAGCCGCCAACGCATGACGTCGCCTGTCTCCTCATCCCTGCGCAACCAGGCCTACTCGCTTGCCGGCGTGGCGCAATTCACGCTGTACGCCCATGAAATGGCCACCGAGGGCCAGGATCAGCCGGTGCGCTTCGAGCGGGCCACGCATGCCATCTTCTGTACCGACCCGGACGATGTGATCGACGTCTACGGCGATACCGGCCAGGTCGCGGACGGCCTGCGCTACATGCGCATGCAGCTCTCCGGAGAGCAACCCGACGCCAAGGCCGCGGCCGTGGCCCGCTATATCGGTCAGGTGCTCAAACTGGCCGGCAAACTCATGCGCGACGAACAGGCGCTCGGCCGCCTGCGCGGCGCGATCGATCGTGCACGGCTGGCCGACCCGAACGATGTGGCCGATATTCTCAACGATGCCTATCGCGAGACGGTCAGCCCGATGCGCCCGCAGATCATGCTGCAGGGCCATCCCAGTTATCTGAACAACGAGCATCTGCAGCGACGCATGCGCACGCAGCTGCTGGCGGCGGTGCGTTGTGGCGTCATGTGGCGGCAGTGCGGCGGCGGTTTCACTTCGCTCATCTTTCGACGCAAGGCGCTGCTTGCCAGTCTTTCAACGACATAGATCGGCCTTGCGGCACCCGCCATGACCGGCCGGGAAACCGCAAATACCGATTTTCCGATCCGTCGGAAACGCCTGCAGGATGAACCCGCAAGCGCTATACTTGCGCCGCCCGGCGCCTCGCCGAAAGCGATCATTCACCGGCTCAGGAGATAAGGTTCATGACCGATAGCTTTGGGACTCGCACGCAATTCACTGTCGGAGACCGCAGCTTCGATTACTTCAGCCTTCCCGCGCTAGAGAAGCAGTTTCCCAACATCGCGAAACTGCCCTACGCCCAGAAGATTCTGCTCGAGAACCTGCTCCGCCACGAAGACGGGTCCAACGTGACCGCTTCGGATATCGAGGCGATGGCGAACTGGGATGCCAAGGCCGAGCCGGATACCGAGATCGCCTTCACGCCGGCGCGTGTGGTGCTGCAGGACTTCACGGGCGTGCCGGCCGTGGTCGACCTGGCCGCCATGCGCGATGCCATGAAGAATCTCGGCGGCAGCCCGGACAAGATCAATCCGCTCTCGCCGGCCGAACTCGTCATCGATCACTCGGTGATGGTCGATGAATACGGCTCGGACCAGGCCTTCGACCTGAACGCCAAACTCGAATTCAACCGCAACAAGGAGCGCTACGCGTTCCTGCGCTGGGGCCAGGGTGCGTTCGACAACTTCAAGGTCGTCCCTCCGGACACCGGCATTGTCCACCAGGTCAACCTGGAATATCTGGCCCGCGTGGTCTTTGGCAACGAAGACAAGAACCTGGCCTATCCGGACACGCTGGTCGGCACCGACTCCCACACCACCATGATCAACGGCGTGGGCGTGCTCGGCTGGGGCGTGGGCGGCATCGAGGCCGAGGCGGCCATGCTCGGTCAGCCGATCACCATGCTCATCCCGCAGGTCGTCGGCTTCAAGCTGACCGGCAAGCTGGCCGAGGGCACGACCGCCACGGACCTCGTGCTCACGGTCACCGAAATGCTGCGCGCCAAGGGCGTGGTCGGCAAGTTCGTCGAATTCTACGGCGACGGCCTGGCCGACCTGGCCCTGGCCGATCGCGCGACGATTGCCAACATGGCGCCGGAATATGGCGCGACCTGCGGCATCTTCCCGGTCGACGAGGAAACCATCCGCTACATGGAGTTGACCGGCCGCGATGCCGAGCAGCTCGAATTGACCCGTGAGTACGCCAAGGCCCAGGGCCTGTGGCGAGAGCCGGGTCAGGCCGATGCCGAATACACCGATACGCTCGAGCTCGACCTGTCGACCGTCCAGCCTTCCCTGGCCGGCCCGAAGCGGCCGCAGGATCGCGTGCTGCTCTCCGATATGCAGGCGACCTACAAGCGCGAGGTCGAGCCTTTCATGAGAAGCCGTGCCGAAAAGGCCGGCAAGTCCCTGGAAGAAGCCAGAATGCAAAGCGAGTCGGGCCTGGCCGCGGACAGCGTCGGCGGCCCGGTGCATGCACCGGTCTCCTATAAGGACGCCGAATTCGATCTGCACGATGGCTCGGTCGTGATCGCGGCGATCACGTCCTGCACCAACACCTCGAACCCGGCGGTCATGCTGGCGGCCGGCCTGGTCGCACGTAACGCCGCGGCCAAGGGCATGCAGGTCAAACCGTGGGTCAAGACCTCGCTGGCGCCCGGCTCCAAGGTCGTGACCGAATATCTGGAAAAAGCCGGTCTGGACGACGATCTGGACAATCTCGGCTTCCAGCTTGTCGGCTATGGCTGCACCACTTGCATCGGCAACTCCGGCCCGCTCCCGGAACCGATCGGCAACGCGGTGCGTGAAAACGATCTGAACGTGGCCTCCGTGCTGTCGGGCAATCGCAACTTCGAAGGCCGCGTGCACGGCGATGTGCGCATGAACTTCCTCGCCAGCCCGCCGCTGGTCGTGGCCTATGCGCTGGCCGGCACCATCGACATCAATCTGACCGAAGACGCCCTCGGCGAGGACCAGGACGGCAACCCGGTCTATCTCAAGGATCTCTGGCCGTCCCAGAAGGAAATCTACGACACCATTGGCAGTTCGCTGAACTCCGAGATGTTCAAGGATTCCTACGGCGACGTATTTGCCGGCGACGATCGCTGGCAGAACCTGGACGTGCCCGAAGGCGAAATCTACGAGTGGGACAAGGATTCCACCTACGTCCAGAATCCGCCCTACTTCGAAGGCATGAGCGTCGATGCCGGCGATATCCCGGCCTCCATTGCGGGCGCGCGCTGCCTGGCCAAGCTGGGTGATTCGATCACGACCGACCACATCTCTCCGGCCGGCGCGATCACCAAGGACTCGCCGGCAGGCCAGTATCTGCAGGAACAAGGCGTGGCCCCATCCGACTTCAACAGCTACGGCTCGCGCCGCGGCAACCACGAAGTCATGATGCGCGGCACGTTTGCCAACGTGCGTCTGCGCAATCAGCTGGCGCCCGGTACCGAGGGCGGCTGGACGCAGTATCAGCCGGAAGGCCGCGAGATGTTCATCTACGACGCGGCGATGAAGTATCGCGACGAAGGTACGCCGCTGGTCATCCTCGCCGGCAAGGAATACGGCACCGGCTCCTCGCGCGACTGGGCGGCCAAGGGCACCCTGCTGCTCGGCGTGAAGACCGTGATCGCCGAGTCCTTCGAGCGGATCCACCGTTCCAACCTCGTCGGCATGGGCGTGCTGCCCCTGCAGTTCAACGAAGGTGATTCCCACGAATCGCTGGGTCTGGACGGCACCGAGACCTACGATATCGAGGGTCTGGCCGCCGGGGCCAAGTCAGTGCACATCACCGCCACCAAGGCATCGGGCGAGACCGTCGAGTTCGATGCTCGGGTACGTATCGATACGCCCAAGGAGTGGGATTACTATCAGAACGGCGGCATTCTGCACTACGTGCTGCGCCAGCTCGCCAAGGCGGCCTGATCGGTCCGGCCAAGGCAGCCACGACAAAGCCCCGCTTCGGCGGGGCTTTTTCTTGCGTGCTCGATTAATGCGGCGGGTCGAGGCTCAGCTCGCCGACGGATCGGCTCTTTCCTGAACACAACGCCACACCGAAGTGTAATCCGGCCGGAAACGCGTCAGACAGGCGTTGACCGCGGTGGCCGGGTCGCCGTCGTCACCGGCACGCCTGGCCAGATTGTCACGGGTCAGATCATGGGTTTGCGCATAGTGGGACAGACTGGCGCGGCTGCGATTCTGCAACTGCTGACACAGTCGGAACGAATCCTGATCGGCGGACCACAGTCGATGACAGTGCGTGGTGAGATCCGTGGTCGATAACAGCCCGACATCGTGGCTCCCGCCGGGCGTGAACAGCGCACAGCCGCTTGCTGACACGGCCAGCACGGCCGTCATGAGACCGTATCGCAATCCGCGACGTGTGCGCGTGCTGAACGGGCGAAATAAAACAGATGACATCGCAAAGCTCCTTGGCCGGACGTTCCCCTGTCTCCCCGTGGGATATCTTAAGGCCTGTTATTAATCCGGCACCCAAACAGCTGACGACGTCAGCTGTTTTCAACGCCATCGAAAGAAACGCCGGCACTTGTCCGTCTTTTGTTTTCAATGGCTTCACGGCCGTTGGCCGTGGCGCGCGTGCTTTCGCACACGCGCATTATCAACCCGAAAAATCATCTATTTTTATGCCGGATTAATAACACGTCCCGAATGCACCGCGCCGGCGATCATTTTTTACAAGACAAGGCATCGGGCGCGTACGGCCGTCATTCTACCGTCGCGAACGACAACGCCGGATAGCGGAAAAATGACCGCCATCCCGTTGGGTTGCGCCTAAAAACCGGCAACGCGGTCACGCGCGAAGTGTTAACAGGCCCTAACGAAAAGCCGGCTCGTCGAACGAGCGAAGCTTTCGTGAATGCAACGCTTCAAGCCCGCTTTCCCGCAAGAGACGTACAGTCTCCAGCCCGATCGTCAGATGCTGGCTGACCCGGGTTCGGTAGAACGCATTGGCCATGCTGCGCAGCTTCAACTCGCCGTGCATCGGTTTGTCGGACACGCAGAGCAGCGTGCCGTAGGGGACACGCAGCCGGAATCCGTTGGTCGCGATCGCGGCACTTTCCATGTCCACCGCGATCGCGCGGGACTGCGAGAAACGCTCGTAGAGTTCGTCGAACCGGAATTCCCAGTTGCGATTGTCGGTGCTGGCGACCGTACCCGTGCGCAGACGATCCTTCATCTCGCGATTGGACAGTCCCGTGACGTTGGTCACCGCGTGTTCGAGGGCCTGCTGGACTTCGGCGATCGGCGGAATCGGCACCCACGGCGGCAGATCCTGGTCCAGCACATGGTCCTCGCGGACGTAGCCGTGGGCCAGGACGTAGTCACCGAGCTGCTGTGAGCGTCGCAGCCCGCCGCAGTGGCCGATCATCAACCAGCAGTGTGGGCGCAGCACGGCCAGATGATCGGTGATCGTCTTGGCATTCGACGGCCCCATACCGATGTTGATCAACGTGACGCCCAGCCCGTCGGCCCGTGTCAGATGATAGGCCGGCATCGGCGGCAGATGGCCGGGAGCGGCACCGCCAGCGCTCAGGCCGGTCCCGTCCGCGCGGCCCACGATCTCGTCGCCCGGGCCGACGAAGCCCGTGTATTCGTTGTCCTCGCAAAGCGCTCGAGCCGCATGATCGCGAAAGTCGTCGACATAGCGCTGATAGTTCGTCAGCAGGACAAAGCCCTGGAAATACGCCGGGTCCGTGCCTGTGTAGTGAGCGAGCCGCTGCAAGGCCAGATCCGTACGCGGCGCATCGAACAGCGCCAGCGGGAACGGCGCGCCGGGTAGCGTGCGATGACTGCTGTTGGCGATCGAGTCGTCAATGAAAGCCAGATTGGGCAGTGCGAATGCCTGCTCCATGGCGCGCAGCCCATCCGGCTCCAGATTCGCGGTCGCGGCTTCGATGACGAACGGCAGCGGTATTGGCTGGTCGCTGAGTCCGACCTGGATCGGGCCGCCGTGATTGACGAGCAACAGGCGCAACTGTTCGGCGAGATAATCGCGAAATAGCGCGGGCTGCGTGACGGTGGTGCCGTGCACACCGCCCTTGCGTAACGAACCATAGGTGGGTCGGGCATTCGCACTCAGGCGATCACTGGTGATCTCGATGCCGACATAGGGATAGAACGCGTTCGGCAGCGGCTCCGGCGCCCGCTCGCCGGCCATGAAACGCGCGTGACGATCGCGTATCTCGGCGCAGGCGCGGGCATAGAGAGACTCGATACGTGCAAGCGCGGCATCGGCATCGTCGAAGGCCTGCAGTGCTGAAGCGTTGCCGTGACCGGTTCCGGGCATGATGAGGATCCTCGTCGTGGAGCGGCCGCGCGGGCAGGCGGCTCGGTCGATTCATCGAGCGATGCCGGTCCGCTGGCCCGACATGCTGCGTTCATCTTCGACGGCGGATGATGCCATTGTCGATATCCCTAGGGCCTGCTGATGTTTCGTGCGAGTCCGCGCCAAGTGCTGTTTTGCAGCAAGACGAGGCGTAGTGCGCGCCGTGCCGTTATTCTGCACCAGCAGGCTACAACGCTGTGTTGCCGCAAAACAGCGCTTGTCCCGAAGGGTTGGGCCACAAATCGCGCCCTGCGGCGTTGCGAGCCTTGATCGTGGCACGCCACGATCGGCAACTCGCGCCTTGCCGGACACACTGCGGCCTCTCGACGGAAAGGCGCTCGAACGAAACCTCAACAGACCCTGGGAGTCACGACGTGAAAATCAACGTTTTTGTCATCGGCATCGCGGCGCTGACACTGGGTGTTGCGCCTGTCATCGCCGGCGCGGCATCGAATGACGACGAGCGTCAATCTCAGACCGTGCGTGCGCTGTTCGATCAGCTCGACCGGAACCACGATGCATTGCTCAGCCCGGAGGAGATCAAGGCCGATCCGGCGCTGGCCGATGCTTACGACTCGTTCGATACCGGGCCGACGATCCAGCAGCCCGCCGATAACGCCAAGAAAGGCGGCATCACGTTCGCGCAATTCGAAGCCGGCCTCCAGGCCGCCCGACACGATGGACGGTTCGGGCCAGCCGTCTCCGGTGGCGAACGCTATCTGGTCTATCCCGACGGTAGCCGCGTGCGCCTGGAATCCGGAGCCGATACGCACTGACCGGCCCGGCCTATTCGCCCCAGGTTTGCGCCAGCACGCGCAGCCAGTTGTCGCACGTCAGCCGCGCGATGCGCGACTCGTCATGACCGCGCTCACGCAGGGCGGCCACAAGCGTTTGCATGTCGGCTCCGTCGCGGATCGGCGAAGCCTGGATACCGTCGAAGTCCGAGCCCAGGCCGACGTGCGCGTCGCCCATGATGTCGATCATGTGATCGATATGGTCGACCATCACCGAGACCGGCGTATCGGCGCTGGTACCGCCATCCGGCCGAAGAAAATACGTGCCGAAGTTGAGACCGACCACCCCGCCGGAATCCCGAACCGCGCGCAGCTGATCGTCGGTCAGATTGCGGGTATGAGGGCAGAGCGCGTGCGCGTTGGAATGGCTGGCGACAAGAGGGGCCGTGCTGAGGCCGGCCACGTCCCAGAAACCCTGGGCGTTGAGATGTGACAGATCCACGGCGATGCCACGCTCGTTGCAGGCCCGAACCAGGTAGCGCCCCGCCGACGTCAGTCCCGGTCCGATATCCGGGGACCCCGGAAAACGAAACGGTACACCGTGGCCGAATGCCGTGGGCCGACTCCAGACGAGGCCCAGAGAGCGCAGGCCCGCGGCGTAGAGCGCATCCAGGGTATGACACTCGGTATCGATGGCTTCGGCGCCCTCATAGTGCAAAACCGCCGCAACGGCGTTATCCCGTCGCGCTGCTTGGATTTGTGCGACCGTCGTGCAGACACGAAACCGGCCGCCGGACTGCTCGGCGAGCCGATGCAGCAGACCGGTCATGGCCAGGGCCGAGGGCAGCACCTCGCCTTGGCTCATGGCCGGCGGCGCCGGCGTGTCGTAGCCTTTTGTCGTGCGCTTCGGGCCCCGCATGGCCGATGACGGCGATGGCACGAACACCGCGAACAGACCGCCGACGAAGCCGCCCGATATCAGCCTCGGCAGATCGAGATGCCCCGTGCCACGCCCCTCTAGAAAGGCTTCGACAGCCCGTTCCGAGGACTGATCGACCAGCCGCAGAAGCATGTCGTTGTGACCGTCGAAGATCGCCACCGGCGAGCCGCTGTCGCGTACGTTTTCCTCGGTCGGCACGATCAACCCGCGCGGCTGGCCATGCCGGCGTCTTCGCTACGCTGGCGACGCTTGGTCGACGGCCAGTTGGCCATGTCCACCATCTCGCGGATTTCTCCGCAGACCGTAATGACGTGATCCAGCTGGTCGTGCGTGAGAGCCGCGTTGACCGACAGCCGGATGAGGGACCGCTTGGCCGCGGTGGCCGGCGCACAGAACACAGACCCGAACACGCCGCGCGCTTCCAGCGCGTCGCGCAGGACCATGGTCTGCTGTTCGGCACCGGCCTCCAACGCCACGATCTGCGACTGGCTGTCAGAGACGTTGTAGCCCAGTTCGTCGAGTGCGGTGCGCAGATAGGTTGCGTTGGCATGCAGGCGCCGCCGCGCGATATCGGCATCCCGGATCAGATCCAGTGTCTTGGCCAGCCCCGCGACTTCCGCCGGCAGCAGTGCCGAGGAGAAGATCGCCGGGAAAGCGTTGTACTTGATGAACTGACGCAGGCGATCGCTGCAGGCAATCAGCCCGGCCCGGCCGGCGAAGGCCTTGGCCAGGCTTGCCGTCACGAAATGCACTTTCGACTGCAGACCGAGCTCGGCGACCATGCCGGCCCCGTTCGGGCCGTGCGTACCCAGCGAGTGGGATTCGTCCACGATCATCACGCAGCCGGTACGATCGGCGGCATCCACGATTTCGGCCAGCGGCGCCACGCTCCCGTTGGTGCTGTAGATCGAATCGATGATCACGAGCCCGGCACCGTGACGCTCGATCTGCGAGGCCAGATGCGAGGCGCTGTTGTGACGGAACGGACGCGGCGTGAGGCCCGCAGCCTGCACGCCCTGCCACAACGAGGCATGGGCCATCATGTCGATATAAACCGGCGTTTCCGGTGCACTGATCGACTGGATCAGGCCGACATTGGCCGCATAGCCGGACTGGCACAGCAGGCTCGACTCCAACCCCATCCAGGCGGCCATGTCGGCCTCGAAGTCGTCCTGGGCATTCTC
This sequence comes from Salinisphaera sp. Q1T1-3, assembly GCF_003602005.1. Taxonomy (GTDB): domain Bacteria; phylum Pseudomonadota; class Gammaproteobacteria; order Nevskiales; family Salinisphaeraceae; genus Salinisphaera. The sequence goes on along the minus strand of NZ_QZWD01000001.1, from coordinate 134,042 downwards.
GCCGTGCAGATAGACCGCCGACATCACCATCGTGTTGTCGCTATCGGCCAGCTTGTCGATCTGGGCACGCGCGATCTCGGGACGATCAGCCAGCGACAGATAGTCGTTGCTGACTAGCATGATGGCGTCCTCGCCCGGCGCGATGCCGTGCATGATATGGCCACCGTTCCATGTCTTTTCGACGCGCTCGCGGAAATAGACATCGACGTGCGTGCGCAGAAAGTTCGGCTCGACGGCGTTGTCGGCAGTGCAAGACTGCGTAGCATGGGCTTGTGACAATTTCATAACGACCCTCGTGGATTTGTGATCAGAAAAACAATGACAAAAACAACCAGCCATCAGTATATAACCGGCTGGCACATGAATCTGAATTGTCTTCAACAGACGCCGCGACGACAATGCACCGGGGCGTCAGGAAATCTCATCACAAGGCCATGCTGCCTCACCCTTGCCTCACCGGCGCCGCTCTACATCAGCGCGTAGCCGACGGTATCGAGCCATTCCAGAAATGCCTCGTAACTCGGCCTGGCCTGACTCATCAACGGATCGCTGACGGGGAACACGGCCCAGTATCGGGCGCCGAGCGCGTGACCCGACACAGTCGGTACAACGCTGTGTTCGCGCCAGTTGGCCATGTCGTCTCGCGTCAACGCCGGATCGCACAGCCGCGCCCCGCTTTCGATTTCGGCCACGGCCGAGTCCGGTAGCCCCAGGGCAGCCAGACGCTGCGCTTCGGCAGCGCATTCGCGCGCGTCGAGCGCCACAAGCCGCTGCACACGTCCAGCAGCGTCGGCAAACAGCATGCCCGGCGGTTCATCGGCGAGATAGTATTCGATCATGCCGTGATCCCGCGCGAGCGCATCCAGCAGGCTCGGGGTCGCCGGATCCGAGAGGATCGGCGGCGTGCGCATGGAGAAGATATCCGCGGCCGCGACGAACAGATCGCGGATGTATTCGCGCTGGAAGCTTCGTATCGCCTGGTTCAGGGTGTCGTAGACCGCACGTTCCTGTTTGCGAATGTACTGATCGATCACGCCTTTGTTGAAGGCATCCACGGCCACGGATTCGGTCGCCACGCCGGTGAAAAGGATCTTCTTGATATGCGGATCATTTATCCGGCGACAGAACTCGATGCCGTCGATCTCCGGCATCGCGTAATCGACCAGCACCACCGAGACCTGCGAGAAACGCTCGCTTGATCCCATCTCCTGCTGAATCGCGTGGCAATCGATTTCCAGAGGCCGCGGCGTCGTCCCCGCATCCGAACCGGCGGATGTGCGCTGGAAGAAACGCTCGCGTGACGCACTGCGCCCGTTGTGGGCGGTGAGATAATCCAGGGCCTTGCTGGTCGAATCGAACAGCAGATACGCGAGATCGGAATCGAGCTGCAGACTCAGATTGCCCAGAAAATCGATGTCGTCGTCGACGAGCACGATCTGGGTCGGATGGAAATAAGGGGCGATGTCTGCGTCTTTCATAGGTCTTGGGGGTCCGGTAACCGGATGATGAATTCTGCGTATTCGCCCTCGACGGACTGGCAGATGATCTGTCCGTAGAAACTCTCGATGACTACGCGTGCGAAGGCAAGACCGATGCCGGTTCCCTGTCCACGGGGCATGCCGGAATAGAACCGGTCGAAGATTCGCGGCAGCGTCGCCGCGGGAATGCCCGGGCCGGTGTCCCGGAAATGCAGCTCGTTCATGCGCTCGCCGCGACGACGCAGACTCCAGATGCTGATCCGGCCGCGGCCGGAACGCGCCAGTTGATACAACGCGTTCTTGAGCAGATTGAACAGCACATGAACCATCAGCACGTGCGTGCCCTGGAAGACGAAGTCGTCGCCGGCCCGCCATTCCACGAGCGCACGTTCCTGCGTGGAATGGAACGGGTAGCGATCCAGGGCCTCATCGACGCACTGGTTGATGCTCACCCGCTCGAACGAGCGGCTGTCGATCGCCGTCCGGCTCGAGTTGACCAGCAGCATGTCGAGAACGGCGCCGGTGTATTCGGTCTCGCTTTCGATGCGATTGAGCACCGCGCTGATCTGTTCGAAGTGCGCACGTCGGATCATCGGGACATCGAGTCCGTGATCCCGAGCCGCCTGATATCCCTGGATCAGGGTCGGAATATAATTGTTGAGCCCCCGTGCCCCGCTTCTGATCCCCAGAAGCGGCGTTCGCAGCTCATGCGCCATGGTGCCGACCGCATCGGTGATCGCCGAAAGCTTCTCGCGTGCGACGAGCTCGGTCTTGTAGTTGAAAGCCGTACCGGAGGCAAGGCCGAAGAGATAGATCCAGAACAACGCCGCCACGGGTAACGGCGGGTCCACGATCATGCCCCCCGAGGCCTCGAACACGAGCCAGGCCGCGCCGGCGCCGATGAAGGCCAGCAAGAGACTCATCAGCCAGTCGTAGACGAGGATCACCATCACCATCACGGCCGCCATGGTAGAGATCGCCCACAGCGACGAGAAGTTGTTGATCAACGACATGTAAATGAAAAAAAACGGCAGCTCGAACACGAGAAAGACAATCCAGTACACCGGCAACACACGGCGCCAGAGGCGGCCCTGCATCTGTTGCTCGAACAGCATGGGCAGCGATAACAGAATGCATGCCAGGCGCAGCTCCAGATTCTCATGGGGCTGCGGATAGATGAATTTCCAGAGAATGAAGTAGATCGGCTGGCCGAGAATCTCGAACAATGCGAACAGCTTCATGTTCGCCCGCGAGTATTCCACGCTCAGGCGCACCGAGCTCAGCAGACGCAGCCATATGCGTTGCAGCCCGGTCCGCAGCCAGCGTGCGATTGCCCTGCCATTCATACTGCTCATATAGCCGCACGCAGCATTCGCCGGGGCCGCTCGGCTTGATTCGGAGTCATCTGCATCGGTTCGGACAAGCCGATTTCCTTTGTGTTTTTAAGTATACTCGGTCTGTCTGACGCTCTGTCGATATCTAATGGCCTACTTGCATTTTCCGCTCTTGCCGGTGTTCGGCCCGGATCCAGCCGTCGATCCCGTCCGGACCGATCGATGACCGGCCGGATTCGATCGTGGGTGGCCAGCGGCTTGCTGTGCGTTCAACTGGTCGCACTGGTCGGCATGTTCTGGGCGCCGACCACGTGGCGCCCCGTCTCGCTTGCCCTGGTCGTGATCTGTGGCCTGGCCGGCATGCTGCTATTCGTGATCGACCAGCACAGCCAGGCCCAGCGGCGCCACGATGACGCCCACCGGCTGGCCTACTGGCTGGCCGATATCGATCTCGACAGCCAGACTACACCGCGACTGACCTGTCCGATCGGCCCGGACGCCCAGGCTCTGGCCGACGCGGCAACCCGTCTGGTCGTCCATGTGCAGGACTACCGGGAAAAGCTGCTTCAGCGCCACCAGCGCATCCAGCGCCTGCTGCGCAACGTCACCGACGTGCTCTATCACGCCGATGCCCAGGGACGTATTCGCTGGATCAGCGATTCCGTCACCGACATGCTGGGTTACTCGCCTCGCGAACTCCAGGATTATCCACTCGAGAAGCTGCTGGCTGATCCGGCCCATGATCTGCGTCATCTGCTCGATAGTGAACGCATCGAGCGGCGCCCGATTCGGGTGATCCGCCGGGACGGCAGCTATGCCTGGTTGCTGGTATCGGTGCGCCGGCTCGACAATGCCGCGGGCGTGACCACCGGCAGCGAAGGCATCTGTCGCGACGGCACCCGCCTGATCGAGACCCAGCGTCAGCTCGATGTCGAAAAGGAGCGTGCCCAGGTGACTCTGGCCGCCCTCGGCGATGGCGTAGTCACCACCGACAGCCGCGGTATGGTCGATTTCGCCAACCCCGCCGCCCAGCAGATCTTGATGAGCCGTGAGGATCAGCTCGTCGGTCGGCACTTCGACGAGGTCTGCAAGCTCCAGGATGCAGAACAGAATCAGCCGGTTACCGGCCTGATCGACGAGGTTCTGGACAGCGGCGTGACGCGCGATCCAACCCGCACCCTGCGCGTCAAGGGAGAAAAGGCCCGACGCGAGTCGCGGCGCTGGGTGACCATCAATGTCTCGCCCATCCACGCCAGCGCCGACGGTGCCGAAGGCACCGTGGTGGTATTGCGCGACGTCACCCGTCTCTATCGCGTTTCACGCGAGCTGACCTATCAGGCCAACCACGACTCACTGACCGGCCTGCTCAACCGCCGCGCCTTCGAACAGCAGCTGTCCAGCATCATCGAGAACGTGGGCCGCGAGAATCGTCGCCACGCGCTGTGCTATATCGATCTCGACCAGTTCAAGCTCGTCAACGACAGCTGCGGCCATCACGCCGGCGATGCCATGCTGCGCCAGCTGGCCTCCCGCATCGGCGCCGAGCTGCGCGGTGGCGACATCCTCGCGCGTCTCGGGGGCGACGAATTCGGCTTGATCATGAAGAACACGACCCTCGAGACGGCCGAGCATGTCGCAGAGCGGCTGCGGGTATGGATCGAGGGTTTCCGCTTCCACTGGCAGGGCCGCATCTTCCGGCTCGGCGCAAGCATCGGCCTGGTCGTCATCGAGGCCGATTCCGTCAGCGCCGCCGAACTGCTTCGTCAGGCCGATACCGCCTGTTATGTCGCCAAGGAACGTGGCCGCAATCATGTGCAGGTCTATCAGCCCGACAGCGACGAGGCACGCATGCGCGATTACGACATCGAGCGCATGCAGCAGATCAGCGAAGCCCTGGAGCACACCGGTTTCAAGCTCTTCGCCCAGCCGATCTACCCGCTGGGCGAAGACACCAGCCAGCTGGGGCTCGAGCTCCTGCTGCGCCTGGGCGGTGACGGCCAGGATGCCGGCTCGCCGCAGAACCTGCTGCTGGCGGCCGAGCGCTACAGCATGGCGCCGCGCATCGACCGCTGGGTGATCGAGCACGCCCTGGATCTGATCTCGCATCGCCAGAACGAGCTGACCAACATCGGCTATTACAGCATCAACATCTCCGGGCAATCGATCACCGACGAACAGTTCATCGGCTTCGTACGCGAATGCATCGAAACTTCCGGAGTGGATCCACGGCGTCTGGTCTTCGAGATCACCGAAACCGCCGCCGTGACCAACCTGCAACGCGCCGGTGAACTGATGCGGTCACTGCGACTGCTCGGTTGTCGCTTCGCACTCGACGATTTCGGCAGCGGGCTGAGCTCGTTCAGTTATCTCAAGCACCTGCCTTCGGATTTCGTCAAGATCGACGGCAAGCTCGTCAGCCGGATGCTCGAGGACCCGGTCGAGCACTCCATCATCGAAGCCATCGGACGTGTCAGCAACGCGCTTGGCCTGTTGACCGTGGCCGAACACGTCGAATCGCGCGAGCAGTTCTCTGCGCTCAAGCAGATCGGTATCGACAACGTACAGGGCTATTACGTGGGCCGCCCGCTGCCTTTCGAGCAGATCCAGAACCGCCACACCGCGCTCGTCTGAGCGCATGGTGATCGGCGCCGACGGCCGTTTTCGCGGCTGCCGATCGGCTGATCAATGACTTGAACACGATTGTGCCCGAGCTCTGGTCAACGCCCGAAAAACTGTATATAAATACAGTTATGCAATCGCATGATACGTCCTCAAGACAAGCCGATATCGCCGCCCTGGCGCGTCGCTTGTACAAGCACGGCGTCCATCGAGCCAGTCAGGCCGGCCGATTGGCGACCTGTTCGACCGGCTGGCCTGCGCTTGATCGGATACTGCCGGGGCGCGGCTATCCGTTGACCGGCGTCACCGAATGGCTGATCGAACAGACCGGCATCGGCGAATTCGGATTTCTCCTGCAGGCAATGGCGCCGCGCCTGGCGGCTGCGCCGCAAACCCGCCTTGTCCTGATCAACCCCCCGCATCATCTCAACGCCCTCGCGCTGGAGGCCCATGGCATCGATCGTGCCCGGCTGCCGATCATTCGATGCGAGCGCGCCGGCGAATGTGTCTGGAGCGTTGAGCAGCTCGCCGAGGCCGGCGGTCTCGTCGGACTGGTGCTCTGGGAACAGCAACTGGACAGTGCGGCGTTGCGTCGCCTGCAACTGGCCAGCGAAAAAGCCGGCTGCCCGGTTTTCGTCTATCGCGCGCTGGCCGCGGCACGTCAGCGTTCGCCGGCCGCCCTACGCCTGGCTCTGACAAGCCGTCAGGGGCGTCAGCGCCTGGAAGTCATCAAATGCCGGGGCCCCGCCGGGGCCCGCATGGACGGATTGACGGTCGATCGCGACACGCCCTGGCATGCCCCGCCGCCGATAACCGGACTGGCACGCGTGGCGACGACACCGGCGGACAACGATGTAGAGCCGCCGGCTGTGCCTTCCAGTCACGACCGATCCCGGCGACATGCCGGGTTCCGGGCAGACCGGGATGACCCGCCGGAGTGACCCATGTGGCTGGCCCTGCGTTTCAGACACTGGGCGCTGGATTGTCGCATCACGCCCGAGGCATCGGATGGCGGGGCCGGCATGCTCGTGACCGAGACCACGGCACAGCGCCAGCGCATCGTGGCCGCCGACCCTGTGGCGCTGGCCGCCGGCGCACGAAACGGGATGGCACTGGCCGACGCCCGTCTGCGCCTGCCCGAGGCGGTGCTGCATGAACGACACATAGCACTCGAAAAGACAGCCATGGTCCGACTGGCTGGCTGGGCCTGGGGCTACAGCAGCCAGTTGCATTGGGCACTGGCCGGCGGCGACAAGGTCACATGCACGCACCTGATCATGGAAATCGGCGCCAGCCAGCGTCTGTTCGGGGGACGTGCCGCCCTGTGGCAGCGGATCGAGACAGACCTGACCCGGATGGGCTATCGCTATCGGGCCGGCCTCGGCGAAACCCCCCAGGCCGCTCTGGCTTTTGCCCGGGCCGATGAGAGCATCCGACGCCGGCGCTGTCCGGACGAGCTGTCCATCGCTTGCCTCGACCTGTCGGCCAACGTACGGGCCACGCTATCGGCCAGCGGGTTGCGCCTGGCCGGCGAACTGTTCGCCCTGCCCAGCGGCACACTGATCCATCGTTTCGGTCCTGAACTGTCGGCCTATCTCGAGCGATTGCGAGGACAGCGACCGCACGGGCTTGCCTTGTTTCGTCTGCCGTCACGCTACAACACCCGACACGAACTGAATGCCGCTGTCGACAGCACACAGGGGCTGGTATTCGTGCTGCGTCGGGTATTCGATGCGCTGGCCGGTTTCCTGCTAGGTGCCGATAGCGCAATCCAGACACTGCGCCTGTCTCTGATCCACGAACGGGAACCCCCCACCCGACTGCAACTCGCCCTATCGGCACCGACCCATGATGCTCGTCATCTCGAGCACGTTGCCCATCAGCGCCTGGAACGTGTGCAACTGGTTGCACCGGTTGTCGGGCTCCGACTGGTCAGCGACCGGTTGCGCCGATCCCGCCATAAACAGGCCGGTTTCTGGCCACAACCCGGCCAGGACAATGGCGACGACGACAGCTGGCCTGCCGTGCTCGATCGACTTCGCGCACGTCTTGGACACGAGGCCGTGCAATGGTTGCACCAGATCGACGACCATCGCGCCGAGCATGCCAGTGTCTATCGAGACCGACCGCCGTCGGCTGTCGCCACGCCGTCTCAGGCCAGCGATCCGCTGCCCCGCCCGCTCTGGCTCTTCGAATCGCCTCGACCGATCTCCGACCGGGCATTGACGCAGTGGTGCTGGCTCCATGGCCCCGAGCGCATTGAAAGTGGCTGGTGGCAACAGGGCCAGCGACGCGATTATTACCGTGTACTCGACACCCGCGGGCGACTGCTCTGGGTCTTTCGAGACCTGGAAGCCACCGACCGCACCACAGCATATTACTACGTCCACGGGCTGTTTGGATGAGCGGGTACCGGAAAGATGATCAATCACATGACGTTTATTACGCAGAGCTTTGTTGTGTCAGTAATTTTTCTTTTCATTTCGGCGCATCGCATCCGGAGGAGATGATCGAGCGCGCGGCGCGTCTCGGGTATGACGCGATCGCCCTGACCGATGAATGCAGCCTGGCCGGTGCGGTACGCGCCCTGACCGCCAGCGAGCAGCACGGCATCAAACTCATCCTCGGCACACGGATCACGCTGGTCGAAGGCCCCACGGTTGTCGTGCTGGCACGCAATCGGGCCGGCTATACCCAGCTGTGCCGCCTCATCACCAGAGGACGCAATTGTCTCCACAAGGGCCAATATCGTCTGGCGCGTGCTGATCTTAACGAGCTGGGCGCCCACGACTGCTGGCTTGTCGTGTTGCCCGATTACGCTCGAGCGCCCGAGCCGGCACTGCACGACCTTCTCGGCTGGCTGAGTGTCGAGCGCCCCCATGCCGGTTGTCTTGCGCTGGCCCTGCATCGAGGCCCTCACGACGCACTCCACGTGGAACGCCTGTACACGCTGGGATCGCGCCACGGTCTGCCGGTCGTGGCCGTGGGTGATGCCTGCATGCACGCGCGCTCGCGCCTGATGCTGCAGAACGTGTTCACCGCACTCAGGCTTCACACCACGGTTCAGGCCGCCGGCCAACGCCTGGCAGCCAACGGCGAACGTTATCTGCGAGCGCGCCATACTCTGGCAGCGATTTATCCAGCCGAGACGCTGGCTCGGACGCGGCGCATCGTCGACGGCTGTCATTTCAATCTGCGGGATATCCGTTACGACTACCCGCACGAGGCCATTCCGCCGGGCATGACTTCAAGTCAGTTCTTAAGAGCGGAGGTTGAAAAAGGTGCGGTAACTCGTTGGCCAAGCGGTATTTCTCACAGGGTCCGCCAGCGCATCGAGGACGAGCTGTCGGTGATCGAAGAGCTGGGCTATCCGCATTATTTCCTCACCGTCTACGACATTGTCCGGGAAGCCCGGCGGCGCGCCATCCTTTGCCAGGGGCGCGGTTCAGCCGCCAACTCGGCTGTCTGTTTCTGTCTCGGCATCACCGACGTGGATCCGGCAAGACACGAGCTGCTGTTCGAACGCTTCATCTCGCGCGAACGAAACGAGCCACCGGATATCGATGTGGACTTCGAACACGCACGTCGCGAAGAGATCATTCAGCACATCTATGCCAAGTACGGTCGGCATCGCGCCGCGCTCGCAGCCACGGTGATCCGTTACCGGCCTCGCAGTGCCATGCGCGACGTGGGCCGGGCGATGGGCCTGTCCGCCGACCAGATCGATGTCGTGGCCAGCGAGCTGTCCCAACGTGCCGATGATGGTTCACTGGCCGAGCAGCTGGCCGCACGCGGCGTGCCACTCGATGCCGACCTGCTGCCCCGAATACTGTCGCTGGTCGACACGCTGCTCGGTTTCCCACGCCATCTGTCCCAGCATGTCGGTGGTTTTGTGCTGAGCCAGCCCCCGCTTGCCGAACTGGTGCCCGTGGAAAAGGCAGCCATGGCCGAACGTACGATCATCCAGTGGGACAAGGACGATCTGGAGGCCGTGGGTCTGATGAAGATCGACGTGCTCGCGCTCGGGATGCTCAGCTGCATCCGGCGCTGTTTCGATCTGATCCAGGGCTATACCGGACGTCTGCTCAGCATGGCCGGCATCCCCGGACGCGACCCGTCGACCTACGCGATGATTCAGGCGGCCGACACCATTGGCGTCTTCCAGATCGAATCGCGGGCCCAGATGACGATGCTGCCGCGTCTGCGACCCGAGAAGTTCTTCGATCTGGTCGTCGAGGTCGCCATCGTGCGCCCTGGCCCGATCCAGGGCGGCATGGTGCATCCCTATCTGGCAGCTCGCCAGAAGACGCCGGATCAGATCGTGTATCCGAGCGAGGCCCTGCGCGGCGTACTCGAGCGCACGCTGGGCGTGCCGATCTTTCAGGAGCAGGTCATGAAAATCGCGATCGTGGCCGCCGGTTTCACAGGGGACGAAGCCAACGGCTTACGCAAATCGATGGCGGCCTGGAAGAAACAGGGCGGCCTGGAGCCCTGGCGCGACCGACTGAAACGCGGCATGGCCGAGCGTGGCTACGATGACGCCTTCGCGGAGCGGATTTTTGAACAGATCAAGGGATTCGGCAGTTACGGCTTTCCCGAGTCGCACGCGGTGAGTTTTGCGCTGTTGGTCTATGTCTCTGCATATCTGAAGTGTCATTATCCGGCTGCGTTCACCGCGGCCCTGCTCAATAGCCAGCCGATGGGATTCTATGCCCCGGCCCAGCTCGTGCGGGACGCACGTCGCCACGGCGTAACGGTTCGCCCACCGGATGTACGTTATGCGGCGGTCGAGTGCACACTCGAGTCCGTACCGGGGGCGCCGGCAACGCGCCAGACCCGGCCGGCACTGCGGCTTGGCCTGAATCGTGTCAAGGGATTGTCACCGGTCTCTGCCGAGCGCATCGTCGCGGCCCGCGCGGCGGGCGCTTTCACCAGTATTGCCGACCTGGTCCAGCGTGCCCGTCTGGACCACCGCGCGCGCAACGCCCTGGCCCGGGCCGATGCTCTGATCGGGCTGGCCGGACATCGACATGCCGCGCAGTGGCAGATCGCAGCCACCGAGGTACAGAACGATCTGTTCGCCGATATCGAGCCCCCGCCGGAGCCGGCCGTGACGCTGCCGGAACCCACGGAAGCCACGGGCATCATGGCCGATTATCACAGCACCGGGCTGACGCTGCGCCGTCATCCGCTCGCGCTCATACGACGCGATCTGGCCGCACTCGGGGCGATGACCGCGGCCGTATTCAACCGGCTGCATCACGGTGCCCATGCTGAAGTCGCCGGCATCGCCACGATGCGACAACGCCCCGGTAGCGCCAAGGGCGTGACCTTCGTCACGCTGGAGGACGAAACCGGCACGATCAATATCATCGTGCGCCGCGAAGTGCTGGCCCGGTTCCGTGTCATCGTTCTCTCGGCCCGCCTGATGCGGGTCCGCGGCATCATGCAACGCGCCGGCACGGTCATGCATTGCCTGGCGCATGAAATCATCGATGAGACAAACCGGCTTGGTCAGTTGCAGACCCGCTCGCGTGATTTCCGCTGAGAATCGACCGGCCCATCACGATCCGGCCGGGCCATGTTGAGCGCCAGCGCGCCGAGCGCGGACAGACCACTGACAGCGAGAGTGACCAGGATGAGCCAGGCCAAGGCATAGGTCGCGTGCGGGCCGGCAAGATGATTGATCTCCAGCGGCAAGAGCGCGCCGAACAGCCCCGACAGGCTGGAAACCAGTGCCACCCCGGTATAACGGCGCGGTGCGTCAAAGGCATCGGCCAGCAGTGTCGGCAGACCGGCATAGGCAATCCCCAGTGCGCCGATACAGGCCGGTACGAGTAGAAAGGCCCAGTTCACGGAAACCAGAGCCAGCAGCACCAGAACGCCGACAAAGGCACCACTCGCGGCGAGTGCGCCGAGCGTGACAACCCCCCAGGCGGGCATGTCGTGTAGAAGGCGGGCGCCGATACCCAGGCCGACCAATCCCCCCACGGCTGACAGCACGACGCCAGCCAGATAGAGCAGCCCCGGCACATCCCATTCCGGACCGGCGTAATGCACTGCGAACAGACCGTGAAAGAACGTCAGCGCCGAGGCCAGCAACGCACTGGCGACGCCCCAGAACAAGGCAATGCCGAACCGATGCACCGGCGTATCGGTGTGAGCGCACGAGGCCGGACGCTCGGCCGGGGCGCGATCGGGCACCACGAAGGCGATATAAAACGCGACGGGCAAAAAAATCAGGGCGCCCAGAAACGGGACACGCCACGGCCATGTTTCGGTCGAGGTAGTGGGCAACAGAATAAACAGGGCGACCGCGCCAATGGTGCCGAGCATGGCAAGCGGTAGCCCCAGCTGCGCGATGGCGGCAAGGCTGGGTCGACCCGGCACGGCCTGCTCGGCGGCCAGCACCATGCCCCCGCTCCAGGCGCCACCGAGACCGAGGCCGGTCAGTGCTCGACAGAGCACGAGCACCGGCACCGCCCAGCCGGCGGTCGTCGGCAATGCACCGATCGCACCGGCGCCCAGCGCGCTGAGTGCAACCGCAGCGGCCAGGGCATGGGTCCGCCGCCCGCGATCCCCCCAATACCCGAAGATCAGGGCGCCGAGCGGTCGCATGACATAAGCCAGAAGCCAAAGGCCGACCAGACTGGCCAGCGCCTGGGATGCCGACGCTTGCGGAAAGAACAGTGGGCCGAAATGCGCAAGCGCGACAATCGGAAAGATCAGGAAATCGTACCAACCGGCCAGAGCAGCCAGAGCAGCGCCCCACCCCGAGTGCCCCGATGCATTGTCTTGCGATGGATGATCTGGCGCAGTCGCTGCCGTCATGAAGTGATCCCGGAAAAGATAATGAAGATTCAAACGCTGGCCGCTCCGCCTATCTCATGTGCGAGGTGGCGGTAATAGACCGAGTAATGAATCTTACGCTCGATGCGCAACGTCGTAGGATACGGTCTTGGGCGTTGGCAGACCGCGCTGGCCACTGTCCCGGCGCCTGAAACGACACAGCACGGCACGCGCCGCCGGAATACGGCATTCCAGCGGAGCAAGATCCGGGCGTCGCGGCCTCGATCACCACCGTATAGTGTTCATCAATCTGCTCTGGAGTGACCGGACCGCATGCCTGACGACAAAGACCCCGCCCGCCCGGACGAGACTGACGAGACCGCCCCCCAACCCGATGCCCATTCAGGCAAGGCCGCTGGCCGGCGCGAGGCAGAGGCCGCTCGTACCGAGTCGCAGGCCCCGGATGCGCGCGCCAAAGACGCGGAAAAGCAGACCGAGGCCAGCTCGAACAAGAGCGAGCAGGAACAGATCGCGCAGGCGCATCCGCCCGAGGAGCAGGCCGAGAGCGAAGAGGCCGAAGAACGTTCTCTCGGCCCGAAACGACTGTTTGCCCTCGGGCTCGCGGCCCTCGGCGTATCTTATGGCGACATCGGCACGAGTCCGCTCTATGCCCTGCGCGAATGTTTTCACGGCTCCAGCAATCTCGTACCTGATACGGCGAATATTCTCGGCATCCTGTCGCTGATCTTCTGGGCGCTGATCCTGGTCGTCTCGACCAAGTACATGCTGTTCGTCACCCGGGCCAACAACAACGGCGAAGGCGGCATGCTGGCGCTCGTCGCGTTGCTCAACCCGTGGCGACGCAATGCCGGCCCACACTCGAAGTGGCTGCTGCGCCTGGGTGTTTTCGGCAGTGCTCTGCTCTACGGCAGTTTCATGCTCACCCCGGCGATTTCCGTCTCCAGCGCCGTGGAAGGGCTCAACGTCGCCACCGATGTCTTCAAGCCCTATGTGATCCCGATCACGATCGTGATATTGGTCCTCCTCTTCGCGATCCAGTCACGCGGCACGGAAACGGTCGGGCGCTTCTTTGGCCCCGTGATGGTCGTCTGGTTCAGCGTGCTCGCTCTGCTCGGCATTTACGGCATCGCCCACGAGCCGAGCGTGCTCCAGGCCATCGATCCGCTGCGGGCGGCGGGTTTCTTCGTTGCCAACGGCGGCACCGGCTTCATCGTCCTCGGGGCGGTCTTCCTGGTGGTCACCGGCGGCGAAGCCATGTACGCCGACATGGGCCATTTCGGTCGACGTCCGATCCAGCTGGCCTGGTTCGGGCTGGTCCTGCCGGCCTTGCTGCTCAATTACTACGGCCAGGGCGCCATGCTCATCGACTCGCAGGGTCAGTCTGCGAGCCAGCCGTTCTACAATCTGGCTCCGGACTGGGCCCTGTATCCGCTGGTCGCCCTGGCGACCCTGGCCACCGTCATCGCCTCGCAAGCCGTCATATCCGGCGCGTTCTCGTTGACGCGACAGGCTGTCCAGCTCGGCCAGCTGCCCCCGATGCGGCTGTTCCAGACCTCATCCGAGGAATACGGCCAGATCTATGTGCCGACGCTCAACTGGCTGCTCATGCTGGCCACGATCGGTCTCGTACTGGGCTTTCGCTCATCGACCAATCTGGCCTGGGCCTACGGCGTGGGCATTTCGTTCGCGATGACCATCACGACCGTGCTGGCCTTTTTCATCATGCGCGAACGCTGGCAGTGGTCGATCTGGATCGCCGCCCCGGTCACCGGTGCCTTTCTACTGATCGATCTGCCTTTCTTCGGCGCCAATCTGTTCAAGGTGCCGCACGGCGGCTGGTTCCCGGTGCTGACCGCCGTCATCGTATTCACACTGATGAGTACGTGGCGACGTGGCCGGGAGCTGCTGCGCCAGCGTCTGACCGAAAGCGATCGCGATGAACCCGAACCCCTGACGACATTCGTGGCTGGCCTGGCCAACGATCAGACGATCCGTGTGTCGGGTACCGCGATCTTTCTGACCAGCAGCGACGCCGGCACCCCGCCGATGCTGCGTCATCATCTTCAGCACAACCGCGTGTTGCACAAACAAGTCCTTCTGATGACCGTGCGCACCGAAGATGTGCCGCGTATCCCGGCTGCCGAGCGACTGACGATCGACGACCTCGGTCAGGGGGTATATCGCGTGATCGCCCGGTATGGCTTCATGCAGAATCCCAACGTACCGGTCGCGGTTCGTTTCGCCGAGCAGTTCGGCATCGAAGTCGACATGACCGAGGCAACCTTCTATGTCGGCCGTACGACCATCATCCCGACCGACGAGGTTCCGGGCATGATGCTCTGGCGCGAGAAGCTCTTTGCCTTCATGGCGCGCAACGCCATCCAGCCGATCGCCTATTACAAGGTGCCGCCCCAGCGCGTTGTCGAACTGGGACTGCGCGTCGAGATCTGAACGCTTGAATCGCCACCGGCCGAGGGAACGACGTCCGGGCGGCCGCCCATGGCGATCTTTCATAGGCGCTCCAACCTCGTCAAAACAGGCGTCCCAGCGTCCAAACACGACGGTCATTCTGCGTTTTGGCCAACTGGCACAGAACCGCACGCCGTGCATGCTGCGCCTCGTCTTCTTGCCCCTGGCCGAACGCACGGCACGCCGGACGCGCCCTCGGGCCGGTTAATGTTTCGCACGTGACCGCGTTGCCGCGCAAAACCGGCCAGGCAAGGCGCATGGCCTCAGCCTTGGTCATTCCAGGGTCAAACCGTGCAACGCCGCATGGCCGGTTTCTGGGCACAATCCGACGGGACGGCGGTCATTTTCCGCAATCCGGCGTTGTCGTTCGCGACGGTAGAATGACTTACGTACGCGCCCGATGCCTTGTCTTGCAAAAAAATGAGCGCCGGCGCGGCGCACGCGAGACGTGTTATTAATCCGGCACCAGAACAGCTGACGACGTCAGCTGTTTTCAACGCCATCGAAAGAAACGCCGGCACTTGTCCGTCTTTTCATTTTCAATGGCTTCACGGCCGTTGGCCGTGGCGCGCGTGCTTTCGCACACGCGCGTTATCAACCCGAGAAATCATCTATTTTTATGCCGGGTTAATAACAGGCCCTAGTAAATACTCAGCGCACTCGGCCCGGTCGGCGGGTCAAAAAGCGAATCGAGCGTGGCCAGATCCGCCGCGTCGAGCGTCCAGTGCATTGCCTCGGCGTTTTCGGCGACACGCGCCGGGTCGGCGGATTTCGGGATCGGCAGTACGCGTTTGTGGGACGCCAGCCATGCCAGACAGACCTGGGCCGGCGTCATATCGCGCGCCGTCGCAAAATCGACCAGCTCCCGATGGCGCAGCAGTGCACCGCCATCGAACGGCGAGTAGGCCATCGTCACGATGCCACGTTCATCGAGCCACGGCAGCAGGTCCCATTCGATGCCCCGCTGATCCAAGTTATAGAGCAGCTGATTGGCCTGCATGGCACGGCCGCCGGCATCAAGGAAGGCCTGGCTGGCGGCCAGGTCGAGGTTGCTGACACCGTAGTGGCGGATCTTGCCGTCGACCTGCAGGCGCTCGAAGGCCGCGACCGTTTCGCCGAAGGGCTCGCGACCCTGCCAGTGCAACAGATACAGATCGAGACAATCCGTGCCCAGGCGCGAGAGGCTGGCCTCGCAGGCACGGATGGTGGCCTCGAAACCGGCGTTGCTCGGCAATACCTTGCTGACCAGATAGGCCTCGTCGCGCCGGCCAGCGATCGCTTCGCCGACCAGCGATTCAGCGCGTCCGTTGCCATACATTTCGGCCGTATCGATCAAAGTCATGCCCTGATCCAGACCTTCGCGCAGAGCCGCGATCTCGCGATCGTGCGTGGCCGGATCATCGCCGAGATACCAAGTGCCCTGGCCCAGGGCCGCGACTTCGTCGCCGCCCGGCATACGGATGGTCTTCATGAAAATCAAACGCTTCGGGTTGTGTGCCCCGAGTCTGGCGCCTGCCGGCCGTCATCACAAGACGCGAGCCCGCCGATGAGCGTCGTAGCAGCCCAGGGCCTGTCAGCGCCCCCTCATCGAATGATTCTCGGCGGCGGAACCGGTCGGGCAAGCGCGCCAGATCAGAAATCCGACGGCAATACAGCGTTCTAGCAGGATGCGCAGAACGACTGCGCGGCGCCTGCTACGCCTCGTCTTGCCGCACAACAGCGCTTGGCGCGGACTCGCACGAAACCTCAACACGCCCTAGCATGCGTCTTGCGTGTTTCGTTCCGGCCAAGGCATGACTTCAACCGAACGACGTTTTTCCGAACGTGTCTATGCCGTCGTGGCGCGCATCCCGCGTGGCTGTGTCGCGACCTACGGAGACGTGGCCGCCGAGATCGGCCAGCCGCGGGCAGCACGCCAGGTCGGTTATGCCATGCATCGTTGCCCGCAATCGCTGCCCTGGCATCGCGTCGTCAATGCCAGGGGGCGGATCTCGTTACCGGTCGACAGTACATCCGGTATCGCCCAGCGACGCCGGCTCGGTGACGAAGGCATCGTGTTCGTCGGTGGTCAACTGGATCTGGCACGTCATCGCTGGGATCCGGCACTCGACTGAGCGTCCGGGCCAGCGCGTTGCCCTCGCGTCCGTATTCGCCGAAGACGGCACTGCCGCGATACGCCTGATGCGCTCGTTCGTCGGCATGACACGAGTCATCGGCAAACGGTAGGCTGACAAGATCTCTTTTCTCAGACGAGCAGCCGCATGGCCGAACTGACTGATACCGGTGTTTCGTTCACCCCCTACTTCGATATTCCGGCGGCACGCATGGATGCGTTCATGGCGCTGGTCGATCGGTTCATTGAAGCCACCCGGACCGAGTCCGGCTGTCTGTACTATGGTTTTTGCTTCAACGGATCACAGGCCATCTGTCGCGAAGGCTATGTCGACGGCGATGCCTTCCTCGTGCATCTGGACAACGTCGGCGCCCTCTTTGCCGAGGCTCAGGAGATCGCAACCGTGTCACGAATGGAAATGCACGGCCCGGCAGCCGAGCTCGCCAAGTTGCGTGAACCGCTGGCCGAACTCGATATCACCTGGTACACGCTCGAAGCCGGTTTCCGGCCTTGAGGCCGTGGGCGTCTGAGTGTCCACGATGAGTACGACACGACAACGCCTCGAAGCCACCGGCGCCCGCTTGCTTCTTGGCCTGCCGACAGCCGCCCTGCGCCTGGTCGCCGGCCGACCCATCGAACGCGACGGGCAAAAGCTCGACCCGCAGGCGCAGATGGTGCTGCGTCTGCTCGCCTGGCGCGGTGCCTCGCTCGGCGGCCGCGATGTGGCCACCGAGCGCCGTCTGATGAAGGCGCAATCGGGCACCCTCGGGCCGCGAACGACGGCCTCGTTTCACGTCGACGAGCTGTCACTGGCCGGTCCCGCCGGCGCGCTGGCCGCACGTCGCTATCGCATCGCGGGATCGGAAGAAGAGACGGCACAGCCGGCGATCGTGTTCTTTCACGGCGGCGGCTTCGTCGTCGGCGATCTCGACACCCACGACGCTGTATGTCGCGCCCTGGCCCATCATGCCGGCTGTACGGTCATCGCGGTCGACTATCGGCTGGCCCCCGAAGCACCGGCACCGGCGGCTGCCCACGATGCCATCGCCGCTTTTCGCGATATCGCCACCCGCAGTGCGATGCTCGGCATCGACAGCAACCGTCTGGCCGTGGCCGGCGACAGTGCCGGCGGCAATCTGGCCGCGATCGTTGCTCAGCAGACGCGCGACGATGCCTGTACACCGCGCATCCAGGCTCTGTTCTATCCGGTCGTCGATTTCGCGATCGACCATCCATCCAAGTCACCCTTCGATGCCGGATTCGTGCTCGAAAAAAAGTCGATGGACTGGTTCGAGGCACATTATCTGAATGCCGAACAGGACAAGCGTGATCCGCTGATCTCGCCGATTTACGGCGCGATGAACGGCGTCGCCCCGGCCTATGTCCAGACCGCCGGATTCGACCCGCTCCGGGACGAGGGCGAAGCCTACGCCGCGTTACTCCAGGCCGCTGGCGTGCCGACGACGCTGGTTCGGGAATCCGGTCTATATCACGGCTATCTGAACATGGCCGGCGGCATCGACCGGGCCGATGCCGCCTTGCGGCATGGCGCGCAGCATCTCAGACGGTGCCTGCACGACTGAGACGAACGTCTTGCGCGGCGACCGTCTCAGTTGCCGTGCTTTTCCAGCGACTGCTGGGCCTGATCGGCCTTTTCGAAACTGTCCCGAATCTCTTTTTCGGAAATCGTGCCGTCGTGGTTGGCATCCAGCCGGTCGAAATACGGTGCAACCGCCTTGCGATATTCAGCCGGTGAAATCTTGCCGTTGTCGTCGGCGTCGATCCGATCGAACCAGCGGCCGACGATCTTCTGACGACGCTGCTTATCGGCGTCCGAGGCATCATCCGGCAGCGACGGCTGGCCGGCATCGAATTCCTTTTTCGACAACATGCCGTTGTTGTCCGAATCCAGACGCTTGAAGGAAGCATCCTGGGCGGCCATGGCTTCCTGGCGGCTGATCTGGCCATCGCCGTTGGTATCGGCGCTGGTCAACGGTGCGGCCTGGGCCAGTGCCGGCAATACGGCAAGACAGCCGGCCCCGATCAAGACGCGAAATGTACTGTGTTTCATGAAAGCTCCTCTACAGGTCAGGTTTCGATGTCTTCGGACGGTCGGAAACGCGTGTCTTGCCCATCGGCGCCGAGCTGGACGATCTCGCGCGGACAGCCGGCCTCATCGAAACCGACGTATCCCATGCCCGCCCGATTGACCAGCCGTCGATGGCTGCTCGGCCCCGCCGGGCGTTGCGGCGAGACACGAAGCCGTCGACGCTTGGTGAACATGTTGAGCGGCGACCACGGCGAATAGAGCCAGCGATTGAGCCGGTCGAACCAGGACAACAGCCGCTGCGGAAACTCGTTTTTCACGCCCGACGAGACGATTTGCCAGATACGTTGCCGCGTGGCCACCTTGCGCAGCGTGACGTCGTAAACGAAGGAATAATGCACATCACCGGACAGAATGGTGAAGTTCTCCGGCGTGTGGCGATGGCTCAGGATCTGCAGCATGGCCACCGCCGCGCCGCGATGCGCCATCCAGTTCTCGGCATCGACCATCAACGGTTTACCGAA
This sequence comes from Salinisphaera sp. Q1T1-3, assembly GCF_003602005.1. Classification (GTDB taxonomy): domain Bacteria; phylum Pseudomonadota; class Gammaproteobacteria; order Nevskiales; family Salinisphaeraceae; genus Salinisphaera. Next base: position 114,648 of record NZ_QZWD01000001.1, on the reverse strand, counting down.
GAACGTGAAGATCCGCTGTACGTTCTCGATCAGCTTGACGCCGAAGACCGGAGCGGCCGAGACGATGATCGCGCTCTGCCGGCCGCTGAGCGTGTTCTGCATGTCGATCAGGCTTTCCCAGTCCATCAGGCCCGACGGATTGGATGTCTTGATGCGACGACGCCAGCGATGCATGCGCGTATCGAGCACGACGATCGCCGGGCTGGTTTCGATGGTGTAATGCCATTGATCGAAGGCAAGCGTGGCATCGATCAGCGCATCCTGTCGTGTTGTGTCCGGGACCGCACAGAAATCGGCCAGCGGTGCCGCCAGCCGCTCGTCGAAGACGCCGGGCCGGTTCATCCAGCCCTGACACAGCACATAAGCCACCAGCGCGTTGCCGATGATGCGCCGCGAAAACGGGTGTCCGTAGGCCGAGCTCTCCCAGTCGGCGGTAAGATTCCAGTCGTCGGTGACGTCGTGATCATCGAAGATCATCGCGGTCGGCACGTTGGCCATCAGGCGGCGCGCCGGCCCCAGAGCGGCGACGAAACGATCGATGACCGCGGCCTCCTGGCGATATCGCTCGGCATCTTCTTCATCGAGCGCGGGCGTGTCGTAGGCCAGCCCGCGCCACGGCGCATCCGACCAGGTCAGCAGATACATGGCCACCATCTCGGCCAGCGTGACGAGATGATTGCTGGAGCAGGCCGAGGTGAAGACCGGTTTGCGCGTGCCGCCGAAAAAACGCTCGCGCAGTAGCGCGTTGCTTTTTTCCTTCGGCAACAGATCGTTGCGTCCGTAATAGGTTCGCGGGCTGGCATACAACGCCTGGCTGTCGGCCACCGTCGCACCGTGCAGCGTCTCGTCGAGCAGGCCCAGCCGCGAGATCGCGGCATGAATCGCGCGCAGCAACGGGCCCGCAACATCGTCGGCGTAGATCTGATCGCCGGTCAACAGGAGCAGATCCGGCCAGTCCGCGACGTCCGCACGACGCGCGCCGACCCAGGCATCGGCCCGGGCCATGCCGTCCGGGCCGTCGTGATGCGGCCGCCGACAGGACCCGTGCAGGACATGCCGCAACCGATCGCGCAGCACGAAGCGCGGCCGGCGCTCGCCGGCATGACACAGGCCCGGCTCGGCTGCCGCCAGTGACGACACATCGTCGCCAATAGCCAGGTCATAACCGATCGGCGTGTCCGTGGGCAGGGCCGACACATCGGTCGCGGCCAGATCCACGTCGATGCACTGGATATGCACGGCTTCACCGAGCCGCCAGGTGCGACGCCACGGCGCGGTATCGAGCTTCGCCGTAGGGGCCTCGGCATCGCCTGCGTCGTCGACGAACAGCGCCAGCTCGACCGGCACATCCTCGCGTGTGACCAGCCAGAGACCCAGCCGGGTCGCACTGACACGCCGCAGAATCGGACCGGCGATCACCGCCGACAGGTCGCTTTTATCACACGGTTCAGGCATGCGGGCCAGTATAGCGGGCCGCCCGCCCCGTTCGTGAATACGTGTCTTGTCTTCGATCGGGAACGGGCGTAATGTTAGCCGATGCTAAATTTCTAAGGCTTGCGTTGATTCTCGGTTGAATCGCCGCGGCTCCGTTCCCGAGTCGTTTTCATGACCTCCACTACCAGCCGATCGAACAAGGATTTCCTTCCCGGTGAAAGCGCGACCGAGCGGGCTGCCCAGGCGGCACTGTCCGGCGAACAACGGGGCCTGAAGCGGTTTCTTCCCTTCATCGGCCCGGCCTTCATCGCTGCCGTGGCCTATATCGATCCGGGCAACTTCGCGACCAATATCCAGGCCGGCTCGACGTTTGGCTACACACTGCTCTGGGTGGTCCTGGTCTCGAACCTGATGGCCGTGCTGATCCAGTCGATGTCGGCAAAACTGGGCATCGCCACGGGCAAGAATCTGCCGGAGATCTCGCGGGAGCGTTTCGCCCGCCCGGTCACGATCGGGCTCTGGCTCCAGGCCGAATTCATCGCGATCGCGACCGATCTCGCCGAGTTCATCGGCGGTGCGCTCGGGCTGCATCTGTTGTTCGGCATTCCGCTGTTCCCGGCCGCCGTCATCACCGGTGTGGCATCGTTTGCCCTGCTCGAGCTGCAGCGACGCGGCTTTCGCGCACTGGAAGCGGGTATCGGCACCCTGGTCGGTGTGGTGGTCGTCTCGTTCGCCTACGAAGTCTATATCGCGAAACCTGATGGCAGCGCACTGCTCCATGGCCTGTTTGTGCCCACGCTCGAGGGCAGCAATGCCCTGCTGCTCGCGGCGGGCATTCTCGGGGCGACCGTCATGCCGCACGTGATCTACCTGCACTCGGCGCTGACACAGCGGCGCGTGGTCGGACGCACCCCCGAACAGCGCCGACGCATCTATCGCTTCGAGTTGGCCGATATCCTGATTGCGATGGGCGTGGCCGGGCTGATCAACGGCGCGATGCTCGTCATGGCCGCCGGCCTGTTCCACGGGGCCATCGAACCGGTCTCCACGATCGAAGGCGCCTTCGCCCACCTTCAGGACCAAGCCGGTACGATCGCTGCGGTACTGTTCGGCGTCGGGCTGCTGGCCAGCGGTTTCTCGAGTTCGTCGGTCGGGACCATGAGCGGCCAGATCATCATGACCGGCTATATCAATCGCCGGATTCCGCTGACGCTGCGCCGGCTGATCACGATGCTGCCGGCCCTGGCGATTCTGGCCCTCGGCGTGGACCCGACCACCGCACTCGTGATGTCGCAGGTGGTGCTCTCGTTCGGGATCCCGTTTGCGCTGATTCCGCTACTGATGTTCTGTTCCAACGCGACGTTGATGGGCAATCTGGTCAATCACCGGATCACGACCGTCGTGGCCTGGACCGTGGCTGTGCTCATCATCGCACTCAACGTGTTTCTGCTGGCACAGACACTGGTGTCGGGCATCGGCGGCCACTGATCGCCGGCCCGGCGTGGCTGCTCAGGCGCTATCGGCCTGCCGGTGCCAGCGATACAGGCCGAGGATCGCAGCGAGCGCCCCCAGCAGGATGATAGCCACCATGGCCGCGACGCCGGGCCAGGCATAGTCGGCCCAGAACAGGCCGCCGAGCGAGCCGAGAATGCTCGAGCCGAGATAATAGCCGAGTAGATAGAGCCCGGCGGCGTGACCCTTGCCGTGGCTGGCGAGCAGACCGACCCAGCCGCTGGCCGTCGAATGACCGGCGAAGAAACCGATCGTCACGAGACCGATGCCCAGCACGATCGCCGGCAATGAATCGATCCAGGTGATCGCCAGACCGGCGGCCATCAGCACGACCGACAACACCAGCACCGGCGGCCGGCCGTGGCGATCGGCGACACGCCCGGCAATTGCCGAGGTGAATATGCCCAGGATATAGATCGTGAACACAGCGCCGATCGCGCCCTGGCCCAACGAAAACGGCGGCGCCGCGAGCCGATAGGCCGAATAGTTGTAGACCGAAACGAAGGCGCCCATGAACGCGAAGCCACAGAAGAAGACCCACGGCAACGCCGGGTGGCGGAGATGCGACCTCACGGGCTCGGCGTGCTCGCGCAGCGACAGCCCCTTGCGTGCGACGAAGTTCTTCGAGCGCGGCAAGAGACAGACGAACACGACCCCGGCGATGAGGCCGATCGCGCCGACGGCCGCGATCGCCGCGCGCCAGCCGTAGGCTTCGGCCACCCAGCCGGCAATCACGCGGCCGCCCATGCCGCCCGTTGCACTGCCGGCAATATACAACCCGACCGCCGAACCCAGCCCGGCGGGCTCGATTTCCTCGGATAGATAGGCCATCGCGAGCGCCGGTACACCGCCCAGCGTGAACCCTTCCAGGCCCCGAGCCATCAATAGCATCGACCAGCTCGGCGCAGCGGCGGCCAGCAGCGACAACAGGGCCGAGGCGAACAACGACACCGCCATGACCCGCTTGCGATCGATCGCCCCCGACATGAGTCCGGCCAGAAACAGCGTGAAGGCCAGTACGCCGGTCGTCACCGACAGGGACAGACTCGACACGGCCGCCGACACATCGAACCGGCGCGAGAACAGCGGCATGAGCGGCTGCACCGAGTACATGGATGAAAATGTCGCGAAGGACGCCGCGAACAGCGCGAAATTCGCTTTCAGATAGTCGCGCGAGCCGCGCGCGAGATAGATGTTGGGCGTTGCAGAAGCATCAGACATCGGTGTCGCCGAACGGCCAGAGACGTGCGAATCGCGCGCAATATTAAATCGTTATCCGTCGATTTACGACTTTCGGCTAGCCGGGAAGGCTTCAATGACTGATAATGCCGCGTTTTCGCCTCACGTCCCAGCTCCGCCCATGATCGAAAATCTTCGCAATATTGCGATCATCGCCCACGTCGACCACGGCAAGACGACGCTCGTCGACTGTCTGCTCCGACAATCGGGGACCTTCGACGCACGCGAGGAAGTCGCCGACCGGATCATGGATTCCAACGATCTGGAAAAAGAGCGCGGCATCACGATCACGTCCAAGAACACCGCCATCGAATGGCGTGATCCGGACGAGGACAAGGTCTATCACATCAACATCGTCGACACGCCCGGCCACGCAGACTTTGGCGGTGAGGTCGAGCGCGTGTTGTCGATGGTCGACTCGGTGCTCCTGCTGGTCGATGCCGTGGACGGGCCCATGCCGCAGACGCGCTTCGTCACGGAAAAAGCCTTCGAGCTCGGCCTGAAGCCCATCGTGGTGATCAACAAGATCGACCGGGAAGGCGCGCGCCCCGACTGGGTGCTCAACGAAACCTTCGATCTGTTCGACAGCCTGGGCGCGAGCGAAGATCAACTCGACTTCCCGACCGTCTATACCTCGGCCATCGGCGGCTATGCCGGCATGGACGAAGACGTGCGCGACGGCGACATGCTGGCGCTGTTTCGCACGATCACCGAGCGTGTGGCCCCGCCGCCGGTCAACCTGGAAGGTACCTTCCAGATGCAGATCACCACACTGGACTACAACAGTTTCGTGGGCCAGATCGGCATCGGGCGCATCGCGCGCGGCACCGTCAAGCCGGGCATGCAGATCACGATCGTCGACCGTGAAGGCGACAAGCGCAGCGCCAAGATCGCCGGCGTATTCGGTTTTCTGGGACTCAATCGTGTCGAGGTCGACTCGGCCCAGGCCGGCGATATCGTCGCTCTGACCGGCATGAACGATCTGGACATCTCCGACACCCTGTGCGACCCGGCCCAGCCCGAGGGGCTGCCCCGCCTGACGGTCGACGAGCCGACGATGAGCATGACCTTCGAGGTCAACAAGTCGCCCATGGCCGGCAAGGAAGGCGATTACCTGACCTCCCGCCAGATTCGCGAACGCCTGGAGCGCGAGCTGAAATCCAACGTTGCCCTGCGCGTCGAACAGGGCGGCGATGCCGACAAGTTCAAGGTCTCCGGTCGCGGTCTGCTGCATCTGTCGGTGCTGCTCGAGACCATGCGCCGTGAAGGCTACGAGCTGTCGGTTTCGCGCCCCGAGGTGGTCACTCGCGAGGTCGACGGCGAGATCCAGGAGCCCTACGAACTCCTGATGTGCGACATCGAGGAGGACAATCAGGGCTCGGTCATCGAGAACCTGCAGCACCGCCGCGGTCAGCTGCAGAACATGGTGCCGGACGGCAAGGGCCGCGTGCGGCTGGAATTCATCATCCCCTCGCGCGGGCTGATCGGGTTCCAGACCGAGTTCATGAGCCTGACCTCCGGCACCGGCATCGTCACGCACGTGTTCGATCATTACGGGCCGATCGGCGGCACCGAGATCGGCCAGCGCCAGAAGGGCGTGCTCATCGCCAATGCCGGCGGCAAGGCCGTGGCCTTCGCGATCTTCAACCTGCAGGATCGCGGCAAGATGATGATCGCGCCGAATGACGAAATCTACGAAGGCATGGTCGTCGGCATCCACTCGCGCGACAACGATCTGACGGTCAACGTCCAGAAGGCCAAGCAGTTGACCAACGTGCGTGCGGCCGGCTCCGACGAGAACATCCAGCTCGTGCCGCCGGTCCGCATGACGCTCGAGCAGGCCCTGGAATTCATCAACGACGACGAGCTGGTCGAGGTGACGCCGGGTTCGGTCCGTGTCCGCAAGCGGCATCTGACCGAAAACGATCGCAAGAAGGCCGCCAAGGGCGGCTGATCGCCAGTTCGCCCGGCGTCTCGTCGCCGGTCGTCAGCTCGTGTATCGCCGCGCCGGCCGCGATACAACACGACCAGGCACGACGGGCCGCTACCGCGGGGCCCGTCGTGCCATCCATCTTTAATCGAGGTGTGCCATGCCCCCGCAGAACAGTCGTTCACGCCTGATCGTTCGCACCGCCCGGTTATCCGATATTCCGGCCATCAACCGCATCGTGCAGCGGACCTATCCGCGCATGGACGATTACTCCTTCGACGAGCTGCGCGGGCAGATCAACAACTTTCCGGACGGTCAGCTGGTCGCGGTCTACGAAGACGAAGTCGTGGGCTACTGTGCGACCATCTGTCTGCCGGAGAATCAAGTCATGCGCCGTCACAGCTGGGCGCAGATCTCGGGCAACGGCTACGGCTCCACGCACGATATCGACGGCGATTATCTATACGGCTACGAGATCTGCGTGGACCCGGACGCCCGCGGTCTGCGCATCGGACGCCGGCTGTACCGGGAGCGCGAGGCGCTGGCAGTCAAGCTCGGCCTCAAGGGTATCGTGTTCGTCGGACGCATCCCCGGCCTGCGTCGACGCTACAAGCAGTACGGCAGTGCCGAGGCCTATGTCCAGGCCGTTGCCGACAAGACCATTCGGGATCGTGTCCTGTCGTTCCAGCTCTCGCAGGGTTATGAGCTGATCGGGGTGATGCCGGGTTATCTGCCCGACGATCGCGATTCCATGGGCTACGGCGCCCACCTGATCTGGCGCAATCCCGAATACAAGTATCGCGAAGACGTCGCCGGCGATTCCCACGTGCATCTGCAGCGCCGCAACACGGTGCGGATCGCGACCGTGCAATACATGCAGCGGGCCGTGGACTCGTTCGACGAATTCGCCCAGATCGTGACGTATTTCGTGCGTGAAACGGCCGATGCGAAATCCGATTTCGTGGTCTTTCCCGAACTGTTCACGGTCCAGCTGCTCTCGATCAAGAACGAGGATCTGCGTCATCGGGCCGCCATCCAGCGGCTGGCCGACTTCACCGACGATTTCCGCGAGCTGATGGCCGATCTGGCGGTGCGCTACAACATCAACATCATCGCCGGTTCACATGTGACTTGGGTCGGCGACGAGCTACAGAACATCGCCTATATCTACCTGCGCGACGGCTCCGAGCACCAGCAGCCCAAGATTCATCCCACGCCCGGCGAGCGCCACTACTGGAACATCGTCGGCGGTTCGTCGCTCAATGCGATCGAGACCGACTGCGGACCGGTCGGGGTTCTGGTCTGTTACGACAGCGAATTTCCGGAGCTGTCGCGGCATCTGGCCGATCAGGGCATCAATATCCTGTTCGTGCCGTTTTCCACCGAGGACCGGGCCGGTTATCTGCGGGTGCGCTACTCGGCCCATGCACGCGCGGTCGAAAACCAGATCTATGTGGCGACTTCGGGCAACACCGGCAACCTGCCGCGCATTCATGCCATGGACATGCACTACGCCCAGTCCGGCATCTTCACGCCCTGCGATTTCGCCTTCGCGCGCGACGGCATCGCCGCCGACACCACGCCCAACGCAGAGCAGGTCGCAATCGCCGATGTACGGCTGGACACGCTGCACGAGGCCCGGACGTCGGGTAGCGTGCAGAACATGCTGGATCGGCGTCACGATCTGTATCGCGTGCAGTGGAAGCCGCGTCGTCGCGCGCAGGACAACACGAACCGCCCGGTCAACGCGGCCAAACCCGGTTCCGCCCGCTCGACGGTCAAGTCCTAGGACGTGGCAAGACAGGATATGAGCCCATGACCGACGCGACAGACGCCGTACTCGACAGCGTGGCCGTCGACCGGGCCGCTGAGCTGATCGCGCAGGCCACGAACATCGTCGTGCTGAGCGGCGCGGGCATCTCGGCGGAGTCCGGCATTCCCACGTTCCGCGAGGCCCAGACAGGCCTCTGGGCACGCTTTTCGCCGGCCGATCTGGCCTCTCCGGAGGCGTTTGCGCGGGATCCCGCGCGCGTCTGGGCGTGGTACCACTGGCGACGGACCCTGATCGCCCGGGGCGGGCCCAACGCCGGGCATCACGCACTGGTTTCGCTCGCCGCGACCCAGCATCTGCATATCATCACCCAGAATGTCGACGGCCTGCATCAGGCAGCCGGTTCCGCATCGGTCACCGAGCTACACGGCAACATCTGGCGCGAGCGTTGCAGCAACTGCGCGCATCGACGTACGGCCCGTATCGCCGAAGCCCAGGGGGATGCGCCGGTGCGCTGCGCCGACTGTGGCGATCTGATGCGCCCCGACATCGTCTGGTTCGGCGAACACTTGCCGACACGCGCGCTGGCCACGGCCGAACAGGCCGTCGCGGATGCGGACTGCGTGCTGGTCATCGGCACGTCGAATCAGGTCTACCCGGCGGCCGCGTTCGTCGACACAGTCGTGGCGGGCAAAGCCACCGTCATTGAAATCAATCCGGCACGCACACCGGTCTCCGGCGATGTCGATTGCTGCCTGCGCGTTTCGGCAAGCCTCGCGCTGCCGGCCATCGTCGCGGCACTCGACGCTGGACAGCCGAGTCGCTAAGCTCGATGCAGGGCCGGCGCGCCGCGCCGGTCTTGATCACAAGCTGTCGGGGGTCGGATGACGACACGGGTGGTTTTCAACCAGAAAGGCGGCGTCGGCAAGACCACGCTGCTGGCCAATCTCGCCGCGATCGCGGCCGCACGCGGTCGCCGAACACTGGTCATCGATCTGGATGCCCAGTGCAATGCCAGCCAGTATCTGCTGTCTTCCGACGAGCGTCAGGCCGAATCCGGAACCGCGGATTTCTTTGACGCCACTCTTGGGCGGCGACGCGAAGGCACGACTCTGGCCGAACACATCACCGAAACGCCGTTCGAAAACCTGTATATCGCTGCCGCCCATCCGGATCTGGAGACGCTTCGGGTCAAGCTGGAAGCCAAGCACAAGATTTACAAGCTACGACAGGCGATCGAGGCGCTCTCGGACTTCGATGAAATCTTCATCGATACTCCACCCGCGCTCAATTTTTATTCGCAGTCGGCTCTGATCGCCGCCGATAGCGTGCTGATCCCCTTCGATTGCGACGACTTCGCCCGCCAGGCGCTCTATTCGCTGTTCGACAACATCCACGAGATACAGGAAGACCATAATCCCGGTCTGAAGATCGACGGGATCGTGGTCAACCAGTTCCAGCCACGCGCGAAACTGCCGCAGCGTCTGCTGGCCGAACTGACAGCCGAAGGCCATCCGATCATCGATGCGCACATCAGCGCCTCGGTCAAGGTGCGCGAATCGCACGATGCCTCGATACCGCTCGTGCATTACGCACCGTCCCACAAGATTACCGGCCAGCTGGGCGCGCTGTACGACAGGCTGTCATGACAAGGCAAGCCGAGGTGCGCAACAAACGGCCTGCGACACCGCCTCGTCCGGTAATGCAGTGTCGGGCGTTGTCGACGTGACACCGAGGCCGACCGGCGCGAGTCTGCCCGAGCGATACCTATCGCCCGAAAGACGTGCGCCGCTTGATCTTGATCGAGGCGGACCCGCGTCGTTTGCCCAGCTGCGCGGCGCGACATGACCGCATGGCCACACCCTGTTCGCGCCCTGTTCTGGCTGTGTTGCCTGAGCGGTCTGGTACTGGCGCTGATCGGGGCGCAGGCAGCCCCCGACAAGCAGACAGGCATCGTTCCCGAGATACCGCTCGACGGCCCCGTCGGCCCGGCCAACGCCGCGTTCGTGACCGATGCAATCTCACAGGCGGCAACCGACGGCGCGCCGTTGGTCATCCTGCGGATAGACACGCCCGGCGGCCTCATGTCGTCGATGCGCGATATCGTTCAGGCCATTCTTGCCTCACCGGTGCCGATCGTCGGCTATGTGGCGCCGGCGGGGGCGCGGGCTGCCAGTGCCGGCACCTACATCCTCTATGCCAGCCATGTCGCGGCTGCCGCGCCGGCCACGCATCTCGGCGCGGCCACGCCGGTCGAGATCGGCGGCGGTGCATCGGGCGAGACGCCGTCCGACGCCGGACAGAACGCGCCCGATGACGCCGACACATCGTCCTCGCCGAACGGGAACAACCAGCCGGACATCTCGAGCGATGCCAGCGCGCGACGCAAGCAGATCAACGACGCCGTGGCCTATATCCGGAGCCTTGCCGAGCAGCGTGGCCGCAATGCCGACTGGGCAGAACGGGCCGTTCGCGAGGCTGCGACACTATCGGCGGCCGAGGCACGCGACCAGCAAGTCATCGATCGAGTCGCCGATAACGAAACGGCGTTGCTCACCGCGCTCAACGGCCGAACGGTAAAGACTGCAACCGGCCAACAGACGTTGCACACCGAGGACTTGCGGATCCACCGGATCGAGCCCGGCTGGCGCACCGAACTGCTGGCGACCGTGACCAATCCGACGATCGCGTATCTGTTGTTCATGATCGGCATCGTCGGTCTGGCCGCCGAGGCACTCAACCCCGGCGCCACGCTGCCCGGAATCGTCGGCGGGATCAGTCTGCTGACAGCGCTCTATGCCTTTCACATGCTGCCAGTCGACTACACCGGTGCCGCCCTCATCCTGCTCGGCGCCGCGCTGATCACCGCTGAAGCCTTCGTACCCAGCTTCGGTGCGCTGGGGCTGGGCGGCCTCGCGGCGCTGCTCTTCGGTTCCATCATGCTGGGCGACACCCCGGGTTACGAGGTCTCGATGTCCGCGATCGTGGTGATCGCGCTCACCACGGCCGCCCTGCTCGGCCTGGTCGTCGCCCTATTCGCACGGGCGCGACGCACCCCGACCGAGACCGGTCACGAAGGTCTGATCGGGCGCGAATGTACGGCACGTCGCGATTTCTCGGCCACCGGCCGGGTCTGGCTCCACGGTGAGTCCTGGCAGGCCGAAACCGACACGCCGGTCACCGAAGGCCAGAACCTGATCGTGACGGCCGTCGACGGGCTCACGGTGCATGTCCGGCCGAAGACCGAAGGCTCACCCGAGCCCTGATTCGTCAAGGGAGAAGAAGACGATGCTCATCAACATCATCATTGCCGTGGTTGTCCTGATCGCGCTGTTCATCTTCGCCTCGCTCAAGATCCTGCCGGAATACGAACGCGGCGTGATGTTCACACTCGGCCGCAATACCGGCGTCAAGGGTCCCGGGCTGTTTTTCGTTGTGCCTGTCATCCAGAAGATGATCAAGGTCGATATGCGCGTCACGGTCATGGACGTGCCGACCCAGGACGTGATCTCGCGGGATAACGTCTCCGTGCAAGTCAACGCTGTCGTGTATTTCCGCGTGATCGCGGCCCAGAAAGCCATCGTCGAGGTCGAGAACTTCTATTCCGCGATCAGCCAGCTCTCGCAGACCACATTGCGCAGCGTTTTGGGCCAGCACGAGCTCGACGACATGCTGGCCGCGCGAGACAAGCTCAACGCCGATATCGAGGTCATTCTCGATCGCCAGACCGATGCCTGGGGCATCAAGGTCGCCAACGTCGAGATCAAGCAGGTCGAGCTCGACGAGAGCATGACACGGGCCATTGCCCGCCAGGCCGAGGCCGAACGCGCGCGACGTGCCAAGATCATCAATGCCGAAGGCGAACTGCAGGCTGCCGAAAACCTGCGCAAGGCCGCTCACCAGCTCGCAACCGAACCACAGGCCATGCAGCTGCGCTATCTCCAGACGCTGCTCGACATGGGCAACAACGAGAACGCCACCATCGTCTTCCCGCTGCCGATGGATCTGATCGAGCCCTTGATGAAGATGGGCAAGCAGACCACGGCCACATCCGATGATGCTAGGGCCGATTGATGTTTCGCGCGAGTCCGCGCCAAGCGCGCCCTGAAATTGACGATGGGCGGCAAGACGAGACATAGCCCGGCGCCGTGCAGCCATTCTGCGCCGGCGTGCTAGAACGCTGGATTGCCGTCGTGTTTTTGATTTCGGGGCACTTGTCCCTTCGGGTTGGGCCACCCATGAAAAATCGACGATGGGCGCCCTGCGGCGTTACGAGTCTGGATCGTGGCACGCCACGATCGGCGACTCGCGCCTTGCAGGACACACGGCGGTCTCTCGACGAAAAGGCGCTCGAACGACACATCAACAGGCCCTGGCGAGAATCGGGAGAGCCCCCGGAAACTGACGCCCCCTGATAACAGGCCGCGTCCGAGCCGCTACGGCAAAACCGGCCGATGCCGCGAATTGCCGCGACGGATCGTTCAGTCGACATCGACCGGAACGAAGGGCGCGTCATGGACACAGGCGACGCGCCTGGCCAGTTCGCAGAGCATCGCCGCGGTCGCCCCCCAGATATGGTTGGCGTCGTGATCCAGACTATAGATGCGATGGCGGCGCCCGCCGTGTTCGTGACGGTGCCGACGATAGTTCGCGCCTTCCATCGCATGGGCCAGCGGCACGCCGAATACGCGGGCAACCTCCCGGTCATCGGGCCGGCACGGTCTGCCCGGCGCAATCCATCCGACGCAGGGCGTGATCGCAAAACCGGTCACGGTCCGGTACGTCGGCAGTTGGCCGAGCATGCGAACGCGCTCCGGGACGAGGCCAATCTCTTCCCAGGCTTCACGCAGGGCCGCAGCAGCCGGTGAGGCATCGGTCGCCTCGATGCGGCCGCCCGGGAAACTGATCTGCCCCGGGTGATGCGTCAGTGTCGCACTGCGCTCGGTGAAATAGATGTAGGGCATCGGCGCATCGACAATGCCGATCAGAACCGCCGCTGCCCGGCCGCCGGGAGACGGATCCCGACGGGCATCGTCTTCCGGCGACGCCAGCGTGGCCGGCAACGCGCAGGCGCGAGCAAGACATGTCGGCCAGTCGTCACGGGCCTGTGCCGCCCTTGTCTCAGTCGCTCTCGTCATCGGCCAGCGCGGCCTTGAGCTTTTCGGCCTGGGCCTTGGTCAGCTTCTGGAAACGCGGCGTGAAGCCTGTATCCGCGTACATGGGGTCGCCCAGTTCGTCGTAACCGGTGACCTCCTCGCCCGGCTCATAGGAGAACGAACTGGTCAGTTCGTCGAGTGCCGTGGCCAGAAGGTCGGTGATTACCCGTTCGCTCGTCAGCCCGGGGAACAATTCGGTCAGTGCTTCGATCTTGGCCGCATCGTAGAGCGGCAACCGCACGCGATACGCATCGGCCGTACGCGGCTCGCCGGCACTCGTCTGCCACTGGGACACCAACTCACTGATCTTCATATACGTCGGACTCCTGTTCGTCTGCCCGGTGCGGGTCTGGTCGGGGCCAGAATAAAACAAAGCCGCCGATACGGCACACACGAAGACGCCTTCCCGCACTCGCGAATCACCGGACAGCGATTGTGCATGTTGTGCCCGCATCGCCTCGGCGCACGCGCGATCGTCATCCGACGCCCATAGCGGCTGTCGGGTCTCTGGCAATGGCGGCGAAAAGAACGGCACGGATCGCCGTTGAAGCGCGAGCGCGGCGCTGTATCCTGCCGGCTTGCGAGCGCTTCGACACCCGGCGCGGCAAGCAGTGCTTGCGCTTTCCGGATACCGCCACGACAACGATTGACCCGCACACAAGCCACTGCTAGCTTTGCGGCCTTCGCATGGTGACGACATCGCACCCATGGCTAAAACGCAGAAAACCTGGAGTCTCAAGGAAATCGACGAAGCGCGCGGTGCCAGCAAGGGCACGGCGTTTCTTGCCTTCAAACAACTCAAGGAGAGCTTCGATGAAGGCCGAGACTACTATTCCCTCAACGCCAGTGAGGATGCCTCGGAAATCGAGAAGCTGAGGTCCGACGGGCGGATCTATGCCACGACGGTCAACGCGATCCTGCTCACCGAGGGGGGCCACAGCGCGATTGTCGATTACCTCGACGGCTGATCGCCGTTCGGGCGACTGTCCTCGCTCGAGAACAGCCCGCGCCGGTTGGCAACCGGCCGTCACGTTATCGTCAGATGTAATTGCGGCTTGACTCGGCTCGTTGACGATCGTCGAGTGCCGGTCGCGTGCCCTGGGCGCGTCGGGCAGCCGCCATCAAGAAGCCTTCCGCCACGTCTTGGCTGGAAAATACGGCGCGTTTACGCCACCATGGCGCGCTTGTCGCTGCCTGCCCCTATCGATCGCGATGAATGACGCGCGCGAATTCCTGACTCGTCTGCCTCTCTGTTTCAAGCCGGAGGTGGCCGGCGATCTGTCGATGACCGCACAGTACATGACACGGCATCCGGTCTATATCGTCATCGACGCTGGCCACTGCCAGGCGCATGAAGGGTTGGCGGAGGCTCCGGATGTGACCCTGCACATCCGCGACGATCATCTGATCAAGCTCATGACCGGTCGCATGCATGGTCTGACCGCGTTTCTCACCGGCAAGATCAAGGTCGAGGGCAACTATATCCTCGCGCAGAAGCTCCAGCAGGTCTTCGACCCGAAACGCATTCTTTGAGCGACGTGTCCCGGGCCATATCGGATCCTTTCGAAACTCGTGATATCGGCGGCGGGCACTACATGAGCTCGTCGGCGCCGGGCGGGATTTGTGGTCCAACCCGAAGGGACAAGTGCCCCAAAATCGAAAACACGACGGCAATCCAGCGTTCCAGCACGCTGGCGCAGCATGACACGCTATGCGTGCTACGGCTCGTCTTGCCGCCCATCGTCAATTTCAAGGCGCACTTGGCGCGGACTCGCACGAAACATCAACAGGCCCTAGTCCCCCGGACTGGCGCCACCGACAATCGATCCAGGCGGCGCTGTGTCGCGTATCGGCCCGTCGAGCCCGTGATCGTCCGTACCCCGGCCCGCCGAGTCATCATCTCGTGAAGACGACGAGCGACGCTCACGCACGACAGACGGCAGTCTGGCTCATGAACGAGGCCGCCACGGCAGCCGACCATGCAACGGCGAGATGGCTGGCGTTGCCGGTCGTCGCCGAACCGCCTGCCCGGGGCTTCTACTTGGCGCGTGACGTCGACGGGCTGGCCCTGCACCGGGCTGACGACGCACGTGCACACCCCGTACGCTGCGATCTCGCCGAGGCCGTGGCGCAACGTGCCCGTGGCGTTCGGCAATCGCCACTGGCACGTGCCTGCGGTCTGAGGCGCGCCGCCGGCTTGCATGTGCTCGACAGTACGGCCGGGCTGGCACGGGATTCGGCGGCTCTCGCGGCAGCGGGCTGTACCGTCCAGATGATCGAGCGACACCCGGTGCTTCATGCCCTGCTTGCCGATGCGCACGCGCGTCTCGACGGCCTCGAGCATGCGACAAGCGCCACGGCATGGGCCATGCGCCTGGCCCCGCCGGTCCATGCCGATGCCGCGGCCTGGCTGGCAGACCAGCCTGCCGGCGATTTCGACGTGATCTATATGGATCCGATGTTCGAAAGCCCGCGACGCAAGGCCAAACCACAGAAGGCACTGGCCTGGTTGGCCGATCTCGCCGGACACGACGGCGACGCGGACACGCTCCTGGCGGCGGCCCGGGCGGCGGGCGCAGGCCGTGTCGTTGTCAAGCAGCATGCACGGGCGAAGCCGCTGGCGCCGCCGAGTCATCAGGTCGAGGCACGCGCGGTGCGCTTCGATGTCTATCTGGGCGCCCCGGCAACGCGCACCTGATGCCAACCCCGGCCTGACGACCGGCTCGCGATACGCCGCCGGCGCGGCGCTGCCCCCTCAGTCGATGGCCTGCAATTCCGCGGCAAAACGTCGCCCGTTGTCGACATAATGGGCCGCGGAGCGCGCCAGCCCGGCGATTTCCTCACGGGTGAGTTCTCGTTTGACGCGTCCCGGCGCACCGATCACCAGCGCGTTGTCGGGGATATGCTTTCCCTCGGGAATCAACGCACCGGCACCGATCAGGCAATTGCGTCCGATCACGGCCCCGTTGAGTACGACGGCCTGAATACCGATGAGGCTGTTGTCTCCAACGGTGCAGCCGTGAAGCATGGCCTGATGGCCGACTGTCACGCCCTCGCCAACGCTCAACGGATAACCGGGATCGGTGTGCAGCACCACACTTTCCTGGATGTTGCTGGCCGCCCCGATATCGATACGCTCCTGGTCGCCTCGTGCCACGGCATTGAACCAGACGCTGGCCCCCGCACCGAGCCTGACATCACCAATCACCCGCGCATTGTCGGCAATGAAGTAGTCGCCGTCTTCCGGTACACACGGTACGCGATCTGCCAGACGATAACGCATATCCTGCTCCTTGGCTGGGTCGATGAAGCCTGTCTGTGCCCTACCATGCCTGCCGATACGGCGAGCCGCGAGCAGTGCCCCGGCAGCCGAGCCGAGATCAGGCGCTATCGCTGACCGGGTTTACGGGCGACATCGTCGCGCACGTACACCGGTACCGCGCTGCTGGGCGCGATCCGGTCCGCCGTCGCGAAACGCGGTACGGCGCAGCGCGCCACATCCAGTGCATGCGGATACAACAGCGCCTGTGGGACCTCCGACGCCCCCACTTTCGGCACCAGCGCCCAGCCGTTGCCCGCCCGAACGACGTCCGGCATCGTCGAGAGCGTCAGATCCGCGGGCGCGAGTACCCGTTCTTCGGTCGCCGCATTCGGCCAGTCGGTGCGATGGAACGTCGCCGTGTAGATCTCGCCCATGCGCGCATCCTGAACGATCTGGGCGGTGCCAGCCTGCGGTGCGTGATCGAATGCCCGACGCGCCAGCACGGCGAGCGTGGAGATACCGACCACCGGCAACCCGGTCGCCAGCGACAGTCCTTGCACCAGGCCGGCCGCGATGCGCAGGCCCGTGAAAGCACCGGGCCCACGCGCAAAGGCGAACCCGTCGAGCGCCGCAAGGCTCAGTCCGGCCTCGTCGAGCAACGTGTGGGCGGCGGGCAACAGGCGATGCGCATGTTCTCGCGGGGCGATATCGAAGATTTCACGATCCAGCCCGGCCGCCGCACTATCGTGCAACGCGACCGACAGCGCCTCCGTCGAGGCATCGAAGGCCAGCAGTCTCACGAGGCACCGGCCGTGGCATCGGGCGTCAGGGCACCGACGAAATCGCAGGCCGAGGCGCGCTGGCGCGTCACGCCCATGGGCGGCAGACTGGCCCGCACGATCGGCCCGTAGCGCGCGGTGTACAGGCGTGGATCGCAGATCGCGAGCACACCCCGATCATCGGCATCGCGAATCAGTCGGCCGACGCCCTGTTTGAGCGTGATCACGGCCTGCGGGAGCTGATAATCCATGAACGGGTTCTCGCCAGCCGCCTTCATCGCATCGAAACGTGCCGCCAGTACCGGGTCGGCGGGCGAGGCGAAAGGCAGCCGATCGATGATCACCAGACGCAGGCCGCGACCGCGCACGTCCACGCCCTCCCAGAAGCTGCTGGTCGCCACCAGAACCGCATTCTCATCGGCTCGAAAATCCGCCAGCAGCGCGGCCCGAGAGGCCTGACCCTGGACGAGGGGCTCGAAGCCCGCCTCAGCGAGGGCCGCGCCATAACGGGATACGGCGCGATAACTGGTGCAAAGAACGAAAGCCCCGCCCTGCGCAGCACTGACCAGTGCGACGATCTCGGCGATCACGGCGGCGTCGAAATCCGGCGACGAGGGTGAAGGCATGCGCTGCGGGCCGTACAGCAACGCATTCTCGCGATAATCGAACGGACTCGGCAGAATCTTCTCGGCCGCCTCGAATACGCCAAGCCGCTGGCAGAAATAACCGAGCGATTCCTTGACTGACAGGGTGGCCGACGTGAAGATCCACGCCCCGGGCATGGTGTTCATCGCCCGGGCAAAGGGCGTGGCCACGTCAAGCGGCGTGCTGTGCCAGATCCAGCTGCTGCCCCGGATCTCGAGCCAGCTGACACGATCGCCGTCATTATCGGCGGTTACCGTGGCCAGACGCTCTCGCATTTCGGCGGCCCGCTTGGCCAGATTGCTCATGCCCTCACTGCGGCTGGCCACGGCCTCGAAACCACGCTCCACGTCGCCCAGGGCAGCAATCAGGGCATCCCGTGCGCCGATACGTACGTCGCTTGCCAATTCCTGCCAACCCTGTGTCGGACCGGCATCGGCCAGCGTATCGACGAATGCCCGTTCCCGCTCGGCCAGCGTATCGATCTGGGCACGACGATCGGGCATGTCGCCGCCGAGCGAGTCCAGCTCGGCGCGGCCGTCACGCGCGAAATCACGCAACTGGCGCGAGGACAGCGCCTGGCCGAAGAAACGACCGGCGATATCGGGGAGCTTGTGGGCCTCGTCCAGAATGATGGCGTCGGCGCCGGGTAATACTTCGCCAAAGCCGGATTCGCGCAGCGTGAGATCGGCGAACAGAAGATAATGATTGGCGATCACAAGATCGGCCGCCTGCGCTTCCCGCCGGGCGTGCAGTACCCAGCACTGTTCGTACAGCGAGCACTCGGTACCTAGACAATTGTCCGTGGTGGATGTGATACGCGGCCAGAGCGGGTCCCCGTCGCTGGGATCGCCGAACTCCCCGATATCGCCCGTCTGCGTGCGCTTGGCCCATTCACGTACGGCGCGGATCTTCGGCGCCGTATACATGTCCGTGGCCCCTTCGGCAACTTCGAGCCGATGCAGACAGAGATAGTTCGCGCGTCCCTTGAGAACGGTGACGTGAAAGGACCGGCCGAGAATCGTCTGGGCCAGCGGCACATCCTTGTCCGCGAGCTGGGACTGCAGATAGCGCGTGGCCGTCGACACAATGGCCTTGCGGCCCGAGGCCATGGCGGGCAACAGATAGGCGAGCGTCTTGCCGGTACCGGTGCCGGCCTCGACCACCAGGCGCGTCCCGTTATCGATGGCCTCGGCCACGGCCTCCGCCATTTCGGCCTGGCCGGCGCGGGCCCGATAGCCCGGCAGATTTTTCGCCAGCTGCGCGTCGTCGGCGAACAGTGCGGCGCCTGCCGCCGCCGTCATTGGCCGTATTGCGAAGCCGACTGACGGTAACCGACCGCCCGGGAGCGCGCCTCACTCGCGCCCTTGGAATCGCCGGTGGACTTGCGTGCCTCGGCGATCAGTTGCCAGTTGCCGGCCGCCACGAAGGGATTGCTGCCAGCAACACTGTTGGATTTCATCGCCAGCTGCTCGGCCTGTCCGGCCTGGCCTTCCGATAGCCGTACAGCGGCCAGGCGCTGGTAGATGAACGGGTTGCGCGGGTCCAGATCCAGCGCGCGTTCCAGCGTCGCGGCCGCATCCTCCATGTGGCCGCCGTTGGCCAGTGTATCGGCCCGCTTGATCAGCGACATCACGGCCGGGCTGCTGACCTGAGCGGCGCTCTTGGGGGGCGTCGGCTCGGGCTGGGTCTGGGGCTGTTGACCGGTATTCCCGGTACTGCCCGGCCCCGCGGTCTGGCTGTCGGTCGCGGCATTGTCCTGGTCGTAATTCGGCTGTTGCTGCGACGGCAGGCGCTGTGTCTGCCCTGGCGGCCCCTGATCCGGCATGGGGCGTTGGCTACCGCGCTGCTCCGGCGGCGCGCTCGCGCATCCGGCCAGAACCAGACCGCTGGCGATGAGCAATGACAGACGTTTCATATCGGACTGCCCGAACGATGAAGGATGGTCGAAAAGACGCGCATGCTTGTCGGCCGTTCAGCCAGCGGCCGACGCGTCTGGCGGCCAGTCTACACCAGCCACGGGCTCCCGGCACGGCCGGTGCCACCGCGCCGCGCGCCTGGCCAACACGACTGGCCCGGGGTTCGTCCGCCGATGCGCCGCACCCGCGTTGCCGAGCTGAGCTGCCGATTATTCACGCCTCGGGAACGCCCTGCGGCCGAGACGGCGCTCGGATGCCTGGGGCCTGTTGACATGTCCCAAGTGCGCCGTGCCGGCGCTCATTTTCTTGCAAGACAAGGCATCGGGCGCGTACGGCCATCATTCTGCCGTAGCGCACGACAACGCCAACGAATGTTAACAGGCCCTAAAAAATCCGCTGGAACCAGTTGCCGCGATCCTCGTCCCCGTTCTCCCGGTTACGCGGGTTCGACTGCTGGCCCTGCTGAGCGTTGAGCCGCATCAGGTCGGTATCGCAGGACAGAAGCCCCTGGGGAACGAAGCCCTTGATGAACGGCACGGGCGTGGCATCCGGACAGTTCTGGCCGTGATTGAACAGCGCCTGCGGATTGGGGCCGGCGCCGTCGTTCGGCTCGCTCGGATTGAACACGAGCTGGAGCGGCACTTCGGCAACACTATCCGGTGGCGTGTTCATGATTCCGCGCGCATCGATATCGGCCATGATGCGCGACCAGATCGGTAGTGCCCCCGTCGCCCCGGTGAGCTTGGCGGACTGGTTGTCGTCACGACCCACCCAGACCACACCGACCCGGTTGCCGCCAAAGCCGGCGAACCAGGCATCGCGAAGATCGTTGGTCGTGCCGGTCTTGCCGGCCATCTGCTTGTCCCGATCGATCACGCGGTACATGCCGGCACCGGTGCCGTGACGGGCCACGCGCTCCATGAGCCACTGCGTGATATAGGCCGGCCCGGGATCGACCACCTGATGAATTTTCAGCGGGTACCGATTCAACGGCTTGCCGTCGCGCGTGGTCACGTCCTTGATCGCGCGCAGCGGCGTGTAGTAACCGCCGGTGGCGATCGTGTTGTACATCTGGGCGACATCCAGCGGCGACATCGACACCGAGCCCAGTGCGAGCGACGGCACCGCCGGCGCATCGCCCTCGTATCCGAGATCGTGCAGCGTATCGATGATGTTGGGGATGCCAACCGACAATGCCAGACGCGAACTCGCCACGTTCAGGCTGTGCTCGAGCGCGTAATAGGTCGGCACGGCCGGGCCGTGATTCTGGCGGGAGTAATTCTGCGGCGACCAGGTCTGGCCGTTGGCCAGCTTGACCGACAGCGGCGTGTCGTCGAGCGGCGTGATCGGGTTGTACTTGTCCGGGCTCTTCATGGCCGTCAGATAATCGACCGGCTTCATGAGCGAGCCAATCTGACGCTGCGCGTCGAGCGCCCGGTTGAAGCCGGCGAACCCGCGATCCCGGCCGCCGACGAGCGCCAGTACGTTGCCGCCTTCCACGCTGGTCACGATTGCGGCCGATTCCAGTGTCCCGGATTTCATGCCGCGCTGTTTCTCGACGCGTGCCAGCCCGTCGTCGACCTCCTTCTCGGCCGCAGACTGGACGCCCGGGTCGAGTGTCGTGAAGACGCGCAGACCCTCCTCGGTGAGATCCGAATTCTTGTACTGCCCTTGGAGCTGCTTGCGCACGAGATCGATGAACGCCGGATATTGCGTGTTGCCGTGCGCGGCGTTCGATGTCACGCCGAGATCCGTGTTCTTGGCCTTCTGCCAGGCGCTGTCGTCGAGAAATCCGGCATTGTGGAACATATCCAGCACCAGGTTCCGTCGGGCAAGCGCCCGCTTCGGGTATCGGCGCGGATCGTAATAGCTCGGCCCCTTGACCATCGCCACGAGAAGCGCGATTTCGTTGGGCTGCAACTCCTGGACCGGTTTCTGGAAATAGAAGTAACTGGCCAGACCGAAACCGTGGATCGCGCGCGAGCCGTCCTGGCCCAGATAGACCTCGTTGAGGTAGGCCTCGAGGATTTCGTCCTTGGAATAATGCGCATCCAGCAGAATGGCCATCAACGCTTCCTTGGCCTTGCGCGTGATGGTCTGCTGATTGCTCAGATAGAAGTTCTTGACCAACTGCTGGGTCAGCGTCGAGCCGCCCTGCACGATCGCGCCGGCACGGATATCGGCGATCGCGGCTCGCAGAATGCCGCGCGGCGACACGCCCCAGTTGGTCATGAAGTGCCTGTCCTCGACCGTGATCAGACCGGCCGGCAACATGGGCGGGACTTCGCCGAGCTTGACCAGGATCCGGTCCGAGCCCTTGGCCGGATAGATACTCCCGATCAGCATGGGATCGAGGCGGATCAGGGCCAGATCGCCCTTGTCGTCGACGGATTTCAGCGACGCGACGCCGTTGCGATCGAAGCCGAGCCGGATTTCGCGATCAGGCTGTTTACCATCCCAGAACTGGAAGGCGCGCGTATGGATCGACAGGCTCGATCCGGCATCGTCGTACGTGCCCTGGCCGTCGATCGAGTTCGCCTCCCGATAGCCCTGGCGCTGCAGTCGCTTCTCCAGCGCGTCCTTGGACATGTCGAGCCCGGCATAGAGTTCGAGCGGACTGGCATAAACCTTGGCCGGCAACTTCCAGCGTGTGCCCTCGAACTTGGTTCGCACCTCGCCGTCGAGATGCATCATGTAGAGCGCCAGCGCGGCCGCGCCCGCGCAGATCAGCAACAGGACATAAGGCAACAGACGCCGGAAGAAACCGCGGCGCGGCCGACCGCGCTTCGCGGATCGCTTGTTCGATGATGTTCGACGGGCCAAGGCGACTACCCACGCTGTGAAATCGCGCAGATAGTATCAAAGCGGGCGCCGAGATCAGCCACGCGACGGCCGAGTGGACCGGTTGGCCTCTTTTTCCAGTTCTTCCAGCCCCAGATGACGAACGTCGCGCCCGCCCACCAGATAGACGACGTATTCGCCGATATTCGTCGCGTGATCACCAATGCGCTCGAGCGCTTTCACGGCCCACATCACGTCGAGCATGTGACGGATCATGCGCGGATCCTCCATCATGAAGGTGATGCACTGGCGCATCACGCCCTCGTACTCGCGATCGACCTCGGCATCGTGTTGGGCAACGGCGATCGCCGCGTCCGTATCCATGCGGGCGAACGCGTCGAGCGCGTCGCGGACCATCTGGCGGACATGCCCACCAAGCTGGCTGATCTGGCGGAACGCGCTGGTCGGCCGCTCCTGGCCGGCCAGATGCATGGCCATGCGGCCGATCTTCTCGGCCTCGTCACCGATGCGTTCGAGATCGGTGATGGTCTTGGCGATCGCGAGCACCAGTCGCAGATCCCCGGCCTGTGGCTGGCGCTTGGCCAGGATGCGCGTGCAGTCTTCGTCGATGGCCACTTCCATCGCGTTGACCTTGTAGTCGCTGCGCGCGACGTCTTCGCCGAGACCGCCGTCACCATCGACCAGCGCCTTCACGCCGTTGGCGATCTGTTGCTCGACCAGCCCGCCCATCTTGAGCACGCGTTCGCGCACGTCCTCCAGTTCGACGTCGAACTGCTTGGACGTGTGGCGCTCGATTCCGACCTTGTCTATTTCCATGATTCAGCCTCGTCGCACCGGGGTCAGCCGTAACGGCCGGTGATATAGTCTTCGGTGCGCTTTTCGCGCGGATTGGTGAACAACGTGTCGGTATCGGCGTATTCCACGACCTCACCGAGATGGAAGAACGCGGTATAGCCGGCAACACGCGCGGCCTGCTGCATGTTGTGCGTGACGATCACGATCGTGTATTCCTCACGGAGCTCGTGGACCAGTTCCTCGATCTTGAGCGTGGCGACCGGGTCCAGCGCCGACGCCGGCTCGTCCAGCAGCAACACCTCCGGCTTGACCGCCACGGCACGCGCGATGCACAGACGCTGCTGCTGACCGCCGGACAACGCCGAGCCGTTGCCACGCAGCTTGTCCTTGACCTCGTCCCACAGGGCCGCCTTGCGCAGCGACCATTCAACGCGCTCGTCCATCTCATGGCGCTTGAGCTTCTCGTAAAGACGCACACCAAACGCGATGTTGTCGTAGATGCTCATCGGAAACGGCGTGGGCTTCTGGAAAACCATGCCGATCTTGGCGCGCAGAACGTTCAGATCCACGCTCTTGTCAAGCAGGTTCATCCCATCCATCTCGACGGTGCCGCTCGCCGAATGGCCCGGATAGAGCTCGAAGATACGGTTGAAACAGCGCAACAGCGTCGACTTGCCACAGCCGGAAGGCCCGATGAAAGCGGTGACCTCCTTGTCGACGATATCGACATTGATGTTCTTGAGCGCCTGAAAATCGCCGTAGTTGAAGCACAGATCGCGGACCGCGATCTTGCAGGGATTGTCTTTCGGGACAACGCCCTGGCGCGCATCGTCGCCACCGCTTTGGCCCTCGGTATGACCAACATCCGTATCCGTCGATGCCGGGGTCGTGCGGGCCGGTGTCTCGGTGTCGTAACTGTTTCGGGCCATTGAAGTACCGCCGGACGGAGATAACACGTTGCTTGAGGTCGACGTTGTCATAACTCGGCTCTCTTATTTGCTCGGTCGTAGCACGAAACGCACCACGACGTTGAGCGCCAGGATCGCGAAAGTGATCAGGAAAGCGCCCACCCAGGCCAGGTGATGCCAATCCTCGTACGGGCTGAGGGCGAACTGGAAGATCATGATCGGGAGATTGGCGATCGGCGCGAGCAGGTTCGTGCTGAAGAAATTGTTGTTCAGTGCCGTGAACAGCAGAGGGGCCGTCTCGCCGGCAATGCGGGCGATGCCCAGAATCACGCCGGTGATGATGCCCGACAGCGCCGCGCGATAGATGATCCGAGTGATCACCTTCCAGCGCGGAATGCCGAGGGCGGCCGCGGCCTCGCGCATCTGGTCGGAGACCAGACGCATCATGTTCTCGGTGATGCGCACGTTGAGCGGAATCATGATCAGCGACAGCGCGATGCCGCCGGCCAGGGCAGAAAAATGCCCCATCGTGACGACCACGATCTCGTAGACGAACAGGCCGATGATGATCGACGGCGCGGACAGCAGCACATCGTTGAAGAACCGCACCACGGCGGCGATCCGGCTGCCCCGCCCGTATTCGGCCAGATAGGTTCCGGCGAAGATACCGATCGGCGCCCCGATCAACGTGCCCACCGCGGTGACGATCACGCTGCCGACGATGGCATTCGACAGGCCGCCATCGTTGCCCGGTGCCGGGGTCGGCTCGGTGAAGACCTGCCAATCGATGTAGCCGATGCCGTGGCTGACGAGTGTCCAGAGCAACCAGACCAGCCAGAACAGGCCGAAGATCGTGGTCAGCACGCACATGGCCATGTTGAAGTGATTGATGGCCTTTCGTTTCTGATAGAGCGTCATGGCCTAGCGCCCTTCCTGGGCGGACAGACGGAGCAACAACAGGCGCGCGAGCACCAGCACGATGAGCGTGATGACGAACAGCACAAGCCCCAGCGCGATCAGCGCCGAGGTATAGAGTTCGCCCGTGGCCTCGGTGAACTCGTTGGCCAGCGTGGCCGAGATGCTGTTGCCGGGATAGAACAGCCCGTTCGGAATGCTGTGGGAGTTGCCGATCACGAAAGTCACGGCCATCGTCTCGCCGAGCGCGCGGCCGAGGCCGAGCATGATGCCGCCGATCACGCCGGTCTTGGTGTACGGCAGGATCACACTCCGCGCGACCTCCCAGGTGGTTGCCCCGAGCGCGTAGGACGATTCCTTCAGCACGGACGGCACCACCTCGAAGGTATCGCGCATCACGGCCGTGATGAAGGGAATGACCATGACGGCCAGCACGAGCCCGGCGGTGAATACCCCGATGCCGATCGGCGGCCCGGAGAACAGATAACCCACGATCGGCACATCGCCGAACGCGTCGTTGAGCCAGGGCTGCACGTAATCCGAGAGAAATGGCGCGAAGACGAACAGCCCCCACATGCCATAAATGATGCTGGGAATGGCCGCGAGCAGCTCGATGGCCGTGCTGATCGGCCGACGCATCCACAATGGCGCCAGTTCAGTGATGAACAGCGCGATGCCGAAGCTCACGGGCACGGCGATCAGCATCGCCAGCGCCGAGCTGACCAGAGTCCCGAAGATGGCAACCAGTGCGCCGTAGTCGTCGGTCACCGGATTCCACTCCGAGCTGACCACGAAATGCCACCCGAACTTGGACAGCGCCGGCCAGGCACCGATCACCAGAGACACGGCGATGCCCATGATCAAGGCAAGCACGATCAGGGCAGACACCGCCGTCACGCCGTGGAATATCCGGTCGCCGAACGCGCCGATCGCGCGTCGTTCCGGTGCCAGCGACTGGCCCGCATATTCTGCTGACATCTCGCTCAAACTCGTGCTCCTGCGCCGTGATTCAGCCGCTTTCGTGGCCCGGCCTGGACGGGTGGCCACGGAAGCGGCCGACTTGATGAAGCCGGCCGTGCCGGATGCACCCGCCAAACCGGCGAGTGCATCGAAGCAACGTGCTTACTGCTGCTGTTGCGGCGGCCAGATCGCCTGACCGTTATTGCCCTGGATCTGATCTTGCCATTTCTGCTGCACGAGCTTGACGACGTTGTCCGGCATGGGCACGTAGTCGAGCTCATTGGCCATCTGGTCGCCGTTGGCATACGACCAGTCGAAGAACTTCAGCACGGCCTGGGCGACCTGCGGGTTCTTGGGCTGCTTGTACATCAGGATAAAGCTGGCACCGGTGATCGGCCAGCTCTTGTCACCCGGCTGATCGGTCAGCACCTCGTAGAAGCCAGGCGCATTCTGCCAGTCGGCGTTCGAGGCGGCCGCCTGGAAGTTGCTGGCGGTCGGCTCGACGAAGTTGCCGGCCTTGTTCTTGAGCTGCACGTAGGCCATCTTGTTCTGCAGCGCGTAGGCGTATTCCACGTAGCCGATCGAGTTCTTGATGCGATCGACGTAGGACGCCACCCCCTGGTTACCCTTGCCGCCGACGCCGGTCGGCCAGGACACGGCCTTGGCATGGCCCGGGCCGTTGGCCCAGACGTCGCTGACCTTGGTCAGATAGCTGGTGAAGATCCAGGTGGTGCCCGAACCATCGGAACGATGAACCACGGTGATCTGCTGATCGGGCAGATTGGCGTTCGGGTTCAGTTTCTTGATCGCCGGGGCGTTCCACTTCTTGATCTTGCCGGCATAGATCTCGGCCAATGTCTTGCCGTCAAGCTTGAGCTCGCCGGCTTTCATGCCCTTGATGTTGACGACCGGCACGACGCCGCCCATCACCATCGGGAACTGCATCAGGCCGTTCTTGTCCAGCTCTTCCTTCTTGAGCGGGGCATCCGAGGCACCGAAGTCCACCGTCTTGGCCTCGATCTGCTTGATGCCGCCACCGGAGCCGATCGCCTGGTAGTTGAGCTGAACCCCGGTCTTGTTCTTGTATGCCTGTGCCCACTTCGAGTAGACCGGATACGGGAACGTGGCGCCGGCGCCGTCGATCTGGTCGACTGCTGCAGTCGCCGACCCCCAGATCGAAAGCGCCGCGACCGCGGTCACCAGCGCCTTGTTGATCGTGAATCTCACAGAACTCTCCTTTGTCTCGTGCTTTGGCGTGACGGACAGCTCGTCGGTGCAAGCCCCCCGGGTAGGAGTTCCTATCGTAGTGACGCTCTGTGACAGCCATGTGACACGATCGCATCTGGCGACACATCATCGCTCGCGCTCTGAATGCGTGGAAAAGGACTGAAAAAACATTGACTTGAAATGCGATCAGCGATCGATGCGATACCGCGGGCGGCTGGCGATCCGGCACGCCGTGCCATGTCGGGTGCCCGGGCGGCATTGAAACGAAAAAACCCGGAGCGCGTACGACGCCCCGGGTCGATCACGGCCGAGCGCGGGGCGCTCGGCGCGGATGGTGATGCTGTCGCCCGTCGATCAGAAACTGAATTCGACGTCCGTCTGCACCAGGTTCTGGCGATCGTCGGACGGGCCGAACTTGGACTCGGTGTTGTAGTAGTCCACACCGAACTCGATCGCGTCGTTGAGCGCGTAGGAAACGGCCACTTCGTGCCCCTTCATCCCGGTTGCGCCGCTGAAGCGGTCCGAATCCGGATAGGAATCGGGCACCACGTTGCGGTCGAGATCGACGTAGAGATACTTCATGCCCCACTTGTTCAAGCTGGCCTTGCCGCCGACGGCCCAGCCGGCGTCCTTGCCGACCCCTTCATGCGTGTTCTTCAGGTACTGGCCGATCAGCTCGGCCTTGCCACCGTCGAACTTGGTCCCGATCGTGCCGTCCACGTCGACGACCGAGAACTGCGACGTGGTATTGGTGCCTGAACCGTACTCGAAGACGGTATCCGGCGCGTTGTCGCCCGTATAGGTTTCCTCGAAGCCGTAGTAGGTCCCGCCGATCGAGGCGATGAAGTTGTTGACCGAGAAATGCTGGCCGCCCTGGACATACCAGAGATAGGGATCCTG
Organism: Salinisphaera sp. Q1T1-3; assembly: GCF_003602005.1. GTDB lineage: Bacteria > Pseudomonadota > Gammaproteobacteria > Nevskiales > Salinisphaeraceae > Salinisphaera. Next base: position 86,497 of record NZ_QZWD01000001.1, on the reverse strand, counting down.
GTTGGAGCCACTGTTCTCCTGGATGACCCAGACGCCGCTGTTCAGGAAGGTCTCGCCAATCGAGGACTTCTTCGCGAGATGGACCGACCCACCCTCCGGGTTGATGTCGCCGTCCCACATCGCATCGGTCGGGTGCCACAGGTAATCGCCGAACTTGAACTTGCCGCCGATGGCCTTGAGCTGAAAGCCGTTGGCCAGATACGGCGTGAAATCGTACTGACCGTAGGCGTAATCGAGCTGGATGCCCTTGCTGCTGAAGTTGTCGCCAAAGGTCTGGTTCGTCGAACGCGGATCGTCACCGCCGCTGGCCAGCCCGGCGCCCAATTCCAGGTTGTCGACCGGATTGGCGATCATGCCCAGCCGATAACGCACGCGCCCGCGTGAGCGGTTGTCGGTGTCCGCCGCCGGATTGCCGAGCGCGGTGCCCAACGCGTCGTTATTGCTGTTGTATTCGTAACGCAGCCGCACATCGCCGGTGAGCTTGATCTTCTGTGCCCAGGCCATGCTGTCGAACTGCTGTTTCAGATTATCGCTGAAGCCCGTACCTGCGCCCGTGGTTACCGTGTCCGAAGAACCGCCGTTGGTATTCGCCAACGTACCGGATCCGCTCTGCGCGGCAGCGGCCGACTCGTTCTGGGCCGCGTTCATGAGCTGTTGATACTGGGTGTCCGTGATGCTGCCGTTGTCGTGCATCATCCGGATCAGTTGCATGGTCGTGCTGCCGCCCTGTGCAAAGGCCGGCGCGGCCACGAGCGATGTGGCACCGATGACCGCACTGGCCATGACGACCCCGAATTTGCCGACCGACGCACGATGTCCCGGCGCGGCTCCGTCGCCGGCGAGCAGATTCTTCATGGTGAACTCCCTGATGGCAGTAGATTCGGGCACAGCCGAGCTGTCCCCCCTTGAGCCTTGGCTCAGGGGGCAAATTAGCCGCGGGATGCGTCAGTTCGATGACGGATATATGACGTTTGCATGACACAGGCGTCACGCCGGGCGGAGGGCGTGCACCCGGTGTCGGTTCCACGACTGGCCGCCGGGCAGTCGCGCGCTTTCACTGCCGTCGTGCAACGTGTGACGCCAGCGCCTGTTGAGGTTTCGTTCGAGCGCCTTCTCGTCGAGAGACCACAGTGTGTCCGGCAAGGCTCGCAACGCCGCCGGGCGTGATTTGCGGCCCAACCCGAAGGAACAAGCGCTGTTTTGCGGCAATCCGGTGTTGTCGTTCGCTACGCCAGAATGACGGCCGTACGCGCCCGATGCCTTGTGTTGCTAAAGATGAGCGCCGACGCGGCGCAAGGGGGGCGTGTCAACAGGCTCTAGAACGCTGGATTGCCGTCGTGTTTTTGATTTGGGGGGCATTTGTCCCGAAGGGTTGCCCCCCATGAACAATCGACAATGGCTGCCCTGCGGCGTTGCCAGTCTGGATTTCGGCACGCCACAATCGGCGACTCGCGCCTTGCAGGACACATCAACAGACCCTAGGTCGCGGCCTCGCTTGCGACCACGACACGCTGCTGTGGGAAGACCACGCGGAACGTCGTGCCCTGGCCCGGCGTGCTGTCGATGACGAGCTCGGACTCGTGATGCTCGACCCCGTGCTTGACAATTGCCAGGCCCAGGCCGGTGCCGCCGTCTGTTGCGCGTCGACCCGCATCCACACGATAGAAACGCTCGGTCAGACGTGGAATATGTTCGGCCGCGATGCCCGGCCCCTCGTCGCTGACCGCCAATGTCGCGCCCTGCTCGCTCGACGCCCAGGTGATTCGGACAACGGTATCCGACGCCGAGTAGCGCACGGCATTGCCGAGCAGATTGGTGATCACGCTTTCAATCTCGCCCGGTCGACCGAACAGGGCAAGCCCTTCGTCCGCGACGACCTCGAAACGATGGGCCGCGCCGGCGGCAGAGCGCTGCGTCTCCTCGACGAGCCGCGTGACGAGAGCCGAGACATCGATGTTTTCCTGTCGCTGCTGCAACCCCTCGCCTTCGAGCCGTGCCAGCCGCAACAGGCTATCGATGAGATGGCCCATACGCGCAGACTGGTTCTCCATCTCCCGGATCGGCCGTTGCCAGTCCGCGAGCGCGGCGTCGGCCCCGGCCTCTTCACTCATCATCTCCAGATAGCCACGCAGCACGGTCAGCGGTGTTCGCAGTTCGTGCGAGGCATTGGCCACGAAATCCCGGCGAGTGAACTCAAGTCGTTTCTGCTCGCTGATATCGCGCGCGATGAGCAGGCGTTGTCGGTCGCCATAGGGCACGATACGCAACAGCACCGTGTCGGTTTCGTTGGCCGGCGACGGGATCTCGAGTTCGGCGGTGTCGCCGTCTATGGCGGCCGCGGCCATGAAGTTGGCGAACCTCGGATGCCGGATCAGATTCGCGATCCGCTGACCGTTATCCTGACCCGCCCGCAGCTTGAGCAGAGCCGCGGCCGCCTCGTTGAACCATACGATCCGTCCGCGCGCATCGATGACCACCGCGCCGTCGGGCAATGCCGCCGTGGAAGCCTGAAATTCCGAGACGATATCCTTGAGCCGCCGCTTGCGCCGACGATTGCGCTGCTTGAGCCGATAGAGCTCGGTATAGATTTCCTGCCAGACACCGAACCCTTCGCGTGGTTCGATCCGCGGCTTGGCCAGCCAGCGGTGCAGCTGATAGGCAAACACCAGATGTCCGGCAGTGTACAGCGACAGGCCGATGAGCAGCGCCAGCGTGATACCGAGACCCGATATCAGCAGACCCGCGAGCGCCCAGAGCCCGAGCCAGACCAGCAGCCGAAACATGGCGCGCGCCCAGATGCGGCGTATTTCCCCGGCCGGTGCATTCATCATTCAACCCATTCTCGCAGCGCGGCGCGCGTTGGGACCGAAAGCCTTGACGGTTTGTCCATCGAACGCGCGCCGGACCGAACCGTTGCCTGTTCCGAAACGACCGACGCCGCCGGTATCACGTCGGCGAGCGCCCGAATGAAATCGGCAGACGCACATGGCGCGCGCGGGCGTTCCAGGGCGTGTCGTCACGAAATAGACCGTCGCATCAGCGGCCAAGCGGCAACAGAACAAGGCATCCTGCGCATGGCGTGGCCCCCGCCACCTGCGCACGCGATAACGTCGGATTGTCGTCGCCTGGCCGCTGGCCCTGCGGGTTGCCTCTGTCGATCTCGTGACGACACGCCCGAGGGTCTGTTGATGTGTCGTGCGAGTCCGCGCCAGACGCGCCCTGAAATTGACGATGGGCGGCAAGACGAGGCGTCGCAGGCATAGCGTGTCATTTCTGCGCCAGCCTGTTAGAACGCTGGATTGCCGTCGTGTTTTTGATTTTGGAGCACTTGACCCTTGGGGTTGGGCCGCCCACGAAAAATCGACGATGGGCGCCCTGCGGCGTTACGAGTCTGGATCGTGGCACGCCACGATCGGCGACTCGCGCCTTGCCCGACACACGGCGGTCTCTCGACGAAAAGGCCCTCGAACGACACATCAACAGGCCCTAGAGCGATTTGCTTGAGAAACGATAACCGCTGCCCCGCACCGTCTGTACGAAACCGTCGTAGCCGAAGGGCGCGAGCGCCTTGCGCAGGCGACGAATATGGACGTCCACGGTTCGTTCCTCCACGTAGACGTTCTGGCCCCAGACGCGATCGAGCATCTGCTCGCGCGTGTAGACCCGTTCGGGGTTGCTCATGAAGAAACGCAGCAGCCGATATTCCGTGGGCCCGAGTTTCACGGCCTGTTCTCCGGCCGTCACGCGTTGGCTGGCGGCATCGATCGACAGCCCGTCGAGCTCGAGACGCTCGTCCTCGCCGCCCGGCAGGCTACGCCGCAGCACCGCCCGAACTCTTGCAACGAGTTCCGATGACGAGAAGGGCTTGGTGACATAGTCATCGGCCCCCAGATTAAGCCCGCGTACGCGATCATCCTCGTCGACGCGCGCGGTGACCATGATGATGGGCATTGCGGCAGTCAGCTCGTCGCGTCGCCATTCCCGGGCCAGTTCGCTGCCCGAGATGCCGGGTAGCATCCAGTCCAGGAGAACCATATCCGGGTGGTGATCGGCGATCGCCATGCGCGCCGACTGTGCGTCCTCGGCCTCGGAAACCGTGAAATCCGCCCGCTCGAGCGCAAACCGGATCATGTCACGGATGGGGGCCTCGTCCTCGACGATCAAGACGTGCTTGTGTTGCATGAAAACTACAGTTCACGGGCCATGTGCACTCAATTTATGAAACATCTGTGACAGCCCGATGACAATGCGACTCTGCAGGGCACACCGCCACGGCCCCGCGCCTTCATCGAGACCGGGGCCGTTTCGGCGTGCGCAACGGCTCAGCTGTCGGCAAGCCCCGCCGCGACGATTTCACGCGTGTTGTCGGACAGTTCTGCGGCCTGCAAACGCAACAGCGTATCCTTCATGCCCTGCGCATAGGGCTCGGCATAGCGCTGCCACGGCGCGACCAGCCCGGCCAGCGCCGCGGCCAGCTGCGGGTTGAACGCATCCAGTCGCAGGATTTCGTCGCCGAGCAGTGCGTACCCGGCGCCGTCGTCGCGATGAAAAGCCAACGGGTTGCCACGCACGAAACCACCGAGCAATGCGCGGACCCGATTCGGGTTGGTGAAATCGAAACGGCGATCATCGAGCAGGCCACGGACACGGGCGACGGCATCGCCGTCTTCGGTCGCGGCCTGCAGGCGCAGCCATTTGTCCATGACCAGGGGCTCATCGGCGAAACGCTCGGCAAAATCGGCCCGAGCGCTATCGCGTGCCGGCCCCGGCAGTCGCTGGAGCGCGTTCAGCGCCGCCATGCGATCGGTCATGTTATCGGCGGCGTTGTAAACCCGCAGTGCCCGCTCGCGGATCGCGTCCGTATCCCGCGCACTCAGGTAATCCAGCGCCACCGCGAACACGCGACGACGCCCGGCCTCGGCCTCGTCGAAGACATACACGCCACTGGGCGCATGGGCATCGGCCAATGCAGCCAGCTCGGTTTCGAATCGTTCGGCGATCGCCTGCTTGACGTGGCGCCGCGCGGTTTCCACGGCGCCCACATCGATCCGATCGAACGCCTCGCCGATCTGTGTCGTACTGGGCAACGTCAGCATCTCGGCGAGGAGCGCTCGATCGGCCGGTGGATCGGCCAGCAGCACGTCCAACGCCTCGATCAATCCCGAGTCGAGGCCCGGCATCGTCTCGTCATCGCGATAGGCCACCACACTCTGGGTCAACGTGGCCATATACAGACTCTGGGCGGCATCCCAGCGCGCGACCGGATCGGTGTCGCGTGCCATGAGCCGTGTCAGCTCGGCCGTGTTCTGTTCGAACGTGAGTTTGACCGGCGCGGTCATACCGCGAAGTGCCGAGACGATGGGCTCACTTTCGAGCCCATCGAACGTGATTCTTTCGCTTGGCTGCGTCAGCCGCACCAGTGTCGGCTCGGCGAGCGGCGTGCCGGCCTTGTCGAACAGCGCGATCGCCATCGGGATATCGAAGGCGGGCTTGTCCGGCTGGCCGGGCGTGGCCGGCGTGGACTGGGCGATCGACAGCGTCAGGCGCCCATCGATGAACTCGCGCCCCACGGTCAGCCGCGGCGTGCCGGCATAGGCATACCAATCCCGGAACTGGCCCAGATCGAGCCCCGTGGATTCCTCGATCGCGACCACGAAGTCCTCGATGGTCACCGCTTGGCCGTCGTGCTTGTCCAGGTAATGCTTGACCGCCCGCGTGAACGCGTCGCGCCCGGCCATCTGGGCCATCATGCGGATCAATTCGGCGCCTTTTTCATACACCGTCACGGTGTAGAAATTGTTCATCTCGACGTACGACTCCGGCCGCACCGGATGGGCACGGGGCCCGGCGTCCTCGGGGAACTGGACATCGCGCATCATCCGAACCTGATCAATCCGTGTCACGCCCGGCGAGCCGTGGTCGATGGCGAACTGATGCTCGCGATAGACCGTCAGGCCTTCCTTGAGCGACAACTGGAACCAGTCGCGACAGGTGACCCGGTTGCCGGTGTAATTATGGAAATACTCGTGTGCGACGACATCGCGTACGCGCGCGAAATCCAGGTCCGTGGCCGTCTCGTGATGGGCGAACACGAAAGCCGTGTTGAATATGTTGAGCCCCTTGTTTTCCATCGCTCCCATATTGAAGCTGGCCACCGCGACGATCAGGAACTGGTCGAGATCGTATTCCAGCCCGTAGGTGGCCTCGTCCCAGGCCATCGCCGCCTTGAGCGAGGCCATGGCATGCGCGCACTGGGCTTCATTACCGTGTTCGGTATACAGCGCGAGCGCCACGTCGCGACCACTGCCGGTCCGATAGGTGTCGTGCAGTACCCCGAGATCGCCGGCCACCAGCGCGAACAGATAACAGGGCTTGGCGAAGGGATCCTCGTACACCGCGTAGTGACGTCCCGCCTGGGCAGGCCCGGAGTCGATGCAGTTGCCGTTGGACAACAGGATCGGATATGTCGCCGCATCCGCCTCGATACGCGTGGTGAAGCACGCCATCACGTCCGGCCGGTCGGGGAAATACGTGATGCGGGAAAACCCGGTGGCCTCGCACTGGGTGCAGAGAATCGGCCCGGAGCGGTACAGCCCTTCCAACGACAGATTGTGATCGGGATCGACCTCGGTGACGACCGTGAGCGTGAAACGATCAGCGAGGTTGTCCAGCCAGAGGCCTCCGTCGTCCTGCGTGTAGGCATCCACGCCTAGTTCGGCGCCATCGATGGCGATATGGACAAGGCGCAGGTCCCGGCCGTCGAGTCGCCAGCGCGACGCGCCCTCGGGGGCAGCCGGATTGCGTCGCACGGTGTGGGTCGCCGTGACCCGTGTCGCATCCGCCTGAATATCGAAATCCAGATCGACGGTATCGATCAGGAACGTCGGGACCTGGTAGTCCGCCCGATATTTGGCCTGCGGGTTACCTGTCATCTAGAGCTCCGAAATAATGAGAAACATGGGGCATTGCGGCCGGCGCCGTCGCGGGCGCCGACGACGAGATCCCGAGACGGCGTGAGATGCGATCTGTTTGCCGGTCGCGCCGACTCAGCGTCGACGCAGGATCACGCTGCCGGCCGAATAGCCGGCCCCGAAACCGGACATCACGCCGATCTCGCCCGGGGCCAGATCGCCGGCATATTGATGAAACACGATGACCGGCGAAGCCGAGCTCGTATTGCCGTATTCGGCGAATACCGACGGCATTTCGGCCGCGGTTGCCGGCCGGCCGAGTACGCGCTTGGCAATGAGCGTATTCATGTTGATATTGGCCTGATGGAGCCACAGACGGCGTACGTCGGCAGCCGTCAGCGCATGCGCGCCGAGATGATCGACGATCATTTCCGCCACCATCGGCCCGACGTCCTTGAAGACCTTGCGGCCGTTCTGGACGAAAAGCCGGTCTGCATCGGTGCGCGGCTGTGTTTCGGTGCGATTGAGAAAGCCGAAGTTGTTGCGAATGTTGTTGGAGAACTGTGTCTGCAGATGGGTCCCGACAATATCGAAACCCTGTGACGGGGCGACGTCGTCGGCATCTTCGATGAGCGCGGCGGTACAGACATCGCCGAAGATGAAATGACTGTCGCGATCACGGAAATTCAGGTGGGCGGTACAGATCTCCGGGTTGACCATCAACACACGGCGCGCACTGCCACTGCGAATCATGTCGGCGGCGGTCTGGATACCGAACGCCGCCGAGGCACAGGCCACGTTGAGATCGAATCCGAACGCCCCGCCACCGAGCGCGCTCTGGACTTCCACAGCCAGCGCCGGATAGGGCCGCGGCAGGTTGGAACAGGCCACCAGCACGGCATCGATATCCGCCGCGGTGCGCCCGGCAGCGGCCAGGCACGGCTCGATCGCGGCCATTGCCATCTCGCACTGCAACGACGGTTCATCGTTGCCGCGGGTGCGGATACGCGGATGCATGGTGTCCGGATCGAGAATACCGGCCTTGTCGACCACATAGCGGGATTCGATGCCCGAGGCCTTGGTGATGAACTCGGCACTCGAGTGCGACAACGGCGCCCGTTCACCGGCGGCGATCTCGGCCGCATGAGTCTCGTTGTAGCGATCGACATAGGTATTGAACGAGGCAACGAGTTCGTCGTTGGAAATCGATTCGGGCGGGGTATAGAGCCCCGTCGCCGACAGCACCGCCTGTTTCACATTCACTCCTCGTCTTGTCGAGCCACGGTCTGGTTATGACAACCTTTACTGTGCCACAGGCCGAATCGACCGGCGCCGGACAAGACATCATCCGGCCGGACGCCGCCATCGGGCCGACGATGCGTCATTCGGCAACGAGCCCGGCCCGTGCCAGGCCACTTTCAATGAAAGGTGCGATACGCGATTCATGGCGGACCGATAGATGAGCCCCGTCATACCAGGTCAGCTCGCATTCGTCCCAGTGTCGCCACAACGCCTGGGGCTGATCGGGTGCGATCAGCTGATCGGCCGTGGCCGCAAAGATACGGCGCTGCGCTACCGGCACGCGACACGGCATGGCCAGCGGCGAAACCGGACGCAGCCGATTGTTGACGCCCGCCACCGAAAGCCCGGCCGCTTCCAGATAATCGGCGTGTGCGGTGGGTAAGTGCTGCCAGAGCGTGGCCGGGATATCGGTCATCGGAATCCCGGCGATGACACAGGCCAGCTCAGGCTCGAAACAGGAAAGCAGCGCGGCATGATATCCACCGAGCGAGAATCCGAGGACACCGATCGGCGTTCCCGGCGCGGCCTGTCGAACCCAGGCCAGCGTACTGCGCAGATCACACAGGGACTGAGCCTGGGCATGGACCAGATCCCCGAGTGGCCCATCCAGAAACAACCCGCCGGTCATCGGTGTGGCCCGGCGCACGCCGTGCAAAGCCAGAATCGGCATCACCAGATTCAGTCCGAGCTCGTGATGCAGCCGTTTGATGTCGAACAGCTGGAAATCGAGGCCGGCGTGGCCCATCCGATAGCCATGGATGCACATCAGCCAGGGCCGCGCCGGATCGTCATCGTGGCGCAGTACCCGCATCGCAGCCGTTCGATTGCGTCGGTGGCCCAGCCATCGTTGCCGGCCGGGCCAGTCCGCACCGGGGTTGTAGCGCGAGTCCGCCGTGAGCCACTCATAATCGACACCGAGCACGCGCGCGCGGCGATGTCGAATATCGATGAACGGCCTGGCCGACCCGTGCATGCGTTCCGGCACCTCGCTCCAGCCGTTGGCATCGGCCAGCCTGCCCCAGGCCTGAAGCTCTTCGATGTCGGTAGTGACGGCGGCACCGCGCGGCACCCGCGCACAATTGATGAACACGCCAAGCAGCGCGGCATCGGTGGCGACCTTGATCAACAACCCGGCCTTGCTCGTCGGCGGCTCGATACCGGCTGGCACCGGATGCTGTACGCGCAGGGCCCATCCGGCTACCAGAAACGCCAACAGCCCACCGGCAAACAGGAGACCGAAGAAACCCCATCCGACTGCCGGCGCAACGCATAGCGCGAGCACGCTACTGACCGGCCCGGCGAGCGCCATATGATAGAGCAGCTGGCGATCACCGGCATAGAGCAGCTGTCCGGCGCCGGTGCTGATGAGGACCACGCCCGGCACCGTGCCGAGCACCGCCGCCCACCAGGCGGTCTGCCAACAGGCGATGAGCCACGACAACCCCACCGCCAGCACCAGCGCCGCCGACTTGAATCGGCGCGGCTGCCAACGCATCGGCGAGGGATCGGGAAAGGTCTGCATCAGCGTGGCGGCATCATCGCAGGAAAAGGCCGTAGATGATCGAGGCGATGACGGCCAGCACGAGTGTGGCCTCGGCCGCCCACATCGCCGCACGGCGCTGATCGAACAGCCAGGTCGTTCCCGCCGCAATCAAAGCGACCACTAGCCCGAGCTCCGTCGCCGTGACCACATCGTCGAACCGTTGGCCGTCGCCGGCCATCTGCGGAAACGGCCACATCAGCAGACAGAGCACCGATCCCAGCAATGTGGCCAACACGGCAAGCGTGAGAATCGACCAGTTGAACAGGGACAGAAGCTTCAGAACCACGCCTTCGATGTGTCTGCGATGTTTCATGGCATAGTAGCGACCGGCTCGACCATCGTCCACGCATGTCTGCATCCGCCTCGACACCTCGCGTTGTCTTCGCCCACGGCAAGGAAAGCGGCCCGTGGGGCAGCAAGATCACCCGGCTGGCCGATGCCGCACGCGCACTGGGATTCACGGCCGAGAGTCTCGATTATCAAGGGCTCGATGATCCCGCGGCTCGCCTGACCCGGCTCTGCGACCATGCGCCCAAGGGCGCACCGCTCGTGCTGGCCGGGTCGAGCATGGGGGGCTACGTCAGCGCCATGGCCTGCGACCGTCTCGCGCCCGATGCCCTGTTCCTGATGGCGCCGGCGTTGTATATGCCGGGATATCCGGGCGAACCAGCCGGATGTCCGTCGGACATCGAGATCGTACACGGCTGGCATGATGACATCGTGCCCGTGACAGCCAGCCTGCGATTCGGCGAGTCGCGCGCAGCCCGTGTTCATCTGTTACCCGACGGTCATCGCCTGTCTGAATCGCTTGAGGCCATCGAAGCGTTGTTCAGGGCACAGCTGGCGCGCGTCGCGCGCTGATCGCCCGCACCGATTCAGCGACCAGCGCCGGGCCGCGATAGATCAACCCGGAATACAACTGTACCGCGGTCGCGCCGGCGGCGATCTTGGCGGCGGCATCGCCGCCGTGGAGGATCCCGCCAACGCCGATGATCGGGATCTCCTCACCCAGCCGGGCATGGAGCATCGCAATCACGCGCGTGGATACATCCCTGACCGGCCGGCCACTGACCCCGCCGGCCTCGGCGCGCCAGCGCGGCGCCAGCCCCTCGCGCGAAGTCGTCGTGTTGGTCGCGATGACACCGTCGAGACGATAGTGACGCAGCCGCTCCACGATCGCGGCAATACCGGCCTCATCCAGATCCGGGGCGATCTTGAGCGCCAACGGCACGCGTCGTCGACGTATCTCGGCCAGCCGGTCGCGCTCGGCCACCACCGTCGAGAGCAGATCATCCAGCGCATCGCCGCCCTGCCAGTCGCGCAGGCCGGCCGTGTTCGGCGACGAGACGTTGATCGTCACGTAATGGGCATGATCATAGACCGCGGCCAACGCGGCCGTGTAATCGGCAACCGCATCGGCCGGCGGCGTTTCCTTGTTCTTGCCGATATTGATGCCGAGCACCCCCCGGAATCGTGCTGTCGCGACGTTCTCGGTCAGCGCCGCCACGCCGGCGTTGTTGAACCCGAACCGGTTGAGTATGCCGCGCGCCTCCGGCAACCGAAAAAGCCGCGGGCGCGAATTACCCGACTGCGGCCGCGGCGTGACCGTACCCACCTCCAGAAAACCGAATCCCATCGCCGCCAGGCCGTCGACATGCGCGCCGTTCTTGTCCAGTCCAGCCGCCAGACCGACCGGGTTGGGCAATCTCAGACCCATCAACGTGGTCGGCGTATTGGGCACGCGACGCCCGTAGACGCCGGCCAACCACGGCGCGGCACGCGAGGCCGCCGCCAGCGACAGGTCGTGGGCCCGCTCGGCGTCGAGCGAGAAAAGCGCCGGTCGGAGCAACGAATACATGAGATCTTGAGACAGAGAGCGGCCTGCATATTGTGGCCACTCCGAGCGCACAACGCACGGCCGGCTGAAGCATCATGATCACAATGCGATAATGCAGCCATGAGCGAGATCGAACCGCCCACCACCGAGCGTGACCGTCCCCGAGGCGCCCGCATTTCGGTCGCCCCCATGATGGCCTGGACGACCCCGGCCCAGCGTTATTTCATGCGTCAGCTGACGCAGCGTGCGTTGCTGTATACCGAAATGGTCACGGCCAATGCCCTGATTCACGGAGATACGAAACGCTTTCTCGCGCTCGATCCAGCCGAGCATCCGGTGGCATTGCAGCTCGGGGGCAGCGAACCGGCGGACATGGCGTATTGCGCCGCCCTCGCCGAAGAAGCCGGTTTTGACGAAGTCAATATCAATGTCGGCTGTCCGTCCGAACGCGTCCAGACCGGCGCCTTCGGCGCCTGTCTGATGGCCGAGCCCGAGCGCATCGCCAATTGCGTGGCGCACATGAAGGCACGGGTGTCGGTGCCGGTCACGGTCAAGACACGGATCGGCATCGATCACCAGGACAGCTATGCGTTTCTGGTGCGTTTTGCCGCGTGTGTCCGCGATGCCGGCGCGGATCGGCTGATCGTGCACGCCCGCAAGGCCTGGCTTTCCGGCCTCAGCCCGAAGGAAAACCGGGATATCCCGCCGCTGGACTATGCGCGGGTTCATCAACTCGCCGCAGATTTTCCGGATCTGCCGATGAGCATCAACGGCGGCTTCGTCGATCTGGATAGCGCGATTGCCGAGCTGGATCATGTGGACGGCGTGATGATCGGTCGTGAAGCCTATCGCAATCCGTATGTGATGGCGGACGTCGATCAGCGCGTGTTCGATGCCGCGGACGCACCGCCCAGTCGCGTTGCGGTCGTGGCCGGCATGCGCGACTACATCGGCCGGCATCTCGCCGCCGGTGGGGCGCTACGCGATATCACCCATCACATGCTCGGCCTGTTCCATGCCCAGCCGGGCGGCCGGAACTGGCGACGGATTCTTTCCGAACGAGGCAATCGCAGTGACGCGGGCCTGGATGTGCTCGATGCGGCTCTGGCGGCCGTCGCCCCGGAGACGGTCAGCGCGGCGTAGGCAACGCACGGGCTTTTGGCGCACAATGCGCGCCCAGCGATCCAGCAGGTTTTTGTCATGGTGATCTTCACGACCAATCTCGGCGATATTCATATCGAAGTCGACGAGACGAACGCCCCGGTCTCGGCCGAGAACTTTCTGACCTATGTCCGCGACGGATTCTACGACGGCGTGATCTTCCATCGCGTGATTCCCGGCTTTGTCGTCCAGGGCGGTGGTTTCGATACGGACTTCAACCAGCAGAAGACACGGGCACCGATCAAGAACGAGTCCGCCAACGGTCTGGAGAACAAGCGCGGTACGCTGTCCATGGCACGCACGCAGGACCCTCATTCGGCGACCTCGCAATTCTTCATCAACCTGCGCGACAACGAGCAGCTCGATGACATGGGCTATCGCCCGGGATATGCCGTTTTCGCGCGCGTGGTCGAGGGCATGGATATCGTCGATGCGATCGCCGAAGTGTCCACCGGCGCCGCGGGCCCCTTCGGCCAGGACGTGCCGCAGGAGACCGTGCAGATCGAATCCGCCCGGATCGTCTGAGCGGCGACGTTCGACGTGGAAACCGCCTGGCCGGATACGTGTCACTTCATCGCCGATCTGCATCTGACGGGTGACGACACGGCAATGGCGCATTGTCTGGCCGGCTATCTGGCAGGCCCGGCGCGTCAGGCCGTCGCGTTGTACATCCTGGGAGATCTGTTCGATGTCTGGATCGGCGACGACGACGGCCTGAACACGCACGCAGCAACACTGGCGGCACTGGCCAACCTGACGGCCACGCGCGTGCCCGTCTATTTTCAGCGGGGCAATCGCGATTTCGCGGTCGGCCGCGCGTTTTTCGAACGCACCGGCCTGCGGCCTCTGGCCGATCCGGTGGTTCATCGAATCGCCGGGCAACCGACGTTGTTGGCACACGGCGATGTGTTCTGTACCGACGACGCCGCGCATCAGCGTTTTCGCAAGCGCTACACGAACCCGCGCTGGCGTGCCCGCATGCTCAAACTCCCGCTGGCAGTCCGGCGCATCGCCGCACGGCGGGCCCGTGCACGCTCGCAGCAGGCCAAGACACACAAAGCGCCGGCGATCATGGATGTCGCACACGACAGTGTGCGTGGCCTGGCCGCCGAGTTCGACGCCCGCCGCATCATTCACGGACATACCCATCGACCGGCCGATCATGACGACGATGGGCTGCGCCGTCATGTCCTGGCTGACTGGCGGGATGATCAGGCCGAAGTGCTGACCGTCAGCCGGCGTGGCGTACGCCGGATGGCGCTGGACCCAAACGGCCGATTCGCCTGCACCTGAAGACAGGTCCTGGAGGCGAACCGGCCGCGGCGTGGATCTGCCTTGTTCCGTGTCATCTTTACTGCCGACGCGGGCGCGGCATCCACACGACTCAATGCGCAATGCAACCAAACGCCCGCTTCGGCTATTGACGATGCAGGCCCGTTGACGGCGACGGCCGGTCTCGATTCGGCCGACCGAATGCCTTGTATGCGGTTTGAGCGTGGATCGCGCCCACCGTTCGATCGGTGCCTCAAGACCGGGACACGGCAGCGACACCGGCCGATCCCGAGCCCAATATGGATCCGGAGTCGGCTCAGCGGGCCCGGTCGCGTGCGTCGAGTTCGTCGAGCTCGTCTTCCGAGAAGTCGGCTTCGCGCCGCGCCGGAATATTGTACGGTCCGGGCGGCCCGCCGTTCATGTATTCGTCGAGCAAGGCGAAGAAGGTCCGATCCGGATCGAGGCCGCGCGGTTCGGCCAGATAACGGAACCAGCGCGAGCCGATCTCCACGTGCGGGACCTCTTCTTCCAGAATCTGCTCGAAGATGGCCACCGTGGCCGTGTCACCGGCCCGCGTCAGCCGTTCAATCATACCGGGCGTGACATCCAGCCCGCGCGCCTCGAGCACGCGCGGAACCAGTGCCATGCGTACCATGGGATCGTGCGCTGTCTTGACCGCCATTTCCCAGAGTCCGTTGTGGGCATCGAAATCGCCGTAGGCATGCCCGAAATCGGCCAACCGATTGTTGAGCATCTCGAAATGCCGGGATTCGTCGGCCGCCATCGACAGCCAGTCGGCGTAGTAGGCCGGCGGCATCCCGCGATAGCGATAGGCTGCGTCGAGGCCGAGATTGATGGCGTTGAACTCGATATGCGCGATCGCATGGATCAGCGCAGCACGTCCGGCCGCGCTCCCCAGGCCGCGGCGCGCGAGCTTCGATGGATGCACAAGCGCCGGGCGCACCGGCCGCCCGGGAACCGGCACCGCCACCGGTTCCCCACCCGCTTCGGCCAGCGCGGACGAATCCGCGGCATGCAACGCCCGTGTCGCGAGACATTTCTCGCGCGGGTCGTCGGTCATCAGCGCGGCCCGAACGTCTTCCGGCGTCATCATCCGCCTGCCAGTCCGCGCCAGAGATCGGCGATGATGTCCTCGACATTCTCCAAACCGACCGAGACGCGCACCAGGCCATCGCGAATACCGGCCCGCTCGCGATCCTCCGCGGCCAGTCGCGAGTGTGTGGTGCTGGCGGGATGGACGATCGTGCTCCGCGTATCCCCCAGATTGGCCGTGATCGAGAGCATGCGTGTTGCATTGATCAGCCCGAACGCCGCTTCGCGACCGCCGCTGAGCTCGAACGAGACGATGCCGCCGAAGCCACCGGGCTGCTGGCGCGCCGCCAGCTCGTGCTGGCTGTGCGACTTCAGGCCCGGATAGTAGACGCGCGAGACACCCGGCTGGCTCTCCAGCCACTGCGCCAGCCGCATCGCGCTCGCACAATGGGCCTGCATCCGGATTTCGAGTGTTTCCAGTGCCTTGTAGAACACCCATGCATTGAACGGGCTCATGCTCGGCCCGCAGGTCCGCAGAAAACGAAAGACCTGGTCCCCGACCACATCGGCATCGCCGACCACGGCCCCGCCGAGCGCACGCCCCTGCCCATCGATATATTTGGTCGCCGAGTGCGTCACGATATGCGCGCCGAGCTCGAGCGGACGCTGCAGGGCCGGCGTGCAGAAACAGTTGTCGACCACGAGACATGCCCCATTGGCTTCCGCCAATTTGCCGAGCGCGCCGAGATCCACGATTTCGGTCAACGGGTTGGACGGCGTTTCGACGAACAGCATCCGCGTCGACGACGTGATCGCAGATTCCCAGGCCGAGACATCGTCCGGCGCCACGTAACTCGTCGTGATGCCGAGCTTGCCGAGATAATTATTGAACAGGCCGATGGTCGAGCCGAACAACGTATGCGAGGCGACGATATGATCGCCGGCCGACAGTGTCGCCAGACAGGTCGCCAGGATCGCGGCCATACCCGACCCCGTGGCGACGCAGGCCTCGCCGCCTTCCATGGCTGCCAGTCGCTGGGTAAACGCGTCGACCGTGGGATTGGTGAAACGCGCGTAGATATTGCCGGGTTCGTCACCGGCAAAGCGCGCCGCACAGGCCTCGGCCGAGTCGAAGACGAAGCTCGAGGTCATGTAGATGGCGTTGCTGTGCTCGCCCTCGGCGGTGCGATGTGTGCCGGCGCGTACGCCGCGCGTGGCCGTTCCCCAGTCCGGGTCGTAGTCGATATCCATGCACGTCTCCAGTGCCGCTAAAACAAAAACGCCTGCGGACACCACGTGCCGCAGGCGCAAGATCGTTCAACGACCCGTTTAGCGGCATTTCGGTCGTCTGTCGACGACCCGCGCCCGCAAGCTGTTACAAATCGGCGCGTCGGGCGATTATGCCGACCGCGGCACGCGCCGGCAAACGGTCGCGCGTGCCGCGACCGGATCAAGCGTCGTTGTGAATCTCGAGCACGGCGTTGTCCTTGCGTCGCCGCCCTTCTTTCATCGCATCGGAGCGATTGGTTTCGAGATGTTCGAGATATTCCGCCGACACTTCCGGCGTGACATAGCGCCCCGTGAAGACCGAATCCTCGAACTCGACGATCTGTTCGTTGCCGAGCGAGACCGCACGCTTGAGGTCTTCCATATCCTGATAGATGAGTTTGTCGGCGCCGATGATCTGGCAGACTTCATCATCGGTATGCCCGTGCGCGACCAGCTCGGTGGCGCTCGGCATGTCGATGCCATAGACATTGGGATAGCGCACCGGCGGCGCCGCGGACGCGAAATAGACCTTGTTCGCGCCGGCCTCACGGGCCATCTCGATGATCTGGCGCGAGGTCGTGCCGCGTACGATCGAGTCATCGACGAGCAACACATTCTTGCCGGCGAACTCGAGATCGATCGGGTTGAGTTTCTTGCGTACCGATTTCACGCGCTGCTGCTGGCCGGGCATGATGAACGTGCGCCCGATGTAGCGATTCTTGATGAAGCCTTCGCGGTACTTCACGTCCAGCTGATTGGCCAGTTCGACGGCCGCGGTCCGGCTGGTCGAGGGAATCGGGATGACCACATCGATATCGTGATCGGGCCAATCGCGCTGAATCTTGTCCGCGAGATAGGTGCCCATGCGAAGCCGGGACTTGTAGACGTAGACGTCGTCGATCACGGAATCGGGCCGCGAGAGATAGACGTATTCGAAGATACAGGGCGCATAGTGCGGGGCCTCCGCGCACTGGCGCACGTGGAGCTGGCCGTCCAGGGTAATCACGACGGCCTCACCGGGCTTGATGTCCCCGATGCGCTCGAAGCCCAATGCATCGAGGGCGACCGATTCGGAGGCAATCATGTAATCGGTGCCGGCCTCGGTCTCGCGCTTGCCGTAGACCACCGGCCGGATACCGTTGGGATCACGAAACCCGACCAGACCGTAACCGGTGATCAGAGCCGTGGCGGCGTAGCCGCCGCGACAACGCCGGTGCACGGCCGAGACAGCCTCGAAGATATCGTCGGGCGACAGCTCCAGGCGTTCGCTGAGCATGAGCTCATGGGCAAACACATTGAGCAGGATCTCGGTATCCGAATCCGTGTTCAGGTGACGCCGGTCGGCCCGATACAGCTCGCGCGCCAGCGTCTCGGCATTCGTCAGATTGCCGTTGTGCGAAAGACAGATGCCGTACGGCGTATTGACATAGAACGGCTGGGCCTCGGCCGACGAGTCCACGCCTGCCGTCGGATACCGCACATGCCCGACGCCCGCATTGCCGACCAGGCGCAGCATGTGATCGGTACGGAAGACGTCACGAACCAGCCCGTTTTCCTTGCGCAGATACAGCCGGCCTTCCTGTGTGGTGACGATGCCGGCCGCATCCTGTCCGCGGTGCTGGAGCACGGTGAGCGCATCGTAGATGTCCTGATTGACCGGGGTGGTCGAGACCATCCCAACTATGCCGCACATAAGCGAGTGACTCGGTTAGAGAGGAAAAACGTGAAGAGCCGTCATCGGCACGGGCTCATCAAGACGTACCGACGGTTGCCGCCGGTGCCGCGGCCGGTGTATCGGGCGCGTCCGGATAGGTTATGGCACCGGCGATATTGGCCGGCAGATAACCGCGTACCCAGACCGCACCGGATTCGAGCTGACCGACGAACATCGATTGCTGCCACCAGTCGTCCCGCGGCACCGAGGTCACCCCCGCCAGCAACACCAGCAGGATGAGCACTGCAACGCCGCGTACGACACCAAAGACGATACCAAGCGCCCGATCCGTACCGGCGAAGCCGGTCTCGCTGATCAGGCGCCCGAGGAGATAGTTGAGAATCGCCCCCGCGATGAGCACCGCGACGAAAACACAGGCAAAGGCCACGACGATGCGAGCGGAGTCGACATCGATCCATTGGGCCAGCCAGGGCCCCACCGTCGGCGCATAACGAAACGCGAGAAAGAATGCAGCAATCCAGGTTGCCAGACCGAAGGCTTCTCGCAGAAATCCGCGGAAGAAGCCGATGATTGCCGACAGCACGACAACCACGGCGATGATGACGTCGATCCACATCATGTCAGAGACGACCGCCGAGGCAAGGACCGGCTTAGGATAACAAATCCCCGCGCGGCGCGAGACAGACGCCGCGCGGGATCGGACCCAGGGCCTTTTGAGCTTTCATTCGAGCGCCTTTTCGTCGAGAGACCGCAGTGTGTCCTGCAAGGCGCGAGTCGCCGATCGTGGCGTGCCACGATCCAGACTGGCAACGCCGCAGGGCGCGATTTGCGGTCTCCAACGCGGCCCTCGAACGAAACATCAACACGCCCTACGGCAGGTTGCGGACAAGCCCGTTGTGACCCTGCTGCTTGAGCCGCGATTCCGCCGATCGGGCTGCCGATTCGTTGTCGAACGGCCCCACGTTGACCCGATACAGCGTCTTGCCGTTGACATCGCCCGGCGTATACGAGGCCGTGTAGTTGCCGGACAGGCTCTTTGCCATGCGCTCGGCATTGCTGCGCTCCGAAAAGCTCGCCACCTGGACCACCCAGCCACTGATCCGGGCCCGCTCGAGACCATTGCTGCCGCTCGCACCCTGGCTCGACGCATTGTTCGATGTCGACGACGAGGCGTTGCCGCGGTCAGCCTGCTGCGCGCTCGAACCCTGCGTGGACGCGCCGTAGTCGTGACCGCCGTCGTTGCGGCGCGTCGATGTGTTATCGCTCGACCGATTACGCGACGACGCCGTGTCGTTCGACGCGCTGCTGCTGCGACCTGTCGAGGACTGGCTCTCGCGGGACGACGAACGTCCGGCCGAAGACGACTGCGACGTCGAATCGCCGCGCTGACTGGTCGATGCGCGCTGCGATGTTTCGCTACGGGACGCGCCCTGGTTACCACCGGCACGCGGGGAATCAGCATCGTCGTCGCCGCTGCCGTGGACCGGCGGCGTGCTGAAGCCCTGACTGCCACTGTCCGACGACGCCGAGTCGTCACGCTGCGGGGAGACGGCGTCCGGACGGGGGGTCGACTGACCGTCGTTGTCATTCTCACCCTGGTCGCCGGACTGCGCCTGATTATCAGCCGGGGCGGCCTGACCGTCGGGTTGCACGTTATAGACACGCATCTGGCCACGATCGCCCTTCTGGCCCGAGTCGCCCATGCAGCGCGCCAGCAGTACCGGCACGAGCACACCGATGGCAACCAGTACCACCACGCCGATCAGGCGTTTTTTCATCACGTCATTCATTGTTCAGGACTCCGAGCCTGAGCCACCGTAAAGAAAGAGCCACACACCACGATGCGATCGCCGGGACGCGACGCCTCGCGGGCTGCCGAGAGCGCTGTCGCCGGGTCCGCGAAGGCAGTATCCGACAGCGACAGACGCCTCGCCAGCGTCGTCCCCTCGAGCCCGCGCGGGGTGATCGTCGTCAACCCTGCCGGGTACCAGCAATCAGCCACATCGGCGAGACGGGCCCCGACGGCCTCGACCGGCTTGTCCGCCAGCATCCCGATCACCACATGTGTGCGTCCGGTCACCGGTTGGCGGGTAAGCGCGTCGGCCAGCAAGGCAACCGCCTCGTCGTTGTGGCCGACATCGTAGAGGATCGGTACCGCACCGTCGATCATTTCTCGCCGACCCGGCAGCGCCCGTTGCGCCCGGCCCGCGCGTGCGAGATCCGCCTCGCCGATCTCGAAGCCGAGCGCACGCACGGCAGCGATGGCGCCGGCGAGATTGTCGCGGTGCACGCCGTCGATGATCGGCGTTTCGATGTGCCCGTCGCCGTCATGGTAAGACCAGCCGCCACCCGCTGTCTCGACGATATCGAAGTCCGTTCCAATACACCGATAATCGGCCCCGACCGCATGTGCCTGATCCACGAGCCCGGCCGGCGGCTGCCGGTCGGCACACAGGGCCGGGCGACCGGCGCGGTAGATGCCGGCTTTTTCGTAGCCGATGGCATCGCGGGTGTCACCGAGCCAATCCGTATGGTCGAGCCCGATCGATGTGACGAGCGCCGCATGGGCATCGACGTAATTCACGGCGTCGAGCCGCCCACCGAGGCCGACCTCGAGCAGGCGCACGGTCACATCGTGTCGCTTGAACAACCAGAGCGCGGCGAGCGTGCCCCATTCGAAAAACGTCAGCGGCGTCGGGCCACGCACGGCGTCGATGGCCTCGAATGCCGTCACGATCTCATCGTCAGGCACAGGATGACCATCGATCGTGATGCGCTCGTTGTAACGCCAGAGATGCGGCGATGTATAACAGCCGATACGCGCACGCGCACCGATCAGCCCGCGCGACAGCGCCACGCAACTGCCCTTGCCGTTCGTCCCACCGACCGTCAGGACCTTCGAACGATCGGCGGCCAAGCCAAGGCGATCAGCGACCGTGGCCACGCGCCCGAGACCCAGCTCGATCTCACGCGGATGAGCGGCCAGCTGCCAGGCCAGCCAGTCATCCAGGGCTTCGCGCTTCAACGGCTCTCGCGTGCCTCGTCGTGGTCGTCGTCCGAGCCTTGATCGTCACCGGACGTCGACGTGTCATCCGAGGCCTCGGTCGCCGCCTCATCGCCCTCGTCCGTGGTATCGGCATTCGACTCGCTGTCCGCCGGCTCGATGATCGTCTGTTCGAGATCCGGGCTTTCCTCGGCAGTCGGCACGTCATCGGCCACGGCCAGCGGCGGCTGATGCGTGAACATCGAGACCACACCGTGGATGCGGTCTCGCATGTCGGCACGTTCGACGATCATGTCGATCGCGCCGTGCTCGAGCAGAAATTCGCTGCGCTGGAAGCCTTCCGGCAACGTCTGCTTGACGGTCTGTTCGATCACGCGCGGTCCGGCGAATCCGACCAGCGCTTCGGGTTCGGCGACGTTGATATCGCCCAGCATGGCGAAGCTCGCGGCCACACCACCCATGGTGGGATGCGTGAGTACCGAGACGAAGGGCAGACCGTGATCGGCCAGACGCGACAGGGCAGCACTGGTCTTGCCCATCTGCATGAGCGAAAACAGGCCTTCCTGCATACGGGCGCCGCCCGAGGCCGAGAAGAAGACGAACGGCGTGCGTCGCTCGATCGCCTCATGCACGCCGCGCACGAAGGTCTCGCCGACGACGCTGCCCATCGAACCGCCCATGAACTTGAAGTCCATTGCCCCCACGACGATCGGCATCTGCTTGAGCTGGCCGGCCATCATGAGCACCGCTTCACGCTCGCCGGATTCCTTCTGGGCGCTGGCCAGACGATCCCGGTATTTTTTCGAATCCCGGAATTTCAGCGGATCCTTGGGTTCGAGATTCGTGGCCAGCTCTTCTCGATTGTCCGGATCGAGAAAGATATCGAGCCGCTGACGCGCACGCAGGCGCTGATGGGCGTTGCATTTCGGGCAGACGTGCAGCGAGCGCTCCATTTCGGCGGTATAAAGCACCGCGCCACAGCTGCTGCACTTGGTCCAGACCCCTTCGGGCACGCTATTCTTGCCCTGCGTCGAATCGCCCCGCATCTTCGACGGCATCAGTTTCTCGAGCCAGCTCACGCGCGTTCGCCCTCTTCCTGTCGGTGAATTTTTCGCTGCTCATCATCGGCGGCATCGATCGCATCGCGCATGGCGCCGAGCGTCGCGCGCAGTTCGGCGGTCGCCGCCGCCGGATCATCGAGATTATCGGCAATCCGGGACACGAGCACACTACCGACCACGACACCGTCAGCCACGCGAGAGACCGCGGCCGCATCCGTCGGCGTGCGCACGCCAAAGCCCACGCCGATCGGCAACGCGCTGACGGTGCGGATCGGCGCAATCTGATCGGCCAGTCGATCGGCATCCAGACTCGAGGCGCCGGTCACGCCCTTGAACGACACATAATAAATATAGCCGCCGGCATGCGCACAGATCTTGGCGATGCGCGCCTCGCTCGTGGTCGGCGCGATCAGGCAGACGGGCGACAAGGCGGCGGCACTGAGCTCGGGCAGCACTTCCGGCGCTTCCTCGGCCGTGACGTCGACAATCAGCACGCCGTCGACGCCTGAGTTGCGAGCGGCCTCGCAGAACGTCGACAGCCCCATGCGATCGATCGGGTTGTAATACCCCATCAGCACGACCGGGGTTTCGGCATCGCGCTCGCGGAACTGCGCCACCATCGACAACACACCCTTGAGGCTGGTGCCGTTGGCCAACGCCCGTTCACAGGCCGCCTGGATCACCGGGCCGTCAGCCATCGGATCGGTGAACGGCACACCGAGCTCGATGACATCGGCGCCGGCCTCGACCAGGCCGTGCATGAATCCGACCGTGGCATCCGGTCCGGGATCCCCGGCCGTCAGATACGGGATGAGAGCCGTCCGGCCGCGCTGCCGCAGCGCATCGAAACGCGTGTCGAGTCGGTTCACAGCGTCTCTCCCGCCGCCTCGGCCACACTCGACATATCCTTGTCGCCGCGACCGGACATGTTCACCAGCACGACCTGGTCCGGGGACATCGTGGCCGCGAGCTTGCGTGCGTAGGCCACCGCATGTGCCGATTCCAGTGCGGGCATGATGCCTTCGATGCGGGTGCATTCGTGAAATGCATCGAGCGCTTCGGCATCGGTCACCGAGACATAATTGGCGCGACCGATATCCTTGAGCCAGGAATGTTCCGGCCCGACGCCCGGGTAGTCGAGCCCGGCGGAAATCGAGTGCGTGCCCAGAATCTGGCCGTTGTCGTCCTGCATGAGGTACGTCCGATTACCGTGCAGCACGCCGGATCGCCCCGAGGACAGGGGCGCGGCATGACGACCGGTCTCGATGCCGTCGCCACCGGCCTCGACGCCGTGAATGGCCACGTCTTTGTCATCCAGGAACGGATAGAACAGACCGATCGCATTCGAACCGCCGCCGACGCACGCCACGAGCGCGTCCGGCAGGCGTTTTAGACGCTCCTGCATCTGGCGGCGTGCCTCTTGTCCGATCACGGCCTGGAAATCGCGGACCATGGCCGGATACGGCGCCGGGCCGGCGACCGTGCCGATGATGTAGAACGTATCGTCCACGTTCGCGACCCAGTCGCGAAGTGCTTCGTTCATCGCATCCTTGAGCGTCTTCGAGCCAGAGTCCACGGGCCGGACCTCGGCGCCGAGCAGGCGCATGCGATAGACGTTGGTCGCCTGTCGTCGCATGTCCTCGCTGCCCATGTAGACCACGCATGTCAGCCCGAGCCGGGCGGCGACCGTGGCAGTCGCCACGCCATGCTGACCGGCGCCGGTTTCCGCGATCACGCGGGTCTTGCCCATACGCGCGGCCAACAGGGCCTGACCAACGGTATTGTTGATCTTGTGCGCGCCCGTGTGGCTCAGGTCCTCGCGTTTGAACCAGATCTGCGCGCCGCCGGCCTTTTCGGACAATCGCTCGGCGTGATACAGCGGCGTCGGACGGCCGACGAAGTCGGCCAGATCGGCATGCAGCCGTGCCATGAAGGCTTCATCGACCCGCGCCTCATCATAGGCGCGCGCCAGCTCGTCCAGCGGCGCCATGAGCGTTTCGGCGACGAAACGGCCGCCGTAGGGCCCGAAGTGGCCGCGACCATCCGGCGTATCCCGCCACGCATGCTCACCGGGGGCCGGATGGGAACGGGTATCGGGCGATATCGTCGTACTCATGTCTGACCTGCCTTGAGAACCGCGTTTATGAACGCCTGCATCTTTTGTGTCGATTTCACACCACGTGTGGCCTCGACGCCACTACTGACATCCACGGCGTACGGCGCAAGCGATGCGATCGCCTGCCCCACATTGCCGGCATGGAGCCCGCCGGCCACGATGACCGGGACGTCCACCGCGCCAAAATCGACGCCCCAGTCGAATGTCTCGCCGCGCCCGCCGGGCTGGCCGCGTCGGTTGCCATCCAGCAGCAGCGCCGCGGCATCCGGATAACGCGCCGCGACTGCCGGAAGCGAGACGTCGCCTTCGCCCATGGCCACGGCCTTGATATACGGCTTGCCGAATCGACGACAGAACGCCGGCGATTCATCGCCGTGAAACTGAAGCATGTCCAGCGACACCGCTGCCAGCACGGCATTGACCATGGAGGCGTCGTCGTCCATGAACAACCCCACGCGGCTCACGAACGGCCCGACCGCGCGGCTGATCTCGTCGGCCAATGGCAGATCGAGGCGCCGCGTACTGTTGTGGGCGAAGGACAGCCCCAGCGCATCCGCACCGGCCGCCACGGCCGCGCGTGCGTCGGCCGTCGAACCGACGCCGCAGATCTTGGTGCGCACGCGCCGCGGCGCCAATGGCGATGGACGAGCAAGGACTGTCATAGCCGGATGATTCTACCAGCCCGCGTCGTCGATCGCCGGTTCCGGAAGCGCGACCGGCTCGGGATAGTGCACGCGGCGTAATGACAGACCGGCCGCCGGTGCGGTCATGCCCGCCTGTTTCCGATCGCCGCCGCGCAGCAGCGCTGCCACCCAATCGGTCGACGCCTCGCCTCGGCCGATCACGGCCAGCGTGCCGACGATATTGCGCACCATGTGATGGAGAAAGGCATTGGCACGAATATCCAGCCGGATCCAGTCGCCGTGACGCACCACCGAGATCGCGCGCACGTCGCGCACGGGGCTCTTGGCCTGGCAGCCTGCCGCACGAAAAGCAGAGAAGTCCTGTCGCCCGAGCAGCGACTGGGCAGCGATGTGCATTGCCTCGTGATCGAGCCGGTGATGAACGTGCCAGACCCGGTTGCGCCACAGCGCCGACGGGGCATCCCGATCCATGATCCAGTACCGATATTCCCGTGCGACCGCCTGAAAGCGCGCATGGAAATCGTCAGAGACCGGCACGAACCACTGCGGCGCGATGTCGTCGGGCAGATATCGATTGGTACCGAGCAGCCAGCTGCGATCCCGACGAACAGCCGCGGTATCGAAGTGCACGATCTGCCCCTGTGCATGAACGCCGGTGTCGGTACGACCGCTGCACACGACCCGAATCGGCTCGTTGGCAACCCGGGACAAGGCTGCCTCGAGCGTATCCTGCACGCTGGCGGCATGGGGCTGGCTCTGCCAACCGTGATAGCCGCTGCCGTCGTATTCGATGCAGGCTGCCCAGCGCATCACGGTGCCCCGCGCCGAGCCGCAACGCCCTGCGAGTCAGCGAGCGGCAATCTCGCCGAGCAACCGCTCGGCCGTCGCGCGCTGTGACTCGTCGCCGCGGGCGCGGACATCCTCGGCCAATTCGCGTGCCGCCGAGACGTCGTCCATGTCGATATACATCCGGGCGAGATCGAGACGGATCTGCAGGCTGTCTTGGTCGTCGCTCTCATCGGGGGTCTCGGCGTTCGGCGAGCCGGCATCGTACAGATCGAACTCACCGGGATCGATCATTTCGAGACCATAGCGCGACGGGGTCTCGATGCGAGTCTCCGCATCGGCGGCGGTATCAGGCCATGCGGCGTTTTCCGACGCGTCGGCCGGTTCAGCGGATTCGGTC
This sequence comes from Salinisphaera sp. Q1T1-3, assembly GCF_003602005.1. Classification (GTDB taxonomy): domain Bacteria; phylum Pseudomonadota; class Gammaproteobacteria; order Nevskiales; family Salinisphaeraceae; genus Salinisphaera. Next base: position 60,463 of record NZ_QZWD01000001.1, on the reverse strand, counting down.
GACGCAGCGGATCCGGTCGACGACAGCGAGATCTCCGGATCGGATGACGTCGTCTCCTGGGCCGTGCTTCCGGCATCGAAATCCAGCCCGGGCTCAGCGGTACCGGCGTCATGCATGCGGGGTCTGCTTTCGAACGGGGCCGGTTCGAAATCCACCGTGGGATCGCGCTCACGCGGCGCACCCGGCCCGCTCTCGGCCGCCGGTGTGTCGGCATCGGCCGACGGCTGGGCCGCATCGGGTGCGGGAGTCTCCTGCCCGGTCTCGGCCAGCGCCGAAACCTGTGCGCTTGCCGGCGAGGCAGACGTCTCCGGTGTCGCGTATTCAGCGCTCGGGACAGCATCACGCGTCTCGTCGTGCGTGTCTGACCCGGCGTCGTGCGGCGCGTTCGAGTCCGCGCCATCATCGATGTCGCTGTATGTTTCCGGACCGGCCTCGTCGGCGGTCGTGGACGTGGTCTTCGCGCGTTCATGCCGTGACGGCGTGGCCGCCGACACCAGCCAGGCCGGCTCGTCCCGTAGCGGCGGTTCGGCACGCGCCTGCCCGGTATCCGATGTCGCGGCCGACGTCGATGCCTCGCCCGCGGTACGCGCCCGGGTCGCACCGGCCGTCGGTTGGCCGGCAGCACCGGATACCGCCGGCGCCCGCTGCTGTCGACGACGCACATAGGCAAACGCGATCAGCAGCAGCACGAGAAGCAACAACAGATTGCGCGTCCCGAAAAGCGTGCTCTCCTCGGTCGCGTCATTGTTCGATGTTCCCGTCGACGACGTATCAGACGCCGTGGACGTGCTCGGCTCGATAGTCGGTGCGTTCAGGGACGACGCGGACATGTCACTGGCCCCATCCGGCGTATTCGCCATCGGGCCAGCCGCACTCGTCGCGCCGGCAGTGGCGTTATCGGCGGCGGCTTCGGCGCCGTCCGGCGTGCCCTGCGATGCCGTCGATGTCGGCCAGGCACGATCCTCCGGCAGCATGAGCGTACCGAATGTCGCTGTCTCGTCGGCCGCGCTGATCTCGACCGGTGTACCGCCCCCGGATGAGGCCGCCTCCGCTGTGCTGGATCGGTCGTCCCGACTTGCCGCGACCATGCGATCCGGCGGTGGCGGCGACTGACCGCTGGCACGCGTCGCCGCCGCGTCGTTCGATGCCACACGGCTTTCGTCCGACGTCGTGCCGCCGGACGCGGCAGCCAGTCGGCTCGTGGCCGCGTCAGTCGATACGTCCCGCATCCGGGCGGCGGCGGGGATATTCAATATCGCCCCCTGCCGCAGAACGCCGGGCCCGCTGCCGAAGGCCCCCGGATTGGCCTGATAGATGGCCCATGCCGCACGCGAGACCGATATGCCGGGCGGCGCCCGACGGCCGGCAATCGTCCATAACGTTTCGCCGGCCGTAACACGATGACGCATCGCGCGATCGCCGGTTGCATGCGCCGAATGCGGAATGGGCGGCAGCACACGTGCGGCGTTCCCGGCCGATCGCGAATCATTGTTTGCCGGCGCACCATATGCCGCCGATCCGGATACCGCTCGGCGATCGCCTTCGGCCGGGTCGAGCAGTGCCGTGTATTCGTGCAGCGACGAACCGCCGCCCGAGACGGCCTCCAGCACGAAGTTCACGAAGGGTTCGTCGACCGGGCGTTGCGTGGTGAGCGTGACACGCACGCGATTACCGTCCGGCTGGGTCTCGATGTGAATCCGGTCGATCAGCGCGCTGCGGCGCACGCCCAGGTCGGCGAAACGCGCGGCCGAGGCCATATGCACATCCAGCGACTCGGCCGGTGTCGCGGTGCCGTTGAGCCAGACCTGCGCCCGGAGCGGCTGATTCAGGGCCGATTGGACCTGCATGGCGCCGAAGGACAGCGCCGCGGCAGTGCCGGACCCACCGAGCATTGCCAGTATCGATGCCGCGGCAGCGACGCGCCTGCCCCACATCTGACAACGCGCCGCGACTGTATTCGCCCGACGTCCGGAAAACCGTCGCACCATGCCCCTTGCACTCCCCCACATCGGCTCCGATGTCTCACCGTGGACCGGTACCCCGAACCGGAGACGTGCGAGATCAACCTTTTATATCAACGTAGCATATCCACAATCGCACCTCCCATCTCCTGAGTGCTGGCGATCTGGGTTTCATCATCCATGATGTCGCGCGTGCGCAGCCCCCGGTCGAGCGCCTGGCCAACGGCATGCTCAACACGATCGGCCAGATCGCCCCGGTTCAACGAATAACGCAGCATCATCGCCACCGACAGGATCGCCGCGAGCGGATTGGCCACGCCCTGGCCGGCGATGTCGGGTGCGCTTCCATGAACCGGCTCGTACATCCCGCGTCCGGTGGCGTTGAGGGCGGCCGAGGGCAGCATGCCGATGGAGCCGGTCAGCATGGCCGCCGCATCCGAGAGAATATCGCCGAACAGATTGCCGGTAACCACGGTATCGAACTGTTTGGGGGCCCGCACGAGCTGCATCGCCGCGTTGTCGACGTACATGTGCGTGAGCTCGACGTCCGGATATTCGGCGGCGAGCTCGGTCATGACGTCGCGCCAGAGCTGGCTGACATCGAGCACATTGGCCTTGTCGACACTGCAGAGCCGACCGTTGCGCGCCCGCGCGATCTCGAAGGCACGACGTCCGATCCGCACGATCTCGTCCTCGTCGTAGCGCATCGTGTTCCAGGCCTCGCGGCGACCGGCCTCGTTGACACCGTTGCCGGCCGGCTTGCCGAAATAGATGCCGCCCGTCAGCTCGCGCACGATCATGATGTCCAGTGCCGAGACCATCGCGGGCTTGAGTGCCGAGGCATGGGCCAGCTGCGGATAGAGCATCGCCGGACGCAGATTGGCGAACAGATCGAGTTCGCTGCGCAGCCGCAGCAGGCCCGATTCGGGCCGACTCGCGCGCGGTAGTCCATCCCACTGCGGCCCGCCGATGGCCCCGAACAACACGGCATCGGCCTCGCGCGCGGCGGCCAGCGAGGTCGGCGGAAGCGGGTCGCCCTCGGCGTCGTACGCGGCACCGCCGACCAGCGCTTCGTCCAGTTCGACATCCAGCCCGTGGTCACTGACCAGGGCATCGAGCACCCGGACGGCTTCACGACAGATTTCCGGGCCGACTCCATCGCCCGACATGACCAGAATACGTGACGTCATATGGCGTCCTTGAAACATGTTGCGAAAAATACGGTGCACGGGCCGATGCCGTGACCGGCCGACCGCGCACCGATCACGAATCCAGAACCCGCCAGGGCCTGTTGATGTTTCGTGTGAGCGCCTTTTCGTCGAGAGACCGCCGTGTGTCGGACAAGCCGCGAGTCGCCGTATCGTGGCGTGCCACGATCAAGGCTCGCAACGCCGCCGGGCGGGATTTGTGGCGCCAACGCGGCGCTCGGACGAAACATCAACAGGCCCTAGCACGCTGGCACAGAATGACTGCACGGCGCGCACGACGCCTCGTCTCGCCGCCCATCGTCAATTTCCGAGCGCACTTGGCGCGGACTCGCACGAAACATCGGCAGGCCCTAGAGATCGCGGAACAGCCACGGACGATCCGTGGCCCGTTTCGTCTCGAAGGCCCGGATCGCCTCGGCCTGTTGCAGCGTTTCGCCGATGTGATCGAGCCCTTCGAGCATGCTCGCACGCCGATTGGCGTCGATCGCGAACGCATAACTCGGCCCGTCGGCCCGACTGACCTGCTGCTCGAACAGGTCGACGCGCAGGGTCAGCCCCTGCGGATCCTGCGCGGCATCGAACAGGGCATCCACTTCGTCGTCGGCCAGTCGGATCGGCAGCACACCGTTCTTGAAGCAGTTGTTGTAGAAGATATCGGCAAAGCTCGGCGCGATGACGGCCCGAAAGCCGTAGTTCTCGAGCGCCCAGACGGCGTGCTCGCGGGAGGAGCCGCAGCCGAAGTTCTCGCGGGCGAGCAGGATCGAAGCCCCTCGCCACGGCGTCTGGTTGAGCACGAAATCCGGATCCTCGCGCCGATCGGCTACATCGATATCCAGCCCGCCGGCGTCGAGATAACGCATGTCGTCGAACAGGTACGGGCCAAAACCGGTCTTGCGGATCGATTTCAGATACTGCTTCGGAATGATGGCGTCAGTATCGACATTGGCGCGATCCAATGGTGCGACCAGCCCTTCGTGAATGGTGAATGCCTGCATGTCGGTCTCTCGGAAATTCGTTGAAAATCAGTCGATGCGATCAGCGCCGCGACGACGCAGCGGCGGCGCGAACTCGAACCGGGGCCCGATCGAGCGGCCCGGAGTCACGCGCCGCCATCCAGATCGCGAATATCGACGAAGTGGCCGTAGACCGCGGCGGCGGCCGCCATGGCGGGACTGACCAGATGGGTACGCCCGCCCTTGCCCTGACGACCCTCGAAATTGCGATTCGATGTCGAGGCACAGCGCTCGCCGGGCATCAGATTATCGTCGTTCATGCCCAGGCACATGGAACATCCGGCATCACGCCATTCGAAACCGGCGGCCTTGAAGATCGCATCCAGGCCCTCTTTTTCGGCCTGCAGTTTCACGAGACCGGAACCGGGCACCACCATGGCGAGCTTGATGTTCGGCGCGATGCGTCGGCCCGCCAGATATTGTGCGGCGACGCGCAGATCCTCGATGCGGGCATTGGTACAGGAGCCGAGAAAGACCTTGTCCAGCATGATCTCGGTCATTGGCACACCGGCAGTCAGATCCATGTATTCCAGTGCTCGGGTCCAGCTCTTTGCCTGACCGGCATCGGGCGCGTGTGCCGGATCCGGCACACGCGCGGTAATCGGCACCACCATCTCGGGCGAGGTTCCCCAGGTGATCTGCGGCGCGATCTCGGCGGCGTCGAGCGTGACCACGCGATCGTATTCGGCATCCTCATCGGAAACCAGCGTGCGCCAGTAGCGCTCGGCGTCGTCCCACTGGGTTTCGTCCGGCGCATACGTCCGGCCGCGCATGTAGTCGATCGTCTTGTCATCGACGGCCACCATGCCCGCGCGTGCGCCGGCCTCGATGGACATGTTGCACATCGTCATGCGGCCTTCCATCGACAGATCGCGGATCGCCTGGCCGCCGTACTCGATGACATAGCCCGTGCCGCCGGCAGTGCCGATCTTGCCGATGATGGCGAGCATGATGTCCTTGCCCGAAATCCCCGGTGCGGTGTGCCCGTCGACGCGCACCAGCATGGTCTTAGACCGGGCCTGGGGCAGCGTCTGCGTGGCCAGAACATGCTCGACTTCCGAGGTGCCGATACCGAAGGCCAACGCCCCGAAGGCGCCGTGAGTCGCGGTGTGCGAATCACCGCAGACGATGGTCATGCCCGGCTGCGTGGCGCCCTGCTCCGGGCCGATGATATGGACGATGCCCTGACGCGGGTCGCCCATGCCGAACAGGCGGACTCCGAAGGCGTTGCAGTTGGCCTGCAATGCTTCGACCTGGGCGCGGGAAATCGGGTCGGCAATACCGCCGTCGCGGTTGACCGTCGGCACGTTGTGGTCCGGCACCGCCAGATTCGCATTGGTCCGCCACAGGCCGCGGCCGGCCAGCCGCAGCCCTTCAAAGGCCTGGGGCGAGGTGACTTCATGGACCATGTGACGGTCGATGTAGAGCAGCGCGTCATCACTGTTGTCCGTGACGCAATGCTCGTTCCATATCTTCTCGTAAAGCGTCTGGCCCATGCTCGTGCTCCTGTTTTCAGTGGCGCGCAGTCTAGAAAGGGCTGACGCATTACTCAAATGAATATTTTTCTGTCATCGATTCCAGTTCGGAATAGAATACGTGAATGCGTATCGATGCTCTTCTTGCGTTCGTGGCCGTCGCCGAAACCGGCTCGTTCGGCGCCGCCGCGCTGCGTCTGCACCTGAGCCAGCCGGCCGTGAGCAAACGTCTGGCCGGGCTCGAGGCTCGTCTGGGCCATCGACTGCTCGACCGAACCGGACGCGAGGTCGATCTGACCGAGGCCGGCCAGGCCTATCTGCCGCATGCCCGCCAGACGATCGCCGCGCTCGCCGATGGCGACCGGGCGCTGGATAATCTGTCAGAGCGCATCGAGGGCCAGCTCGATATCGCGCTGTCTCATCATGTCGGCATGCATCGGATGCCGGCCGTACTGCGCCGCTTCGTCGCGCGCTACCCGGCCGTATCGCCACAGATCTCGTTCGCCGATTCCGAGCTGGCCTGTGCCCAGGTGGTCAACGGCGAAAGCGAGCTGGCGGTCATCACCCTGCCGGTCACGCCCCATCCGCGACTGATCGCGCTGCCGATCTGGCACGATCCGCTCGACATCTATGTCGGCAACGCGCATGCGCTGGCCGGCCGCGAGACTGTCACGGCCGATGAGCTGGCCCGGCACGCGGCCGTACTGCCGCCGCCGGAAAGCTACACTTTCGCGATCGTCGCCTCGGCATTCGCGAGTGCCGGCGCGGTGCCGAGGCCTCGCATGACAAGTCACTCGCTCGAGACCCTGCGGATGCTGGCGGATGTAGGGCTCGGCTGGACGGTGCTGCCGCGAGCCATGCCAAACGCGCTCACTCCGCTGGCAGTGCCTGGCGTGACGATGGCCCGGACCCTCGGGGTCATGCGCCATCCCCAGCGCACCCTGTCGAATGCTGCCCGGGCGCTGGTGGCCATGCTCGAGACCGAGGCAACCGAGATCGCCGCGGGCCTCGACAACTAGAGCCTGTCGATGTGTCGTGCGAGCGCCGCGTTGGCGCTACAGATCGCGTCCTGAGAACCGCTCGCCAGCGCCTGGCTCAGGAGCCACCGCCGAGCGCGCGGATGCGCCAGCTGCCGTCTTCGCGAACGAGCACCCCGCGCTCGGCGACGCGCGGCCCGTTGTCGGCACTGATCTCGTCCCAGGTGGCATCCACGCGGTCCGGCCCCACCCGGTCGACATCGACGTTGGCGACACGCCGCGCTGCGGCCGGCGGATCCGCCAGCAGCGTACGCTGTCGCTGGATCCAGTCTGCACGGTTCTCGTCGTCCCCTGGCTGGAAATCGTCGCTGTAGGTCGCCAGCCAGCCGGCAAGATCAGACTCGTTGCGTGCCGTGGCGCGCGCACTCAAGACGGCGGCGATCGCCTGGCGCAGCACATCGCCGGTCTCGGGCCGGTTCGACGCGGCCGTGGCCTGCGGCGCGTCATCCGGGCCGTGCCCATTTGTAGCAGCGTCGATACGAGCCGCGGGCGCCGGGGCGGTGTCCGTGTCGTCTGCCGGGCCGGATTTCAGATCCGCCAGTGCCGGCAACAGACGGGTCAACTGCTGTCGGCGACGGGCCGCGGCCGGACCGGCGCCATCGTAGGCCGCGCCGGCCAGCGCCAGATACACGTCGCCCAGGTTGCGCCGCACCATGTCGTTGTCCGGCGCCAGAGCCACCGCGCGCATCAACGCCTCGCGCGCGCTGTCGAGCCGGCCGTCGCGCGCATACAGAATGCCGAGATTGTTCAGCACATCCGCACGTGGGGCGTCCGGCGCGTTGAGGTCTTCGAATACCTGAATCGCCCGGCTTGTCTGGCCGGTATCCGCCAGCGCGCTGGCCTGGAGAAAACGGGCACGCTGGTCGTCGGGATGCGCCCGAATCCAGGCATCCAGCCGGTCGAGTGCGGCCTGCGACTGGCCGGCAGACAGCGCCTGAACCGCCTCGTCGACCGGCGTGGCCGCGGCCGGCCCGGCCATGACGGCCAACCCGACGGCGAGCGCCACAGCCGCCATCCCGCTGCGTCCAGCCTGTCTCATGCGCATCCCCCTTGTCCCTGCCCGCTCTACATTACGTGATCGCGCCGGGCAGTGTGGGCAGCGGCGGCACTACGTCCGCATTCTGTCCGCGATGGCGCAACGCGTGATCGAGCAGTGTGATCGCCAGCATGGCCTCGGCGATCGGGGTCGCTCGCAGGCCGACACAGGGATCGTGTCGACCGGTCGTGTGCATCTGCGTGGACTCGCCGCTGGTCGTCACGGTCTCACCGGGAATGATGATGCTCGAGGTCGGCTTGAGTGCCAGGCTCGCGCGAATCGCCTGGCCCGACGAGATGCCGCCCTGGACGCCTCCCGAATGATTGGTCTTGAAGCCGTCCGGCGTCATCTCGTCTCGATGGGTCGACCCCCGCATGGCCACGGCGGCGAAGCCGTCTCCGATCTCTACGCCCTTGACGGCGTTGATGCTCATCAACGCCTTGGCGATATCGGCGTCGAGCCGATCGAAGACCGGCTCGCCCCAGCCCGGCGGAACGCCCCTGGCCATCACCTCGATACGCGCGCCGATCGAGTCGCCGTCGCGTCGCAGCTGGGTCATGAACGATTCAAGCTCGGGAATACGGGCCGGTTCGGCACAGAAGAACGGATTCTCGCGCGCTGCGGCCAGATCATCGTCGCCGAGATGGATATCGCCGAGCTGCGAAAGCCAGCCCTGGATCTCGATGCCCCAGGTCTCGGCCAGCACGCGACGCGCGATCGCCCCGGCGGCGACACGCGTGGCCGTCTCGCGGGCCGAGGAACGTCCGCCGCCGCGATAATCACGAAAGCCGTACTTCTGCGTGTACGCATAATCGGCATGATTGGGGCGGAATACATCGGCGATCCTGGAATAGTCCCGCGAGCGCTGGTCGGTATTCTCGATGACGATTGCGATCGGCGTGCCGGTGGTCCGGCCCTCGAACACGCCCGAGAGAATCCTGGCCTCGTCGGCTTCACGACGCTGCGTGACGTAGCGCGACGTCCCGGGCTTGCGTCGATCGAGATCGGCCTGCAGGACAGACGCATCGACGGCGATGCCGGGCGGGCAGCCATCGATCACGCAACCGATCGCCGGGCCATGCGATTCCCCGAACGAGGTGACCGTGAAGTGCTGCCCCCAGGTGTTGCCGGCCATGGTCAGCCCTCCTCGCGCTGGGCCTGGACCCAGGCCGCCAGATCCTCGGCCTCGAACGCACCGATACCCATGCCACCGCGCTCCAGGTCGATCCAGGTCACGGGCAGATCCGGGTACTTGGCTTCCAGCAGGAAAGCCGAAGCGCCGACTTCGATGATCAGCAGACCGTCCTCGGACAGATAATCGGGCGCGCCGAACAGGATACGCTCGACCAGTGTCAGATCCTCGGCATCGCCGTGGAAGGCAAAGCCCGGCTCATGCTGGAATTCCGGGTCCAGACCGGCGTATTCGTCCTGCGTGACGTACGGCGGATTGGTCACGATCAGGTCGAAACGCTGCGGCGCGAGTCCATCGAACAGGTCGGCCTGTACCAGTTCGACCTGTGGACCGGTGTCGTGTTTGTCGCAATTGATTTCAGCGACCGCGAGCGCCTCCGGGCTGGCGTCGGTACCGACCACGCGCGCGTCCGGAAACGCATCGGCGCAGGCAATCGCAATGGCGCCGCAGCCCGTACACAGATCGAGCACCGACAGCGGTTCGCGATGCCCCAGCCACGGCTGGAAACCGCCCTCGATGAGCTCGGCGATCGGCGAACGCGGCACGATCACGCGCTCGTCGACGAAGAATTCGAGCTCCGCGAACCAGGCCCGGCCGGTCAGGTATGGCGCCGGCAGCCGCGTCTCGATACGCCGCTCGATGATCGCGATGGCTGCGGCCCTTTCGGCAGGCGTGAGCACCGACTCGAAATAGATGTCCGGCAGGTGATGATCGAGCCCGAGCGCATCGAGCACGAGATGAGCCGCCTCGTCGATCGCGTTGTCGCTGCCGTGTCCGTAGGACAGATCCGCTGCCACGAAGCGCGACGCCCCCCAGCGAATGTAATCGAGAATACGCGTGAGCGACGTCGACACGTCGGCCTGTGTTTCTGCCATGCCGTTAGCTGATCATCGAAGCGATAGCACAACAGGATAAACCACGCGCCGCTTCGGGGGGATGTTCTCGGCGCGTTGTCGCGATGCGCCCGTCGCCTTCACCTGACACGGTCGTGCGGGCCGAGGCTGGCTCGCGGCCGGCCATAGCGCCTCGACGGCCGGTTTCCGCCCGCCCGCGGTCATCGATCGGCAGCGCGGTCACGTAGAATGCAGAAGGTGTCCGCCACACGCCCGGCAAGACCGGCCACGAGACTGCCACCCGACCCTTGAGGAGCCGATGTCCGCACCGCTGCCTGCCACGACCGGCGATCGAATCTTTGCCACGACACTGGGCTGTCTGCCGACCCGGGCGATCTCACGCGCGGCGCTCAGCCTGGCCGGCGCTCGCCGGCGCTGGCTGAAGAACGCGTTGATTCGCGCATTTCTGAAAGGTTATCCGGCCATCGACATGAGCGAGGCCGCCGAGCCGGATGCCTACGCCTACGACAGTTTCAACGCGTTTTTCACGCGGCGCCTAGCCAGCGGCGCTCGGCCAGCTCCGGACGATGCGACGGCGCTGGTCTGCCCGGTCGATGGCACGCTCGGTGCCTTGGGCGACATCGAGGCCGGCCAGCTTTTCCAGACCAAGGGCGTGGCCTACGACGTCGCGAGTCTGCTGGACGATTCAACCCTGGCGGCACGTTTCACCGGCGGCCGCTATGCGACCTTCTATCTGGCGCCGTCGAATTACCACCGCGTCCATATGCCGAGTGCTGGCCGGTTGCAGGCCACACGCTACGTGCCCGGCCGGCTGTTCGGCGTGAATCCGCGCTGCGTGCGTGCGGTCAGCCGACTATTCGCCCGCAACGAACGCCTCGTGAGCCTGTTCGAAACCGAGAACGGGCCGATGGCGCTGGTCCTGGTCGGTGCCTTCATTGTGGGCGGCATACACGATGTGGCGACCGGGCGTGTCTGCCCGCCCCATCGACGGGCGGCGCGCGCGCAGCGATTCAACCCGGCCGATCATGCTTACGAACGCGGCGACGAGATGGGGCATTTCTGTCTCGGATCGAGCGTGATCGCGCTGTTCGGCGCCGATGTCATGGCGTTTGACGACGTGTTGGCCCCGGGCATGCCGGTGAAGCTCAACGCCCCACTCGGCCACTGCCGCTGACGAACGCCGCGACGCCGGGCCGTGGCTGGCCTGTCGGCTCAGCGGGCCGGCCAGGCGAAAGGCACCACATCAGCCAGCTGCTCAGCACCCGTGAGCAGCGCCAGCAGGCGATCGACCCCGAGGGCAACGCCCGCGCAGCGTGGCAATCCTGCCGTCATGGCCTGTAGCAGGCGCTCATCGATCGGTGGTACGGCGCTGCCGGCCGCCCGACGGGCCTGTTGTTCGCGCACCATGCGCTTACGTGCCTGTTCGACATCGGTCAGCTCGACAGCGCCGTTGGCCAGCTCGATGCCCTGCCAGAAGCACTCGAACCGTTGCGCGAAGCGCGGATCGTGCGGATCGAGTTCGACGAGAACGGCATCGTCGGCCGGGAAATGCGTGATCACTTCCGGCCCATCGCGCCCGAGCGTCGGTTGCACACAGAACGCCATGAGCAGATCGAGCCAGAACACCCGGTCACCGGCATCCGCATCGGCGGGCGCTATGCCCTGCGCCCGCGCATGTGCTGCCAGCGCTTCGGTATCGGCGGTCCGGACATCAAGCCCGGTGGCTTCGGCGAACACATCGGCATAACGCCGACAACGAACCCGCCTCGGCGCACCGGCCTCCTGGAGGACCGCGTCCAGCGTATCCACGGCATCGGCCATTGAAGCGCCAAGGCGATACCACTCGAGCATCGTGAATTCCGGATTGTGCCAGCGCCCGTGCTCACCGGCCCGAAAGACATGGCCGAGCTGATAACAGTCGCGACGCAACTCGACAAGCAGTCGCTTGAGCCCGTGTTCCGGCGACGGCACCAGCCAGCCGGCCTCGACGACCGCCAGGCAGTCGAGCGCACGCTCGGCCGGCGCGGCTGCCGAGAGCACCGCGCCGTCGATCTCGAGCACATCGAGATCGGCCATCACCTGCCGGAGGGCAGCGAGCAGCGCGGCGCGTCTGGCAATCATCGCCGGGGCGACGCCCGAACCGCCGTCGAATGCCCGCAAGCCCACGCCCGAGTCAGCTGTCGCCGGCGCGGGAGACGTACTCGGCCTTGCGCGTGTCAACGCGCAGCACTTCGCCTTGTTCGATGAACAACGGCACCTGCACCACAGCACCGGTTTCCAGCGTGGCCGGCTTGGTGCCGCCCGACGAGGTGTTGCCCCGCACGCCCGGATCGGTCTCGATGACCTTGGCGACCAGAAAATTCGGCGCATCCACCTGCAACGGCACACCGTTCCAGAGGGTGACGTCGCACTTGTCCTCGGGCTTGATCCACTTCGCCGCATCGCCGACCGCGGCTTCCGCGGCCTGGTACTGCTCGAAGCTGTTCGGATCCATGAAATGGTAGAACTCGCCGTCGTGATACAGAAACTGCAGATCGAGGTTGAACACGTCGGCCGCCTCGACCGAGTCCCCCGACTTGAACGTGCGCTCGACCACGCGATTGGTCTTGAGATTGCGCACCTTCACACGGTTGAACGCCTGCCCCTTGCCGGGTTTGACGAATTCGTTCTCCACGATGCTGTAGGGGTCACCATCGAGGATGATCTTCAGGCCACCCTTGAACTGGTTTGTGGAATATTGCGCCATAAATCGAATCTCCGGAACTGTTCGCGCATCGCCGCCCGATGCCGAGCCACGATGCGTAGAATGACGGCATGGCCGAGAGTCTCACATCCCCTGCGCCCGGCGCCGTGACGGCGCGCAGTCTATCGCATCCCACGCCGGGCTGGCAGCAGGCGATGCGCGCCTCGGTCACCGACGTCGAGACGCTGTTCTCGCGTCTGGCGTTGCCCGCCGAGCAGCTCGATGCCGCGCGTCGGGCCGCCGCGCTGTTCGGTCTTCGCGTGCCCGAGTCCTATCTCGCCCGGATGACGCCGGGCGACATCGACGACCCGTTGCTACGTCAGGTGCTGCCGCTCGACGCAGAGACCATCGAACGTCCGGGTTTCGCATGGGATGCGGTCGGCGACCTGGACAGCACGACCGGTGACGGCCTGCTGCACAAATACCACGGCCGGGCCTTGCTGGTGACCACCGGGGCCTGTGCGGTGCACTGTCGCTATTGTTTTCGGCGCCATTTCGACTACAGCGCCCATCACGCCGGCGGCTCGCGGATGCGCCAGGTTATCGCACGCATCGCCGCCGATGCGTCACTGGCCGAGATCATTCTGTCGGGCGGCGATCCACTGTCGCTGACCAACGACCGGCTTGCGACGATCGGCGCGGCACTCGATGCCATCACCCACGTGCGCCGCCTGCGCCTGCACACCCGTACGGCCATCGTGCTGCCCGAGCGCATCGATGCCGGCCTGCTCGACTGGATCGCCGCGCGGCGGGCTCGGGTCGTCGTCGTCGTCCACGTCAACCATGCTCGCGAGCTGAGCCCGGGCGTGTGCGCGCGTCTGCGAGCCCTCCAGCGCGCCGGGGCCACGCTGCTCAACCAGGCCGTGTTGCTGGCCGGGGTCAACGACAGCGCCGAGGCACAGATCGCCTTGAGCGAAGCCCTGTTCGATGCCGGCGTCTCGCCGTACTACCTGCATCTGCTGGATCGCGTCGCCGGCGTGCACCATTTCGAGGTCCCCGAGCAACGTGCGATCGCGCTCATGCGCGCCGTGGCCGCCCGCCTACCCGGTTATCTCGTGCCCAAACTCGCTCGCGAGCAGGCCGGCGATACGGCCAAGCAGGTCATCGGCGTGGCCTGAGCCGGGCACAGCCCGGCTCAGGCGCCACGATGAGGCGGCCCCGCCTGGCCGTCTCACGGCCGATACCGGGCTGGCTCAATCCACGCCGAGCGCCTGAACCGAAGTGAAGCCGCGTGGCAGCTGCCGGCCGCGGGAGGCGCGCGGCCCGCGATAGGCATCACGTTCGGCCGACTTGAGCGTCATGTGCCGTTTGCCGCTGTGCACGACCAGCGTGGCCTGCTCGGCTAGAGCCTGGATCGCCACCAGCGTCTCGCCGGCCTTGAGCGCCACCAGTTTGTTGCCCTTGCCCTTGCTCAGACGTGGCAGTTCATCAAGCGCCAGGCACAGAAGATGACCGCTGCTGGTGACCACGCAGAGCTCCGCAGCCTCGGCATCGACCGTGCTCGGCGCCATCGCCGCCGCGCTCTTGCCGGGCGACAGCGTGGCCTTGCCGGCCTTCTGCTTGCTGGCCATGTCGGCCAGCGTGGTGGCGAACCCATTGCCGGCACTCGAGGCCAGAACACAGACCAGTGACTCGGCGCCGAGCGCCACACCAACGAAGCTGGCACCGTCGGCCGGATTCAGGCTGCCGGTCAACGGTTCGCCCTGGCCGCGCGCCGACGGCAGCCGATGTGCGGCGAGGCTGTAACTGCGTCCGGTCGAATCCAGAGCGATCAGCATGTCGTTCGAGCGGCCGCGGGCCGAGGCGAGATAGCCGTCGCCGGTGCGGTAGTTCAGGCCGCCGACATCGACGTCGTGCCCCTTGGCGGCCCGGATCCAGCCCTCGCGCGAAAGCACGACCGTGATCGGCTCGCTTGGTAGCAGATCGGCTTCCGAGAGGGCCTTGGCCTGGGTTCGCTCGACGAGCCGGCTGCGGCGATCGTCACCGTATTTCTCGGCATCGGCCGCAATCTCGTCGGCGATCAATGCCTTCAATCGCTTGTCGGAGCCGAGCGTGGCCTCGAGATCCTGGCGCTCGGCCTCGAGTTCTTCCTGCTCGCCGCGGATCTTGAATTCCTCGAGCTTCATCAGATGTCGCAGACGCAGGTTCAGGATGGCATCGGCCTGGACATCCGTGATCCCGAAGGTCTCCATCATCACCGGCTTGGGGTCATCCTCGGTCCGGATGAGACGAATGACCTCGTCGATATTCAGATACGCGACCAGCAGCCCTTCGAGGATATGCAGCCGATCGACGACCTGATCGAGACGATGCTCGAGCCGGCGGCGCACCGTGGCGGTGCGATACGTCAGCCATTCCGTGAGCAGGTCGCGCAGATTCTTGACCTTCGGCGCGCCGTCGAGACCGATGACGTTGAGGTTCGCGCGGACATTCTTCTCCAGGCCCGTGGTCGCGAACAGATGCGCCATCATGGCTTCGACGTCGACCCGGTTGGAGCGCGGGACGATGACGAGCCGCGTGGGGTTCTCGTGATCGGATTCGTCGCGCAGATCCGAGACCATGGGCAGTTTCTTGGCTGCCATCTGACCGGCGATCTGCTCCAGAACCTTGGCGCCGGAGGTCTGGTACGGCAACGCATCGATGACCACCTCGCCGTTTTCAACGATGTAGGTCGCGCGCACCTTGATCTGGCCGTTGCCCGTTGCGTAGAGCTGACGAATCTCGGCGGCCGGCGTGATGATTTCTGCACCGGTCGGAAAATCCGGTGCCGGCAGGTGCGCCATCAGCGCATCGAGATCGGCCTCCGGATGCTCGAGCAGATGGGTCGTGGCCGCCGCCACCTCGCGCAGGTTGTGCGGCGGGATATCGGTGGCCATGCCGACCGCAATTCCGGTCCCGCCGTTGAGCAGCACGTTGGGCAGACGCGCCGGCAGAGTCGCCGGCTCGTCGAGCGTGCCATCGAAGTTGGGCTGCCAGTCGACCGTGCCCTGCCCCAGCTCGGCGAGCAGTGTGGCGGCATACGCCGTCAGACGTGACTCCGTATAGCGCATCGCCGCGAACGACTTCGGGTCGTCGGCCGTGCCCCAGTTGCCCTGCCCGTCGACCAACGGATAGCGATAGGTAAACGGCTGGGCCATGATGACCATGGCCTCGTAACAGGCCGAGTCCCCGTGCGGATGGAACTTGCCGATCACATCGCCGACCGTGCGCGCGGCCTTTTTGGGCTTCGAGGCCGCCGACAGGCCCAGCTCGCTCATCGCATAGACGATGCGCCGCTGAACCGGCTTGAGACCGTCCCCGACGTGCGGCAGCGCACGATCGAGGATGACGTACATCGCATAATCGAGATACGCCTTTTCGGCAAAGGCATTGAGCGGTAGACGCTCGCTTTCGTGTTCGAAGGTCGTGGCCATCGTGTCTCGCTGAAGAATCGTGGCATGCCGGAAACGGCCCGGCGAAACGGACAGTACCGGGCCATGCGCGCCCACGGCAACCATACCGGCGACCGCGTGCGATGCAATACGCTCGGCGCCTGACCGGCCGCTGACATCCACTGACCGAGGCCCGGCGCGATCGCAACACGGCCCGGAAGCCGTTGCCGAGGCCCGGGCCTGTCAACGCCGGCGCCAATCACTGTGATGCCGCCCAACGCGACCTGGCAGTACACGAGCCGAGAGACGAGGTGAGCCTCATGACCGACGCGCCACGCGCTGGGCGATCTCTGCGCGACCGGGCCATTCCTTGCCTGTGGGCAAGGCCTCGCCTGTCTTGGTCTTGGGTTTGAAATCTCGTGACGCAGCGCCCGAATGCCTGTTGGCCCTATCCACGCGCGTCGTATTGCTGCCCAGAATCGCGATTCGGCAAGTTGCACTACGCCGCGGGGCCCGATCCTGGCGCCATTCGAGGGGCTGCGGCTCGTCCCGCAATCTGCGTTGCCGCGCGCTCGTGTCACATATCGACACGGCGCCCCGCCGCCTCGTGTCGCACGCCGAGCCGCCGACGCGGCGCACGCGGGACGTATTAACAGGCCCTAGTCGACTTCCGCCTCGTGACCGCGTGCCTCCAGCCAGTCCCGGCGATCGGCGGCCCGTTTTTTTGCCAGCAGCATGTCGAGCAGTTCGTCCACGCCCACGGTCGCGCCATCCTCCGGCTCGATACCGAGCTGGACGAGGCGGCGGGTGTCCGGCGCCATGGTGGTCTCGCGCAATTGCAGAGCGCTCATTTCACCCAGCCCCTTGAACCGGGTCACGCTGATCTTGCGCTGTTTCTTTTCGTTTTCCAGGCGCTTGATGGTCGCATCGCGTTCGTCGCGATCGAGCGCATAGAAGACTTCCTTGCCGGCATCGATCCGAAACAGCGGCGGCATCGCGACGAAGACATGGCCGCGGGCGACCAGCGGTCGGAAGTGTTTGACGAACAGGGCACAGAGCAGCGTGGCGATGTGCAATCCATCGGAATCGGCATCCGCCAGAATGCAGACCTTGTTATAGCGCAGGCGCTCGAGATTTTCGGAACCGGGCTCAAGCCCGAGCGCCACGGAAATATCATGGATCTCGTTGGAGGCCATGATATCGGCGGCCTCGACCTCCCAGGCGTTGAGAATCTTGCCGCGCAGCGGCATCACGGCCTGGAAATTACGATCGCGCGCCTGCTTGGCCGAGCCGCCGGCCGAGTCGCCCTCCACGAGAAACAACTCCGAGCGCGTCGGGTCGTCGGTCACGCAATCGGTGAGCTTGCCCGGCAGCGCCGGCCCCTGGGTGACTTTCTTGCGCTTGACCTTCTTCGCGCTCTTGGCGCGCGCCTGGGCATTGCCGATGATGATCTGGGCCAGTGTCTCGCCGGTCTCGGCATGGCGGTTGAGCCAAAGCGAGAAGGCATCCTTGACCGCATTCGAGACGAACCCGCTGATATCACGCGAGGACAGACGTTCCTTCGTCTGGCCGGAGAACTGCGGCTCGCTCATCTTGACCGACAGCACATAGGTGCAGCCCGACCACACGTCCTCCGGCGTGATCTTGACGCCGCGTGGCAACAGGTTCCGGAACTCGCAGAACTCGCGCACGGCCTCGGTGAGGCCCGTGCGCAGGCCGTTGACGTGGGTGCCGCCCGACGCGGTGGGGATGAGATTGACGTAGGACTCGGTCACGCCGTCCACGCCGGGCTGGTCCGGGGCGATCCAGGTCAGCGCCCAGTCGACGGTCTGGCCGCCTTCGTTCTCGCCGCCGGTAAACGCCGGCGCGATGACAGTGTCCACGCCCTCGAGCGCATCGGCCATGTAATCGGCCAGCCCATCGGCGTATTGCCAGACGATGTCTTCCTGCGCTGCCTCGTCGACGAAGCGGACCTTCAGGTTCGGACAAAGCACGGCCTTGGCCCGCAGCAGATGCTTCAGGCGCGGCGTGGCGATCCGCGGATTATCGAAATAATGCGTATCCGGCGTGAAACGCAGCATCGTGCCGGTACGGCTTTTCGCGCACTGCCCGATGACCGCCAGATCGCTGGTCTTCTCACCGTTGGCGAAACGCATCTCGTAATGTTTGGCGTCGCGCCAGACCTGGACCACCAGTTCGGTCGACAGCGCGTTGACCACCGAAACGCCGACCCCGTGCAGGCCACCCGAATACTGATAGTTCTTGCTCGAGAATTTGCCGCCCGCGTGCAACCGGGTCAGGATCAGTTCGACCCCGGATACCCCGTGCTGGCTGTGCGTATCGACCGGCATGCCACGGCCGTCGTCGACCACGGACAGGCTACCGTCGGCATGCAGTGTGACTTCGATCGATTTGGCATGACCGGCCAGTGCCTCGTCGACACTGTTGTCGATGACTTCCTGCGCGAGATGGTTCGGGCGGGACGTTTCGGTGAACATGCCCGGGCGCTTACGCACCGGGTCGAGCCCGGAGAGCACCTCGATATCGGCGGCATCGTATTGGCTGGCCATCACGTCTCGTGTGCGGCAAATGGAGTTGGCGGCACGTTAAGTCAAGCGCCCGCGACTGGCAAGAAACCCCCGCTGTGCCTCAGGCCGGTTAGAATCGAGCCTGCCATTCGACCAGACCCCACGTCGTCTCATGACCGATCAAGACACCGACGCCGTCTCAGCCGCCCCCAACGACGAAGACGCACCGCCGCTCGCGGCGTTCGAATCCTCGGTCGATGAGCTCGAATCGCTCGTGGAAAGCCTTGAGACCGGCGAGATTTCGCTAGAGGACGCGCTGGCTCAGTTCGAACGAGGCGTCACGCTGGCCCGCCAGTGCCAGGCGATGCTGAAATCCGCGGAGCTACGGGTCGATCAGCTGATCAGCCAGAACGATACCGACACCCTGGCCCCATTCGACGCGGAACAGCCGGCCGCCGACGAATAAACCTCGTATCCCGGAACCGGCCGTCGTTCCGACCGGCAGTCGGCATGACGGGATATAGCCGGCACCTCAGGCAGTCTGATTATGAATCCGGACACGCCCCTTGCCGCCGGCCTTGGCTTCGTACAGCGCACAATCGGCCTGATGCATGAGCGCATCCGGCCCCTCGGCATCGCCCGGATAGAGCGCGATGCCCAGGCTCGAATCAACCTGTAACGAGACCGGCGCCCCGCCGTCATCGGCGATCATGGCAACCGGCCGGACGATCTCGGCGCGTAGCGTTTCGGCCAAGGCCTCGGCGGTCGAGCCATCGGCAACCCCATCAAACAGCACCGCGAATTCGTCGCCGCCAAGCCTGGCGACCGTATCGCACTGGCGTAATCGACCGGTCATGCGGGCCGCCAGCGACTCGAGCAGATGATCCCCGGCCCGATGGCCGTGGGTATCGTTGACCGGCTTGAAACCGTCCAGATCCAGGTAGCCGAGTGCGAACGGGCGTCGGCCGCGATCGGCCCGCGCCATGGCCTGGCGAAGCCGGTCGAGAAACAGCAGCCGATTCGGCAACCCGGTGAGGGCATCGTGTGTGGCCAGACGCTGGGCACGGGCCTCGGCTGCCTTGCGGCGCTCGACTTCGGCCTGGAGCTGCGCATTGCGTTCGGTCAGATCCGCCATGGCCTGTACGAGCGCACACCGATTGGCGTAAAGCTCGAGGAAATTACGGACCTTGGCCGCGAGCAACCCCGGATTGAGCGGCTTGCTGATGTAGTCCACGGCTCCGACGTCATAGCCCTTGAGTCGGTCCATGTCCTCGGTCGCCCCCGCGGTCACGAAAATGATCGGGGTCTCGCGGAGCTGGTCGTCGCCCTGGATCAGCTCGGCGACCTCGACCCCGTCCATGCCGGGCATCTGAACATCGAGCAGGATCAGGGCGAATTCGTGATCCAGACAGGCGGCCAACGCTTGATTGCCGCTGTCTGCCTCGACGATCTCGACGTGGAGACCGGACAGGATATGCCGCATCGACAATCGATTGGCATAGAGATCATCGACTACCAGCACCTTGGGCGCCGCTACCGTGGCAGTTTGAGGGTCACGCATCAGAAATCGGGCCGATCCATGCCAGCGCTCGCACGAACTTCTGCAGTTCGTCCGGTGAATTTTGCCCGTCGGGGGCGGCCAGTGCCAGAGCCGCCCGCGGCATTTCAGGCGCCTCGGCTGTCTCCGGATCCTGGACGCGTACGTGGCCACCCAACGCCCGGATGCGCGTGAGCCCGATCGCCCCGTCGTGATTACGACCAGACAGCAGAATGCCGGCCAGACGGCCACGATAGGCCTCTGCCATGGTTTCGAACAGGACATCGATCGCCGGCCGCACATGGTTGATGCGCTGGCCGGCACAAAGCGCGAAACGTGCCTTGCGTTCCACCAGCAAGTGATACCCACCGGGGGCGATATAGACCCGCCCGGGCTCGACCGCGGCACCGTCGATCGCCTCGACCACTGAAACCGTCGCCGTATCGCCCAGTACCGCGCACAGATCGTCAATCACGTGCGCACTCGTATGCATGCACACCACGACTGCCAGCGACATCTCGCATGGCAGCGCGGCGATCAACCCCCGGATGACCGGCAGACTACCGGCCGAGCCGCCGATCGCCAGAGCCGCACATCGGGCTCTACGCATGGGCCCGCCGGCGAAGCCGATAGATGCGGGCCTGCTCATCCACGGGAGAGAAACAGTCCGCGTAGCGCGAGAATTGCAGCGTCTCCTTGTCTCCAAGCACGAGAAAACCGCCATGCACGAGGCTGTCGGCAAACAGCTTGACCACACGATCCTTGAGCGGCTGGGAAAAATAGATCAACACGTTGCGACAGAGAATCATGTGCGCTTCGGCGAAAACGCCGTCGGTCACGAGATTGTGATGCGCGAATGTGACCCGTTCGCCAAGCTCGCGGCGCATGCGCAGCAGCGCGTAGCGCGCATGATAATAGTCCGAGAGTGCGGCGGTGCCGCCGGCGGCCCGGTAGTTCGACTCGAAATCTGCCAGACGCTCGACACCGAAGATGCCCTCGGCCGCCTTTTCCAGCGCATGGTCGTTGATGTCGGTCGCATAGATCTGCGAGCGCCGCGCCAGGCCGCATTCGAAAAGCATGATGGCCAGCGAGAAGACTTCCTCGCCGTACGCACAGCCGGCCTGCCAGACGTTGATGCGCGGCCACGACGCCAGGACCGGCATCACCTTTTCACGCAAGGAGGCAAAGACCCAGGGATCGCGGAACAGATCTGACACGGGGACCGACAGATGCTCGATGATGGTGTCGCACAGCGCCGGCTCGTAAAGCAGGCGTGGAATCAGATCCCCGATACGCGCGACCTCGAGATCGCTGGCCAACTGGCGCACTCGTCGCTTGAGCGAAGCGCGTGCATAGCCGGAAAAATCGTAGCCATGACGGATCCGTAGCGCCTGGACGAAGACATCCAGAACCTGCTCCTCGAGATCCAGCGCCGAGAGTTCGCCGCCGCCATCACCGCGCGGCTGAAACCCGTTCATACGAGCGCCTCGACCCGTGTGATCAGCAGATCCGTATCCAGCGGTTTGGTCAGATAATCGTCGGCCCCGGCCGCCAGGCATTTCTCGCGATCGCCCGGCATGGCCTTGGCCGTGAGCGCGATGATCGGCAGATCCTTGTACGCCTCCTGAGCCCGGATCCGTCGGATCGTCTCGTAGCCGTCCATGCCCGGCATCATGATGTCCATGAGCACCACCGCGACATCGTCGTTGGCCGCGAGCTGGTCGAGCGCCTTGAAGCCATCGGCCGCCATGAGCACTTTCAGACCGGTGGTGCGAAGCACGCGTGACAGAGCAAAGGTGTTGCGCATGTCGTCGTCGACGAGTAGCGCGGTGGTGCCGGTCAGATCCCGGCGCTCATCCGGCGGAATCGGTGTGGCCACTGGCGCAACCGGCAGGCCGGCGGCCCTGGTCGGCGTCTGGTCATCATCGATCAGCCGATGGAAGAACAACGAGATCTCGTCGAGCAGACGATCCTGTGCGTGCGAGCCCTTGATGACGATGCTGTCGGTATGCGCCCGCAACCGTGCCACTTCCTCGTCAGACAGCTCGCGACCGGAGTAGACGACCACCGGCGGACTGTTCGGCCGCGTGGCGATACGCTCCAACAGATCGAAACCGTTGATGTCAGGCAGATGCAGATCCAGCACGATACAGTCGTACGTACCGGTATCGAGCGCCGCGAGTCCGGCGGCGCCGGTGGTCTCCGGCGTGATCTCGATCGCCTCGCGGCGCAACAGATGGCCGATGGCGGTCTGCGCGTCCTGATCGTCGTCGATGACGAGAATCCGCTGGGCAGGCCGGCCGCTCAATGTCTCTGCGCGAGTGAACAGGGTATCGAGATCCGCTTGCGCGATCGGCTTCTGCAGATAACCGACCGCCCCGGCCCGCCGCGCCTGACCGGGGTCGTCGGCTGCCGAGACGATATGCACCGGAATCTCGCGCGTGCGCGCACTGGCCTTGAGGCGATCGAGCACGGCCCAGCCGTCCATGCCGGGCAGCCCCAGATCCAGCACGATGGCATCGGGCGTGCTCTGCCGGGCGATATCCAGTCCGCGCTCTCCGTCGAACGCACTCGCCACGTCGAAACCGCGCTGGTGCGCCACATCGCGCACTACGCGGGCGAATGTCGTGTCGTCGTCGATGATCAGCAACAACGGACGCGCGCGTGACGTCGCCACGTCCCCTCGGTCGGCCGAGGGGACGCCGGTATCCGGCGCTGGCCGTGCGGTATCGCCGGTATGGCCCGGTTCGAGCGCCTCAACGCTGACCGACGAGCCGATCTCGTCAATCGGCAGCCGTCGGGCGACGAGGGCTGTGAAGCGACTGCCCTCGCCGAGCCGGCTGCGAACGTGGATTTCGCCGCCCAGCAGGCTCGTGAGCTCACGCGAGATCGACAAGCCGAGCCCGGTACCGCCGTAATGACGGCTCGTGCTCGCATCGACCTGTTCGAATGCCTGGAAAATCTGCTCCAGCCGGGCTTCGGGAATGCCGATGCCCTGATCGATCACATGGACCGCGAACAACGCGTCCGCCGTCGTGTCGGTGCGCCGCAGCGCAATATCGGCCGGCGCCGGAGCGATTTCCACCCGCACCTCGCCGCTGGCGGTGAACTTGATCGCATTGCTCACCAGATTGCGCACGATCTGCTCGAGCTTGCCGCTGTCGGTGACAACTTCGGCCGGCGCGCCATCGGCGACGTCCACCGCGAACCGGAGGCCTTTGCGCTGGGCCACGTGAGTAAAATCGCGCTCGATACGCCGCACCAGTGCGGAAATCGCTGTCGGCATCGGCGAAACCGTCATCTTGCCGGCCTCGATCTTCGATAGATCGAGAATATCGTTGATCAATGCCAGCAGATTGCTGCCCGATTCATGGATGATCGTGGCTGCCTCGACCTGTTCCGGGTCCAGATTGCCTTCGTCGTTATCGGCAAGACTGCGCGACAGGATCAACAGGCTGTTGAGCGGCGTGCGCAGCTCATGCGACATGTTGGCCAGGAATTCCGACTTGTACTGATTCGCCCGAGCCAGTGCGTCGGCCCGTTCGCGCGCCTCGGTGTTCATGCGCGACAGCTCCTCCTGCTGTCCGCTCATGATCTCCTGCTTGGTCCGCAGTTCTTCATTGGTCGCCTGCAGGGCATCCGACTGGACCTTGAGCGCCTCTTCCGAGGCTCGAAGCTCCTCAGCCTGGGCGCCGAGTTCTTCGCTCTGGGCGCGCAGTTCGGCATTGGCCTCCTGCATCGCGTTCTGCTGGCGTCGCAGCGCGGTTTCGGACTCGCGCAGCGCCTCGGTCCGGGCCTGCGATTCGGCGAGCAGCGTCCGCGTCCGTCGCCCACGTGCCAACGCAAGCAATGCCAGCGCGGCGTTGGGCAGAATCGATTCGAACAATTCGAGCGCCCACGGGCTCGGAGGCTCGAACAGCGCGAGCTCAAGCACCGCCTCGACGTGCCCGCCGACCTCGGCCGGGGCGATCATCACGAGCCGTGGGCGGGCCGCGCCCGTTGCGGTCTCGATCGCAGCATATTCAGACGGCACCCCGTCGAGCGTGAGCGGCCGCGGATTCACCAGGACCTGGCCGATCAGGCCTTCGCCGGGCCGCACCTGCCAGTCCGCGGGCCGGCTGCAGCCGTAGCAGGCGAGCGCGTGAAAAGCGCGCGTTTCGTCGTCATCGGCGCCCGCGGAAATCGGGGCGAGCAACGCGGCGGCTCCGGCCCCCATCAACGGCGCGATTTCGGCGAGCAGCGCCTCGGCCAGCGCCTTGTCATCCTCGAAGTCGTGCATCATCGCGACCAGCCGGCCGCGATGATCCCCGACCCAGCTCTGTCGATCCTGTGTGATCAGGCCGAGCCGGAAGCGCTCGATCGCACGCGCCAGCGTCCCGATCTCGTCTCGCTGGTCCTGATGCGCAACGCCCAGATCGCGCTCGCCGCGGGTCAGCCGCTCAGTCGTTGCCGTCAGAGCGGCCAGCGGACTCGTGACGCGGCGCTGCGTCATCCAGATAGCCGCCAGCCCGACCAGGATCGCGAAGACGAGCATACCGATCAGGGTTGTGCGCGCGGCCCGTTCCTGTGCCGCCAGCTCGGTCTGTCGCACGTCGAGTGCGTTATTGACGGTATGCCGGAATGTCGACAATGCATCGCGCATCGGGTCGTAGATCGACAGACTGGCGCCGTCGTTCAATGTCTGGCGCGCCGATGCCAGTTCGCCACGCTGAATCTTGGCCATGATCGGTTGGGCCACGGTGTAGCGCCATTTCTTCTCGAGCGTCTGCAGCGCATTCAGGCTCTGGATCTCGCCGGCCGACCACAGCGTCAGCGCCTGCAATCCGGCGAGCTGTTCGTCGATGCGACCACTCATGTCGCTCAGCGTGTCCAGATAACGCTGGTTACCGCCGCTCAGCACCAGTCCGCGCAGCGCGCCTTCCTGACGCACGACGGAAATCTCCAGTCCGTCGAGATCGGCACGGACATCATTCAGACTCGATGCTTCGGTCGCGGCCCGCTCGACGCCATAGAAAGCCCACACACTCACGATGCCCGCCAGGGCGAACATCGCCAGGATGATGATGAACGCGCCCATCAGACGTGTCCGCAGGCTGATCCCCTGTCTCGAAACAGCCTCTGCCGGGCCGTGCTTTACCGACTGCATTCGCGATCCGAATCGGACTCCCCAGACCGCAGCCTAGGGCCTGTTGATGTTTCGTGCGAGTCCGCGCCAAGTGCGCCCTGAAATTGACGATGGGCGGCAAGACGAGGCATAGCACGCATAGCGTGTCATTCTGCGCCAGCGGGCTAGAACGCTGTATTGCCGTCTTGTTCTTGATTTTGGGGCGCTTGTCCCTTCGGGGTGGGCCGCCCATGAAAAATCGACGATGGGCGCCCCGCGGCGTTGCGCGTCTGGATCGTGGCGCGCCACGATCGGCGACTCGCGCCTTGCCGGACACACGGCGGTCTCTCGACGAAAAGGCGCTCGCACAAAACATCAACAGGCCCTGGCGCAGCTTGGACCCGTCATGCGCCGGGCCGGGATGTCGGGTCGCCGACGTCTCGATTTTCCCGGGGCTGCCACGGCCCGTCGAAACGAACTTTCGGGCCGCGTTGCGGTCCAATCCGTACGATTGAGGGCCCGACCGATCGGTGCATCCTTCAACAACAGATTGGCTTTTCTCGCGAGCGTGCTACGGTCTTGTTCCGAGGCCGCTTTTGCGTCCCGAAGACGTCGTCAACGAGGTAATCCATGAGCGTGGAACAGACAACCACCTATACCAGTCGCGCCCAGACAGCGCTTGCCACCAACAACGTCCTGCGCAACACCTACATGCTGTTGTCGGCAACGCTGTTGTTTTCGGCGGTCGTGGCCGGCTTCACCGCAGCGCTTCATCTGCCCTACCCGGGCCTGATCATCACATTGGTCGGTTATTTCGGCCTGCTTTTCGCCGTCAACGCGACCGCGAACAGCGGCTGGGGGCTTGTCAGCATCTTCGCGCTGACGGGCTTCATGGGCTATACGCTCGGCCCGATCATCGACATGTATCTTCAGCAGTTCTCGAACGGCGCGCAGCTGGTCACAATGGCCATGGGTGGCACCGGCGCGATCTTCATCGGCCTGTCTGCCTTCACGCTCATGTCCGGTCGTCGCTTCAACCAGTGGGCCGGCATGCTGACCGTCGGTATTCTGGTTGCCTTCGTGATGAGCATCATCGCCGTGGTGTTCTCGATTCCTGCCCTGTCGCTGGCTGTCTCGTTGATGTTCGTGCTGCTGATGAGCGGGCTCATCGTCTATCAGACGGGCGAAATCATTCACGGCGGCGAGACGAACTACATCCTCGCGACCGTGACGCTGTTCGTCACGATCTACAACCTGTTCCTCAGTCTCCTGCAGCTGCTTGGCGTCTTCGGCGGCGACGACTGATGGCACGCGCCTGACAGAGGTGCGACTCGAACGAGCCCGACCGTGTCACGGTCGGGCTTTTTTATTGTTCGACTCCCCGCATGCGGCCGGTACGAGATCGAGCCCAGGGTCTGTTGATGTTGCATACGAGCGCCGCGTTTGCGCCACAACCCGTGTCGTGGGTGGCGTGCCTTGATCCGGACTGGCAACGCCGCGGGGCGGGATCTGCGGCCCAACCCGAAGGGACAAGCGCCCCAAAATCAAAAACACGACGGCAATACAGCGTTCCAGCACGCTGGCGCCGCATGACACGCCATGCGTGCGACGCCTCGTCTGGCCGCCCATCGTCAATTTCCGGGCGCACTTGGCGCGGACTCGCATGACACATCAACCGGCCCGAGGGCGCGTCGTCACGCGATCCGACGGCTTGCACCGCCGAGCGGGCTTACGGCGTCGGTTCGAACCAGCCGAGCGTGTCGTGGAGACGCACGACCTCGCCGACGATGAGTAGCGCTGGCCCGGTCGCCGGTTCGGCCGCGACACGTGCCGGCAGATCCGCCAGGGTGCCGACGATCAACCGCTGCTGTCGTGTCGTGCCGTCGATCACCATGGCGGCCGGCCAGTCGCTGGCCAGCCCATGCGTCGTCAGCGACCGACAGATGATATCCAGATTGCGACGCCCCATGTAGAACACGACCGTCTGGCCGGGACGCGCCAGTTCCGGCCACGACAGTTTCAGTTCGCCGGCCTGTAGATGCCCGGTGACGAATATCACCGATTGCGCGAAATCGCGGTGCGTCAGTGGTATGCCCGCGTAGGCGGCACAACCGTTGGCGGCGGTCACGCCCGGGACGATCTGGAACGACACGCCGGCCTCGGCCAGCTCCGCAATCTCCTCGCCGCCACGTCCGAACACGAACGGGTCCCCGCCCTTGAGCCGCAGCACGCGCCGCCCCGCCTGCGCGAGTTCGACCATCAATGTGTTGATACGCGACTGGGCCAGCGTGTGACGATCGGCGCGCTTGCCGACATGAACCCGCTCGGCCTCGGGCGCGACCAGTGCCAGAATCTCCGGTGCCGTCAGGCTGTCGTAGAGCACGACATCGGCCTGTTGCATGAGCCGGAGCGCGCGGAAGGTCAACAGATCCGGATCTCCGGGTCCGCTGCCGACCAGATAGACCTCGCCGCGCACGGCCTCCAGTCCCGCATGCGCATCGGCCAGTGCCGTCTCGAGCGCGCGTTCGGCGGCCTCGTAGCGTCCCGCGAAGACCTGCTCGGCAATCGGTCCGTCGAAAACCCGGTTCCAGAACGCCCCTCGTCGCTCACGTGGCACGCGTGTCCGCACGGCCTCGCGGAAACCTCCGGCGAGTCGCGCGAGGTCGCCGTAGGCTGCCGGCACCAGGGTCTCAAGCCGGGCGCGCAGGCGTCGCGTCAGGCTCGGCGCCGACGCCGCACTGGCGATGGCGATCTGCAACGGACCGCGCTCTACCAGCGCCGGCACCAGAAAATCCGAATCGGCGGCATGGTCGGCCCGCTGGACCAGTGCGCCACGCGATCGGGCCGCGACGGCGAGCTCGCGATTGATCGCACTGTCGTCGGTCGCCGCGAACACCAGACGACAACCGTCGATGTCCGCCGGGTCGACCGCGCGTGCCGACCACGTGAGCGCATCGTCGTCGACAGCAGCGCGCAGATCGGGGGCGATTTCGGGGGCCACGACATGCACGCGTGCCCCGGCGGCCAGCAGCCGCGGAATCCGACGCGTGGCGATCCGGCCGCCGCCGGCCACGAGCACACGGCAACCGTCGAGCTTCAGCGAGACCGGATAGTTCGCCGTCGGCATCGGTGATGAATCGAGTTCTCGGCCTTGCATCCCAGTCGAAATCGCGTCCCGCAGGCAGAGCTCGTCAAATCGGACGGCAAGATTGCGTCAACGATCGCCGCATCACAAGCACTCGTCGCACCCGTGCCCGGCCCGCCGATACCTTTTCATCAACACGCGTCGATAGTGCGATCACAGGTGCATGGTCTTGAAGATCATGCTCACCGCGATGCCGAACAACAAGACAGCGATGATCGGACGCAAGGCGCCGTCCGGCATGCGCGAGGCCAGACGTGTGCCGATATAGATCCCCGGTATGGAGCCCAGCAGGAGCATGAACAGCACCGGAATGTCGGTGGTGCCCAGCGTGAGATGACCGAGCCCGGCAATCAGCGTCAAGGGCACCGCATGTGCGATATCCGTGCCCACGATCCGTACGGCGCGGGTGTTGGGGTAGAGAATCAGCAGCATGGTGGTGCCCAGTACGCCCGCGCCGACCGAGGACAGGCTGACCAGCACGCCGAGCGCGACGCCACCGGCGACGGTGATCGCCGGGCGCAGCTTGAGCAGCCTCTGACGATCGGCCGAGGCAAAGACCATGCGCTTGTGCAGCCAGGCGACAAGCGGCCGGCGCACGAAGGTCAGAATCGCGGTGAGCACCATCGCAAACGCGAGTACCAGGACCATCATCTCCTGCACCGCCGGGGTGATCCCGACATGGTGCAGCATCGCGACAGTCAGGATCGCGGCCGGGATACTGCCCGACGCCATGAGCCCGACGACACGCCAGTCCACCGTCTGCTGCCGCCCGTGCAGCCAGGTACCAAAAGCCTTGGTACCCGCGGCGTACAACAGGTCGGTGCCAACGGCTGCCGAGGGGGCGAAACCGAACAGCAGGATGAGCAGCGGCGTCATCAACGAGCCGCCACCGACCCCGGTGAGGCCGACTGCCGCACCGACGACGAGTCCGGCTATCGAAAACGAGAACATGCAGGATCCTTGTGAAATCGTCGGCGTGCAGCCCGTGCTCGGCCGCTGCCGGAAAGCCGGCACCCTATCACCGCCGTTTCAATACTCAAAGTGATATGCAATCATTCAGTGAGAACGATTTCGCATATCGAAACAACGTGAAGCTTCGACAACTCCAATACATCCATGAAGTCGCGCGCCAGAAGCTCAACATCACCGCGGCCGCGAAGTCTCTGCACACATCACAACCCGGTGTGAGCAAGCAGATCCGCCTGCTGGAGGAAGAGCTCGGGCTGCTGATCTTCGAGCGCAACGGCAAGCATCTCGACGGCATCACGCCGGCCGGCCAGCGAATTCTGGAGACCACGCGTCGCGTGTTGTCCGAGGTGGACAACATCAACCGCACGGCCAGCGAGTTCGCCGACGCCGACCGGGGCTCGCTTTGCGTGGCCACCACGCATACCCAGGCCCGCTATGCGCTGCCCGACACGATTGCCCGATTCCGCACGGCCTATCCGAAAGTCTCGCTGCATCTGAACCAGGGCGCGCCGCCGCAGATCGCCGGCTGGGCCGCAGCCGGCGATGCCGATTTCGCGATCGCCACCGAGGCGCTCGAGCATTTCGACGAGCTGATCATGCTGCCCTGCTATCACTGGAATCGCTGCGTGCTGGTCCCGCGCGATCACCCCCTGGCCAATGTCGACGAACTGACGATCGCCGCACTCGCCGACCATCCGATCGTGACCTACACCTTCGGCTTCACCGGCCGCTCGCATCTGGACAATGCCTTCGCCGAACACGGCATGACGCCGAACGTGGTGCTGACGGCTGTCGATGCCGACGTCATCAAGACGTATGTCCGCCTCGGGCTCGGCGTCGGAGTCGTTGCCAACATGGCCTACGACGCGACAACGGACAGCGATCTCGTGCAACTCGATGCCAGCCATCTCTTCGAGTCGAGCACGACTCACATCGGCTTTCGCCGCAACCTGTTCCTCGCCGGCTACATGCGCCGCTTCATCGGCATGTTCGCCCCCCATCTGACGCCGCAGATCATCGACCGCGCGATCGAGACCTATCCCGGCCCGCGCTTCGATGACCTGCTGCGCGAACTATGGCCGGAGCTGCCGCTGCGCTGAGCGACAGCGCGGTGGGCCGGCGGCCGCGACGTCGCAGCCGGCATTCAGGCATGCCGGCCCGGGATCGGGCTCAGGCCGCGACGATGGTGCGCAGACCGCCCATGTAGGGCACGAGCGCGTCGGGCACCCGGACGCTGCCGTCGGCCTGCTGATGATTCTCCAGCACGGCGACCAGCGCCCGGCCGGCGGCCACGCCCGACCCGTTGAGCGTATGCAGCAGGCGCGGCTTGCCGGTCTCGGCATCGCGATAGCGCGCGCCCATGCGGCGCGCCTGGAAATCCCGGGTGTTGCTGATCGACGAGATCTCGCGGTATGTCTCCTGGCTGGGCAACCAGACTTCGAGATCGAAGGTCCGCGCCGCCGAGAAACCGATGTCCCCACCGCACAGGTCGACCACGCGATAAGGCAGTTCGAGTGCCGCCAGCACGCGCTCGGCCGACGCCAGCATCGCCTCGTGGCAGGCAGTCGAGTCATCCGGATGCGCGATATTGATCAGTTCGACCTTTTCGAACTGATGCTGGCGGATCATGCCGCGGACATCGCGGCCGGCCGCGCCCGCCTCGGCTCGAAAGCACGGCGTATGCGCGACGTAGCGCAGTGGCAGTCGCTCGGGCTCGATGATCTCACCCGCAACCATGTTCGATACCGGCACTTCGGCCGTTGGAATCAGATAATAGTCTTCCGGCTCGACCAGTCGGAACAGGTCGTCCCCGAACTTGGGCAGCTGACCGGTGCCGTACAGCGCATCCGCGTTGACGATGTAAGGCACGTTGACTTCGGTGTAGCCGGTCCCGGTGTGCGTATCGAGCATGAAGGCGATCAGCGCGCGGTGCAGGCGTGCCACGCCGCCGGACAGCACGGTGAAGCGCGCGCCGGTGATCCTGGCGGCTGTGGGCGCGTCGAGACCGCCGAGCCCTTCCCCGACGGCGACATGATCGCGCACCGCAAAATCGAAGGCGCGCGGCGTGCCCACCTCCCGCAGGACACGATTGTCGCTTTCATCGGCGCCGTCCGGCATGGCGTCGTCGGGCAGGTTCGGCAGATCCTGCTGAATCGCTTCAAGCTCGGCCTGGACCTGTTCCAGTTCGGTCTTGGCTGCATCCAGTCGTTCCCCGAGCCCGGCGACAGCCGCCTTGAGCGGCTCGATATCGTCTCCGGCGGCCTTGGCCTTGCCGATCGACTTCGAGCGCTGGTTGCGCTCGGCCTGGAGCTCCTCGGCCTGCGTCTGCAATGTTTTTCGCTGGTCATCGAGCGCGGCATAGGCCGTGGCATCGAAGGCGTAGCCACGACGCGCGAGGCGCTCGGCCACGCCGTGCGGATCTTGACGGAGCAGACGGGGATCGAGCATGACGGTTTGGTCGCTGGAGTGGTCGCGCGCATTATAGTCGGCTGTCGACGCGGCTGCAGTCGCACCCGTCACGCGTATCGCTTTTGCCTGTACGGCCCAAGGAGAACTCGTCATCGGTCCCTGGCTGCTCATCACGATTTCGCTGATCTATCTCGGCCTGCTGTTCTATATCGCCTATCAGGGCGATCGACGCGGGCGTCGGCGCCGTCGGCCGGGGCCGCGACCGGTGATCTATGCGCTGTCGCTGGCCGTTTACTGCACGTCGTGGTCGTTCTTCGGCAACGTGGGCGCCGCGGCGACCGACGGCTGGAGCTATCTGGCGGTCTACATCGGCCCGATCATCGCCTTCGGCGTGTTCGCGCCGGTCCTGCGCAAGATGCTGCTGATCGCCAAGCAGCAGAATACGACCTCGATCGCCGACTTCATCGGCGCGCGCTACGGCAAGTCGCAGAGTCTGGCGGGGCTGGTCGCCTTGGTCGCCCTGGTCGTGATCCTGCCCTATATCGCGCTACAGCTCGATGCGATCACGATGTCGTTCAATACCATCGTGCACGGCGTCTACAGCCGACCCGGCTCGGATATCGCGCTGTCCGGCTGGACCGACACCGGCCTGCTGGTGGCCATTGGCATGGCGATCTTCACCGTCGCCTTCGGTACCCGGCACGTGAACCCGCGCGAATCCCACCAGGGGATCATTCGCGCGATCGCGTTCGAGTCGCTGATCAAGCTCAGCATGTTCAGCATCGTCGGCGCCTATGTCACATTCGTGATGTTCGGCGGGCTCGGCGAGCTGATGGCCCGTGCGCATGCCACGGACAGCTTCAACGCGTTGTTCAACGCGCCACTGATCACGCCGCGCTTCATCACAATCCTCGTGCTGTCCACGGCCGCGGTGTTCTGCCTGCCGCGCCAGTTTCACGTGGGCGTCGTCGAGAACACCGACAGCCGCGATCTGGCCACTGCACGCTGGCTGTTTCCGGTCTATCTGTTCCTGATGTCGTTGTTCGTCGTGCCCCTGGCCGCGGCCGGCATCGTTCTGTTCGGCACCACGACGGTCGAGCCGGATCGCTTCGTGATGGCCCTGACCCTGGCCAACGGCTCGTCCTGGCTGACGCTGGCCGCCTACGTAGGCGGCCTGTCCGCGGCGACCAGCATGGTGATCATGGCCACGATCACGCTGGCCACGATGCTGTGCAACGAAGTCGTCGTTCCGGTGGTGATGCGCCTGCCCTGGGTGAAATTCGGCCAGTCGCGCGACCTGAGCCGCTCGTTGCTGATCACCCGGCGCGTGCTCATCGGTCTCATTCTGATCATGGCCTGGGGCGTGTATCGCCTGTTCGCGACCGGACAGACGCTGGCCGGGATCGGCCTGCTGTCGTTATCCGGTGCCGTGCTGTTCGTCACGCCCATGATCGGTGGCATCTTCATCCGGCGCATCACCCGGCGCGGCGCAATGAACGGGCTGATCGCCGGGCTCATCGTCTGGCTGTACACGCTCGTGCTGCCGATGATGGCCGTGCAGGGCTGGCTGCCGGATGCCTGGCTGACCACCGGTCCGCTCGATATCGACTGGCTCCAGCCACAGGCACTGTTCGACACGCATTTCGGCGATCCGCTCACCCACGGCGTGTTCTGGACACTGGCGGTCCAGATCTTCGTCACCGCCGCTGTTTCGATGAATACATCGATCACGCTCATCGAGCGGGCACAGGCGGTGGCGTTCGTGAACCTCGGCGTCCGCCGCGCCAGCGCGTCGCGCTCGGACGTGCGTCCGCCGGCGATCCGGGTCGGGGAGCTCGAGGTGCTGTTACAGCGTTTTCTCGGGCCGCAGTCGGCTCGGGCCGCGCTCAATGAATATGCCGGCCATCACGATCGGCAGCTGCTGACCCACCAGATCGTGGATGCCTCATTGCTGCAGTTCGCCGAACAACGACTGGCCGGCGTGGTCGGCAGTTCCTCGGCACGATTGATGCTCGCCAGCGGGCTGCGACAGCGCGATCTCGCGCTCGACGACATGGTCCGCCTGCTGGATCGCACGGCCGATGCGGTCCAGTTCAATCGCAATGTGTTGCAGGCTGCCCTGGAGAACATCGATCAGGGCATCTCGGTGGTCGATCAGGATCTGCGGCTCGTGGCCTGGAACACGCGCTATCTCGAGCTTTTCGAGTACCCGCCCGGCCTGGCGCGTACCGGCCGACATATCGCCGACCTGATCCGCTTCAATGCCATGCGCGGCGAATGCGGGCCCGGCTCGGTCGAAGAGCACGTGCGCAAGCGGCTTGAACACCTGCGCGAAGGCAAGCCACACCAGTTCGAACGTCACCGACGCAACAACACAGTGTTGCAGATGACCGGCAACCCCATGCCCGGGGGCGGCTTCGTGACGACGTTCAACGACATCACCGAGTTCAAGCGCAACGAGGCCGCGCTGACGCGGATGAACGAAGAACTCGAAGCCCGGGTCTCCGCGCGCACCGAGGAGCTCTCGCGCGCCAACGCAGGCCTGCGCCGGGAAAACGAACAACGCGCCGTCGCCCAGCGCGCTGCCCTTGAAGCGCGACGCGACGCCGAACGCGCCAATCTGTCGAAAACGCGTTTCCTGGCGGCCGCCAGCCACGATCTGCTGCAGCCGCTCAACGCCGCCCGCCTGTTTGCGGCCGGCGCAGAGCAAGGCACGCGGGATGCCCAGCACAGTGCGCTTAAGCAGATCCAGGCATCGCTGGAATCGGCCCAGACACTGCTCGAGCCATTGCTCGATATCTCCAAGATCGACGCCGGCGCGTGGGACGTGAAACCCCAATCCTTCCCGCTATCCCGCATTCTCGATCCGCTGACGCATGAATTCGAAGTGCTCGCACGCAATGCCGGCCTGTCTTTACATGCCGTGCCCTGCTCGGCCTGGGTCCGCAGCGATCCCAACCTGCTGCGGCGCATCCTGCAGAATTTTCTGTCCAACGCCGTGCGCTACACCGAAACCGGCCATGTGCTGATCGGCGCACGCCGGCAACGTGAGGCTCTGCGCATCGAGATCTGGGATACCGGCCCGGGCATCGAGACCGATCAGCTCGGCTCGATCTTCGAGGAGTTCCAGCGCGGCACGACCAGCCACGGCGCGGCCGAACGCGGGCTCGGCCTGGGCCTTTCCCTGGCCGACCGGATGTCCCGGCTGCTCGGCCATCGCATCGACGTCGACTCCAAGCCCGGTCGGGGTACGGTCTTTCGCCTGACCGTGGAACGCGTCGCCCCGGAGACTGCCCCGGCGCAACCACATGCCGAAGACAGCGACAAAGCCGGGCACAAGTCGATCGGAACGGCGCTTTGCGTCGACGACGATCCGGCTTCGCTCGATGCACTCGTCGGCCTGCTCGAGCGCTGGGACATCGATTGCATGACCGCGCCGCCCGAGGACGCCGCGGCCATCATGGCCGACGAATCCTTCGACGTGGCCATCTTCGATTACGATCTCGGCGCGGACGTGGAAAACGGCATGAGCCGCATCGAGCGCCTGCGCCCGGATTTTCCCGATACCCGTTTCCTGCTCGTCACCGCAAACCGCGACCAGACCATCGTCGCCCGCGCGGAGGCCAGCAGTACCGGGATCATCTACAAGCCGATCGGGCCGGTCAAACTACGCGCTGCCATTTACGGACCGACCATCGCTGGCGAAGTCGAAGTCTACTGACAAACCGCCCCGGATCTTTCAATGTTTCGTGTGCGTCCCGGTCCGGCGCGCCTGACATTGACGATGAGCGGCAAGACGAGGCGTCGCACGCATCGCGTGCGGTTCCACGTCAGCGTGCTGCCACCTTGAACTGCCGCTTCATTTTTGATCCGGAGGCGCTTGTTCCGACGGGTTGTGCCGAGGAGCGCGACGCGGGTCCATCGAGAGCTGCACGATGACAGCGCGCCCTGCGCCGGTGGCCGACGCCGCCGGTCATCCGCCGGTTTCCGAGTAATCGCGACAACGCCGATGCGGCATGTCGGACGAAGCCAGACGCTTGCCCTTCCGGATTGTTCAGCAGGGTCTGATCGCACGACGAGACACGCCCCGCGATCATCAACCGCAGGGCCTATTCGAAACCAAGCATCACCGTCAATCTATCAACCGGCTCTGGAACAACCGCGTGCGTCGCTCCTACAACCGATGCCGGCCATGAGCCGTCAAACGGTCAGAGCTGCGCTGCCGAGTCCGCCGGCTTGCCCTGACGACGTCGTACGAGCCAGCCGAGACCACAAAGGCCCAGCGCAAACATCGCCAGCGAGCCGGGCTCGGGCACGTCACGGAAGCTGACGTTACCAAACGTATGGTTATCGCTCTCGAAGCCATAGGTCGAGCTGGAGAACTCAACCGTAATGAAGGACGGTAGATTGAAGAAATTCACGTAACGGTTGCTGGCCGCCAGGCTCTGGCTGCCATCGGTTGCACCGGAAAAGATGCTGGCGCCGTTGTAACTGGCCACCACATTGCGACCGTCGAGAAACCGGATCAGGTTACCCGGATCGGCCGAGCCCCATAGCAGACCGAAATAATTGGCACTCTGACCGAGACCAAAGGTGGCCGGTGCGACGCCGACGACACTCAAGAACTTGGTCGGATCGCGTCGGGAACCGGTATATGGGCCCGGGTGTAGCACGCTGTCGCTCAAAATCTCGTAGTTGCCGGTGCAACTGGCATAGCCGCAGAGACCACTGTTGAAATCGACGCTGCGGACACCCGAAACCGACGAGGTAGGCACGCTGTCGCGATCCAGGGACTGCTCGAAAGTAATCTGCGTCGCCTGGGCGATACCACCGCTGACAAGAAAGACGGCCCCGACAAAAGCGGCTTTACGAACGATGTTTTTCATTAACGAGCCCATGTACTGAATGTAGAGAACACACGCGTCGCTTGGTTATTTTTCTTATAACTTCTGCCACACAAATATATAGCGCGCGTGACGTTCAGCGCAATGAATTTGTCACTCTTCGCGCATGGGCCCTGGCGCACAAAGCAAGATCATGCGTAAAGCCTACAGAAACAGGGCCCTGCAATAGATCGCCATCGATGGGCGATACCTGCGGCCTTGGCATCACGCCGTACGGCGTCTGAGCGCGCGGCGATGCCGCGCCTACACGGTCGCGCGGTCCATGTGCGTCGTCTCGGCTCAGGAACCGGAGCCGAGTTCTTTTCGTGCGTAACTCTGCCAGTCGATTTCAAGGCTGCGCGCAGCGATCACGGCCTGTGTCCGTGTGTGGACATCCAGCTTGCGCAGGATCGCCGTGATATGCGCCTTGACCGTGGCCTCCGAGATATCCAGGTCGATGGCGATCTGCTTGTTGAGCAGGCCATCGGTCAGCATCATCAACACACGTTGTTGCTGCGGGGTCAGCGTTGCCAGCTTCTCGGTGAAATCGTCCTTGGCCGCCTGGGCATCCTCGGTGCCTTCGGGCAGCCACGTCCGCCCGGCCAGGACTTCATCGATCGCCTGGGCCATGACCTCCGGCGACGCGGACTTGGGAATGAAGCCGGAGGCGCCGTGTTCCACCGAGGCCTGTGCCACGCTGGCATCCTCGTGCGCCGAGACCACGATCACCGGCAGCGTCGGCACCACGCTTTTGGCATGCACCAGCGACGAGTACCCGCGGGCACCGGGCATGTTGAGATCCAGCAGCAACAGATCGGCTTCGCTGCCCGATTCGGCAAGCCAGGCATTGAGCTCTTCCACACTCCCCAACGCGACGAGGTCCGGCTGCCCTAGCGCCTGCGTCACCGCTTGGGAAAGCGCCGTACGAAACAGAGGATGATCGTCCGCGATGATCACCTTGCGCATGCTGTCCGCGTTCGGAGTGGCTGCCATGAGACCTGCCTTGGCGATGTGATGGAAACAAAACAAATTACAACGGATCGAGTATAGACCTTTTGACGATACGCAGGCCAAGAGCACTCGCCGATAGCAACTGAAAAATCCAGATTATCCATTACCGATGGACGCCAGACCATAACCGCCTGGTTGTCCCGGCACGGCGAATCCTCCGAGGCGCCGGCAGCCGACCCCCGCCGCGGCATGTCCTGCACGAGCCATGGCGCACAGGTCTGTGTGGTTGAATTCAGGTTGGCCTCTGCTGCCCGATTTGCGGGATCGCGCCCGCCCGGCGGCCAAGCCGGGCGCCCTTGATGTGGGTTGTCGTCGTCTCGGCTTGGCGGAACCAGTGTCCACCTGGTCCACCACGCGCGCTCTGCGCAATAATGCGATGGATATTCGTCGCCGGCCTGGCTGTCCTGTCCCTGCAACGCAGGCATTGCATCCTGCGATATCGTGATTGCCCGATTCGCCACGAGCCGGATATTGCGCCATGGCTGCCACACATCTCGTCTTCGACGTCAACGAAACACTGCTCGACCTCTCCCCGCTCGACGCGCTCTTTGCCGATATCTTTGGTGATCCTCGGGCGCGTCGCGACTGGTTCAATCGATTGCTGCACTGGTCCACCGTCGTGACGCTGACCGATCGTTTCGTCGATTTCACGACCCTGGCCGAACACGCCCTGTGCCAGCTGGCAGCCGAACGCGATTGCCACCTGAGTGATACCGCACGCGCTCGGGTCTTCGACGCGATTGCCCATCTGCCGCCACATGCCGAGGCCGTGACCGCGCTGGAAAAGCTCTCCGAAGCCGGGTTTTCATTAACCGCGCTAACCAATTCGGCTCAGGCGACGGTCGATGCCCAGTTCCGCCACGCCGGGCTCACCCATCGATTCGATTACGTGCTCTCGGTGGCGCCAGCGCGATGCTACAAACCGCATCCGAAAGCCTATGCCGTCGCCATCGAAGCGCTGGGCGTCGCGCCAGGCGACCTGCGCCTGATTGCCGCCCACGATTGGGATACCTCGGGGGCCATGCACGCTGGCTTGCGGGCCGCTTTCGTGGCGCGCGGTCACGCAACGCGACATGCATCGGCCGCACGGCCGGATATCGTGGCGTCCGATCTACTGGATTGCGCTGCACAGATCATAGCGGCGGACACGAGCGGGCGGCACTGATGCGTCGCCGCCGCCGATTGTGGCGTCGTCACGCGGTTCGCGGATAACAACGGCAGGAAGCCACATGATGCATCGCGACCGGCTTCGACCACGGTCGGTCCCCCTATCCGCGTGAGTCGCCGGCCGCCCTTCAGGCAAGACAAGGCAGCCGGAGCGCAGCGGCAACGCCGGATTGCGGGACACACAAGCCTCGTCCCTTCGGGTTGCGCCCGACATCGCGCCCTGCAGCGTTGTGAGCCTGAATCGTGACACGCCACGATGGGCGACTCGCGCCTTGCCGGACACACGGCGGTCTCTCGACGAAAAGACGCTCGAACGACACATCAACAGGCCCTAGCGCGGCCGGCGCTACCCCTGGCCGGATCGCGATTCTGGGCCGCAAGACAGCCCGCGCGGATAGGGTTAACCGGCCCCAGGGCGATCCATGGGTCGGACCGCCGTGCGCAGGGCCCGGCAACAAGCGCTGCTCAGCCGCCGTTATCGGATTCGGGATGGCTTTTGGTCTCGCGGGCCGGTCCGTGTGCATCCCGAGCCCGCAGACGCGCCAGCTTTTCCCCGATCTTGATTTCCAGGCCGCGCGGCACCGGCTCATAGTAGTGCGTGCCGACGAGGGCTTCCGGAAGATACGTATCCCCCGCCGCGTACCCGTCGTCTTCGTTGTGCGCGTACCGATATCCATCGCCGTAGCCCAGATCCTTCATCAGGCGCGTGGGGGCATTGCGAATATGCATCGGCACGTCGAGCGTGCCATGTTCCCTGGCCGCCGCCATCGCAGCCTTGTAGGCGGTATAAACGGCGTTGGACTTCGGCGCACATGCCAGATAGATCGCGGCCTGCGCGATGGTGAGCTCGCCCTCGGGCGAGCCGAGACGCTCATAGGTGTCCCAGGCATCCAGCGCGATGCGCAACGCGCGCGGGTCCGCGTTGCCGATGTCTTCGCTGGCCATGCGCGTCACGCGCCGCGCGATATAGCGCGGATCGCACCCGGCATCCAGCATGCGCGACATCCAGTACACGGTCGCATCCGGGTCGCTGCCCCGCACGCTCTTGTGAAGCGCTGACATCTGGTCGTAGAAATAGTCCCCGCCCTTGTCGAAGCGTCGCAGCCCTTCGCGCAACACTTCATCGAGCTCGTCCTGCGTGATCGCGTGATCATCACGGCCGGCCGCGATGTCGGCCGCCAGTTCGAGCAGGTTGAGCGCGCGTCGCGCATCGCCATCGGCACGCGCGGCGAGCTGATCACGCAGGTCGGGCGCCATGTCGACCCCGGTCGCGGCCAGTCCGCGCACGTCGTCGCCAAGCGCCCGATCGATGAGCGCACGAATCGCCGCCACGTCCAAGGCCCGCAGAACGTATGTCCGTGTGCGGGACAACAGGGCGTTATTCACCTCGAACGAAGGGTTTTCCGTCGTCGCGCCGACCAGGACCACGGTGCCGTCCTCCACATAGGGCAGCAATCCGTCCTGTTGTGCCTTGTTGAAACGATGCACCTCATCGACGAACAACAGCGTGCCCTGCCCCTGCTCGGCCTTTGCGCCACGGGCTTCGGCGACCGCAGCGCGGATGTCCTTGACCCCGGCCATCACCGCCGAGATCTGCACGAATCGCATGGCGACCCGGTCGGCCAACAGACGCGCGAGCGTCGTCTTGCCGGTGCCGGGCGGCCCCCAGAGGATCATCGAATGAATGCGACCTGCGGCCAGCACCCGCGCCAGGGGCTTGTCGGCCCCCAGAATATGCGACTGGCCGACATATTCCTCGAGCGTGGCCGGGCGCATCCGATCGGCCAGCGGGCGGGCGGTATTCACCGCCGTATCGTCGAGATCAATTTCTTGCTGTTGCGACACGTCGATCGAGATAGACGAGCCAGCGCATGGCGCCGGCCCGGACAAGAACCAGGCCAATCAGGATACCGAAAGTATCGGCCATCCAGTCCAGAGGATCGCCGTCACGATAGCCGCTGGCCCATTGCATCACTTCCGTGAGCACGCCGAATGCGCTGAGTGCCAGCAATACGAGACCGTTACGCCCGGCGAACAGCGTGCCGAACCATGCCGCCATGACGGTGAAGGCAAACGCATGCTCGAGCTTGTCGAAATACGGGATCTGCGGCTCGCTCGGGGGCGACGGCATCAGACAGCCGTAGATGAAGACACCGCATAAACCGAGCCCGACGAGCAACCACAGCGCAAATAGATGGCGCGGCCGCGCATCGGCCCTGCCCGACTCAGCCCCCATTCGCAGACGCGGCCTGGTCGCGGCTGTCGACGATCTCGACGTTGTCGGGCACCTTCAACGTGAACCGGCTGTCATCGAGCTTCGGATTGACCTTGACGTTACCGAAGCTGATGCTCGTGGTCTGGCCGAGATTATCGTGCAAGCGCATCAGCGCGGGCACATTGTTCTTCAGGCCGAGATCCACCGACTGGAAGTCTGTATCGTCGGCCTTCGGCGTCAGGTGCACCCAGTGCAGACCGTCGTGCGTGCCGGCATCCTTGATGGAAAAGGCATCGGAAAGTGCTTCGCCGCCGGTGAGCAGCAACGCCGGCGTGGCTTTAAGCGAAGCCCCGATATCGCGCACGGTCACCTGTGCCAAATCGACGTCATAGAACTTGAAGACCTTGCCATTGCTGACGATGACCTGTTTATACGGCTGCTTGTACGTCCAGCGGAACTTGTCCGGACGCGATAGCAGGAACGTGCCGCTGGCCTGCTGCACCACGTTGCCGTCATCGTCACGCTGCACCTGCTGGAAGTCCGCGGACAGCGTATTCACCTTGTTGTAGAAATCGGTGAGTGCCGTCGAACCGGGCGCAGCCTGTGCCAGACCGGCCACACCGAGCAGCAGTGCGGCTGCCACCAGACGAATTCGGCGCATCATAATCTTCCTCATCACGGAAGCCGCCATCGGCGGCAAATCAGGGCGCAAGCCTCGGCCACGCGTCGTGAATTCCGACTGAACCCGCGACCCACAATCATTCCTCATCAGGCGGTGCCGGCGCCAGCACCTCGCGACCACCGCTGCCTTCGGCCGGGCCGACGACGCCCGCGTTCTCCATCTGCTCGATCAGCCGGGCCGAGCGGTTGTATCCCACCCGCAGCCGGCGCTGCACGTACGAGATCGAGGCCTTGCGCGTCTTGAGCACGATCGCCACGGCCTGATCGTAGAGCGGGTCCGCCTCGGCGTCCTCGTCTTCGCCGTCGCTGCCTTCGCCGCCTTCACTGCCGCCTTCGAGAATTTCGTCGATATAGTCCGGCGTGCCGGTCTGCTTGATGTATTCGACCACCCTGTGCACCTCGTGATCGTCGACGAAGGCGCCGTGAACACGATTGGAAAAGCCGGTACCCGGCGGGAGATAAAGCATATCGCCGTGGCCGAGCAGGCTTTCGGCGCCCTGTTGGTCGAGAATCGTGCGGGAGTCAATCTTCGAGGCGACCTGAAAGGCGACTCGCGTCGGAATATTGGCCTTGATCAGGCCGGTGATCACATCCACCGACGGTCGCTGTGTCGCAAGAATCATGTGCAGCCCGGCGGCGCGCGCCTTCTGGGCGATACGCGCGATCAGTTCCTCGACCTTCTTGCCGACCACCATCATCATGTCGGCCAGCTCGTCGACCACGATCACCACTGCGGGCAACGGCTCCAGCGTGGGCACCTCTTCACCGGCCTCCGCGGCCTCGTTCGACTGCGCGTTCTTCGCGATCGGGTCCTCGATCGGCTGCCCGGCGTCCAGCGCCTTCTGCACCTTGGTGTTGAAGCCCGCCATGTTGCGCACGCCGAGGGCGGCCATCAGCTTGTAGCGACGCTCCATCTCGCCCACACACCAGCGCAGCGCGTTCGCGGCATCCTTCATATCGGTGACGACCGGTGCCAGAAGATGCGGAATGCCTTCGTAGACCGACAGTTCCAGCATCTTCGGATCGATCATGATCAGTCGGACCTGATCGGCCGTCGCCTTGTGCAGTATCGACAGGATCATGGCATTGACCGCCACCGACTTACCCGAGCCTGTCGTACCGGCCACCAGCATATGCGGCATCTTGGCCAGGTCGGCCGTAACGGCCGCCCCGCCGATGTCCTTGCCAAGCGCCAGCGTCAGCGGCGATTTCGAATCGGTGTAGACCGGGGCCTCCAGAATCTCGCGCAGCGCCACGATCTCGCGATCCGCGTTGGGAATCTCCAGTCCGACCACCGACTTGCCGGGGATCACCTCGACAACACGCACGCTGGTCGTCGACATCGCGCGCGCCAGATCCTTGGCCAGATTGGAAATCTGGTTGACCTTCACCCCCGGCGCCGGGTCGATCTCGAACCGAGTCACGACCGGGCCGGGCTGCACGGCCACGACTTTGGCCTGCACGTTGAAATCGGAGAGATGCTGCTCGAGCTGCTCCGACATATGCTGCAACACCGCATCGTCCTGATCGGACTTGGCCGCGCGCGCTGGATCGAGTAACGCAACCGGCGGAATGGGGCTGTCCCGCTCCGGATCGTAGGTCGGCACCTCGACATCGCCTTCCATCGCCAGGCTGAGCTGTTCCGCAGGTTTCGCAGCCTTGTTTTTCTTCTTGTCCTTTTTGGAAGGCTTTTGAATCGCCGGGGCCGACGCCTGGGCGGTCTCCGCCTCCGGCGCGGGCGACGGTGCGGCTGGCGTCGCGCCAGTTTTCGGCTCGCTCGCGGGCGCCGGCCTGGGTGTCTTTGCCGGTTTGGGCGGCTTCGGCGGCCTGGCCGGTCGTGCGGCCTTCGCCGCGCGTGCTTCGGCGCGGCGTTCGGCGAAATTCGCCCGCCATGCAGCCAGGCGATCAAACAGCCCCATGATCGCCCGATAGGCGCCGCCGAGCACCATCTGGCCGATACGCTCCGCCACCCCGAGCCAGGAAAAACCGAGGCCCATCGACAACGTGATCATGAAGATGGTGATCAACAGCCAGGCGGCGCCAAGGGCATTGATGAGGCCCGCGACCGATCCCGCGGCCAATGCGCCGATGATGCCGCCACCTCCCTGCGGCAGGGGGCTCGTCCGGGCGCTGCCAAGAAACAGCCATGCCAGGCCACAGGCTGCAATGAGACAGAACAGCAACGACACGCCGCGCACGCCCTTGGACAACGCTTCGTCGGTAGTCGCGTCGCGATCGGCGTAGATCAGCCAGCCGGCGTAGAGCACCAGCAGCGGCGCGACGAATCCGAGATAACCGAACAACCCGAGCAATACATCGGCGAACCAGGCCCCCGGGGCGCCCAGCAGATTCTTGATCGCCGTGCCGTTGCCCGGCGTTGCCCACCCGGGATCGGCCGAGCTGTACGAGCTCAGGGCAACAAACAGAAACAGCGTGATGGCCAAAGCCACGAACAACGCCGCCTCGCGCACGAGACGCCCCATTCGCTGCCGATAGGCACTGGGCTCCGAAACCGCGTCATTGGCCGCCGCGCGGCGGCTCGACTTCGGTCCGGCTTTCTGTGCCTTGCTGGATTGCCCTGCACGCGACTGCTTCGCTGCTGCCTTGGCCATCAACGCCCCATGTTCGGCACGCGGCCCGAGTACCGCGTCCACCGTCGTTGGATATACATCCAACATTGTAGCTCAAAGCACCCACTCTTCGGGCAGGTGCTTGAAAAACGACGATTTGCGTCTATATCCATAGCGTTATCAAAGCGCACGAGGACTGCATGTCGATCCGTCATTTTCTGCTCACGGACGAAGGCGCCATCGAAGAATTCAACGAGGACGAGGCCTCCGCGGTCGCCGAAGGCAAACAGGATCTGCCCCGTTTCGCTGACCAGCAGCTGCGTTATGTCCAGGTCGCATTCGACGATACCACCAACGAAAACGGCGAAATTCAGGTCAAGACAATTGGCGCCATCGTCAGCTTCGATGCCAGCGGACGGCTCACCGAAGCCGGGCGCACACACGATGCACAGGACGAGCTCAACGAATTCGAGCACGATGCCTGCGTACAGTTCGCTCTGCGTGAAACCGTGCCCAACGCCTACGCGATGCATTGAATAATTCGGAGCTGTCGAGCGCGATATTGATGTGCCCCCTTTCCGCAAGCCCTACCAAAGCGGGTGCTTGCG
The DNA here is from genome assembly GCF_003602005.1 of Salinisphaera sp. Q1T1-3. Classification (GTDB taxonomy): domain Bacteria; phylum Pseudomonadota; class Gammaproteobacteria; order Nevskiales; family Salinisphaeraceae; genus Salinisphaera. The sequence goes on along the minus strand of NZ_QZWD01000001.1, from coordinate 15,746 downwards.
GGAACGCGGCAAGTGCGATGAGCTAGACACATGCCGACGCTCAGACAGATAGACCGCATTGAACAGATATCGCCCGCGGCATGGGATGCACTCATCGCCAGCGATCAACCGTTCACAAGGCACGGATTCCTGGCCGCGCTGGAAGCCAGTGGCAGTGTTTCCGCTGAAGAAGGCTGGCAGCCGGCACACGCGCTGCTGGAAGACGATGACGGCGTCCTGATCGCGGCCGCGCCGCTCTATTTGAAAGCACACTCGTACGGCGAGTTCGTCTTCGATTTCTCCTGGGCGAATGCCTATCACCAGATCGGTCTTGATTATTACCCAAAGCTGCTGAACGCGATTCCGTTCACGCCGGTCGCCGGGCCCCGACTTCTGGCACGGGACGACGCCGCACGCCGCACACTCGCAACCGCGTTGGCCGATCTGCCGAGCCATCTCGGCGTGTCGTCCCTTCACAGCCTGTTCGACGACGACGCCAGCGCGGCCGCCATGCTGGGCGTCGACGCCAATGCCAGGCGTGGCTGTCAGTATCGTTGGTTCAATCGCGACTATCGCGACTTCGACGACTTCCTGTCCCGACTGTCCGCGAAGCGTCGCAAGGAAATCAGGCGAGAGCGGCGTCGCGTTCACGACGACGGTGTACAAGTGGTCGTTCGCCGGCCGGACGAAATATCCGAGCCGCTCTGGGAAATCCTTTATGCGTTCTACGGGCGGACCTACGCGATGCGCGGCCAGGAACCGTATCTGACGCGAGCCTTCTTCCACGAGCTTTCCGAGCGCATGCCCGAGCATGTCCGCTTCTTCATCGCCTACCACGACGAAGACCCGGTCGGCATGGCGTTCATGATGGTCGGTGCGGATACCCTCTACGGCCGACACTGGGGCTGTGCGACCGATTATCACAGCCTGCACTTCGAAACCTGCTATTACGCTGGCATCGACTACTGCATCGCCCACGGCCTGGCCTGTTTCGACGCCGGCGCCCAGGGCGAACACAAGATCCGACGCGGTTTCGAGCCGGTCACGACCTGGTCGACACATATCATGGTCGACCCCCGACTACGGGACGCCGTTGCCGACTTCGTCGAACGGGAAGGCGACATGATGGCCGAATTCGAGGCCGATCAATGGGCCCGCAGCAGTTTTGCCGATGACGCCACGCGCGAGCCCTCATGAGTGGCCTGCGGCTCTACTGGCTGGATCCGAACCAGCCCAACGGCGCTTTTCCCGACCCCCGACTGGCCCTGAACGAGCCGAACGGGCTGCTGGCCATGGGGGGCGATCTTTCCCCCGAACGACTCCTGCGGGCCTACGACCTCGGCATATTCCCCTGGTACAACCCGGATGAAGCCATCCTCTGGTGGAGCCCCGATCCGAGAACCGTCTTTCCAACCGACGGCCTGCGACTGTCTCGTCGATTCCGGCGAACGCTCGCCAAGACGGATTATGCCGTCACCCTCGACCGCGACTTTCCCGGCGTCATCCGTCAGTGCGCGGCGCTGCGCGAACAGACCGAAGGTACCTGGCTCGGCCCGGAGATGCGCGCGGCGTATCAACAATTGCACGATCGCGGCCATGCGCATTCCATCGAAGTCTGGCGCGATCAGCGCCTCATTGGCGGGTTATACGGCCTCGCCCGTGGGCGCGTCTTCTTCGGCGAGAGCATGTTCAGCCTCGAAACCGATGCCAGCAAAATCGCCCTGGCCTGGCTCTGCCGCCAACTCGATGCCTGGGGGTTTACCCTGCTCGACGGCCAGGTCGGTTCCGGCCATCTATACCGCATGGGGGCCATCGACCTCTCGCGCGAGAAGTTCCTCGGCGCCATCGCCGCCCGGCCCGCGCCCGGCGCAGAAATCGGCGCCTGGCGGTTCGATATCGACGCGCCACAACACGAATCACACCTCGGCAACAGCCGCCAACTGCAGGCATCGCGCGGCGAAAACGCTTGATTGACAAGCATCCGATCCCTCGAAGACGACGTATGGATTGAATCCAGAGCGCCTGCTCGACGATAATCACGCGCGACAACGCCTACGAATCCTGACCAAGAGCGCATTAATGGCGAAAGAAGATCATATCGAAATGGAAGGCACGGTCGTCGAGACCCTGCCCAACACCACCTTCCGCGTGAAGCTGGAAAACGGCCACATCGTGACGGCCCACATCTCGGGCAAGATGCGAAAGCATTACATCCGCATCCTGCGCGGCGATAGCGTGACCGTCCAGATCACGCCGTACGATCTGACGAAAGGCCGCATCACCTATCGCGGGCGCTAACACAGCGCGACTGGTGGCCGATGCCATTGCCAGACAGCGTGTCATCGAATAATACTTGACTATGCCTTTCGGCTAAGGCATTGATTTCTATTGTCGCCGTTCGACCCGTAGGAACGGTCTATTCCGACCCGCCGTGCAAGTGCGAGTCGTCACATTCGTGGGGGAACTGACACCATGCAGAAACAACAAGGCTTTACTCTGATCGAACTGATGATCGTTGTGGCGATCATCGGTATCCTGGCTGCGATTGCCATTCCGCAGTATCAGAACTACGTCGCGCGCTCTCAGATGGCTGAAGCGGTCTCTTTGACCGACGGCCTCAAAAACGACGTGATCGAATATTACTCGACCAACGGTAGCTGCCCAACGAATGGCGATGGAAGTATTGGGAGCGCGAATAATTACAATGGGCAGTACGTTGCCTCCGTATCGACTGGCGGAACTGCTCCGGCTTGCACGATTACAGCTACGATGAAAAGCTCAGGTGTATCGAGCGGAATTGCTTCCGATACTCTCACCTTAACTATGAATGACAACTCGTCTGGAACCGACGCCGCCGGTGGGGGGAGCACGAGTTGGTCGTGTGGAAGTACCGCTCAGGCTAAATACCTGCCTTCCAGTTGCACACACAGCGGATAAAAGTCGTCAAATCGCGAAACAGATTTAAATAATAGCATGATCGAGCGATCGTCTGTCAGTCAGGCGATCGCTTTTATATTTCATATCTGGGCAAAAATAAAAAAAAATACAAATGTCTTTTATGCTTGGCTGCTGATCCCCTTTTTCCCGGCATTGAGTTTTGACGAATGCCGAATCGCGTTAACACTGGCCGTGTGTCTTACTGCGCTTTCAGCAGTTGAGGTCTCTCCCCTTCTACGTACATCAAAGGCAACAGTAATATTATCATGCGCATTGGCGCTCGGCCTTGTATCGGCAGTTAACGCGGAGCGGCCGTACTGGGGGGTATTAGAGACAACCTTTTTCGGATTGTTATTTCTTTCGATCTATCGTATTGCCTATTCTGAAAACCGCGCCAAACGCGCTGCTTTTCGAGTGTATCCGCTGCTAGTTTTTACATCGGTTCTAGTTACCGTTTACATCGCCGTAATAACTATTTTTATAGCCTACTTTCAAGGCGAAAGCGTTGATAAATCGCAACTGACTGCTAATTTTTGGAATATAAGATTATTCAATCAATATCAAACATGGTCGTTGCCACTGATCACCACGACTCTTGTCATCTCGCCTCCGTCATCAAAAATTTCGACATGGATTTGGCAATCTTTCATACTTATTTTAGGCGGTTTTTTCTGGTCGCTCTTATGGATTAGCGGTGGACGCGGGACCCTATACGCGACAGTAGCCGTTTCTATTTTTGTCTGCCTATTCTATGGTCGTATCGGGCGTAGATATGCTTTCAGAACGCTTAGCTTGGCCGCTATCGGATTTTTATTCGCCCGACTCATGTTTGGATGGAATGAGGTTACCAACACGCACTTGGAAAGCACCGAACTGAGTGGCAGAAGCCAGCTCTGGATTCTAGCCTGGCAATCGATCAAAGCGTCGCCTCTAATTGGAATAGGGCCGATGCAATTTGCAACGTACAATACTGGTGTAGCAGCTAATCCACACAATACCCCCCTTCAATTGGCCGCGGAATGGGGAATCCCAGCGACAAGCGTTTTCTTAGGTGTAGCGGGGTATCTAGGCTTTGGCTGGCTTCGTTTTTCGAAGCGTGCTGTCGAAGGCTCATATTCGAAAGATTTTCCCGCTGATGTTCAAAATATTATCGTGGGCATAACCGCTTCGCTTGGAGCAGCGGGAATACATTCTTTGGTGAGCGGGCTTTTAGTCATGCCTATAAGTACGGCCATGTTCGTTATCATTACAGGTTGCGCGGGCCTGATATATCGCACTTATAACACACCGAACGTCGGGCCGATTCGCGAACCTGCGAAACCTCTCCAGATTCACTTCTCGCGAGTAGTCATTATTGCTTCAATTATTTACGTAGCGGGATTTACAAGTGTTGGATTTTTTGAAAAATTTTCAAAAAACACTGTCAAATCACCAACCCAAGCGAGAAATTCTTACGAGCCTCGTTTCTGGTCCGACGGGACATTAACCAAGTAGCCTAATCCCAATATGTGAAGAGATATCCCAAAGAATCTTAAGCATCAACCGGGCAGTTAACACTTACTGTGCTATCTGATTCACGCGCGAACGTAATACTTTTGCATTCAAAAAGTATTTGCTAAGAGCTCCGTGGTAATCTGATACCCTCCAAGCAATCGATCGTTTACCGATCTTCAATGAAGGCATTTCCAACTCGAATCGGTCAGATCAATGCTTCACGCGTCGGGGCCTGCATGTTGCTTATTGCGGCCGCGGGAACTACCTGGATTGCAGTAAACCGATTTGATATCGATAACCGCCTTACTAACACATCGACGCCATTTGCCGAACCGGAGCCCTCTCCTCCGGCGCTTGCTAAAACATCGAATTTCGGCTTCTACTCGGTTTTGTCATCTTCTGCGAGCCTACGATGGTCACCGATGGGTACGCTTACGAAGCCCAAACCGCGAATCGAGAAAAAATCGGGCAAGTCGGAAAAACTCGTTAGCATCGATCAGCATTTGGTACCCCGCCCACTTGAGCTGACGCTGCCGCCGCCAGATGCGACGCCGGATATGGCGTTGGGCTATCAGCGAACCGGTCCAAACGGAACGAAGACGGCCTCGCCTACAGCAAGCCTTGCAAGCCAGCTCAATCCAAATATCGATGACGGGGAGCAGCTGACCGACGAGCAGAAGCTTTTCAATAGCTATACCGGCTTGCGCGGTTTCATGGCTCAGAACTGGGTCAACAAGAGCGTCGGCATTCAGGGCGGCCTTGCGCTGCCCAAAGAACAGCTCCGCGACGATCAGCAGAGCCTTCGCGATCAAATGGCAGTCGGCATGGGCGTCCTGTTCGCTTTCTAGGGCCTTTTGATGTTTCGTTCGAGCGCCTTTTCGTCGAGAGACCGCAGTGTGTCCGGCAAGGCGCGAGTCGCCGATCGTGGCGTGCCACGATCCAGACTCGCAACGCCGCAGGGCGCCCATCGTCGATTTTTCATGGGCGGCCCAACCCGAAGGGACAAGCGCCCCGAAATCAAGAACACGACGGCAATACAGCGTTGTAGCCCGCTGGCGCAGCATGACTGCCCGGCGCCGGCAACGCCTCGTCTTGCCGCCCATTGTCAATTTCAGGACGCGCTTGGCGCGGACTCGCACGAAACCCCAAGAGACCTTAGTCGACCCGTACCCAGTCGAAACTGGCTGATCGCAGGGTATTCGCCGTCGTCATGACTGGCCTCGGTCAAAGTCGTCCAGACACCTCGCGCTCCGGAAATACCGACTTCACGTCGTAGATGACGTGCTCCGATCGCGCCCAGGACCGAATCTGCCCGATCCCCATCGCGATGAACTCGCGATGCGCGACAGCAACGATGATGGCGTCGTACGTGGCCGCCGCCGGCGCCTCGATCAGCTGGATCTCGTCGCTTTCCAGGCCTTCGCCCGACACCCACGGATCGAAGACATCCACGTTTGCGTCCATTGCGCGCAACTCGTGCACGATGTCGACGACGCGCGTGTTGCGCGTATCAGGGCAGTTTTCCTTGAAGGTGAGCCCCATGACGAGAATGCGCGCCCCGTTGACCTGGATACGCCGGCGCAGCATGAGCCGGACGACCTCCTGGCTGATGTAGCGTCCCATGCCGTCGTTGATCCGTCGGCCGGCAAGAATCATTTCGGGGTGATAACCGATCGCCTGCGCGCGATAAGTCAGGTAATACGGGTCCACACCGATGCAATGCCCGCCGACAAGCCCGGGCTTGAACGGGAGGAAATTCCATTTGGTGCCGGCTGCACGCAGGATTTCATCGGTCGGCAGCTGCAAACGCGAAAAGATCTGTGCCAACTCGTTCACGAGTGCCACGTTGATATCACGCTGAATGTTCTCTATGACTTTCGCCGCCTCGGCGACAGCGATGGACGATACGGTATGCACACCGGCCGTCACGACTTCACCATAGAGATCCGCTAGCGTTGCCGTGGCTTCGTCAGACGACCCCCCGACGATTTTCACGATGCTCGACAGCGTATGCTCGACATCGCCCGGGTTGGCCCGTTCGGGGCTGTAACCGACGTGAAAATCCGAGCGAAAACACAACCCGGACCCCGCCTCCAGAAGCGGCACACAGCGCTCTTCGGTGGCCCCTGGATAAACCGTGGATTCATAGACCACGATGTCGCCTTCGCGCAGATAGGGCGCGATCGTGCGCGAGGCGTTTTCCAGGGGGCCAAAGTTCGGGACCTTGGCCTCTGTCACGGGTGTGGGGACCGTAACGATGTAGACCCGGGCTTCGGCGATCGCCGCGGAATCGGCACTCAACGACAGGTGCCCCGACGCCGCCAATCGCTCGGCGGTCACTTCGCGGGTTCGATCATGCCCCTGTCGCAACTGGGCAACACGCTGCTCGTCCACGTCGAACCCGATCGTCGGTCGCGTATGACCGAACGCGACGGCGAGCGGCAGGCCGACATAGCCGAGCCCGATCACAGCGACCGCGTCAGAAGCAGACAGATCCATCACGCATCCAATCGTTGCAGTTTCATCAGACGTCGAAAGACGCCCCTCAGCCGTTGTCGGTCCGACCGTAGACATCGTCGTAACGCACGATATCGTCTTCTCCGAGATAGCTGCCGGATTGCACTTCGATCAGATCCAGGTCTACCTTGCCCGGGTTTTCCAGCCGATGTACCGCGCCAAGCGGCAGATAGGTCGACTGATTTTCGGTCAGAAGCTGCACTTCCTCGTCGCAAGTCACGCGTGCCGTACCACGTACCACGACCCAGTGCTCGGCCCGATGATGATGCGACTGCAGCGACAGTCGCCCGCCAGGCGACACTCGAATATGCTTGACCTGGTAGCGCGGACCGCTCGCAATCTGGCGATAACTACCCCACGGGCGATAAGCCTTGCGATGCGCGGTCGCTTCGCTGCGCCCTGCTGCCTCGAGCTTGTTCACCAGTTGCTTGATTTCCTGTTCGCGGCCGCGATCGGCGACGAGCACCGCATCCGGCGTCTCGACGACTATGGCATCCTTCATGCCAAGCACGGTCACCAGTCTGCTTTCGCTACGTACGACACAGCCATCGCTGTCCTCCAGCCAGACGTCGCCCATCGCTGCATTGCCGCGGGCGTCCAGTCCGCGAGCACGAGCGACCGCTGTCCAGCTCCCGAGATCCGACCAGGCGGCATCCAGCTCAGCCATGACAGCGCGATCCGTCTTTTCCATCACCGCATAGTCGATGGAATCCGCGCGCACAGCCTCGAACGCGGCCGCATCGAGCCGGAGGAAATCGATATCGGCCTGTGCATTCGCGTATGCCGCGGCCACCCCGTCGTGAATATCGCTCGCGAACTCCGACAGCAACTCAAGATAATCGACCGCGCGAAAAGCGAACATCCCGCTATTCCAGAAATAATCTCCGCTCGCAACGAATTCGCTTGCGCGTGCCGCATCCGGTTTTTCGGTGAACGCATCCACCCGGCGCAGTCCCGGCGCCGTATCCATACCTGCCCGAATATAGCCATACCCGGTCTCCGGGCCATCCGGCGTCACGCCAAACAGTGCCAGCGCCCCATCGGCAATCGCGCCACGGGCAACCGCCACGCTTGACTTGAACGCTTCGGCATCGGCGATTGCATGATCCGTGGGCAAGACCAGTAGCTCGACCTCGTCACCGTGCAACCGGCGCGCCTCGTGCGCCGCGGCCGCGACGGCGGCTGCCGTATTGCGCGGCGCAGGCTCGAGCAGAATACGGCCGGTATAGCCGGCGGCCTGCATCTGCTCTGCGATCATGAACCGGAATTCTTCTGCCCCGACCGCGATCGGCTCACCCAGATCCGCAAGCCCTTCCAGCCTGGCGAGCGTATCAGCAAACAGGCTGGACTCACCGTCAACGAGCGGCAGGAATTGCTTGGGCCGGCTTTGGCGCGAAGACGGCCAGAGTCGCGTGCCGACGCCACCGACAAGAAGAACAGGTACAAGCATAGAAATTCGTTCTGTTGCGCGTTAGAAAATCGTCCGCACGCGAAAGCGCGTCAGACTGGAATGATCCGTCTATATCCCCAAGTCGAACATCAAGACCCGGGCGCCGCGAAATCGTACTACAAAGCGGCACATTACTGGCCCCTGTCACGATTTCTTCGCCATCCGAGCCGGGCTGTTCGACGGCGCCGTGCTGTTACAATCGCGCCGTTGATTCTCTACCGACAGTCGATTGTGAGCATTCTTGTCACGGGCAGCGCTGGTTTCATCGGTTTCCATGTCGCCAAGCGATTACTCGCAGCCGGCGAAACCGTCGTCGGCGTCGACAATTACGACCCTTATTATGATGTTGCACTCAAACATGCCCGTGTGAACCAGCTGCTTGAATATAACGACTTCACTCAGGTTGAGCTGGATATCTCGGATCGCGACGGCATGCGTGAATTGTTCGAGACACATCGCTTCGATCGGGTCGTTCATCTCGCCGCGCAGGCCGGCGTCAGGCACTCCATCGATCATCCCCATGATTACGTGGATGCCAACGTCACGGGCACGCTCAACGTTCTCGAGGGCTGCCGCCACACCAAAGCCGCACATCTCGTGTATGCCTCGACGAGTTCGGTCTACGGCGCCTCGACAGACATGCCGTTCGACCCCTCAGGCGATGCCGACCACCCACTCGCGATCTATGCCGCGACGAAACGCGCTACCGAATTGATGGCGCATTCCTACGCCCACCTCCATCGGCTACCAACCACCGGACTCCGGTTCTTTACCGTCTACGGCCCGTGGGGACGGCCCGACATGGCGCTGTTCCTATTCACGAAGAAAATGCTGGCCGGCGAATCGATACCGGTCTTCAATCACGGACATCACCGCCGCGATTTCACCTACGTCGACGATATCGTCGAGGGCATCGTTCGCATCCTCTACCAACCCGCCACGCCCGACGCCGCGTGGAACAGTGATGTCCCGCAACCCGACAGCAGCCCGGCTCCATGGCGCGTCTATAACATCGGCAACGGCAATCCCGTGCCATTGATGGACTATATTGAAGAGCTGGAAAAATGCCTAGACGTGACGGCTGACAAGGAAATGCTGCCCATGCAGCCGGGGGATGTTGAAGCAACCCATGCCAGTGTCGATGGTCTGTTCAATGCCGTCGACTACCGCCCTCAGACATCGGTCGCTGAAGGCGTCGAAAAATTCGTCGACTGGTATCTCGATTATTACAAACCGAGCTGAGCCGCCGGAAAAGGCGCGACTCGTGCGAGACTAGACGACCCAACCATCTGCTGCCTTGAAATGTATCGATGACGCACGCTTTGGAAGCGTACAAGGCGAGGAACGATTTAAAAAACTTTTGCGCGCCGCGCTTGAACTCGCGTCGTCGATTCGGTCAATCCAATGCAGATCCAAACGCCTCTACGGCTCGGCGAGCCCGCCGTGCTCAATCGTTCAGTACATAGCCAAATGTTAGCCCAGCCGTCCTAGAGGTTTCGTGCGAGTCCGCGCCAAGCGCGCCCTGAAATTGACGATGGGCGGCAATACGAGGCGTCGCAGGCACCGCGCAGTCATGCTGCGCCAGCCTGCTAGAACGCTGTATTGCCGTCGTATTTTAATTTTGGGGCGCTTGTCCCTTTGGGTTGGGCCGGCAAATCGGGCCCTGCGGCGTTGCCAGTCTGGATCGTGGCACGCCGTGATCGGCAACTCGCGCCTTGTCGGACACACTGCGGTCTCTCGACGAAAAGGCACTCGAACGAAACCCCAGCAGACCCTAGGTCAAGGTTATGATATATAAAATCTGGAGGGTTTAGGTGCATTCACTTCATACGGCACAAGCCCCCAGAAACTGCGGCATACTTCAAGCTAGGGCATGGGTCGCCAAGTCAAAAATGATGAGAGTTGCTTGATGAACTCCGAAACAGGATTGTCCCCGACTCCAATCGTATTCGTACATCGCGACTTGGATTTTTGGAAACCCTTCCTCTTCGGAGAAAAATCGATTTCCAATGACGAAATCTCTGACCTCTGTCGCGACGGCCGCGACGTATGGATCATCAACACGTATACGAGAGTTCGGGACGCCCTGGCAGCAGTCTCTATATCCGCTGACGTTGTGCCAGGCGCGATATGTATCGCTCATCATGACGATTTGGCACAACTGAGCAATACTCACGAGTGCGTCTTGGTCGCGATTCGCGCTGACCGTGAAAGATCCTTCGGCTGCGATTTCGAAGTGGTTCAGAGCCCCTCTTCCATCGAGTGGGAGCGCTCATTCTTCATTCCGCATTGGCCACAATTCGGTCTCTCGCCCCGATCCGTCGACCGCGGCAACACCATATCCCGAATCGGCTTCTTCGGTCTGGAAAAAAATCTTGCGGATGAATTTCGTACTGAAGCCTTTCACGACGCGCTCAAACGCATGGGGGTCGAGCTCGTCATATGTCACGAGCCCTCGTCATGGACTCGATACAACGACATCGACATTGTATTGGCGATCAGAGACGGTAGTCCGTACTACCTGCAATCGAAGCCAGCAAGCAAACTCTATAACGCGTGGATTGCCGGTTGCGTGGCTTTCGTGGGCGACGAGCCGGCATTTCATTATCACGGTTTGCACCGGATCGACTTCATGCACATTCGCGATTCTGCCGAAATGATCCGGACCCTGGAAGAGCTCAAGAGCAATCCACAGGTCTACGAGCAGATGCGACACCGATCGCTGATACGAGCCAGGGAAGTCAGCGTCGAGGCCACACTGAAAAAATGGTGTGAATTTCTCGAACGCGAGGTAAGAAGCAAATATCCGCTCGAAAAAGAAATCCAATCTGCCAACTTTCGACGTGGAAGACTTCTGAGGCGCAAGGTCGGGCAATTGCGACAACGCGCGCGTTCAGGTTTGTACTCACACGGTTTCGACAAACATGGGCGAAAAACACAGCATAAAAACTCGACCACCGGGCGAATCGCCTGTCTCCTGGATCGGAAGATCACTTCACTCGAGAACTTCCGAGGTCGATACAACAACCCTTACGACAGTTTGAAAAGATAACGCTTAAATTAGCTGGAAACCGAAATTTTAATGTAGAACCAGCGAGGATAGTGAGCGCACAGCGCTCGCCGAGCATTAATTATCGAGATGATTGACGTGCGCTAGCACGCTTAACATGTTCAGTAGGCATTCTTGCTTATAAAGCCCTTGAATACAGTCAAGAAAATGATCTTCAGATCGAACCAGAAGGACCAATGCTCGATGTAATATAAATCATGCTCAATACGTTTCTGTAGATCGGTTGATCCTCGCCAACCGTTAACTTGCGCCCAGCCCGTGATGCCGGCCTTGACCATATGCTTCTGCATGTAGCCTGGTATTTCTTCCTTGAACTGATCCACGAATACAGGACGCTCGGGACGCGGCCCGACGATTGACATATTCCCCAACAACACGTTGATGAACTGGGGCAGCTCATCGAGACTTGTTCTCCGCAGGAACGATCCAAACTTCGTTGAGCGTTTTTCGCCTGCCTTGGCCCAAACTGCACCGGTCTTCGATTCCACATCCACAGGCATGGAGCGGAATTTTAAAATCGTGAAAAGCCGTCCGTTCCAGCCCATTCGTTTCTGCCTGAAAAAGATAGGACCTGGCGAGCTCATTTTGACGCCAATCGCCAGCACCAGCAGGACAGGACTTATCATGGTGAGGATAAGAAAAGCCAACGCACGATCTTCCAACGCCTTGATCAGGCGACTCCACCCCTGCATCGGTGACACACTCAAGTTCAGCATCGGCACGCCGAGAATCTCGGCCACCGGATGCTGTATCAGCCGCATGCCGTGAAGATTTGGCACCAGGCGCATCGTAATCGTGCTATGCCGGAAGTCCCAGCGAACACGGTCAATCAACGCTTGTTGCTCGAGCGGTAGACAGAGCCAGATTTCATCGGCACCGAAACGTCGCGCAAGCCGCTCGATACGCTGCCGATAACCAACCACACGTACCTTGCCGACATGCCGAGACCCATCGTGGTCCACCATCGCCGCGGCAATCACTTCCCAGCCTGTCGAAGGTGTCGACTCAACACGCGCCAACACTTCTTCGGCGAGCGCATGATTCCCCACAATCAGAATGCGACGATGATTCCATCCCTGAATCCGTAGCTGGCGCAGAACAGCGAATGTCGCAAATCGACCGAGAACCAGAAGTGCCCAGGTCCAGAATCCCCAGGTGACCACCCAGAGCCTGGAATAATTCGCGCTCTGCTTGAGCGCGAAACCAATAAGAATCAGACCGAGAATGACACCGAACCAGCCAACAGTGACCGCACGCATCTGGTCGATCGGGCTACGTCCTCGCCACGAATCATACAGCCCGAGAGCTGGGAATACCGAGAGTGTCAACAGTATCCCGACCAGTACGGGTCCTCGGTAGTATCCGTCCAGACCGCTTTGCCCAAGGCACCAGACATATGCCACATACGCGCCAACGACGATCATGAGGAGATCGACCATTACGTAAAGGCCGGCGGAAATGGTGCTGTGATCTCTCAGGAAACCGCGTTGGAACATATCGCTTCATCATCACTTCGATGGACATAGTCTACGGTGTAGGAACGCCCGAACGCTTAATAAATTCCGCCATGCACGAAGTAACCCATAACCCAGCCTCGGTGAGCGGCGCGCTTCAGCCCCAGTGGGCAGTGGGCAAGCCTGAAGCCCGATCGACTCGGACATACATCGAGTAACAACCCGATCTACCTAGCGCCTGTATAGATATAGCGCGCACTATCGATCAACGAAAGGCATTCGAAAGAATGCTCGGCATCGCCAGCACAGTATCGTCAGATATAAAGCGAGCGACTCGATTTTCTTCGAAACACAGGCAATTGAGGCGACAGAGTTATCATTGCCGTCGGCGTCAGCTCAGGATTTTACCAATGACCGGCACGCTCGTCTGCCGCCAATACGCGTCATCTTCCGGAAAACCTTGGGAATGCACCATCCGTTCTGTAAATTGGCCTGAGCCGAAGAGGCGACAGGCCACTCGCTATCCGGCGCCCCTCCCAGGCTCAAATAGCACGTGGCTTAACACGATTTCGGCACTGTCCATAGGCATATGTACTATGTGGTAATAACTAGTCGGTTAACCGAGGCCGATATTTCACTGGCTAATATAATAGGTGGATTTATGTTTCGTGCGAACTTGGCAAACCAATTGGTTAGATGCCTGAATAAGGCGCCAGAGTTACCCGGCAAATCTCGGCTGCTATCCCTCACCGGAAAATCCTTGGACGGTTATCCGGTGCAGAGCGCGTACGGGGTACAGCTGGTTTCCAACTTTTCCGACTTCACTAATCGCGCTGCTATTCTCGGGTTATATGGTAGCGCGCTTACTAGGCATCTTAGAAATTTACCCGCCGGTTCGGTGTTCATGGATATCGGTGCAAACTGCGGGCTTTATTCCCTTATAGCCGCGGGGAGCGTTGGCCCCACCGGACGAGTGCTTTCTTTTGAACCACAACTGGAGCTGTTCTCACAGCTGGTTGAGAATATAAATCGGAATGGCTTTCGAAACATCACTCCTTTTAATCTGGCGCTTTCAGATCAAAGCTCCGGTATTCGACTAAACGGGAGCACCCGGCACTCAGGCGCGACATTTATCTCATATGACTTGTCTAGTGAAATATGGGCCGCCAATCTCGCTTCAGACTTAAAGCTCGCTAGCAAAATTGTTGGTGAGCGGGAATTAAATATCAAAGTAGACGTAGAAGGAGCCGAACTGCTCGCGCTGAAATCGCTTGGGTCTTTACTAGGTCGATCTCAAACGCGTTCGGCAATCGTAGAAATCGATCAAAAATACTTGGCACGCTTCGGCGTGGCGCCTCATGAGATCGATGAGCATATGCAGCAAGCAGGATTCGCTAACCAGACGCCGCAGCCTAAAACTCGAGAAACAAACGAACATTACGACGCCTTTTACGTCAAACCTCCTCTCGAGGATGGGTAACCCCCTGAGGGCTCCCCACAATTATTCATTCTTTAACAGATATTTAGCGTTATTCGAGGGGTGGTCAGAAGGGCGTGCATGACGGATAGTACCCTTCGTATCGACCAAAATGCGGAGGCCGTCATGCACGCGAGTACGGTAGTGCAGACGTGTCTCGGGTCTGTCTTCGAGATCGATCAACGTAACGCCCACACCACATCACAGGCCGTGTGTGCCTGCCTGATCGGCCAACGCCTGACGCTCATGGCGCTTGCACGCCATTGGCCGGCGTCTCGTCAGATCGCAGCGCCTCTCAAGCGGGTTAGCCCCCATTTACACGGACGGTTCGAACCGGGTTGAGAGCCGCTGTTTCTCGGCTTCCAGCCTACGTCGTATCCGGTGATTGTGAAATCGCTCGATGTAGTCGAAGACATCTGATCTGGCCTCGGAGCGGGTTCGATAACGACGCCGTCTGACGCGCTCACGTTTGAGCATGCCGAAGAAGCCCTCGCATGCGGCGTTGTCACCGCAATGCCCGACCGCACTCATGCTGCTGATCAGATTCTGATCCTTGAGAAACTGCTGAACTTCGTGACTGGTAAATTGCGTGCCTCGATCCGAATGTAAGATCACGGCTTGCCGGTGATCATCGCGCTGCCCCAGGGCGGCGGTCATGGCGTCCAAAACCAGCTGCCGCTGCTGGGTCGCGTCCATCGACCAGCCGATGACGAGCTTGCTGTATAGATCGATCACCACACAGAGAAACAGCCACCCTTCGCCCGTCCGGATCTGGGTGATGTCGGTGACCCATTTAATATTGGGTTCGAGCGCGACAAAGTCGCGCTCGAGATGATTACGCAGCCCCAGTGGCCGCAAACCCGACGGTTTGTAACGCAGGGACTTGGCGATCGGGATGCCGCGGATGCCATGGCGGGCCATCAGTCGCGCAATGCGATTGCGACTGGCGGTTTCGCCTTCAAAGCCCAATTCTTCATGCATGCGACGTGCGCCGATCACACCATGCTGATCCGCATGAATAGAGCGGATGCGCTTGAGAAGCCGCCTGTTGTCTCTCGCGCGGGCACTGGGCTGGCGACCTCGCCAGTCGTAGAACCCGCTGGGTGAGACCCGTAAGCAGCGGCACATCAGGCGTACGGGATACTGTTCGCGGCCACACTCGATCGCCCGATATTTCAGGACGATTCCTTGGCGAAGAATGTGGCCGCGTCGCGTAAAAAATCCCGCTCCTTCTTGAGACGTGGAGTTGCCCCTATAAAACCGGACACGCATTCTTACTTGCCTGAGCCTGTCTGAATTCCCGCGGTGAGCGCATGTTCAGCGCCTTGTGCGGGTGCGTGTTGTTGTAGTCGTCGAACCAGGCCGGCA
>NZ_QZWD01000019.1 GCF_003602005.1 Salinisphaera sp. Q1T1-3 | reverse complement strand
GCCGATCACTTGCCTTACTGGCTCCACCACTATAACTGGCATCGACCCCATGCCAGCCTCAACCACCAACCACCCGTCAGCCGATTGTCGCTCTCCGTGAACAATGTGGTGGGTTTACACACCTAGGTATCCAGTCCTGCCAAACCGGTTGTTGGCGGGACTCGACAGCTACGCGCTTTGCCGGATCACGATTTTGAGCAGCAATACGACTCGCGCGGATAAGGTCAACAGGCCCTAATTGACCGCGCGGCCGATCTGGTCGGCGGTCTCGCGCAGCAGCGGCAGGAATTCCGCCTCCAGTCGTTCGCGCGGCACGCGTGCGGCGTTCGTGCTGACGTTGAGAGCGCCGAGCAGCCGTCCGTTGCCGGCATGGACCGGCACTGCCAGCGAACGCAGACCGGATTCCAGCTCCTGATCGACAATGCAGTAGCCGGCCGAACGTACAACGGCGATCACTTCGCGCAGGCGATCGCGATCGGTGATGGTATTGCCGGTATGGGCGACCAGTTCGATGGGCGCCAAGCGGGTCTCCAGTGCTTCCGGCGTCAGCGTGGCCAGAAGTACGCGGCCCATCGAGGTCGCCACCGCCGGCAGGCGCGAGCCGAGGGCCAGGGCGACTGTCATCAAGCGATGGGGCGCCGCCGAGCGGGCGACGTAGATCACATCGTCGCCGTCGAGTGTACCCATCGATGAGGATTCACCGGTCACCTCGGTCACGTGCTCCAGGTGCTGGCGGATGACGTCCTGATAGCCGTTGGCCGAGAGATAGGCATAGCCCAGATCCAGCGTCCGCGGGGCCAGCTCGAAATAGCGGTCGGTCTTGCGTACGTAGCCGAGCGCATGGAGCGTGAGGAGAAAGCGGCGCGCCTTGGCGCGGTTGATGCCGTTCTTGGCCGCGACCTCCGAGAGCGTCATGCGCGGCGTGTGCTGGTCGAACGCGCGGATGATATCCAGACCGGTGGCCAGGGCGGCGACGAAATCGCGGTGTTCCGGCCCGGGCGTGTCGTCGGGCGTCGTCGATGAGTCAGACGAAAACAAGTCTCGGTCTCGACCGAAAAGAAAGCGCATGATGCTATCAGTTGCGTCTGAATGTTCGCAATGTGAACTTTTGCTGGTTATGGCCGAGCTGCCATGAACGTCAGGTGGGGCCGATTGCTAGGGCCTGTTGATGTTTCGTGCGAGCGCCTTTTCGTCGAGAGGCCGCCGTGTGTCCGGCAAGACGCGAGTCGCCGTATCGTGGCGTGCCCCGATCCAGACTGGCAACGCCGCCGGGCGCCCATCGTCGATTTTTCATGGGCGGCCCAACCCGAAGGGACAAGCGCCCCAAAATCAAAAACACGACGGCAATCCAGCGTTGTCGCCCGCGGGGGCAGCATGGCGGCACGGCGCAATACGCCTCGTCTTGCCGCCCATCGTCAATTTCAGGGCGCGCTTGGCGCGGACTCGAACGAAACCTCAACAGGCCCTAGGCGCGACAATGCGGTGGTGCTGCCAAATCGCGATCGGCCTTGCGTGTTCCATTGCCCGGCAAACCCGGCAAACCCGGCAAACCCGGCAAACCCGGCAAATCGCGCGATGGGCAACGCAGGCGCGGTGTGCGGGCGATATCGCAAACCCGTCCGGAGCCGGCCACGCGTGGGCGAGGCCGGCCTATCGGCGCCATGGCAGCGCGTGCCGTATATCGCGGTCCGGCGATCAATCGTGGGTCGTCGCGGTGTCGGTGCGGGCGGCCTTGATATGGCGCGCCATGATGAGCGACAGCAGGCAGCCCGCCGTCAGGTAGATCGCGACCGGCACCCAGGAGCCACCGGCGAGATCAACGAGCCCGGCAGCGATGAAGGGCGTGAAGCCGCCGCCGATGACGCTGGCGACCTGATAACCGACGCCGGCGCCACTGTAGCGGTAGTCCGTGCCGAACAGTTCGGCGAATACCGGTTGCTGCACCGAGACCACCATGTCGTGCGTGATATTGGCCAGCAACACTGCGAACACCACGATCCAGAAGGTAGCCTGGGCGGTCAGTGCCATGAAGAACGGAAACGCGCACACCACGCCGAGTGCCGCGCCGATCGTATAGATCGGCCGGCGGCCGAAGCGATCGGCGCACCCGGCGAACAACGGAATGGTCACGCAACTGATCGCGCCGACGGCCATGCCGATATTCAGAAACAGGGCCCGGTCGAGTCCCAGATGTGCCGTCGAATAGTTCAGGGCGAAGGTCGTGACGATATACATCGTCAGCAATTCGGCGAGCCGGAGCGCGATGATCTGGCCGAAGGCACCGGGATGGCGCCGCAGGGCACGGATCACGGGCAGACGGGCCGGCGTTTGCTCGGATGCGGCGACCCGGGCGACGAAGTCGGGTGATTCAGTCAGACGCTGCCGGAAGTGATAGGCGACAAAGACCAGAACCAGCGTGAACAGAAAGGGCAGGCGCCAGCCCCAGCTGGCGAAAGCGGCTTCGGAAAGCAGGCCGCTCAATACGGCGACCGTGCCGGTGGCCAACAGCAGCCCGACCCCGTAGCCGACCTGTACACCGCTGCTGTAGAAGGCACGCCGACGCGGCGGCGCGCTTTCAACGGCCATCAGCGCGGCGCCGCCCCATTCGCCGCCCACGGCGAAACCCTGGATCGCCCGCAGCACCACGAGCAGGATCGGCGCAGCCACACCGATCTGATCGTAGTTGGGCAACAGACCGATGAGTGCGGTCGCGCCGCCCATCAACAGGACCGTGAGCAACAGCATGCGCTTGCGGCCAAGCCGGTCGCCGAAATGACCGAAGACCACGCCGCCCAGTGGGCGGAAGACAAAGCCGACGCCGAAGGTGGCAAACGCGGCCAGCGTGCCGACCGCCGGATTGGCGGCAGGAAAGAATTGTGTGTTGAAGACCAGCGCGGCCACGATCCCGTAGAGCAGGAAGTCGTACCAGTCGACCACGGCCCCGAGAAAACTGGCCACGGCCGCGCGTCGTGCCTGGCGCTCGTCGGGCGTGACGTGCCCGGGCTGGGTGTGCTGGTCCATCGAGCGTTGCCTTTGCGCTGTCGTCGGCAGGCCGCCGAACGCGCGCTATTCGAACGTCGATTCGTGGTGCAAGCAAGTGCGCGGCCCGCGCCCATCCGGTCTTCGGTCGATATCGGCCCTGCGGATGAGCTGTTGACGCGGTCAGGACCCGGCGACTGCATCCGCTGGATTGCCGACACGGTATATGCTTGACGCCATGGAGAAGTCCTCGAATCCTTTTGTCCGCTCGTTATCCCGTGCGGCGCCGGTCGGCGGTTGGGCCGAGCCGGTCTATGCGCGTTTGCGCGGCTGGATCGTCGATACGGTCGCCACGCGTGAGAAATTCGGGATCGATTACGATGCCCCGGTCGGCGATGCGGGGTTGTTCGGCCCCGACTCCGTCACCTGGAAGATTCACGCCGACTTTCCGGGCATGATGGCCGGCGGCATCGCCGCGCTCATGCTCCAGACCCTGCACCCGCGCGCGCTGGCCGGCGTGTGGGATCATTCGCGCTTTCGAAGCGATGCGCTCGGCCGATTGCGCAACACCACGACGTTCGTGGCCGCGACCACTTATGCGCCGCTGGGCCATGCCGAACGGCTGATCGATATCGTGGATCGGATGCATGCCCGCGTCGTCGGCCACACGCCGGAGGGCGAACCCTACGACGCCCGGGATCCGCATCTTCTGACCTGGGTCCACTGCACCGAGATGGCCATGTTTCTGGCCGGCTACAAGCGCTATCGACGCGCGGTGCTGCCCGATGGCGCCGAGGATGCCTACTTCGATGAGACACGCCGGATCGCCCAGCGGCTCGGCGCCCGGGATGTGCCGGCCTCGGCGGCCGAAATGGCCGAGTACTTCGCCGACATGCAGCCCGAATTGCGCTTCGATCAGCGCTCGCGCGATACGCTGGCCGTACTCGATGCCATGCAGTTGCCGATACCGATCGCCGGTGTGTCACGCCGCATGTTTCTCGGCGCCGGGGCGGCGTTGTTGCCCGAATGGGCGCGACTCTACATGAAGCGCGGGCGGCGCCAGCGGCTCATCGATCGTGGCGCGGCCGAGGCGCTCGATCGGATCGGGCCGGCGATCCGGGCGGCGATGTCGGAAGGCGTGGGCGTGCGTTCGGCGGCGCGCTGTGGAGCCACGCGCGACTGTCTGCACTTCGATTGACGGCCGATCAGCCGTTGTCGGTCGTGCGATTCGCCAGCGCAGGCAAGCGCGGCATCGGGCGAATGAAGGCCGCCGGATCGATCGCCCCGCCACCGGCGTAGATGCCGAAATGCAGGTGCGTCGGCCCGCCCGCCGCATTGCCGGAATTGCCGACGTAGCCGATGACCTCCCCGCGTTCGACACGCGCGCCGTCGGCAACGGCAAAACGATCGAGATGGGCATAGTAATAACTCGGCTGGCCGAAGCCGCCCGACAGGAAGATCGCTTCGCCGCCCAGACCACCGGTGCGACGAGACACGCGGCCGTCTACCACGGCCACGACCGGCGTGCCGCGCCCGGCGAAGATATCCACGCCTTCGTGTCGTCGGGCGCCGCCGTCGCGCGGCACGCCGAAGCCGCCGCCGATATCGCGGGACCGCGCGCCCTTGACCGGCATCGGAATCGAGCCCCCGGCCGCTGCGGCCCAGTCGGCCCGCACGGCGGCCAGCAGTTCCGGCTGGAAGACGAATCGATAATCGCCGGCGTGCTCGATCACGCGCCGATGGGGCTGGTCATCGGCCGACAGGCGGGCCAGCGTCTGCCATGTGTCGGCTGCCTCGGCGCGATATTCCAGCGTTGCATAGAGGACGGGGGTGTCGTCCGATGGGCGTCGAAGCTGCCAGCGCAGCGCCTCGCCACGCGCCAGCCGGACGACGAACACCCGTGCGCTCACCGTGTCGGCAGCGAACGTCAGATGCGCGCGTTCCTGGCGCCGCCAGCGCGTCGGCGTGGCCTGTTCGGGCGCCGCACGCCAGCGCCTGGCGAGTGTTGAATCGCCGAGGCCGGCAATCGTGAGCCGCCAGCCATAGATCGTGCGCGGAGAGAGGCCGGCCGTCTCATAAACGAGATGGGCGATGCGGGCCGAGACGAAGGCTGCAGCCGGTCGACGCAGATCCGCACGCACGGCCAGCATCGCGATGAGCGCGGCCAGCAGACACAGCAGCAGCCCGAGTCGCCGGCGAGGGCGCTGCACCGTGGTTCTGGCGGAAGAGGCATCGTTCATGAACGCAGTCCGAAACGGCAGGGCGTGAACGTGGCCCGATGGGGCGTTCACCGATCACCATGGATACGAACAAAACAGCCGAATCGATTCGTGTCCGGCTGGACACGTCTCGATTCGGCGCCATGAAGCCTGCGAAGGGGCCGGTCGGACGCGCCGGGCCGATGCCCGACGCGTCCCGGCCGCCGATCAGGCGGCGGGCGAGGCCATCAGACGGCCGCCCTCGGCTTCCGTATAGGTTGCCGTATGTCGTGCCAGACCGCGCAACTCGACCGTGATGCCGCGACCGGGTGCGCCGCTGATGAAGTGATCGATATCCTCCTGAATATCGGGATCCATGAAGCGATTTGCCGACCCATCGATGATGAGATGGCCACCGGGCGCAACGCGTGCCAGACGATCGCGCAGATCCTGGCGATTGAGGAACGAGACTTCGCTGTTGAGTCGCAACAGCACATGATCGCCGTGGTGTGTGCTCTGCATGGCACCGCCGTGATGGGCCCGCACCAGGAAATACAAAGCCACGGCGATGCCCGTGAGCACGCCGATCAGAAGATCGGTGGCCAGGATCGCCACGATGGTGGCCGCGAACGGCAGAAAACGACGCCAGCCGGCTCGATACTGCGCCGCGATCAGCGCCGGTCGGGCAAGCTTGTAGCCCGTGAAAAGCAGGATCGCAGCGAGTGCGGCCAACGGAATCGTTTCCAGGGCAAAAGCCAGAAATGCGACCGAGACAAGCAATAGGATGCCGTGGATGAAACTGGCCAGTCGGGTTCGGCCGCCGGCCTGCACGTTGGCCGAGCTGCGCACGATCACGGCCGTCATCGGCAGGCCGCCGATCAGGCCGCTGACCAGATTGCCCAGGCCCTGGGCCTTGAGCTCGCGATGCGTATCGGAGGTGCGCCCGAGCGGGTCCATCTCGTCCACGGCTTCCACGCTGAGCAGCGTTTCGAGGCTGGCCACGAGCGCGATCGTGGCCGCCGCGATATAAATGCCCGGCGTGGTCAGATGGCCGAAGCTCGGCAGCTGCAGCGCATCGAAGAACGCCTGTGGCCCGGTCAGCCCGGGCAGCTGGACATGCTGGGCCGGTGAAAGCGTCATGCCGATATCGAATACGCGTGCCCCGAGGCTCATGGCCACGCCCACCAGGACCGCGATCAGCGGCGCCGGCAGCACCGACAGGCTCGGCCGGTTCTTGACCCACGGCGTTTCGAACAGAACGAGAATCGCCAGGCAGACGAGTGTGATCGCCACGGCCAACGGCGATACGCCAGCGAGCAGGGCGTCCGGCGTGGTCAGTCCGGCCTCGGTCGAGGCGCCGTGGCCAAGGGCCAGCGGGATCTGGGTGCCGATCAGGATCAGGCCGATGCCCGCGAGCATGCCCTTGATCACGCCGGACGGCACGAATGCGCCGATTACGCCCATGCGCAGCAGCCCGAGTGCGATCTGGAACACACCGGCCAGCGCCGTGGCCAGCAGCAGACCGCCGTAGCCGTAGGATTCGATCACGCCGAGCACGATGGCGGTCAGACCGGCGGCCGGCCCGGAAACGGATAGCTGCGATCCGCTGGCCCAGGCGACGACAAGACCGCCGACCATGCCGGCGATCAGACCGGATAGCGGCGGCGCGCCCGAGGCGATGGCGATACCCAGGCACAGAGGGATCGCGACGAAGAAGACAACGATGCCGGAACGGATATCGCGAGCGAGATATCGCGCCGGTCCGGCTGATGCAGTGGATGTTTCAGACATGATGCAGAACCTCGCGATGACGGCCGAGGCCGTCATGGCAGAATGCGGAGCACAGAGAAAAGGAGTCAGGCGACACGCGAGAGCGGCCCGTCATGTGGCTTGTGTTCACAGATGCATTCGAGCGTGCCGCGATCGATGGCGTAGACCAGCCCGAGGACCGTCGGCTTCACACGGGCCTCGCGCACCAGCGCCAGTTCCGCGAGGGCCGCGGCCTGACGGGCGACGTTGTGGTGGACCATCGCATTGACGTGTGCGGGGGCGGCGGTGTCGACGTCCGGCCCGGCATGGCCACGACACATGTCGGTCACGCCCGACAAATGGGCATCAACATGGGGCATGCCCGTCGGTTGACCGCTGCACGCCGCGCCGATGCCGCCGCAGCCTTCGTGTCCGCAGACGATCAGATAGCGGACTTCCAGCACGCCAATCGCGTATTCGAGCGCGCTCATGAAACCGTCGTCCGCGATCGCGGCCACATTGGCCACGTTGCGATGCACGAACAGATCGCCCGGGGAGGCGTTGCTGAGCTGTTCGGCGGGGACGCGCGAATCCGAGCAGCCGAGCCAGAACGCCTCGGGCGACTGGCCGTTTCGCAGCCGGCTGAAGAATTCGGGGTCGCGGTCGGACATGGTTTCAGACCAGGCCCGATTTTCCAGTAACAGTCGTTCCTTGAACTGCATGATCGATAACCCTCATGAAAAGATGCGCCCTCGTGCCTCGGATTCATGTGTACGACCGTTAGGTCGTTAACGGGATCAATAGAAACCAGTCGTGATAAACAGGATGGATCTCAGGGTGTTAGGTGATGACGTATCTGATTCTAGGGTCTGTTGATGTTTCGTGCGAGCGCCTTTTCGTCGAGAGACCGCAGTGTGTCCTGCAAGGCGCGAGTCGCCGATCGTGGCGTGCCACGATCCAGACTCGCAACGCCGCCGGGCGCCCATCGTCGATTTTTCATGGGCGGCCCAACCCAAAGGGACAAGCGCCCCAAAATCAAAAACACGACGGCAATACAGCGTTCTAGCAGGCTGGCGCAGAATGACACGCTATGCCTGCTACGCCTCGTCTTGCCGCAGAACAGCGCTTGGCGCGGACTCGCACGAAACATCAACAGGCCCTAGCGTAAGCAAACTTCGGGCCGTTACATTTGTCGACAGTATCGATGTGCTCGCATCGCGATCGGCGATTGGCTAGGCTTGCAGCCTCTCTCGACCGACATGGCTGCCCGATGAATGTTGATGCCCATGCCACCGTCCGTGCGGCCCGTTCGGATGATGCGCCGACGATCCTGTCCTTTATCCGGGAACTGGCGATCTACGAGGCCGCCGAGCACGAAGTCGTGGCGACAGAATCGGATATCGAGGCACGGCTGTTCGGTTCCGATGCGAACGTCCATGCCCTGATCGCCGAAGACGCCGATGGACCGCAGGGCTTTGCGGTCTATTTTCTGAGTTTCTCGACCTGGCTCGGGCGACACGGGATCTTTCTGGAGGATCTCTACGTGACGCCGGCCGCGCGCGGGGCGGGCATCGGGCTTCTATTACTCAAGCATCTGGCCGGCATGGCCGTGGCCAATGGCTACGGACGCTTCGAGTGGAACGTGCTGGACTGGAACACGCCGGCGATCGGATTCTATGAATCGATCGGCGCGAAACCGCAGTCGGAGTGGATCGGTTATCGCCTCGAGGGCGAGGCGCTGGCTGCTTTCGCACGCGCTTGAGCGCGGCGCGACGACAGGCTGGCCGCGCTCAGGCGCTTTCCTGCGCCAGCAGGGCAGTCGTGGGGCAGACTGTGCAGAACTCGTCGTGCGGACTTGCCAGATGTGCGGCCTGGCGCACGTCCGCCGTGATCGTTTGGCCGTCCGGTGCGCGGCGGTCGAACATCGCGGTCGCGTCGCCGGCCAGCCGGACGCGATAGCCGAGATTGCCCGCCATCCGCACGCTCGTCGAGACGCAATGATCGGTCGTCAGGCCGGCGACGACCAGATCGCTGACGCCGGCCGCGCGCAGTCTTTCATCGAGTGCGGTTCCGATGAACGCACTGTTGATCTGCTTGGTGACGTGCCATTCGTCGTCACGCGGTTCGAAGCCGGCTTGCCGGTTGTGTCCCGCGCTCCCGGGCGCCAACGGTGAACCGGCTGTTGCCGAGTCGTGCTGGACGTGCACGACAAGATGGCCGCGAAGACGCCATGGCGCGAGCAGGCGCTGCGCATGCGTTTTTCGCATGCGCGTTGTTGCGCTGCCCGTCGTGACGCCAGGCCAGCGCCTGCTGGAAATCGATGAGCAGCAACGCTGTCATTGTGGCGCCTTGCTCTGTCGGGCCTTGTCCTCCGCCGCGCTCAGCGTGGCCCGAAACGCCGGATCCAGCGTCGCCGGATCGATGCGGCGCGCCCCGGAGACGACCGGGATCATGTGATCATTCTTGCCGGCCCGTATCGGGTTGATGTATTCCCAGACCAGCGCTTTGTCCGGTGTGACCTCCAGCAGCCGCCCGCCGTCGGATTCGGTAATCAGCGTGTTGCCGTTGGCCAGACGCTCTGCCGTCGAGCGGATCGGGCTGGCCAGCGGGGCCTTGGCCGGCCCGGTGTAGGACCACGTGATCCGATCGTCCTTCGGGTCGAACTCGTAGACGCGCGACGGATTGTTCGGTGCCATCTCGCCGAGATTGTCGAAGATCAGGATATGGCCGTTGGCCAGCACCTGCGGATCGTGCGGATCAAGCCAGTCGCCGCGTGTGCCCCAGACGATGCGTTTGGTGTCCGGATCCACCAGGATCAGCAGATTGATGTTGCGCAACATCAGCAACACATCGCCGGCCTTGCCGAATCCGAGTGCCTTGGCATCGGCTGCTGACAGCCAGTCCACCGTGTTCACGTGCAGGGCGTCGAAGTTTGCGAACCACGGCATGGCGCGTCGCAGCACAGTGGCATAGGGCGACTGTGCGAGCATCTTCGTGATCGAAACCTTCGACAGCTCCTTGCCGTCGGGCGACAGCGTCACCAGAAAATCCTCGAGATAGGGCGTGGGCACGAAGTCGAAGCCGGCCAGCGGCTTGTCGTTGAAGGCGTGCGTGAGGGTGACGATGCGACCGTCGTTGGTCAGATCCAGGTCGTGATGCACCTGGCTCAGGTATTTCCAGACGACGTTCGAGTCGGCATCCAGCTCGACGAGCCCGTAGCCCCAGGGCGTATCGTTGGCCGAGATATAGACCGCCAGCAGATGCCCGTTCGGCAGGAGCCGGGCACGTCGCATATAGATGAAATCGTCGGCCTGGGGATTCTTGACCGCTGCGCTGTCGTCCCAGATCTGGCTGAACGGCCGTTGCCATTTGTGCAAGACATGACCCTGCGCATCGATCAATCGCGCCACACTGGCATCGCCCGAGGTATAGAGCGTGTAACCCGGCTGCATCTTGGCGGTATCGGCGACGGTCGTGCCGCGTGCCGAAAAGCGGGCGCTGCGCCAGAGATCGGTCTTCAACGGCGAGGCGGCGGTTCGCGACTGGGCCAGTTCCGACTGCGCTGCCTGATAGGCATTCGCGAAGATCGGGTAGGGCCAGACCTTGAACAACGAGACGGCGATCCCGCCGGAGAAAACGAGAAAGACCAGAGCCAGGACGAACAACGCGTTCGCCAGATGAGCAGGTTTCATACACAACGGCCAATCATGGGCGGATCGCGAGTCTAGCAAGACGCACGTTATCGCCCATCATGGCCCGTTATGGCGCCGTTCAGTCAGGCCGTGGTGCCTCGTGCGCTTCGTCTTCGTCGACGCCGCCCGGCGTCAGTGTCGTGCCCATCGAGGCGGCCATCACCGCGCCGATGGCCAACCATTGAGCGGTGCCGAGTGACTGGCCGAGAAAGATCAGACCCGACAGCGCACCGAACGCCGGCTCGAGACTCATCAGGGTGCCGAACGTCGCCGTCGGCAGACGCGGCATCGCGATCATCTCCAGGGTATAAGGTAGCGCCGTGGACAACACCGCCACACCGGCCCCCAGTGCGAGCACGGTCGGATCGAGCAGGATCGACCCGGCATGCCAGGCGCCGACCGGCGCGACGAGAATGGCCGCGATACTCACGCCCAGGACTGCGCTCTGCATGCCGTTGATCTGGCCGGCCTTCTGGCCGAACAGGATATAAAGCGCCCAACAGGCCCCGGCGCCGAGCGCACAGACGATACCGAGTGGATCGAGCGCATGGCCGAGGCCCGGTTCCGGCCACAGCAGCACGGCGAGACCGGCGACGGCGATCAGCACCCACAAAAGATCCAGTACGCGCCGGGATGCAATCAGGGCGACCGACAGCGGCCCGGTGAATTCGAAGGCCACGGCGATGCCGAGCGGGATGCGAGCCAGTGCCTGATAGAACAGAAAGTTCATCACGCCGAGGGCGACGCCGTAGACCAAGATAGCGGGCCAGGCCCCGGGTGCAATACGCCGACGCCAGGGGCGGAAGATCGCGATCAGAAGCACCGCGGCAAGGATCAGTCGCAGTGATGTGATTCCGGCGGCGCCGGCGATCGGAAACGCGCTGTGGGCGAGCGAGGCGCCGCTCTGGATCGCGCTCATCGCGATCAACAGCAGCCCGACCGGCCAGAGGCGCGCCAAAAGCGGGTGGCGAGATCGAGACATGAACACTCCCGGCTGGCTCGAACGACGGCAGGGCCGTGCGAAGGCCGCACAGGATGCAGCAGAAAGTCAGGTTGTGCAATATAGTGCGCAGTGGCGCGTTCTGTCGTCGGTGTGGGCAGGCCGCGTTGCGCTGCTGCGGCGATCGTCGCAGGCTGCCGGTTGTGGCCGCCGTCCGGGCGCGCCATGGTTCGGCGGCCATTGCGACGATTCAAGACAGACCCAGGCATGACGCATCAAAAGACACTGGTCCACGTGGCCGAGAATCTCCGGCGGTTGCGTGTCGAGGCGGGGCTGAGCCAGACCGCGCTGGCCACGGCCTCCGGCGTGAGCCGTCGGATGATCGTCAATCTCGAGAAAGGGGATGTGAACGTCAGCCTCAACACCCTGGACCGGCTCGGCGAAGCTCTGGGCGTTGTTCTGTATGCGTTCATCGCGCCGCCCGATACCGCCGATTCGGCGCATATCGACGAAATCGCGTGGACCGGTGCAGTCGCGGACAGTCGCGGGCGTCTGCTGGCCAGCAAGGGCGTACGGACCGAAGTCGAGCTCTGGGACTGGTCACTTGGGCCGGGCGACATTTACACAGCCGAAGCCGACCCGGATGGCTGGACGAACATGGTGGTGGTTATCGCGGGCAGCCTCACCATAACGGTGGGCGAGACGTGCACGACCATCGAGGCCGGCGATTTCCATGTCTTTGCCAGCAACCATCCGTATCAATTCACCAATACACGCGACGAGACCGTGAGATTCGTACGCAATGTGGTGTATTGATTGGGCCTGGACCGAAGCGAGCGATCGCGTTTCGGGGCGGGTAGGCCCATGTTTTCAGGGCGCGACGCGACCCTATCGGTTGCCGGATCGGTTGCCGGATTCAACGGGGTGGGCAGCGTGCGCGGGCAGCAGGCGTTTGCGATTCGCCTGGCCTGCAATGGCGCGGCCGACGCACGGGATGCCGTTGCGCTTGTGCTTGACTACGAACCCGCCGAGTCGCTATCGGCGCGCGGTGTCCTGGCCAATCGTGCCGGCGACGATGCCGCGGCCGGCGTCGGTATCCAGATCCTGGACGACAGGGGCCAGCCCGCGCCGCCCGGTCGCGATATCGATACCCGCGCGCTGCCGCTTGGCGAACGACGCCTGCGGTTTTCGTTTTCGGCACGCTACTATCAGACCCGGGCGACGGTCACGGCCGGCCGGGTGCGCGGTCTGGCGAATTTCACGATCGATTATCCGTGAGCAGCGCGGGCGCATCCGCCGGGCGTTATTGCCGGGGTAGGCCGGCGCACACGTCGCGTTTCCAGGCAAAGTAGTCGCCTGGCCCTGCCGTTGATCGGATACGAAACGCCATGAAAACCACCGAGGCCATTGCGGCGCTTCTGGACGACCACGGCCGTACGTTTGCCGACGAACTCGGTGTGGATATTGCGCGCAACACGCCAGCGCCTTTGTTTCGTCTGCTGTGTCTGGCGCTGCTGACGAGCGCGCCGGTGCAGGCCGACATCGCCATGCGGGCTGCCCGTGCCATGGGCGAGGCGGGCTGGACGACACCGGAAAAACTGGCGGCCAGTACCTGGCAGGCGCGCGTCGATGTATTCGACGCCGCCGGCTACTCACGGGTCGATGAGAAGACCGCGACCGAGATGGTAGCCTTCAACGATTATCTGATGGATGCCTACGACGGCGATCTGCGCCGGCTCCGCGTCGAGGCCGACGGCGATACTGCTGTCGCGCTTCGGGCGCTGAAACGCTTCAAGGGTATCGGCGATACAGGGGCGGCAATTTTCTTGCGCGAGGTCCAGGCGGTCTGGCCCGAGTGCTATCCCTTTGCGGACCGGGCCAGCCTGTCGATGGCCGAGACATTGGGGCTGCCCACTGATGCCGCCAGGCTCGCCCGGCTGGTCGGCCGAGCCGATTTCCCGCGTCTGATCGCCGCGCTCGTCAGGGTTAAGCTGTCCGGTGCGACATCCCGGTACCGGGTGAATTGACGCATGGGGGATCGGCATCCCGAGACGGTTCATCGTGCCGGTCATGCCGGAGGCTGCTGCGCCTGCGGCGGCGTGCGTTTCATCGCGCACGGGCCGCTGGAGGCGGTCGGTGTCTGTCATTGCCTGACCTGTCGGCGCTGGTCCGGTTATGTCTGGGGCGCGGTGCGGCACGCCCGTGACGATATCGAGTGGCTAGCCGACGAGACGCTGTCGTGGTGGCGTTCTCCGGCGCGGGCGTGTCGAGGTTTCTGTCAGGTCTGCGGGGCGAGTCTGTTCTTCGATGCCGATCACGACGCCGGGCTGGAAATCAGGGCCGGCGCCTTCGACGGGCCGCTCGGCCGGGCCACGGCCCGACATATCTTCTGTGCCGAGGCCGGGGCTTATTAACCCGGCCTAAAAATAGATGATTTTTCGGGTTGATAACGCGCGTGTGCGACGGCACGCGCGCCACGGCCAACGGCCGTGAAGCCATTGAAAATAAAGAGACGGACAGGTGCCGGCATTTATTTTTCGATGGCGTTGAAAACAGCTGACGTCGTCAGCTGTTTTGGTGCCGGATTAATATTATCGGATGCCCGTGGACGTCGAGACCCTTGACGGCGACGCGCCGCACGGGCCGGCCGGCTGAAGCGCCGCGCCGCCCGTGCGATCATCTTGCGGATCGCCAGCGTTTCGGAGCGCCTTCGATGTTCGATTATTCGCTTGCCCACTGGCTGGGCTTCTTCGCGGCCGGTATCGCGCTCGAACTGGCACCGGGGCCGGACTATCTGTTCATCGCAACCCAGACCGCGCGTCACGGTCGGGGTCATGGGTTTGCCGCGATGTTCGGCATCTGGACCGGGGCGCTCGTGCATATCGCGGCGACTGCGTTGGGGCTGGCGGCAATCCTGGCGCGCTCGGCCACGGCCTTCGCGCTCATCAAGTGGGTCGGGGCAGCCTATCTGGTCTGGCTGGGCATCCAGGCGTTACGTCATGCCGGGCACGCCCCCGACCAGGCGACGCCGCTGGCGGCCGCGGCGCCGAGCCGGTGGATGGCCTATCGCCAGGGGATTCTCATCGACCTGCTCAACCCCAAGGTCGCGCTGTTCTTTCTGGCCTTCATTCCGCAGTTCGTGGTGCCCGGCGCGGGGCCGGTGGCTGCTCAACTCGCCTTGCACGGTGTGTTGCTGATCGGGATCGCGGCCCTGTTCGAGCCGTTGCTGATCGTGGTCGGTGCGCGGCTGGCCGGGGCATTTCGGCGACGACGGGGGCTTTCGGCCTGGGCCGAGCGTGGCGTGGGCGCGGTGTTCATCGGCCTCGGCGCGAAGCTGGCGCTGGCCCAGCGATGAGTGCTTCATGCAGGCGTGTCGGTAGCTGTGCCTGCGGCGCCGTGCGATTCACGCTGTCGGACGCGCCGGTTGACGTGATCGCCTGCCACTGCGAGACCTGCCGGCGCTGGTCCGGGTATCTCTGGGGCGCATTGCGCGTGCCGCGGCATGACATATCCATCACTGGCGATACATTGCGCTGGTGGCATGCGTCGGCGGCTGCAAGCCGCGGTTTCTGTACGGACTGCGGATCGAGCCTGTTCTTCGACAAACAGGAGGCGTCATATATCGGCGTTGCCCCCGGAGCACTCGACGATTCGACCGGGCTGATGACGACGGCCCATATCTGTATCGCCGAGGCCGGCGACTACGAGGCAATCGCCGCCGACGTCCCACAGGCGGCCGGGCCGGATACGCCCCGGGGGAACAAGCGATAGCCTCGTAGTGGCCCGCTATCGGGGGCGATACCGCACCATGTCCACGATGTCGTCGTTCGGTTTGTGCCCGCGCCGTATTTCGCATTCGAGTGGCTTGCATCCCGGGCGGCGATAAGCCCGGATGGCGGATGTATTGTCGCGATAGATGCCGAGTTCGACATCAAGCGGGTCGAAGCGGCATTCGTCGGCCGTGCACAGGACGGCCACGAGGTGATCGATGAGGCGTTGTCCGCGTTGCGCCGGCGAGACGATCAGCCGCGCGTCATCATCGAGCCTCGGCGTGCGCGACGATACGGTCCTATCGCGACCCGAAATTGTTCCGCACGAGATCCACGACTTCATTCATCCGGCCGGACAGGACCGCTTTCGTGGAATACAGCGCGGTCGAGGCAATCTGGTTGAGTTCCACGTTCGGCGGTATCACCAGCTCCATCCGATTGACCTTGACGTCCAGAATACCCGGGCCGTCGTGCGCCAGCAGTTCCCGAACGCCGGCTTCCAGGTCGTGCTTGGCCTCGACCTTGCGGCCCCACAGACCGATCGCCTGCGCCAGCACGCCGAAGTCCGGGTTCTTGAGCTCGGTATAGGCATCCAGCAGACCCTCGACCTTCTGCTCGAGTTCGACAAAACCGAGTGAGCTGTTGTTGAACACCACGATCTTGATATCGATGTCGTACTGGGCGAGCGTGAGCAGATCGCCGAGCAGCATCGACAGACCGCCGTCGCCGCACATCGCGATCACCTGACGGCCGGGAAAGGCATGGGCGATGCCGATCGCCTGAGGGTAGGCATTGGCCATGGTGCCGTGCAGCAGGCTCGTCAGGGTACGCCGCCGGCCGTTGGCCTTGATATGTCGCAGACACCACACCATTGGCGAGCCGCCGTCGGCGGTGAACACGGCATCCTCGTCGGCGAGCCGGTCGAGCGCGAGCGTGAGCTCCTGCGGATGGATCAGATCATCCGTTGCCGATGACACGGCCGCCTGGTCCCGGGCCTCGATATAACTCTGGCGACAGGATTGCACCCAATCGCGATCGGTATGGGCGCTGACGTGTTCGAGCAACGCCGCACAGGTATCGCGCACCGTGCCCACGACGCCGATATCCACCGGATGGCGCAGGCCGATCTGTCCGGCATCGATATCGACCTGGATGATCGTGGCGTCTTCGGGATAGAACTGGCGCCAGGCGAAGCTGCAGCCGAGCAGGAGCAGCGTGTCGCACTCGGCCACGGCCCGGTAGCCGCCGGCGAGACCGAAGACGCCGGTCATGCCAACTTCCAGATCGTTGCCGTATTCGATGAAGTCCTTGGCCCGGGAGGTCCAGGCGACCGGCGCGGCCAGCCGGTCGGCGAGCGCCAGGACCTCGTCGTGGGCCTCGGCGCAACCGTGGCCCGCATAGATCGATATCTTGCGCCCGGCGGCCAGCGCATCGGCGACGGCCGTGAGTTCCGTCTCGCTCGGGCGAATGACCGGTGCGAAACGACGGGCCTGCCAGATCGCGCTCTTCTGGGGCTTCATCGTAAATAGATCGCCAGGCACGATGAGAACCGCGACACCGCCTTCATTGCGTGCCTTCTGGGCCGCGAGGGCCGTCAGCCGGCCGGCGTTCTCGGCGTTGAGCAGATATTCACAGAACACACTGTTCTGGGCATAGAGCGGGCGTTGGTCGACATCCTGTGGGAAGCCAACGCCCATCTGGGCCGTGTCGACCTGAGAGGCGATGAACACGACCGGGGCGCCGTTGCGATGCGACTCGATCAGGCCATTGATGAAATGTGTGCTGCCCGGCCCGCAGGTACCGGCACAGCAGGCCAGTTCCCCGGTCAGATAGGCCTCGCCGCCGGCTGCGAACCCTCCCACTTCCTCGTGTCGGACATGGACCCAGTCCAGCGACGAGCGCCGGATCGCATCGGTGAAATGATTGATGGTGTCGCCCACCACGCCGTAACAGCGTTGCGCGCCTGCGGCATGCAGTGTCTCGACGATGATCTCAGCGACGTTGTGACTCACGAAAGACTCCGACAGCACAGTGTCGTCTCTGTATAGCACGCGCTTCGTGCCGCGCGCAGATCGCCAGTGTCTTGCATCCGGTCTGATGGCTGTGTACGTATGTACAGTCACCCATAACCCATCGGATCACGCCATGGCGGACGACCCCATCAAGAACAACGCCGACGACGACAACAGCAACCTGGAAAAAGCGCCCTCGAACTGGACCACCGGCGATGAGGCCATGACCGGTGCCCAGGCCTCCTATCTTCAGACGCTGTGCGAGGAGGCCGGTGAGACATTCGACGAAAACCTGTCCAAGGCCGAGGCCTCGCGTCGGATCGACGAGCTGCAGGACAAGACCGGCCGCGGAGAATGACTGACGAATCGGGCCGGTGACTGGACCGGCCCGGTCTTCACGTGCTCAGTGCGCGCTCGCGCCGGCCAGATCCGCGATCGTGGCCTTGAGCAGATCGTAGAACGTGGCCACTGCGGCAATATCTACCCGCTCGGTCGGGGAATGCGCGCCACGGATGGTCGGTCCAAAGGAAATCATGTCCATGGCCGGATACTTGGCGCCGATCAGGCCGCACTCCAACCCGGCGTGGATCACCTTGATGTCCGGCGACGCCCCGGTGACCCGCTCGTGAAGGCTCACGAAACGGGCCAGCAGGTCCGATTGCGGATTCGGTGCCCAGCCCGGGTAGCCGTGACCGCGCTCGGCCGGAAAACCGGCGAGTTCGAACATCGTGGCGATGCGCTCGACGTGGGCATCGCGTGCCGAATCGATGAGTGAGCGCACCATGATCTGGGCGCTGAAGACACCGTTCTGGAGTTGGATCACGCCGAGATTGTTCGATGTTTCGACCACGCCGGGTGCGGCCAGACTCATGCGTTCGACGCCGTAGGGCAGGGCATAGAGCAGGTCGACCAGGCGCTTCGTGTCGGTCGCGGACAGCGCGACGTCGGCCGCGGCGCGTTCCTGGCCGATCGTGACCTGTTCGTCCACATGTGCCAGTTCGGAGCGGAACGTCGCCTCCAGTTCCACGAGGGTGGCGGTGACTTCGTCGAAGGCGCTGTCCGGCAGGGCAACGCGGGCCCAGGCCGTCCGCGTGATGGCGTTGTCCATGCGGCCGCCGTCGTAGTCGACGAGCCGCGGTTCGTGCGGCCCCAGGGCATGGAGTACCCGGGCCAGGAGGCGATTGGCGTTGGCGCGTCCCGTGGCGATGTCCATGCCCGAATGGCCGCCGGTCAATCCGTGGACGCCAATGGCCAGCACCGTCTCGTCGGCGGCAATCGGCGTCTGCGACAATACGGTTTCGGTCGTGACGTTGGCGCCGCCCGCGCAGCCGATGCAGACTTCGCCGTCTTCTTCGGTATCCAGGTTCAGCAACAGGCGCCCGTCCAGCCAGTTCGGCGCCAACTCGCGCGCGCCGACGAGCGAAACCTCCTCGGCGACGGTCAGCAGTACCTCGAGCGGGCCGTGCACGAGCTGCTCTTCGTCCAGAATCGCCAGCGCCGCCGCTGCGCCGATGCCGTTGTCGGCGCCCAGCGTGGTGCCGCGGGCCTTCAGCCAGCCGTTTTCGACGAACGTATCGATCGGGTCCTGCGTGAAGTCGTGCGAGACCGCCGCGTCGGCTTCGGCAACCATGTCCACATGGCCCTGGAGCACGATGCCGGGCGCGCTCTCGTGCCCCGCGCTGGCCGGTTTGACGATGCGTAGATTGCCGGCGGCATCCCGAGTGTGCGTCAGACCCCTGTCATCGGCCCAGGCCTCGATCCGGGCCAGAATGGCGTCTTCATGCCAGGAGGGCCGCGGCGTATTGCAGAACGTCCGGAAATGCTGCCACAGCAATGGCGGGGCGAGATCGTCTAGATGTTCGTTCAAGGTCGTTCTCCATCCGGGATAGATGGGCGAGGATAGGCAAAACCGGTACCAGCTTGCCAGGGCCTGCCGATGTGGCGTGCGGGGGCTCTCGTCGAGAGGCCGTCGTATACCCGGCGAGGTACGGGACGCCGATCGTGGCGTGCCGCGATCCCGGCTCGCCATGCCACAGCGTCTTTATAGTCCATGTTTTTCATGAGTCGGCCCCGTTCGGGACAGACGCTCCAACGCAGGACACCACGGCAATTCAGCGTGCCGACGCCGAATGACGCGTGCGGCCCACAGTCCATTTCAGGGCGCGCTTGGCGCGGCTACGCGAGCAGCGGCGACTACTGGCTCGAGCGGCCACGACGTGTTCAGGCGAGCTCGCCGCGCAGCCAGTCGCAGACGATTCGACGCCGGACGTC
This sequence comes from Salinisphaera sp. Q1T1-3, assembly GCF_003602005.1. Lineage (GTDB taxonomy): Bacteria > Pseudomonadota > Gammaproteobacteria > Nevskiales > Salinisphaeraceae > Salinisphaera. Next base: position 51,115 of record NZ_QZWD01000019.1, on the reverse strand, counting down.
GTCGCCGTCCGGATCGGCCGCGAAGACAGACAGGCCGCGCGGCAGCGTGAGTGACTCGGCGACCGGGCGAACGAGCTGACCGCTGCCCAGCAGCTGTTCCAGTCCGCGTGCCCAGCCGAGGCCGATGCCCTGACCCATCAGCACCGACTGCAGCATCACGGGGTAGTTGTCGAACGAGGGGCCGGACGTTGGCCCGGCGCCCGATTCGACCCGCGCACCGGTCTGTTCGGCGATGGCCGAGAACCAGTCGGTCCAGCCGAGCCAGCCGTCGTGATCGTCGTTGCGGCAATGCAGGATCGGGTACCGGTGGAGGTCGGCGAGCGCGAGACCGTGCGCCTCGGCCAGCGCCGGGCTGCAGACCGGAAAGACGGCATCGGGTACGGAAAACAGAGGACGCCGTGTGCCGCTCGGCCGTGTGCTGCATTGTAGTGCCAGATCGAAGTGGTCCTCGGCCTGAGTCAACGGCTGGGTCGAGGCGTTGACCCGGAGTCGCAGCGCGGGATGGGCGGCATGAAAGGCCGGCAGGCGCGGGATCAGCCAGTACATGGCGACATAGAGCTCGGCGCGCAGCACGATATCGTTGGTATCGCCGTGTCGGCGCAGGCGCTCGACCGCCGCGGCAATCGTCTCCAGCCCGCCGCGCATGGCGACGGCGAGCTCGGTACCGGCCGGCGTGAGGGCGACACAGCGATGATGACGCAGGAAAAGCGCGGTTCCGAGATCGGTCTCGAGCGCGCGGATCTGGCGGCTGATCGCGGCCTGCGTGAGCGACAACTCGGCCGCGGCACGGGTAAAGCTTTCCAGGCGGGCCGCGGCCTCGAAGGGCAGAAGCGTGGCCAGTGGGGGCAGGCTGCGACGCAGGCGACTCATGGGCTCACATTACCCTGAGTCATGTCACCCGATCAAATCATCGTGTGACGCCGGCCGGCCGGCGCGACAGGCTGCATCCACGTTGTTCTGTGGGGAGATCAGTTTGTTCGGCCTGTCTCGAATGGAACGGGGGGCCGTCGGTGGCCTCGGCTGGATCGTGTTGTCGGCGGTCCTGCTGGCGCTGGCCGATGCGCTCGTCAAATGGCTCAGCGATACGCTCAGCGTATGGCAGTTGGTCACCCTGCGTGCGCTCGTTGCCCTGCCGCTGCTGGGCGGTGTCATGTGTCTGACCGGCATCCGCCGGCGGGACGGGTGCCGGCCGGTCTGGGTGGGCGTGCGCAGTCTGTTGCTGGTGGCCATGTGGCTTCTGGTCTATCTCGCCCTGACCGGTCTGCCCCTACCGGCTGTCTCGGCCGCACTTTACAGCGCGCCGCTATGGATCACGTTGTTGTACGGGCTCCGGCGAAAGCGTCGCTTGCACGGCTTCGAGGTCGGTGCGGTCGTGATTGGCTTCTGCGGTGTGCTGATCCTCCTGCGGCCCGGTACAAGCGCGTTCTCCGCGATGTTCTGGCTGCCGCTGGCCGGCGCTGTGCTGTACGCCCTGGCTGCCATGCTCACGGCCACGTATTGTCACGACGAGTCGCCGCTGGTGCTCGCGCTCGGCCTGCAGCTGGGGTTTCTCGGCGTGGGGCTCGCCGGTCTCGTCGGGTTGTCGGCCTGGCCGTTGCCGCCGGCCTGGCAGCAGGCCGCCCCCTTCATCGCAACCGGCTGGCATCCGCTGACGAGCCCCGGCCTTGTCGAAACAGCGGCCTTGATCGCCGGGCTCGCCGTGATTGCCGTAGTGGCCAGTGCCGCGATGGCGCGGGCCTATCAGGTCGCCCCCGCGCCGCTGGTGGCCGCGGGCGATTACAGTTATCTGGCGTTTTCCGCCCTGTGGAGTCTGTGGCTGTTCGGCCAGACGCCGGATGGCTGGGGGGCACTCGGCATCGGCCTGATCGTCTGTGCCGGGTTATGCGCTGTCCGCGGCCGTGGTGACTGTGCTGCGAAAACCCGCGTGCCAGTCCGGCGGGCGCGATTGGGGCCGGGGGCGAGGTCATGAAGCCGATCGCGTCCGGCTTTGTATCGTGCGGCTGCTATTCTGGCCGTCAATTCATACCAGTAAGTCAGTCATGACCGCGACTCCAACGTTCGACAGCATCGCCCGGCATCGACTTATCGATATCGTTCGGGATGCCGCCCGAGCCGAGATCCTGCCGCGCTTTCGGCGTCTGTCGGATAACGAGATCCGCGCCAAGAGTGCGCCCGACGATCTGGTCACCGATGCCGATCAGGCGGCCGAGGCCCGCATGACGCAGGCGATCGCCGCAGCGTGGCCGGACGCCGTGATCATCGGTGAAGAGGCTGTGGCAGCCGGGCATTCCGATGTGGCCGACATCGCGACGGCCGAAACAGCGATCATCATCGATCCGATCGACGGCACCTGGAATTATGCGCGCGGCCTGAACCAGTTCGGCGTCATCATCGCGGTGACCTGCTTCGGCGAGACTGTCTTCGGTCTACTCTACGATCCGCTGGCCGACGACTGGATCACGGCCACACGCGGCGAAGGCGCCTGGTTCGGCGCGCCCGACGGCACAGAGAAACGCCTCGATGTCGCCACGCGATCGGCACCGGCGCAGATGATCGGTTCGACGTCGCTGCATCTGTTCGCCGAAGCCGAGCAACGCCGGCTTGCTGCGCTCTACCCGGACTTTGCGCGTGTGATGTCGTTTCATTGTGCCTGTCATGAGTACCGAACCATGGCCTTCGGTCACGTCGATTTCATGCTCACGTCCAAGCTCATGCCCTGGGATCATGCCGCCGGCGTGCTGGTGATCGAGGAAGCCGGCGGGCATGCCGCCACGCTCGATGGCCAGCGCTATGCACCGACGCGCCATCAGGGGCGCATGCTCGTGGCCACCTCGCGCGAGAACTGGACGCTTCTGCAGGATCGGCTCAGCTTCCTCGCGTAAGCGCCGGCGCACCGGTCGTGTCTGTGCCGCTGGCGCCGTATCGGCGAGGCGCCCGTGCTGATCCAGGAATCGTTCACGCTTGGCTGATCAGCTCTTTTGCGACGATCGATTCGCGCCGGGTCGACGGAATAGCCGCGGGAGATATTCGTCCGCATCACATGGCGTGGCCACGCGATATACGATGAATCGAGTGTCGTGATCGATCACAAAAAAAGACCGGGATCGATGACCCCGGCCCGATATGTCGATGCCCGTGAGCAGGCATCGGTCGCGACATGCGGCGATCAGAGCTTGTCGCGTACCTTGTCCTTGGCCTCGCCGACCTTGTTCTGGACCTTGCCCTTGTTTTTCTGGGCGTTGCCCTCGGCTTGCTTTTCCTCGTCGCCGGTCAGCTTGCCGACCTGCTCCTTGACCGTGCCCTTGATCTTGTCAGCGGTGCCTGCCTTGCGATCTTCGTCAACCATGGGAATCCTCCGGATTCATTGGCGGCCCACGTACTGGGCGCCTGGCGTCTACCGGTCCTGTCCGGCAAACGCATCAATTGACGGCCGGTACGGCCGACAGGTCATCCGACCTGCACCTCGAACTTAGGCTTTGGTCTGATAAGTTGCTATCAGGAAGAATACGTAGCGTCTGGATGTTTTATAGCGGCACGCCCTGCTCGACGAGCAGGTGCCTGAGTTTCTGGATGATCGGGAAGATTTCGTTGTTTTCATCCCGGCCCTGAGCGTCGAAGGCACGCTGTTCGGCTTCCACGATCGCTTCGTCCTGGCCGAAGATACCGTTGGTAAACGCGACGATGAATGGCCAGAGCAGGTGGATCGTGCCGGGCACGCCGGGTTTTCGCACCGACATCAGGCCGAACGTATGGTTGTGGCGTTGGGCGGCATCGGTCGGCACGTAGGCATTCCACAGATCCAGCGCCGGCTCGCTGGCGCCGGCAGTCCAGAACTGCAGCGTCTGGTAGGGATAACCCGTGCGGATGGTCATGATGTCCTTGTCTTCCCGGGCTTCGGCCTTGGCATCAGGGGTCTTCGTGCGCCGCCCGAGCATGAATTTCTCCCCGATCGGCTGTTTGCCCGCCGCGCGATGGAAGGTGTAGTCGACTTCCACCCAGCCGTCGCCTTCGCGGATATCCAGTGCCTTGGGGTTGATGCTGCCCATGAGGCTGCGATGCAGATACTGATGGTTCATGTCCATCAGATTCTCGTGCATGAACGAGTAGTGGCAGGCGATCCGCCGATCGAGGTAGCGCGTGCGATAGGCCGGATTGCCCTGGGTGGTGATCTGTGGAAACGTCAGAATGCCGGGCGCATGGACATTGCCGGGGTAGACAAAGATCAAGCCATAAGCCTCGACACAGGGATAACTCTTCACGCCGTTCGGCAGGCCCTTGCCTTGATCGAGATACGGCACGTTGATGCAGGCGCCCGTGTGGTTATAGGCCCAGCAGTGATAGGTACAAAGCAGGCGTTCGCCCTTGACTTCGCCAAGCGACAGCGGGACCTGACGATGTGCGCAGCGATCCTCGAGGGCGAAAACCCTCCCCGTGGCGGTCCGGGCCAGCACGATCGGCTCGCCGGCGAAGGAGACGCCGAGCGTGCTCGCACGACGCAGGTCGCGTGCCCGGGCCAGCGGATACCAGTGATCGGGGGCGATCCCGGTCTTGCGGATATCCCGCGCCAGCGGACGGCCCAGGCCCCGGTCGGCGCGGCGATCGATGGAAACAGACGAAGCAGTCGGCATGGGCAATCCTGTGTCGGCATGAACGAGGCGGTAGGTCAGTTGTAGCAGACTGGCCGCCTCCGGTACCGGACGATGTCGGCTGCTGGCTCGACGGCGTACCTTCGTTTTAGGGCCTGTGATTAATCCGGCACCAAAACAGCTGACGACGTCAGCTGTTTTCAACGCCATCGAAAAATAAAGGCCGGCACTTGTCCGTCTTTTTATTTTCAATGGCTTCATGGCCGTTGGCCGTGGCGCGCGTGCTTTCGCGCACGCGCGTCATCAACCCGAAAAATCATCTATTTTGATGCCGGGTCAATAACACGTCCCGCGTGCGCCGCGTCGGCGCTCATTTTTTTTGCAAGACAAGGCATCGGGCACGTACGGCCGTCATTCTGGCGTCGCGAACGACAACGCCGGCTTGCGCAAAGAATGACCGCCGTCCTGTCGGGTTGCGCTCAAGAAGCGGCCATGCGGCGTTGCACGGCTTGACCTTGGCATGACCAGAGCCGGTGCTGCGCGCCTTGCCTGGCCGGTTTTGGGCGGCAACGCGGTCATGCGCGAAGTGTTATTAATCCGGCACCCAAACAGCTGACGACGTCAGCTGTTTTCAACGCCATCGAAAAATAAAAGCCGGCACTTGTCCGTCTTTTTATTTTCAATGGCTTCACGGCCTTTGGCCGTGGCGCGCGTGCTTTCGCACACGCGCGTTATCAACCCGAAAAATCATCTATTTTTATGCCGGGTTAATAACAGGCCCTAGGTGGAAATAATTGTATGCGAGGCCTTTGACCAGGCGTTGGCACAGGCTGTCGAACACCGGGCCGACGACCTGCGGCCCGGGTTGTGCCCGCGCGACAAATCAGCGCGGGCGTCGCCGTCGGGCGGCCAGAAGCCCGCCAACCGCGGTGATCAGCAGGCCAAGCAGCACGACCGTATTGCCCCATCGGGCATACGGCGTGAGGCCGCTGTACGGACGAGCCTGGCCACTGACCACAGCCTGCTCGAAGTCCGGGGCCCGCTTGTCGACCGTGCCGTCCGGCGCCACGATGCCGGTTACCGCGCTGTTGTCGGCACGCAGCAGATAGCGTCCGACTTCGACGGCGCGCATCCGTGCGATCTCGAAGTGCTGGTCGGGCCCGATCGAGCGGCCGAACCAGGCATCGTCGGAGACATTGACCAGTATTGCCGCGGGCGGTACGTCACGGGCCAAAAGAGCGCCGAAGATATCTTCGTAACAGATCGATATGGCCAGCGGAATGCCGGCGGCCGTGATCGGCGGCTGTTCGCTCGCGCCCGCGGTGAAGTCGGCATAGGGCATGCCCGAGGCTGCCATCCAGCGGCGCACCACGGCCGGCACCGGGAAGTATTCGCCGAACGGCACGAGATGACGCTTGGCATAGAAGCCGTGACCGGCGCCGACGGCCACGACACTGTTATAGATCGCGCCGTTGGTCGTATCGGCCCGCAGTAGCCCGGTGATCAGCGTGCTGTCATGCGCGGCCAGCCGATGCCCGAGCGCTGTCAGCGAGGACGCCACATCACGGTAATAGGCCGGGATGGCGGTTTCCGGCCAGATCACCAGGTCGGCCTGCCAGTGACCACGGGACAATCTGGAATAACGCGAGATCGCATCGTCGACGGCCGCGGCGGACCATTTCGCCTGCTGGGCCACATCCCCCTGGACGAGGGCGACACGGATCGCCGGGCCACTTGGCGCGGTCCAGCCGATATGGCGGGCCCCGTAACCGCAGGCCCAGATCGCGGCCACGCCGGCCAGCGCATAGCCGGTACGGCGCGGCCGGATGATGATCCATGCCAGCAGTCCGGCGGTCAGGGCCGTCGCCCAGCTGACGCCGAACACGCCGGCGATCGGCGCATAGCCGACCAGGGGCGAGTCGATCTGCGAATAGCCGATCGAGAACCACGGAAAGCCGGAGAAGATCCAGCTGCGCAGCCATTCGATCGCCGTCCAGACCAGCGGCAGCCACAGCAGGAGCCGGAGGCCGCTACCGGCCGGCGCAAGCCGGGCGGCCAGCGTGGTCGACAGCCCGATGAACAAGGCGAGCAGTACGACCAGCCCGACCAGCAGCGCCACAGCGAGCGGCAGCGGCGCGCCGCCCACGCCCGACAGGGCGATGAGGATCCAGTGGCTGCCGGCCCCGAACTGGCCGAGCCCGAACCCGAAGCCCACGAGGGCGGCCCGGCCGGGCCGCGCATGGGCGGTGAGCACGAACAGCCCGGCCAGGGTCAGCGGCAGCAGCCAGAAGTGGCCGAACGGTGCGAATGCACCGACCGAGACCACGCCCAGAAGTGCGGCCAGCCCGAAGGCCGCGCCGCCGGCCGTCAGGTCGATCGACCGAGGTATCATGACGCGCGGCACGCCGGCATCACGGCTTGTCGTTCACGACATGGGTCTTGAGCCAGTCGGTGCCGGGCGCGCCGATTTTGGACTGCCACTGGCCGTCTTCCTTGTAGATCAGCGTCGGCGTGCCCGAGCCGCCGGCTTCGGCCATGAGCTTGGCGTGTGCCTTGAGCTGTTGCTGCAGATCGTCGCTGATGTCGGTGGCCGGCTTGATGCCGCCCTGTTCGGTCGACTCATCGAAGCCGTTCTCGTTCTCGAGCAGGGCCTTGACCGGGTTCTTGGCGCTCAGGATGGCGGCTGCGCGTCCCGGGCTGGAATCCTTGAGGAAGCCGACCATCGCCCACTGGAGCTGGATCTTGCCGGCCTTGACCAGCGGCTCGGCCTGCTCGTAGAAGCGATGACAATAGATGCAGTTCGGATCGGCGAAGACATATACGACCGGGGCATCGTCCGGGCCCTGCTGCACGAGCCGGTCGCCGTCCTTGAGCTGGTCGACGATCTTGCCCAGATCCGGCTTGGGCACGTATTTCTGTTCGTACTGGTCGGACATGTTCGTGCCGTCCGGGCCGACGATGCGACCGACCACCAGATAGCCGTGGTTGCCATAGACCACCTGATGCTGGCCGGATTGTTCGAGTACATACCCGGTCAGGCCGGGTACATCGGTCGGAAAGGACTTGATCACATCGACCTGGCCGGACTTGACGGCTTTTTGCAGCACGCCGGGCAGCTTGTCGGTGGCCGGATTGTCCGTGGCGGACTGATCGGCGGCCAGTGCCGTGCCGCCAGTCGCGCCGAGCAGTGCCAGACCGGCGACGAGCGCGAGCGCGCCGCGCAGATGTGCCAACCCCATATATGTCTCCTGATGCAAAGGATCGCGCGGACGCGCGTCGAGCGTGTCTTGGTGTGAAAGCCCGGCCAATCTACCGTAAATGCCCGAGCGGTTGGGCAACGCGGTCGGCGCGGGTTGCTCGACTATGGGCCGGCGCTTTCGGCCAGACCGCCGCCGCCCAGCACCTTGTAGAGCGTGACCAGATTGGTCTGGCGCGCCAGTCGGCGATCGATCTCGTTCTGACGCGCGCTGTAGAGCGCGCGCTGCTCGACCAGCGTGTCCTGATAGCTGTCGGTGCCGGCCCGATAGCGTGCCAGTGACAGTCGATAGGCCCGGGCATTGGCGGTCACCAGACGCGTTTGGGCATCGATCTGATCATCGATGGTCGCGCGTATCGCCAGAGCATCGGCAACTTCGCGAAAAGCCGTCTGTAGCGTGGATTCGTAGTCGGCGAGATCGATATCCCGCTGTACATGGGCCAGATCGAGCTGGGCGGCACGCGAGCCGCCGTCGAATATCGGCACGTCCATGGCCGGAGTGACCGACCAGCTGCGATTGTCATCGGCGAACAGGCCACTCAGGCCGCTGGTGGCCCAGCCGGTCGCCGCGGTCAGGCTGATGCGGGGGAAGAATGCGGCGCGGGCGGCACCGATCGAGGCATAGTCGCCGCGCAGCGTGTATTCGGCAGCGATCACGTCCGGCCGGTTGACGAGCACCCGTGACGGAATGCCGGCCGGCAGTTTCTGGCGTACCGCGTCCTCGGGCAGTTCGGCGCCGGGCAGGGCCGAGGCCGGTACCACCGTGCCGGCGATACGGTTCAAGGCGTTGCGATCCTGGGCGATGGTGGTGGTCAGGCTTGCCACGTCCACCCGGGCCGACTCGACGGCCGATCGGGCGTTGGCCACATCGGAGCCGGAGGCCACGCCATAGTCGTGACGGGCCTGGACGAGTTTCAGGTTGTCGCGCTGGTTGGCCAGCGTCTGGCGGGCCAGGGCGAGCCGGGACTGGTCCGCAGCCAGCGTCAGCCAGCGGGTGGCCACTTCGCCGATCAGACTGATCTGCGTGGCGCGGCGGCTGGCAGCCGAGGACAGCAACGTATTCAGTGCCGCTTCGCGCTGATTGCGCAGGCGCCCGAAGAAATCGATCTCGTAGCTGGCGAACCCGAGTTCGGCCGACAGACTCCTGGAGACCGAACTCTGGTTGGCCAGATTGCCGCTGGCCGTATCGTCGCGTCCGCTGGTTCGACCGGCCCGGGAGAAGGTTGCACTGCCCGAGGCGTCCACGCTCGGAAACAGGTTCGACCGGGTATCGTGATACTGGGCGCGGGCGGCTTCGATATTCAGTGCGGCGACCCGCAGATCCCGGTTGTGGGCCAAGGCCAGCGCGACCGTGTGGCGCAGGCCCGCATCGACGAAGAAATCGCGCCAGCCGAGATCCGCGACATCCGTTGCGGTCACCGGCTCGGGCGCGCCGTAGGCCCCCACGCTCGGCCAGAGCTGCGGCGTTACCGGGGCCGGGCGCTCGTAGTCGGGGGCGAGATTCGCACAGCCGGTCAGCGCGACCAGTGACAACCCGGCCAGTGTCCGGCGCGAGATCCGGCCGATCATGGCGTGATTCATCGCGCGATGGCTCCGTCGTCGGTCAGGCGTCGCCAGCCGGCGCGCGACAGGACGAAGAACACCGGCACGAAGACGATCGCCAGCAGCGTGGCCGCGATCATGCCGCCGAACACGCCGGTGCCCACGGAATTGCGGGCCCCGGCCCCGGCGCCGGTGGAAATGACCAATGGAAAAACCCCCATCCCGAAGGCCAGCGAGGTCATCACGATCGGGCGCAGGCGCAGCCGGACGGCATGCAGGGCGGCCTGAACGAGCGTTTCGCCGTGTCGCTCCAGCTGGTGGGCGTATTCCACGATCAGGATCGCGTTCTTGGCCGACAGCCCGATCGTGGTCAACAACCCGACCTGGAAATACACATCGACTGGCATGCCGCGCGTCAAAATCGCCAGCAGCGCGCCGAGCACGCCGAGCGGGACGACCAGCATCACCGCGACCGGGATCGACCAGCTCTCGTAGAGTGCGGCCAGACACAGGAACACGAAACCGATCGAGACGGCATACAAAAGCGGTGCCTGGCTGCCGGCCTGTTGCTGTTGCAACGAGATGCCGGACCACTCGAAGCCGATGCCCTCGGGCAGATCGGCGACCAGGCGCTTGACCTCGGCCATGGCCGCCGAGGTCGAGACTCCCGGCGCCGGCTGCCCGGAGACGGCGTAGGCCGGCACGCCGTTATAGCGTTCGAGTTCCGGCAGCCCGCTCGTCCAGTGCGTGGTCGCAAAGCTGGAAAACGGCACCATGTCGCCATCCGCGTTGCGGACATACCAGTCGTTCAGGTCATCCGGCTGCATACGAAACGGGGTATCGCCTTCCATGTAAACGCGTTTGACGCGCCCCTCGTAGATGAAGTCGTCGACATACGAACCGCCGAAGGCGGTCGACAGGGTGTTGTTGATATCGGCGATCGAAAGCCCGAGCGCACGGGCCTTGGCATCGTCGATATCGATGGCGAACTGGGCGTTGGGGTCGGTCACGTCCGAGCGCATCTGAGCCAGCAGCGGGCTGTTGCGGGCCGCGGCCAGAAACTGTTTGCGGGCCGCGGTGAGGGCCGGGCGGCCGAGCCCGCCCAGGTCCTCGAGTTGCAGCTCGAAGCCGGACGAGTCGCCCAGATTGCGCAATACCGGTGGGTTGAGCACATAGATGCGGGCATCGCGGATCGCGGACAGCGCCGCCGTGGCCGCGGCCGCGATCGCCTGGGCCGAGCGATTGTCACCGGTGCGCTCGGACCAGTCCGTCAGATGCACGAAGGCTCGCCCGGTGTTCTGGCCGGTACTGCCGGCGATTGCGAAGATCGACTGCACGTTGGGCTGCTGGCGGAAATAGGTATCCACCTGGTTCATGACCTCGACCGTGCGCTGGGATGTCGCTCCCGGTGGCAGCTGGATCGAGACCATCAACACGCCCTGGTCCTCGTCCGGCAGGAAGCTGCCCGGCAGATGCGTGAACAGCCAGGCCACGGCAAGCACGATCAGGGCGAAGGCCAGCATCACCAGGGCGCGCCCGCGAATCGCTCGAGAGACGAGGCGGGCGGCCCCGGTCGCACTGGCGGCCACCCCGCGATTGAACGCCGCGAACACCCGATTGGGCGCCCGGCGCTCGGTATTCGGCTTGAGTAGTGCGGCACACAGCGCCGGCGTGAGAATGAGTGCCACGCCGACCGATAACACCATGGCCGAGGCGATGGTGACCGAGAACTGGCGATAGATGACGCCAGTGGCCCCGGGAAAGAAGGCCATCGGCAGAAAGACCGCCGAGAGCACGAGCGCGATGCCGATCAGTGCGCCCTGGATCTCGCGCATGGACGTGATCGTCGCCTCGCGCGGAGACAGCCCCTGTTCGGCCATGACGCGTTCGACGTTCTCGACCACGACGATCGCATCGTCGACCAACAGGCCGATCGCCAGTACCAGCGCGAACATGGTCAGCGTGTTGATCGAATAGCCGAACGCGGCCAGCACGCCGAAGGTGCCGAGGATGACCACCGGTACCGCGAGCGCCGGAATCAGTGTGGCCCGCCAGTTCTGCAGAAACAGGAACATGATGGCCACGACCAGCACCACGGCCTCGATCAGTGTCTTGACCACCTCCTTGATCGAGGCGCGTACGAACGGGGTGGTGTCGAAGGCCACATGGGCCTTGAGGCCGGCCGGGAAGAAAGCGGCCAGATCGTCCAGGCGTTGTTCGACCGCGGTGGCAGTGCCCATGGCGTTGGCACCGGCAGCCAGCTCCATGCCGAGACCGGCAGCTCGATGGCCGTTGTAGCGAGCGATTTCGGAATACTCGTCGGAGCCGATCTCCACGCGCGCGACATCGGAAAGCCGGACCAGGGAGCCGTCGGGATTGGCCTTGACGATGATATCGGCGAACTGGTCCGGCGAGGTCAACCGACTGCGCGTACGAATGGTGGCGTTGAGCTGCTGGCCGGGCGCTGCGGGCAGGCCGCCCAGCTCGCCGGCCGAGACATCCGCGTTCTGGGCTTCGAGCGCCGCGCGGATGTCGCCGGGCACCAGATCGTACTGATTGAGCTTGTTCGGGTTGAGCCAGATACGCAGCGCGTATTCGGCGCCGAAATTGCGTGCCTGGCTGATGCCGGGAACCCGGGCGAGCGGATCGGTCAGGGTCGAGGCGATATAGTCGCCGATATCGGCCTCGTCCATCGCGCCGTTGGTCGAGGACAGGGCGAAGACCAGGAAATAGTTGCCGCCGGACTGGTAGGTGCGCACGCCCTGCTGCTGGACCGAGGCCGGCAGGCGGGCCAGGGCCGACTGCAGCTCGTTCTGGACCTGGACCTGGGCGATGTCCGGATCGGTGCCGGACTGGAAGGTCAGGCGCACGCGCGAGCTGCCCGAGGAATCCGAGCTGGATTCGATATAGAGCAGATTGTCGATGCCGGTCATCGACTGTTCGATGATCTGGGTCACCGAGTTCTGTGTTGTCTGGGCGTTGGCGCCGGTATAGGTCGCCGCGATCGAAATCGTGGGCGGCGCGATTTCCGGGTACTGCTCCAACGGCAGCGTGAAGATCGACAGCAGCCCCGCCAGGCTGACCACGATCGCGATGACCGTGGCGAAGATCGGCCGGTCGATGAAGAATCGCGACATGATCAGCCGGCGTCCGGCGGTGTCGTGTCGGGGCCGTTGCTCGTCGTGTTCGTCGCCGGTGCCGGCTGCAGGTTGCCATCGCGCACAACCAGCGGTGTGGTCGTGACTCGATCGCCGACCTGAATCTGACCGGCCCCCTGGACGACCACCCGATCACCGGCCGTGAGACCGTCGGTGACGCGCCAGCGATGATCGTCAGTGGCCCCGGCGATGGTCAGGGCTTTCTTCTCGACCGTGTCGTCGGCGTCGATCACGAACGCGCTGGGCTCGCCCTTGCCATTGCGCGAGACCGCCTGCTGCGGCACCAGCAGTGCCCTCACATCGATGCCCTGGGTCAACGTGGCGCGAACGTACATGCCGGGCAACAGATCGTGAGCCGGATTGGGCACGATCGCGCGCAGCATCACCGCGCCGGTATCCGAGTCCACGGTCACGCCGGAAAAGGCCAGCTTGCCGTCGAGCTGCAGATCGCTGCCCTCGGGCGTGACGCGCACCGGGGCGGCATCGTTGTCGTCGGTGGCCAGCCGTCCCGAGTCGATCGCCTGCTTGAGCGCAAGATACTGGGTCGCCGACTGCTGGATATCGACATAGATCGGATCGAGCTGGGTGATCGTGGTCAGTGCCTCGCTCTGGTTGGTCGTCACCAGCGCGCCGGCGGTCACCGTGGACGCGCCGATGCGTCCGGCGATCGGTGCCTTGATGCGGGTGTAGCCAAGATTGATGCGCGCGGTCTTCAGGCTGGCCTTCGCGCTCGCCACGTCGGCCTTGTCCTGGGCCAGCGTGGCCACCGCGTTGTCGCGATCCTGCTTGGAGATGGCATCGATCTTGGCGAGTTCGGTATAGCGTTTGGCCAGCGGCGCGTCCGACTGCAGGCGCGCCCGAGCCTGGGCCAGCTGGGCCTCGGCCTCGTCGACGGCCGCGCTGTAGCGGGCCGGGTCGATCCGGTAGAGCACGTCCCCGGCCGCGACGTCGGCGCCCTCCGTGAACAGGCGTTTTTCGATGATGCCCTCGACCTGCGGTCGGACCTCGGATTGCTGGGTGGCGCGCGTGCGGCCGGGCAATGTTTCGCGCACGGTATAGCGCTGCGGGGTGACGACATAGACACCGACATCGCGGACATCGGCCTGGCGGGCCGGTGCGTCGGTCTGCGAGCAGCCGGCCACGACAGCCGCGCCGATCAGAAGCGCCAGGCCGGCGATGTGCCGAAAACGCAATACGAGCAAGACGGTGGACCCCCAACAGCAGATATGGATACGGCCGCCAACGCCCGCGGTCGGCCGGCAGCGGACATTGCGTGCTCGCCCCCGAGCACGCGCGCCGATGCGCGACCGAGTCTATCTCACCCGGGGCAGCGATCGGCCATCCCGATTACGGGGCGATCGCCGGTGCCGATGCGCATCGCGCACAACAGCATGCACGACGTGTGCGGTAAGCTTGGCGTCACGCTTTTTCGGTTTGTATCCGCCATGGCCGATTCCCGCCAGCCGCCCGGCGCCCCGGGCGCCGATTCCGAGACCGTCGATTTCGGCTACGAGCGCGTCGCGCGCCCCGACAAACAGCGTCGGGTCGGCGCCGTGTTCGATTCGGTGGCCGACAACTACGACCTGATGAACGACCTGATGTCGATGGGGATTCATCGTGCCTGGAAACGGTTCACGATCTCGCTGGCCGCGGTGCGCCCGGGCGAATCGATTCTGGATCTGGCCAGCGGCACCGGGGATCTTGCCGCCGGGTTCGCCAAGAAGGTCGGCGCCGATGGACGCGTGCTGATGTCCGACATCAACCACGCCATGCTGGCCAACGGGCGCGATCGGATGATCGACCGCGGGCTGGTCTCCAACGTGGATTACTGCCTGGCCAACGCCGAGAAGCTGCCGTTCGCCGACGATGCCTTCGACTGCGTGACCATCGCCTTCGGCCTGCGCAACGTCACCGACAAACAGGCCGCGTTGAACGAAATGGCGCGCGTGACCCGACCCGGTGGCCGGACCATCGTGCTGGAGTTCTCCAAGCCGGCGCTGCCGGGGCTGGGGCTGATCTACGATCGCTATTCGTTCTCGGTACTGCCGTGGCTCGGCAAGAACGTCGCACGCGACGAGGACAGCTATCGCTATCTGGCCGAGTCCATCCGCATGCACCCCGATCAGGAAACGCTCAAGGGCATGATGGTCGAGGCCGGTTTCGTGCGCTGCGGTTATCACAACCTCACCGGCGGCATCGTGGCCGTGCATCGCGGGTATGCGGCATGACGGACACGCGTTTCAACAGCTTGCCGTCGCCGGCGCTGGGCGCGGCCGAGATCGCGCTCAATCGGTATCTCGGGGCCGATGAAGCCGCGCTCGAGCGCGCCCGCGCGCTGGCCGGGCGTTCGCTGGCGCTGTACCTGTCCGATCTCGGGCTCGCGGTGACGTTCATCGCCGAGGCCAACGGCGTCCAGGTGACAGGGCCCGGCGAAGAGGCTCCCGATGTGCGTCTGACGGGCCGCTCGACTGCGTTCGCCCGCGTATTCTTCTCCGGCGGCTCGAACGGCATCATCGGGGCCGGGCTGCGTATCGAAGGCGATATCGGCGTGGCCCAGCAGTTCGCCGATCTGTTCGCCAAGGTGGACTTCGATCTGGGGGATCTGCTCGATGCGCGTTTCGGCCCGGTGGCCGGCGGTCTGCTCGAGCGTGGGTTCCGTCAGGCGGGGGCGTTGTTCGATCGGGCACGTCGCGAGTTCCCCGCGCAGGCGGCGGAATACCTGCGCGAGGAGACCCGTGACGTGGTCGGTGCCTGGGAGCACGAGCGTTTCGCCGGTGAGGTCGAGACCTTCCGTGACGACGTGGAACGTACGGCCGCCCGCATCAAGCGACTTGAGCGGGCGCGCTCATGATGATGGGCAAGAGTCGTCGTCTGTTCGAAATCCTGTCCACCGTTCGTCGCTACGGGCTCGGCGAACTCGTCGGGGACGCCGCGCCGCGCTGGCTGGTCGGCGCCCCGCGTGATTTCGACGAGCCGGTGGCCGTGCGCCTTCGGCTGGCGCTGGAATCGCTCGGCCCCGTGTTCATCAAGTTCGGGCAGATGCTCTCGACTCGGCGCGATCTGCTGCCCGACGGCATGGCCGCGGAACTGGCGCGCCTGCAGGACGATGTCCCACCGTTCGAGGGCGCCCGTGCGCGCGAGCTGATCGAGGCGGCCTACGGCCACTCGCTGGACGATGTCTTCGCCGCGTTCGAGGAATCGCCCATGGCTGCGGCCTCGATCGCCCAGGTTCATGCCGCTCGCCTGCATCCGCGCGAGGGCGAGACGACCGGCGCCGAGGTCGTGGTCAAGGTGTTGCGGCCGGACGTGCACGCGCGCGTGGATCGCGATATCGCGGTGATGTTCTGGCTGGCACGCCTGGCGGCCCGGCTGCACCCGGAAGCCGCTCGGCTGCGCCCGGTCGAGATCGTGGCCGAATACGAGCGCATCATCAACGACGAGCTCAACCTGATGCGCGAGGGCGGCAACGCCAGCCAGCTCGGTCGCAACTGGGCGGGCTCGGATCTGATCGTCCATCCCACGATCTATTTCGATCACAGCACGGAAAACGTGCTCGTCATGGAGCACATGCACGGCGTGCCCATCGACGATGTCGATACGCTCGTCGCCGCTGGCGTGGATTTCAAGGCGCTGGCCGAGCGCGGGGTGGAAATCTTCTTCAAGCAGGTCTTTCGCGACAATTTCTTCCACGCCGACATGCATCCGGGCAACATCCAGGTGCAGACCACGCACCCGGACCGGCCGCGCTACGTCGGTCTGGATTTCGGCATCGTCGGCTCGCTGTCGCCGGACGACCAGCGTTATCTGGCCGAGAACTTCCTGGCCTTCTTCAACCAGGATTATCGCCGTATCGCCGAGCTTCACGTCGAATCCGGCTGGATGCCCGCCGATACATCGATCGAGGATTTCGAGGGCGCGATCCGGACCGTGTCCGAGCCGATCATGAACAAACCGCTGGCCGAGATCTCCTTCGGCCTGTTCCTGTTGCGGCTGTTCAAGATCGCGCGGCGTTATCGCTACCAGGTCCAGCCACAGCTCGTGTTGTTGCAAAAGACCGTGCTCAACGTCGAAGGCCTGGGCCGGGATCTGTATCCGGAGCTGGATCTCTGGGCCACGGCCAAGCCGATTCTCGAGGACTGGATGCGCAAGCGCGCCGACCCGAAACGGGCGGCCGAGCGCCTGCGCACTCAGCTACCGGAGATCATGGACAGCCTGCCGGTGCTCGCGCCGAGACTCGTGGCCTACGCGCGTGACGGCGAGACACCGGGCTCACGGCGTCTGTCGGCCACGTTGACCGACATCAAGCACGAGCTGACCTCGGCGCGTCGGGCCATGCGCTGGACGCTGGTGGGCACGGGGCTCGTGGTGGCCTCGGCGCTGGTCTATGTCTATCCGCCCATGCCGGCATGGGTGTCGATCGTCGGCGGTCTCGCCGGCCTGGCCGCCTGGGTGCGCGCCTGGCGCGGGTAGTCATACCACAGCCGGTCGCGGCGCTGGCGGCCGGGCCGATCGACGCGGAGCTTCGGCTGGTGGCCGTGGCGCCGAGTGAGTCTGAGCGGCTGTATGTCTGGCATCGAGAGGCCATGAAGCCCGCGATCGCTGCACTCGAAGGCTGGGACGAGGCGCTGCGTTTTGCCGATTTCGAGCAGCTGTCTCGACGCGTACCGAGCTATGTCATTCAGGCGGACGGCCGTGACTGCGGTTATCTACAGGTCCTGCCGCGTGCGGATGTTCTGCATGTGGTCAACGTCGCGTTCGGCCCCGCGTCTCGCGGCGCCGGGCACGGGGCGCGGCTGTTCGACTGGCTGCGCGGGGCCGCACGCCGACGGCGTTGCGGGCTGCATCTCAAGACCTATCGCAGCAATCCGCGCGCACTGGCGTTTTATCAACGGGAAGGTTTCGTCATCCGCTGCATCGATGCCCGACACTGGTGGCTGGATTGGTCTCGTCAATAAGGCGTGTCGACGCGGAATCGAGACATGTTCTCTGGGGGCATTCGAACCAGCGCGCACAAGTAAACGGCTGATATCGGAACGCGAGGCAGCTGATGTGCCAGAACGCGTCGGCATAACAGCCCAACACTCCGAACAGCGCTGTGTCTGGGGCTCGACGCCGCGTTCGTTTGCTGTTTTCGCCAAGCCGAGCCGGACCGACTCTGGTCGATATCAGCCCCGGATCGCCGATACAGAGAAAGGCAGCGATTCCTCGCAGAACAGTTCGCCGCTCGGCGCCTCGCGAAACGACCCGCCGTGCCCGGAAACCGGATATTCGATTCGGGATATTAATCCGGCACCCAAACAGCTGACGACGTCAGCTGTCTTCAACGCCATCGAAAGAAACGCCGGCCCTTGTCCGTCTTTTTATTTTCAATGGCTTCACGGCCGTTGGCCGTGGCGCGCGTGCTTTCGCACACGCGCGTTATCAACCCGAAGAATCATCTATTTTTATGCCGGGTCAATAACGAATCGACGAACGTCATGTCGTGTCAGCGAGACCGAGCGCCATGCGCAGCGTCGGTTCGGCAGGGGGCTTCGATATCTTGATTCGGCCGGCCAGGATCATTTGCAGGATCGCGGCATGAAAATGGTCACAGGCGCCGAGATTCAGCGATGCCCTGGGATGGTCGATCAGCCACTCGAGGAGTTCGTCGGCTTCGTCGACGGTACAGGTCCCGGTCAGTACGGCACTGCGTTTGCGATATTCGATGGACACTCAAGCCTCCTGTATCACGCGGGGAGTGGATTCGCAGACGGCGGGCAGAGTCTCGGCCGCCTGGCTCGCACGGCGCAGCATCGTGGGCAGGTTGAGCACCAGCAACACCTGACCGTCGCCCGTCAGGGCGCTGCCAGCATAGATATCGTATTGCGCCATCACGCCGGCCATCGGCTTTTGCACGATATCCACGCTTTGCAGGAATTCGTCGACGACGACGCCAACGGTCTGGTTGTCGATCTCCAGGATCAGTACGGCCTGTTCGGAGGCGTTTGGGGCGGCGTCGTCGAGGCCGAGCAGCGCGCGCCCGCGATGGATCGAGATCAACTGGTCGCGCAACAGGATGACTTCGTTATGCTTGACCCGATCGAACTTGTCCCGGTGAAGTCGTACGGTCTCGCGAATGAGGGACATCGGCACGCCGTAACGCTGGCCGTCGATGTCGACCAGCAGAACACGGGCCACGGCCATCGACATCGGCAACAGGATCCGCATCGTGGTACCAACGCCGATTTCGCTTTCGATGAGCAGATGGCCACCGACGTTGTTCACCGCACTCTTGACGGCATCCATGCCCACACCGCGCCCGGATAGATCGGAGACGTTGTCCGCAGTGGAAAAACCCGCTAGCAGAACCAGTTGCAGGGCGTCCTGATCGCTGATGCTGTCACGGGTCTGGGCATCGATCAGATCTTTGTCGAAGGCTTTCTGCTTGATTCGGGCCGGGTCGATACCGCCGCCGTCGTCGCCGACTTCGATCAACACCTGGTCGTCGAGGGCCTTGGCCCGCAGTACGATGCGCCCGGTGCCGGGCTTGCCGGCGGCGCGGCGCTCGGCCGGCGTTTCCAGGCCGTGATCCAGGCTGTTACGCACGAGATGGATCAGGGGATCGGCCAGGCCGGCGATGATGTTCTTGTCGGCTTCGGTGTTTTCGCCTTCCATGACCAGTTCCACGTCTTTTTCGAGCTTGCGCGAAATATCGCGCACCAGCCGTGGAAAACGCTGGAAGATGGATGAGACCGGCACCATGCGCGCCGACATGACGGCACTCTGGATACGGTCGGCGATACGGTCGAGGTCGGCCTGATTGGCCTTGAGTTCGCGTACCAGTTCGTCGCGATCGTCACCGTCGCCGATCCGCTTGGCGAGAAACGGCAAGGCGTTCTTGGCCACGATCAATTCGCCGGCCAGGGTCATGAGTTCGTCGATCCGGTGCTGTTCGACACGCAGTGGTTTGTTGTCGGCCTGTGGTTTGGCGTCTTCGCCGGGCGGCGTTTGCGGCCTACGCTCGGGTTCCGGCGCGCCGGCCGGGCGCTCGGTCGGTAGCTCATCGGCTTCGGGCGCGTCGGCCTGATTCGGCGAGGCCGGTGGTGCCGGCTCGCTCTGCGGATCGTTGTCGGCGAAGTCGGCCGATAGCGCATCGAAGAGGGCTTCGAGCGCGTCTTCGTCGTCGCCGGCCTGTTCGGGGGGAACCAAGGCCTCGGGGGCAATTTCGTTGACTTCGCACTGGGCGGTGATTTCGGCCAATGCTGTCTTGACGACATCGCGTTCGGCGCTCGTCAGGATGTCGAATACGAGGTTGCAGTCGTAGGGCGCCATGGCCTCGAGACCGGCCCAGGGCTGGCGGGCATCGACCTGGTAGCCGATCAGGCCGGGCAAGGCGCGAACCGTGGCGAGCGGATCGGCGCCGCACATGAAGCTATCCGCGGCCGGCGTGTAGCGGATCGCGAAGATGCGGGTTTCCGGCGTGGTCTGGCTGTCTTGCTCGGCCCGGGTTCGCCATGCTTCGGGCAGGTTTTCTATCCAGTCGGGTAATGCGGATGGGGCCGTGATCGAGCCCCGGTCGGGCGCGGTCTCGGCAGCTCGCGCGCTAACGGTGTCGGTCTCTATGGCATCGCCGGCCGGCTTGTGGGCGATCAGGCGATCGATGAGGCCCTGGCTGTCGGGGGCGGCCGACGCCGGTAGCACGCCGTGAGTGTCGAGATGGTCGAGCCAGGCATTGAGCTGGTCGAGTACCGCAAACAACAGGTCGGTGTATTCGCTGGTGATCGAGAAGGCACCGCTACGCAGCTGGTCGAGGCCGTCTTCGGTGGTATGGGCCAGCCGATGGAAGGCTTCCATGTTTTCGAACATCCCGGCGGTGCCCTTGACCGTATGGATGCTGCGAAACAGATCGCCCAGCTTGTCGCTGTCGTGCGGGTCGTGTTCCAGCGCGAGAATCGTCTCGCTGGCATGCTCCAGACTCTCTCGAGCTTCGATGACAAAGGATTCGAGCATAGATGTCATGCGCGGGCTCCAGTCGGTAGGACGCCAAGCCGTATGACGGCCGGCCGAGATGGTTGGGTCGCGAGGCGGTGAAGACGCGCCCGACACGTGGTGAATGGTTCACGCCGGCGATTCATGGCTGCACAGTGGCCGCCGACTGCCCGGGGCCTGGGCGCAGCGGTTTCTGATAGGCCATCGCCTTCGGGAACTTGCGAATCTGGAACGCCGTCGACATACGGCTCATGGATTCGGAATGGCCGAGAAAGATGAAGCCGCCGGGGCGCAGGGCCTCGTGCAACACGCCGGCGGCCTGCCGCCGCGAAGCTTCGTCGAAATAAATGAGCAGATTGCGACAGAACACGATATCGAAATCGCGATAACGCTCGGTCTGCGCCGGGTCGGCGAGATTGACATGGGTGAAACTGATGGCATCGCGGATGGTGTCCGCGACCTGCCAGCGGTCGGGACCTACCGACTGGAAGTAGCGTTGCTTGGCCCCATCGCTCAGGTATTGCAACGAGCGTTTCTTGTAGATGCCGCGGCGCGCAACCTCGAGGGCGGCGGTATCGATATCGGAAGCAATGATTTCGACATCGACGTGATCGATGTGCGGCCAGCGATCGAGCAGGGTCAGCGCCATTGAATACGCTTCTTCGCCGGTACTCGACGGAATGGACCAGATCCGCAATGGTCCCTGCCGGTTGCGATCGGCCATGCACTCGTCCAGCACGTTTTCGACGAGACAGTCGAACTGGTAGGCCTCCCGCATGAAATAGGTTTCGTTGACCGTCATGACATTGACGAGTTTCTGAAATTCCTGCTCGCCTGCCTGGAACCGCATCATCGCGAAGTAGTTGCGGAAATCGTTGAACCCGCATGCCTTGATGCGCTCGATCAGGCGTTTGTCGACGAAGTAACGCTTGGATTCGTCGAAGTAGATACCGGTGCGGCCATAGAAATAGTCGCGAAAGCGCACGAAGTCGCTGTCGGTCAGGCGTGTCAGTGCATCGCCAATGCGTAACGTGTCGGTCATCGGCTGGTTGGCCCTGTGAAGTCGATCGATATCGATACAATGTTGAACAGATGACATGAGCCGGCGCCGGTGGTGTGTCTTAGCTGAGCCAGTGGATCAACTGATCGGCGACCTGGTGTTTATCGCACTGCACCGTTGCGCCGCCCTGTTCGACCAGGGCGCGCGGCATGCCATAAACCACGGCACTGTGTTCGGTTTCGGCGATCGTCAAGGCCCCGTCCCGGTAGGCCCGGGCCATTTCCTCGGCGCCATCGTGGCCCATGCCGGTCAGTTGCACGCCGATCAGGCCGGTTGCCGATACCGCCTCGCAGGCCGAGGCGACAAGACGCGACACGCTGGGATGCCAGAAATAGTCGTCGCTGCTCGGGACGCTTTTGGCAGTCAAGGTGCCACGTCGCTGGCTGATGCGAATATCGGCATCGCCGCGCGCCAGATAAGCCACTCCAGGGGTCAGGGCGATCGGCGCACCGATTTCCCGGACCTCGAGTGCACAACTGTCGTTTAGGCGCTGAGCAAAGACCGAAGTGAATCGCGCCGGCATGTGCTGGGCGATGACGATCGGCACCGGAAAGTCGCCAGGCAGTGCCTTGAGGATGATTTCCATCGTCCCCGGGCCGCCGGTCGAGACGCCGAAAACCACGAGCTTGCGCGACGGCGGCTTTGCGAACCCGTGCGTACGCGCTGCGGTCGTGTCGGTCGGGCGGCCCGGGCTTGCCGGAGCGGCGACGTGCGCGGGCGGCTCGTGCGAGACCGGAATGGCCGTCACGGCGGCCCGTATCTTGTCGATCAAGGTATCGCCGAGCGTTTCCATGTTGCTCGAGACAGTGCCTTCGGGTTTCGTGACGTAGTCGAAGGCGCCCAGTTCGAGTGCCTCGAAGGTTGCCAGCGCGCCCTTGTCGGTCAGCGAGGAAACCATGATCACCGGTATCGACATCTCGGCCAGCAGATGCGACAGGCAGGTCAGTCCGTCCATGACCGGCATATTGATATCGAGAGTGACGACATCCGGGGCTTCGCTGCGACACTGGTCCAGCGCATGCTGGCCGTCTCGCGCGAGACAGACCTCGAAGCCGGCGCGTCGTTCGATCAGGCGGCTGAGTTGTCGACGCATGAGTGCTGAATCGTCGACGACCAGGACCTTGATCTTTCTCGCGTGTCCGTAGGGCATGCTGTGGGGCGCTCTTAAATGGGAGTACTGCGGCGCGGTCCGGCCGTTCGCCGCCTGCCGCCGGATATGGCGATACCGTCAACGGCCGCCATCAAGCCGGGGTGGCCCGGTCGGCGTCATCGTTTTCGCTGCCGTCGTGCAACTGTGCCCGGGTATCGGCATCGAATAGCGCGTTGAGACAAAGTGACTGAATGATGCGGTCGCTGTCGGGGATCTTGACCAGGCCATCGACCAGCATCTGACGCCCAAGAAAGATCTGGCCGGATTGCTGAATCCATTCCGGGTCGATCGAGACCACATCATCGACGGTATCCACGGCCAGGCCGGTCTTCATGCCATCGTGATCGACGACGACGATCCGTTGCCGGGCCGCCGTATCCTCGCCCCCGGCGGCCAGGCCCAGCCGGCGTGAAACATCCAGAATCGGCAAGGCTTGACCGCGAAGATTCATCATGCCGTCGAGATAATCCGGCGTGGCCGGTACCTCGCGCGATGCCGCCGGGCGTTGCGCGATTTCCTGGACGACTTCAATCGGCAGGCCGTAGTGCTGGCCGCCGAGTGTGAGATCGAGCAGCTTGCGGCTGGTTTCGCCTGCGGGCCCCCCCGCGCCCTGCCGGCCACTCTTGCGAGCGGCTTGGTGTCGGTCGCGGCCTCGGGTCTGGTACTGTTCGGCCAGCCCCCGAAAGACATGATCGTTCAAGACTGTAATCATCGGTCGGTCGTCGGTCGGTCGACAGATGCCTTCGATGGTCTCGTCTAGACCGCCGGCGGTCATCGCCGGCACGACATCCAGTTCGTCCGGCATGACCCGATGCACTTCGTGTACATCGTCGACCAACAGGCCGATGCGATAGGCATCGAACTGCAGCACGACGATCGGGGCGTTTTCGCGATAGCCCTCGGTGAGAGAGAAATAAGCGCCCAGAGCCATCAGCGGCAGGGTCTCGCCCCGTAGCGTCATCAAGCCGATCAGATAATCGGGAGCATTCGGGACCACGCTGATGGTCTGCGGCATACGCAGAATCTGATGCACCTGGAGCAGCCGGAACGCGAAGCGTTGTTCGGCGACATCGAAACTGACCAGCGAGATCGTTTCATCGACGTGTTCTTCGGTGGCGCCGGTCTGGCCCAACTCGAACGCGTTGTGCCGCGGCGTGGGAGGTGTGTCCGGACGGCTGTCGGCGAGCAGCCGTCCGCGCGTCAGATGGCCGACGTCCAGCCACTGGACCACACGGCCTTCGTCGTCGTGATGGTAGCCCCAGATGCCCTCGTCATCGGTTTCGGTGGCCTCGTACTGTGCGCTGTCGCGATCCAGGGAAACGACGTTCTCTACATCATCGACGCGAACGCCGAGTGTATTGTCCAGTTCCATGACCACGACACGCCCCTGCCGGGTTTCATCGGCGACCTGTTCCATGCCCAGCAGCCGGTCCAGTGCCACGATTGGCACGACATTGGCGCGGAGGCTGGCCAACCCGAGCAAGGCCGGTGGCGTCATCGGCATCTGGCGTATTTCCGGGACACGCAAGACCTCGGCGACATCGCGCATCGGCAGCGCAAAGCGTTGATCGCTCAGCCGGCAGATCACCAGTGACAGCAGGGCCTCGGAAGTCGAGATGTCGTCGGTCTCAATATCTGTTGCTTGTTGCATCACCTGTTCCTATCCGACGAGGGCCGGCAAGGCCCGTGTTCGCTCCGGGCACCGGGCCGTGCTGGCGCTGGTGTTCTGGCGAACCGGTCCCACCGGACCGGCTCGAGCGCAGGCCGTTGCGCAAGATGCCGGCGGACCGGCGCCAGCGACGTGATGACGCGCGCCGTGCCAGCCGGGGGTTAGCTGTACTGGATTTCATCGGCGATCGAGGCGATTTCCTCGACTGCGGCTGACAGCTCCTTGGCACCCTGAGCCTGTTCCTGGGCCGACGCGGTGGCCTGGCGGACATTGCCGCTGGCCTGTTCGGCGGCTTCGGCGACCTGTTGCATGGCCGTGCGGCCTTCGGAAATCGAGGACGAGACCTCGCTGATATTCGCGCGTACCCGCTCGTTGCCGCCGACTAGCGAATCGCGCTGGTTTTCCAGCTTGTTGATCTCTTCCAGCGACTCCTGAGCACGCTTGACATCGAACTCAGCTGCCTTGACCGACTCGATCAGCTCGTGATGAATGCCGTCGATCTGGTTCTGAATGCTGCTTACCATCTCCTGGATTTCTTCGACGTTATTGCTGGAATCGTCGGCCAGCGTCTGGATATCGCCCGAGACCACCGCGAACCCGCTGCCATGTTCGCCGGCCCGTGCGGCCTCGACCGCGCCGTTGACGGCCAACATGCTGGTCTTGATCGCGATATTTGAAATCGTGTTGGCGATCTTGTCGGTCTGTCGATTGAGTTTTTGAATCGACTCGACCTGTTTCAGATTCTCCCGTGAGTCGGCCAGCATCTTTTCCAGGCCCTTGACGATTTCCTCGACTGCGTCGCGGTTTTCGCTCAAGACCTCGGTGACGCGCTTGGTCCGGTCCAGGCCGTCTTCGGCCTTGCTGTCGGCGTTCTTGACGTTCTCCTCAAGCTGCTTGATCGCCGAAAGCGACTCTTCAGATGCCGCCGCGTTCTGTTCGGCGCCTTTCAGAATTTCACGCAGTGCCGTTTCGACTTCACTCGATCCGCGCTGCAATTCCTCGACCGAGGCGGCCAGTTCCTCGGCCACGGCTGTGACTTTTTCCGCGCTTTTGGCGGTTTCCGTGCTCTGGCGCAGCTCGTCGGAAATATCTTCCAGTTCGCGCGAGCGCTTGTCGGCATCGCTTAATGCGGTCCGCTGTTCGGCCAGCGAGTTGACGACTTCTTCGGACGCCGAGGCCTGCTGATCGGCAGCCGAAGCCACGCTTTCGGCGCCTTGTTGCAATTCCAGCATGGCGGTTTCGATTTCATCGACTGAACTGTCGATCTCCTCGGCCAGGCTAGTGATCCCGCGCATGTCTTCGACGATCTGGCGGAAATGCTCGTTCACGCCTTCGGCGGAAGTGGCCTGTTCCTCGGAGGCTTGCGCTGCTGTCTTGACCGACTCGGTCGCCGTTTTCGTCCTGGACTGTATCTGGTCGGCGAGGTCGGTGATCTCCGTCGCGCTACGCCCGGCTGCCTCGGCGAGGCCACGCACGGTATCGGCCACCACCGCGAACCCCTTGCCATGGCTGCCGGCGCGTCCGGCCTCGATAGCCGCGTTCAAGGCCAGCAGATTGGTCTGGTCGGCAATCCGCATCACATGGCTTGCCGCTTCGTTGATCGAGCCGGCCTGCTCCTGCAGGCTTTGTATCAGCGAGCGCGACCGTTTCTGCCGCTCGGCGGTCTCGTTGAGATTGTTTACCAGCAACAGCACGCGCTCGGCGGCGGTGCTGGAATCGCGATTGGCACGGCTGGCTTCTTCGCGAGTGGTCTTGACATGCTGGTTCAACGCGCGGACTTGCTCGTTGATGCTGCGTACCCCAGCCAGGCTCTCCTGGCTGGCCGAGGCCGATTCCTCCGCGCCGGAGGCGATCTCCTGCAAGGCCTCCTGCAACTGGCCACGGGCCTGGCCGGATTCGTTGATGCTGGCCGCGACCTGCTGCGATGCACTGGCGATACGCTCGGCCGATTGCTGCTGCTTGGCGAGCGTCCGCGCACGGCGTCGTTTCTGGTCGACGTTTTGTGGCGTGTTCTCCGAGGCGTTGACGGACTCTGTCGCGCCGACCTCCGGAGCGTTATCGAACGCGTTTGTGCTTTTCCTTAGCGCCATGGTGAATCCGGCTCCCTTTTTCGTTTAAACGTGCCTCGCTTGAGGTCATATCGACTGCACGCACGAATTCTTGAGCTGACGTTCGTCCGGGGCTGTGCCATAAGCTCTCTGACAATCCATGACGGGCCGAGAGAAAAGACGTATCGCTAGGGCGTGTTGAGGTTTCGTGCGAGCACCCTGATCGCCTTGCGCGTCTTGATCAGGCACACAACCGTTTGGTGATTCGTGCTTTGCCGAACACGATTGACCCAGATCAAGGCGAGGTCCGGATGAAACCGCAACAGGCTCTCGCATGGCTCATCGCGGTTCTTCGCTCGCTCCGGGAGTCGATTCGGGCCACGGGCCTTGAGATAACGAGTGGTCTGTGGCGCATCGCCCCGGGGCACGCACGGTGGCGGCATGCGCGGTCTATTGCGCAAGGCAGGCCTTGCCGGTGTTCTCTGTGGCGCCCGTTCGTGCTTTGCCGTGCACTGTCGGTGGGCAGGGGGCGGCCGGTGTTGACGATATATGTCGAAGAACAGCCGAGACCGGTGATTCAGTCCCGCGAAGGTCAGCCGGACACGGCAGGCGCTTTATCGTTGGTTTGCGACGAGTGGTTGCTTTCACTGGCCGGCGGCTTCTGATCACCGGCCTTCTCGCCAATATCGTCGTTGGCTGCCGACGTGCTGGCCGGGCTCGGGGCCGCGTCGCCACGGGCGTGCGGGCCGAGGCTGTACAGGCCGCGGAGCAGGTTGAGGGCTTCGTAGACGCCGTAATCCTTCTCGGCGAGTTGGCCTGCCTCAGTATCGGCCCCGCCCGATGTCGTACCCGGCGATGGACCATCGGCCGGGGCGGCGCCGGTGTCGGGAGTGTCGCTAGACTCGGACTCGGACTCGGCGTCTGGCTGGTCGGTGGTGTTGCCATCGCCATTACCATCATCGGTACGGTCGCCGGCCGCACCGGTGTTCTTGAGCGCGCCGATCAGATCGGCCTCGCTGTAGCCGTAGCCGCCACGACGTTGGGTTGGTGTGATCTTCACGGGGGCGAGCGGGATGTCCGGGGTGATGCCCTCGGCCTGGATCGAGCGTCCGCTGGGGGTGTAGTAGCGGGCCGTGGTCAGCTTGAGCGCTGAACCGTCGCCGAGCGGCAGCACGGTCTGCACGGAGCCCTTGCCAAAGGTGTCGGTCCCCATGATGACGGCCCGATGATCGTCCTGGAGCGCGCCGGAGACGATCTCGGCGGCCGAGGCCGTGCCTTCGTTGACCAGCACCACGATCGGCGCCCGATCGAGCATGTCGCCGTCGGTGGCCTTGAAGACGTGATGGGCATCGGCCGCGCGGCCGCGGATCGAGACGATCGGTCCTTTGTTCAGAAAGTCATCCGAGACATCCACCGCGGCGGTGAGCACGCCGCCGGGGTTGTTGCGCAGATCCAGCACCAGGCCCCGCAGCGGGCCATCGGCCTGGTCGCTCAGTTTCTTGAGCGCATCACGCACGCCTTTGCCGGTTTCCCCGGTGAACTGGGAGATGCGCACATAGCCGTAGTGTGAACCCAGCAGGCGCGAGCGGACACTGGCAACCTGAATATCGGCCCGTTCGAGCTTGAGTTCCAGCGGCTTGTTCTGGCCGTCGCGGACGATGGTCAGGGTGATTGGTGTGCCGGGCTTGCCGCGCATGGCCTTGACGGCTTCGGTCATCGACATGCCTTTGACCGGCCGATCGTCGATGCGGATGATCATGTCGCCCGGCTTGATGCCGGCCTTCGAGGCCGGGGTGTCGTCGATGGGGGAGACGACGCGCAGATAGCCGTTTTCCAGCTGCACCTTCACGCCGAGGCCGCCGAACTGGCCGGACGTCGAGACCTGGAGTGCCTTGTACTCGTCCGGGTCGAGATAGGCCGAATGCGGATCGAGGCCTTCGACCATGCCGTGAATCGCGTTGTCGATCAGGGTCTTGTCGGAGACGTCTTCCACGTAGCCGGTCTTGACCTGATTCAGGATCGCGCTGAACTTGCGCAGCGCTTCCAACGGCACCTGCTGTTTGTCGTGGCCCTGGGCCGACGACGCGTCATCGCCTGCGGTCTCATCCGGCGCGTCGGCCTGGCTCGGCGCCGGGCGGGGCGCATCGCCGGCCGGGGCGCCGTCGGCCATCCGCGCTTCGCCCAGCGTGAGCGCTGTCCCCACGATCACGCCCAGCCCGATCAGCAGGGCGCCGCGCAGTCTCGTTTCCATGATTCGTTCGTCCCGTTGGTCTGGCGTTGCGCCGGCCGCTGGCGACGCGGCCCGACGATAGCACAGCGCCTTGGCGATGATGCGGCGTCTCAGCCGGCGAGCCAGCGGCGCGGGTTGACCGGCGTCTGGCCGTGCCGGATTTCGAAATAGATGCCGTTGGTGTCGTGGCCGCCGCTGTGGCCGGCGGTCGCGATCGGTTGGCCGGCCTGCACGGCATCGCCGACATCGACATAGCTGGCTGCGGCATGGCCATAGAGCGAGTAGTAGCCCTGGCCGTGATCGACGATGACGATCAGCCCGTAGCCTTTCATGTAACCGACGTAGACCACGCGGCCGCCGGCCACGACATGCACTGGCGTCCCCTCGCTGGCAGCGAACCATTCACCCTGCCAGCGCAGCGGCCCGCCGCTCTTGGTCTGACCGAAGGCGGCCAGGACGCGGCCGGAAACCGGCGGGTGCATGCGGCCCTTGAGTGTCGCGAACGAGGCGCCCTTGGGAATCGGCGGCAGGTCGGAGAGTTGCGTCTGGACCGATCCGAGCAGTTTCTTGAGCTGGGCGGCCTGGTCCCGCATGTCCGACAGCGAGCTGCGCTTCGACGAGAGCTCGCGATCGAGTGCGGCCAGCGTCTGTTTCTGCTGTTTTTCGCTTGTCTGGAGACGTTCCAGGGTGGCGGCACGGGTCTTGCGCCGCGAGGCGAGCTGGCTGCGTTCGGCCTCCAGCGATTGTTGCTTGGCGACCAGTTTGGCAAGCACGGTCTTGAGCTCGCCGATCTGGGCGCTCTGGGCATCGGAGAAATAACGATAATAGTTGAGCATCCGGCCCATGCGCTCCGGCGACTCGCCTGACAGCAGGAGACGCATCCGGCTGACCTGGCCGGTTTCGTAGGCCGATGTCACCTGGGCCTCCAGCGCATCGAGCTGATCGGACAGATGTGCCCGTTCGGTATCGCGCTGGGCGACGAGCTTGGTGATGCGCTGCTTGTGCTCGGCGATGTCCTCATCCAGATCGTCCAAGCGCTTGCGCGTGGCGCTGATCTGGCGCTGTGCCTTGTTGAGTGCGTCCGACAGATCGCTGCGCTTGTCGCTGTCGGCCGCGATCTTGTGGCGCAACGAATCGATCCGATCGCGCAGCGCCGACAGCTCGGCGCGTGCCTTGTCGGACTGGGTATCGGCCAGGCCGGGCATGGGCCAGGCCACGCCGGCGGCGAGGACGAGCGCAAGAGCCGGACAGACACAGGAAGAGAAAACGCGCATGGCGCCGATTGTATGACACCCAGCCCGGCTTGCCCGAGCGCGTTCGGACAAGCTGGAGCCGTCGTCGACTGCGCGGGCCTGCGGATATGCAATAATCGCGGGCCACACAGCGGGCTGCGGCCGCTCCAATCAGCCGACTCGGGCACATCAGCTTATGGATCAGTTGGTCGAATTCGTCGTGCACCACCCGTTCCTCTGGGGTGCGCTCGGCTTGATCGTCATCGCTTTCCTCGTCAACGAAGCCTGGCGCAATGCCTCCGGCGCGGCGCCGATTCCGCCGTCGCAGGCGATTCGTCTGATCAACGGCGAGGACGCGGTCGTCGTCGACACGCGATCCAAGGCGGATTACAAGAAGAATCACATCATCAATGCCCGCCACGTGCCGCTGGCCGGCATCGATTCGCGCACGCAGGAGATCTCGCGTGACACGGCGCATCCGGTCATCGTCTACGATGCCGCGGGTACCAGCGCCGGCCAGGCCGTGACCAAGCTCAAGGCCAAGGGCTTCACGCGTGTGCACGCGCTCAAGGGCGGATTCAACGGCTGGCAGGCCGATGGCCTGCCGGTCACGCGCAAGTAAACGTTTTCAAGGAGGGAAAGATGGCCGAAGACGAGCAGCAGGAGCAGGGTCAGCGAACGGTCGGTCTGCAGAAGATCTACGTCCGGGATGCTTCGATCGAGGTGCCCGACGGCCCACGGGTGTTCACGCTCGACTACAACCCCGAGGTCAACGTCGATCTGAACACCCAGATCCAGAACCTGTCGGATGAGACCCATCAGGTCTGTCTGACGGTGACCGTCACCGCCAAGCAGGAAGACCGCACGGCCTATATCGTCGAAGTCCAGCAGGCCGGCGTGTTCCAGATCGAAGGCTTCGACGAACAGGAACGCGATCATGTGCTGGGCGCGTACTGCCCGTCGGTGCTGTTCCCCTATGTGCGCGAGGCCGTTGGCGACATGGTCCAGCGCGCCGGTTTCCCGCACTTTTTGCTGCAGCCGGTCAATTTCGACCTGCTCTATGCCCAGCATCGGGCCGGCCAGGGCGAGGGCACCACGGACGCCAGTCAGGCCACGCACTAGCCGGGCGGCGGCGATATGGATCGGGGGCAGACACGACGGTTCGCCGTGCTGGGCGCCGGTTCCTGGGGCACCGCGCTGGCTGTCCAGCTGGCCCGCCGTGGTCACGGCGTGGCGCTCTGGGGACGAGACGGCGCCGCCATCGAGGCGCTGGCCCGGACGCGAGAGAACGCGCGATACCTGCCCGCGGTGACCCTGCCGGCCACACTCTCGCCGGTCACGAGCGTGGCCGAGGCCATCGACGGGGCCGATGACGTGCTGGTGGTGGTGCCCAGTCATGCCCTGCGCGCCTGTCTGTCGGCCCTGGCGCCGCAGCTGGCACCGGGTCAACGGGTGCTCTGGGCGACCAAGGGCCTGGAACCGGACACCGCATTGCTGCCGCACGAAGTCGCGGCCGAGACACTCGGCACGACGCGCAGCGTCGGTGTGTTGTCCGGGCCGAGCTTCGCCGGTGAGGTGGGGCGAGCGCTGCCGACCGCGGTCACGATCGCATCGCACGACCCGGCGTTCGCCGACGACATGGCCCGAGCCTTTCATGACGGCATGTTCCGGGTCTATACCGCCCACGACGTGGTCGGCGTCGGCGTCGGCGGCGCGGTCAAGAACGTGCTCGCCATCGCGGTCGGCATTTCGGACGGGCTCGGCTATGGCGCCAACGCTCGCGCGCTTCTGATCACGCGCGGGCTCACGGAAATGATGCGCCTCGGTGCAGCGCTCGGCGGCGCACGCGAAACGCTGACCGGCATGGCCGGGCTCGGGGATCTGTTGCTGACCTGCACGGACGATCAATCGCGCAATCGGCGCATGGGGCTGGCCCTGGCGCGTGGTGCCTCGGTGACCGAGGCCGAAGCCGAGATCGGGCAGGTGGTCGAGGGCGTTCGCGTGGCGCGCGAAGTGCGCCGCATGGCCGGCGAGCAGGGCATCGACATGCCGATCGCTGCGCAGGCCTTTTCGGTCCTGCACGAGGGCGTGGCACCGCGCGAAGCCGTGCGACGGCTGACGGATCGACCGTTTCGTGCCGAAGCGGAATAGCGCGCTCGGGGGTTTCACCTTCGTGTAAACTTCGACGCTGGCGTACCGGACGAGCGTGTCCGGCCTATGGCTCACGCGGGGCGGGGCGCGTGGCGATGATCGCCGCCCGTGCCGGAAAAGTGAACGGATATGGCGAACTGGGTCACTTTCGGACGTTTTGTCCTGTTGTTCGGGCTGCTGGCGATCATCTATTCCGGCGATCCCTGGCTGCAGCTGGTCAACGCGCCGCTCACGGTGTTCATCATCGCGCTCGACGGCGTCGATGGCTGGGTCGCGCGCCGCTTCAATCAGGAAACCCTGTTCGGGGCGACCTTCGATATCGCCATCGACCGCATCGTGGAGACGGTGCTCTGGGTGGTGCTGGCGCATCTGGGCTTCATCGGTGTCTGGATCCCGCTGCTGTTCATCATCCGCGGCAATCTGGTCGATGCCATCCGCAGCAAGGGCGCGGCTGCCGGCACCGCGGCCTTCGACATGATGCAGTCACCGGTCGGCCGGTTTCTGGTGGCCGGGCGCTTCATGCGCGGTTTCTATGCCGTGCTCAAGGCGGTAACGTTCGCCTGGATCCTGCTCTGGCAGCCGTTCCCGGACATCGCGCCCGCATTCTGGGCCGCACACGGGTTCTGGCTGGCCGCCATCGGCCACGGCCTGGCCTGGGCCTCGGCAGCGATCTGCGTGGCGCGCGGCCTGCCGGTCATCGTGGAGTTCTGTGTCAACGCGCGTAAGAGCCATGTCTGACAAGCGACTCATCATCTTCGATATCGACGGCACGCTGGTCGCCGGGGCTTCCTCGGAGGCCCGCTTCGCGCGTTTTCTCTGGCAGCAGGGCGCGCTCGGCGTGCGGCAACTGCTGGCTTTTGCAGTCTTCACGCTGCGTTATCTGCCGCGTTTCGGCCGACACGTCATGCAGAAGAACAAGGCCTATCTGGCCGGGCACACGCATGGCCATATCAGCGCACTGGCCGAGCGGTTCGTTGCCGAGGTGTTGCGCGAGGCCCTCTCGGCACCGGTGCTCGAACGCCTGCGTGCCCACCAGGCGGCCGGCGATACGGTGGTATTGTTGTCGGGCACGCCGCAGTTCATCGCCGATGCCCTGTGCGAGGCACTGGGCGCGGACGATGCGATCGGCGCGGTCTGCCACACGCGCAACGGTGTCTTCACGAGCGCGCCGCCGCGGCGCCATCCCTACGGGCCCACCAAGATCGATGCGGCCGAGATACTGGCCGCGCGCGTCGGGCTGGGTCTGGCGAGCGCCGTGGCTTTCGGCGATTCGATCAACGACGCCTATCTGTTTCGGGCCGTCGGCGAGCCGATCGCGGTCGAGCCGGACAAGCGTTTGAGTGCGGCGGCGGCCGGTGCCGGCTGGGAAGTCATCTCGGTCCGGGCCTCGCAGCGCGTCTGAACCACGGGTCGCGGGCCCGCGCGAGGCCAGGTCAGACGAAGCCGCGCTGGCGCCAGGCTTCGTAGGCCACCACGGCGACGCTGTTCGACAGATTCAGGCTGCGATTGCCGGGGCGCATGGGCAGATGGATGGCGGCATCGGCCGCACGTACCCGGGCGGCCGGCAGCCCGCGCGTCTCGCAGCCGAAAAGCAGGGCGTCGTCGGCCTGGTAGGCCACCGTGTCGTAGCGCACATCGCCATGCTTGGTGGCGGCGAAGACCCGGTTGTCGGGGTGGGCGGCGCGCCAGCTGTCGTAATCGGCCCATTCGCGGATCACCGCGATTTCGCGATAGTCCAGGCCGGCCCGGCGCAGCCGGCGATCGTCGATCGAAAAGCCCAGCGGATGAATGAGATGCAACGTGGCGCCGATATTGGCGGCCAGCCGTATGGCATTGCCGGTATTGGGCGGGATCTCGGGTTCGTGGAGAACGATATGCATGAGGCGCGCAGCCGGCCGGCGAGGATGCGGCGCAGTCTACGGGCTCGGTGGGCCCGGCACGAGTGCGGCCGCGCCCATTGGACGAGCCTTCAATCGGTCGGGCGGGGATGCTGACAGCGCCAGCAGGCCTGAAAGGTGCCCTCGATGCGTTCGCGACAGCCCGGACATGTCCAGTCCGGTCCGGCGTCCATCGGCCCGGCCTCGAACTGCACGACGAGCGTGCGGGCCCGTTCGTAGTCGGCCGCATCGACCCAGACGCCCGGATAGAGATTGGCCGGCAGCTCGCCCATGCCGCCCCACAGATGCTGGCGGCGTACGTGGGCGGCGATCCCCCGGTCGGCAAGCATGTCCTTGACGATTTCGGCGTTGACCGGATCGGCCGCCAGATAGACCTCGCGCGCACTCATGACAGACGATAGCGATGGATTGACTTGCCAAGGCGCTTTGCTACGCTCGCCTCACGCAGCCACCACAGGGTTTTCGGCATGACTGTTCTCCTCGTTCGATGCATGGCCGTTGGCCTGATGCTGGTCGGCGCGCTGGTGACGACACCCGCCTGGTCGGCCACGCCGGCCACCGGTCCGGCCCAGCCGCAGTATGATTATTCCGCGGACACGCCGGACCCGGCCGCGATGGTCTTTGATGCCGTGATCGTGCGGCCGTTGAGTTTTGCGACCACCATCGCCGGTGCCGGGCTGTTCGTGGTTTCCCTGCCGTTCTCGGCACTCGGCCACAACAGCGACGCGGCCGCCGGGGCCCTGGTCGGCGCTCCTGCACGGTATACATTCTCGCGGCCGCTCGGCAATTTCGACGCCGAGTCGGCCCCGCAGGGCACCCAGCCCTGATATCGCGGCCACAGCCGCACGAGACCGGTCTCGTGCGACGCGCCCGGTCGATTGCGGCGACGTTAACGCGTCTCTTCTAGTGGTGTTGTCCTGTCGGCAGCGACGACGGCTTGTCCGTTGCGGGCTTGTCTTGCTGGGTGTTTTCGGCGGACTCCTCGCCGCGACGCCGCCGGCGGTCGCCGATGCGTCGGCCACCGTGGCGCGGCTGCAGCGTGCCGCCGCCGCTGCAGGTCTGGCCGATCGCGATACCTGGCGTGCGCTGGTCCACTACGAGCCGAACTGGATGCATGGGGGCGTGCACAGCGAGGTCGGCTCCGACTGGTTTTTCCTGGCCGGGCCCGACGGACGACACGATCCGGCCGCGGAGCTCGATGCCACCATCGCCGGGCTGTTTTCCGATCGGCCGGTCGGGCCGCGCAAACTGGCGACCTACTGTCTGTTCGTCGCGCGGCGCAAATGGCTGGTCAGGCAGCTCGATATCGATGTTTCGCAGCTGCCTGTGCACGACTGCCCGAAATACCGGCGCTGGAAGGCGATGCTCAGCCCACGGCAGGCCAGCCTCATCTTCCCGGCGGCCTTTCCGAACAGTCCGTCATCGATGTTCGGCCATACGTTGCTGCGCATCGATTCCTCGAAACGCCGCCATGGCACCGAGCTGTTGTCCTATGCCGTGAACTTCGCCGCCGCGGCCCCGGACGGCCAGCGTGGGCTGGGTTTCGTCTGGAAGGGCCTGACCGGCGGCTATCCCGGCATCTTCGGGCTGTTTCCTTACTACAAGAAGGTCAAGCAGTACGCCTGGATCGAGAATCGGGACGTCTGGTCGTATTCGCTGCAGCTGTCGTCGGCCGAGCTCGATCGGATGGTCGATCATGTCTGGGCGATGGATCATGTCGAGTTCGCCTATTATTTTCTCAACAAGAACTGCTCCTACCAGCTGCTCTCGCTGATCGATGTCGCGCGTCCCGGGCTGCATCTGACGCGTCAGTACAGCTGGTATGCCATCCCCTCGGACACGATCCGGAGTCTGTCGGATGTGCCGGGGCTGCTCGGCCCGGCCCGGTTTCGTCCGTCCATGGAAGCGGTCCTGCGTTCCGAGACGCATCAGCTGTCGGCCGCGGAACAGTCGCTGGCGCGCCGCGTGTCGCGCCACCGCCTGAGCCCGGACGCCCCGGCCGTGAAGGCGTTGCCGCGTGCCCGCCAGGCCGCGGTGCTCGAGGTCGCCTACGACGCGCTGCATTATCAGCTGGCCAGTGACAACGTGGCAGCGCCGGTCAAGGGGGAGACCGGTGAGGTCTATGCCAATCGCATTCTGGCGGCGCGGGCCCGGCTGGGCGGCCGGTCGCCGTTCGCGCCCGTGACCGAGCCGGCCCGCTCGCCGGACGAGGGGCATCGCTCGCTGCGTTTCAAGGCCGCCACCGTGTATGCCGGCGACAAGACGTCGCTGGCCTTCCGGCTTCGGCCGGCGTATCACGATCTGCTCGACGATCCGGGGGGCTACACGCACGGTCAGGCCATCGATTTCGCCGATGTGGGCTTGGCGGTCGATCCGGAGAACGGGCATGTCGCGCTGGATGACTTCAAGCTCTTGTCGATCACCTCGCTGTCGCGGCGCGATGCCTGGTTCAAGCCGGTTTCGTTCACGCTGTCGACCGGGGCGCGTCGTCGGCCATCCACGCATCTGTTCACCGGCCGCGACAACGATCTCGGCTATTACCTGCAGGGCGGGCCGGGGCTGGCCTGGGGACGCGGCAATCTGACCGGTTATGTATTCGGTCAGGTCTCCTTCGACGCCAATCCGGGGCTCGCGCCGGCCTATGCGTTTGGTGCGGGCCCCAGCGCGGGCCTGCTCTATTATCCGCATCCGGGGGTCCAGATGCGGGCCGATGCCGGCTGGTTGCAGTATGCTGCCGGTGCCGACGGCCATTACGGCTGGGCGGGGCTCGGCGTGCAGGTTCCGTTGATACGCGAGCTCGCGCTACGATCGAACATCAAATACGAAAACCTGCGCCGTACGGATGGTCTGCGTATCGATCTGGGCGTCCAGGCGTATTTCTAGCGGCCGCCGCCCCACGACGGGTGGGGCACCGATCGACGCGGATGAGTCACCGAACAGGGTGGATTGCGCTTGAATCTTGTCATCGACGACGCTGGCTGGCTGGTCGGGGTATCTCACCGGCCCTCGCCGAATCAGGACATGCGGCCGGCACACGTCCCGATCGATGCACTCGTGGTGCATGGCATCACGCTGCCGCCGGGACGTTTCGGCCATGGTCTGGTCACGGAACTGTTCACCAATACGCTGGATGTGCACGCCGATCCGGCGCTGCGTGAGCTGGCCGATGTGCGGGTCTCGGCGCATGCGCTGATCGAGCGGACCGGTCGGATCACGCAGTACGCGAGCTTCGACGCACGGGCCTGGCATGCTGGTGTCTCGAGGCTCGGCGGCCGCTCGCAGGTCAACGATTTCGCGATCGGCGTCGAGCTCGAGGGCACCGATCACTGCCCCTACGCACGCGCGCAATACACCGCCCTGGCGCGGCTGGTCCGGACGCTCGCGGCGCGTTATCCGGCGCTGGTGCGCGAGCGCATCGTCGGCCACTCCGACATCGCGCCCGGCCGCAAGACCGATCCCGGCCCGGCATTCGACTGGACTGCCTTGGATCGCGTCCTGGCCCGGAGTGCGTCATGCATCTGATCGTCATCGTGGCCGCTCTGCTGCTGGAGCGCACCCTCGGCCAGATCGCACGCCTGCGCCGGCTCGATGCGTTTGCGGCCTATGTGGATCTGATCGCGACAACGCGTCTCGGGCGGGCCTGGCTGGCGCATCCGAGTGGAGCGCTGGTGATTCTGCCGCCGGTGGCGATCGTTGCGATCGCACAGTGGCAGATCGCCGTGCACGCCTGGCTTGGCGTCCAGCTGTTGTTCGGGCTGATCGGTCTGTTGATCAGCCTGGGGCCGCGTGATCTGTGGGAGGATGTCTACGCGCTGGCCAACGCGCGCAGCCAGGCGGCCCACGACGAAGTCGAGGCCCGTGCGATCGCGCTGGCGCGGCGGGCGACCGGGCGCGCCCCGGCCGATATCCATCCGAGCACACTGCTCGGCGCGGTGCTCGTTCAGGGGCACGAACGCGTGCTGGCAGTGCTGCTCTGGTTCTTCGTGGCCGGGCCGACCGGGGCGTTGTTCTATCGTCTGGCGCGCGAGTTGCCGGCGCTGGCGCAGCGTGCGCCGCAGCGGCGGGCCACTGCGCGTACTGCCGAATACGTGCACGGTCTGGCGGCCTTCATTCCGGCGCGCCTGGTCGCCGTGGTCTATGCGCTGACCGGGCAGAGCGGCTGCGCTTTCGGCGCCTGGCGGGGCGCGATACGCACCACCACGCGGCTCAGTGGCACCGGCAGCTGGTTGTTGCTGGCCCGGGTCGGACGCGGTGCGCTCGGCCTGCCAGCGGATGCCGCGGATCGCGCGGCGCCGGCCGATTTCAGCGCCATGCTGCTGGCCGCCCTGTCGCTCATCTCGCGTAGCGTGCTGGTTCTGCTGGCACTGCTCGCCGCAGCCACGCTGCTGGGCTTCGCCCGCTGAAATCGTCGCATCGGGCCGGGCGAGCCCCTATCATGCGAGCCCGATTCGATCATCTGATGAGGACGCGTTCGTGAGTGAGAACGTCAACCGCTATCTGGAAGTCGCGGTCGAGGCCGCTCGGGCCGCCGAGGCGGTCATCAATCAGTACTATCACGGCGAGTTCGAGGTTGAGCGCAAGGCTGATGCCTCGCCGGTGACCGTCGCCGATATCGAAAGCGAGCGTGTGATCAAGGCCACGCTCGCCGAAGCCTTTCCCGACCACGGCTTCTACGGCGAGGAGCTCGGGCGCGAATCGATCGATGCCGACTATGTCTGGCTGATCGACCCGATCGATGGCACCAAGAGTTTCGTGCGGGGCTATCCGTTCTTCTCGACTCAGATCGCGCTCATGTACCGCGGCGAGCTGATCGTCGGTGTATCCAACGCCCCGGCGTTCAACGGCGGGGAGCTGGCCTGTGCCGCCCGGGGCTGTGGCGCGACACTCAACGGCGCGCCGATTCAGGTCTCGGAAGTTGACACGATCGCCGAGACATCGCTGTCGATGGGCAACATCGGGGCACTGGGCGCCTCGGCAGCCTGGCCGGATATCGGCCGGCTGGTCGGCGATGTGCACCGCATTCGCGGTTATGGGGACTTCTATCACTATCACCTGCTGGCCAGCGGTCGCGTGGACGCGGTGATCGAGTCCGATCTCAATATTCTGGATATCGCGGCACTGGCCGTGATCCTGCGCGAGGCAGGCGGTGATGTGAGCGAGCTGGGCAGCGGCCCGCTCGACCTGGAAACACGCACGCTTTTGGCGACCAACGGCCGCCTGCGTGAGCAGGTCGTGACTTACCTGGGCGCCTGGGACGAAGGCCGGGACGCGCCGCGCTGAGACGAAGGCGCCGGCCGGGTCAGCGTGCCGGCCGGGCGCCTGTCACGGTGTCGTCAGGAAAGCGGCGGGGGTGTCTCGCCGCGAAACGAGACGATCGGCCAGCCGGCCGCGCTGGCCGCGGCTTCGAGTGTCGGGTCCGGATCCACGGCGACGGGCCGGTCCGCCCAGCGGAGCAGTGGCAGATCGTTGTGTGAATCCGAGTAGAACGTGGTCGGGCCAGCCTCGGGATAATATTCGGCCTTGAAAGCCAGGGCCCGCTCGATCTTGCCGTCCTGAAACGAGGGCGTTCCCGCGATTTCACCGGTATAGCGGCCGTCCACGATGCGGGGCTCCGTGGCGATCAGATGCGAGATGCCGAGATAGGCCGCGATCGGCTCGGTGACGAAGGCATTGGTCGCGGTGATGATGGCGATGGCATCGCCCCGATCGCGATGAAACGCCAGAACCCGCGGCGCATGGCGCGCGATGCTGGGCCCGATGCGCTCGGCCACGAAACGTTCGCGGAGCGCGGCCATGGCCTCGTGCCCGTGGGCGACCAGGGGCGCCAACGCGAAACGCTGATAGGCATGGATATCCAGCTCGCCGGCAGCATATTGCGCGGCGAAACGGTCGTTGGCGTCGGTGTAGGCCGCGCTATCCACCACGCCCTCATCCACGAGAAAACGATTCCATTCGTAGTCGCTGTCGGATGCCAGTAGCGTCTGGTCGAGGTCGAAGAAGGTCAGGTGCACGAGCATTCGATGTGAGAAGCCGGCCCGCATCATCGCGCGAATCGCCCGTCGTTGAAAGATCGAATGCGCCTGAGCAAGGCAGGTTGCGCCCCAAACAATTGACTATTATCAGATTATGGCGTGCGCCGGAGCGCGGGGCTTGGCGGTTTATGTTGTGGGCGAGCGATTTACGACCTGCCGAACGTCTATCGCGTCGTTTTTGTTATTTGTTGCCATTTTATGAAAGAATCGATTCAGTACTTATACCGAGGGTATCAGCGTGATCGACGCACAAGGATACCGTGCAAACGTCGGCATCATTCTGAGCAACCAGGCCGGTCAGGTCTTCTGGGCCAAGCGCATCGGTCAGCAGTCCTGGCAATTTCCACAGGGCGGCATTCGGCACGGGGAAGACCCGCGGGCAGCGCTTTATCGTGAACTCGAGGAAGAGGTCGGGTTGCGCCCGGAACATGTCGAGATTATCGGCAGCACGCGGCGCTGGCTGCGCTACCGGCTACCCAAGCGTTATATCCGGCGCCATAGCCAGCCTCTGTGCATCGGTCAGAAACAGAAGTGGTTCATGCTGCAGCTCGTCGCCGACGAATCCTGTGTCCGCTTCGATGCCACCGAGAAGCCGGAGTTCGACGGGTATCGATGGGTCGACTACTGGCGGCCGGTCGATGAAGTGGTCTTCTTCAAGCGACATGTCTACCGGCGCGCGCTCGACGAGCTGGCCGGCTGTCTGGACGAAGCCACGATCTGACCCCGGGCGGCCACGTGCCCGTATCGGCGATGCCCTGACGCGACAGGGCATTGCGTCCGCCGTTGAAACACGAAACACGGCGCCACCATGGCGGTCGCGCAATGGCGGCTCGTCTTATCGCGTGATGTCGCATACCCGGCGTTCAGCGTCCGTGCTCGTTCGTCTCGCAGGCAGAGCGAGCCATGCGCTGCCGCTCGAAAACAGTCCGATATCAACGGACCCAGTCCATGCGCCGGGCGATCTCGGAAAACACGCCCTAGACGCCTTGTCATGGCTCCTGAGTCCGCCGGGCGTATGCGTGATTGCTGCAAGCTCGATCTCCGTTAATCCGCACAGATCGCTTCGGCCAGATTCCTGAATCCTTTTTATGTGAGGTGGCCCGCGTCGGGCAGCTCCCGATTTGCGCAACACTGTTCGTTGCCAATCGAGTTGCGCGCAATATTTGACACTGATTGGCGATCGCGCAAGACTGCAACGAGTCCCAGTAGCAGTTGACACTGATTCTCATTTAGGGTGTACTGCAATTGGAGGTAATGCTATGTACGTATGCGTCTGCAACGCGGTGACCGACTGTCAGATCCGCGAAGCCTATTGCGACGGGGCCTGCAGTATGCGGCTACTCCGGCAAAAGCTGGGCGTGGCCGGATGTTGTGGACGCTGCGCGCCCTGTGCGCGTGATGTGTTGCTTCAATGTCGGCAAGAGTCGGAGCGACTCGAATCGCCTGCTCCGGTAACTGCGGTTTCCGTCGATGCGGCAGAGGAAGCACCGGCGCTCGAACCGGTGGCCGTCGCCGGCTAGAGACGATCACGAGGCAGCCGGTTTGTCGCCGATGCCGGCCTCCGATAATCTGTGGGTTGGATTCTGGTCAGCACAGGACGACCCATGAAAGGCGATCCCAACGTCATCAAGCATCTTCAAGACGCGCTCAAGCTCGAGTTGACCGCGATCAACCAATACTTCCTGCATGCCCGGATGTATGAAGACATGGGTTATTTCGAGCTGGGCAAGCACGAGTACAACGAGTCGATCGAGGAAATGGAGCACGCGGATCGGTTCATCCAGCGGATCCTGTTTCTCAACGCGCTGCCGAACCTCCAGGATCTGGGCCGCCTGCGTATCGGCGAGAATCCCAAGGAAATGCTGGAGTGCGATCTGGCCGCCGAATATGAAGGCCATGCGCATTACAAGGCGGCCATCAAGGTCTGTGAAGAGGCCGGCGACTACGCCACGCGCGATCTGTTCGTGAACATTATTTCCGACGAGGAAGAACACATCGACTACATCGAGACCCAGCTGGATCTCATGAAGACGATGGGTGAGCAGAACTATCTGCAGTCGCAGACGGGCCCGGACATCAACCAGATTCCGAAGACCGGCGACGAATAATCCGTTCGCCAATCGAGTGGCCCGCCCCGTGCCGGTGGTGGGCCCGCTCGGGCTGAATCATGGCGTGTCGCCAGAAATAGACTGCCGCATTGTCCTGCAGGCGATCAGACGAGGCGCGAGTCGCCGACCATAGCGCGCCACGATTCAGACTGGCAACGCCGCCGGGCGTGATTTGCGGTCTCCAACGCGGCGCTCGAACGAAACCTCAACACGCCCTAGAACGGCTTGGCGATCGCCAGGATCACGATCAGGACCAGGAGCACCACGGGGATTTCGCGCATCGCGCGATAGAACCCGATCGAGGCCGCCGCACGGTCCTCGCGCAGTTTCTTCACCTGGGCCTGACACCAGCCGTGATAGCCCAGCACCAAGACCACGAGTCCCAGCTTGGCGTGCATCCAGCCGTTATTGGCAAGCCAGCCGCCGCCGAGCATCACCAGCATCCAGACGCCGAAAACCACGGTGGCCACGGCCGCGATCGACATGCCGATCGACAGGCGGCGCTCCATGCCGGCGAATCGGCGCCGGGCGGCCGGCTCGGTCGTCTCGGCGTGATAGACAAACAGCCGTGGTAGGTAGAGAAGGCCAGCAAACCACGCCACCATGGAAATCACGTGGAATGCCTGGATCCATAAATACATCGAGTCGCTCCCGAATTGGCTGAAGGGTCGTCCCTTCGAAACGCGGCCATTGTACCGACGCCGCTCGCGCCGACGCGCTTAGCGGCGATAAGTGGCTGATACGGCGGCCGGCGTGAGAATACCGTAGGGGGTTGCGCCGGCGTTGCCGACCCGGCTGGTGCGCTGGACGATCAGGGCCTCGGCCTCGGTGGACTCGAATTGATCATAGGCCTCCTGCAAGCTGGCCCGGACATCGATGGCAAAGGTATCGGCTCGATGGGCGGGGATGTTCATGAGGTCGATCTCGGCCTCTTCGTCGATCTCCGCATCGCCGGCCAGTGCCCGTTCAAGCTCGTCCGGCCGGATCAATTGTAGACGGCCTTCCTCGGGCCGGATCAGCAACCAGTCGATACGGGCATCCAGCGCCTTGCGCACCTCGGCGCGTGTGGTCTGTGCCGCCAGAACACGAAACTTGCGGTTCATGGTGGTCAGCACGCTCGCACGGCGCAGATATTGCGAGATCGGGTCATTGCGATAGTCGAGACCGCGTCGGCGCAGCAGCAGCCGGAAGATCGAGTCCGACACGGCCACCCGGCGGGAGACCACCAGGGCAGCGATGATCACCAGCATGCCTGGCAGCACCATGGCGGTCTGGCCGGACAGTTCCAGTATCGCGACCAGTGCCGACAACGGCGCCTGGAGGACCGCGGCCATCATCGCGCCGATGCCGAGTAGGGCATACAGGCCGGGGCCGCTGACTGGCAGGTTCAGCTCGGCGCCCACGAGACTGCCCCAGGCGCTGCCCAGGCCCGCCCCGGTGACGAACATCGGCAGGATGATGCCGCCCGGCATGCCCGCGGCCACGGCGAACAGCGTGGCCACGAGCTTGGCCGCGCCGATGCCAAGGGCCATGCCGATGAGGAACTCGCCGGCCAGTGCGTGATTCACGGTCTCGAACCCGAGGCCCATGATCTGCGGGAAGACGATGGCGAGCAGGCCGGTCACCAGGCCGGCGAGCGCCAGACGCAGGCTGATCCGGACGTTCGCGAGCTTTGGCGCGAAAGCCCCGGCAACCCGGGTGAAACCGCCGCCGATCACGCCGAGCAACAGCCCCATCAGTGTCATCGCCGGCAGTTC
Organism: Salinisphaera sp. Q1T1-3; assembly: GCF_003602005.1. Taxonomy (GTDB): domain Bacteria; phylum Pseudomonadota; class Gammaproteobacteria; order Nevskiales; family Salinisphaeraceae; genus Salinisphaera. The sequence continues at coordinate 7,270 of NZ_QZWD01000019.1, read as the reverse complement.
CAGTGCATGGAAATGATCGGCCGCGCCGGTGAGCTGTGGGTGCAGGTTCGGCAGCTCGAGCGTGACCAGCGAACCGGTCACGGCCGCCAGGATGATCGGGGCGAAGCCGGCGATGGTGTATTCCATCATCACGACTTCCATCGCGAAGATCACGCCGGCCAGCGGTGTATTGAACGAGGCGGCAATACCCGCGGCCACACCGCAGCCGACCAGCGTGCGCACGCTGTTGTTCGGCAGCGCCAGACGCCGCGCCAGCCAGCTGCCGGTGAACGCCCCGGTATGCACGGCCGTGCCTTCGCGACCGACCGACTGCCCGGTCGCGATGGCGATGGCGGTCGCGGCGAGGTCGACGAGCGCGGCTCTCAGCGGCAACAGGCCCTGGTAGTACATCAGCCGCTCGATGACGTGCACGATGCCGTTCTCAAGCGACTTGAACCACCACTCGACCAGCAGCCCGAGAATCAGGGCGCCGATGACCGGCACGGCGATACGAAAGGCCAGATCCGCGCTGACGAACGTATCGCCGTGATTGTCGAAGACCGCGAACAGCGGTAGGCGGATCGCCTGGATCGCGCCGTAGAGCAACAGGATCACGCCGCCGGCCAGCGCCCCGGTCGTCGCGCCCAGCACGCACAGCAGCCCGAGGCCGGGCGTGTTTTCGACATCGGCGAGCTGGCCGCGCCATCGCTCGAGCGCACGGCGCGCGTAGCCACGAGCCCGCGTACGCAGCGAGGCGTTCGCGGCCATGCTCAGCGATCCCCCGCGGTTTCGGTGGGCCGGGGCGCATGCCCTGTGCCATGCCGACCGGTCGCGCCACGGTACGGCGGCCAGTCCCGGGCCTTCGTCCGTGCACTCGCCGCGCCACGGAGTACACGATCAGGCAACAGGGCGTTCGGGCGCGAGCAGGACATCCGCGGGCTCTGGGGTTGTCGGATACGCGGGTGTAGTATGCGCATGCATCAGCCTAGGGAACAGCATTGGTCATGGCACGCACGCAACGAATCGGAATCGTCGGCGGGACCGGCTACGCCGGTGCCGAGCTGCTGCGCCTGCTCGGCGCGCACCCGCATGCCGACGTGTCGGTGGTGACCTCGCGCGGGGCGGCGGGCACACCCGTGGCCGATGCTTATCCACAGCTGGCCGGCCTCGGCGATCGCGTATTCGCGACGCCGAGCTACGAGAACCTGGCCGGCTGCGATGTCGTGTTCTTCGCCACGCCTCACGCCGCGGCCATGTACGACGTGCCTGATCTGCTGGCGGCCGGCGTGCGTGTCATCGACCTGTCGGCCGATTTCCGCCTGCGTGATCCCGGGCTCTGGGCCCAGTGGTATCACACCGATCATGCGGCCCCGGAGCTGATCGAGCGCGCCGTCTACGGGCTGCCCGAACTGACCGGGCGAGCGCCGATCGCCGAAGCCGAGCTGGTGGCCTGCCCGGGATGCTATCCCACGGCGGTGTTGCTGGGCTTCAAGCCGCTGGTCGCCGGCGGACACGTGGATCTCGCGCATCTGATCGCCGATGCCAAGACCGGTGTCTCCGGTGCGGGTAAGAGCCTCAAGCCCGGTTTCCTGTATGCCGAAATGGCCGATTCGTTCAAGGCCTACGGTGTGAGCGGGCATCGTCACCTGCCGGAGATCGAGCAGGTCTTGACCGATATGGCCGAAACAGCCGTCGGACTGACGTTCGTGCCGCATCTCGTGCCCATGATTCGCGGTATTCACGCCACGCTCTATGCACGGCTCAACGATCGGGGCATCGATTTGCAGTCGCTTTTCGAGGCGGCTTATGCGGACGAGCCGTTCATCGAGGTACTGGCCTCGGGGGGCACGCCGGAAACGCGTCACGTGAAGGCGACCAATCACTGTCGAATCGCCGTTCATCGCCCGGGCGACCGCGATCAGGCGGTCGTGTTGTCGACCATCGACAATCTCGTGAAAGGGGCTGCCGGTCAGGCCGTGCAATGTTTCAACCTGATGATCGGCGCGCCGGAGACCTGCGCGCTGACACAAACAGCGCCCATCCCGTGAGACAATGCACGGAAAGCGACACCGCGACGGCTTGAAAAGCGCGCCACAGCACTGATGTCGTAAGATGTGAATCGCGGGTTCGACAGGAACGACGCTTATGAGTACTGCCACTGAAATCAATGACGCCCCGGCTGATGCCGCACAACAGGATGTGCTGGTATTCACCGATTCGGCCGCGCTCAAGGTCAAGGAGCTGCTCCAGGACGAGGACAACGACGCGCTCAAGCTTCGTGTGTTCGTCTCCGGCGGCGGCTGTTCGGGCTTCCAGTACGGTTTCACCTTCGACGAGAACGTCGAGGATGGAGACACCCTCATCGAGAAACAGGGCGTGACGCTGCTCGTCGACCCGATGAGCGTGCTCTATCTCATGGGCGCCGAAATCGATTTCTCCGACGGGATCGAAGGCGCGCAGTTCGTGATTCGTAACCCCAACGCCACGACGACCTGCGGCTGCGGCAACTCGTTCGCGGTGTAAACCGGACCGGCGCGCCTTCGCCCCCTTGAGGGGCGATTCGCCGCAGGCGAATGGGGGTGATGGACAACCCCTCAGGCTTGCATAGCAAGCCACGCGCGGATGCGCGGCGCAGTTCGTGATTCGTAACCCCAACGCCACGACGACCTGCGGCTGCGGCAACTCGTTCGCGGTGTAAACCGGACCGGCGCGCCTTCGCCCCCTTGAGGGGCGATTCGCCGCAGGCGAATGGGGGTGATGGACAACCCCTCAGGCTTGCATGGCAAGCCACGCGCGGATGCGCGGCGCCGTTCGTGATCCGTCACCCCAGCGCCCACGACGACCGCCGACTTTGGCAATGCGTTCGCGGCACCAGAGAGATCTCGCTCTCCCTCACCAGTAGCCACTGGCCAAGAGACAGGCAGGCGGATCGATCGCGCTGAATCAAGGGCCGTGTCGAGATCAGTCCAAAGTCGGGCGCTGGGCCGCTGGCCTGCTCAGGCGTCGTTTTCGCGTGCTGGCGGCGGGAGATGCCAGCCGCCGAGAATCGCGGGGCCGCTGGCGCCCGTCACGCCCGGTGCATTACCGGTCAGGCCGGCCAGCCGTTGCCGAGCGAGCCAGGCGAACGCCAGGGCTTCCACCCAATCGCCGTCGACGCCCAGCTCGTTCGTCGTTGTCACGCGGATCGGGGCCAGGCAGGCCGCCAGCCGTGCGGCGAGTGTCCGGTTGTGCGCGCCGCCGCCGCATAGATGAATGCTTTCGATGTCTTGCGGCCCGAAATGCGTGACTGCATCGGTGATGCTCTGTGCGGTCAGCTCGCATAGTGTGGCCTGCACATCGGCAGGGGCGGGGGTGTGCGCCAGCCGGGCGAGATGCGTCTGCAGCCAGTTCAGGCCGAACCATTCGCGGCCGGTGCTTTTCGGGGGGCGCCGGGCGAAGTAATCATCGGCCCGCAGTTGGGCGAGCAACGCGGCATCGATTCGGCCCGAGGCCGCCCAGGCGCCGTCGGCGTCGTAGGATTGATCGCGGCAGGTCGCGATCCAGGCATCCATGAGCCCGTTGCCCGGGCCGGTATCGAATCCGGTCACCTGCATGATGTCCCGGTCGGCGCCGGCCGGCAGCAGGGTCACATTCGCGATGCCGCCGATGTTGACCACGGCACGGGCGCGAGCCGGGCCGGCGAACAGCGCGGCGTGCAGCCCGCAGACGAGAGGGGCGCCCTGGCCGCCGCAGGCCAGGTCGGCGCTGCGGAAATCGGAAACCACGGCACAGCCGGTGCGGGCGGCGATCCGGGCGGCCGAGCCGATCTGCAGGCTGAACGGGCGGTCATCATCCGGCGCGTGCCAGACAGTCTGGCCATGGCTGCCAATGGCCGCGATATCGCGATGTGCGAGATCGGCCCGCGCTCGGACGGCGTTCGCAGCGTCGCTGAACCAGTCCGCGACCTGCTGATCGAGCCGGCCGTAGTCGGCCAGTGTGAGTGTGGTTCCAGCATCGCTCAGCGCCAGCAAGGCCTCGCGCAGCGCTGGCGGCGGCGGTTCGTTGTGGGTGGCCACGATTTCGGGCCGGCCCGTGTCGTCGAACCGGGCGACCAGCGCATCGACAGCATCGACGCTGGTGCCCGACATCAGGCCGATGAAATGAAGATCAGGGCTCGCCATCGCGTCAGCGCGACTCCGTGGCCGAGGCATCGGCCAGCTGCACGGGGCGGTGTCCTGCGTCGTCGAGCTGGGCCACGAGCGGTGCGCTGGCCTGCTTGAAGCGTGCGAGCGCCCGGCCGGACAGCGGGGCAGCGCCGGGCAGCGTCACCGTCTGCGGATTGTAGGGTTTGCCGTTGATCCGGAATTCGTAATGCACATGTGGACCCGTGGCTAGCCCGGTCATGCCCACATATCCGATCACATCGCCTTCAGCGACCGTATCGCCGACCGACAGGCCGCGTGCGAAACGCGCCATGTGGGCGAACCGCATCGTCACTCGGGCGTCGTGCCGAATGATCACCACGTTGCCGTAACCGCCGCGGCGACCGCGGAAGACGATCTTGCCAGCGCCGGTGGCGTGAATCGGGGCGCCCTCGGGGGCCGCATAGTCCGTACCTTCGTGCCGACGGATGCGATGCAGGATCGGATGGCGACGGCTCATGTTGAACGGCGAGCTGATACGCGTATAGGCGACCGGTGCTCGGACGAAGGCCGGACGCAGTGGGCGGCCGTCCGGGCGATAATAATCCGTGTGGCCGGCGCTGTCCGTATACCGTACGGCCTGCACTGCATGGTTGCCGCTGGTCAGCGAGGCACCCAGAATCGGGCCGGTGCCGACGCGGCGGCCGTCGCGATAGAGCTCATCGTAGGCGACGACGAAACGATCGCCCCGTTTCAGGTCATGGCCGAAATCCACGTCATGCGCGAGCGCTTTCTGGACCTGGGCAATCTGTGGCGCGCTCAGCCCGGCGGCGCGAGCGTCCTTGTAGAAGGAGTGACGTATGACGCCGCTGGCGTAACTGCGTCGATGGTCCAGGGCCTGTTCGGCCAGATCCGCAGTGAACCCGTCGCCTTGACGGGTCAGGGTGATGGTCCGGCCGGCATCCACGACATAATGCACTTCGGCCACGCGGCCGTTGCGATCGGCCTTGACGCGCAACAGGCGGCCCGGCTTGAGGCCGCTGGTGAAGAAATGGCCGAGCTTCGGCAGATGCGCGATCCGCAGCGAGTCCATGTAGGACAGCCCGTAGCGCTGGAAAGCCAGTGACAACGTGTCGCCGCGGCGGATCGTCAGCGTGCGCCATCCGGGCTTATCGTCGGTGGCCAGCGAGGCGGCCGGGGCCATGGCCAGGGCGTCGGCCAGTGCGTTGTCCTCGATCCGTTGCCGGCCCGGCGCAACGACCGAATCCCAGCGATCGAATCGGCTGACCGGCGTCAGGCGCATGCCGGCGAGCGTATCCGGGCGGGCGACAGCCGGTATCAGATGGCCCTGCATGGCCGGCGGCAGGCGCGACGGCATGGGCGGCGTCGCCGCGAGCGCGTCATCCGGTGTGTGCATGTCGGGGTTGGTATAAAAGGCATACCAGACGCCCACTGCCGCAACGGGCACGAGCCCGAAGGGCAGCCAACGGCGCCAGGCCGGTGCCGGCCGGACGGCCGGGGATTCACGTAGCCACAGATAATCCTGGTCGACCAGTCTGCCCATAGACACCGTCGCGGTTTGGGAAAAGGCATTCAGGCGGAGGCCCCCTTTGCTTGCCTTCCGTGTTCTTATGGGGCCATAAATGACCACAAACACGCGGACTTAGCAACTTGTCCCGCGATTTGGCCCGCGCGATGCCCGGCAACGGGGCCGTCGCGGCCTCGCGCGAAGCAGCAACTCTACTTAGACTACGCACCGCATTTGGTAAAGACGACGGAGCAAGCCTTGACCGACGATCCATGGGCCGAGATCAAGCGCGGCACCGATGAAATCATCCCGGAAGCCGAATTTCGCGAGCGTTTTGAAAACGCCACCGCCGAAAAACGCCCGCTCGTGATCAAGGCCGGTTTTGATCCGACCGCCCCCGATCTGCATCTGGGGCATACCGTTCTGCTCAACAAGATGCGCTGGCTGCAGGACATGGGGCACGACATCGTGTTCCTGATCGGCGACTTCACCGGGCGTATCGGTGATCCCACGGGAAAGAACGTCACGCGCAAGCCGCTAACCGAAGAACAGGTCCAGGCCAATGCGAAGACGTACGAGGCGCAGATCTATCGCGTGCTCGATCCGGCCCGAACCCGGGTTGTGCTCAACTCGGACTGGCTCAACGACTTCTCCGCGGCTGACCTGATTCGTCTGGCGTCGTCGCACACCGTGGCGCGAATGCTTGAGCGCGACGACTTCCACAAGCGTTATCAGTCCAATCAGCCGATTGCCATTCACGAGTTCCTGTACCCGTTGCTGCAGGGATACGACTCGGTTGCGCTGGACGCCGATCTGGAGCTCGGTGGGACCGATCAGAAGTTCAACCTGCTCATGGGCCGGCATCTCCAGCAGGTTCACGGCCAGGTGCCGCAGGCCATATTGACCATGCCGTTGCTCGAGGGGCTGGACGGCGTCAACAAGATGTCGAAGTCCCTGGACAACTACGTTGGTATCGACGAGGCACCGGACCAGCAGTACGGCAAGCTCATGTCGATCTCCGACGATCTCATGTGGCGGTATTACGAACTCCTGTCCTTTGAGCCCATCGACACCGTGCGCCGCTACCGGGCCGAGGTCGACGCCGGCGAGAACCCGATGGCCTACAAACACGGGCTCGCGCGCGAGATCGTGGCGCGCTTCCATGGTGAGGAGGCGGCCGAGGCCGCCTATCAGGGATTCGTTTCGCGGTTCTCGAAAGGCGTTGTGCCCCAGGACTTGGAACTCACGCCCGTGACGGTGCCGAGTGATGGTATCCAGGTGGCAGCGTTGCTCACCGCAGCCGGGCTGACCAAGAGCAATGGCGAGGGCATGCGACTGGTCAAGCAGGGGGCGGTGCGTATCGATGAAGCCCCGGTGACCGACAAGGCCGCGGTGTTTTTGCCGGGCAGCGAACTATTGATCCAGGTGGGCAAGCGCCGCATCGCGCGCGTCTCGCTCGAGGCAGGCTGAAGCAGCAAACCCGTAACGCCCGTGTGGCGGGCGTTGCAGGCCCTCCTGCAACGCGGCTGTAAAAAACCCGTTGACGGCAGATGTGTGATGTATATGATGCGCATCTCTCGCAACGGGGCGAGCACAACGAGCCAAGCGGTTTGTGGTGTTTTTGCTTTGTTTCGGGGTGGGT
>NZ_QZWD01000018.1 GCF_003602005.1 Salinisphaera sp. Q1T1-3 | reverse complement strand
ACAAGCGCACCCGGCCGTACCGGCCGCGGACCAACGGCAAAGCCGAGCGCTGGATACAGACGGCACTGCACGAATGGGCCTATGCCCGGGTCTATCAAAACGCCGATGAGCGTGCGAACTATCTGCCGTACTGGCTGCATGACTACAACTGGCACCGGCCGCATGCCAGCCTGAACCATCAACCGCCGATCAGCCGGCTGGGCTTATCCGTGAACAATGTGGTGGGTTTACACACCTAGGCCTTGTCTTGCCGCCCATCGTCAATTTCAGGGCGCACTTGGCTCGGACTCGCACAAAACATCAACAGGCCAAGGGCTTGTCGTCAAAGGATATGTTTAAACATTGCTGAAGTTTCGGCAGTTTTTTGTCTTATGTTGTCAGCGCGACATCGGCATGATCTAACGGATCACCAGTGGGTATTGATTGAGCCGCATTTGGCCGGCCGTCGTGGTCGCTGGAGTCGCCCGGCGCATGACAATCGCCGCTTCATCAAGGCTGTTTTTCGGGTATGACGGACCGATGCGCCGTGGCGTGACCTGACTTCCTGCCGTCGTACGGATGCTGGAAAAAACACACATCGGCTTCTTGTCGCTGGCGCGATCAGGGGGCGACGGCAAGGTATGCGACTCCCCAATTCCATTGCGAGTGCGCCGCAAAACGTTGCGTCAGATCGATACAGACCTGTATTGGCACCGTCACACTTGGCCGAAAACGCGTTCCAGCGGCTTATAACGATGGCGAGGTCTGGCGACACCCGGGTCCAAACGACTTTCCTCATTTCTGGTTCAAGGTTTTATCGCATGCATAGGCCTGTGGCTTAAAATCCTTCGACGATGCGCTTTAGAGGCTGTTGCCGTAAGCGCTCACGAGCGGCCAAGCGCGATTCTGGTGTCAAAGATGCTGTAGGTGCTGGCGGCCTTGAAAATGGTCTTGCTATCGACTCCTCAACGGGACGTTCGGCCGAATTGGCGGGGCGGCTGCAGATCTCTGCGCGATATGATTTTAGCCGCCTGCATCTGCTTTTCGCTCGGGTGTAATGGTCGTTTCTTTAGATTTTGTGTATTCGTAAAAGAATCCGTCGTTCATCGACCATATCTCAAATTTATAATTTTTTAAAACGATTTCATAAGAAAACGGGTAGTCATCTTTTTTCTTATTTGAAACATTCAGTGTTTGTATTTGATGGCGTTTTCCTCCGAAGCCGTAGAAAAGGAGCGATGTTCTTGGTTGAACATCCCCTTCACTGCCAGAAACCTTGGTGCAATGAATTTTGTAGCTAGGATCTTTGATTCTTATATTCAGATCCCTAAATTGGTTCGGCTTTAATTCGAGGCTCTTTCCTAGGTTTTTCTTTGCCTCTTCTAGGCTTGTTAAGCCGCCCCCGAATCTTTCCAAATGGGTCAAGCGGTATGTGCCGTATAGGTCCTGAACTGATCGTGCGGAGCAGTCGCTTTGGATTGTTGAGTTTATATCTCGAGTGACTTTGTCTTTCGCAAGTGCCGTAAAGCTAATCGTTCCTAGAAAGAAAAGGCCAGCCATGATTGGTAATGATAAGTTTTTTTTAAAATTACCAGTGTTCATAAGCTCCCTCGCTGTAGATTTTCCATTCAGCTGCACGCCGGTTGATTAATCCTTTATTAATTTTCCCTTGTGATTTGTTCCAGGCCTTCCAAGCGCTTTCGAGGCTATCGTAGGGAGTCTCTGCGCCAGGATTGTTGAGCAATTTTTTAACTGAAGAATTTTTTAAGCCTTTGTCACCAATTCCGATGTTATAAGTCAATAAAGTCAGAGCATCGAACTGTTGCGAATCAAGAGGGGCGTCAATTTGGCTATTTATCGCGTGTACTGTTGGCGCGATATCTTGGTCGAAGATATCTTCTGCTTGTTTTTTCGTTATTCCGTTTTTGTAAGCATCCCATTCTCTTCGGCCAATGAGATGTCCATATCCTATTGTGGCTCCCGGCTTCCAGGAATTTATTTCTTTTTTCGTCTGGTCGTCGTAAGGTTCGAGTCGAAGCTTTTCTATTTCTTTAAGAAATTCGATTCCTTTTTGGCTTGGTTTTGTAACATTCGTTTTTTGGCTGTATCCGGTTTTATTGATCGTTGGTAGTTCCACGATCTGCAAGCTGGCAGAGCTCGCTTTTGCAAAGTGGTGTATTCCTCCGCGGGCTTTAAACGTCCCAGGACAAGCAAAGGTGATTGTCGCGCCGTCGAGCGTGATACGGGACTGGCCGGCCACGAGTTCGATGGTCTCGGCGGCCTGGATGTCGATGCCGGTCTGGCTGCTGGTGACGGAGACTGAATCGTCGGCAAGTATTTCGAGCGTATCGTCATGAGCCTGCAGGCTCGTGCTGCCCTGCGCGGCGACACTCTGGATGCCGCCGTCGTGGGTATACAGGCTGCTTCCAGCGCCGGAGATACTGCTATAGGTGCCGGAAGCCGTATGCTGGATTTCGCTTTGCACGCTCTGGTGAGTGTGGCGACCGGCGAACAGCAGTGTCGATGCCGGCGTGGTGGTGGCCAACACGCTGGGTGTCTCGAACAGGGCAGTTGGTTGTGCCGGGCGTTCGGCCGGGTCGCCGGGCGTGCGGGTGCCGGGTTGGTGTTTGCGATGATCCTGGCCGCCGACCGGCGCCTGATAGATACCGTCGGCCTGTGGGTCGAGGGTTTCGATGAAGGACTGCTGGGCGGTGTTGGCGTCGAGTGAGCTCGCCTGTTGTGCTTGTGCGGCATCCGACAAGCGCTGGGCCAGATCGTGGGCTGCCTTGAGTTGGCCGACGCTTTCCGCCATGTCGTGCGCGCTGGACTGCGCGCGTTCGCGGCCGGTGGTCGAAAAGAGCAGGCCTTCCGGGGCGCGCAGCGCTGCCCAGCCGTCGGTGCGCAGTTCTGTGCCCTGGCCGCGATAAGTGCCTCGATGGGCGCCGGCCTGTTCAATCAAGTAGCCCAGGTTCAGGGCGCTATCGGCCTGGCTTGTGGCCAGGCGTTGGCGTAATTGACCCGGGGCGTCGTCATGGATCCAGTGGTTGCTGCCCGTGTTGTCGGTGGCGTGGGTCTGGATGCCGGAGAGTGTGCCGGGATGATTGGCGCCGCTGTCGGCGCCGGCGGCGAAAGGCGGGGCTGCGGTGCCGTTGTGCAGGCGACCGATAACCACGGGCTGGTCGATATCGCCTTCCAGGTAATCGATGAGGACTTCGCTACCGATCCGCGGTACGAAGGTGCTACCCCAGTTCGGGCCGGCCAGGGCTTCGCCGAGACGAACCCAGATGCCCGAACGTTCGTTGCCCGGTGCGTTGCCGGCCTCGCCCTCGGCGCGCAAGCCGCCGGTATGGGGCTGCTCGCCGCGTTGCCAGGGAAACTGGACCTTGATGCCGTGATCGCGTTGGCTGGTCAGCGTTTGTTCGGCCACGCCGACCACGAGTGCGGTTTCCGGTCCGGGGGCTGTGGGTTTGTGGCGATAGGTCGGCCGTTGCGCGATGTTGTCCGGCACGCAGCAGAAGCGGTTGCGATAGCTGCCGAATTCGATATCCGGGGTGTTCAACAGATGCGCCAGATGGGCGCCGAGGTTGTTCGCGGCACGGTGCTCGACTGCCAGCAGGCGATATGTGCCGTCATCGCTCGGGTGTGCGGTCAGTGCAAAAGCATGGCCGGCCGCGAATTGTCGGGCGCTGGCGCTGCCATCGGCGGTGTCGGCGCCGAGCCGGCTGGCGTCCACCCAGTATTCGGCGCTCTGTCGCACGACCGACAGCGTCTGGTGTCGCAGTGCTGCACGCGAGCCATCGTAGAGTTCGAGTGTCGGCAGATCGACCGGGTTGGGTTGCGCGCCGGCGGTATGCGACTGGGCGCGTACCTTGAGTGCGTCCCAGGCCGAAATGCTGGCCTGGTTGGGTGTGACGGCCGCGCGGCGAGAGAACGCGGTGATAGTGTCGCTGGCCTCGACGGGGGCACTTCGATGGAAGCGGACCGAGGCTGGCGCTGTCTTTGGCGTGTCGGCCGCCGCGTCGAAAATGACCAGTTCCGGGCCGAGGGCTGCCTCGTTTTCAGCCTCTGCCGCGCTTGTCGCGGGATCATGCTCGAAGCGATAGCACAGGCCTTCCTCGGCGAGCAGGCGTTCCACGAAGGCCAGATCGGTTTCGCGAAACTGCGTGCAGCGCGGGCGTGTCGCCAGTGATTGGGTCACATCGGTGCGGAAACGGGCCTGGGGATAGGCCGCAAGGATGCGTTCGATGATGCCGAGTGCATCCAGGTCCTGAAAGATGCGGCAATCGCGACGTAGCGACAGCAGATGGAGCCACGGCACCAGCATGACGCGATATCGCGAGACGCCGCCGTCGGAGCCGAGAAAAGCCACGCGTTCGGCCAGGCCATGCCAGGTACGCGTGCCGTCTGGCGTTTGCATTCTGAGCGTCAAGGGCTCGCCGATGAGCGTCTTGAGCTCGAACGAGGCCGAAGGCGCGATGCAGTCGATCGCAAAGCCGTAGCATTCGCTGATTGCCTCGCGGCCGTGGACGCGCTCGACGACGAGCGCATCGGTGCCCAGCGCGCTCTCGATGCGCAACAGGCGGTTGGCCTGATGAAAAATGGCATCGAAAGCATCGCGCAATCGCGACAGTCTTGTGGCGGCATCCACCATGGTGGTCTACAGGCTCAGGGTAAGGTGATCGTCAGATGCGCCGATGTGGGCGGCATCTGGACGATGTCGTTGTATTGCGCCAGCGTCGTGTGAGTCTGCTCGGACAGCGTGTAGCCAAGCCCGGTGACCGTGACCGCTGCCACGAGCAGGCAGACCGAGCCGACCACCCACATCGGCACTTCGCGCTTGAGCCTGTGCCGGATGGAGTCCGGCGGCTGCCAGCGCGGTGCGAAGCCGGCGCGTTTGCCTTTCATGCTGGCGATTTCGTCGCCGACACGGGCGATTGTATAGCTCAGTTTCTCCGTGCCTTCCAGCAGAAAGCGGCCGCTGAAGCCGAGCAGCATGCAGAGATAGAAGACTTCGAGGACTTCAAGGCGCGGTCGGCCCTCGGCGCGCAGCTGTTCGAGACGGTCGAAGAAGTGTTCGCCGGCCAGATGATCGCCGAACAGTTGCAGCTGCAACGGGCGCAGCTCCCAGTACTCGCGCAGCTTAGGGCCGCTGGCCAGTACGGTTTCATCAATCGCGGCACACAGCGCGTACTTGGCCTGGTAGATGTCCTCTGTGGTCTTGTTGTGCTTGCGCGCGTTGCGTTCGAATTCGTCGAGATAGCGGCGGACCTCGTCGGCGAACGGTTCGGCTTCGGCCGGATAGTGGCCGTTACGCAGCAAGAACAGCAGATAGAAGCCGTCGTAGAGCAGGTCGATGAGGGTGGTCTCGCCCGCGTTGCCGAGCCCCTCGAAATGGCTCTCGAACGCGGCGCGACTCGTGTTGTCGGTCGTTCGATCGTGTCTGTTATCGCTCATCTAGACCACCGCTACGAGATCGAGCTTCAGCTCGCGAATGCCACTGGGCACATAGATCATGATCGAGCCGGCCTTGAGCATGCGCTCGAACAGCGGGTCGGTCACGCTCAGCGAGAAATAGGATTGGCCGGCCCGCACCGGCACCGCGCTTGGCACTTGCGGTGTATGGATCAGCTTGACGCCAGGCAGGGCGGACAGCACGCATCGTTCGACATCGTCCGGTGCGCCAACCTTGAAACGCAGCGGGACGATCTCGACGAGTTCGGCCGGCGACAGGTCCGCGCCCACAGCCAGATAGAACTCCGTACGCTCGTTGATGCGGTCGGAGTTGAGCTGGCCGACGTGATAGGACGGCCGGCTCTCCTGCAGCGGGATGCGGATGTAGCGCTCGGAGATGACGGCCTCGAGCAGATCCCGAACGATCCGCGACAGGCTGTCGAAGACATGGCCCGGTTCCTCGTGGTCGTAGGCGGGTAGGTCCGCCAGGGAATGCCGGGTCGAGAAGGTCATCAATGCGCCGGCGAGTTCGAGCATGCGCTGGAACAGGCGCTCTGGCGACAGCCCCGGGTTGTTCAGCAGATGGGACAGCCCGGCAAAGGCGCTGCTTGCCGTGTGCAAAAGCCAGAACGAGGCGATATCGCCGGAGCGAAACTCGACGAGATCCTGGGCCGGCTCGCGATGATGGCCATAGAGCGAATCGATCTTGGCCTGCAGCGCATCGAGCAGGCGACGCAGGCGCTGGATCAGCGCTTCCGACGCGCCGATCTGAAACACCGGTGGCACGAACTGGTCGTCGAGCTGGAAGCCGCCCGTCGAGGCGCGCTCCAGCCGGGCGATCGGCAGGCTCACGTATTCGTCTCGTGGCTTGTCGTCGGTGAGTAGTCGCAGTGAGCGGCCGAGGAAAGCCAGGTCGGCATCTGCGGCGTCGGTGAACATGTCGGGGGCATTGCCGTCGGTACGGAAATAACGCGTCAGCCCTTGTCGGGCCTGCTCCGCATCGGCGGCCACGTTGCCGCCGCGATCGCGCAGGCGCGGCAGCCCGGCATAAATGATCACCGACGTGGTCGCCTCGGGGATATTGTCCAGGGCAAGCGCCGGCGGGAGTGCGTCGGGCTCCGGTGCATCGAAGACTTCACCGTCCGGCAGGATCGCTGATAGCGCGTTGAGCCGGAAGACCCCGTTGGCCAGCGCGTCACGCTCGACCCGGATGCGTTTGAGCCCCCAGGCGTAGGGATGCGCATCAGCCAGTGCTTCTCGCAGCCGGCTGTCGTGATAAAGGTCCTGATACTGGAAATGCTGCGGGCGAAGAAACAGGCCTTCTCCCCAGAGAACCCGCTGATGCTGACTCATCGACGGCTCTCCGCGCAGCGAATCGCGTATCGGGTGGTAGAAATATCTAACGCCATTTGAATCTCGTTGCCGTTTCTGGTCATTTCATGGCTCGCGGTGCTTTTTTTTATCACGCCGACACAATAATCGGGATAACTGGCCGGCCTCGATTTGAGCTGCTGCGTATTTTATTGTGCAAAACAAATTGAGAGTGCGAGCCGTTTGTGTGCTCTGAATATTCGCGTGTCCAAGGGCGCCGGCGACCCGGCAAGCCCGGTGGAGTCGCGATACGGTGCGTCATGCGTGACGGGCATCCCATCGCTGCGAATGAACGGGCAGGCAGGCATCAGTTGCCCGGGCAGCGCGCGCTTGTCAGGGGCTGCTCGACTGCCTCGCTTTCCTCAACGACATGGCCGCTGGTCGCGATCAGCGCGCAGCGACTCACGCCCAGCGTGATCGGTTCCGGGTCGTCTCGATCGAGCTTGAACACGGCACGCCATCGGCTCGGATCGGCATCGCGGAACAGCACCACCACCGCCAGGTATTGCCCGTCGGATGCTGTCGGGACGTAGGTTTCGTACTTCTTGCCCGGCAGGAGCATGGTCTCGCGGGCCGTGACCAGATCACCGCCCAGGTGCGCCTTCGCCGTGTCGGCGTCCACGAACGAAGCGAAGTCTGCCTCGTTGAAGGCTTCGTAATCCTTGAGGACATACAGACGAGCGAGCACCGAAAGCGCCTGGCCGGTGCGCGACTGATTGAGCTCCTGCGACGAGAAGATGCGCAGCGCCGTCGTGTTCGGCGACGGCTCGCTCTGGAATCGGTCGATCGGTACCGGGGCATCGTCGGGTTTTTCGCGCGCGCCGAGCAGGGAGCACGCGCTCTGTGCGAGCAGAGCGAAAACGGCGAACGCCATCACCCCCAGGCGGTAATGTTTTGTAATCACCGGAAAAATCGGCATAAATTCGTCGCCCCCATTGAAAACGACAGATTGATTATCAACTATCGTATTGATCGTCTCTCGTTATTAATGTATCAAACAATCACGCATGAATAAGACTTTCCGGCACGATCAGAAGGAACGAGCGAGTTGACGTTGAATACGCCAGTGCTGCAAATGCGTTGGGCGACCGCTGTCGGACTGGCAGTGGTGCTGCTGTTGTCCGGCTGCGCCTCCATGGGCGAATCCGAACATCTGACGCATGATCAGTTGATGAACCAGGCGGCCAATCGCGCGGCCGATGGCGACAGCACCGATGCGATATCGCTGTTCGAAAAGGCAGCCAAGGCCGATCCGGTCGACCCGACACCGTGGGTGGGCATCGCCAAGCTGCATTTCGATAACAGCGATTACGTCAAGGCGCTGACGGCTTCGGAAGAAGCGATCAGTCGTGACGGGCAGAACAACCAGGCAAACAGCATCGCACTCGTCAGCAGCCTGCGGCTCGCCGAGGCGTCTCTGGCCACGCTGCAGAATCAGTCGGACCTGAAGGGCTCGATGCGGCAGCGGGCCAATCAGCTGGCCGATCAGCTACGTGAGACGCTGGGCGAGAGCATCCTGCCGGCCGGGGAGAGCGAGGACAGCGGCAAGTCGCAGACGACCCGGAAGCGGCGTCGTTCCTCGACGCGCCACTCGTCGTCGCATTCCCGGCGATCATCGTCGAGCGCCTCGCGTTCGGCCAGCCAATCGTCCAGTAGCAAATCGACGTCGGCCGCACCGGATGATGCCGGGCAGGACACGCAGGGTGGCGACAGCGACGATGGCTCGCTCAACCCCTTCCAGAAACTCGAAAGTCTTCCGAAGTAGAGCACCATGGCAAAGAAAGAAAGCGTTCAGAAGCGATTGCAGAAGGTCCGTCCGCCACGCGTCCAGCTGACCTATGAGGTCGAGAAGGGCGATGCCATCGAGCAGAAGGAACTGCCCTTCGTTGTCGGGGCGCTGGGGGACTATCGCGGCCAGTCCGTCAAGGAACAGCCGCGCCTCAAGGATCGCAAGTTCGTCGAAGTCGACAACGACAATATCGACGATGTGATGTCCGGGCTCGAGCCGCGCGCAACCTATCGCGTACCGAACAAGCTCTCGGATGAGGGGGGCGAATTCGGCGTCGATATGGCGTTTACCAGCATGGACGACTTCTCGCCCGATCGAGTTGTCGAACAGGTCGAGCCGCTGCGTCAGCTTGTCGAGGCGCGTCAGAAGCTTGCCGATCTGCGCAACAAGATCGCCGGCAACGAGAAGCTCGAGGACCTGCTCGCCGAGGTGTTGAGCAGCACCGAGAAACTCGACGCACTCAAGAAAGCCGCGCCCGATTCCGGTCGGGATGACGACGGCGACAAGGGAGATGCCTGATATGGCCGATGCCCAGAGCGAACAGAACCAGGCTCAGGCGGCTGCCGAGGAAAATACCGGCAACCTGCTCGACCAGATCGTCGAGGAAAGCCGGGTCGCCCGTTCGGACGACGAGCGAGAACGAGCCAAGGATCTCATCAGTGCACTCGTCGACGATGTCATGGAAGGCACCGTCGTCGTTTCCGACAATCTGGGGGCGACCCTGGATGCCCGCATCGCCGAGCTGGACGGTCTGATCTCCGATCAGCTCAGCGAGGTCATGCACGCGCCGGAGTTCAAGAAGCTCGAAGGCTCCTGGCGCGGACTGCAATACCTGTGCTCCCAGACGTCGACCGGCTCGACGATCAAGATCCGCATGATGTCGGCGACCAAGCAGGAGCTGTTGCGCGACTTCAAATCCGCTGTGGATTTCGACCAGAGCGCGATGTTCAAGAAGGTCTACGAGGAGGAGTTCGGCACGTTCGGTGGCGACGCCTTCGGCGCAGTCCTCGGCGACTACGAGTTCGGGCGGCTGCCCGAAGACATGCACCTGCTTCAGCAGATGTCGCATGTGGCGGCTGCGGCGCACGCGCCGTTCATCTCCGCGGCGTCGCCGCAGTTGTTCGGTTTCGACTCCTATACGGAACTCGGCAAGCCGCGCGATCTGGCCAAGATCTTTGATACCGTCGAATACGCGAAGTGGAAGAGTTTTCGCGAATCCGAGGATTCGCGCTATGTCGGTCTCACACTGCCGCGTTTTCTCGGCCGGTTGCCGTACAACCCGGTCGACGGCACCACGGTTGACGGATTCAACTTCGTCGAAGACGTCGACGGCAGCGATCACGACAAATATCTGTGGTGCAACACGGCCTATGCCTTCGGTGCCCGCCTGACCACGGCGTTCGAGAATTTCGGCTGGTGTGCCGCCATTCGTGGCGTGGAAGGTGGCGGTCTGGTCGAGGATCTGCCGACCCATACCTTCAAGACGGACGATGGAGAGGTCGCGCTCAAGTGCCCGACCGAGATCTCCATCACCGACCGCCGCGAGAAGGAGTTGAGCGACCTCGGCCTGATTCCGCTCGTGCACTGCAAGAACACCGACTATGCCGCGTTCTTCGGCGCCCAGTCGGTCCAGCGGCCGAAGACATACAACACCGATGCGGCCAACGCCAACGCCGTGCTCTCGGCGCAGTTGCAGTACATCTTCGCCGTATCGCGTGTCTCGCATTATCTGAAAGCCATGATGCGCGACAAGATCGGCAGTTTCGCCTCGGCCGGCAACGTCGAGGACTTTCTGAACAACTGGATCACCCAATACGTACTCCTTGACGACAACGCGACGCAGGAAGCCAAGGCGCAGTTCCCGCTTCGCGAGGCATCGATCAAGGTGTCAGAAATCCCGGGACGGCCCGGGGCTTACCGGGCGGTGGCGTTCATGCGGCCGCATTTTCAACTCGACGAGCTGTCCGTCTCGCTCCGGCTGGTCGCCGAGTTGCCGGAATCGGCAAGAGCGTCGTAGCGCAACGTCGCGACTGTTTTCATCGTCTAACGGAGGACCCCCATGAAGGATATCTACATCAAGTTCGAGCGCCCCGGCATCAAGGGCGAGTCGCAGGACAAGGAGCACGCGGGTTGGGTCGAAGCCCATACCTGGCGTCATCGCATCTCTCAGCCGAAGTCGGCAACGGCCTCCAGTGCCGGTGGCCACACGGCCGAGCGCTGCGAGCACGAGGACATGGTGTTCACCAAGGACATGGACGTCGTCAGCCCGCAGCTGTATCAGGCCTGCTCCGGCGGCCAGACCTTTTCGAAGGTCACCATCGAGTTCTATCGTGCTGACGGCGAAGGCCAGCGCGTGAAGTACATGGAGATCCAGCTCAAGGACGCGATCGTCGCCGAAGTCGAGCCGACGGTCGAGAGCGAGGGCATCCCCACGGAAACGATGGCGCTCAAGTACGCTGCGGTGCAGTGGAAGTACACGCAGCAGAAGATCGGCGGCGGCGCCGGCGGCAGCTCCCAGGGTGCCTGGAGCCTGACGAAGAACGACAAGACGTTCGCGGCCTGATCGCGGCGCCGTTGTTCGGCACGCCGAAAGGCCGCGCGATCGTCGCTCACGGCGATTGCGTGGCCTTTTTTTGATTGCCGTGAGGCAACACGAAGACCAGGACAGCAGGCAGGACATGATCGACGAGTTCGAGCCCAGCCTTTTCGAGAAGCTTCTCGATGACGACGTGCGTGCGCCGGCGACCGGTGTGGCGCGTCGTCTGAATATCGAGCAGGTCAAGGAATCGGTGGCGCGGGATCTCGAAGCGTTGCTCAATACCCGCCTGGTTCTGGCCGACGAGGCGCTTGAGCGTTTTCCCGAGTGTCAGCGCTCGATCCTGAGCTACGGCCTGTCCGATTTCTCGGGGCTGAGCCTGGCGAATTCCTACGATCGGGCGTATGTCTGCCGATCATTGGAGCGCGCCATCGACCATCATGAGCCGCGTCTGACCAACGTTCGCGCCACGCTCGAGATGGACTACTTCGCCTCAAGCAAACTGCGTTTCGCGATTTCGGCATTGCTTGTCGTGCATCCGGCCCAGGAGCCGGTGAACTTCGATGCCATGCTTCAGCCTTCGACGCTGCAGTACGAAGTCTCGAAATCGCGCCGTCTACGTGATCATTGAGGTCGCACCCGGCCCTGGCGGCACGGGTACGATCAGAGAGCACATATTCCAATGAACAGAATCGATTTCGGATTCGTCGCCCGGGCGCTTGGCCAGCGCGCAACGGAAGTGCGCCTGCCCGATCGAGAGGGCAGGCACGGACTGCGCGTCGGCAAGCGGCTGGATCTGGCGACCGTACGCGAGGCCGACCTGCACCGCGCGGGGCTGCCGTCGAGCCTGCGTCGCAAGTTGCGGCCCTATCTGGGCAAGACGGGCGCCGAGCTGCAGGCCGCTACACGCTGGCAGCCGGTACGCCTGACCGCGAACGAGCAGGGCGCGATCATCGCGCATGACAATCGTCGTGCGATTGATCGTCTGGCGGCGATGTACATGGGCGCGGCAACCAACCGCGGTCGTCGCAGCTTCGGCACGCTGCCGGCCAATGCCCAGACCGCGCTGGCGGTGGTCTTCTTGCATGCCGGCGGCCGCCCGGATCGGTTGCTGCCCGAGGTCTGGCGTGCCAGTACCGCACAGGACTGGGCCGCGACCGGTGATGCGCTGCGTCGGCGACGGGTGCCGGCCGCCGAGGCGCTATCGCGTCTGTTTGCCAGCGCGGCCTAGGCGGGCTCGGTATGCAGGGAGGGGGCATGGAAGAGCTGCTGCCGTTCTACGAACGCGAACTGGCGTTCTTGCGTCGGTATTCGCGCGAGTTCTCCGAGCGGTATCCGAAGATTGCCGGGCGCCTGCTCCTGTCCGGCGATGTCAGCGAAGACCCGCACGTCGAGCGGCTGATCGAATCGTTCGCGCTGCTCAACGCACGGGTATCGAAAAAGATCGAGGACAACTATCCGGAGTTCACGGATGCGTTGTTCGAGGTGCTCTATCCGCACTACCTGCGTCCGTTTCCTGCCTGTTCCATCGCACGGATGGATCTGGGCAGCGCGGCGGGCCAGCTGACGCGGGCCCAGACGATTCCACGCGGCACCGAGCTGCGTTCCCAGCCGGTACGGGGCGTGGCCTGTCGTTTTCGCACGGCCTACGACGTCACGCTCGCCCCGATCGCCCTGCGTTCGGCCGATTACCACGCGATCGCTCGGCCGCCGCAGGTCGTCCAGCTGCCCGGCGATGCCACCGGCCAGATTTCGCTGGAGTTCGCGCTCACCTCCGACCAGGCCAATCTGGCGGAACTCGGTGTCGAGACGCTGCGGCTTTTCATCGATGGCGAGCCATCGTTCTGTGCGGCGTTGCGGGATGCGGTGTCCATGCACGCGCTGCGTTTCTACGTCGAGGCCGATCGCGACGGGGAATGGCATCGGCTCGGTGAACGCCCCGTGCATACGGTTGGCTTCGACGAGGATCAGGCACTGATCGACTATCCCGCGCACGCCCATCCGGCGTTCCGGTTGTTGACCGAGTTCTTCGCCTATCCCGAGAAGTTCAACTTCTTCGACATCGACCTGGCCGCGCTGGCGCGTCGCCTGCCGAACAACACCCGCAGCCTGCGTTTGCATCTGATCCTGGCCGACGTGCGATCCGATTCGGCGATCGCACGGACGCTGGAGAACCTGACGCACGAGAATCTGCGTCTCGGCTGTACCCCGGTCGTCAACCTGTTCAAACAACGCGGTGAGCCCATCCGGGTCAGCGAGACGGCGAGCCAGTACCCGGTGGTGGCGGACGCGCGCCGGGCCTACGGCTACGAGGTCTATGCCATCGATGCCGTCAAACGGGTGCGCCAGACCCCGCAGGGCGAGTCGATCACCGAATTCAAACCGTTCTACTCGCTGCGGCACGGCCAGTCGGCTGACAGCGACGGCCAGTACTGGGTCACGACGCGTGATGATCTACTGGCCCAGACCAGCCCCGGCTACGAGTTGCAGCTCTCGCTCGTCGATCTTGCTTTCGAGCCGGTTTCCCCGCGCACGGATACCCTGAGCCTGGCGCTGACATGCACCAACCGGGATCTGCCACAGGGGTTGTCATATGGCCGGCCGGGGGGCGATCTCGACCTCGAGGGCGGCTCCGTCGTGCAACGTATCGCGCTGATGCGCAAACCCTCGGTCGAGCGCCGGTTCACGCACGGCCGGGCGGCCAACTGGCGCCTCATTTCGCACCTCGCGCTTGATCATCTATCGCTGCTGCAGGGCGGGCTCGAAACCTTCAAGGAAATCCTGCGGATCTACGATCTCAACCGCTCGGCCATATCGTCGCGCCAGATCGAGGGCGTCGTCGGTCTGGACTACGAGTCCACGACCACCTGGCTGGCGCGCGGCAAGTATTCGGCCGTGGTTCGCGGCGTGCGGGTCAGCCTGACCGTGGATGAAGAAAGCTTTGTCGGCGTCGGGTTACAGGTATTCGCCGAGGTCATCGATCGCTTTCTCGGGTTCTATATTCACGCCAACAGTTTCACCCAGCTCGTGCTGGTTTCGAAGCAAACTCAAGAGGTCATCCTGGAATGCCTTCCGCGCGGCGGCGAAACGACACTGGTCTGATCCAGCAGCTGCTGGATGCGCCGTATCGCTTCGAGTATTTCCAGGCGGTCCGGCTACTCGAACATTATTTCGCGGGGCAGCGGGCCATCGCGCGCGACGTGGTGCCGCAGCATGTGCGGTTTCGCAACAGCCTGAGCCTGTCGTTTCCACCGAGCGAGCTCGAGGCCGCCGAGGCCCAGGACGCCGCCGGCGAGCCGATCGACGCACCGTTACAGCGGGCACATGCGCTCGAAGCCGGGGATGTCGCCACGGTATCGTTGACCCCGGCCTTCTTCGGCCTGCTCGGCACCAACGGTGCGCTGCCGTTGCAGTACACCGAACGCCTGGTCGGGCGCGAGATCTATCGTCGCGATCGCGCCGCGCGGGCGTTCTTCGATCTGTTCACCACGCGCAGTGCGGCGTTGTTCTACGCCGCCTGGAAGAAATACCGGCCGTCCCTGCACTACGAGCTGGACGGCCGCCGGGACAAGCAGGCGTTGCCGATCATGCTCTCGCTGGCCGGCACCGATTTTTCGGCCCTGCGGACACAACTGACACAGGCACCCGGCGAGATCAGTCTGGAGTCGGCCGGTTTCCATGCGGGCACGTTCTGGCGCCGGCCCGTCTCGGCGGTGATGGTCCAACGCGTGGTGGCCGACTATTTCGGCGTTGACGTGCGCCTCGAACAATTCGTGCCGCGATGGTATCCGGTACCCGAGAGCCAGCGCACGTTCCTCGGCCAGAACAACGCCACGCTCTGCGGCGGCGCGATCGCCGGCGAGCGCGTGCTGCAATGCGATCTGTGCGTGCGCCTCTGGATCGGTCCGTTGCGCAAGGCGGATTTCTCGGCGTTTCTGCCCGGCGGCGATCGCGCTGCCGCCTTGAAGAAACTGGTGCAGCGGATGACCGGCGTGCGGCTGGAATATGAAGTCCGCCTGATTCTGGCTGCCGAGGATGTGCAGTGTGCACAGCTCGGCAGCACCGAGGCCGACGGCGGCGGCCGGCTCGGCTGGGACGCTTTCGTGATCTCGAAGAGACCGCAAGAACCGCGCGCCGATACCACTTATCACATCGCCTGACCGGCCTGAACGACCCGACGGAGCCCGACTGACATGGCCAATAACCTCAAGACGCTGATCGGCAAGCTCAACGCGACGTGTCGCCGAGCCGCCGAGCGGGCGGCCGGCATGACACAGGCGCGCGGCCACTACGAGGTCGACCTCGAACACCTGTTTCTGGCGTTGCTCGAAATGCCGGCCAGCGATGTTGCCCTGGCGGCCCGAGCCGGCAAGGTGGATGTGGATGCCCTCACGCGTGATCTGGAAGCCGAGATCGGTCGGTTCGAAGTCGGCAACACCCGGACACCCGTGTTTTCGTCCCGCATCCCGACGTTGTTCGAGCACGCCTGGCTGATTGCGTCGCTGGATTCGCACACGGCGCAGATCCGCAGCGGCCATCTGTTGATCGCGCTGCTGACCGAGCGTGATCTGGCCCAGTTCGCGACCCGCGGCTCGGTCGAGTTCTCGCGTTTTCCGATCGATACCCTCAAGCACGATCTCGACAGTGTCACCCAGGGTTCGGAAGAGGCCGTGCCGGCCGGCGATGAGGACACCGCCGAAGCCGCGTCCGACAATGCCGCCGATGAGGCCGCCGCCGACGGCGCGAGCCGGACGCCCTCGCTTGATCGTTACACCACGAACCTCACACAAGCCGCCCGCGACGGCCGCATCGACCCGGTCATCGGGCGCGATGGCGAGATCCGCCAGGTCATGGACATTCTGCTGCGCCGACGCCAGAACAACCCGATCCTGACCGGGGAGGCCGGGGTCGGCAAGACCGCTGTCGTCGAAGGGTTGGCACGTCGTATCGTTGAAGGCGACGTGCCGCCGGCCCTGGCCGATGTCGCCCTGCGCGTGCTCGATCTGGGGCTGCTGCAGGCCGGCGCCAGCGTGAAAGGCGAATTCGAGAATCGGCTCAAGGGCGTGATCGACGAGGTCCGCAAGAGCCCGACGCCCATCATTCTGTTCATCGACGAAGCCCACACCATCATCGGCGCGGGCGGCCAGGCAGGCCAGGGCGACGCGGCCAATCTGCTCAAGCCCGCGCTGGCGCGCGGCGAGCTGCGGACCATCGCCGCCACCACCTGGAGCGAGTACAAGAAATACTTCGAAAAAGACGCTGCCCTGGCGCGCCGTTTCCAGGTCGTCAAGGTCGAAGAGCCGGACGAGGAACTGACCGCCGCCATGCTGCGCGGCATGACGGCGCTCATGGAAACGCACTTCAACGTGCGGATTCTTGATGAAGCGATCACCGAAGCCGCGCGGTTGTCGAATCGCTACATCACCGGGCGTCAGCTGCCGGACAAGGCGGTCAGCGTCCTCGATACGGCCTGTGCCCGCGTCGCACTCGCCCAGAGCGCCACCCCCGCCAAGATCGATGACGACCGCAAGCGCCTGGCGCGCCTGGACGCGGAAATCACCGCGCTGACCCGTGAGCGGGCCGCCGGTGGCAACCACGACGAACGTCTGGAAACACTACAGTCGCAGCGTGACAGCATCGCCGCGGAATGCACGGCCGACGAGCAGCGCTGGGAACGCGAGCGCGCCCTCGTGGGCGAAATCCAGCAGTTGCGTGCCGCGCTTGAGAACGGCACCGATCCGAATGCCGATGTGTCCGCCGAGGGCGCGTTGTCCGACGATGAGCGCCGCGACAAGCTCAAATCGCGCGCCGGTGAACTCGCCACGCTCCAGGGAGAGACCCCGCTGGTGGCCAACGAGGTCGATGCCCATGCGGTGGCCGAAATCGTGGCCGCGTGGACCGGTGTGCCGCTCGGCAAGATGGTGGCCGACGAGATCCACACCGTGCTGGATCTGAAGAACCGATTGGAAAATCGGGTGATCGGGCAGTCCCATGCGCTGGAAGCCATCGCCCAGCGCGTGCGCACCGCCCGGGCCGGTCTGGAGGATCCCGACAAGCCGAAAGGCGTGTTCCTGTTCGTCGGGCCGTCCGGTGTCGGCAAGACCGAAACCGCGCTCGCACTGGCCGATGTGCTGTACGGCGGCGAGCGCAAGCTCGTCACCATCAACATGAGCGAATACCAGGAGGCCCATACCGTCTCCGGGCTCAAGGGCTCGCCGCCCGGCTATGTGGGTTACGGCGAAGGCGGCGTACTTACCGAGGCAGTCCGGCGCAACCCGTATTCCGTCATCCTGCTCGACGAGGTCGAAAAAGCCCATCCCGATGTCATGGAGCTGTTCTATCAGGTCTTCGACAAGGGCACGATCGACGATGCCGAAGGCCGGCCGATCGACTTTCGCAACACGCTCATCATTCTGACCAGCAACGTTGGCTCGGCCACCATCACGAAGTCGTGTCTCAACAAGGCCGCCGACGAGATGCCGGCACTGGACGAGATGACGGACGCGATCAAGCCCGAGCTGTATCAGGTTTTCCAGCCGGCCCTGCTGGGTCGGCTGAAGGTGGTGCCGTACTACGCCATTTCCGACGATGCGCTGGCCGAGATCATCAAGCTCAAGCTCGCCCGCATCGCCGCGCGGGTGGCCGACAACCACCAGGCCCGCATGACCTGGAGCGATGCGCTGGTCGAAGCCGTGCTCGCGCGCTGCACGGAAGTCGATTCCGGGGCGCGCAATGTCGACAACATCCTGACCGGCACGCTCCTGCCGGAAATCGCCGGGACCGTGCTCTCCCGCATGGCCGAAGGCCAGGGCATCGAGCGCATCAAGGTCGGGGCCCGCAAGAGCGGCGAATTCACCTACAAGATCAACTAGAAACGGCCATGCACGAATCGATCATCAAGCGTACCGGCGTGAACCGGTCGGCCCGGCGATCCGGCTGGCATGCGCCGGCGCCGCGGGCGCGCTATGGTGAAACCGAGGCACCGACTGCGCGTTGTCTATACCCGCGCGGTAAGCGCCATCGCATGGCCGTTTCGATGTCTGGTCACGTGCGTATTGCAGGCGCGAGATGATGGAATCGCTGCACGAACTGCTCTCGACATTGGCGCCGGGCCTCGGCCAGGGGCGCCGGCTGCTGCGTCTGCATACGCCGTTGGGTCCGGATCGCCTGATTCCGGAAACCGTCGAAGGCGAAGAACGCATTGCCGGGGGCGCGGGTTATCGGTTCGAGATCACGGCCCTGTCTCCCGACGCGGATATTGCCCTCGACGACCTGCTGGGCCAGCCGGTGCTGCTGGAATTGATGACGGCCGAATCGCGCACCGAGCTGCGTCCGTGGCACGGCCATGTCACGGCCTTCGAACGGCTTGGTTCCAACCAGGGTGCGGCGCGCTATCGGCTCGTGGTCGAGCCGTGGCTGGCGTTTCTCGACTATCGCACCGACAGTTTCATCTTCCAGGACGCCACGCTCGTCGAGATCGTCGAGTCCGTATTCGCCGATTATGTCGGCCAGGGCCGGCTGGTACCGGCATGGCGATGGGATCTGGCCGATACGGCGGTCTATCCGCGGCGCAGTCTCACCGTCCAGTACGGTGAGACCGACCTGGCCTTCCTGCGGCGGCTTCTGCTGAGCCAGGGGCTGTATTTCTGGTTCGAACACCAGGGGGCGCCGTCGGCCGAAAACCTTGGCGAACATCGTCTGGTGATCGCGGATCACAACAAGGCCTTCGAACCCGCCGACCCGGTGCCCGTGCGGTTTCACCGGGCCGATGCCACGGAAGCCGAGGACAGCATCCAGCAGTGGCGTGTCAGCGAGAGCCGCCACGCGCCGAATGTCGTGCTGGCCAGCTGGGACTACCGCACGCGCCAGACCCGTTCGGTGTCGGCCGCGTCGGATGCCGAGACCCCGATTCGTACGGACGCCGTGGACGTGCCCGGCCAATACGCCTATCCCACGCGCAGCGACGGCCAGCGCCTGGCCGATCGACAGGCCGAGGCCTACCGGGCCGAGCAGACCCGCTATCGCGGCGAGGGCAGCTGGCGGCAACAGGCCCCAGGCCAGCGGTTCGTGCTGATCCAGCATCCGGTGGCCGACTACCCGGCACTCTGCCTGACGGTCCATCACCGCATACGCAACAACCTGTCCGCCGAAATCTTCGCGCGGGCCGAACGCGAACTCGGCGGCGTCGAACACAGGGCACCCGTGCGCCCGCGGGCGCTGGTCGATACCCAGTGGGGGCAGCACACCCGCGACGCAGACAATGCCCGTGCGCCGCGAAAGCCCGACGACCCGAACCCGAGCGGTTTCTATCACAACCACTTCACCGCCATCCCCGTCGATACCGTCTATCGGGCCGTCCAGCGCGACGGCCACGGCCATCGGCTGCATCCCAAGCCCACCGCCCCGGCCATGCAGACCGCCATCGTCGTCGGCGCGCCGGGCACGCCGGTTCATACCGACCGCGATCATCGCATCAAGGTGCAGTTTCACTGGCAGCGGGGTACCAAGGCCCACAACCGTCAGGCCCACCCCAGCGCGGCCGACAACGCCCCGGCAACCGATGCCGCCGGCACCTGGGTGCGGGTGGCCACCCCGATCGCCGGGGCCAACTGGGGCAGTCACTTCATCCCGCGTGTCGGCCAGGAAGTCATCATCACCTTCCTGGAAGGCGATATCGACCGGCCCGTCGTCACCGGCGCGCTCTACAACGGGCAGGGCGCCGTCGATGGGCAACACAACCAGACCAGCGGCGCCGTCGGTGCCACCACAGCCAATGCCCCGGCCTGGTTCGCGGGCGAGGCCGGCGCCTATGCCCATCCGGCGGTCCTGTCCGGCATCAAGACCCAGGCGCTGTCGACCAGCGGGCAGGGCACCGGCGGCTTCAATCAGCTCGTCTTCGACGACACGCCGGGCCAGCTGCGCACCGAACTCTCGACCACGCAATACGCCACCCGGTTGGCGCTGGGCCATATCAAGCACCAACGCGACGCGGCCCGTGAAACCGACCGTGGCCACGGTGCCGAGCTGGCCACCCGGGCCACGGGCGCCGTCCGCGCCGGCCAGGGCCTGTTGCTGACCACCGAGCCCGGCCGCCAACAGCTCAGTGCGGACGGTGCCATCGCCGGCCTGTCCGAAGCCCATCAGCTCACCAAGGCCCTGTCCGAGGCAGCCGACCAACAACAAGCGATCGTCGCAGGCGACGACAAGACCCCCGACCGCGCCGCCATCAACGCGCTGGCCGACAGTCACGACGCGGCCGGCCAGACCGCGCGCGGCACCGGCACCGACACCGCAGCCGACGCCGCCGCCATCAAGACCACCCAGGGCGGCGCCGGCGACGCGCCGGCCTGGTCGCGTCCGGACCTCATCCTCTCGGCCCCGGCCGGCATCGCCGCCGTCACCCCGGCCGACCACATCGTCTCGGCCGGCCATACCCAGAGCCTGACGGCCAACGACATCAACCTGCTGACCCAGAACGACACCAGCGTGGCCGTCGCGCGCGGCCTGCGGCTGTATACCCAGGGCCAGACCCCGGCGGCGGACAAGCCCAACCCGGAAATCGGCATCCATATCCATGCCGCCACCGGCCCGGTCAGCGCCCAGGCCCAGGCGGGCCAGGCCACCTTCGCGGCCGAACAGGATGTCACCGTCGCCAGCACCGAGGCCAGCGTCAACGTCAGTTCGCCACAACGTATCCTGCTGTCGGCCGGGGGCGCGGGCCTGACCATCGAGGGCGGCAATATCACCCTGACCGCGCCGGGGGCCGTGACCTTCCACGCCGCACAGAAGATTCTGACCGGGCCGGCGAGTGGAACACCGGATGCGCCGCGCCTGCCGGCTTCGCCGCTGTCTGAATGCGAGTGGAAGGCGTGATGGTGAGCCGTGCTTCGACGGATTCGATTTGGACGCACCTAAGTGAATGGGAGGCGCGTGCGCCCTCGGGTGCCATTTATGCGTTTGTCGACAAACGCTTTGCCCGAGCGCTCGAAGACCCGATTGCACTGCCGCGGCTGTCGGAGGGGTTGTACGCGGACGCCGTATGCGTACCTCGAGCCGATCTCAAGCATAAGCCGGATTTGTGCCCCCATCTTGTTCGCATCAACACGGCTGACCAGCCCTTGCGGCGCTGCGAAGACATCATTCGCCGCCTGGTCGATAATCTATCGGCCCCCGTGAGCATCCATGGGAATTATGTCGCCGCTTTTCTGCAAAGCAATGCGCCGGCGCAAGCGCTTGCGCAAAGCTTGGCGCGACGCCTGGTTCAGCGCGACGCGCAAGGTAAACAGCGCGTCACGGCCTTATACGAACCGCTGCGTCTAGCCCTGTATCTTGACGACACTGAAGACCCCGCGCGACGAGATGCATGGCTCGGCGAAATAGATGCTTGGTTGACCGTCAATGGCGGCGGCGAGCTATTGGCATGGCATAGCGCGCGCGATAGAAGCGCTCATGCGAAGCGGCTGCCCTACACGCGAGGCGACGCGGTCCACCAGGCCCGCATTCCCGAAATGCGCCGGTTGTTGATTGCGATGCGCAAAGCGGGCATTGCAGCTCCGGCTCGCCCAGAAATAACGCTATCGAATTATCTGGGCGAGGCAGAAGCTCACGGATTGAATGATCCTGAAGACCGGATCTTCTACGTACTCAATAGTCTGTCGTTCGGGCCGGGATGGGATGCACCCGGCGCCATCCGGTCTGCTATCGCCAGCGCCGCCCGCAACGAACAGCGCCTGGCGAAAGCGCTGGAATTGCTGAGTGCGCAGCATCAAACACGGGTGGCCCAGAGCGGCGGAGCCGACCCCATTCATCGCAAGGGAGCGTTCGCATGAGCGACACCACGACCGCACCCGCCAACGACATGGCGCAGCAACTGCAGCAAAACGCGCAGGCGGCCCGGGCCTGTGCGGCCAGCACGAACGGCGACTGCCCGTTTTGCGAGCGCCAGGGTCTGCCGATTCTGCCACTGCGCTATGCCGTCATCCCGAAGGCGCTGGACGCCCGGCCCGATGACATCCTCGGCGGCCATTCGCAGCTGGGGGAAGGCGTCACCGACAAGCCCCTCAACGCCCACAAATACACGCTCAGAACGCTGCGCGAAGGGTTCGTGCAGGTCTATCTGGGCACGCCCGGCGTGTGGCAGGTCTATGCGGTCAATCAAGACGGCCACCTGCGACTGATGCCGGATCCGGACGATATCGACCACAAGACAGGCGATAGCGTATCCGCGCGATGCAAGCGCGATGGTCATAACATTCCGGCCAGCTTCATCCACGTCAAGGATCCTGAAGCCACGCCGACGATCTATATCGCCTTCAGCGATCACCCCTGGCCGAAAAGCGTTCGGGACCAGTACGAACAGGAGCCCGCCTCCCGGATGCAACAGATCGATTGTGCCGCGCTGAGCGGCGATCCCAGCAGCCATCCGGATGCGTTCGAGATCGCCCAGCCGCCCAGTCAGAACGCGGGTGCGCTGTCCCAGCTGGTCGAAGAGTTCGCCCAGGCTCCGGCCGGGCCGATCGCACGGCGCCAGCGTATCCAGAACACGCCGCGCACGTCGCAGAGCGAATCGGCCACACGTCGCTGGCAGAGCCTGTTCGGCAACGAAGAGCGTAGTGGCGAAGTCGAGGCCATCGAAGAAAGTGCGGCGCATTACACACAGGCCGCCGACGGCCAGACTCGCGTGGCTGCGTTTGCTCTGCATGACCCGGTGGGCATGGTGGCTGAAATGAACGCCTCGCGTTTAACCGTTGTCGCCAACCGCGCCCGCTATCAGGCAAACAACGCGCGCCCGCATATCGTGTCTCAGTCGATCGTGGGCTTGAAAGCGTTCGTCGAGGCCCAGGCCACCGCGGCCCATGCCGACGAGCCTGATCGCAAACGCGAGTCGATGATGGTGTGGTCCACGCGGGAGGAGCGTGCGGCCGAAGATGCCGCCCACCGCTGGTCTCGGCTGGCGGCCCGTTATGACGAAGACGCACGCGCTCACTTTGCACAGGAATACCAGCGCACGCTGGACGCGTTTCAGACACAGATTGACGACTGCGGTGCCGACTGGGCGCGTTGGGCCGGGCAGCGCGACTGGATCGATCGTTTCGGTGATTTCGAGCCCAGTTTACCGGCCTCCCGGAGCGCCTTGATCCGCACCATGGCCCCCTGTATCGCGGGCGGGCCGACCGATGAAGAAAGTCATGCCTGTTGGCAGCAATGGCTGGCGAGCGCCTCGGACGCCGAAACGAATCCCGTCTATCGCGCGCTGTTCGGCGATCACCCGGACCTGATGGCGGCTTTCACGCCGTCGGCGGACGGTAGTGTCAACGGCACCACCACGCTCTACAACACGGCCAAGAGCCTGGCCCAATCCGACGGATTCCAGCAACACCTGGGCGAACCTACCCAGCAGGCCGTCGCCGATATCCAGCAAGCGCTTCACGGCGCGGTGAGCCGGCTGGGCGAGTTGCTGTCCGAGCGTGCCCATCAGCTTAGTCTCAATGCCCAGCAGACGGCCGTGCTCGCGTTTGCGCGCACTGAGATGACGGGTATTCGTGTCCGCATGCGCGTGGGCGACTACTACGAGATGCTCAACGGGTTCGCTTTCGACCCGATGCGACAGGCCGTGACGCAGACGCTCAAACGCGGTGAACGCACGGTACGCTCCATGGCCGTGGGCGGCATTCTGCTCATCGATAATGCCGCGGTGCGCAACCGGATTGTCGATGTCGTACTCTGGACGACCGACAGCGCTGATGATTTGCGTCATGCGATCAACCAGGCCAATCGAGTCGGCAATCGCGCGGCGAGTGCCGTAGGCGACTTGCTCGGGCGCATCCGTGTGACGGGCGTCAGCCTCAACGCCCGGGCCGCCCAGGCCATCGACGACCTACGCATACCGGCCGCCCGGCTGGCTCAGGCCAGCAAGGAGATCGGCGGCAAGGCCCTGCGCGTGGCGGGCAGCGGCAACGTTATCGTCGCCGCCGGCGCGGCTGCCCTGCAGGGCTGGGCACTACGCGACAATCTCAAGCAGCTGGACGAGACGGTCGGGCGCGAGCACAAGGAGGCCTGGGCGGCATTGAGTTCTGCGACGATCGGGGCCACCGGTGCGGGGATGGAACTTGTCGGTGCTGGGGCAAAGGCACTTGGTAGAGAGGCCGCGGCGGATTTGCTGATTCGAGTTGGCGGTGGTTTTGCTGTTGCTGCGTCAGCGGTTGATGGTGTGCGGTCGTTCATGGCGGCGTGGCGAACAGGTGCGACAGGCGATACGGACGCGGCATTGTTGTATACCGGCTCGGGTTTTGTGTTTGGCGCTGGGACCCTCGTTGGAGGATACGCTTGGCTTACCGGCGTAACGACTTTACTAGGCCCATTCGGTTGGGCGATTGTGCTAGTCGCAGCGGGTGCAATTTTGGCTTGGGCCGCCGCCAACGCAGAAGACACACAAGCTGAAATCTGGCTGGATCGCTGTTACTTCGGCTTAGGCGAGCGCACCGAAGGCAAGTGGACCGATCAAGACATCAATCGAGAACTCGCCCAGTTCAACGCGATTCTGGTCGGACTGAGTGGTGAGGTTGGCTTTAATAACGATTATCTGGGTATGCGCTCGGTCCTCACCGACTGCGATACTGTGGGTATGAAGCTAATACTTGGACACTTCGATCCTGACCGCAGCGCCTACGAATGGACGCTGAGCCTGCAACAAAGTGATGGGCGTTGGTTCCAGCGGATTCTCGCCGGTCGCCATGGGGTGGAGCGGCCGATGCCCCAGATGTCCGCGCTTCCCGACGATGCGATAATCGAAGATACCCGCGGGTGGTTTGAAGATATGCAGCAAGAGCAGAGCGATCATGAAAACGCGCGCGTGATTCACGCCTCGGTACAGGTAGATACCGAGCGGTTCCAGAACGCCCGTCTCGAGGCCACCTATTGGCGCGACAAGGCCGATCAAAGTGCCCAAGCGCAAATCCGTCTGACGCAGGATTGATCATGTCTCAAGCGCCCAAACTCACGCCGAAGAATCGCTTCTGGGAAGAAGATCTGCCGGATAGGTCTGAACCTGTCGATACCGATCGTGAAAAGCCGGCGTTGTACGGTGATCTCAATCTTCTGTCCGACCAATATCTCGAACTCTCGCGGGCCGAAAACCGTATGCGAGGGATTGGAATAGTAGTTAGCATCATCGGTTTTGTATTCTTTCTTGTCGGTATATATGTGATATGGCCGCCGAACGTCATGGTAGGGCCCGGCGACACCTTCATGTTAAGCGCGCTAGTTATTTGGTTGATGGCACCGTTATTACCGGTACTTGCGATACTCCCGCTCCGGCTGGACTTGGCGTTACCCGCCGACGAACCTGTACGTTTTAATCGCCATACGGGTAAAGTTTACGTTTATAGTTTCAAGCATAACCACAATCCATTCGGCCGCTGGCGCCCCGTGACCAAGGTTTTCGACTGGCAGACGATCGAAGCTGAAATTACGAAACAAGTCGGGTCGACCGGGCGTGTCGTGATGGTGCGTTACGGACTGGACCTGGCCAGCTGTAAACCCGGCACGAATGAAGTGGTGGATCGTTTTACGCTCAAGGGCGGTTTATGGACCACCGCCGAGCTGCACCGCATATGGGGTTATGTGCGCGCCTACATGAATGAAGGGGTGGATGCCGTGCCCTCCTATAAGCCACGCAAGCAGATCGTGAGCCTGCATCAAAGCTTCGTCTACTGGTTCGCCTTTATCGACTGGACGGAAGCGGGGCGAGAGTACCGAGCCAAGATCGGCCCCTTCTGGTCGCTGATCCACATTCTCATACTGCCGTTGATGCCTTTATTCATTCCGATGGTCTTCGGGCATTACATCGCCACAAAGTTTGCGCCGGAACCCCGCTGGCCCGCCGATATCGAAGCTGAATCGCGTTCTGGAGAGCCGGTATAAAAGCTGGGTGGTTTGCTCCGCGTCGCAGGCTGATCCGTACCGGCTCGCCATTGAGTGAGGGCAGGCTTGAGCTGCCCATGCCGCACCGCCTGAGCAGCTGATTGATCCGTACCTCACCGAGCCTCTCGAAGACACGCTGACGTGGGTCGCCGAAGCGCAGCATAGGGCCAGATACCCTCTTGGATTTCAAGCCCGGCAAGCGGTATCTCAGCCTTAAACGGTTGTCCCGATTTGATCACGCCGTAGATCAAATGCACGAGCTTTCGCATGCTCGCGCCCACGATCGCCTTCGGCGCTAAGCCTCGCTTTTCTAGTCGCTTCGCCAGCGCGATGATGACCGGATTGTGGCGCTTGGCTACCATGCCCGGCATATAGAGTGATTTTCGGGCGGCGGTGTGCCCGGCTCGCGAGATCGTGGTTCGGCCATTAATCGAGGTGCCGGATTGCTTTTGCTTCGGCGTGACGCCAACGAAGGCGGCCAGCGCCTTCGCGCTCTTGAACCGACGCACATCGCCGATGTAGGCCAGAAACTGGGCAGAGGCGCGTCTGCCGATACCCGGGATGCTGCGCATCAGATCGGCGTCCTGTTTGAGTTCCGGATGGCCGTCGATGTGGTCGTCGATATCGGACTGGATCCGGGCGATCTGCTCGTTGAGCCAGGCCACGTGCTCTTCGACCATCGCCGTCACGTTCGAGGGCGTGCCCTGGTTGATGAGTGCTTCGATCCGGTTGATTTCTTGCTGGCGCATGTCGATTAACGCCTGAAGTCGATCCACCAACGACCGAAGTTCGCGAACCGCGAGGCTCGGTGGCTGCCAGATATCCAGATCGGCTCGCTGGGCGAGCTTCGCAAGTAACTTGGCCTCGCCCTTGAATCGCCCCGGTTTCGTCGGAGGTTCCAACTCTTGAGAGACTGGAGCGATGAAACAGAGCAGACGTTATTCCCCGGAGGTCCGTCAGCGCGCGGTTCGGATGGTGTTCGAGCATCAGGGCGACTACGCGTCACAGTGGGCGGCGATCGGCTCGATCGCCGGCAAGTTCGGTTGTACGCCGGAGACGCTGCGCAGCTGGGTTCGCCAGGCCGAACGCGACCGCGGCCTACGCGATGGCCAGACCACCGAAGAGCGCGAACGCGTCAAGGCGCTTGAGCACGAGAACCGCGAGCTCAAGCGCGCCAACGAGATCCTGCGCAAGGCCTCGGCGTATTTTGCCCATAGGGCCTCGACCGCCGAGGCAAGTGATGATCGACTTCATCGACCATCACCGCGACGTTTACGGTGTCGAGCCGATCTGCTCGGTGTTGCCGATCGCACCGTCGACGTACCACGAAGCCAAGCGGCAAGCCTCTGAGCCCAGCCGCCGATCGGCCCGCCAGAAACGTGATGCCGAGATCCGCGGCGCCATCCAGCAGACCTGGAACGCCAACAAATGCGTTTACGGGGCGCGCAAGGTCTGGCGCCAGCTGCAGCGAGACCAATGGCACGTTGCTCGTTGCACGGTTAAGCGTCTGATGCGGGACATGGGCTTGCACGGTGTCACCCGCGGTCGTGCGCCGCGCACGACCCAATCCGACGCGTGTCAGGCCGCGCCCGAGGATCACGTGCGTCGCGACTTTACGGCGCACGCGCCCAACCAACTCTGGGTGGCGGATTTTACCTACGTTGCGACATGGCGCGGATTTGTCTACGTCGCCTTCGTGATCGACGCGTTCGCGAGTCGGATCGTCGGCTGGCGCGCGTCCAACGCACCCAACACAAATCTTGTGCTCGATGCGCTCGAGCAAGCCATTCATGATCGCCAACCGGCCAAAGGCTTGATTCAACATACTGACCGCGGCGTTCAATATCTGTCGATTCGATACAGCGACCGACTGGCTGATCTCGGGATCACGCCCTCGGTCGGGCGTGTCGGCAGCTCGTACGACAAGGCGTTGGCCGAGACGGTGATCGGGTTGTTCAAGACCGAAGTCATCCGTCGCAACGGGCCATGGCGCGATCTCGAAGCGGTCGAGTTCGCTACCCTGGACTGGGTCGACTGGTTCAACCGTCAACGCCTTCTCGGCCCCCTCGGCGATATCCCGCCGTCCGAGGCTGAAGAACACTTCTATGCCACACTTTCCGAGTCCGCCAAGGCGGCGTGACCCAGACCCACAAGCCTCCGGGAAAACCGGGGTGATTCACCCTTGTCGGTATTGTTCCGACTGAGCTCGCTCTGAGCAAAGCGGTGATCCGGGCCGGGTTGACCACACTTACCGCCGCTCCTTGCAGATCGACGACGGCAGTGTGATGCAGTTGGTCTCCCTGAATCGCGATGTCTTTGTCTCAGCCAAGGCCGCGGTCACCATTTACGCGGATAGCGACGACACCCAGCCGTTCATTCAGCATGTGTTTTCGCTACAAGACAACGCCCTAAACTAGAGTGCTACAGATCATGCGCCAAGACCCGGCAATACTTATCCGATCGCATAACGCAAAAGAACCGTTTTTCTGGTTCGGTAAAAAGCACACTAATAAATATAATCCGGTCAGGCTCAAGGTGTTGGCCATGAAGCCGGAATATGTGATGGCCGACCACAAGCAGAGGGTCCATACGCAGCCTATCGCATGGGGAGCGATCCACCGCGTCTATCCGAATGCCATAGAAATTGAGGGCGGTAAAGAGTCTGCGCCCACGGAATGGGTCGTCGCCGTTGCCGTTTTTTTGGGTTTTGTTAGCGCTGGTCTGTTAATTGTTACCGTGATGTTTTTGCTCGCAGGTGCCTTTTTAATCATCCCAATGGGTTTGCCCGTTCTATTATTTGCTTTATCGGCGACTTGGATGATGATTAGATTGGCGATCTGGCCCGCTGTCGAGTGTCCGGTGATGTTCAATCGACGGGATCGTACCGTCACCGTTCGACATTTCGTGCGCCGTGGTTTTCTGAATGTCCGTCAATTGAAACCGAAGAGCTATCTCCGAACCTATTCTTGGGATCGTCAGGTCCAGGCGCGCACTTATGTTGCGAGAGGCGGCACCGCCGTCAGTTATATCGTGCAGCGCGACCTGAATATCGTCATGGGAGAGGCCGACGATCCGACGAAATTCAAGGATTACCACCGGGTTGGAGAAATCACCGACATCGATGCCGAGCCGTTGCTGGAACTGTGGGAATACATCCGCCGTTATATGGAAGAAGATGGGCCGACGGTTTCAGTCGGGTGCGTACCCGATTTCGATGCGCCGCCCAGCCCGTTTCCGCAGGACGTGCTTGATGCCGCCGGTGGGGCGCCGCTGGGGATTGACGAAATCGAAGCTTTGCTCAATGCGCAAGGCCAGGAATTGAGTGATGAGCTGCGCGAAAGCTGGGCGGCATCGCTAAAGAGACGAGCCGAAGCAGAAACTATCCAGTAACACATTCGCCACTTGATAGAGCTCGGCGGCTCGACGCAGCGCGACCTGGCGTCGATGTACGCCGGGTCAGACGCAATCCCAAGACAGTCGCATGCCGGTCAGGCTCATTGCCGAACTCCTCGACAACGGTCCACTCGCCGCCTGGGTCTGACTTTATCTTCGGAGCGGATTTGGCCGTTCGGCACGTCGAAAGGTCAATGGGATCAGGCTAGCCAACGGGCATTGGTTGCTTGGCCGCCCAAACGAACTATTTCGGGCGCATGGCCTGAGCCACTCAAGCCGGGTTTTCTGGCGCGTTGTATCACGTAACTTCGCGTGGTCGGCAACGGACGGGCTGTTGGCCGTGTTCGGAAAGCGTCGTTGTGTCGCACATCCACGATACAAACTTTTATTTTCGACGGCATTGACGCGGCGTCGATCTGGCTCGACTTGCAGGCCCAGATGTTTCTTGGCGGTGACGATTTCCTCACCCGTCGCCTGAGGCACGCCAATGTTCAGAACGACGTCAATATCCCGAAGATCCAGCGACGCACGCCGCCGCCACCAATAGACGTTATGGCCCGAAGACACTCTGCGTGCGATGAGGCGATTGTGGCGTACCACGCGAGCGGGGCGGACACGGCGACAGGCAGATTGCAGACTACTTCGAGCTGCTGCATTCCTCGACGGTGGGCCGGATCGTGCGAGCCAGTAAATCGGGCTGAATCTTGCGATGAGAGACCTGAGCCCAATGGCTGCGTGAGCGTGCCGAGCAGGCGCGCGCCCTCGCCTGGTGTGGACGATGGGCTTTTTGCGGCGTGGTACAGCGGTAGGCGGCACGCGCTGCATCCCAACGCAACGCGTGCTCCGCGTGCCCGTTATATAAGCCAGCCTGTTTCAGGCTTCCAGATGATGCGTGGATGACGAATCGTCATCGTCCGAGGATTGAAAGGCCTTGGCCAGTGCATCGTCCTTGGACTCGGCCTCGAAAGTGCCCTTTTTCGTGAAGCCTCTGGTGGCCATCGTCTCGCGATACCAGTCGTTGCCGCGAAAGCCGACGAGAATCCATAGCCCCAGCGTGATCAGGTTGCATACCAGGTCGGTGGCGATCTGCGCTTGCTGCGTGCTCGGCAGCACGGTGCTCAGAATGCTCAGTACGATAATGATACCGCCAATGATGGCGAGCCATTTCCACATCATTTTATAAGCGAGCCAGAATACGCCAAAGAACATGGCCGGCCATGAAAAGCCCTGTTTGACAGCCTGCGGGCTTTTGACGGGGTGCGCATAAATATCAAAGACTTTCATGGTTCGTCCTCGGTCGGTGGTGATTCAAAGCGGTGCGGCGAAATAAGCAGATGTGTTGAATTTGTGTGGCGCAAGCCTTTTGGCCACAATGGATTCTGTCTCTGTCTTGCCGTTTTTTTACCACATTTTTGATCTTGCATGGCCGCCGTAAAGTGACGGTATATGGCATTATTGTTTTTATATTCTGAAGCGGTGCGCATATGACCAATCTGGCTCGGCTTTGCGAGGCGATTTCCGACGATGATCCGTGTGGCGAGGATATGTCGTTATCGCCGGAATTCGATTCGATCATCGAGGCGCGTCGCGCGGATGATCCGAGCCTGGAACAGGGCGAATGGGTGACCGAGCTCAAATCGGCCGACTGGCCGCGGGTCGCGCGTCTGTGCACCGAGCTGCTGGAAAACAAGACGAAGGACATTCGTGTGTGCGTCTGGCTGACCGAGGCCTGGGCACATCTCCACGGTTTCGCCGGGCTGTCGGATGCCTATCAGTTGTTTGCACAGCTTTGCGCCACGGATTGGGACGGCCTGCATCCGCAGCCGGACGAGACGGGGGATGAAGAAGCACGCATCAACAACGTCGGGCGACTGATCGAGACGTCTATCCCGCTGATGCGTCAGCAGGCGATCACGCAGTCGTCGGCGGGCGCGTTTTCGGCTGCGGATCTGGCCTCGGCTCGCCATGCGGCCACCCATGCCCGGGATGACAGTGAGGATGATGTCTGGGGCGATGCACATAACGGCGGCGGGCGTCTCGCCCAGTACGAGACCGCTCGTCGCGATACGCCGGCTGCGTTCTATCGCCAGACTCTGCATGATCTCGACGAGTGTCTGGCGGCGATCGGTCAGCTGGATCGGACGCTGGACGAAAAGCTCGGCGGCGAAGCGCCGTCGTTCGGCAACCTGCGCGAGACGGCGCTCGATATCCACGGTCTGATCAAGCGTTCGGCCGAAGATGTGGGGGTCGACACCAGCGCCGACGCCGAGTCGGTCGGCGGTACCGAGCAGGCAGCCTCGGATGACGGCGATGCGCCGATCAACACGGCTACCATTTCAGACGAGGCGATCGCCGCGACGGCGCCATCCGCAGCCGAGCCGCAACCGCAGGCCAGCGGGCCGATTCGTTCCCGGGCCCAGGCCCTGTCGCAGTTGCGCCAGGTCGCCGATTACTTTCGGCGGAATGAGCCGCACAGTCCGGTGGCCTATATGGCCGAGACGGCGGCCAAGTGGGGCGACATGCCGTTACACGCCTGGCTGCGCTCGGTGATTCGAGACGACGGTGAACTCTCTCACGTCGAAGAATTGCTCGGTCTGTCGCGGCAGCGTCGTCAAAGTGGCGGGGGCGAGTCGGCCAGCGATGACGATTTCGACGGCGAGATGTATCAGTAATACGTCGGCGCGGACGAGGCGGCCGGCTTGTCCCGGCCCGCACATCGCCCGTGTGTCTCGCTGAGCCGTAGGGGGTGTGGTGCTCCGGCGGCCGAAGTGCGCCGATCAGTCGTTGTCGGTTGATTCGGCGCTCTGGCCCTGGATACGGAATTCGATACGGCGATTTCGGGCCCGGCCTTCGGGCGTTTCGTTACTGGCGATCGGTCGCTGCTCGCCGGCACCGAGGGTGATCAGCGAATCCGCATCAATGCCCTTGGCGACCAACGCCTGTTTCACGGACTGGGCGCGTGCCTCGCTGAGGGCGAGATTGGCCTGGCGTGCCCCGTTGTTGTCGGTGTGGCCGATGATCTCGACAGT
Organism: Salinisphaera sp. Q1T1-3; assembly: GCF_003602005.1. GTDB lineage: Bacteria > Pseudomonadota > Gammaproteobacteria > Nevskiales > Salinisphaeraceae > Salinisphaera. The sequence continues at coordinate 39,139 of NZ_QZWD01000018.1, read as the reverse complement.
GCGCCCGTCGAGTTTCTTGAGCGCGGCGGCCATTTCGTTGACGATCTGTCGCCCGTTATCGGTCAGTTCCGCGCTGCCGGTCTCGAAGGTGATGGTGCGATTGGCGAGTGCCTTATCGAGAATTTCCTGCTTGGACGAGCCGACGGCCAGGTTGTTCTCGATCGAGTAACTCGGATTGAGCTGCTTGGCCATGTTGCTGACGACGGTCTGGCGCTGTGCTTCGTTGCCCACGTCGCCCTCGATGGTGGCGCTGTTGCCGTTGATGACGAGGCGACCGCGTGACACGTCGGTCAGATCGGGCACCAGCATCCTCGACAGGTAAGTCGACCAGTTGGGCGGCGCCACGACATTGCCGACCGTGACCTCGTCGATGACGCGCTCCTTCCCGTAGAGCGCGCGCAGCCGCTCCAGTACGGCGGCCTTGGTGGCTTGATCGGGCACCACGCCGGTGACCACGACCTGGTTGGACGGCGCGGCGCCGGAAACCCGGGCGCCGGGCGCGGCAGCATCGGGGGTATTTCCCGAATCGGTCTGTGCGGCAACCGGGCCGCTGGCGGCCAACGCCAGCATGCCGAACAGTGCGGCGCCGGCAAGATGTTGTTTGAGCGCGATGCGTATCACGTCATTCTCCGAGAAAGACTTCGCGAAACATGTCTCGCGCCAGACGCAGGGAGCCGCTGGATTGCGCGAGATACGTATCGAGTTTCTTCAAGTCGTAATCCTGTGACGGCGGCTGGTCCGTGATCCATTCCGGGTCGAAGAGCCGGATATTGCGCTGCGAACTGATCGCCGGATCGAGTGCGGCGTGCAGCGTGTGTTCCGGTGTGCGTTCGAAGCCGATCATCATTTCGGCCGCATGATCGACCGCGCTGATGAAAACAGCCATCTCGAGATCGGCACGCGCCATGAACGGCGTGATCAGATCCATCCAGAGCGCGGCCACCGGGAAGCGATACATCGGGTCGTCCGGCAGGGGCAGCACCAGACCGCGGTTCAGATAGTCGCGGCCGCTGACGAGCACGGGTTGTAACAGCCCGCCGAGTGCCGGGAGCAGATGCTGCAGCCGTACTTCGTGACCGGAATCCCGCAGCGTGCGCTCCAGCGAGGCCAGCGTCTGGATTTCCAGAAAATCGCGGAACTGGGCCGTATACGTGGCCGGATCCACCTCCACGGGTACGCTGGCCTCGTTAACGCGTGCCAGTTCGGGCGTGCTGTCGTTCGGGGTATCGACGACACGCTGGCTGAAAGCCTGCGTGCGCGCCCAGAGACGCGAGAGCGCCAGCGGCGCGCGGGCAGCGAACTGCAGGGGTTCGTCCACGCCGATTGCGCTCGCGGTGATGAACGGAAAACGGCGCCCCGACTGATCGTGGCTGTTGATCAGGTGGCCGGCGACCGCGATGCCCCGGCGCGATCCGAGCAGGGCGAAATGATGTGGCCGGGCGGCGTCGTAGGTGATCTTCCAGCGGGCATCGGCGGTGAACAGTTCCATCGTCTGCGTCAGCCAGTCGTCGATGGCCGACAGCAGACGATGATTGTGGTCCGTGCGCACGAAATCGCCGCGTGAGGGCACCTTGCCGAAGTAGACGAGATGGGCGGCCGAGCGCTGGCTCATGACGCTTGCCCGTTCGTGATCTGTGCCGCGCCCTCCTCGGACGTATCGGACGAATCCGGCGACGGTTGCGGACTGTTATCGGCCCCGGTCTGTTGTGTCGGTGCGGTGCTCGCCTCGGATGACGCCGTGCCCGCATCGGCGTCGATCGCGCCGTGCGTGGCATCGGCGCCCATGATGTTGCTGGGCAGGTGGAGTGCGGCGACGCCGGCGTTCTGCTTGTCGCTGGCCGGGTTGCTGATGATCCGCAGATTGACGGAAACCGTGAGGTTGCCCTCGCTCCAGGACAGTTTGAAGACATTGTCGCCTTCGCGTTCGCGCGCGGCCGATTGCACGAGCTTGCGCAGTCCGTAATGACCGGGGAAGTCGATGAGCTGAACGGTCCGGCCGTCGAAGGTCGTCGCGCTGATGCTCACGCCCGGATCGCCGCTCGGATTGGGCCAGATGAAGTTCGACCACTGTGGCGGCGTATTGCGATAGGTAAGCTTCTGGCCATCGAGCACGATGGTGTATTCGCGCGCGCCCGGCGCCGGCGTGGGCTGAATCTGGAAGACAGTTCGTGGCTGTCCGCTCTTGTTCTCGGGGCTTGTCGGCATGCCCTGGGAACCGAGGCTCGAGACCCACTGCGGGAAATGCTGGGTGAAGGCGGGCGTCAGGCTCACGCCGATGTCGGCCCAGGTGCGCGGTGTGATGGTGTCGCCGCGCTGAATCACCAGGCCCTTCAGATTGTCGTCGGCAAAGCGCGCGATGCTGCCGTCCGGGCCGAAGATCTGAGCGATTTCGTTGTTGGCGGCTTCCACGCTGGCCTTCGGCGCGAACGGGTACTTGCCGGCCAGTGTCTGTCGATACGGCTTGTAGACGCTGGCCTGCCACTGGCGGTTGATCTCGCGTTCGGTGGGCTCGACGAGCGCGGCAAAGGTCTGGACCAGCGGGCGCACCAGAATCGGCCGTACGACTTCGCGCTGCTGATCCGGCAGGGCGGGCAGCATCTGTTGCTCGACGTACTGGAGCGACTGGCCGAGAGCCGAGCCATCGCCGTTCAGGGTGTCGCGCATCAGTTTGGCGGCACCCGGACCGGTCTGGCCCTGGTTCTGAATCTGGTTCAGGGCGGTGCGGACATCGCCCAGGGATTTCAGATAGCCCGTCAGAATGGAGTCGCCATCGTTCTGGCGGACCAGCTGTGCGATGCCGGAGAAATGAGCGGCCAGTTCGCCTTGGACCGGCTGGTTCTTGTTCCCGTTGCCATCGTGGGCCACGGCCTGGATCTGATCGGTATCGACGTAGTAGGCCGCACGATTGACCTGGTGCGGGGTGCGCCGGAGGATCACGCGCTTGAACCAGGCCACAATGCCGCTGTCCTGCATCTTGGACTCGGCCTGCTGCTTGGCCTGGCTCGGGTTATCCCAAGAGGTCTGGAGATAGATGCCGGTCAGAATCCGACGGATCGGCGAGGACTCGGGGTTGCCGAGCGTTTCCATCTGGGCGAGTGCATCACGGAAGTCGCTGAAATCGGCGACCGTCAGGCCCTGGATGAACTTGCGCCATTCGGCGGCGTATTCCTGCTTGTACTGGCCCAGCAGATGTTGTTCGATCTGCTTGGGGCTGCCCTGCAGGGTCAGGTCGTCGCTCTGTGACGAACGCAGCACCCAGTCATCGGTCTGCAATTCCTCGGTCGCCGCTTTCTTGATGGCGCCCTTGATGTACTCGTTCCAGGCCTGGCGCGAGAACGTCCCGGACACGGCATAACTGCCCTGGATGGCGCCGTCGCCCGATTGGCCGGCGCCGGCTGTATCGCTGTCCTGGTTCGCTTCGGCGTTGCGGTTCAGCATGCTCTCGACCGTGACCGGCGGGAAACGTGTCGAGGCGCGTGCCTTGATTTCGGCATAGACACGCTGCTCGGCCGGCAGTCCGGCCATGACCTGGCGCAGATGCTGGCGGGTTTCCGAGACCAGCGTCAGCTTGTCCTGAATCAGTGGCCAGCTTGCGTCGTTGACGTGGGCGAGATAGAACGAGATCACCTGTTCGGCGTCGCGAATCATCTTCTCGCGCGGCATGCCGCCGCGATTGGATTCGAGCCAGCCCCGCCAGAACCGGGTGAGCTGGTCGTAGAGATGCTTCACATCGACATGCGACTTGTCGGCCAGCATGAGATAGGTCTTCAGCGCGTTATAGGCATCCTTGACGTCGGTGGGGTCGGCCTGCTCATAGGTGCCCGCGCTTTCATCGGTTTCCTGGGCGGCGGCGGCCGGCGTGCTGCGCTTGAGATCGCCGGCGTTGTTGTTGACCTTGGCCAGGAAGGTTTCCAGATTCTGCTTGACCGGCTGCAGCATCAGCGTCTGCAGGCCGTGGTAGTACTCCTGCTTGAGCTTGGCGAGCATCGCATCGCCCTGGTACAGGCCCAGGCTCAGCGTCAGCGGCTGGTCGGCCTGGTAGCCTTCGAGCTGCTGGATGCGTTTCTGCAGGATGGTCAGCGCGTCAAAGCGGGATTCCAGATCCACCTGATTGTTCTGGATGGCCACAGCCTGCTGCATGTCCTGGCTGACATCGGCGAGCAGGGCGCGGTTGCGCGAATACGACCACGTCCAGCCGGCGAACAGCAGCCCGAGGACCGCCACGCTGGCGAAGAACAGAGCATAGCGAGTCCGGATCTTGGTGGGGCTGTTGTACTGTCGGACCAGGCCGCTGTCGGCAAAGACGACCCGCCGAAACAGATCGGATATGAAAAAGCCGGATACGCCTTCGCCCACCCGCGCCGGCTCTTCGCTGTCGGACAGGCCGAAGCGGCGTGCGATCTCGGCACCCGAGCGCTCGATGGGCTGGCCTTCCTGCAGGGCGCTGGTCAGATAGAACCCGCGGAAGACCGGATTGAACTGGTAGGGGTTTTCCTCGAACAGTGTGGCGATCAACGCACGCGCGGCGGGCTTGATCGCGGCGAATTCGAGCGGGAACGTGAATACGCCGGGCGGCATCTTCTGGCCGCGCCGCATGCTCATCTGGGCCAGGCTCATTTCCTGCAGCCCGCGATGCAGTTCATCGAAGCGCTCGTCGAAAGAGGCCACGGCCGCTTCATTGCCCTGGATGTCGTAGCGCATCGTGGCGCCCCAGACACGCGAACGCTCGGCGGCATCGGCTTCGGCGAAGAATTCGCTGAAGCCCGAAACCAGGTCGGCCTTGGTGAACACGACATAGACCGGCGCGAAGATCTCCAGGCGTTCGGTGATCTCCTGGACTCGCTGGCGCAGCTGCTTGGCCAGATCGATGGCGAATTCCGGGCCGCGCTCGGTCAGGTCAGCGACGCTGCAGGCGATCAGAATACCGTTGAGCGGTGCTTTGGGACGGTTCTTCTTCAGCAGGTCGAGAAAGCCGAGCCATTCCACCCGATCTTCGCTGTGCACGGAGAACCGGCCGGCGGTATCGAGCAGAATGCCCTCGGTGGTGAAGAACCAGTCGCAGTTGCGAGTGCCGCCGATGCCGCGGATCGCCCGGCCCCGGCCGGGCTCGTCCTCGAGCGGGAACTGGAGCCCGGAATTCAGGATCGCTGTGCTTTTCCCGGCGGCCGGGTTGCCGATGATCATGTACCAGGGCAGCTCGTAGAGCGCAGCCCGCCCGGAGGTATGGCCGATCTTCGACGATTTGATCGTGCGGACCGCTTCGCGCATGCCGTCGCGCAACTCGGCGATCTCGGCGCGGCGGCTGTCATCGGCCTCGCCGGCGTTGTCGGCGGCCTGCTCGTTGAGCATGTCGCTCATCCGATCGCCACCCTTGTTGCCCTGGCGCCGCCGCCAGAGCCAGAGTCCGCCCCAGATCGCGAACCCGAGCAGGACGAGCGTTTCGATCAGCAGCAGCGCCGTGCGCCAGGTATCGGCAACCAGCAGGACGAAAAGCAACAGCGCGATCAAGCCGATCGCGATCAGCGTGCGTCGATCCGTGATGAAGGCCTTGAAGCGTGTCATCGCCATTCTTCTGCTCTTGTCATGGCCGCATTACGCATCGCTGGATGCGGCCGGCTGGTTGTTGCTCGTCTCGTCCGATGCCGTCTCGTCAATCGGCGGGCCGAGCACCTGGGCGGCGCGCTGCAGCGCATCCCGCGTGGATAACACGACGACCACATGGGTCTCGTCCAGACTCTGCTGTCGAGCCAGGGCAAGTGTGGCCACCGTGGCGACGCCGTCGAGGTCGCCGCAACAGCTGCCCAGACCCAGGTGATCGGCGCCCGAGTCGAGATGTTCGAACGCATCATTGTTGAAAACTGCCCCTATTTCCACCCCGCGGGCCGCACCGATGCCCGAATCACTCAAGAAGCAACCGGTATCGGATGCGGGCCGCCCGGCCGTGGCGATGGCCTCACCGACAAGCTGGACCAATCGCTTGCCGTTTTCTCGGCCGCCGCTGCCGATCTCGCGATCGCGCGCGCCGAGGATCGCGCGATGCGCGATGATGAGCTCGGCAGTATCGAAACACGGCTGCAGCGTTTCCGGAGCCACCAGCAGTGCGACGCCCCCTTCGCTGGGAATGCGGCCGTCGGGATTCGCCTGGCTGAACAAGCGCCCGGCCCGGTCCAGCGTGCCGATCCGCTCGGGGTCGATGTCGGAATGCAGGGCCAGCACCACGGCGATCTCTTGGCGATCGCCGTGGGCAAGCCGGCCGAGCCAGCCATCGAGTGCTGCCATTGCCGGCACGGGCTGTGTCGGGTCGAGATATTCCACGGTGATCGGTGGGCAGGCATCGCCCACCCGTGCCTGCAGTTGCTGTCGATAACGCCGGGCCAGGGATTGCAGGGTCGTCTCCGACCATGCCGGATCGGCCGGCGGGACGATAAAGACACGCACGCCGTGGATCGTCGGTTGAGCCGCCTCATCGGCATCGCGCGCTGTGGATGCCGTGCTGTCGCTCTGTGCCTCGATAGGCTCGATCAGCGGCACGAGCGTGACTTCGGCCAGCTCCTCGAGGCTCTGGTCCAGCAGTGCGATCGCACGTCGTTGATAGAGCGGCCAGTCCAGCGGGGCGGTCTCGTCCCGGGCGGGATCCGGCAGGTCGAGTGTCTCCGCGCTGCAGGCCTCGTCATCCAGTGCGGCAACGCGACAGGCGAAGACGGGCAACCCGGCATCGTCGACGAGGTTGTCGTCCAGCCCCGGTCGGGTCGTGCCGTCGTGCAGGGTGGCCAGCACGGCGGCCCCATCATCGCCGGCCGGCAATCGCAGCGCGGCGCCGGCCAGAAGGCAACGCCGGTCTTCCTGCGACGGTGTCGATGCAGCGACAGTGGTATCGGCCTCCGTGTCATCGTCGTCGTCGGACGAGCGAAGCGCGCGCCCCGCGGCGCGTACGGCAACGAAGAGGACGAAAGCCGCCAGTGGCAGGGCCACCAGGTAAAGCACGAGATCGCGTGCCGAGGGATCGGCATGGGTGACGAACCAGTAACCGATCACGCCGAGCCATACGATGCCGACGCACAGCAGCAGCAAACCGGTCCATTTCAGCAGACCTCGGATCACGGCATCTCCCGCCGGTCAGGCCGTATCGGGCGCCCCGCACGGCCCGTTGATGTCATGCCGCATCGCGCCATCACTGGTCGCCCAGTTGTCGCATCAGCGATTCGAGCAGCTGCGCGTCACGGTTCGAGACCGGCGACTTGCTGTGTCGCGGCGTACGCTCGGTTGCCTCGGAAGGTAGCGCTGTCAGCGCGGCCGGGTCGACGTTTCGGGTTGTGGCCAGCGCATCGTTGAGCGACCACTGGCCGGCCACGCCCGACGCAAGAGTGCGACGACCTCGTTCCGAGGCCAGCGTGTCGATGCTGTTGTCGACCAGGCCCCAGTCACCGAACGGTTGGGGAGGTGTCGATGCCGATGGGGCAGGCAACCGTTCGAGCAGCCAGAGGCTCAATTGCGGACCGTCCAGTGGCTTGGGTGCCGGCGCGCTGTGTGCCGGTCCGCGCGGATGCGACGCGGCGGGCGCGGTGGTCTTCGATTGCGTGAATAGTGCGGTTGTGGGCGAGTCATCGATACGGTTGAGATAAAGCAACACGGCCAGCGCCACGACCACAACAACGGCCATGATGACGAGCCATGGACGCACGCGTGGCGCACGCGATTTCTCCACCGGCGGACGTGTGCCGGCATTTTCCAGACGCTCGAGAAAGCCAACGCCGCCCGGAGCGGCCGCGGCGTCATCATCGGGTTCGAATAACTGGATCACGCGTGACGATGACGACGCGGCATGGTCGACCACTTTGCTCCCCCTGGTAGTGACCGCTGCGTGATAGTGTCACGTACAGCAGTTGAGTCGCAACGGCCCTTTTTTCTCTTTCGCAATATTCTGGCGCAAAATCGTTCTAGGTTGCGGACACGTGAAATGAAGGCTTGGCGGGTACCCCGTCCTGCGCGATCATAGGCTGCATTATGCGGGCGGGACGCGGCGACGGGGGCCATTGTTGATCATTGCGGTTTTTGGCGGCTTCATCGTCTTCGCGCTTGCTGGCCTGTGGCTGTTCATCTTCGACGAGCATCGCGAAGCGCTGATCGCGCGGCTCGGGCGCGGGGTTTCGCAGGTCGGGCGCGGTGGTCGGGGCGTTGGGCGCCGCATCGGCCTGTCGGCGCGGCGCTCTGCCCATGCGACGCGTTCCGGCGCATCGCATGGCTGGCGGCATGTCGTGCACGGGCGCTGGCTGGTGCTGACAGTCTTTCTGATGCTCACGTTTCCGCCGCTGGTGGTGCTCCATCTCAACGGCATGCTGGATTTCAGCGCGATCGTCGCCCCGGACGATGTCGCCGTGAATCCGGTCGTGGACCGCTTGCTCAAGGGCGAACATCTGGCGCCGCCACAGCCGCTGCCGCCGGCCGCCTTCACCACGCGCGAAGTCGAAACCGTGCGGCCCGATCTGGTTTACGCGAACCGTAAATGGAAGTTGTTGAAAGCCGGTTTCCGCCAGCGGCTGCTGGCGGTCTACAAGACAATGCAGAATCAGTACGGCTACCACATGGTGTTGCTTGAGGGCTATCGCAGCCCCGAGCGACAACGAAAACTCGCTAACCAGGACGATCGGGTGACCAATGCCGGGGCCGGGCAGAGCTATCACCAATACGGGCTGGCCGCCGATTCGGCGTTTCTACGCGATGGCAAGGTCGTCATCCGGCGCGACAACGACTGGATCAAGCGTGGCTACAAGCTTTATGGGCAGGTCGCACAGCAATACGGCCTGACCTGGGGTGGTAACTGGAGTTTCCATGATTACGGCCACGTCGAGCTTCGCAACTCGCAATACGACGATCCTTCAAACCACTGAACCCTTGTGGCCGATGGAGTAGACACATGACCAGACCGGTAATCACGCTGGGCGACAAGACGGATCACGGCGGCACGGTGACCTCGGCCGCCCCGACGACCACGACCGGGGGCAAACCCGTCGCCCGCATCGGCGATACCGCGACCTGCCCGCGATGCAACAAATCCAGTGTCCGCATCGTCAGCGGCGATTCGACCACGATCATCGACGGTCAGCCGGTCGCGCGCCATGGCGACAAGACCGAATGCGGCGCCACGCTGATCGCCGGCCAGCAGGCCACGTCCACTATTTGATGCAACGCGCGTCGCGGTATTCGGCCAGGGCCGGGTCGTCGTTGACAGATGAATGACAAGGCATTGACGGCCCACGGATTTACGACCGCGCGAGACGGGATCGAGCGGTTTTTCGTCTGTACGACAGGCCCGCTCGCTCGGGCTTGTCGGGGCAGGCGACAAACAGGTTGCACACGGCATGAGATAGCGCAAAGCATCTTTTGTTGCTAGTTTCGCGATCTCCGGGAATTTTTGGGTTTATCACGATAATTCGGCGCCCATGAACAGCGACGCAGGTTTGTTCGACGACTTCGGTGCATTTTTCAGCGCCGACACACGGCTGTTCCGGCTTGCGGGCGCGGCCTTGGACAATCTGGCGGCGCCGCTCATGGTCGAGCACTGGCAAGCCAGCAGCGCATTGTCCGAGATTGGATCGCTGCAGATCGTGGCGGTGTCGACGGTGGCCGACATCGCGCTTTCGGAACGGGTCGGCCAGCCGCTCACGCTGCAGTGTGTGCTCGCCGGCGGCGGGCTGACGAGCCGCACCGGCCTTGTGCAGCAGGCCGAGCGCCTGACATGCGATGGCGGCTTGGCGCGCTATCGGATCACGGTCGTGCCGTGGCTGTGGTACACCACGCTCGGTCGCCACAACCGGGTCTTTCAGGACAAGACCGTGCTGGAGATCGTCGAGCAGGTCTGGGCCGACTATGCCGGGATTGCCGCCTGGCATCTCGCCGACGATATCGGTCCATTTCTCGCCGATGTGCCGGCCCGCAGTTACTGTGTCCAGTACCGCGAAACGGATTATTCGTTCGTGGCGCGCCTGCTGGCCGAAGAAGGCCTCGGTTTCTCACTGATCGAGGACGAACAGGCCCCTGCCGGGCATGCGGTGTATCTGTTCTCGGACGCCAGCGCGCTGCCGGAGGACACCACATCGGCCGCTGCCGGCGGTATCCGTTTTCATCGCGCCGCCAGCCAGGAGCCCGAAGACGCCATCCAGGCGTTCGGCGGAGATCGGCGCCTGCCCACGGCCGTGCTGTCTTCGACATCGTTCGATTACAAGCGCGTGGCCAACGTCAGCGTCCAGACGCCGACCCACCGGCATTACGGCGGAGCCGCCGCCCCGGTGCTGGAAGCCTACGATTATCCCGGGGCCTATACACACGGCAATCAGCAGGCCGCCGATCGCTATCTGCGGCTGGCGATGGAAGCCCATGAGGCGAGACAGAAACACTGGCTCGCCCGGGCCACCGTTCGCAGCCTGCGGCCCGGGACGCGGTTCACCCTCACCGAATCCAACCTCGATCTCGTCGCCACGGTTGCCGGTGAGCAGAAGGCTCGGGACCAGCAATTCGTGGTCCTCGGTATCGCCGAATACGGCATCAATAACCTGCCAAGCGAGCTGTCCCGCCGAATCGAGTCGCGCCTGGGGGCGACCGACATCGGTGAATCGGATGATGATCTCGACGCGGCGCCTGCCGATTCCGATCTGCGTCGCCAGGCGCGCGCGACCGGTTACGGCAATCAATTCACCGCGATACGGCGCGACATCCCGTGGCGCCCGGCGCTGGCCGACGACACCGGCCTGCGTTTCAATCCGCGGCCGACCGCGCCGGGGCCCCAGACCGCGACCGTCGTCGGACCGAACGGCGAGACCGCGCCGCGTGGTGCCGATGTGCTCCACACCGATGCGTTGGGCCGTATCAAGGTCCAGTTTCATTGGCAGCAGGGCGAAGCACCGGATGATCGCAGCACCTGCTGGGTGCGCTGTACTCAGCTCCACGCCGGGGGAACACACGGCGCGCAGTACATTCCGCGCATCGGCCAGGAAGTGCTCGTGCGCTTTCTGGCCGGTGATATCGACCGGCCGATCGTCACCGGCGGCACTTACAACGGCCAAGGGGAAGCCGGCGTGCCGGCCACGCCCGGCGGTCATCAGCGCGCCAGCGACACATCCGCCTTTGCCCAGGCTGATGATGCCCGGGTCTCGGCCCAGGGCAACCTGACCGGCGGAACAGCGCCGGCCTGGCACGGGGCGGCTGGCGGCCCGGATGCCCACGCCAACGCCGCCACCCTGTCCGGTCTCAAGACCGCCGAATTCGGCGGGTCGGGCCACAACCAACTCGTCTTCGACGATACCGACGACCAGCAGCGCATCCAGCTGGGAACCACCCAGGCCGCCAGCCAGCTCAACCTCGGCCACCTGATCCACCAGGCCGACAACTACCGGGGCAGCTTCCGCGGCACCGGCTTTGAACTACGCACCGATGCGTTTGGTGCCGTCCGCGGCCAGCGTGGACTGCTTCTGAGCACCTACCCGCTGGCCGAAGCCGCCCCGATGGGCGAATTCACCGGCGGCAACGCCTTGCTCAAGCAGGCCCAGCAACTCGGACAACGCGACAGCCAGCTGGCCACCACCCACGAAACCAGCGCACTGGCCGCCCATCTCGGGGCCATCAAGGCCCGCCAATCCCATATCGACGACCAGAACGGCCCGCTGGCCGCGTTGCTCAAAACCGCCCAGGGGCAGGTCAACGCCGCCGATTGGGGACAGGCGCAGACAGACGCCATCGATAAACAGACCGCTGCCGATGCGACCCGTATCCCCCACAGTGCCGACCCCATCCTCGCGATTGCCGCCAAGGCCGGCCTCGGACTCGTGGCCGGCCAGGCCATCCATCATCACGCGGGCGAAACGCTGACCGTGGCCAGCGGTGGCGACCACAACCTGGCCAGCGGCGACCAACACCGCATCCATGCGGGCCAGGCCATCGGCCTCCTGTCGGGCGTCCAGGGCAGCGGCGACGGTCTGAAACTCATCGCCGGCCAGGGCGATCTCGACGTCCAGGCCCAAAGCGACGCCATCAAACTGCGCTCAAAAGACAATCTCAAGGTCGTCTCCGCCAACGCCGCAGTCGAGTTCGCGGCGAAACAGACGATTCACCTGGCAACGAAAGGTGGGGCGAGTCTGACGATCGAGAACGGCGAGATCACCGTGGCCTGTCCGGGCAAGTTGACGATACAGGCGGGGAATAAGGTGTTCGCTGGCGGCAGCCACATGAGCCATGAGTTCAACAGCTGGCCCAAGACGAAATTCAACGATCGATTTCAGGTCGTGGACGATAACGGAGAACCGATCGCCCACTACAAATACGAACTCACGCGCGCAGACGGTGCCAAGATACGCGGTACGACCGACGCCGAGGGCGGCATTCCCATGCAGCGAAATGCGGGTATCGAGGCACTCTCGTTGTCCCTGCTTGGCCCGGCCGATCACTCAGCATCTAGCGGGGGCACGAACGCATGAGTACCGACGCTACGACAACGCGCGTGCTCGATGGCGAGATCGACCACGACGGTAACCACGTTTTTCAACACGTCCTCACGCCGTCATCGCAAACTGGCGTCGTTAAACTGCGAATGCAATTTCCGGACGCTATCCCGATCTACCCGGTGCGCTATGGATTAATTCGCCGAAAAGACGCGCCCAGTCTACCGGGTAAGCTCGACACCAGCGCGTATCCCTCGCTCGCTGGCGATTATCAATGGGGTGCGCGCGCGCTACGGCCACGCAGTTTCGTGTACCTGCTCTATCACGACAAGGTCGACGACAGCTTCGTGGTGAAGGGCTTTCAAGTTACTCAGGATGCGCGTTTCACGCCCTTGTCGGCCGCCGCTATCCGATCCGTTGAAGAGCCAAAGGCTGATAAATCGGGCAATATCGCGCCTCACGGCGAAAAGGGCACGTTAGCCACCGATGAAGTACATGAAACGAAAATCAACGGGCTGACGCTGTCGAACGCCGGGACTCTGCCCTATTTGCCTGCGCCTGGCCCAGAGATCGCTGATTCCGTACAACTGCTTGTCTGCGACACCATTCTCACCGAGCAGCGTTGCCGGCAACTTGAGGCTGACCGTATCACGCTGTCGGCGCCATGGAACGACTCACTCGATGGCTGGCGAACCAGCGTTGCAACGACAGTCGTGCCGCACGGTAATGCCGAGCAAAACGACACGTTCGATGCGAAGGAACTCCCGACCGGGGTTGCCGATATGGCGGCGAGCTACCCGGCGCGTCGTAAACCCGCTGCGTGGAGCGAAAGCCGGCCGGATACACCTGATGGCACGCGTACTGCCAACGCCATGAATCGCGCTGTACCGGCTACTGATGACCAGCCCAATCTCGCCGTTGCCCTGCACGATCCCGTCGGCGCTCTGAGTGAAATCAACAATCTGCTGGGTCGGCGCATGTATGAGCTCGGCGCCTACAGCGCCGATGCCTCGCGCAAACTGTTTGCCTCAAATGCGATTGATCAGCTGGTCGAGCTCGGCGAAGAAAACGCGAAAAAAAGTTTCAAGCGTGCGTTTCTAGCCGCCCCCGATGTAAAGGGCCCTTACGCGGCATCGCCCCCGTCAATATCGCCCGGCGCCATCCGCGAGCGCGAACATGCAGCCGATGCAATCGTCACGCGGGAAAAGAGGAGCGAACGGTTGAGTTATGTCGCGGACGACAGCGCACGCAGGCAGTTCGTTCAGGACCACCTCAAGCACAAGCAAAAGCTCGTCGACGCGGTCAGCGAAGCCGGCACTGACGCCTGGGCTGTCTTTCAGGCGGTTAAGCCGCGCTATGAAGCAACCATGGCGCTTTACGACGTGACGACCCTGTCGGGCTTTTTCGACGTAACGCGGGTCGCGGCACAGACCCTGCCCGCATTGACCCAGTCCAAATCCGGTATAAAACACCTCGACAATGAGATGCCCGACACCGGCCCAACGGGCATGACCGGTTGGATGTTGGCTGGCCACCCTGACGTTCAAAGCTATATCAGTGCCGCGGCCAGCGTCGCGGTGACGGGGGCTGCCAGCACGTCCGGATCAACCGCCAAAAGTTTCACGACACTGCTGGAAAAGATGCCGCCCCGCGATGAGTCGCGCATGCTCAGCCTCATGATGGCCGGCCTCAAGGCCCGCGGCATGAAGGAACCCTATCTACGGCTGATGCAGCTGTGGGAAGGCAAGCTGATCAAGACCGAACGCATGAGCTTCCCCGAGATGCTCGAGTTCGTAAAAAAAGAGCACAATGCCAGCGGCGTTGGGCCGTTTCGTCCGCAACACGCCAAGGCACTCGACGGATCACGGCCGTCCACCAACGCCGCACGCCTGTACGAAATGCAAAGCGTCAAGGACGCGGCCGTTAAGGCCGATCAGGCCAATGCCGACGCGCTGGCCAAGGCGGAACGGTTTTGGCGCAATATCCACGTGGGTGGCAGCGCGCTGGTACTACTCATCTCCGCCTGGAACGCCGAGAAAGCGTTCCAGGCGCTTGGTCGCGAGGACGGACTGACGTTTGCCAACGGCCTGAGTGCGGCCGGCGGCACCTTCGCCACAGGCGCCGCTGGCGCCGCGCTTGGTGACGCTGCCAATCAAGCTGCATCACGGGCGGCCAGACACGCTGGCAATGACGCACTGGCAGATACTCGCAAGGCATTCGCCGAGAAATGCGCGACTTATATGATCGGGCTGGGATCGGCGGCAGCTATAATGGCAGCCGCTCAGCATTTCGCCAAGGCGGGCAATGAAAGCGGAACCGCGAAGGCACTCGACTATACCGTTACTGCTATTGATGCCACCGCCGGGCTGCTCGGGTTTTACGCTATATTAAGCCGCGGCGCTACCGGATTTTTGGAGGGCGCGATACCGGAACTTGGCCTCGGCCCAGCCGGTTGGATACTGTTTGCCGCTACTGCGCTGGATACGATTTTGTCCTACTGGGCCGAAGTAGCCGCAGACAACCACGCTAGGAACGAATGGATTGCGCGCAGTATCTGGGGTAACGGTCGCGATACCGATAAAGCGACATTCACTAATCAGGACGAAGCCGTGCAGGCTTTTTTTCAACTCGTCGCGCCGCCACGCATCGATACCGATACGGAATGGCTTAATAGCATCGAAAACACCTTCATCCCCGGACCTTGGGAAAAGACGAATCGATCGACTAAGGTCTCTTTGCCCAACTGGGGCCCCGGCGAAAGCTACTACTCGATCAAGCAGTCAAGATCTAGTCTTTACCATGCGGTACAACACTTCTCCAACCGCCCGGCAGAGATAAAAGACGGCGCAAAAGAGCTAAAGGTAGAGTTAGATGGCAAAGTCGGCACACTGCAATTCGAGTCGCATAATGAAGGAGCTATCGAAGTGACCTATTGGCCCTATGGCGCTACCGATGGCCGTTTGGTTTTAACCGCGAGCAACGACTGATGGTGGAACATGCAAGCGACACGACGGTCGACTGGAAAGCGGAGGACGAGAAACGCTTCGCAAAGCTAAAATCACGGTCCGATTACGCCGAATTGCCGGGGCTGGATCGTGCCATGTGGCCGGGAGATTTTCGATCCAGGCTCGATGTTAGCGATTACAATGATCGATATCTGGTCGGGCAATTACCCGGCGTGATTTGGTATGTGCTTTATCTCGCCTCGGGCTGGCATACCGTTGCCTTTCTCGTATGTATCGTCCGACCTGCCTACCTAGGATTATTCGACGCTTGGTCGTTGCTCGGCTATTTTTTAATAAGCATCCCACCCATAGGCATGCTTATAGTCACTTTTATCGCGCTTCGAACGCCTCTTCCGGTCTTTAATCGACAAGCTCAAGTGGTTCACGTCAACCACGCGGGGCGCATGATTCACGTACCTTGGCGTAATATCAGACCATTTACGAGCTTCGATCCAACACAAAAAATATTGCGTTTTCAATCGACAACTCCAAAATTTATCCGAGATAACCCGGATAGTCCGATTTTTCGGCGTTATCTTAGAAAAAAAAGACCGCTTGGTGCTGGCGGTATATTATTGGATCCATTGGATGGCGTCGACGTCGAAAGCAACCTCCAACGTTTGGAATTCATCCGCCGCTACATGGAAAAGGGTGTCTCGGCCATCCAGCCGACGCCGGGTTGCGCCCCATACAAACCCATCAACCACCCCATGAAGCGCGCCCGCGCCGAAGGTGTGTCGTTCTATCGCGTGTTCATGGAGTGTGTGTACTGGTTCGGCGCCGGGCCGCTGATGGATTTGTGGGTGAAATGGCTTCGCAGTCAGGCCGATTGGCCGGAAGAGGTCTACCGCCTGTGTGCGCCGGACGCCGATCTGTCCGGGTTTGATACCACCCCCGTCCATCCCGAGCCCGACATCTTCTATCGCTACCAGCCCGGCGGTGGTTATTATCTATGCAATGGTGACGGCGATCGTATCGGCTAATCACACGGTTGTGCTCGGTCGATACGGCCAAAAACGCTTGAATTGCCCGCAATATCCGGGTGCCGGCCAGGATACCGAATGCTGGCGCCGTGGCGCGTCGATACTGCTATCGAATGGCTCAATAGCGTCGAAAACACATTTATCCCCGTGCCCTGGGGGAAGGCAAACCGGTCAACCACAGTCTCTCTACCTAACTGGCAGCCCGGCGAGAGTTATTACTCGATCAAGAAAACTGGATCCAGTCTTTACCATCCGGCGCAGCACTTTTCCAACCGCCCAGCGGAACAAGAAGAGGGCGCCAATGAGCTAAAAGTCGAGCTGGATGACAAAATCGGCAAGGTGCAGTTCGAATCGCACAATGAAGGGACGATCGAAGTGAGCTACTGGCCGCATGGTGTCACCGATGGCAGCTTTGTTCTGACTGCGAGCAACGACTGATGGCTGAGTACACAAGCCAAGCCGAGATCGACTGGGACGCCGAAGACGAAAGACGCTTCGAACAGCTGAAAGCCCGATCCGACTATGCCGAACTCCCGGGCTTCGACCGGGCTATGTGGCCCGGGGATTTCCGATCCAGGCTAAATGTCAGTGATTACAACGACCGGTATCTGGCCGCGCCATTTCCCGAGTTTGTTCGTTACGGGCTTTACTTTGCCTCAGGATGGCATACGGCCGCGTTTTTCTTTTGTATTATTTATCCACTTTATATTGGGGAGTTTGGCGCTCTGGCAGTGCTGCTTTATTTATTCGGTAGCCTGCCAGCGATCGGAATGCTTGTCATGACTTTTATAGCATGCAGAATTCCGCCGCCAGTATTTAATAGGCAGGCGCAGGTTGTCCATGTCAATCACTCGGGTCAAGTAATCCACGTGCCCTGGCGTAACATCAGGCCCTTTACGATCTTTGCTCCAACACAAAAGATATTGCGCTTTCAATCGTCAACCCCGCGGTTCATCCGAGACGATCCAAATAAGCCACTGTTCAAGCGTTATCTTCGAAAAAAAAGACCGCTTGGGGCTGGCGCACTATTATTGGATCCGCTGGACGGCGTCAACGTTGAAAGCAACCTCCAACGCTTGGAATTCATTCGTCGCTACATGGAAAAGGGCGTCTCGGCTATCCAGCCGACGCCGGGTTTCACCCCATACAAACCTATAAATCACCCCATGAAGCGCGCCCGCGCCGAAGGCGCGTCGCTCTATAGTGTGTTTATGGAATGTGCGTACTGGTTCGGGGCAGGCCCGCTGATGGATTTATGGATCAACTTTTGGCGTAGCCGCACCGACTGGCCCGAAGAAGTTTATCGCCTGTGCGCACCGGACGCCGATCTATACGAGTTCGATACCACCCCCGTCCATCCCGACCCCGACATCTTCTATCGCTACCAGCCCGGCGGCGGTTATTATCTATGCAACCGTGACGGCGAGCGTATCGGCTGATCACTCAATTGCGTTCGGTTGATACCGCCGAGGACGCATGGATTGCCCGCAGTGTATCCGAGGCAATGGCAACGCAGGTCTCGGGGTCGGGTTTTGCATTGCCATGTTGCTTTAGATCCATAACCACGATGCCGCCTTCTTCAGCCATAAGTCCATGGCGTTTGGCGGCAGTGGCCACAACCAACTTGTCTTCGACGACACCGACGACCAGCAGCGCATCCAGCTGGGAACCACCCAGGCCGCCAGCCAGCGCAACCTCGGCCACCTGATCCACCAGGCCGACAACTACCGGGGCAGCTTCCGCGGCACCGGCTTTGAACTACGCACCGATGCGTTTGGTGCCGTGCGTGGCCAGCGTGGCCTGCTTCTGAGCACCTACCCGCTGGCCGAAGCCGCCCCGATGAGCGAATTCACCGGCGGCAACGCCTTGCTCAAGCAGGCCCAGCAACTCGGACAACGCGACAGCCAGCTGGCCACCACCCACGAAACCAGCGCACTGGCCGCCCATCTCGGGGCCATCAAGGCCCGCCAATCCCATATCGACGACCAGAACGGCCCGCTGGCCGCGTTGCTCAAAACCGCCCAGGGGCAGGTCAACGCCGCCGATTGGGGACAGGCGCAGACAGACGCCATCGATAAACAGACCGCTGCCGATGCGACCCGTATCCCCCACAGTGCCGACCCCATCCTCGCGATTGCCGCCAAGGCCGGCCTCGGACTCGTGGCCGGCCAGGCCATCCATCATCACGCGGGCGAAACGCTGACCGTGGCCAGCGGTGGCGACCACAACCTGGCCAGCGGCGACCAACACCGCATCCATGCGGGCCAGGCCATCGGCCTCCTGTCGGGCGTCCAGGGCAGCGGCGACGGTCTGAAACTCATCGCCGGCCAGGGCGATCTCGACGTCCAGGCCCAAAGCGACGCCATCAAACTGCGCTCAAAAGACAATCTCAAGGTCGTCTCCGCCAACGCCGCAGTCGAGTTCGCGGCGAAACAGACGATTCACCTGGCAACGAAAGGTGGGGCGAGTCTGACGATCGAGAACGGCGAGATCACTGCGGCACGCCACGATCGGCGACTCGCGCCTTGCCGGACACACTGCGGTCTCTCGACGAAAACGCGCTCGAACGAAACATCAACAGGCCTTCGAGTCTAGCGATCGTGCTAGCTATTCTGGTTGGTGCATGACCGGCGGCCTCGGCGGCCTCGGCGGCCGCCAGGCTTTTTTGAGGGAGCTAAGTTATGGGTAGGCTTATCCAGCCGTGGTCGGCTTGGGCGATGCTGTCGACTATTCCCCGATCTTAACGTCTGGGCGGTCTGGCCACTTCCGCGGCGATTTCACGGCATCGCCAGCGGGCGGCGTCATGCCGCATCAATAGGGCCGAGCTGCCGCGGCGGTACTGTCCCACGTCGCCAGTCCGGCGATGATGCGGTCGGATAAGAATCGTCTCACGCGCTGATGGACGACGGCCGTTGTGCCGCGTATCCTCTGCGACTCACAAGCGCCCGTAGCTCAGCTGGATAGAGTGTCGGCCTCCGAAGCCGAAGGTCGCAGGTTCGAATCCTGCCGGGCGCACCAGCCTTCTTGAAGAACCCGCCTCGTGCGGGTTTTTTGTTGCGCGGCGACCACACCATGTCGCCGGGATGGGTGTTTGTCCGTTGCCCGCCGCGACCCGGCTCCTGCGCCGGTGTTTATTGCCGGCTGTGTCGCTCTTGATGTGGCGTCCGAGCGACGGCCCTGTGCGGGGCTCTCATCCGAATGTCGACATCCGAATTCTTGCACGCTGTCCCCATACCGCGCTAAGACGTAAGAAACGATATGCCGGCTGCTTCGCCGTCGGCGCGAGAATCGGAGGATACAAATGAAAAAGACAGGGTTGACCATCGGTGCCGTTGGCGCGATCCAGCTGGTCGTCAGCACGTTTCTGCTGATCTACCTCAGCCAGATGTCCGGCGCGAGCTTTGCGCATTATTGGCACGCCAGCGGCTGGACGATCTGGTATCCGCAGTATCTGGCCGGTTTCACGCTGGTGGTCGTGGGGCTGGCTGTGGCTTATGTGGCCCCGATGATGGCAACACGCGAGACGCCGCGACCCCACTAGGGCCTGTTGACACTTCGCGCGTGACCGCGTTGCCGCCCAGAAACCGGTCAGGCAAGGCGCATGGCGCCGACCTTGGCTATTTGGCTATTTCCAAGGTCAAGCCGTGCAACGCCACATGGCCGGTCTTGGGACGCAACCCGGCGGGACGGCGGT
The DNA here is from genome assembly GCF_003602005.1 of Salinisphaera sp. Q1T1-3. Lineage (GTDB taxonomy): Bacteria > Pseudomonadota > Gammaproteobacteria > Nevskiales > Salinisphaeraceae > Salinisphaera. Next base: position 19,026 of record NZ_QZWD01000018.1, on the reverse strand, counting down.
CATTTTTTGCGCAATCCGGCGTTGTCGTTCGCGACGCCAGAATGACGGCCGCACACGCCCGATGCCTTGTCTTGCAAAAAAATGAGCGCCGGCGCGGCGCCCGCAGGACGTGTTAACAGCCCCCAAGGTGCGGTATCGCTCCGGTGTCGGGTACGTCTCGGCGACAGATTGACGCGGGGTTACGGCGGTGCCATGCCGCGCTCCGGCCACTTCGGCAAGGCGCTGTGGCGCGCGATTCCGTTCCAGCTCAAGATAGCAGATTGGCTCGCATTTACCGCAGCATTGGCTCGCGGACACACGGTATGCGTGCCGGGAGCCGCGGCCGAGTTTGGTGTATCGGTAACATCAAAACGCTTGTGAGCGCTTCAAGCCGTCTTTCCTGGCGGCGGGGTTTGTCAGCTCGGTCAACCGGGATCTGGAGTCGGCGAGGGCGCATCGTCGGTTGGCCAGTCGAGATTGGTGGTGCCGGTGCTGTCTTCGCTGACGGGCTTGCCGCGCTTGCCGTAGCGCGTGCCGCCGCCGGCTTCCATCGTCACGCTCATACGTGGGGCGCCGAGATTGATGTATTCGGCTTCCATGCGACGCTTGAGCGCCAGATTGAAGGCGCGCGACACGTCCCACTGATATTCGGGAGCAGTGCGAAGCCGCATGCGAAGGATCGGGCAACCGTTGTCGAATTCGTGAATGCCCTGCATTTCCAGATGTGAACGAATCAGGCCCCGCATGAACGGGTCGCGATGGAGATCGGCGGCGGCTCGGCGCATCAGCTCGATCGCATCGTCGATGCGCAGGTCGTACGGGATGCGGATTTTCATCAGGGCGATGCCGAACTGGCGGGACATGTTGTGGATGGCATCGATGTGGGAAAACGTCGTGATGTGCACGACCCCATCCAGATCGCGCAGTCGCACGGTGCGTAGATTGAGTCCTTCGACAGTGCCCATGTAGCCGTTCATCTCGACGAAATCGCCCACGGCCAGCGAGTCCTCGATGAGGATGAAGATGCCGGTGATCAGATCGGCAACGAGGCTCTGCGCGCCGAAGCCCAGTGCAATGCCGATGACGCCGGCGCCGGCCAGCAGCGGTGTGACGTTCACACCGAGATTGGCCAGCCCCGCGATGCCGGCGATGATGAGGATCGTGAAGAGCGCGATGTTGCGGATCATCGGGGTGATGGTCTGGGCGCGATTGCTGTTGCGCCGTCGGCCGCGCGCGTCCTTGCCGTGCAGGGCCCGGTGGATGGCGCCGTCGACCGCGATCCAGATCAGCCAGGCGATCAATACCGTCAGCCCGATGCGCAGCAGCGCATGGCCGATGCGTGCACTGGTGGCGCCGGGTTCGCCGAGCCCGAGCAGGGAAAACCCCCACACCCGCAGGGACAACTCGGCAAAGAGCAGCCAGACGACGCAATGGGCGAGCACAAAGCCAAGATGACGCAGACGATTGGCGAAATGGCTGCGCAAGGTGCGTCGTGCGGCGCGTTCATGCTGGCGCCGGATGACCCCGGCGATCACGAGCGCGAGTACCAGAAAGACGGTACAGAGCATGGCCCGACCGAAGGCGGCATCCGCCTGGCCGCCGGTCGTCAGGATTGCGCCGAGGGAGGCAATGATCAGAAGCAGGGCCGGGACATGCCAGAGCCGCGCGGCAAAGACCACGAGATCGCGGAACTGGTTGTTCAGTCGATTGGGCAGGCGGCGGTTGCTGATGAGGTGCGCTACCGGCCTTCGAATACGCAGAATCAACACCCCGCTCAGCAGGGCGGCAAACAGATTGGCCATGACCGACAGCCAGTCCGCGAGATTCGCGCCCAGCAGTTGGCTCATGCGAGAGCTATGCACGGCGTCGCCAAAGGCGACGAGCATGCCGACGAAGAACAATGTGGCCAGCGCCTTGTCGTGGAGAATCGAGACCGCAACCCGGCGATGGCCGCGCGTGAACAGGGCGATCACGACATCGAATACGGTAGACAGAAGCCGCCCGCAGAGCGCGACATAAGCCGCCACGAGCAGTGTGGCCCGTGCCGGGGTCGCTGCTTCCAGCAGGCGCACGCTGGCCAGCAGCAGCCCGAAGGTGATCAGCCAGGGAAATACCCGGCGCGCGAAATGCGCCAACAGCATCCAGGGCCGTGGCTCCGGCGGCAGGGTGACAGGCCACCCACGAGCGATGAACAGACGTCGGAGCCCGAAGATCAGCAGGATCAGTGCGGTGATCCAGATGGCCAGCCCGATGGCGATCTCCCCGAGATTGCGTGCCAGTTCGGCGCGGCTCGGACTGGCGGCCAGAGCGCGCGCATCGCTCAGCGCTGCATTCGCCCGTCGTTGCCAGATGTCGAACGGGGCGGCGCCCGAGTTGGCTTCGTCGGACAAATCGGAGATCGAATCGGCCAGTGCGCCCAGCAGGCCACCACCGTCGGTCACCGACCCGGCGCCCGTATCGGCCTCGGCGGCCGTCGTTTCGCGCAATTGCTTGAGCTGGGACACCAGGGCGTCACGCTTGCGGTCGTTCTCCAGCGTCGAGATCACATCGTCGAGCGAGGATTTCAGCTGGTCCGGATCCGGCGCCTTGTCGGTGTTTTCCTGCGCGGAGAGCGGGTCCATACCCGGTAGATTCTGGGCGCTCGCCGTCTCGGCCAGCACCAGGCACAAGACAAGGACCAGGCCGAGCCATAGCGGGTGAGAAAAACCACGGTTGAAAAAGCGCATCGTCTCGTCGGTATGTCCCACATCGTGCGAGCCCGGTAGGGCGCCAGTATCCCGGCCGGATGCGCGCGTGGGCAAGCGCGCTGTCGTTGTCGATCGATGCCGGGTCCGGTGCTGAGTGAATTTATCGGCGAGCATCGCGCAATCGGTTCGGAAATATCGATTACGGCCACGCACGTGGCGCCCGGCCGCGTCGTGGCGCGGCTGCGTGCGGTTCGACATTGTATTGGATATCGGTTTCCCACGGCGTATATAAGACTTTAGTTGAAGATTGACCGGAGCTGAACGGCGCATGTATTTTGCGAGCCGTGAAACATAAACCGAGCGACGGTTTGTGCTTTACGGACACGGGTCGGCGGCGGGATGCCGGCCCCGCCGTTTCACGAGTTCCGATGCGACACGCGTAACCGATGTTCCGGTCGATGCCATCGGCTCCAAGGCTTGAGACGCAATGCTGAGAAATAGTCTTCGTTTGTCGGCGGGGGTGGCTACCATCGCCCTGCTGCTACTCGTCAGCGGCTGCAGCCTCAGCAGCCTGTCAACGATGAATCCGGTCGGCCCGATCGGCGAAACCGAGCGTGACGTCACGATCTATACGATCCTGCTGTTGCTGTTCGTGTTGATCCCGATCGTCGCGGGAACGGTGTTCATCGCCTGGCACTATCGTTCGACGAGCTCGAATTCGGCCTATACGCCGGACTGGGATCATTCCTGGCTGGTCGAGGTGTTCTGCTGGGGTGGCCCGATCGTCATCCTGATCATCCTGGCGGTCATCACCTGGATCTCCACGCACGATCTGGATCCCTACAAGGCGATCGAGTCGGACAAGCCGCCGCTCGAGATCGAGGCCGTGGCCACGGACTGGAAATGGCTGTTCATCTATCCGGACGAACACGTCGCCTCGGTCAACGAGTTCGCCTTCCCGGTCGACACGCCGCTGGAGATTCACCTGACCTCCAACTCCGTGATGAACGCGTTCATGGTGCAGCGCATGGGCACCCAGATCTTCGCGATGTCGGGCATGCAGACGAAACTGCATCTGATGTCGCACGAGAAGGGCGACTTCGACGGCGGCAACTATCAGTACAACGGCGAAGGCTTCGCGAAGATGCGCTTCGTGGCGAAAGCGATGAGCGAGAGCGATTACCAGCAGTGGATCGCCAAGGTGCGTCAGCAGGGCTCTTCGCTGGATCTGGCGACGTTCCAGAAGTTCGCCGAGCCGAGTGTGGTGGAGAACGCGGTGTATTTCGCGCCGGTGTCCGAAGGCCTGTTCGGCGACATCATCGGGCAGTTCCATGCGCCCAAGGGCTCGGCCATGCATGCCGAGCTCGACAAGAGCGCCGCCCATTGATTCCGGTCGTTGCGTGTGAGTCCGAAGCTCTCAGTGAGATGAGTACATGAATTTCCTAGGCAAGCTTTCTCTCGATGCGCTGCCCTTCGACAGCGCGATCATTCTGAGTGCCGATGTGCTGATGCTGGTCGTCGCGATTGGGATCGCGGCCGGCGTGACCTATTTCGGCCAGTGGAAGTATCTCTACAAGGAGTGGCTGACCACGGTCGACCACAAGAAGATCGGCGTGATGTACATCATCATCGCCATGATCTTCCTGCTGCGCGGATTCGTCGACGCGTTGATGATGCGGGCCCAGCAGGCATTCGCCGGCCCCGGCGAGACCGGCTACTTGCCGGCGCATCACTTCGCCGAGCTGTTCACCGGCCACGGCACCATGATGATCTTCTTCATGGGCATGCCGTTTCTCATCGGTCTGATGAATATTGCGGTGCCCACACAGATCGGCGCGCGTGATGTGGCCTTCCCGTACGTCAACGCCGTGAGCCTTTGGCTGACCGCCTCCTCCGGCATGCTCGTGATGGTCTCGCTCGCCGTGGGCCATTTCTCCGACGCCGGCTGGACGGGGTATGCGCCGTATTCCGGTATCAAGGCGAATCCGGGCGTGGGTGTCGACTACTGGATCTGGGCGCTACAGATATCCGGTATCGGGACAACATTGACCGGCATCAACTTCCTCGTGACGATCATGAAGGAACGCGCGCCGGGCATGACGCTGATGCGGATGCCGTTGTTCACCTGGACCTCGCTGTGCACCAACATTCTGATGGTGCTGGCGTTCCCGGCGCTGACCGTCGTGTTGGCCCTGCTCACGCTGGATCGCTACGTCGGCACGCATTTCTTCACGTCCGACGGCGGCGGCAACCAAATGATGTTCGTGAACATGTTCTGGGTCTGGGGACATCCGGAGGTCTATATTCTGATCCTCCCGGCCTTTGGCGTGTTCTCCGAAGTCGTGGCGACCTACTCGAACAAGCGGATCTTCGGCTATGCCTCGCTAGTCTACGCGACCATGGTGATCGCGCTGTTGTCCTTCACCGTATGGGTGCATCACTTCTTCACGATGGGCCAGGACGCCACCCGTAACTCGATCTTCGCCATCGCGACGATGATCATCGGTGTGCCGACCGGTGTGAAGATCTATGACTGGCTGTTCACGATGTTCCGTGGCCGCATCCGCTTCAACCTGCCGATTCTGTGGACGCTCAGCTTCATCATCACGTTCACGATCGGCGGCATGTCCGGCGTCATGCTTGCCATCCCGGGCATCGACTTCAAGATGCACAACAGTCTGTTCCTGGTGGCGCATTTCCATAACGTGCTGATTCCGGGGATGCTCTTCGGTCTGTTCGCGGGCTATCACTACTGGTTCCCGAAGGCCTTCGGCTTCCGGCTCGATGAAGTCTGGGGACGACGCGCGTTCTGGGGCTGGACCATCGGCTTCTACATGGCCTTCATGCCGCTTTATATTCTGGGTCTGATGGGCATGCCGCGACGCATGGTCACCTACGCGGACCCGGCCTGGCAGCCGTTCTTGATCGTGGCAGCCATCGGTGCGCTGTTCGTGCTGTTTGGCGTGGTGAGCATGGTGATGCAGCTGATCGTCTCGGTGCGTGACCGTGAACAACTCGCCGATCTGACCGGCGATCCGTGGAATGGCCGGACGCTGGACTGGGCGACCGATTCGCCGCCCGCCGAGTACAACTTCGCGGTCATCCCGACCGTCGAGGGGCGCGATGCCTGGGCGGACATGAAAGCGCGCGGTCTGGCCTTCGCCCGGCCCGACAAGTACGACGATATCCGGATGCCCAACAATACCGTGGCCGGGCTGATCATCGGGGTGTTGTCGTTCACGCTCGGCTTCGGGCTGATCTGGCACATCTGGTGGCTGGTGATCGTCTCGGGTCTCGGCATGCTGGCGACGATCATCGCGCGTGGTTGTCAGGACGAGGAAGACACCTGGCACACCATCCCCGCGGCCGAAGTGGAACGGACCGAGAATGCCCGTTTCGAAAAGCTCGCCAAGGCCGGCGTGGTCTGATCGACCACGTCGGGCGCGGCCCTAATGTGTTTTTTCAAGTCTTCGTGAGCGAATTGGAATTCCTATGACGAGTCATGCCGGGACCAACACCGTTCATGGCGCATCCAACCCGAACACCGTGGTGAATTTCGGGTTCTGGGTGTACCTGATGAGCGACGTCATCCTCTTCTCGATGCTGTTCACGATGTTCGTGACCGTGTCGAGTCACTACAACGGCGGCCCGGACGGCCATGAGCTTTTCAAGCTGCGGGACGTCTTCTTCGAGACGATGGCGCTGCTGTTCTCGAGCATCACCTTCGGCATGGCCATGCTGGCGATGCATGCCAAGAAGAAGGGTGAGCTACTGCTTTGGTTGCTCGTCACTTTCATCTTCGGGCTGCTGTTCGTGCTGCTCGAGGTCCACGAATTCCTCGAGCTGGTCGGCGAAGGTGCCGGGCCACAGACGAGCGCGTTCCTGTCGGCGTTCTTCACACTGGTGGGTACACACGGTACGCACGTGACGTTCGGCCTGATCTGGATCCTGGCGATGGTCGGGCAGATCGCCGTCAAGGGCGTGACGCCCGCGGTCGCCTCGCGCCTGTTCCGGCTGTCCCTGTTCTGGCACTTTCTGGACATCGTGTGGATCGCGGTGTTCTCCACCGTCTATCTTTCGGGAGTCATGCAATGAGCCATTCGGTCGACGAGTCGCATCATGACGACACCCGCCTGGGCGGGCTCAATTTCAAGACGTATGTCACCGGCTTTGTCCTGTCTCTCGTGTTGACGGCCATCCCGTTCGCGGCCGTGGCCTTCGGCTGGTTCGGCATGGGGGCCACGCTGGCTGTGGTCGCGGTGACTGCCGTGGTTCAGATTCTGGTGCATCTGTTCTTCTTCCTGCACCTGGATTTCTCTGGCGGGAATGCCTGGAACGCGGGCTCCGGAGCCTTCACCGTGCTGATTCTGGCGGTTCTGGTCGGCGGCACGCTGTGGTTGATGTACAGCCTCGAGATGCGCACCATGATTGGCGGTATGTAGCGGTCCGGCGCATCCAAAGAAAGTCTCGCGAGACAAAGCCGGCGGGCCGTGGCCCGTCGGCTTTTTTGATGGCGCCGATCAACACGCTGCGGCCGGCGGTAAAGACGCCCATGACGCCATGGGCAACGCTCGCCGGCCGGTTGCCTGAGCGCACGCCGTGACGCCGGGGCGGTCGATGCGTCATGTCCGGGTCGTATGCTGGCCGGACAGCGCCTAGAATTGACGATATGTCGTCCGCGGAGCCTGCTCTGACTGCCCCGGCTCTCCTGCTGTCACTCCTGCTGGTCTGGATAGGGCTCGGCCTTGTCTGTGACATCGGGTTGTATGTGCTGCAGCGCCGTTTCCTGTTTCGACGGGCCGACGTCGAACCGGCGGCGCGCGCGCTCGGTCTGGACCGTGCCCGACAACGAGTGTGGCGGGCGTTGACGACAGTCGGCCGGGCCGGAATTGGCGGCGCGCTGTTGATCGGCGCGTTGGGTTTCGGCGCAATACAGGGTGTCGGGAGTGCCTTGATACTGGCGGTGAGCATCGTGGCAATAGATTGCCTCGTGCTTGGGGTGGCATGCGATGTCGTGATTGGCCGTATGCCGCTGCGTTCCGCGTTCGGCGGCGGCTTGCCTCGACTGGCAGCCGTGCTGCTGAGCGGCGGGTTGGCGGTCGCCGGTGACGGCCTCGTCGGACAGCCGGGTTCGATCGGTGCTGCAGCCGCCGCTCTGGGCTGGGGCATGGCATTCGTCTTGAGGCAGGCATTGCCGTACGGCCGGAACGAGGTCGGCGGCCGACGAGCGCCGATCGCCGATGCCGCGCTTGCCGCGGCGCTCGACGGGCTCGCCGCACGCTGCGGATTCGCCTCGGCCGATATACGGGTTCTGCAGGACGGGCCGGCCGCCGAGGCTGTCGGGGCGCGCGTGGTGCGTGGCCCTGGGCGGGTACGCATCCTGGTCACCCGGGGATTGTTGCAATACCTGCCGGCAGACCTGCTGACACCGGTGATCGCGCACGAACTGGGGCATGCCCGGGCACATCACATTGCGGTTCACGAGGCGATTCGCGGCGCCGCCGGCGTGATTTACGTGGCGGCTGGCATCATGCTCGTGCATGCCGGCTGGCCCGGGCTTGGTTTGCCCCTGGTTCTTCTGGTGCTGTGGCTGCTCGCCGCGCCCGTGGCCTGGCTGTATCAGGTCGCTCTGGTGACCTATCGACGACGCTGCGAGTTCGTGGCCGATGCCTTTGCCTGTCGCCACACATCGACGGCACAGCTACGCGCCGCACTTGAGCGGCTGTTCGCGATGAATCCGCACCGCGCGGGGCTGCATCGGCTTTATCGCATGTATTATGCAACGCACCCGGCGGACCAGGCGCGTCTCGACGCGTTGACCGCACGGTATCGCTCAGCGAATCGAGAGTCATGATGGAAATAAAGGTTCTGGGATCGGCCGCGGGTGGCGGTTTTCCCCAGTGGAACAGCAATGTGGGCCTGAATCGCGCGTTGCACGACGGCCAGACCCGGGCCAGCGCGCGGACGCAGTCCTCGATCGCGGTCCGGGGTCGTGGTGAAGACTGGTTGTTGATCAACGCCTCTCCCGACATACGCCAGCAGATTCTGGCCACGCCGGCGCTGCGACCGGCCCCGGGGCGTCGCGGCACGGGTATCGGGGCGGTCCTGCTGATGGACAGCCAGATCGACCATACCGCCGGTTTGACCCTGCTGCGCGAGGGCGAAAAGCTCGATGTGCACTGCACGCGCCAGGTGTACGAGGACCTGACCACCGGCTGGCCACTTTTCAACGTGTTGTCGCATTACTGCGGTGCCGACTGGCATGAAATCGTGCCGGGGCGGGATATCTCTCTGGATGTGCTGCCCGGCGTCGGGCTCCGGGCCGTGGCGTTGTCTTCGGCGGCCCCGCCTTATTCGCCGCATCGCCAGGCGCCGACGCCGGGCGACAATATCGGGCTGGTGCTGACGGACGCAGCGACCGGTCGGCGGGTGTTCTACGCGCCGGGCCTCGGGGCGATCGACGACGTGGTGGCAGCCGAGATGGCGGCCAGCGATGTGTTGCTCGTCGATGGCACCTTCTTCACCGAAACCGAGATGATCGACCAGGGCGTTGGGCGCAAGACAGCGGCCAGCATGGGCCACCTGCCGCAGTCTGGCGAGCAGGGCATGCTCGCGACATTGGCGCGCTGGCCGGACAAACGCCGGGTGCTGATCCATATCAACAACACCAACCCGATCCTGGATCCGGATTCTGAAGCCCGGGCGACGGTGGCTGCCGCCGGGGTCGAGGTGGCCCATGACGGCATGGAGATCGTGACGTGAGTGTGCGTGACACAACATCGCAGGCGCCGGCCTGGCCGAGGGATGTCTTCGAGGCCAAGCTGCGGGCGCTCGGCGCGCGCTACCACATCCATCATCCGTATCACCGGTTGATGCACGAGGGCCGGGCGAGCCGCGCGCAGATCCAGGGCTGGGTGGCTAATCGCTATCACTATCAGGTGTGCATCCCGATCAAGGACGCCAACGTGTTGGCCAACTGTCCGGACCCGGCCACGCGGCGGCTCTGGGTGCAGCGGATTCTCGATCACGATGGCACGGGCGACGATCCCGGGGGCATCGAGGCCTGGCTGGCGCTGGCCGCGGCCTGCGGCATGGATCGCGACCGCGTGGCCGCCGAGACGGATGTGCTGCCCGGCGTACGCTTCGCCGTCGATGCCTACGTGAACTTCGCGCGACGTGCGAGCTGGCAGGAAGCCGCCTGTTCGTCGCTGACCGAGCTTTTTGCGCCCGAAATTCATCAGCAACGTCTGACCGGCTGGCCGGATCATTATCCGTGGATCGCCGATGACGGTCTGGGTTATTTCCGCAAGCGATTGTCCGAGGCGCGGCGTGACGTCGAGCACGGGCTCAACGTCACGCTCGATCATTTCACCACGCGGACCGATCAAGAGCGCGCACTGGACATTCTGCAGTTCAAGCTCGATGTGCTCTGGTCGATGCTTGATGCCATGTGGATGGCTTATGTCGAGGATCGGCCGCCGTATCAGGGATGTCCGCCCGTGCCCGAGATCGACCATGACGACTGAGACGCCGATTCACGCGGATGCTGTGCCGCAGCTGGCCCGGGGCTATCGACTGCAGTTCGAGCCGGCCCAGGATTGTCATGTCCTGCTTTATCCCGAGGGCATGATCACGCTCAATGAGCCGGCCGCGGAGATCCTGAAGCGCTGCGACGGCGAGCGCTCGGTGGCGGGGCTGTGCGAGGCGTTGCGCGTCGAATTCGGCGATGTTGACCTGGCCGCGGATGTCCGGGCCTTCCTGGAACTGGCGCGATCGCACGGCTGGGTGCGTCTGGTGGCCTGACGACAGGCGTCGCAGCGCGACCGCGGCCGTGGACGATTTCGCCGGGCGATCGGTCAGCCCTGGGGCCTGGGGCCGTCAGTCGTCGCCGGTCTGTGGGCGGGCACGCAGCGTCTTCGAATTCTTCATGTTGCGAAAGACGATCGGTTGCGCGGCCGCGGCTTCAGCCGGTCGTGCATTGGCGCGCGCCACCGCATCGGTGACCCGATGATGCGCGGGGGATTTGGCACAGACGGGATCGGTGGCGTACATGTCGCCGGTGAGCATCCAGGCCTGACAACGACAGCCGCCGAAGTCATCGTGTTTTTCCACGCAGGAGCGACAGGGCTCGCGCATCCAGTCGAAGCCGCGGAAGTGGTTGAAGGCCTCGGATTCGTTCCAGATCCAGGCGATATCGTGTTTGCGCACGTCGGGAAATGTCAGGCCCGGCAGCTGGCGGGCCGCGTGGCAGGGCAGGGCGATGCCGTCCGGGGCAACGTTGAGAAACAGATCGCCCCAGCCGCTCATGCAGGCTTTCGGTCGGTCCTGATAATAATCGGGCGAGACGAAATAGAGCTTCATGCGCCCGTGCTCGGCCCGGTAACGGGCGGTGGCTGCGTGGGCGCGGTCGAGCTGCTCGCGTGTGGGGAGCAACTGTTCACGGTTGTGCCAGGCCCAACCGTAGTACTGCGTGTTCGCGAGCTCGACGTAGTCGGCGTCCAGCGACTCGGCCATCGCGATGATGTCGTCGATATCATCGATGTTGTGTCGATGTAGCACGATGTTGAGCACCATCGGGTAGCCGGCGGCCTTGACCGCGCGGGCCATGTCTTTCTTCTTTTCGAAGGAGGCCGCGCCGGCGAGAAAATCGTTGCGCTCTTCGTTGGAGGCCTGAAAGCTGATCTGGATATGATCGAGCCCGGCTTCGGCCAACGCGTTGACGCGGGCTTCGTCCATGCCGATGCCCGACGTGATGAGGTTCGAGTAATAACCCAGACGCGCGGCTTCGGCGACGATCGTTTCCAGGTCCGATCGCACGAGCGGTTCGCCGCCGGACAGGCCGAGCTGAGCGGCGCCCAGGCTCCGGGCTTCACGCAGGACCTTGAACCAGTCGTCCGTCGTCATTTCGGCTCGAATGCCGGCCATTTCGGTCGGATTGCTGCAGTACGGACACTGCAGCGGGCAGGCATAGGTGAGTTCGGCCAGAAGCCAGAGCGGTCGGGCCGGTGTCGTTCCGTCGTGACGTAGCGGTTGGGTCATGGTCGGGGGCAAGGCGCGGACAAAAAAGAAGGGGGCGGTTAGCGCCCCCTTCTCCCTGCTGGGGCTCTTGCGAGCCCTGGATGTGTCAGCTAGCGGCTAGCTGTTGCTGACATACATCGTGATTTCAAAGCCCAGGCGCAGGTCATGAGCCTTCGGCGTCGTCCATTGTTTCATAAGCGTTCTCCTGTGCTGTCGTGGGTGGGGTGTTCGGTGATCGCCACGCGGCGTCCATGGAGTCTACTGTACGCCGAATTGCGCGATTGTGTATGGAATCTGTCTATGACGAGGATAGCGCATCCCGAATGGCGGGATAGAGTTTCGTGAATCGACGGTAGCGCGGTCCATATTCGGCCACCAGGTTGGCATCCGGTTGCTCGAATTCAGTGGGCACATCGACCATGGCATCGACGGCGGCTGCCACGTCGGCATGAACGCCCGCGCCGACGGCGGCGAGCAGCGTTGCGCCGTACGCCGGGCCCTCCTGATCGGTCTGCACGGCAACAGGCTTGTCGAGCACGGCCGCGATGATGTGGCGCCAGACCGCGCTGTGTGCGCCGCCGCCGCCCAGCAGCAGCCGTTCGGGGACCACGCCCTGGGCCTCGATGCGCACCAGCGAGTCGCGCAGCGAGAACGCCACACCCTCCAGGATTGCGCGGACCATATGGCGTCGATCGTGCGACAGCGTCAGCCCGATCCAGGCGCCACGGGCATCGGGGTCCATGTGCGGCGTGCGTTCGCCGGCCAGATACGGCAGGAAATACAGATCGTCCGCGCCCGGGGCGACGGTGCCGGCCTCATCGGCCAGCAGGCCGTGGAGGTTGCGCCCGAGGCGCTGGGCCACGGCAGCTTCGTCGCTGGCAATACGGTCGGCATACCACTGCAGACTGCCGCCCGAGGCCAGCGACACGCCCATTAGATGGTAGGCGCCGGGGACAGCGTGACAGAAGCAGTGCAGTTCGCCGGTCGTATCGGGCGTGGCCGATTCGCTGTGGGCGAAGACCACGCCGGAGGTGCCGATCGAGACCAGTGCCGTGCCCGAGCCGACGATGCCGCCGCCAACCGCGGCCGCGGCGTTGTCGCCGGCGCCGGCGGCAATCGGGGTCTCGACCGCCAGACCGCTGGCCTCGGCCCCGTCGGCGCTGACATGGGCACAGATCTCCGGGCTCTCGTGCACGCTCGGCAACCAGTCGCGCGGAATATCCAGCGCGTCCAGGATTTCCTGGGACCAGTCACGTGCGGCCAGGTCGAGCAGCAGGGTGCCGGCGGCATCGGAGGCATCCGTGGCAAACGCGCCGGACAGCCGGTAGCGGATATAGTCCTTGGGCAGCAGCACGTGGGCCAGACGAGCGTAGTGGTCGGGCTCGTGGTCACGCAGCCAGAGAATCTTGGGGGCCTGGAAGCCGGTCAGTGCGGGGTTGCCGGTGATGCGGCGGAGCTGTTCGGCGCCGACCGTGGCCTCGATGTCGGCACAGGCCTCGCCGGTGCGCTGATCGTTCCAGAGGATGGCCGGCCGGATCACCGCGCCGTCGGCATCCAGGAACACCGCGCCGTGCATCTGGCCGGTCAGGCCGATCGCGGCCGGCGGCGTCGGGCTGGCCTCGGTGAGTTGTGTCAGCACATCGCGGGATGCTGCCCACCAGTCTTCCGGAGACTGCTCGGTCCAGCCGGGTCGCGGCGTGGCCATCGGGTAATCCGCCCCGGCACGCGCGAGCACGTGGCCGGCGGCATCGACCAGTACACCCTTGGCGCTGCTGGTGCCGATATCCAGGCCGATGAAACACTGACGCATGTCGCCGCTCATTTGAGAGTCTCCTCGTGCGAAACTGAGCCCGTCGAATCGCCCACAGGCTCGAGTGGTTCAGCGCGCGACTCGACACCATGGCATTGGGCACACGGTGTGCTCACGCGTTATTGTTGGGACCGAAACCATACACTAGCCGGCCGGACGGCCATACGGTCCGTTCGTCGCCATCACTGTAAAGAGGAAGCCATCATGAAATTCTTCGTCGATACCGCCAATGTGGACGAGATCCGCGAGCTGGCCGACATGGGCATGCTGGATGGCGTGACCACCAACCCGAGTCTGATCAACAAGGCCGGCAAGGACTTCATCGAAACGATCACCGAAATCTGCAAGGTCGTCGACGGTCCGGTCAGCGCCGAAGTCGCGGCGACGGATTACGACACGATGATGAAGGAAGGCGAAAAGCTCGCCACGATCGCCGACAACGTCTGTGTGAAGGTGCCGCTCACGCCGGCCGGCCTCAAGGTGGGCAAGAATCTCGTCGACAATGGCCAGGAGATCAACGTCACGCTGTGTTTCTCGGCCGCGCAGGCGCTGCTTGCCGCCAAGGTGGGCGCAACCTACATCTCGCCCTTCATCGGTCGCCTGGACGATATCGGCCAGGAAGGCATGACCCTGATCCGCGACATCAGCGAGATCTATGCCGGTTATCCGCACATCAACACGCAGGTGCTGGCTGCATCGATTCGTGGCCCGCAGCACGTTGTCCAGGCGGCGCTGTCCGGTGCCGATGTGGTGACCGTGCCGCCGAAGGTGCTCCATCAGATGTTCAACCATCCGCTCACCGACAATGGCCTCGAGCAGTTCGTCGCGGACTGGAAGTCCTCCGGCCAGTCGATCCTGTAACCATGGCCGAGATCGTGACGTTCGGCGAAGTGCTCGCCGAGTTCATGGCCACCGAGCGCAACCAGTCGCTGGGTACGGCCGGCACCTTCGCCGGACCGTTTCCCGGTGGGGCGCCGGCGATCTTCATCGATCAGGCAGCCAGGCTGGGCAGCACGGCTGCCATGGTCAGCTGCGTCGGCGACGATGCCTTCGGTCGCATGCTGGTGGCACGGCTGGCGCGCGACGCGGTCGATGTCTCGGCGATCCACACGCGGGCCGAGCACACCACCGCGAGTGCCTTCGTCACCTACTACGACGACGGCAGCCGGGATTTCATCTTCAACATCGCCAACGGCGCCTGTGCGGCGATCGAGCCGAACCAGTTCGACGACGTGCTCGACGGTGCGAAGCTGTTTCATATCGCCGGCACATCGCTTTTCTCCGGCCACATGATCGACCTGGCTCGGCGTGTCAGCGAACGGGTCAAGGCCGCCGGTGGGCGGGTGTCGTTCGATCCCAACGTGCGCAAGGAAACCCTGGCACGGCCCGGGGCGCGTCAGGCGCTCACGGATCTGGTTTCGCGCACCGACATCCTGTTGCCGAGCGACAGCGAGCTGAACGTGTTGCTGGATATCGACGACGACGAGGCCGCGGTCGAACGGGCTCTGGAACTCGGTGTGGCCGAGATCGCCTGGAAGCACGGCGCCAAGGGCTGTCGTTACTATGACGACCAGGGCAGGCAGGCGTTCGAGAGTTTCCAGGTCTCCGAGGTCGATCCGACCGGGGCCGGCGATTCCTTCGGTGCAACGTTCTGTACGCTGCGCACGCAGGGCATGGCCGCCAGCCAGGCGCTGGTCTATGCCAATGCGGCCGGGGCAAGCGCCGTCTCGCGCCGCGGTGCCATGGAAGGTACCAGCACACGCGCCGAGCTGGAGGCCTTCATCGATGGACACGGGGCGTCCGTGACGCCATAGCCCACGTCGTTCGCAAGCGACCGGCCCGGCGTTTCAAAGGCCGTGGACCCACTGGGTTCACGGCCTTTTTCGTGGGCGATCCATATGCGATGAAAGGCGAATTGTCCTGCGGCGAATTTATTTTCAAGATAAGAACAATATTGCAGCGGCGCAGCGTTCGTCACTGCAATGGCGCGAGCGCCGACTCATCAACGAGGAGAGGACTTCGGTCATGAAAACAAGATATCTCGCAGCGGGCGCCTTGCTGGCGGCCGGTTCCTTGACGACCGCCCAGGCGGCGACCCAGATCACCATCGCGACGGTCAACAATCCGGACATGGTGACGATGCAGAAGCTCTCGCCGGCGTTCGAGAAATCGCATCCGAACATCAAGCTCAACTGGGTGACGCTTCCGGAGAACGAGCTGCGCCAGAAGGTCACGACGGACATCGCGACCAATGCCGGCCAGTACGACGCCGTCATGCTGTCCAACTATGAAACGCCGATCTGGGCGCGCAACGGCTGGCTCGTGCCGTTCGATAATCTGCCGGCCGATTACAAGGCCGATGACCTGCTGGGCTCGGTCAAGGAGGGGCTGTCGAGCGACGGCCAGCTCTATGCGCTGCCGTTCTATGCCGAATCGTCGATCACTTACTACCGCAAGGATCTGTTCAAGAAGGCCGGGCTGACGATGCCCGAACAGCCGACCTACGATCAGGTGCAGAAATTCGCGGCCAAGCTCAATGATCCGAAGAACCACACCTACGGTATCTGCCTGCGCGGCTTGCCGGGGTGGGGCGAGAACATGGCGTTCTTTTCGACGATGGTGAACACCTACGGCGGCCGCTGGTTCGATATGCAGTGGAAGCCGCAGTTGACCTCGAGCGCCTGGAAACAGGCCGCTACCGAATACAAGACACTACTCAACAAATACGGCCCGCCCGGCGTGACCTCCAACGGTTTCACGGAAAGCGAGACGCTGTTCGCCAACGGCCAGTGTGCGATGTGGATCGATTCCACCGTGGCCGCCGGTTATCTGTCGGATCCGAGCTCGTCCAAGGTCGCGGATTCGGTCGGGTTCGCCCAGGCCCCGGTCGCCAAGACGCCCAAGGGTTCGCACTGGCTCTACAGCTGGGCGCTGGCGGTGCCGAAATCCTCGAACAAACAGCAGGCGGCCAAGACGTTCATCGAGTGGGCCACATCGCAGGAATACATCAAGCTGGTCGGCAACGAGCGCGGCTGGGTGTCCGTGCCGCCGGGCACGCGCAAGTCCACTTACGACAACCCGAACTACAAGAAGGCCGCGGCGTTCGCGCCGCTGGTTGAAAAAGCGATCCAGACGGCCGATCCGACGAATCCGACGCAGGAGAAAGTGCCCTATACCGGTATCCAGTTCGTCGACATTCCGCCGTTCCAGGCGATCGGCACTCGTGTCGGCCAGACCATGGCGGCGATCCTCACCGGGCGGACCAGCGTCGAGCAGGGTCTCAAGCAGGCCGAAAGCTTCACCGATCGCATGATGAAGCAGTCCGGCTATCCCAAGAAGCAGTAACGCGCGAAGCGACTTCAGGCAGACGGGCGGGGGCGTTCTGACGCGCCCGTCCGTCGTTTCACGAATCACTTGCTCCTGAGTACGAGGTTCCACGGACGTGGCTGTTTCCGCAACAACTGACACGAAGACCGCGCGCGCTGCCGCGGCGCGCGAGAAGGCGCGTCGCGCGCCGGCCAAGTGGCTGCTCGCCCCGGCGGTTGTCTTTCTGCTGGTCTGGATGATCGTGCCGTTGGGTATGACGGCCTATTATTCGTTCCGCAACTACAACCTCATGATGCCGACGGTCAGCGGATGGGCCGGCCTCGGTAATTACGCGGCGCTCTGGAACGACCCGACATTCTGGAGTGCGCTGGGCATCACGCTGCTCATCGTCGGCGTCTGTCTGGTGATTACGATCGGCCTGGGGCTGGCCTTTGCGCTGCTTTTCCATCGCCAATTCTTCGGCCGTGGCGTGGCCCGCACGCTGGCGGTCGCCCCGTTCTTCGTCATGCCGGTCGTGACCGGCCTGATCTGGAAGAACATGCTCATGGACCCGAGCTACGGCATCTTTGCCTGGCTGGCCCGTGTGTTCGGTCTCGAGCCCATCGACTGGCTCGGGCAGTTCCCGCTGGCCTCCATCATCGCCATGATCGGCTGGGAATGGACGCCGTTCGCATTGCTCGTTCTGCTCACCGGGTTGCAGTCGCTGCCGGAGGACCAGCTCGAGGCGGTACGGCTGGACGGAGCCAACAAATGGCATGAATTCCGTCACATCGTGATTCCGCATCTCGGCCAGGTGATCTACGTGGTCGTGATGCTCGAGTCGATCTTCTTTTTGACCTCCTTCGCCGAAATCTACACGACCACCAGCGGCGGGCCGGGCACGTCCACGACGAACCTGCCGTATTACATCTACCAGGCCGTGTTCAATCAGTACGATATCGGCGTCTCATCGGCGGCGGCCGTCGCGGCCGTGATACTCGCGAACTTCTTCGCGATCTTCCTGATCCGGTTCGTCGCCGGCAATCTCAACGCAGGAGAGAATCGATGAGTGCGACACGCTCTTTTTCGAAATCGGGCGTCGCGCTGGGCATACTCGGCTGGCTCGTGGCTCTGCTGATGTTCTTCCCGCTGTTCTGGCTGCTTCTGACCGCGTTCAAGACCGAAAGCGAGGCGTTCTCGATCACGCCGCACCTGTTTTTCGACCCGACGCTTTCAAGTTTCGAGACCGCGTTCAATCAAGGGCGCGGGTATCTGCACTACGCCTGGAATTCGGTCTTCACGGCGGTGGTGTCGACGCTGATCGGGCTTGCGCTGACCGTGCCGGCGGCTTACGCGATGGCCTTTTACCCCTCCAAGCGCACGGATTTCACGCTCGTGTGGATGGTTTCGACCAAATTCATTCCGGCGGTGGGTGTGCTGGTGCCGATCTTTCTGGTCTACAAGAACATCGGCCTGCTCGACAACGTCTGGGGTCTGATCGCGCTGTTCACGGCGATGAATCTGCCGATCATGATCTGGATGGTCTATTCGTACTTCCGTGACATCCCGAAGGATCTGGTCGAAGCCGCCGATATCGACGGCGCCAGCATGGCGCAGATCATGACGAAAGTGATCCTGCCGCTGGCAACGCCGGGGCTCGCCTCCACCGGATTGCTCGCGCTCATTCTGGCGTGGAACGAGTCGTTCTGGTCGATCACGATGACCAACTTCCAGGCATCCACGCTGCCGGTCTACATCGCCTCGTTCAAATCGGCCGAAGGCGTGTTCTGGGCCAAGATGTCGGCGGCCTCCGTGTTGTCGATCGCCCCGATCATCGTGCTCGGCTGGTTCGCCCAGCGTCAGATGGTCCGCGGGCTGACCTTCGGCGCGGTCAAGTAAGTCACGCATACCGATACCACGCCGCCAATGCACGCGAGATTCGCGGGGTTCACGGGCGCTCGACGCCGGCGTCGAGCGCAAACCGCGGCGATCGTCAGTTCATGTCGGCATGAATCCGCGTCCGCTTGCGGGAAATGCCGGCATGCATTCGCGGATGTTCCGAGACAGATAAGGTTAAAACCATGGCAGTCGTAGCACTCAACAACCTCGGCAAGCGCTATCCGGGCGCGGACTCGCTGGCGGTGACCGATTTCAATCTGACCACCGAGGACGGCGAATTCATCGTACTGGTGGGCCCGTCGGGCTGTGGCAAGACCACGACCATGC
>NZ_QZWD01000017.1 GCF_003602005.1 Salinisphaera sp. Q1T1-3 | reverse complement strand
TGGCGGCTCTGGCCACACGATCAGAGCACGAGACACGATTCCGGATCGCGTTGCTGAGTCGGGGATGGGCGCTGTTACGACAAACCATGCAGCGCATACCCAACGTCAAAAAACCGCCCTGGCAAGCGCTAAAAGCCGATCTGTATTGCTATCCCATAGCAACCTGATTTGTGGGGAACCCTCAGGGACAGACCACGGATTCTGCAGAACGCTTTTGTGAAATACGCGGCCTGATTTATTTCAGGTCTTTTTGTGCCGGGTTAATAGCATGCTCGAGGGCGGTTATGCCCTCGACGCTCTGGCTGCTTCCGCCGCTATTCATGTGCGGAATTTGATCAAGCGGGGCGAGTAAGCCGGCGCATACTGCGATCGCAAACCGAGGACATCGGCCCTCATTGCAAATGTACCTATTCCGAAAGCCACCTCGAACTCGTTCCGATACGAACGGATATTTAGTCATCCGATCTCGACACGACAATCACGTTCACTCCATCAACCGAGGCGGAATTTCCGAAAATACTGTCCAGCTCGATGGAGAATGAGATAGATATACTGTCCCCAGATATAGAGGATATACCGCGGATATACCGGGAAATATCCTTTGTTCTGTTTCATGGCTCCAGTCTCTCAAGTGTTGGAGCCTCCGAAAATCCCGGGATGGTTCACCAAAGTGTAATAGCTGCCCTCGGAAAAGCCGTGCCGGCGGCACAGCTCTTTAACTGACGTACCCGCCTCGGCTTCTTTCAGAAAACCGATGATCTACTCTTCGGTGTAGCCCTTCTTCATGTCCAATCTCCAGGCTTCGGGTGATTGGACTCCAGATCAGCGTACTACTCAATAGCGAGGGATAGGTCGCATGGAGGTCTCGCAAGACTGGCAGACCGGGCGGCGCTATCTGAATATGAGCGAGGACGAGAACGAATAACGATTCCGCCGACGTCAGGATCGCGTTTTTACAAAAAGAATGTTGCTTAATCCGTATGCGTTCGCATAAATGTGTTATCAACCCAAAAAATCATCTATTTGCATACCGGGTTAATATCAAAATTCACCGCTGCCGCATTTCTTACCGTCTGTGTATCGACACGCCTTCCACTCGATACGCATCAGTGGCTTCTTGGCCGATGTCCATTCGAATTCAAGCGCGCGCTCCGGACCGCCATTTTCGGTATCATGTTGTATAAATGTGCCGGAACAATCCGGACGTTCAACGAAACGCCTGGTCTCGCCGTCACTGTTTTCGGATTCGAAATACTCAGTGCCGTCAATATCGCGTGAGAACTCGTATTTGGTGGTTTTCTGGCCGTCTTTTATCGTGAGAGAGACATCGTTATAATCGCGGTCGCCAATAATGACATGGGCGACCTCATTGGTTTTGAGATTGCGAATCACGTAGCTCAGCTTTCCTGCGTCCATATCCACGTCTTCCAACGTTGCCTTGTTGCCGAATATCATCGACATGCCTTCACATTGATTCTGCGCGTAGATATCGTGATTGCACACTATAGTCATCATCGGTAGAAACTGGCTGTTCATAGGGAGCAGAAAGAAACTGCTTTCGACAATTTGAACAACCGTGCTCTTCAACATTTTAGGCGCGTTCCCACTCGCCTGGGAAAAATCTCGGCTAGCCAGATCATCCGCCTTTTTCTCTGCTGCAGGATACAAAGGCGAGTCCAGCGTGACGAACGTCGTATCTTCGGCCGGATCAAAGTCCGGCGGCAGGCAAGACTTTAATGCCCGGTCGTCAGGCTTAGCTGATGTACTGCCGGCGGGCCCGCAACCGGTGATGCTGATCGCGCCGAGAGCGACCACGCACATGAGTTTCTTGTTAATCAAGTTTGCGATACGACGTTTTGGCGGTTCCTGCCTAATTCTGGCCAACGTTGAAACCACGGCTGCACACAACATAATGCTATTTTCTCCTGCTTTAGTTCGCGCCTAAGGCGGTGCTGAAAAACTCCACGCATTTTCGATTAGCAATACAGGTGGCTGCCTATATGCATTGCAAGTTGTTGATTTGCGGTTTAGCGGCCATCCGCTCAATCACCTTCTCGACAAATTTCCCGACTTTTTCAGCACCGCCCCAAGCCGTGCCAGTTCTTTCTTGAACAGGCGGTGATGCGTCATCACCATGAGAAGCCGGTTTTTGCGAGCACTGAGCCTCGTGGCGCCGTGGGTTTGCGCACCGTTGGGCCCGCCAACGATTAAGTGTGCCCACACGGGCCTGCTGATTGGACAAGTTCACAGCTTTGGCCTTGGAACTTGGCGATTCACTGCTTGGGTGGCGTGACGCATGACGGGTTAGTCTGGAAGTGCCCAAATTAAAGGTGCCGAGAACCCGGCCGCGCTCCATATATAGTCGAGGGCTACTTTCGATTCAACTCGATACAGTTACGTGTTGCGACTCATGCTGATGACTCGCACCGTATTTTCGAATGGTTACGGATCAGGCGAAACTTGTCGATAACAGACCTGAGATGCACCGATATTGAACAAGCCAGCTTCCGCAAGTGTTTTAGCGATACTTCGATCACGAATACCCCATTCGCCGCGAATCCCGGCCCCCTCATCTACGTTCAGAGCATTGACACTGTTGTTGTCGAAAAATAGCAGCCATAAGAAACCGTAATAAACATTTATTTGTGATTTGAATCGGTGCTGACCAACCAATTTTTCTTGATGATAAAGACGAGTGCGAGAGTAAATCGATTCGGAGTGAAAGCTCGGGAATAGTCCTAATGTCAAAGTCGTCAAAAAGAATGTCGAGCCAGAAGAATAACTATTTTTTGCATTGGTCTCGAATACGATTTTATAAGAAGCATCAATTCGGTCGCTGCACGTTTGATAGGATTCGTGCGGCACGTTTTTTAGTTCGCCGCTAACTAATGATACGCAGCCTGAAACAAGGAGACAGGAAACAAGGCAGAAGGGCCGGATACATTGTTTAAGACTGTTCATCGTCGCTGTATTTCCCGGTTTTCAAGCGCAACCGAGATACCCAGGGGCGCCAATTCTGCGTTTATGAAGCAGGCCGGATATTAGTCGATTACATACCATGGCTGGCGTAGCGCTGTTACTCGGCTGACATGCCCTTTGCCATGTCGGTTAGGCTCGCTGGCTTTGAAGGCAACTCAAACATGCTTTCGTCGGGCTTCTCGCCGGCCAGCTCTATGACCTTTGTCCCGTCGAGTTGAAGGATACCCAGTCGTTCGGCGTTTAGACGCTGTTCCAAAGCATCTGGTTCGTCTGAATATTGGCCGGCAACTTGGCTAAAGTAACTCAAAGCCGAGAACATCTCGAAAACGAGCGGGTTATCGGACAGAACCGCCTCATCTTTATGCTTGGTCTGGTCTGAATCAACCCACTCAATGTGATAAACCCGCCCTGCGATGCCGGCTATATCTCGTGTTGCGCCAGTTGCCTCGAAATTTGTGACCTGTTGAATATCGTCGATACCCATAGGTGACGCCTGCAGCCCATTTTCTCTGGATTGCCTCTGAAGGGCGCTGAGATCCAAAACTCGAGTTTGACCCGCCATAGTCATCACACTATAAGCGTTTCCGTCTCGAACCAGTATATAAAACCCTGATTTTTTCACATCGAGACGTACGTGGTTCTGGTCTCGCCAAATGACCGTAACGGGGTCTTTCGAGTTGGCAACATCCAGAGTCACTGTACCCCCCGCAAAGGCGGGCGACGCAAAGACGCAAAGCAACAAGATTCTAATACAGTGCTTCATAAATAAAACCAAAAAGGTTTCGATAATATTTTACAATTTATATTTTTCGCAAAATAATATGCCGCGACTAAATCTAATCAAAATATTTCGATGAAGAGAAAGCCCCAAATCTTTTAACGACTTTGTATCAATTCCTCGTCAAATGTCAAATGAAGTTTTCATTGTGAGTGATTTTATTCGGGGAAAAAATATAACTCGCTACTTGATTAGCCCCGAAGCTCAGCAGGGTCGGTATATGGCCCACCGGATTCGGATAATAGGTCATGACGCAACAGCGGAGGGACGTCATGGCAATCAATCAAGTACAGATGCAACCCGGTCTATCCATGCGGGAGTTCATGGCACGCTACCGCACCGAGGCACAATGCGAGTGTTGGGTCCTGCCGTATGATGGTTCGACATTAACGCCAGAGTTCAAAGCGATCTTATGGGCCCAATACTTCACGGACGCGCCACGACCACGCACGCCACGCGAGCAGCAATACAGCGATCGACAGCTTCGGCCTCGCAGCTCGCGCGACGCGACGTCATCAACGTCAAGACCGTACTGAAATAGCGTCGCCGGGCGCAGGTCGAAGATAGCCCGATGGGGCCGAAGCCGCCTCGCTCGACCTCGTTGTCACACGAGGAAGAAGCCGCCTGTCTGATCTTTCGTCGACACACCCAACTGCCGCAGGACGATTGTCTGTACGCCCTGCAGGACAGCATCCCGCATCTGAGACGGTCCAACCTGCACCGGCTGTTTCAGCGCCACGGCATCTCGCGTCTGCCCAACCCGGACGCGGGCACGACGGAGAAGAAGCGCTTCAAGGCCTATCCCATCGGGTATGGGCACATCGACATGGCCGAGGTCCGCACCGAACAGGGCAAGCATCATCTGTTCGTCGCCATCGATCGCACGTCGAAGTTCGTCGTTGCGCGCCTTGAGTCCGAAGCGAATCGCCGGACAGCCGCGGCTTTTCTGGATCATGTGATCGATGTATTGCCGTATCGCCTCCATACGGTGTTAACGGACAACGCCATTCAATTCACCGACTCGGCGCGTTATCGCGACCCGAACAAGCCGTTGCACCGTCGCTCATGCTTCGATCAACGCTGTGCGGCGCACGGCATCGCGCACCGGCTGACCCGGCCGAATCACCCGTGGACCAACGGCCAGGTCGAGCGCATGAATCAGACGCTCAAGGCGGCCACCATCAAGCGCTATCACGACGCCAGTCTCGACGAACGGCAGGGCCACCTACAGACGTTTCTGGCGGCTTACAATGACGCCAAAAAACTCAAAACCTTGAAAGGCAAAACCCCGTTCGAGTTCATTGCCGCCGAGTGGACGCGAGACCCCGAACCGTTTCTTTATCCGCCAAACCAGTTGTTGGCGGGACTCGACAGTTGCCCCGGACATCAGAGTAATCCCGACGGCGGAACAAATGAAGTGTGGCGAGGATCCGGTGCTAAATCGAGCGATCGAAATAATTGGGGTTGGACTCTAAGAATTCCTTACAACTAAAGCTAGCGCCAAATAGCGGCAAACAATACAAGGGACAGGCTACGGCTTTAAGCCTAAGGAACCTCTGATCTATTCATCCACGGTCGCGTTTGAGTCCCAAAAGGCCACGATACAAGGCGCATGGCGCCGCGTCATAGCCACTCTATTATCCAGCCATGCAACGCCGTAGCGCGGCCTTTTGGGCCAAACCGCTTGGCGGCCGGGATTTTGCGCGCGCCTGAGGAATAGCAGAGGGTTAGGTCTTGCGTTGTGCGTCAAGTCCAGTGGACACACGTCCGAAGTACAACATCGGCGGATCGTGAACTCAATGTCCGACCTCTGCCCATTGGAATGGCGAGTCGCTTCATTTGCTCGCGACGCACTGATTTGAGCTTTTCGTAAGTGCCAGCGTCACGTTTCTCGGTAAGCATTTTTAGATAAGTGAACTGTTACCAGAGTCCCGTAGGGCGCGAGACAGTGGGCCGTTCGAGAAACGCCATAAAAAGTCTCGGGGCTACTATTGTCCATTTCGGCTAGCATCACAAACATCGGACTAGCACGTAGTTCGCCGCGAAGGCAGGGCATATATGACCGAAACCGCAACCGCCGAGCCGCTTGCGCTCGAAAATTCTTACGGGCGTCTGCCGGGCGAATTTTACGCGCACGCGACGCCGACCGCCGTCTCGGCACCACAGCTGCTGCGGCTCAACCGGCCCCTGGCGGATCAGCTCGGCCTGGATGCGTCGTCACTCGACAGCCCGGCCGGTCTCGAGGTTCTAGCTGGCAATCGTGTCCCGGCAGGTGCTGAACCTCTGGCCATGGCCTATGCCGGACACCAGTTCGGCAACTTCGCGCCCACGCTGGGTGACGGTCGCGCCATTCTGTTGGGTGAGATTATCGACCGCGATGGCGTTCGGCGCGATATTCAACTCAAGGGCGCGGGACCCACCCCTTTCTCCAGCCGGGGGGACGGCCGTGCCGCGCTGGGCCCGGTCATCCGCGAGTATGTCGTCAGCGAAGGGATGGCGGGGCTGGGTATTCCAACGACCCGAGCGCTTGCGATGGTCGCGACTGGCGAGTCGGTACTGCGCATGCCGGGTGCCGAGCCGGGCGGCGTGCTGACCCGTGTTGCCGCCAGTCATGTGCGGGTAGGCACCTTCGAGTATTTTGCTCGGCGTGGCCACAATGACGCCGTACGGTCGCTGGCCGACTACGTCATCGAACGCCACTACCCGCATGCCGCCGAGGCCGCCAATCCTTATCTGGCCTTATTGGAGAATGTCGCCAAGCGCACCGCCGATCTGATTGCACGCTGGCAGTTGGTCGGTTTCATTCACGGCGTGATGAATACGGATAATGTCTCGATCGCGGGTGAGACGATCGACTATGGGCCGTGTGCCTTCATGGACACGTACAACCCCGCGACCGTGTACAGCTCGATCGATCACGGCGGGCGTTATGCCTACAACCAGCAGCCGCCCATCGGCCAGTGGAACCTGGCGCGATTCGCCGAGTGCCTGTTGCCGCTACTGGCCGACGACGAGGAGGAGGCGATCTCGCAGGCCAAGGCCGTGCTCGAGCACTATATCGAGCGCTTCGAGGCCACGTACACCGACGGGCTGGTGGCCAAAGTCGGATTGGAACCACGCCACGACGGTGACGCGGACCTCGCCGAGGGGCTGCTGCAGTGCATGGCCGAGCAGGATGCGGATTTCACCTTGGTCTTCCGACGCCTGGCGGACCTTGGTGATGCGCCCGACGAGCGCGATGATGCCGTGCGGACGTTGTTCAAAGACCCCGCCGCATTCGATCGCTGGGCGGTACGCTGGCGCCAGCGCCTGAGCACCGAAACCCGCGATGAGGCAGGGCGCCGGGCCGCCATGCGTGCAATCAACCCCGCTTATATCCCGCGAAACCACCGAATACAGCAGACCATCGACGCGGCGGAGGCAGGTGATTATCAACCGCTGGAGGATCTGCTCACGGTCGTCGCCCGGCCATTCGAAGACCATCCTGATCTGGCGGAATACGCCCAACCGCCGAAACCGGCCGAGGTGGTGGCGCGCACGTTCTGCGGCACCTGATTGAGATATCACGCCCGACGAGCGCGCGGCCGGGCGGGAATGGTCGGTTCTTGCTCGGCCCGAATGGCCCGCGCAACCGCCCGCGCCGCGACTGTTGTCGCGAGTCTTTCGGGGGCTGGCGTATGACGGGACAGGACACGCTTTATGTTTTATTGCGTTAGTCGGTGAGATCGCTCATCTGAGCGACCCAAAACATGGTCTGTCTCCAGATACGCCTCGACTGTGGCATCGCGCTCGACTAGGGCGCTGCTGAAATAGCGCCCAAATCTCGATGCGAAGCCCGGCCAGCCAAGCGTATTCGCGGGCCATTGATCATTTTCTGCTCAATTTTCGGGCTGATAAGGTTCGAATTCCGGATTCCAGACGCAGTCCGGCCACGGGACGCGCTCATGCCGCCTCCAATGCGGTCATCCGCACCAGGTTGTAGCTGGCGAAGACCAGCCTGGCCTGGGCGGCGACGCGATCGAGACCACGCCGCATGGTCTGTTTGAGCGGCCGGGCGTACTTGCCCCAGCCGAACGGCGTCTCGACCCGATGGCGGGCGTTGATTGACTTCGCGTGGCCGGCATGGCGTGTGGTGCGGCCATCGACGGCGGATCGTCGTCGATGCGTGTGCTGAGCGACATGCGGCGTCACGTTCGCCTGGCGTGCGCCGGTGACAAGGCGGTGCTGGTCATGGCCCTTGTCGGCAGCCCTTGTCGGCGCCGACGGTCAGTCGGCGCTTGCCCGGCCTTCGGTCGAGCATCGTCAGTGCCGCATCGACTTCGGCGGTGCCACTGGCCTGTGTGGTCTCGGCATCCACGACCAGGGCATGCCGGTTGTCGGTCAGTACGTGGCCGATGTAACACAGCCGACTGGGTTGCCCCGGGGCTTTCTTATACAACCGGGCATCGGGATCGGTCTTGCATTCATGGGTGTCCGAGCGCCGTGGCTCGCCCTTGAAGTTGGGCGGGCGACCGGGCGGCTCGTCGTCATCATCTTGACGCCGATAGCTGCCCATCGAGGCCCAGGCATCGATCAACGTGCCGTCCACGCAGAAGTGCTGCTCGGACAACAGCCGGCGTTGCCGGGCCTGATCGACGACAGCGTCCAGAAGCCGGCCCGTGACCGCGCCGTCGATGAACCGTTGCCGATTCTTGGTGAAGGTGGTGGCATCCCAGACTGCA
The DNA here is from genome assembly GCF_003602005.1 of Salinisphaera sp. Q1T1-3. Classification (GTDB taxonomy): domain Bacteria; phylum Pseudomonadota; class Gammaproteobacteria; order Nevskiales; family Salinisphaeraceae; genus Salinisphaera. The sequence continues at coordinate 76,543 of NZ_QZWD01000017.1, read as the reverse complement.
TCGTCCAGGGACAAGCCGACGAATCAGCGATAGAGCATGTTGGTGCCAGCTGCTCGACGAGCAGGCGCTCGGAGCGAAATCGAGTAGAGGATCTGAAGCAACAGCGCCCGGATCAGGCGTTCCGGCGCAATGCCCGGCCGGCCCATGTACGAGTAGCTGACCGTGAGCGTGCCGTCCATCGACTCGAGCGCGGCATCGACCAATGACCGGATCCGGCGCAGCGGATGATCCGCGGGCACAAAATCCGTCGTCTGCGAATAGGAGAACAGCGACGATTGCTCGGCGTCGGGCCTTCTCATCAACAACGCTCTTTCGGGAATTCGCTCGGCTCGAATTATCAGGCAAATTGGCGGGGTTTTTCAGCAGCCCCCTAGATCGCATGTGAGCCAGTGGTAGGTCTCGGAGTCGACGAACGCCGAGAGGTTCGCCGTCTCCGCCAATATCACTGCATGTACCGGTGTGGTGATTATCTGGCTGGCGCGTTCAGGTGCTCGAGTTAATCAAGCATCGTGACCATAGATACCGTAAAGAACAAAGATCAGTAGAGGTAGAAAAATCAGCAATGTCAGAGCGATATATACTTTGCGCCCGTTGGGTAAAGGCGGCCGCCCATACTTGTTATCTCCACGGGTACCTGGCGCCAGCATCAAAAAGAGATCAAAGACGATATTTATCAGGGGGACGAATGTCAGCACAGCCGCCCAGCCCGTGATATTGACGTCATGTAGACGACGAGTATCAAAGAAAATCTTTATGCCGGCCAATAAAAAGGTTGATAAAACAGCGACAAGAGAAAGGTTTTCTTCAAAAGAGTCTTTTTGGTTTAGTTGAGGCAGAAAATCAAAACATAGAAAAAGTGTACTAAAAAGCGTCAACCAAATACCGAGCGAATACACCGTAAATCGTATCCGGCCGATGCGAGCACGAATCTGAAGCATCTTCGGCGAATAATCGTCATGCATGCCCTTGTGCTGAGTCGTATCGCCGTTTGTTGTAGACGCACACATACATTTGCCTTTTAATCTGATTTATTAAGGTATTTAAGTGCGCGTCTAGACGTGACAGGCGCGCTATATTTTAAAATTTTTCGCGTTAAGAAATGGGTCTGGTTTTGGTCGGCAGCAAAGGGTTGATGATCTTGTGGCCTAACAAGACTGCAACGTGAATTCCATACGATCGCTGGTCTCGTCGTAGAACACGTAGACCAGGCCGAGGTCGCCCCACATCACTTCTGCGCTATGTCCGGAATCAATTTGAAACAAAAGCCTCATGGGCTGACCGTTTTCAGCCTCGGGCGTACTTTCGCTCTGAATCCATTGAGGATAGCCGCCCAGCTGACTGGTAAAGTCCGATTCGTTGTTCTGTGCCTGGACGATCTGTTGATAACTCTCCCAGGGCGCGTTGGTATCGAGAACGCAGGATAGGTCGGCCGCAGCGCTATCGAACAAGGGCAGGCCTTCCCAATCGGGCAGCGACTCGATCGTCTCGAATTGAATGTCGCAATAGGGCACGGTATCCAATGCCTCCGGCGGCGCGGCTTTAACCTGATTTGCGACGCTCAGCGTCTTGTAAATTCTGACATGCCAGCCGTCGTCGTCTGTATCGAAAGACAGCTCACCCTGCAGGTCATAATAGAACTGGATGAGGCGGATACTGTCGGGGATTTCCAGATCCGACCGATTGAAGATCTGGAATACGAAATGCAGCGGGGTGCCGTTCGAGCGCTGCGGCCAGATTTCGTCGGCTTCGCAATAAGGCAGGCCACCGAAGTGGGATTTCAGTTCCGCATCTTCCGGCGGTGGCTTGGGGGCTGCCACTCGAAGTCTTGTGGCTTGCCTAACAAGCGGCTGGACCCGTGTTTTTAGATCCGCCAGCGTATGCAGGCCGAGTGCGTCAAGTGTCGCGCGGAGCGCTTGATCGGTGTCAGCCGCATCGGCTTCGAAATCGGCGCTGGGTTCGTCCGAGTCCTGCATGTGTGGGGGGGTTCTCGTGTGAACAGGGGCACTACTACTATCTCACGCGTGGGCACTCTTATGTGAATTCAGGAAAGGGTAATTTATTAATTAATTAGCGCATTAATCGGTAATATTGATTATTGACACGATTTAACTTAATTTAAAAAATTAGTATTTAGTGCGCTAGTAGTCGCAGCGAATTCATTGATAGACGCCGTGATTGGGGTATCTCCACCAAATAAGCACCACCATAATTGGGGGCGATTCGATAACCAGTTGGTCAGAACGCAGTTTGTTCCGAATCAGGCATGAACCCTCCGGAATGATGACGACCAGGCTGTGGAGCCTTGATCGTGGCACGCCACGATCGGCGACTCGCGCCTTGCCGGACACACTGCGGTCTCTCGACGAAAGGGCGCTCGCACGAAACATCAACATGTCCTAGGCACAGCTGCCCATAACTCGCGAGATGATAGCCGCTGCCAGCGCCGCGATGGCGGTCGAGTACGAAAGGCGCTTCTCAGTTCAGGCGATAGTTCGTGCGCGTGTTCAGGTAGACGCCGACTATGGAAATCGCCTCCATGCGGTCATCGTTCGAACTGGCACCGCGTGAGTCGCCGTCGCGCTGTCTTGTCTTAAGATTGATCCTGGAAATTGCCGCGTCCGAGAGGGGCTGGCTCCGTCCGGGCGATCCGTGTTGACCAGACGGGTCGGCCGGCGTGATTTCAATTGCGGTGATAGGGCGTTGAATTCACTATGTACGCCTCTTGAGTTCGTCGGGAATGTTGTTTCGTGACTACCGTCGCTATCTTCGTCGACACGCAGAATGTCTACTACACCGTTCGTGATGCTTACGGCAAACAGTTCGATTATCGCCGGTTCTGGGCGACAGTGACGTCGAGCCGCGACGTGTTGACGGCGCGCTGCTACGCCATCGACCGTGGCGACGCCAAACAGCGCGGTTTTCAGAACACGCTTCGAAAGATCGGATTCGACGTCAAGCTCAAGCCTTTCATTCAACGCGCGGACGGCTCCGCCAAGGGCGACTGGGACGTCGGCATCACGCTAGACGCCATCGAGTACGCCGCGCAGGCAGATGTGATCGTGCTGGTTTCCGGCGACGGTGATTTCGATCTGCTGGCACAGAAAATCCGCGACGTGCATGGCAAGCGTGTCGAGGTCTACGGTGTGGCTCAGCTGACGGCGAATTCGCTGATTCACGCCGCCAGCCGCTTCATTCCTATTAAAGAAGAACTGCTGCTGGGTTGAGTCATTTTATGACAAGCGACGAAATCGCCTCAGATCGCTGATTTTGAGACAAGCGATGCCGTGAAAAAAGGGCGTATAGGCTGGGTCAAGTCAAGAATCTAGATGAAAGATCGCCTGGGCTCCGTTCGTGCTTAGCGGGTATCAAATGGGGGTATGTGCTTCAGGGGCAATGTTTTGAATTATCTGCTAAGCGTCACAACGACCATAAAATAAGCGCTGCGGCCTGAAAGTATTCCAGTCTGAAGGGGCCGATGGGTTGCTTGCCAGTCGGTGGATATGGCTAAATAAAAAAATTGTTTCTGTTTTTGTCTTGCAAAGAAAAGCGAGGCTGTAAATTTTTTCTGATTTGGGAGGGGCGATGAAAAAAATAAAAGGCAAGGCCAGGAGCTTTAGTTATAAAAGAAAAAAAGTAGAGATACAAAATGACATGCTATGGCGTGGTTACAGGTCTCCAATCGTATTGCAAGATTATAATTTGGCCTATTATCCGGTGCCGAAGTGCGCCTGTACAACCGTTAAAGAAGCGTTATATCTTAAAAAATACGGTGAAAATCACAGGTCTTTGGCAAAATCGATCCATAGAATGCTGCCTTCGACCACGCTGCCGGAGGGCCGTCTTCCAAGCACGGGCATGACAACGGTCGCGGTCGTTCGGGAGCCGCTCGAAAGGCTCGCTTCTGCATATCGGCATATAATCGTTCGTAGCCGATCGCTGGAACGCTTTTATGATCGAGGAGATTTGCGCGGACTTGATCCAGCACCCGATATGAGCGGATTTGTTTCAAATATAGAAGCATATTGTGAGATTTCACACCAGATCCGGCATCATGTCAGGAGTTTCACTGACTTCCTCGGGCACGATCTGAGTTTTTTCGATTACTTGATCCCTATGGAGCAATTGTCGAATACCGCATTTCCTAACGTCGATCTGGAGCTGGAATATTCGAACAGCTCACCCACGTCTGATGTTTCACTGACCGATGAAGCCATGGCAAAGGCGATGTCCTTTCTCGCGCCCGATTATGAAGCCATGGGGGGCATATACTCGAAGCCCAGCGATTCTTCGTGGCCCGGATACGTTAAATCGTCGCAGTTGTGGCGATATGACGTCGCAGAAACCGAGAGCAAGATAGTTGACATGACTAAGTTACCGTCAAGTCGGCTTTTCATGAAGCAGGCTTCAGGTTTCTTAAGACATCAATTGATACGTGGTGTCCTGGATTAAAACCAGTCTCCGAGCGACGGTTGTTGCGCGTCGCTTCGTTTGTTTCTTGCTGTTGGTGTCGACAGTGTTTCGGCGTTCAGTTGATTTACATGACAGGCTAGGTGGGTGCTTTCCGACGAGTGACTCATGAGCACTCGGCTGGCTTGCTTGATGTTTTTTCTTAGCCTTCGATCCTGCGCCAGGATAGGTGTCGGGGCCTGGTAATCGGTCGCGGATACCTATTCAGTATGATGAGTGTCTCGAATTCGTGGATGGCGCTCTATGGATAGTTGGTGCGCCCATCGCGCTTAGATAACAAGCGCTAGACCACGCAGGCGGTCGACTTCAGCAGCCGGACGCGGGCACGGCTGCCGAAATCGGTGCAGAGACTGTATCGCTCCGTGGAAATAGAGCAGCGTCGGCCAGCTGGTGCTGCTTGAATATTCCTATCGACTGCGCACCTTGCTCAGCAATCGCAGAATCTCGAGATATAGCCAGATCAACGTGACCAGCAGGCCGAATGCGCCGTACCACTCCATGTAGGCCGGCGCGCCGCGCTCGACGCCGGTCTCGATGAAGTCAAAATCCAGGACGAGATTCAGTGCGGCGATGCCGACGACCAGCAGACTGAAGCCGATGCCGAGCCAGCCGTTGTCGTGGATGAAGCCGATCGGCATGCCGAACATTCTCATGACCAGGTCGGCGAGATAAACCACGACGATGCCGCCGGTTGCAGCGACCACGCCCAATTTGAAGTTCTCGGTCGCGCGGATCAGCCCGGAACGATAGGCCATGAGCATGCCGGCCAGCGTGCCGAACGTCAGGCCCGCCGCCTGAAGTGCGATGCCCGGAAACTGTATTTCCATCGTCATGGAAACGAAGCCGATCACCACCCCCTCGAGAATGGCGTAGACCGGCGCCAGATAAGGCGCCCATGTCTTTTTGAAGATAACCACAAGCGCGACCATGAATGCCACGATAGCGCTGCCGAGCACCCAGGGCCCGAATACTGCCATCGGGTCATAGGTCGAACTCGTATAGAGCATCGACAAGGCGCTGCGCCAGGTGAAGAACGCGGTTACCACGGTCAGTAGCAACAGAACCGCGGTCTTGTGAACGGTGCCGTTGATCGTCATCCGTGCGCCGGTTGCCGCCGGGGCGTTGACGAAGGTCTTCTGGGTAAGCGCGGGGTTGCCTGAGGCCATGTGAGATGCTCGTTTCGGGGGGGGGGGCATCGTCATATTACCGTGGCCAGATGACAGCGCCCACGCGTGTCCGTGGGCTATAGCGTCGGCTCAGGACTGTTCGAATTCGTTGCTTCTCTATTTCACGGCGGGTCGATCGAACGGCCGGTCACGGGTCGGCGCAAACAGGGCGGCGATTGAGCCGCCATCCTGCTCGGATTTTTCGACTTATCGAAAGTCATCGGGCGGTGGCCTGCCCGCTTGGCCGTACGCGTTATCGATACGATAGAAACGTGCATTGGAAATCGGGCTTGTTACAACGCAGCGGGGTGAGCCGGGCTCAATCTGGTGGGCTTTTTGCGTATGTCTTTTCCTACCGCGGCCGCGAGGACAAGCGGCGACCCAATTCGTTACAAGGCCCATATCATTATGAATAAACGATATCGAGGACTTCGGTTAGCAGCACTTTGTTGCGCGGTCTTCGGCATGACAATGAATACCGGCGCGACAGCGGCGACGCAGGCCAGTGGCTCTGCCACGAACTGGGCGCCGGTCGTGGCCAAGGGAGCCGAGCTGACGCTTGTTTCGAATCAGTTCGCATTTGTCGAAGGCCCGGCGGCCGATGCCTCGGGCAACGTGTATTTCACGGATCGGCCCAACAATCAGATCTGGAAGTACAGTACCGACGGCGATCTATCGGTTTTTTTAAAGGAGGCCGGTCGTGCGGACGGGCTCTACTTTGATGCGCAGCGTAATCTGATCGCCGCTGCGGATGCACACGGACAGTTGTGGTCGATTGCCTCGGACGGACAGGTCGATGTCCTGTTGGACAACGTCAACGGGCACCAGCTGAACGGGCCGAACGATCTTTGGGTCGCCCCGGGTGGCGGCATCTATTTCACCGACCCGTACTACCAGCGCAAGTACTGGCTGCGTCAGTCCCAGGATCTACCGGGCGAAGACGTCTATTATCTCGCGCCTGGGTCGGATGCCGCCGTCAAGGTGATCGACGACATGGTCAAGCCGAACGGCATCATTGGAACACCGGACGGCCGAACGTTGTATGTCTCGGATTTCGGCGCCGAACAGACCTGGCGCTATACGATCGATCCGGATGGAAACCTGTCCGATAAAACGCTATTCACATCGATGCGTTCGGACGGCATGACGCTCGATGCCGAGGGTAATGTGTATCTGACGGGCCACGGTGTAACGATCTTCGATCGTGCCGGTCGGCGCATCGGTCATATTCCGATCGACCAGAAATGGACCGGCAACGTGACATTCGGCGGGCCGCAAGACCGCACTCTGTTCATTACTGCCACCCACGGTATTTATACGCTACCGATGTCTGTTGCCGGTGCGGCGACCGCGGTCATGCAGGCGGCGGCCGATCGGTCGGCCGCCGCAACCGGGATGGCATCGGAAACCACGAAATGACCGAGCCCAAAGGCCGTGCTTTATCGGATACGAATTTGTCGTCCGACACTGCCGAGACCGAAATCGTAGTTGTGTGCACGCGTGCTTCGGCGCCCGGCTGGATCTTTGGATGGTTCATGCCATTCGAATCGGCTGGTTTTTGGCGTGTCGAGACGAGATAGACAGACGTATTGCTGCGCCGGCGCGCCACGTGCAAGCGCCGCAACGCGGCATGGCGCCGCCGGCAGGGATCACCCGAAGCGCCAGCGCCAAGCGACGGCCATCTGGCGTTATCGCGCGTTTACGTGACGCCTGCCATGCCGCACTTGTGATGCCTTGTTTTTCCGCCGCTTGGCCGCTCTTGCGACTGGCCCCCTCGTAACGACACGCCCGAGCGCGTTGTCATGACATGCTTCGCGGGAGTGCGAGGGGCGCGACAAGTGCGTGGGCGTATCCGGCTGCTCGCTTCGAGAGTGTGGTTCGCCGCGTCACAGGCTATTCACAAGGATCAACAGATCGGTTTTTAACCGCTGCTGCTACTTGGCGGACTTGCAAGTGCGGCCGTGATCGGGCTCTCATGCCGATAGAAAATGCGGTTGTCTCGGGGGAGTGGATGTTTCGTATTCCGGCAGCGATTCTGGCGGTCGTTCTGGCCGCGGTCGCGTTGTGGTGGCTTAGCCGCGGCATCCTGCCACCACAGACGGTCCGTTTTGCGGCCGGTATCGAGAACGGCGGCTATTGGCACATCGCTCAGCAATACCACGATATTCTTGCCCGCGACGGGATCGATCTGAAGCTGATTCCGACCGCGGGTTCCGTCGAGAACGCGCGTCTGATGAACGAGGGCAAGGCTGACGCGGCGCTATTGCAGGGTGGCGTGTCGGTTGGCGATGGCGTGGAGACGCTCGGTGCCGTCTTTACCGAGCCGTTGTTGATCTTTGCCCGGCAATCCGGGGCGGCAAGCGTATCGCGCAATCCGGCGATGTGGTCCGGCTTGCGCATCGCGGCTGGGGTGCCGGGCTCGGGCACACGGGCCGCCGCCGATGCGTTGCTCAAGGCGGCCGGTGTCGCGGCCGGCGCGAACACGCTCCTACCGCTCGACGGAGCTGCGGCCGTAGCCGGGCTGACGAACGGACAGGCGGATATCGCGCTGTTCATGGCGCCGCTTTCTGCGCCTTATCTCTCGCCGATCGTGTCGGACCAGGACACGCGCTTGTTGCAACTGGCGCATATCGTGGCCCTGTCACGCCGCATTCCGCAATCGGTGATCGTGAATGTGCCCTCGGGCGCGTTCTCCCTGAACCCGCCGTTGCCGGCCAAAAAGCGTCAGCTGCTCGGGCTGGTCGCCCGTATCGTGGCCCAGTCCGATCTGCATCCGGCGATCGTGGATCGGCTGGTCAACGCGGCACAGCTGGTCCACCAACATGGCGACGTGATTACACCGGCGGGCCAGTTCCCGACCATGGCGCACACCTCGTTGCCGCAGAACGCTTACGCACGCGATTTGATCGCGGATGGGCCGAGCGCGCTCTCGGCCTTTCTCCCATACTGGGTGGTCGCGCAGATCAGCCGATTCGCCATTCTGCTGCTGCCAGTCGTGTTCTTGTTGCTACCGCTGCTGCGCGCGCTGCCGGGGCTGTATCAGTGGAGTATTCGTAACCGGGTGTTTCGTCACTACGCGCGCATACGCGAAATCGACGAAGCCGCGGCCGAGACGACGGACCCCGAGGAATTGCGCAATCTGGCATCCGAGCTGTCCGATCTCGATCGCGAAATCGCCGCTTTAAAGCTGCCGCTGCCTTATCGGGGCTATGCCTACAATGCCCGACTGCACATCGATTTGCTGCGTAAGCGGATTGCAGGCCGTGTGGGATAGTGGGTGGTCAACGTCGTGGTCGGTGCAAGAGGCATCGGCCTGGGGTTCGTTTTCGCGTGGTTCTTTTCGGAGGCATGGCGTATTTGCTGTTCACCGACGCCGAGATGTCGATTGTGCCGCCGGCGCTGCCCGTGCCGCGCCTGCTGGTGTGGATGACGGGCGTATTCGAAACACTGGGCGCCGCCGGGCGCGATTTGCGGTCTCCAACGCGGCGCTCAACGAAACATCAACAGGCCCTAGCGCTGCGCCTGCCGTTGCAGCTCGCTCTCATCATCTGTATCACCTGGTGCACGCGTGTCATCCGACGGCCGACGTGAGTCCGCTTCGACCCACCGATCGCCGCCTCGTCTCTTGCTGGCCGGCCGTGACGACGAATGACTGCATGCTGGGAATGCAAAGCGCCGGATCAAAACCTGATCCCGCGGCGGTCACGCGGCCTGTTTCCGAAACAGCCGGACTGATCGGATGCCCTGGCGACAACGTCGTGTGTTTGCGAGGGTGTCCTGACGGCGTACGACACGCTGTGTTTTGAATCGTCATTCCAATCGATAAAGGCCATATGCAGTGTGCGATGCCGGTTGGCTGGATATGGCCGTGTCGGGTTATTGTCCTGAGACGCCTCGGATCGTGCTTTGTCCGGATAAAGTCCATATTGAAACCGATGCCGTGAACCCGAGGCCGGAGGCCATGGTCAGGTGAGCGCGGCAACGACCGATGCCTGTGCGGTCGCAGGAAACCATCATCCCAGTCCTGGAGACAAGCATGCAGAAAAGACGCCGATTACTGGCCGTTGGACTCGGTCTTTTCGTTTCTATGATCTTTAGTCCGGTCTCGCTGGCGGCCGACGCGGCCCCGGACCTGAAACCGGCCGATATCGCGCCGGGGAAAGTGACGTTATCGGTCATCGGGGCCGGGTCGCTGGGCAGCGCGGTAGGCAAGGCCTGGGTCAAGGCCGGTTACGATGTGATGTTTGCCAGCCGTCATCCGGATGAGCTGGCGCCCATGGCGAAGCGTTTGGGAGACAAGGCCCGCGTCGGTACTCCGAAGGAGGCCGCACGATACGGCCAGGTCGTTCTGCTTGCGGTGCCGTACCGGGCGATTCCGCAAGTCTCGCGTGATGACGGTGATCTGCTCAAGGGCAAGATTCTGCTGGATGCCACCAACTCCTGGGGCGACGAGCAGACACCGATCGGCAAGGAGGCCGCGCAAGCCGGAGACGGCGTTGTCTCGCAACGTTACTTCAAGGGAGCGCGATTGGTCCGTGCCTTTAGTGCGGTGGATGCCTCGCTGATCAACGCTGTGACCCAGGGTCGTCATGAGCCGCTGGGCATGCCGCTTGCCAGTAACGACAAGGCGGCGATGCAGGTTGCGGCCGAACTGGTCAAGGCCGCCGGTTGCGTTCCGGTGATCGTCGGCAATCTCGCCGATGGTCGACGCTTCGAACACGGCAACCCCGGTTTTCGTGCCAATACAACGGCACCGGCGTTGCGCCGAATTCTGGACTTGAAGCCTTCGGCGTCGAGTCAATAAGCCTGGCTCACCCACGTCGGGTGACGTGGGCGTGAGCGGGGCGAGATGCTGGCGCCCGAATCCCGGGCGCCAGCCTTCATCCTCGAACGGCCGTTCATCGCCCCGGCCGGCTGTATTGAACCCGCGACGCCGAAGTCACACGGTGACGACGATCTTGCCGATCTGCTGGTTCGATTCCATGTAGCGATGGGCATCGACGATGTCGTCGAAGGCAAATGTGCGATCGATACGCGGTTTCAGCGCGCCGGATTCAAGGCCGTCGACAATGAAGCGTTTGCCGCGGGCGAGACGCGCATCGTCGCCGGTGATTTCGAAGAGCTGGTAGCCCCGGGCCGTCTGCAGGCCGCCGAGCATGGAAAGCAGTGGCAACGGCGTGGGCTGATCGCTCAGCGCGCCGTAGATGAACAGGATGCCGTGCTCGGCCGTGGCTCGGGAGAGTTCGGCGAACGTCGGCCCGCCGACCGGGTCGAACACCACGCGGGCGCCGTGGCCGTCGGTCAAACGCATCACCTCGGTCACGAGATCGCTGTCTTCGGTGACGACGACGTCAGCTGCGCCTTCGGATTGCAGCATGGCCACTTTCGACTGCGAGCGGGTCAGCGCGATCGGCCGCGCGCCGACCGCGTTGGCGATCTGGATCGCGGCCAGACCCACACTGCTCGAGGCGGCCGGAATCAATACGGTGTCGCCTTCGCCGAGCTTGGCGATATCGATGAGTGCGCCCCAGGCGGTCATGAACTGCATCCAGCTGCCGGCGGCTTCGGTCCAGTCGAGATGGGCGGGATGTTTGACGGCCGCGCGGGCCGGTGCGAGTACCGTTTCGCCGTAGAGCGCATATTCGTCGAACTGGAAGGCCGGTATCACGCTCACCGCATCGCCGACCGCAAATTCGGTCACGTTCGGCCCGACCGATTCGACTTCACCGGCAGCCTCGTAACCGAGACCCTGCGGGAACTGCGGCGCAATCAGATATTCGCCCTTGCGAAACATGACCTCAGCCCGGTTGATGCCGAGCGCCTTGACGCGCAGGCGAATCTCGCCCGGGCCGGGTTCGGCGACCTCGACATCGTCGATCCGGAGGACTTCCGGCCCCCCTTCTTCATGAAAACGAACGACGCGTGTCATCAATATCGTCTGGTTGTGACATCAACGGGGCTGGATCTGGGGCCGGTCGAGGTTGCGTCCAAGCGCTGTGTCGATTCGCGCCAGTCCGGCTTTGACAGGGCCACGATCAGAACGTGCCACGGTACCGTTCGCTCGGGACGGGTTTCCTGGCGCGGCGAGCCTGTCGAGACACGCGCCGGCCATGGACGACACGGCGGCAATCGGCATGCCGGCGTGATCGCGTGCCTTCACACGCGGTGTGTGACGTCGTTTGCCGAAGGCGCTACCGCCGGCCGACGGCGTTTACACGGTACAAGCGGTCATCGGATGCTGATGACGGGGCGATCACATGAGATGCGGGCCAGGACGGGCAGGCCAGACTGGCGTGTCGCTATCGGTGCCTGGGCATGGGAGTCATCGGCGTCATGCGAAAGCGTCTGCAACTGCGTCAGTACGGCACGCGTACAGAATCGATACGTTGCGTTAGTATCGACGGTACTTCAAAGGAGTCATCCGTTATGTTGGAAAAATTCCGTATCAAAGAGCACATGGAAGTCACCGACGCAGACGGTCAGCACGTCGGCACGGTGGACAAGGTGCAGGACGAAAGGATCAAGCTGACCAAGACCGACAGCTCCGACGACAAGCATCATTTCCTGGCGTTGGATGATGTCGATCGCATCGAGGACAACCGCGTTTATCTGAAAAAGGGCGCGGATATTCCGGGCGGTTCCGGCGCTAATACGTAAGACGATACGCGGCGCCTGGACGTCCGTAACCTTCGAGCCCTCGGCCTGGTCGGGGGCTTTTTTATGGGCGACGACGACAGACGTCGATGCCGTCACGATCTTGCATGATGTCGGGTCGGCCACCATGGCCGGTTCCTTGCCTCGTGCATGAAAACATCACGAAAGCGATTGCCACGCGCGGCGCGTGCGATATCAATGCCCCGAACGCGTCTGGAGCGATTGAAGGGGGATATCCCATCGCCGACCGGGCGCGATATCCGTGTGCGTGTATCGGCGACGGCCGTCAGTCCGGCGGATCCCAGGATCCGAGGCGGCGCGCGCAGCGAATTGCCCCGGGGCGACCGTCCTTGATGACTGGAGACCGGACACACCGTCGACACGCTCGTGCTCAGTGCGATGGATGGATCTGCCGGCCAGGGATAGGCGTCTGGAAGACGATGACAGACGGCGCCTGTCTGTTTGTCGCCCGGCCGCAGGTGCACGTCGTCTTCGTCTGCCCTTGGGGCGATCGTTAGCGGCGACGGCGCTGATCGCATGACGCTCGCTCGTCGGTCAAGGAGAGGGCAATCGCGAAATGGCGGTATATCTGTCATTGCGAACGCTGATGACGGTGATGGCGCGTTCGATCGTTTGGGGTCGCCCGTGGGCAAGCGGCTGATCCAACGTGCGTCTGGCGGGAGCGGCGCTTCGTTGGTTGTTCATCGAGCAGAATGGACGACCGGTTAGGCTGCTGCCATGAATCTGTCGAGACAGGCCATGCGACGTCGATTGGCCTCGCGGTGTTGTTATTGTGCGATCGGCTTGTGGTTGATGCTGGCCGGCTGGGCCCAGGTCGCGGATGCGGCCGAGCGCGCGCGGCTGGACGACATTGCCGCGCGGGCCGGCGCGTTGCCGCGTACGCATACGCTGCTGGTCGCCGTCGACGGCGAGATCGTTGTCGATCGTGGCTTTCGCGGCCATGCGACGGACGAGACCGCCAATATCAAGTCGTTGTCGAAAACCGTCATGGCCACGCTGGTCGGCGCTGCGATTGACCGCGGTGTGTTCGACGGTGTGGACCAGCCGATCGTCGCACTGCTCGGCGACCGGGTACCGACGGATATCGATCCGCGTGTCCGCGACATCATCGTCGGCCAGTTGTTGTCCATGCAGGCCGGTCTCGAGCGAACCTCCGGGCAGAATTATGGCGCCTGGGTCGCGAGCCGCAACTGGATAGCCGATGCGCTCCAACGGCCATTCGTGGGGGCGCCGGGCGGTCGCATGCGCTATTCAACCGGCAACACGCATCTGCTCTCGGCCGCGCTGACCGAGACCACCGGCCGCAGCACGCTGGCGCTCATGCGCGACTGGCTGGGGGCGCCGCTCGGGATCAATATTCCACCGTGGACCCGTGATCCGCAGGGCATCTACTTCGGTGGCAACGAAATGGGACTGACACCGAAAGCGCTGCTTGCCTTCGGCGAAATGATTCGTCGCGACGGGCGCGTCAACGGCGAAACCGTCATCTCGCCGGAATGGATTGCCGCCAGCTGGCAGCCGCGCACCCGATCGGTCTACACCGGTGATGCCTACGGCTACGGCTGGTTCACCACCGAACTGGCCGGCGTGAGCGCCCACTACGGGCGGGGCTATGGTGGCCAGGTATTGTTCGTGGTGCCGGCCCGGCGTATGACCGTGGTGATGACCTCCGACCCGACGCCGCCGTCCAGCGGCACGTACTTCACCCGCCAGGCCGGGATCGTGCGGGCGTTGATCAAGGCCGCGTCCTGAGACATGTCACGCACGAACACACTGATGCGCTGGACCGGTCGCACCGGGCATCGCGACTTTTCTGTGCGCCGGCGGGTTTCATTCTGTCTTGAAGCGGCTGTCATATCAGGCTGCTGACGGGTGGGTAAAAGATTGCAAATGACTGATTCATAGTAAAATATCGGCAATCTTCGGGCCTTCGATTCGAGGGCGATGCCTGAAGTGCGCAAACCGTGCCGAGGCAAGAGGAGCAGGTCCACGAGACGGGCCGGCTTGTTGTCGTTACCGGCTGTTTCCCGTATTCATCGCATCGGATCGCATCCTCATGATCGTGACGACCGTTCCCCGTTTTCGCCATATCTTCAATGAGATCTGGCGCCCGTTGCTGCTCACGTTCATCTGGGACGTGATCGTGACGTTCGTCTATTTCGCCCAGCCCGAGCGCTATACCGATTTTCAGTCCTCGGCGCTGTCGCGCACGACATTGACGTTGTTCGGCACGGTGTTGGTGTTGTTCCTCGGTTTTCGTTCCAACGCGGCCTATGCCCGCTGGTGGGAAGGGCGGGTGCTGTGGGGGCTGATGATCAACGCATCGCGCAATATCTCGCGCTGTGCGTTGTCGTTCATCGGCACCGCCGATGCCCGTGCAAGAGAACTACGCGATGCCATCGTCACGAACCAGGCCGCGTACGTGCATATTCTGAGCTGCCAGCTTCGCGGAACCGATCGGGCAGGGCCGGCGAATCGGCTCCTGCGGCCGACCGATGCCGAGCGCATGCTCGACAGGACCAACGCGGCCAATGCCCTGCTCAACGAGAATGGCCGGCTGATCGCCCGGGCCCGGGCCGAGGGTTATATCGACACGATCCAGCAATCGCGCATGGAAGCCGTGAATATCGACATCGCCAACGCGCAGGGTGGCATGGAGCGGATCAAGAAGACACCGCTGCCGATGCAGTATCGTCTGTTCCCGCAGCTGTTCGTGCGTCTGTTCTGCATTCTGCTGCCGGTGGGCATCGCCCCGTATCTCGGGATCTTCACGCCGATCGGTTCATCGTTGATCGCGCTCATGTTTCTGGCTGCCCTGCGGATCGGGGACGAGCTGGTTGATCCGTTCGCCAATACGGCACACGATCTGCCCTTGAGCGCCATGTGTACGACCATCGAAATCGATCTGATGGAATCCATCGAGCAGCCTGCGCCAGCGCCGATCGAACCGGAAAAGGGCGTGCTCTGGTAGCGTCCGGCGCGGATCGCACGCCATCGGTCCCGGTATTGAACAACGACGTCAGGCGAGTGTCTCGGTCGGCGGCCGCAATCAGCGCTGGTACTGCAGCGCGCTCGCGCGATGTTCGGGTATCGATCGTTTTGACCGGGGCGATCCCGCGTGATGACGGCATTCAGGGGAGAAAGCGGCCACATGAGCCACGACGAGACGATGACCTCGACGACGCGGGCCTGGCTGCGTTACTGGCGTCATTCGCTGGCTGATTCACAAAGCGGGCGCGGCGCGCTGAGTGAGAGCGCGTTGCGCGGCACGGCCAGCCTGGCGGCGTCGTTCTATCGCGACGGGCGTCTGCCGTCAGACCACCCAGCCCTGGCCGCGCTTTTCGCGGATGAGCCGGCAACGACACGCTTGGTGCGGGTGGTGTTGCGCCCGGCGGTCTTCAAGGTATTGCAGGCACACGGCCAGAAGAAACAGGCGCTGTATCCGGATGTCGTCACGCCGCTGCTCTGTGGCCTGTGGGTTGCCCGCGACGGTCGGTTCATTCCCGCCGAGCCCCCGGTCATTCCACGTGATCTCTTGCAGCCCCAGGCCGACGATCGATTCACGCTCGCGCATGTCGCCGATCAGGATCGTGTGCTGAGTCGGGCCGAACCCGCGGTCTGGTCGGCAAGCGAAGCGCTCGCGCTGCTCGATGACGATGCCGGCGACGTGCCCTGGAAGGCTTATTACGATCTCTCGCGGTCACTTTTCAACGACCTCTGCCCGCGAGCGTTCCTCGACACGGCGTTCGTCAGCGCAGATGAGGCACGGCTTGCGAAAGTCGACGACCAGTTGGGCGCGGCGCATCACATCATCAAACTGTACGACTGGCTTTCTGTCGCCGATCAACCACTGCCGCTCGTCGAGGGCTATGCGCAGCGTCACGTCGAATCGCATCGGCCTTGTGTTGCCGCGGGGACAGGCGCGATGGATCGCCTCGGCCATGCCAATACACGGTATCCGTTGGCGATTGCGCAACGCGACGCGCTGGCGCAGAGCATGGCTTTGGGGGAGGGCGAACTGCTGGCGGTCAACGGGCCGCCGGGCACCGGCAAGACCACGTTCGTGCTGTCAGTGGTGGCCTCGCAATGGGTCAAGGCAGCGCTCGACCAGACCGAACCGCCGTTGATCGTGGCGGCGTCCTCCAACAATCAGGCGGTAACGAACATCCTGGAAGCCTTCGCCGACGGTTTCGAAGAGACCGACGACCCCTTCGGCGGGCGCTGGCTGCCCGGTATCGACAGCTACGGCGGCTATTATCCGGCGCGCAGCCGGGAAGACGATGCCGCTCGCCATTATCAGACCCCGGCTTTCTATCGTCGTCTCGAATCGCCGGTATATCTGGATACGGCCGAGGCCGCATTCCTTGGCCACGCACGACGGGCATTCGAAGACGACACGCTGGACGATGTCGACACGGTTCGTGAACGGCTCCATCAAGAGCTCGAGCGCACGCGGGGCCGATTGCAGGCCCTGCAGCGCCGCTGGGCGGATCGCGCCGCGCGTCATGCAGAACTCGTCGAACGGCTGGGCGATGCCCCCGAACAACGACTGGCCCAAGCGCAGCAACGACGTGATGGGCTACAGGCCGAGGCAGAGGCGCATCTGGCCGATCTGCAACAGTGGCAACGGCTGTGCGCCGAGGAACCCGTGTGGCTGTCGCTGTTCGCATTCGTACCGCCCGTCGCCCGGAAACGTCGAGCCCGGCGTGCGCTTTTCATCGCCACGTCGCTGAGTGCAGACGCACGCCAGCGAATCGAGGCCGCACCGGCGGGCAGCGACCCCGAATCCGTGCTGCGCGAGGCTCTGGCCGACCGGCGGCAGGCGGTCGCGCAGGCGGATGCGTTTCTGGAGACCGGCCGGGCCTGTCTTCAGGCGCTGGACACGGCGCATGCCGCATTGGATAACGCCTATCGAAAGCTCGGTTTCGCGGCCGTGCCAGACTCGTTCGATGTGTTCGATCAGACGCTGGATACATCGCTGCGTTTCACGTTGTTCCAACGGGCGGTCCACTACTGGGAAGCGCGCTGGCTCGCCGACTGTGCGGCACGCGCCGAGGAACTGACCGAGCAGACCGCCCGAGGGCGCGAAAAACCGGGGCGGAAAAAAGTCCGTCCGCGCTGGCGGCGTCGCATGATGCTGACGCCCTGTATCGTCTCGACGCTGCATTCTCTGCCCTCGCACATGACGCATCGCGTCTTTGAGGGCCAGGATCGATACCGCGAGGATTATCTCACCAACGAGATCGATCTGTTGATCGTCGATGAAGCCGGGCAGGTCGCCCCCGACGTGGCCGGCGCATCGACGGCACTGGCGCGTCGCCTGCTGGCGATCGGCGATATCCATCAGATCAAGCCGGTCGCGACGCAGTCGCCGAGCATCGATGTCGGCAATCTGGCCCATCAGGGCCTTCTGGCGAATCGGGATGCCTACGACACGCTGCGCGAAGGCGGGCGGACCGTGGTCGATGGCAGCGTGATGCGCATCGCGCAGGCCGCCAGCCGGGTGCGCTATCTCGATGATGCCGAGGCCGGCATGTTTCTACGTGCGCATCGACGGTGTCTGGATGCCATCATTGCCTACTGCAATGCGCTTTGTTATCGCGGATTGCTGCAGCCGTTGCGCGATACGCCGGCCATCGATCCGGCGCTGCCGCCGCTGGGTTATGTCCACGTGGATGGCTGTGCCGAGACACCGGCGTCGGGCAGCCGCGTGAACCGGCTGGAGGCAATCACGATCGCGGAATGGCTGGCTGATCAGCGCACCCGGCTCGAAAAGACTCACGGCAAGCCGTTGGCACAGATCGTCGGGGTGGTCACGCCGTTCAAGGCTCAGGCCCGCCTGATCGCACAGGCCTGTCGCGCGCGGGATATCAGCGTCGGTACGCAGGCCGGTGATATGACGATCGGCACCGTGCACGCGCTTCAGGGGGCCGAACGCGATGTCGTGCTGTTTTCGGGCGTCTATTCGCGACACACGAATGGCCGGTTCATCGATGACGATCCGGCGATGCTGAATGTGGCGGTCTCCCGCGCCCGCGATTCGTTTCTGGTTTTCGGCGACATGGACGTGATCGGCAGCGCCGCGCGGGGCAGCCCGCGACATCTGCTCGGCCGGTATCTGTTTAGCGAACCGAATAATGCCTTGCCGTTCGCGGCGAGCGCGGCCCGACCGGATTTGCTGGCGCTGTGCGAAACGCCGCGTCTCATCAACGATGCCGAAGCGCACGATCGTTGCATCCGGGAGCTGCTCGAAGGCGCGCGCCGTTGGGTCGCTCTGGTCTCGCCCTGGATTTCGCTGGACCGACTCGAGGAGACCGGGCTCGCCGATGCCTTGCGACAGGCGGCCGATCGCCACGTCGCGATCACGATCTATACCGATCATCACTTCAATACCACGCAGGCGACCCAGCCGGATGCCGATCGGACCGCACGGTTCGAAAAGTGCTGTGCCGCCCTAACGGCAATGGGCCTGACGGTAAACGTCGTGACGCAGGTGCACAGCAAGCTGATCATGGCCGATGATCGCTTTTTATGTGTCGGCTCGTACAACTGGGCGAGCGCCGCCCGCGAAGGCCGCTTCAAGAACATGGAAACGTCCATGCTCTACAGCGGCAATCTGACCGAGGAAACCCGCATTCAGCTGGACGCGCTCAACGCTCGCATCCGTGGATGAATGATGTGCCGCCGGCGTTGGCATCGTCGGCCGGCCTCACCGCGGCCAACCGAGACGCCGTGCTCTATTCCGAAGGCGAATGGGATTGCATCAGATATTCCCAGGTGTTGTTGCGCTGCATCGGAAACCCGATCCAGCGGGCCTGCGGGGCGCGTGCGTATTGTGGACTGGCCGGCGACGGCGACTCGCCCGGGCCGGCCAGGCCGACCAGCTCAGTGAACCAGGTTGCGACATTGGTCAGCTGGTCGGCGGCGGGACGGTCCAGCACGTTGGCCAAACCGGACGCCACATGTGTCTTGAGCACCACACGTCCGGCCTTCGGCGCGTACCAGAGCAGCTCTTGCGTGAAGCCCTTGACAGTGCCGTCGTCGTTTTTTTCGATTCGATCGAACCGGGCGCCTTCGCCGCTGGGACGATCCTTGAACCAGCTGATGCCACGCCTGATGCGCAATGCCTTGAAGGTGCCGGCGCCGACTCGGATCGTCTCGACGGCCGTCACACGGCTGACCACGTGCGTGCGATAACGATACTGCCACCGGGCGCCGTCATCGGCTGGTACGTGGATGACCCGCTCGGTTTCGTACTCCCATCGATCGCCGGGATGCAGCGGAAAACGCAGCATCGGGCCGCCGGCCGCATCCATCGGCTGGTAACGGGCCACGCTCTCCTCGCGCACGCTCTGGCCATCGGCGACGTCGTAACGGGCCACGCCGTTTTTGACCGTCTGCAACCGCAGACGGACCGGATGACGGTCGTTGAACTGGTAAAGCCATGTCGTGCCCGGAGCGGGCAGGGTTCGTCTGACCGTGGCCCATGCATCGGGCAGGCTTGGCTTGCCGTCGGCGTCATGGGTGATCAGGTCGGCCTCGACGTCATAGCGGCTCAGATATTTTCCGGTGTCGTCGTAGCGTGTGAACGTCACCTCGCCGCTTTCTGGGTCCACGTCGAATCCAAGCCCGACCGGATGATCGTTGCGATAACGGATTCGGTGCAGCCAGGTTCCGCCGCGTTTGCCGGTCTCGAGGCCGTGCTTCTTGCCCTGTCGGTAGTGGGATACGCGACGTACGCCGTCGCGGGTCGTAAAGATCTGCTCGCCGTCCTCGACGAAATCGGGCAGGAGACGCCGATCGCGCTTGATCAATCGGCCGTTTTCGTCGAAGCGTTCGGTTATCGACCAGGCCTCGGGCCGACTGAAGGTCTGGCGTTCCACGACATGGCCGTCCGTCAGCGTCTCGGTGAACTGGACGGTCTTGTGGATCTCCTGACGCTCGGTGAGCTCGCCTTGCCTGTCGTAGCGGCGCGCGACTTCCATCGGATCGCCGTTGTCATCCGGCTCGACGTGGGTCTGTCGCATCAGCGAACCGTCTTCGCGATAGCGTTTCTGCCGTTCGGTGCGTACGCCCTTGTCGGGCAGGCTTTCGAGGGCGACGCTGCCGTCGGCGTTAAAAGCCTTGATGAGGCGATAACCCGCAGGCGTGTAACGACGGACGTCCCGGAGACTGCCGTCGTTACGATACGTGCGGGCCTTGCCGATCAGTCGCCCGCCGTCGCCGTACTGGCCGGTCTGTCGGACCTGTCCGTTGTCGTAATAGAAGGTGACCGGCCCACGGCGATTGTCATCCGCCAGCATAGGCCGGGCGTTCGGATCGACGATCCGGCATCGCAAATAAGGCGTGCCATCCGGCCGATCGACGATCGCCTCCCAGCCTGAATCCGTTTTTTTCAGGGGCCAGTGAAGCCGGTAGGCCGGGGTTTCATCGGTGCGTTCGAGGTCCTTGTTCAGGGCGCGCGTCTCGGCGTGGGCCGCTGCGGTCAGCAGGAGACACAGCAGGCTGATCGGCATGGCCAGAGCGGTTTTCATGAATGTCCCCGAATGCGAGGCCCGGCACGGGCCGGTCGCTTGAATCGGCCGATATTATGCCGCAACCATTGCCCGGCCGGTGCCTGTATCGACACGGTCCGATACCGCCAGGCCGACCTCTCGGCAGAGCGGGGCAGGGATACCCGCACGGCGTCCTGGGTTACGGCGTGCGGGGGCGCCGTCTGCAATACGCATCGAGGGGAGTCGGCAGGCGATCTGCCGAGAGCGAAGACAGACACGACGGCCGCCTGATACAACGCCACGGATCTTGGTGGGCTGTTGTCGGTCGGTGCCACCGGCCTCGCGCGATCAGTCTGGCGAGTCGGTATGCGCCGAATGTGTCTCGGCTCGCGATCCCGCGCGCGCCGGGGCATACAGGCGCCCCTGGAAACGCTGAATACCGGCTTTGGAAAGCAGGGCAAATACGGCGTCGTCCTCGACGCCGTCGGCCACCACACTCAGCCGTTGGCGTTTGGCGACGTCCATGATGGCGCGAAGCACTGCGCGATTGATGGTCGTTGCGGTGAGCGATCGCGCGAAATCGGCGGCGATCTTCACGCCGTCGAAGACATAGCGCTTGAGCAGTTCGAAGCCGTCGTAACCGCTGCCGAACTCGACGAGCCACACGGCAGCTCCGCAGCCGCGTATGCGCGCGACCAGCGGCGGCAGGTCGCTGTCGAACAGCGCATTGTGTTCAGCCAGCTGGAAGATCAGGCGCGGCGCCAGATGCGGCCTGTCGCCCAGCCGCTTGAACAGCCGGTTCTGGAACGCCGGATCGGCCAGCTCGATTGCATTGAGGCTGATACACAGCGGGCCGCTGCCGAGCGCATCGGCTTCGCTGGCGTCTTCGAGCAGTTCGATGGCCATGTCCAGCGTGGATTGATCGATGCGTGTCGATGATGGCGTGACGGTCTCGCCGGCTGTGGCGACACCGCTCGACATCGGCCCGTGGCGCGCGACGTCCGGTGCCCGCAGGGTGAGTTCCTGAGCGACGACATGAGACCCCTGGTCGACGATCGGCGCCAGGTGCAGCGACAGACGGCGGCGTGGCGTGGTCGCGGCATTGGCCGGCTCGTGAAAGCGATAATCGTTGCGTCCGGCGGCCTTGGCCCGATACAACGCGTCGTCGGCGTGGGCGAGCGAGGCCTCCGGTCCTTCAAGGGTGGTGTCCAGCGCAGCGATGCCGAGGCTCAGACCGAGCCGGTATGTGCGCTCGCCGCGCACGAAGTGGAGGGCGCGTATCGAGCGAAGAAACTTTTCGGCGACCACCCGGGCGCCGTCGGCGTCGTTGGCATGGACAATGGCTGCGAATTCATCGCCGCCCAGCCGCGCGAGCACGTCGCTATCGCGCAACACGGCCCGCAGACGCTCGGCGACGAGGCGCAGCAGATCGTCGCCGGCGGCGTGTCCGCAGCTGTCGTTGACGGCCTTGAAATGATCCAGATCGAGATACATCACGAACGCCTGCAGCATACCGTTGCGGGCACGCCGCCAGGTCGCGGCAAGATCGCGCTGGAATCCTCGACGGTTGGCCAGGCCCGTCAGCGTGTCGTGGCTGGCCTGATGGGAGAGTTCCATGGTGCGCTGGCGCGCTTCGGTGATGTCCTGAAAGACGAACACCGCGCCACCGACCCGGCCGTCGTCGTGATAGATGGCCGATAGCGAGTCCGTGATGGCGATCATGCTGCCGTCGTGTCGCATGATGCGCGTGAACAGCGGGACCGCCGCGCGGCCGCCGTCGATGAGAACCGAAGACAAGGGATTGGGCAGGATCTGATCGAAATCCGCGTGGTAGAAGGTCACGCATTCGGTGAATGCGTGCTGGATAAGCGAGTCGGCGCTGCGATCGAGCAGGGCACAGGCCGCCGAATTGACCTGTGTGATCGTGCCGTACCGATCGAGCCGGATGACGCCCTCGCCGATGGCCTCGAAGGTGATCTCCGCAAGTTCGCGTGCTTCGAACAAGGCCCGGTGTTGGCGCTTGCGTTCCGTGATGTCCTGGATCTGGGCGATGAAATAAAGTGGTTCGCCGGCCTCGTCGCGCAGTAGCGATACATCGAGCTGTATATCGACGGTATGGCCGTCTTTATGGAAATAACGCTTTTCCAACCGATAGTTGAGTTTGCGGCCGGTCAGAAGATCGCTTACCAGGACCATATCCGCTTCAAGATCATCCGGATGGGTGATGTCCTGAAAAGTGAGCGCGCCGAGCTCGGCCTCGTCGTAGCCGATCATCTCGCACAGCGCGTGATTCACTGAAATCCAGCGGCCTTCCGGTGCGACCAGCGCGATGCCGATCGGGGCGTGGTGCAATGTCTGGCGCAAGCGCCGCTGGGACTGCTGAAGCGCGTGTTCGGTCCGTTTTCGCGCATCGATATCGGCCAGCGTGCCGACGATGCGCGTCGGCGCGTCGTCGGCGCGAACCGCCCGCCCGGTTTCACGAACCCAGATCGGCACCCGACCGTGTACACGCAGGCGGAACTCGCTCTCGAAGGCTTCGGTGCGCCCGGCCAAGTGATCGTTCAGACGCCGATTTCGGCCGGCGCGATCGCGTTCATCGATCAGATGTTGCCAATCGGTACCGGCCAGGGTGAGCTCGGCACAATCGCCGAGCCCGTTGCGTTGCACGAAGGCGCCGGAGATCCGATATCGATCGGCGGTGATATCGATTTCCATCAGTCCGAGACCGGCGTGCTCGCCGGCCGTCTGCCAGCGATGCGCCTGCTCGGCGAGTGCTCGCTCGATGGCTTGCTGTCGATCACGCGCCTCCGCGGCTTCGTGGATGTCGAAAAACGCCCCGGCCAACAGCGGCGGTCGGCCGGGGCGGGGGCGTACTTCGCCGATGCCCTGTGTCTGGCGCAGTACGCCATCGGCACGCCGGATCGTCAGCGTGAGATTCCAGCCTTCGCCGCTGGACTGGGCATGGGCAAGTGCCGCCTCGAGTCGTGCGCGAGAATCCGGCTCGTAGAATGACAGGGCTGACTCGATCGAGGCACGATCGGTTTCCGGATCGAGACCGTGGAGCCGATAAACGCCCGGAGACCACCAGAGCTCTTCGGTCTCCGGGTCAAACCGCCATGTACCGGCCTGCGCGTGCTGCTCAAGAATGTCGAGTGCGGTCGTCATCGATGCAGAATATCCATGACTGGACGAGATCGCGGGTGTGTCGCCGGATATGGTCCGGCGACACACCACTAAAAACATACTGCGCCTGGGTCCATCCTAACCAAACCGGCCCGGTTTGCGCTGCCGGCGATCGCTCTGCTCGGCCACGGTGGCGATCGGCACGTTCTGTTGCGATCGTCGTGTCGATGCACGGGGCCAAACGACGTCTTTTTCACGAACCCGCGGGCCAGAACACGATTGGGGGCATGTTCGAGCCCGGGCCATTTAGGATCGCTGGCGGGGCCGACGGATCAGGCCGGTTTCCTCGTCGCGCAATAACGCGAATGTCTCGGCCAGATGATCCAGCATGCCGCGCAGCCGGGCCGGCATGAGCGTGCGTTCGGGATAGACGGCGTTCAGGGATAGGTCGGGCGGACGATAATCGGTCAGCAACCTGATCAGTCTTTTGTCTTCGAGTGCTGGGCCGACGATGAAATCCGGCTGCATCGTGATACCGCCACCGGCGACGGCGATATCGCACAGGACGTTGCCGTTGTTCGCCCGCAAGCCGGGCCGTGTTCGCACGCGAAGCCATCGGTCGCCGTCCCAGAACGGCCATTCCAGGCCGTGACGGGGGTGGCTGTAGGTCAGGCAGTGGTGATCGGTCAGGTCGTGCGGATGGCGTGGCTCACCGTGCTGCGCGATGTAGTCGGGCGAGGCGACAACATGCATGCCAAGGCGCCCCAGTCGTCGCGCGACCAGGCTTGAATCCTCGAGTTCGCCGATGCGCAGCGCCAGATCGTAGCCTTCCTCGATGAGGCCGACGCGTCGGTCGGCGAGCACCACATCCAGTTCGACTGACGGATAACGCGCCCGATAGCCGGCGAGTACGGTGCCGAGATAGGCGGTGCCGAAGGCATAGGGCGCATTGAGACGAATACGGCCCTGAGGCCGCTGCTCGGCGTGATGAAAGACATGGTCGAGCTGATCGAACTGGTCGAGAAGGCTCTCGGCCCGCGTGTGCATGTCGCGCCCGGCCTCGGTCAGGCTCAGCCGCCGTGTGGTGCGCTGGAGCAGGCGCGTTGCGAAATGCTGCTCGAGAAAAGCCACGTGTTACTCACCGACGAGCGAGACATCCGCAGATGGTCCGCCGCGGCCGTGAAGCTCTGGCGCTGGGCGACTTCAACGAAGACCCGCATGGCCGACAACGTATCCATGATGTCCCGACTCCTATTGTTTCCAAATTGGAAACAGTGATTTCGATGATCGCACGTTTATCCCGCAGGGCGAACCAGTAGAAGCTGACGCCCATCGCTGCGCATATACCTTGCGGTTTGCTACAGGAGAATTGTCATGTCGGAAAAGGCACCCGTTATCGGTCATGTCCGGACTGGGGACGCGACGGCCGCGCCGGGCCTGCTGCTGCTACGGATCGGCCTGGGCGTCATGTTCGTCGCCCACGGGCTCACCAAGTTGCTGGTCTGGACGCTGCCCGACACCGCGCAGTTTTTCGCCTCGGCCGGGTTTGCCGGATGGCTGGCCTATCCGGTGATGTTCGTCGAACTGGTAGGCGGTCTATTGCTCGTTCTGGGCGTACAGACGCGCTGGGGCCTGTTGATGTTCACCAACAGTGGCGGCGGCTGGCAATACCCGGTGTTTCTGGCTGTCGCGGCGTTCGCGCTCGCCTTGTCCGGCGACGCACGTTTTGTGTTGATCCGTTCGACACGGCTCGGCACCACGAAGCGTGAGAGCCGCCCGTGACGCGTGCCTCTTTATTCCGCCTGTTTCGATAACGGGCGATCTTTCGGAGATTATCGTGACGAAACCGAATGATATTGTGCCGGCACCGCTGTCGGTGGCCGATGTCTCGCTCGTGGTCCGCGACCTGGCCAGGGTGAGCACGTTTTACCAGCGCATGATCGGTCTGCAGCCATTGGCCACCGATCGCACCGAACACGTGCTCGGTGCCGGCGGGCAGCCGCTGCTGCGCCTGCGGGCCGATCCGCAGGCCCGACTCGCCGACCGACATGCCGCCGGGCTATTCCATACCGCGTTCCTGATGCCGAACCGGGCCGATCTCGGTGCTTGGTTGCACCACGCACTGGCCGCGGATCGGGCTCGGCTGTCGGGCGCCTCCGACCACGCGGTCAGTGAGGCACTGTATCTGGCCGATCCGGAAGGCAATGGCATCGAAATCTATACCGACCGCCCCCGTGCGCAATGGCGATGGGTCGGGGCGGCGGTCGAGATGAGCACGATGCCGCTGGATGTTGACGATCTGCTCCGCGCCGCACGCCCGCGCTGGCAAGGCGTGCCGGAGGCGACTCGTATCGGGCACGTGCATCTTCAGGTCGGCGATATCGACACGGCCGAGGCGTTCTACCGGGACCGGCTTGGGCTGGCGACCACGCACCATCGGCCCGGTGCGCGTTTTTTCGCCAGCGGTGGCTACCACCATCACATCGCAACCAACACCTGGCACAGTGCAGGCGCCGGCGGGCGTACGAACGCAACCACCGGGCTGGCCGCGATGACGCTCGAAGCAACAAGCGACGGCGAGTACGCGCCCGTCGAGGACCGGACGCGGTATTTGGATCCGTGGGGCATCGTGGTCGACGTGGTTCCCCGAACGGCCTCGTCCCGGACGCTGGCGTCATAAGTCATCGGCCGGTGCGGCGGCGCGCGGACTTCCGTTGGCTGATTGCCGCCTCGGGCCGATCAATGACGGGTTTTCATGTCTCGAGTGTCGGAATTGTCCTCGTTTCGCCTATTCTTGTTTGTCGGCGTCGGTTGGAAACGGCGGCGAATCGATACAAATTGAGGAGGATGAACGCATGGGGACAAGAAATCGGCGGCTCGGCGCGGTGGTCGCCCTCGGATGGATGCTGAGTTTCGCGATGAGTGCGAACGCCGCGCCCGATTCGGACACACCATCGCGCTGGGCACCCGTGGTTGCCAAGAACGCGAAGCTCACCCGTATCTCGGATCGATTCGAGTTTACGGAAGGGCCGGCGGCCGATGCCGCGGGCAACGTGTATTTTACCGATCAACCGAACAACAAGATCTGGAAATACGGTACCGACGGCAATCTATCGATCTTCATGAAAGAGGCCGGCCGAGCGAACGGTCTGTATTTCGATGCGAAGCGCAATCTGATCGCGGCCGCGGATGCGCACGGGCAGCTGTGGTCGATTGCGCCGGATGGCCAGGTTCATGTCGTTCTTGATCACATGGAAGACCATCAGATGAACGGGCCGAACGATCTGTGGATTGCGCCCAATGGCGGCATCTATTTCACCGATCCGTACTATCAGCGCGACTACTGGCTGCGTCAGTCCAAGGATCAGCCGGGTGAGGATGTCTATTATCTCGGGCCGGAAACCGACAAGCCGATCAAGGTAGTCGACGATATGATCAAGCCGAACGGCATCATCGGGACGCCGGACGGCAAGACACTCTATGTTTCCGATTTCGGTGGCGAGAAGACATGGCGTTACACCATCGGTGCCGATGGTCGCCTGTCCGGGAAGCAGTTGTTCACGCCGATGCGCTCTGACGGCATGACGCTGGATGATCAGGGCAACGTCTATCTGACGGGCGATGGGGTGACGATCTTCAATCGAGACGGCAAGCGCATCGGCCATATCCCGATCGACGAGGAATGGACGGGTAACGTCACCTTCGCCGGGTCGGATCACCGCACGCTGTTCATCACGGCCAGCCATTCCGTGTTCACACTGCCCATGGCGGTGGCCGGTGCGCCGAGCGTGGTCATGCAGGGCGCGGCCGATACCGAAGACCGCAGCACATCGCCGGCATCGAGCGATACCGTCGAATGAGCCGATCAGGCGCCGGGGCGATCTCGCGACCCGGCGCCTGGCACCTGCCGCCATCCGGGCTGACGATCGTCGGGTGTCTCGCGGCAGCCCCGGCGGGAAACATATCAATCATTGATCGTCTCCCCGACCTTGGCCGGTCGGGAGCGGGAGAGCGGCGGTCGGATGCCAGCTTACGATGCCGTATCCAGGGTCTGGCGATTCGTATTCGGGGCCGTGGCTGCGCTGTCTCGCGTGACGCGCCAGACCGCGTTGGTCAGGTCGTCGGCGATGATCACGGCACCATCCGGAGCCACGCTCACGCCGACCGGGCGGCCACGGGTCTTGTTGTCGCCGGTGAGAAAGCCCGAGACGAAATCCACCGGGTCACCGGTCGGTCGGCCGTTCTCGAACGGGATGAAAACGACCTTGTAGCCGGCCGGGTCGGCGCGGTTCCAGCTGCCGTGTTCCCCGACGAAGACACCGTCTGTGAATCGCCCACCGACAGCCGGGTTGGAGAACGCCACGCCGAGCGGCGCGCGGTGTGAACCCAGGCTGTAATCTGGCGAGATCGCGGTCTGCACCTTGGCCGGATTCGCCGGTTTGACGCGCGAGTCCACATGCTGGCCCCAGTAGCTGTACGGCCAGCCGTAGAAGCCGCCGTCCTGCACGTGCGTGAGATAATCGGGCACCAGATTCGGACCGAGTTCGTCGCGTTCGTTGACGACCGCCCAGAGCCGATCGCTGTCCGGCTGAAAGGTCAGCGCGGTCGGGTTGCGCAGGCCGCTCGCATAGGTTCGATGGGCGCCGGTCGACGGATCGATCTGCCAGATCTCGGCGCGATCGACCTCGGCGTCCATGCCGCGCTCGGTGATGTTGCTGTTCGAGCCGATGCCGACATACAGATAATCGCCGTTGGGACCGGCCGTGAGCGACTTGGTCCAGTGATGGTTGATCTTGGACGGCAGGTCGGTCACCGGCTGCGGCGCGCCCGCGGCGCGCAACTGGCCAGGCTGGTAATCGAAGCGAACGAGCGCATCCTGATTGGCGACGTAGAGTTTGTTGCCGATCAGGGCCAGCCCATAGGGCGCGTTCAAGTGGTCGGCGAAGACCGTGCGGGTCTCGTAGCGCCCGTCGCCGTCGGCATCCCGTAGCAGGGTCAGTCGGTCTCCGCTCTTGACCGAGGTCGTGCCGCGCGACTTGATCACGCTCGCGATGAGATCCTTGGGCTTCATCTTCGGGGCATTGCCGCCGCCCTTGCCCTCGGCCACGAGAATATCGCCATTGGGCAGCACCAGCGTCTGGCGCGGCACCTGCAGATCGGTGGCGATCGCGGTGATGCGATAGCCGTCGGGGACGTTCGGTTTCTGATCGCCCCAGTCGGCCGGCTTGGGAATGGTCATGTTCGGCAGCAGGCCCCGCTGCGGCGCGGGCAGGTCGGGGGTCGGCCCGTACTGCTGCTGTACTGCGGCCACAGACGTGCCGGCGAGCAGCAGGGCCGAAAGCGTGGTGGCCCGAAACAGGATGCGTGTCTTCATAGCGCGCCTCCGGTGCGGCGACGAGAGAATCCGAACAACGTCGCGACAAGCGCGAGCACGGCCACGATGATCGAGAGGATGAGGCCGGTAGGCATCATCGCCCAGGCGTCCCGTGAATGGATCAGCGCATTGAGGAAACCGATCACGCCGGTCAGTACAAGCAGGCCGAAATAGAGAAATCCCGTACCGCGACGATCGGTGCGAAACAGACCGATGACCGCGCATAGCAGGGCGAAACCGTTGAACACGAGGGCGCCGGCGATCAGCCAGGAGGCGAAGGTGCCCCACTGGACGTGATACGACACGGCGTAGGCATAGTCGCTCAGTGCCGCGCCGAGAAACAGGGGGAAGACACCGGAAAGCAATAATCCGTGCAGCGGATTGATGCCACCGGGGCGTGGTCGGGTGGCTGTCGTAAGCACAGCGGGCTCCTTGATGGGCGAGCGAGATATCCGGGGATCGTGGGCGATGGACCGGTTCGTTACCGGTAATATCGCGTATCTGCGAAGCCTGATCAAAGCACAGTGCGTGGGGCCGCTCTCGCCATTTCGACCGCGCCGTCATGCTTGTCGCTTCAGGCATATTGCCTCAGAGATGTCGCCGATCCGATTGACCAGGCCATCGTGTCGGATTGAATCGCGGTCGCCAGGAAGATCCTCGGACCTGGCGGTCCGTGCCGCCGCCCGTACGTCGGCCATCGTGGTATTGATCGGGGCACGCGCTCGCCGTTCAGAGTCGGCAACGCTGGGGCTGGCGATGCGACGCCAGGGACTTGTCGCGCGTGTTCAGCGCGTACCGTCTGGCTTTTCGATCAACATGCCGGTGCTCGGCATCGGCGGGGCCATGACCGGTTGACGGGCCGCGACCCGGAACGATATGTCATATGGTGCGAGCTCGGCATCGGCAGCCTCTGCGGCCTGTATCCGACGTTGCCGCGCGGCAAGCGCGGTCTCCATGCATCGCATCCGACATCCCTGCCAATCGATAGAGCGCACGAGGATCTCCGCAGGCCGGGGCGGGGGCGCCCCAGCTATGTCGAAGCATAAGACGTGCCAGACCGGCCGATTGCGACCGGCATCGCCGGGCGCAATTGCGATCCGCGATGTCATATCCGGTCCGGCGGCGCTGACGGGGCCTCCGCGGCATCACCGGTGCCCAGACGGAACCCCGACAGCAACGCCTGAAGGCGATCGGTCTGTTCGTGAAGGGACTCGGCGGCCGCCGCGGCCTCTTCGACCAGCGCACTGTTCTGCTGGGTATTGGAATCCAGATCCGTAACTGCCTGGTTGACCTGTTCGATGCCGCGACGCTGCTCTTCGCTGGCATCACGAATCTCTTGCATGAGTTGGTGAGCCCGCTCGACTTCGCTGACGACATCATGCATGTGTTTACTCGCGCGGCCGGCCAGTTCGGTGCCGTGTTCGGCCTTGCCGTTGGAGCGCTCGATGAGATCGCGAATCTGCGTGGCGGCGTCGCCCGAGCGTTTGGCCAGGATCCGCACTTCCTCGGCCACGACGGAGAACCCGCGGCCGTGCTCGCCGGCCCGCGCGGCTTCGACCGAGGCATTGAGCGCCAGGATATTCGTCTGGAAGGCGATACCGTCGATGGTGGTGAGAATTTCGGCGACCTGGCGTGACGACTGGTTGATGTCGTCCATGGTGGTCACGACATCGCCGACCACGGCATTGGCGTCGTTGGCGCGGGCGGCGGTGCGATCGGCAGCGGCGTTGCCCTGATCGGCCCGCTCGGCGTTGTGGGCCACGGTCGTGGTCAGTTCTTCCATGGACGCCGCGGTTTCCTGAACGGCGCTGGCCTGGCTTTCGGTGCGTTGAGACAGATCCATGTTGCCGTCGGCGATCTGGCGCGCCGCACCGGTGATCTCACCGCTGGCACGGGCGATTTCCCGCAGCATCGATTGCAGGCGCTCGACGAAGCGATTGAAACTCTGCGAGACGGCCTCGAATTCCAGGCCGCCGTCGACCGGCAGGCGTCGTGTCAGATCGGCATCGCCCGAGGCGAGATCCTCGATGCCGCCGCGCAGTCGCGCCACGCGCGCCATGATCAGCCGCAGCCCGAGCACCACCAGGCCGAGAAAGAGCAGGGCCATCGGGATCTGTGTCCAGCCGAGCCGCGAGAGCACGGCGTCGCTGCTCGCCATGAGCTGGTCGGTGGGAATGGCGCTCGCGACCACCCACGGCGTGTTGTCGATCGGTTGCACTATGAGTGTCTGGTCGGCCCCGTCGGCGTCGAAATGGCGGGGGATCGTCTCGAGGCTCGGTTGTTTCAGGATCTCGCCAACGGCGCGTGCCATCGGCGAGTCGTCGGCGACGGCATCGACGTTCTTCAACAGGACCGGCCGGTCAAGGCGTGTGCTGTTGCTGACCAGCGTACCGTCGCGTTCGACGATGAATATTTCGCCGCCCGTCTGCTTCTCCATGCGGGCGACGAGCGTATTGAAGAAGCCGAGTGTGACGTCGATGGTCGCCACGCTCCAGCGTTGGTTGTCACGGAAGATGCTCATCGCGCAATTGGTGCGCGGTTCCGGACTGGCGTCGTCCTTGTAGGCCTTGGCCCAGGCGCATTCGCCGCGCGGTGCGGCGAGGCCGTGTTTGTACCAGGATTGTTCGAAGTATTTTTTCGAGTCCGGCGTGTTCCAGTAGGTGTTGCGCTGTAGTTCGTCGTTATTGTCGCGGTTGACGAACGTGCTGTCGCGCATGCGCGACGGGTCGCGCTTGTAGGGCAACGGCCATATCCCGCCCCCGGAAATGCTGGTATCCCCGTACTGATTGACCAGGAGAGGCAGCAGGGCGTCGATCCGATCGTTGTCTACCTGGCCGATCGTCTCCGTGATCGTGCGCATCTGCGCATTGACGCGTGTCAGGCGTCGTTCGATCGTCTCGCCGATGGTGGCCAGACGCTGTTCGACCAGTGCCTCGGACTGACTGCGCAGTGCCGGGGCAATGTACAGATTGATGACGACGACGGTTGCCGCGATCAGCACGGCGAAAAAAGCGACGGCAATGAGTGCGTATCGAACCTGCAATGATTTCAGCCGGTGCATGGCCCCGATCTCCCCGGATTTTCGTTATTGAATCCGGTATATCGGCGTCTCGCGTGGAAAGATGAGACTTATCGCGCAGAAAAATGATACCGCTCGCGACCAAGAGGTGATGCCTCGGCCAGTGGCGCGCGCCGGACAGGCAAGATTTGTGTTTTGGCGTGTCGTTATAGGGCCTGTTGATGTTTCGTGCGAGTCCGCGCCGAGTGCGCCCTGAAATTGACGATGGGCGGCAAGACGAGGCGTCGCAGGCATAGCGTGTCATTCTGCGCCAGCCTGCTAGAACGCTGTATTGCCGTCGTGTTCTTGATTTTGGGGCACTTGTCCCGAAGGGTTGGGCCGCCCATGAAAAATCGACGATGGGCGCCCGGCGGCTTTGCGATTCTGGATCGTGGCACGCCACGATCGGCAACGCGCGCCTTGCCGGACACACGGCGGTCTCTCGACGAAAAGGCGCTCGAACGAAACATCAACAGGCCCTGGAAGCGCTTGTCAGCTCTGACCGAGGTAGCGATCCGCTCGATGATTGATCGCGACGATCATATTCAGCACGACAGCGCCGACCACCGATAGCACGACCCGGTCCCAGGGGAGAACGAAAAACGCCACGACCATGATGGCCGCATCGACCACGAGCTGGACATGGCCGGCACGCAGGTCGTAACGATCCTGGATGTAGAGCGCCAGGATATTCACGCCGCCAAGGCTGGCGCGATGACGGAATAACAGCAGGATGCCGAGCCCGATCAGGGCGCCGCCGGCCAGTGCCGCATAGATCAGGTTGATGGTGTCGATATCGACCCAGTGTGGCATGCACCAGGTGAGTGCAGAGAGGCCGGCCACCGCGAGGAAGGTCTTGATCGTGAACGGCCAGCCCATGCGGCGATATGCCAGACCGTAGAACGGCAGATTAATGACGAAGAACACCGGGCCGAAGCTCCAGCCGGTGACGTAACAGATCAGAAGCGCCATGCCGGCGGTACTGCCGATCAGCAGCTGGGCCTGGGCATAGAAGAACAGGCCGAGCGAGGCCACGGCGACGCCAAGCAGCATGGCCAGTGCATCTTCCCAGCGGGCGTGACGCGGTACGGCGGTCCGTGAGGTATCGGGCATGGGCAAGAAACGCTCGGGTACGATGGATGCGCCATGCGGTGCATGAACCAGGCCATATCGTTTGCGCGCTGGCCGATATCGCCGACGTCGAGGTCGCGCCGGCACCGGAAGCCTTCGTCTGGGATCTGGCGGCGAGCTGGGTGACGATCCGGGTGCGCTGGTGGACCGACAGACGTCGCGCCGATGTCGTCCGAGTCCGGGCGCAGGTGCTGCGTGCGATCAAGTACGCCCTCGACGACGCCGGTATCGATATGCCCTATGAGACCCGTGTTGCGCTCTGGCACGATCAGACCGACAGCGTCGACGGCGATCGCAGCCGTCAGCGGGAAGGCTGGCCGGCCGATCCGGCCGATCCGAGCGAGCCGCGCTGGCAGGCACGCCAGCGCCGGCGCGCTGCCAAGGCGGCCTCGGCATCGGATACCGATGACGACGGGTTCGATATGTCGTGCTGAGCGGGGCGGTCGCGGCGTCTATGCGGAACGCGACAGGGCCTGGCCGGCGTCGCCACCGCACCCGCGGCAGCCGATTCGCAATGGCGCGCTGTGCTGTAGTCGCACGCGTCGGTGGCGTGCGCGTTGCCGGGCTGTCTCGGGCCGGGCGATCGGTTCAGATCACCACAGCGGCACAGTCGGCTGCCGCCATCGGCCGGGCGAGATGAAAACCCTGCGCCAGCGGGCAGCCGAGTGAGCGGACCGTATCCATCTGCACGGCGGTCTCGATGCCCTCGGCAATGATTTCCAGCCCGAGGCGCTGGCCGAGTGCGACGATCATTTCGATGATCGCCAGCGTACGGGGTGCCTCGCTCATGCGCTGGATGAAGCTGCGATCGATCTTGAGCGTGTCGAAGGCATACCGATCGAGATAGGCGAGGGACGAATAGCCGGTGCCGAAATCATCGAGCGCGATATGCACGCCGCGCGCCCTGAGTGCTTCGAGCAGCTCGCTGACCTGTTCCGGATTCTGCAGGAACAGCCGCTCCGTGATTTCCAGTTGCACGGCCGTTGGGGGCAGGCCGGTCTCGTCGAGTGCCTGGGTCAGGCGCTCGGAGAAATCGTGCTGGCGCAGTTCGTGGCTCGAGACATTGACGAACAGTTGCAGCGGATCGCGCCCGGTCGCGCGCCGGGCCCGGTTCCAGGCGGCGACCTGTCGACAGCCCGAATAGAGTACCCAGCGCCCGATCGACTCGATCACGCCGATGTCTTCGGCGATGCCGATGAACGTGCCCGGCAGGAGCATCCCCCGGGTCGGATGATGCCAGCGCAGCAGGGCTTCGACGCCGCGGACCTCGGCGCCGGCCAGGTCATAGACGGGCTGGTAATAGAGTTCGAATTCCTCTCGTGCCAGTGCCTGCTTCAACTCGGTCTGGATGGCCAGTTCCGCGACGACATCGGCCCGCATCGATTCGGTGAACAGGCTGTAGCGGCCCGGCCCCTGGGTCTTGGCTGCATACATGGCGGTGTCGGCATCGCGCATCAGGTCCTCGACGGTGTCATAGCCCAGGGCGATGTCGACGATGCCGATGCTGGTGGAAACGAACAGATCGTGGCCGTAAATCCGGAACGCGCGCTCCAGCTCGCGAACCACCCGGGCTGCCAGGGCCATTGCGCGGTCCACGGTCTCGCCGTCGGCATGCAGGATGACGAATTCATCGCCGCTGACCCGAGCCAGCGTGTCGTGTTCGCCCAGACAGTCTTCGAGACGTCGCGCGACATCCACGAGCAACAGATCGCCGGCGCGATGGCCGAGGCTGTCGTTGACGAGCTTGAATCGATCCAGATCCATGAACAACAGAAAACCCGACTGCGCCTCGGGTGGCCCGAGCCGGGCGGAGAGCAGTTGCATCACATGAGCCCGGTTGCGCAGGCCCGTCAGATCATCGTGATAGGCCGCATGCGCGAGCTGGCGCTCGATGCGCTTGCGCTCCTCGAGTTTGGCCTCGAGTGCGATCTTTTCCGCCTCCACGGCACGTGCCTGATCGGCAACCTGCTCGGTTTCCTTGCGTTGGGAAATGTCGCGCTGGACGGAAATCCAGTGCGTGAACCAGCCCGATTCGTTGGCCACCGGGACGATGCTCAACTCCACCCAGAACGGTGTGCCGTTCTTGTGCTGGTTGATCAGCTCGACTTCCACGGGTTTCCAGCGCGACAGGGCACGACGCAGCGTATCCAGCGCGGCCCGGTCCGTATCCTCGCGCTGTAGGATGCGAGGTGTCAGCCCCACGACTTCATCCAGGGCATAGCCGGTGGTCCGTGTGAATGCCGCATTGCAATAGACAATGCGTGGGCCGGGCATATCGATCGGCTCGGCTTCGGTGATCAGCACGGCATCGTTGGCGTGGATGACCACGGATTCGAGCAACCGAAGTCGCTCGCGCACGTTCGTTGTCAATTGCGTCGAGGCAGACACATGGCTCGAGAGCAGAGCGCCGATCTGAGCGGCATGGGTCTTGAGCACGTAGCGCTGGGCCGGCGTCAGTGTCTTTTTGTCGGGCTCGGCCCAATTGTCGGCGAGCAAAAGCGCGCCCTGCAGATCCCGGCCGTTGTCGGCTATGGGAACCAGCACGGCATATTCGACGTCGGCACGGGCGATCTGCGTTGGTAACGCCGGTAGCACCCAGTCATGATCCGTCCGCGTATTCAGCGCTTCAAGCAGATCGACGGGGTCGCGTGGTGCCTCGCGCTGCCACTGATCGGGCACCGCCATATCATCGCAACGGGCGGTCAAGCCCAGGGCGGCCTCGGCCTGCAGCCAGTGCCCGCAATCGGAGACGATGAACAACACCGCCAGCCGGCTCTCGATGGCATGGGCGGCGCTGTGCACGAGCGGTGCGAGCTGCCGGCGGCGCTGATCGCGGGCCAGCGCGCCAAACAGGACCACATCGGGTTCAACAGCGCTCATTGCTCCCCTCGTTCTTGTTCATCATTTCTGGTTGGTTGCCCGATCTAGGCGGGCTTGTTTGGTTATCTCGCCGCATCATCGCGATGTCGGGCCGCGTTGAGTTCTGCTGCGCAGCCCGGTCCTGTCAGCCACAAGGCCGGCGTATGTTCCTCTTGCGAGAAACGACGATGCACAAAAGGCGATTCATGATACGCAGATGACGTCTCACGGATGCACAAGACCAATCCACGATCGAGCATCATCCATCGTGGGCGCACGCCTGTGCCCGGGCCTTCTGATTGTCGTGCGAGCGCTTTCGTCGAGAGTCCGCCGGGCCTCCTGCAGGGCGCGAGTCGCCGATCGTGGCGTGCCACGATCCAGACTGGCAACGCCGCAGGGCGCGGACTTGCACGACAACACATCAACAGGCCCTGGATCGATCATCACCCGTGCAGCGACGGGGGGATGCGGCGGGGCAGCGCGGCGCTTGTGCATCTCGCGAAAACCGCGAACGGCGGCGCCGAACTGACGCGAATTGTCGAAAGTCGGCTATGGATTGTGACGACTCGTCGGCGCGTCGGCTGCGACCAAGCTCATCTCGATGATCCTGCCTGGAGGCAATGCGCGGCCGGCATAGGGGCGAGGAATGAGACGGCGGCCGGGCGAACATATGCGGTCGGTACGGGGCGACGCGCTTCATCACGCCCGCCGAGCCGTCTCGCTCGCGGGCATCGCCACGGTACGGCCCGCTGACGCACGTCGGGTATCCGGCGGGGAATGGGGCCGTGATGCAGGCGCAATGGATCAGCTCGCCCGGCCAGCCGTTCGTCGCGGCCGGCCGGGCGGCCGAACGCCCGCTTTGGCAACGGACACGGACCGGCGGCCGCTGGTCCTGCTTTCGCACGGCACGGGTGGATCGTCGCTGATGATGGCGTGGTGGGGTAGGCGACCAGCCGCGGCGAGCTTCTCTCTGGGGGGCCGGACCATGCGGACGATAGGCGGCGGGATCGCAACGCCGGCTCGCTTACAGATCTTCTGCCCAAACCCGCCGGCGCGATGCGATCGGTGCTGATCGGCCGGAGTTTTCGGGGTTGCACGACGCCGTGGTGGCCATGGACGAAGTGGATCAGGCCTTTGCCGAAGCGCTGGCACGGGCGGCGACGTCGCATCGGAGTGGGCGCGTCCGAGCCGCATTCGTGGTCGCGCCGGTGCTCGGCCGGGCCTTTCTGCCGTCAACCTTGCAAGCCATCACGATACCGGTCGAGATCGTGGCCGCAGCGTCGACGACGCCATGACTGCGGCAAGCAATGCCATGTTTCTGGCACATCACCGGCCACGCGCCGGATTGGTTCTGCTTTCGAACGTCGGGCACAACACTTTTCTGGCCACGTGTACCGATATCGGGGTACAGACACAGCCGGCCCTGGTCGGGCGCGCTGGTCCGTTGCGGTCGCCGGTCAGCCGACGTCGAAAGCCGGGGGCGGAGGCGGCCGCCGCAACATCAGGTTCGCCAGCTCGCTTGCCGGTGCCGGACGTGCGAAGAGAAACCCTTGGAACTCGTGACAGCCGATGCCACGCAAGTAGTCAGCCTGGCCGCTGGTCTCGATACCCTCGGCGGTCAGCGTCATGCCGAGACCCTTGGCAATGTCGAGCACGGCATGGACGATGACCTGGCTATCCTGTCGTGTTTCCAGATCCTGGATGAAGGCTCGATCGAGTTTGATCTTGTCGAACGGGAACAGACGCAGATAACTCAGCGAGGAGTAGCCGGTGCCGAAATCGTCCAGGGCAACCCGTACGCCGAGCGCGCGAATACGACGCAGGGTTTCGAGTGCGGCCTGTGGGTTGGTCACCAGTACCGTCTCGGTGACCTCGATTTCCAGCCGCCGCGGGGCGAGCCGTGTGGTCTTCAGAATCGAGCGGATACGCTCGTGCAGGCCCTGGTCGCGAAACTGCGCCGGTGAGACATTGACCGCGACACGGCGGTTGTTGTCCCACGTCGCGGCTTCGCGACAGGCCTGTTCGATCACCCAGCTGCCGATCGGCACGATCAGGCCGTTTTCCTCGGCCAGCGGGATGAATTCGGCGGGCGAGATCATCCCGCGTTCGGCGTGCTGCCAGCGGATGAGAGCTTCACAGCCCGTGATCGCCCCGCTGGCGGCATCGATGAACGGCTGGTAATGCAAAAATAGTTCATCGCGGTCGAGCGCCGAGCGCAGATCCTGGATCAGGCGCTGGCGCACCTGGAGCTTGCGATCCATCGTTGCGGAAAAGAAACGAAAGCTGCCGCGGCCCTCGGTCTTGGCGCGATACAGGGCGGAGTCGGCATTCTTGAGAATCTCGTCGGTTGTATCGCCGTCGGCCGGCGCAAAGGCCACGCCGATGCTCGCGCCGACCGTGAGCGAAATGCCGTCGATCGTGATCGGCCGGCTGGCGGCGGCGATCAGGTCACGACATAGCGACTCGATCGAATCGGTCGCCAGACGCCACGTCTGCACGACGAACTCGTCATCGCCCAGACGCGCGACGAATTCGTTGGCCTCGACGTTGTCCTGGAGTCGGCGCGCGATCTCCACGAGCAGTCGGTCGCCGGCGTGATGCCCGAAGCCCTCGTTGACGGCCTTGAAACCGTCGAGGTCGATGCTCAACAAAGTGAAAGCGCGCCCCCGAGTCAGCGCACGAC
The DNA here is from genome assembly GCF_003602005.1 of Salinisphaera sp. Q1T1-3. Classification (GTDB taxonomy): domain Bacteria; phylum Pseudomonadota; class Gammaproteobacteria; order Nevskiales; family Salinisphaeraceae; genus Salinisphaera. Next base: position 37,512 of record NZ_QZWD01000017.1, on the reverse strand, counting down.
GGATCAACGCATTGAATTGGGTGCGGTTGGGCAGGTCGGTCAAGGTGTCGTGATGCGTCAGATGCGCGGCACGTGCCTGGGCCCGGCGGGCGACGGTGATATCGGCCATCACGCCGCGATATCCGGAGAACGCGCCGGCCCGGTCGTAAATCGGGCGTCCGGATAGCGAGAACCAGCAGGTCTGTTCATTGATGCCAAGCGGTACGACGATATCGCGGAACGACTCGCGTGCCGCGAAATGATCGTCGATCTGGGCGAGTGTTTCGGTGTTGCCGTCCATACCGGCATCCGTGAGCGTCTCCGCGATGGGGCGACCGCTCAGTGTCTGTTTCGACACATCGAGCGCATCGGCAAAACGGATCGAGGGATCCACGATCCGCAGGGCGGTGTCGGTCTGCCAGAGCCAGTCGCTCGATTGGTCTTCGTGTTCCTTCAGGATGAGGCCGATCGTCTCGTTCTTCTGCTCCAGCTCGAGCTGCTGACGAATCGACTGCCGAAAGATTGCTGAATGCTGACGAATGATGTGTAACCCGGCTCCGACGCCGACTGTGTACAGCGCGGTGAGCGCCGCACGCTCCCAGTCGATACCGGCCAGGACAGCGGCTGCAACCGCCACGCCGAGCTGCGTGAACATGAAGGCAATGGCCGTCAACAATACCGGTGCATGAACGAAGGATGCCGCCCAGAAGGTGCCCAGAAACAATACGATCATGTAGGCGAATGGAAATCCGTCCGTCTCCATGGTGACCCAGACAGGAAAGCTGGTCAGAATCGCCGCGGTGAGGATGCTCCATGCGATGAACGGCACGACGGCTGTCATCGGTGCCGGAACCGGAGGCTGGCGCGTGTTGCGTCGCGCCACCACGACCCGTATCACGCAGACCGCGATGACCAGGACGTACCAGGTCAGGATGGTCGCGCCCCAGTCCGAATAGAAGAACAGGGTGGTCATGGTGGCCGCGAACATGAAACTGAACAGGCCACGCTCCACGTTGTGCTCGGCCGCGTGAATCTGGCGGCCACGAACGATATCGGCCTCGCCGGTTCGCCACGATGATGTCGTGCCGAGGTCAGGCTCTCTGTTGTCCGACATCGCGACCATGGCCGTCCCTGAGCAGCTGTTATTGCGCTTGTGCGTCGATCATCTATCGAAATTCGTGGACTGTTAAGAAATTCCTGTCAATCTTTTTCGTTTCCGTAAACGGGCTCGGAACGAATTGCAGGACCGTGACACGAGATGAAGCGTCGAATATCGCAATTGTTGTCGCCGGGCATTTCTCGCGTTGCGCCAGGGCGAATACACTTGAATTGCATGCGACCTGCGCTATACATCGTGTAATGTGTTGTATGCTGCATTATTCGAAATTTTCCGTGATATGCGGTTACCGTCGGGTGTCAGCGCGTCTGGTGTGAGCGATGGGATGGCTGCGGGACATCGCGTGTCGTGCCGCGGCATATCACGGTTGCGGCGTATTGGCCGGGGGGCGTGTTTGTGGTGTGGCAATCGATAGACGGGACAGGCCTGGGTATCGCGTCGTGATCGCTGATCCGCGCGGTTCGATCACGCTGACGGCTATCGTGCCCGGACAGCGAGGCACGCTGGCGAATCTGTATCAACTCTACCTGCACGACATGTCGGCCTTCGTTTCGTTGGAACTCGACACCTCAGGGCGGTTTGTCTTCGATGGCGACACGCTGGATCAATACTTCAGGGCGGCCGGTGGCACGGCTTATTTCATCCGGTATGGCCGCGCGATAGCCGGCTTCGTTCTGGTCAGGCGTTATCCACCATCTCCGTCGATCTTCGATATCGAACAGTTTTTCGTATTACGCGGATATCGTGGTCTGGGCGTGGGCAGGCAGGCACTCGCGGGGTGTCTGGCTCGTCATCCCGGGCGCTGGCAGATTCGGGTGATGCACGAAAACCGACCGGCGCAGGCGTTCTGGCAACGGGCGATCGCCGAACTCACGGGCGGGCGATACGTGCAGGCCGAGGCCTGCGACGGCGATCTGCCGATGTGTTTCTTCACCTTCGCCAGCCCCTGACCCGATCACGGATCGGCGGCGTTTTCGACCGACGTGGCGGCGTGGCGCGCGGCCATGATGCCGAATGCCGCGGGGGCGCCGTGCCTTTTACAGCAGGCCGCGGCGCGGTTTGATGAATGCCCCGGCAACGAAAAGCACGCTGCACAGGATCACGCCGTAGACGTTGATGCCGAGTGTCTGTGCATATGCGCCGGTGCCGATGGCCACGAATCCCGGAATCGTCGGTAATTGCACGATGTCCTGCAGTGCCAGCAGCACGCCGATGGCCACGCCCGGCCAGAGCGCGAGATGGAACGACAGCTTGCCGGCGGGCTTGAGCCAGCCGAGCAGGAAGATCGGCGCCAGCCCCATGATCGCCGTGCCGCTGATCGTGGTCGCGGCGATGACGGCTGGGCCGACGCCATTGATATAGATGGCCAGCAGGGGCAGGTTGCCGATGATCGCGATGACCCACATCGCCCGTCGGCCGGCGGCCTGCTGGTAGATCGTCGGTGCGCCCTCGGCCATCGGCCAGTCGCGGGCGCTGAATTTCGCCGTGGACGTCATCACCGAATCCAGCGTGGAACCGGCACTGGCCAGCATCACCGCATTGAAGAGCAACATCATGCCCAGACCGACGGCTGCTGGTACGGCCACGGCCACCGAGGGCGTCGGGGCGATCTGGTGCGCCAGCGCATAGAGTCCCGCGGTCGAGAAGCCGACGATGCACAGACCGCCGAGCAACGCCGCGATCACGAAGCTGATGAGCATCGCCGCCGGTCGATTGACGAAGGCACGATCGGTGAGCACCGGGTCGTGAAATCCGTACGACAGGGTTTGTACGAGTGCCAGGGCGAGAAATGTCAGGCCACCGGCGCGCATGGTGGATGAAACGGCGCCATTGGCCACGCTGGGTACCCCGATCTGCAGTACGTCGGGCGCGAGCACGGCCAGCGTGACCACGAGCAGGACGAGCAGCATGATCATCTGCAGCCCGTCGGTCACGATCGAGCTGCGCAGCCCGCCGCGCAGGCTGTAATAGAGCGTCAACAGAGTCAGGCCGACCGCGGCGATCCAGTAGCCCTCGCTGCCTTCCGCGCCGAAATACAGCGCCGCAACCTTGGTGTTGGACCACACCTCGTTGAACAGCCGGATCGCGATCACGATCAGGAACAGATGCGCGGCGCGTGCGCCGTATTTCGTTTTCAGAAACGAGGGCAGCGAACTGAAGCCGCCGCGCGTGCGCATGAAGTAGACGGCCATGCCGACCACCACGAATGCGAGCCAGTAGCTGGCGTAGGCTACGCCACCCAACCAACCGAAATCGGCTGTCAGGTTCATGGCGTTGTTGACGCTCTTGGCCATGACCCAGGAGATGGCCGCGGATGCGCCGAGCAGGATGATGCCCGGCGCTTCACCGCTGCGGGACTGGCCGACGAAGAAACCGGTCGGCCCGGCCCGTCGCCTCGTGACCAGGAGAATCACGACAGCATAGACAAGCAGCAGGGCCCATGGCAGCACGTGCAGCGTGAGGAACTTGGCGGTCACAGTCGACCCCGCTCGTTGATGTCATACCAGCCGTCGGGCCCTGGCTTGCCGAGCTGCGAAAGAACGCGCTTGAGCCGGTCGTCGGCGCCGGCGCGCGCCCGTAGACGCACGTCCAGTTGATATCGCTGATTGGCCGTCACGTCGGCGTGTCCGGTCAGCGCCAGGGGGCCGCGGCTGTCGGTGATGGTCGCCCGTATGCCGTTATCGTCCATGCTGGCCAGATCGACATCGAACCGGCCGAGCGCGAGCGCGGGATTGAGCAGCTCGTAACGGGTGTTGGTGATGTTCACGTGCCCGGCCAGTGTCGTGATGTCCAGGTCGTCGTCGAAGTCGAGTCGGTCGATATCGGCGGCGAGGCGGCCGGAGGTCGGCACGAAGGTATAACCGCCGAGCCGGGCGGCCCAGCCGAGCGTTGCCTCGCCCGATAGATCGGCGATTCGATTATAGCCGAGCAGCGTCCGTGTATAAGTGGCCGACAGGTTGCCCAGATCGGTGCTGAGTTTGATATCGGACGTGACGCGTCCGAGCAGCAGGCTGGCCGGCCGTATACGCCAGCTCACGTTATCGATGCCGCCGTCGGGCAACGAGACATAGGCGGCCTCACCGTTGAATACGGTACCGGTCACGCCGTTGAAGCGCAGTGGCGTGGCGCCGGCCAGCCAGCCGGTGACCACGGCTGCCGGCAGATAGGCGACGATGCCGATCAGAAAGAAGACGAGCCCAATGACGCCGTAGAGAATGCGTCTGTCTTTCATGCTGCCCCCCGAACCAGCGTCAGGCGGGCTTCGACCTGGCCCGGCGTGTCACTCTCTCGCGAGATGGTGGCTTGCGAAACGGTGATGCCGTACTGGGTCTGCAGCGACTGCAGCCAGAAGACCATCTGGTCGAATCCGGCCTGCTGCAGGCTGACCACGGCCTTGTCGTCATTCTGCGGCTGGATATGCGTGACGGCGGTGCCGAGCTGGTTGGCACGGCTGCTGGCATCGATGATCGACAACAGCGAGTCGTTCGCGCCGGCCGGCCGGGTGTTGGCGCCGGACGAGCGCAGCAGTTCGGCCTCATTGCGAATCCCGAGCATCCACCGTGCCTGGTTGGCCTCGGCGGTCACGCCGGTGCGAGCGTTTTCGAGGGCGGTATTCAGCGGCGACCACAGCGCGTAGTAGAACAGGGCCAGAAGCACCACGACAGCCGCCGCCGACACCATCACGCGCTCGCGCGGGGCGAGCCCGTTGAACCAGTCTCTGAACGCGTTCATGAGTTCTGTCCCTGGGTGAGCGAGGCCCGGATCTGCACGCCGGATGCGCTGGCATCGGCGCTCTGTACCGAGAGCTGGATATCCTGTTGCTGGGCGAAACCGGCCCGCAGCGTTTCGACCGACTGCACGTTATCGCCGTTGATCGACAGATCGAGCTCGCCATTGCGGTACTGCATGGCCTGGACCTGCAGGGCATCGGTGGCGCCTGTTACGGACGCCGTGGCCTGCAGCATGGCGAACAGCCCGCCACCCCCACCGGCGCCGCGCAGGCTGCGTATGCCCTGTTCGGCCTGAACACGCAGATCGTTGATGTTCTGTACGTCCGGGAACGCACCGTGAAAGGCCGCCAGCGTCTGTTGGTGCAGGGCCTCGATACGGTTGTCGAGTTGCCAGGTCTCGATGGCCCGGCCGGCGATCGCCACGACCAGCCATGTCGCGGCCAGCGCGCCAGTGAGCACGAAGGGCCGCCAACGCGACTCGAACTGCGACTGTCGTGCGAAATCCCCCTGGCGCAGGTTGATGGGATGTCGATGAGCCTCGCCATTGTCGAGTAGAACCCCGATCAGTGCGTCGGCACCGGCATGGGCATGCGGCGTCAGTTCCGGCTTCGGCTCGATGGCGTCGAAGCCCTGCAGGGCGTTGATGGCATCGGCCGAACGGGCATGGATATGGATGGTCGCCGGCGGGGCGAGCGCACCGGCGAGCATCGGCCAGAGATCGCGCTCGCAGGCGAATGCATCCGCCGGACCGGTCCGCACGAGCACGCGATCGTCGAACAGCGCGAGTTGCCACGCCTCGGGTCCGGGCGCTGGCAGGGTCAGGGCATCCGGTAGCACGCGTACGACATCGAGCCCGGCCGTTTCAAACGCGTCGCACCAGGCCTGCATGCGTGTCGCGTCCACGACCGCCACCGGCGTTTCCTGACCGCTGGCGGCGGTGCCCGGGGCAAAATGAAGCGCCTCGATGCGGCCGGCCAACCGGTCCTCCAGGGCGAAGCGCGCTGCGGCCAGCCGTCGTTTGGGCTGTCGGATCGGGGGCAGGGCGACGCGGGTGAGCAGGGTTTCTTCGCCCGGGACGAGCACCACGGCTTCGTTGTCGACGAACGCTGTCCCGGCCTCTTCGAGCGTGCCGCGCACGATGCCGTGCATCGGATCGCGCCAGATCGCGGTTTCGCCGTCGTAATAGAGTGTCCGCCGTTGGGCCACGCGTCATCTCTCCCTGTTCGAGCGGTTGGGCGCCATGCGTTTGGGTATGGCGTCGAGTCTATCGCAACTGATCGTCCGGGCCATGCGACGGGCCGGATCTGTTTGCAGGCGTCGGCGGGCCGCGCCGTGATCGGGGCACGCACCGGTGTGACCGGTTGCCGGATCGCCCGGCTCAGTACGCATCGGTGGCATGACGAACGACGTGCACGGCCCCGTTGTCGGCGCGGTTGAGCACGCTGTAGAACCGGGTCTGGCTGTTGCCGACCGTGATTCGTCCGGCGACCAGAAAATAGTGCGTGCGAATGTCCAGATTGATGCCTTCCGGCTGCTGACCGGCCATCGGCCCGGCCTGGTCGAATTCGTCGACCGTCTTCCAGGGGCGCTTTGCGCGTTCGTCGACGAGATCCGCGCCGGCGTTCTGTGGCATGTTTTCGGTCAGGGCCTGCAGGACGGGCGCCGGTGCGGTGTTGACGTTGATCGCGGTCTGCGTGGGCAGCGTGGCGATATAGGGCAGCAGGGCACGATAGATTGCCGGCGTGACCCCGCGCACGGCACTGAGCTCGCTCGGCGAGGTCATCAGCGTGTTGCCGGTGCGATAGGCCGGATCGAGGCCGAGATAATAATTGTCTTCGGCACCGTAGGGACGCGTCGCCTGGATATCCGAGTCGATCCAGTCCCGGGTCGACTGGGCGATCGTCTGGGCCGTGACCGGGTCGGTATCGGTCACGGTGACGATCAAGCGCTTGAAATAGGCCATCGTGGCCTCGGCATCGCCAAGGACCAGATCGTTGAGATTGAATCGTCCCTGCAGATCGATGATGCGTCCCGAGATCGACCCGCCATCGATCGGAAGATAGTCGACGGGCTGGGCCCATTGCTCGTTCAACGAATCGATTTCCGTATGCAGGGCGTCCTCGCGGAGCTTGGCGCCGAGCCAGTTCTCGATGCCGATGCCGTACCACCAGTCCTGCTGAGCGTTCCAGATGTTACCCGAACGCTGGAGCGCCAGATTCATGTCGGCAATCATGCGGGTCGTGATGATGGCGGTCAGGGCCATGATCAGCATGGCCGTCAGCAGGGCGACGCCGTATTGTCGTTGTCGGGCGCCGTTCACGGTCGGGACCCGGCGATCATGTAGCGCATGCGCAGCCGCCCCCACTGGGCAGTATCCAGCGTCAGCTCGATGGCAACCGGTGGTTTCAGCGCCCGGGCATTGGCGGCCGGAGCGCTGTTTCCGTCATCGCTTGCCGCATCGAGCGATGGATTTCTCTGGCGGTCGTCCGGCGGCCAGCGATCCTGCCACTGGCCGTTGTCGTCCAGGTAGCGCCATTCCAGCTGATTGACGCCGTCCAGCAGGTTGTTCGACACGGGCACGCTGTCCTGGGACTGGTCGAGCACCCGAAAATATTGGCGTACCAGATGGCCGCCTGCGTCGAGCTGGTAGTGCACGCGTTGCAGCGTACTGCGGGCTTCGCCTAGCGGGTTCGGCCAGCCGGCGCGCGTCACGTAAAGCCCGGTTTGCGGGCTGCCGAGCACGGCGGGTTGCACATCGCCGTAGCGGTCTCGTACGGGCCGGTCGACCGTCTGTTCGATATCCTGCTGCAGCCGCCAGAGCGCCATCTGCAGATGCTTGGACCGATCCAGCGCTGCATCGACGGATTCTCGACTGGCAATGACCGAGGACAGCCCGCCGTAGGCGATCGCTGCCATGACGGCGAAGACCGCGATCGCGATCAGCAGTTCGATCAGCGTGAACCCGCGCTGCGATGCAGACGATGCGCTCAATTCCTGCTCCCCGCGACGCCGCCGTTGTTATCGGCGCGGCCGGCACGATCCTCATTGGACGCGGCCTTCGGATGTTGCGTGAGGAAGCCGCTCAACAACATGACGGCATCGTCGGCGGGCTGGCCGGTTTCGGGATCGACCGTGTAGACACGGATGTCCACGCGGCGCACCTGCGGGTCCGGTGAGGCCTGGATCGTGGCGACCCAGTGCCAGGTCTGGTCGGCCATGCGGACATCGTCGGCCTGGGTCCCGACGCGTGGCCAGTCCGCGGCGATCTGGTAGGTCACGAGCTGGTTGCGGGCGACCCATTGGGCGATCGTGCGATCGCGGATATACGTGGCGTAGTCGGCGTTCTGGGCGCCAGCGGACACGAAAGCCACGAGCGCAATCGCCAGCACGGCCAGCGCGATCAGCACCTCGATCAGCGTGAACCCGCGTGCCGCCGATTTCATCGCTCGATCCGCTGCATGGTGATGTCGCCGTTCGGCGCGCCGTCGATATCGAAACGATGGTCGACGTCATCGGCCGAGAGTTCGAGCCGGAATGGCAACAGTTCGCCGCTGGACAAGAACAGGGCCGCTGGCAACGGCGGGTGGTCGTCCTGACGTGCCTCGGCGCGTTGTTCTGCCTGTTCCCGCGCCTCGCCCGGCGTCGGCGGCACGGGCGAGGGCGGTAGCGTCAGCGTCCCGCTCTGGCGATTGGCCTGCCGGCCTGATTCGTTCTGGCCGTCCAGGCTCAACCGGTCCAGATGGATACCGTCGCCCAGACGTCGCGGGCGTAGCGGTGAATCCGGTCCGGTAATGGTTTTCCAGCCGGCCTCGTTGAGCTCGACGAAGCGATACCCGTCGCGCCCGATTTCCAGGCCGATGGTATGGCCTGACAGAATCGCTTCATCGGCGGCGGTCTGCACGAGCGCGCTCAGGCGCTGGGATTCGTCGTTCAGACGGTCGTCGGCGCCGGTCGGGTTGATCGAGAGCGTGGCGAAGGAGAGCGCGACGCCGACGATCACCAGAACCACCAGGATCTCGATCAGCGTGAAGCCTGCCGTCGATCGAGACGATGCCCGGGATGAACCGCTCCGCACGAAACCGACGCGGCCTACTGCGAGTCGCTGTCGATTGTCCAGTTGCCGATATCGGCATCCGGACCGCTGCCGCCTTCCTGATTGTCGCGGCCGAGCGTATAGATATCGATCGGGCCGTGCTGGCCGGGATTGCGGTAATGATAGACATTACCCCACGGATCCGTCGGGATCTGGTCCAGATAGCCGCCGGATTTCCAGTTGCGGGGCTCTGGCTGGCTCGTCGGTTTGTTGACCAGGGCAGCCAGGCCCTGCTCGGTCGTGGGATAGCGATAGTTGTCCAGCCGGTAGAGCTTGAGCGCAGAGTCCACGGCCTTGATGTCCTGGCGCGCCTTGGCTTCGCGTGCAGCGTCCGGGCGGTCGATGATGTTGGGCACCACGATGGCCGCCAGAATGCCCAGGATCACCACCACGACCATGATCTCGATGAGCGTGAAGCCGCGCTGGGCCGGGCGGGAAATCGATTGTTGTCTGCGGGCCATGAGGCAGCCTCCGGATCGGGTCACTGGACCAACTGGTTGAGATTGAAAACAGGCAGGAGAATGGCGAGGACGATCATCAGTACGACGCCGCCCATCGCCAGAATGACGGCCGGGCCGAGTATGCCCATCACGCCTTCGCGCAGGGTTTCGACTTCGCGATCCTGGTGGTCAGCCGCCCGGCCGAGCATCATATCGAGTGCGCCGGACAGCTCACCGTTGGCGATCATGTGCAGGGTGATCGGTGGGAACAGATCCTCACGCCCGAGCGCGCGGTGAATGGCATCGCCTTCGCGAACGCGCGTGGCTGCCCGCGAGATGGCCTCGCGCATCGGGATGTTGGTCACGACCTCGGCGCCGATCGTCATGGCATCCAGGGCCGGTACGCCGCTTCGCGTGAGGATGGCCAGCGTCCGGGTGAAGCGGGCGGTATTGACCCCCCGGGCGAAGCGGCCGATCAGAGGCAGTCGCAGGACCAGATGATGAAACCGACGCTTGAAGCCCGGTCGACGCATGCCGTATGCGAAGGCCGCTATGGCGGCAGCCAGTCCGATCGCGAGTAGCCAGCCCCAGTCCCGTAGAAAATCGCTCATCGAGATCAGCGCGACCGTGAGCGTCGGGAGCTTGGCGTGAACGCTGTTGAAGGTATGGACCAGCTTCGGCACCACCGTCGACAACAGCGCGATCACGATGCCGATCGAGACGACCACGAGAAACGCCGGATAGATCAGTGCGGCCAGAATCTTCTGGCGCAGCGCCTGTTGTTCCTCGACGTAGTCGGCCAGGCCGTTGAGGACTTCATCGAGATGGCCGGACTGTTCGCCGGCCGCTGCGGTGGCGCGATAGAGCTGATCGAAGCTGTTGGGAAAGTCGGCGAGCGCATCGGCGAAGGTATTGCCTTCGACGACCTGCGATCGCACTCCGGCGATGATGCGACGCACCCGATCGTTTTCGGTCTGTTCGGCGACCGCCTTGAGCGCTTCCTCCATCGGCATGCCTGCGTGTGCCAGCGTGGCGAGCTGCCGGGTGAAAAGGGCGAGCTCGATGACCTTCATGCCGCGATTGAAGGCGAACGGCGATTTCTTGACGCCCGGCGTACGACGATCCGAGACCTCGACAACCTCGATCGGCGTCAGCCCGCGTTCGCGCAGCTGCGCACGAACGACGCGCGGGGCATCGCCTTCCAGCACGCCTTTCTTCTGACGGCCCCGGGCATCGAGTGCGGTGTATTCGAATGCGGCCATGAATCAGGGCCCGAGCGACGCGATGCAAGACGAGACAGGCCAATGATGCGCAGGCGGTATCAGCATCGTGGCTAACCCTCGCGCGTGACGCGCAGAACTTCCTCGAGCGTCGTCTTGCCGGCAAGCACGTTGGCGCGGCCGTCGGCACGGATGCTGGGCGTCGACTTGCGGGCCTGGGCCTCCAGGGCGTGTTCGGCGGCCTGTTCGTGGATCATGTTGCGCAGTTCGTCATCGACGACGACCAGCTCATAGATGCCTGTACGCCCGCGGAAGCCGCTGTGATTGCAGCCCTCGCAGCCGCCCGGCCGATGCAGGGTCGGCGGATTGTCCGGGTCGGCCTTGAGCAGCTCGCATTCGCGACGATCCGCGGTATAGGGCATCTTGCACTCGGGACACAGGGTGCGCACCAGGCGCTGGGCCATGATGCCGATCACCGAGGACGACAACAGAAACGGCTCCACGCCCATGTCGCGCAGCCGGGCGATCGCGCCCACGGCCGTGTTGGTGTGCAGGGTAGAGAGTACGAGATGCCCGGTCAGCGATGCCTGGACCGCGATCTCGGCGGTTTCCAGATCACGGATCTCGCCGATCATGACCACGTCAGGATCCTGGCGCAGGATCGCACGCAGGCCACGCGCGAAACTCATGTCGACCTTCGAATTGACTTGCGTCTGGCCGATCCCGTCCAGATAGTACTCGATCGGGTCTTCGACGGTCATGATGTTGCGCGTGCGATCGTTGATGCGCGTGATGCCGGCATAGAGCGTGGTCGTCTTGCCCGAGCCGGTCGGCCCGGTGACAAGGATGATGCCGTGTGGCTTGTGCACGAGCTCGTCTATGGCCTGCAGCGTGTCGCCCGGCATGCCGAGCTGCGGCAGATCCAGCCGGCCGGCCTGCTTGTCCAGCAGACGCATCACGACGCGCTCGCCGGTGCCCGAGGGAATGGTCGAGACACGTACGTCCACCGGGCGGCCGGCGATCCGGACCGAGATGCGACCGTCCTGCGGGATGCGTTTTTCCGCGATGTCCAGCTTGGCCATGACCTTGACGCGGGAGATCAGGCGCGGGGCGAGCTGGCGCGGCGGGCTGAGCACTTCGCGCAGTACGCCGTCGACGCGAAACCGCACGGTCAGGCGTGACTCGAACGGCTCGATGTGGATGTCCGAGGCGTTTTCCTTGATGGCCTCGGTCAGCAGGGCGTTGATCAGCCGGATGATCGGCGCATCGTCCGAGGATTCGAGCAGATCGGCCGGCTCGGCGAGAGCACGGGCGGCATCCGACAGGTCCAGATCGTCGTCCATGCCCTCGACGATCTGGCTCGATTCGTTGTCGCGATTCTCGTAGTCGTTCTGGAGTATCGCCTCGAACGCCGCGGCCGAGACCGTTTCCACCTGAAGCTGGCGGCGGGTGTGGCGTCGCACCTCGAGCAGGGCAGAGGCGTTGACCGGCTCGCGAGCGATCACACGCACCGAGGCGTCGTCCCAGTCGCCGAGCATCACGCCGTAGCGCTTGGCGAAGGCAAAGGACAGGCGTTCCAGTCGCGTCGGGGACTCTTCGGCAGCGTGCGCCGGCGGCGTTTCGAGCGGCGCCGCCGGTTGCGCGATCGGCTCGAGCGTCAGCTCTTCGGCATTCTCACTCATGCTCGACTCTCCTGCGATCGGCCTCGATCGCCGTGCTCAGTATTGATCGCCCCGACGCTTGTCGCTGGATGCATCCGAACCCGCCGGCAGTGACTGCTGGGGCTGGCCGAGGTCGTTGTCGCCGCTGTTATTGAAGCGGGCGGAGGCGTTGGCCCCGCTGTCGAAGTTCTCCATGGGGGGCAGTTGCGGCCGTTTCTCATTACTCATGAGCGGCAGTCGTTTTCGGGACTGCTCCATCTGCAACGCGCGCAGGTACTTGTACTTTTCGGCGCTGTAGCGGCTCGATTCGCCGTCGCCGCGCAGGATGGTCGGCCGTATGAAATTCAACAGGTTGCGTTTCGTGCGATCGACGCCGTTATAGCGGAAGAGTGCACCGAGGATCGGGATATCGCCCAGCACCGGCACCTGGTTGTGGGTAACCTGCAGGTTGTTGTCGATCAGCCCGCCCAACACCAGGATCTGGCCGTTCTGGACCTCGACCGCGGTCTGAAGCGAGCGGCTGTTGGTGATCAGGCCGGCATTGCTCGTCTGCTGGGCACTCGGTGCGATCGAGGAGACTTCTTCATCGATGGTCAGCTGGATCGTATCGCCGGCGCTGATCTGCGGGATGAAGGCCAGTTGCAGGCCCACATCCTCGCGGTCGATGGTCTGGAACGGGTTGGTGCCGTCGCCGCCACTGGTGCCGGTGGTATAGCTGCCGGTCACGAACGGCACCTTCTGGCCGACCTTGATCTGGGCTTCTTCGTTGTCGCGCGTGATCAGCGACGGCGTCGACAGCACGTTGGTATCCACGTTGTTCGACAGGGCGTTGATCAGCAGCGCGAAATTGACCTCGCCGTTGGTGCTGCCGAGCGCCACGTTCAGCCCCTGCTGGATGAGGTTGAGCGGCGTGCCGTCGGCGGCGGCCTGACCGATCGAACTCAGGGTCTCGGAGTTGAGAATACTGGCGGCAGCCGGCCCGCCATCCTTGAGCGCGGCGATGTTCACGCCCAGCTGTTTGGACTGCTGGATGCCGATTTCGGCGATGATGCCCTCGACCAGCACCTGACCGCGCCGGATATCCAGCTTGGAAATGATGTGCTTGATCTTGCCCATCTTGTCCGCTGGGGCATGGATGATCAGCGCATTGGCGCCGGCCTCGGCGATGACGGCGACATCGCTGTCGCTGCCGCCGCCGCTGGAGATGCCCTGCACACTGCCGCCGGCGTTGGACGAGCCGCGGTTGATGCGGCCACTGTTGCCGAAGGAGCTGCTGCCGCCGTTGCCGAAACCGCTGTTGTTGTCGCTATTGCCGAAGCCGCCGCCCGTGCTGCTCAGGCCGCGGTTGCGCGAACTGCCCGACGAATAGCTCTGGCCGGTGGCATAGGCCTGTAGCACCGGGGCCAGCGTTTCGGCATCGGCATAGTTGAGATAGATGACCGCGGTATCGCCGGCATCCTGCGATTTGGTGTCCATGTTCTGGATCACTCGGCGCAGCTTGGCGCGTTCGCGGGCGCTGCCGGAGATGAGCACGCTGTTCGTGCGGTTCAGCGCGACCACGCTGCTGGCGCCGTTCTTCTGGTCGCCACCGGAAAGCTTGCCGATGGCTTCGGCGACATCGTCGGCGTTGGCATTGTCGAGATGAACCTGATCGACGCTGGACGTGCCGTTGGCGTCGATCCGGTGCACGATCTGGGTCAGGCGGCTGACGTTGGCCTCGCGATCGGAGATGACCAGTGAGTTCGAGGCCGAGTACGCCGCCAGATGCCCGTACTGCGGCACCAGGGGGCGCAGAATCGGCACCAGTTGATCGGCCGGCACGTTGTCGACGTGGATGACCTTGGTGACCACATTCTCATTGGTGATCGGGCTGGCCCCGCCAAAGCCGCCGTCCTGCTTGGCATTGATCTGCGGAATGATCTTGGTGACTTCGCCCGAGGGCACGGCCGCAAAGCCGTGAACGTCGAGTACCGACAGGAACGTCTGGTAGAGCTCGGCCGGCGTCATCGGCTGGTTGGACAGTACGGTCACATCGCCCTTGACCCGCGGGTCGACGACGAAATTGCGCCCGGTGACCTCGCTGACCGTGGCGATCAGCGTCGTGATGTCCGCGTTCTTGAGGTTGAGTGTGAACGTATCGTCGCCGGCGCTGCTGACGCCGGTCGGCGTATTCGATATACCGGTCTGCGCCAGAAGGAGCGGGGAGGACACGGCCAATACGGCTGCAACACCGAATGGCGCGATATGACGGCTCAGTCGTCTCATTGGAAATCCACGCGAACCGTGCGGGACTGTCCGCCGTCCTGGACAGTGATGGTGGCACTGCTGGCGTGCGCCAGGTTGCCGAGCATCTTGAGCGACGCCGCCGGGTTGTCCAGCGACTGGCCGTTGATCGCGGTCACGAGTTCCCCACTTTTTAACCCTGCCTTGTCAAACAAGGACTTATCTTGTCCCGGAAAGATCCGGTAACCCACGAGATTGCCGTCTTGCCGTTCCGGCTGCAAGCGGATGTAACGCTGTGCGCTGGACGGGTCGGCCATGATCTTGCGTCGCACGTCCGATAACTGCGAGCCCAGATCGCCGTTCGAGGACGGCGAGCCACCGGCCGACGCGGTGTCTGCCTGGCCCCGGGAAGACCGGGCGGTCGCGCTCGGACTGGCCTGGCGCTGCAGTCCCGTCAGCGACTGGGCTTTTTTCACGCTTTCCAGCGTCAATGTCTCGAAGCGGCCGTTCCGGTCGAGGATCACCTTGGCCGGATAGATGGCATGCAGTTCCACTCCGGAGACGATGGATTGACCGACCCGGTACCCGTCCTGCTCGTTCTGCGGATTCTTGATCAACGCGCGCGACTGGTTTCCCTGACTGTCGGCGATGATGCCGGTGAGCGTCAGATTCAGATGGGTTTCCGGGGCGTTGCGTTCCTTCTGTTTTTCCAGATCCACGTCGACGATCTTCTGTTCGCCGAAGATATGAGCGCTCGCGATCGCCTCGACATCGATCTTGTTTTCGTTGGCTGCCCGCGAATTGCTGCTGGCATCCGCCGGTGCGATGGCTTCCGGCACGCTTTGCGGCCACACCAGCCAGAACAGGTGCGCGAGTGACAACGCCAGCAATGCGATCAGCACTACGTTGGCGATATCGGGCAAGCGCGCGAGCCAGCGCTGGGCTTGCGGAGACAATTCGATCGACATGGGGGGGAGTCTACCTAACCTCATGCTTCATTAGGATGTATCCGAAAGTGGCAAGCCGCATCGATGGTCGTGTTTGCCGCGCTCCAAGGGGCGCGTAGACTACGCGCGAATATCGGCGCCAATCTAGACCGGATGTATCTGCGGTATTTCGGCTTCGAAAGTCATCCCTTCGCTGTCACGCCCGATCCGGCGTTCCTGTATCTGAGCGCGAGCCATCGCGAGGCGCTTGCGCATCTGCTCTACGGCGCGGGGGAGGACGGCGGTTTCGTCTCGCTGATCGGCGAAGTCGGCACCGGCAAGACGACGCTCATCCGGGCGGTGGCCGACAGCGATCCGGCCGATCTCGACATTGCGCTGTGCTGGAATCCACAGCTCGAGGTCCGCGAGTTCGTGGCCACGATCTGTGACGAGCTGGGTGTCGAGCCCAAACGGGATGTCGATACCAGTCTGAAATCGCTGGTCGACCGACTCAACGCGCATCTGCTGGCCACGCATGCCAACAACCGACGCACGGTGCTCATCGTCGACGAGGCACAAAATCTGTCGCGCGACGTGCTTGAGCAGCTGCGCCTGCTGACCAACCTGGAGACGCACAAACACAAGTTACTGCGGATCATCCTTGTCGGCCAGCCGGAACTGGGGACGCTGCTCGCGCGACACGACCTGCGTCAGCTCGCCCAGCGCATTACCGCGCGATTCGTGCTGCGTCCGCTGGGGCAGGCCGAGACGCGGGCCTATGTCCAGCACCGCCTGGAGTGTGCCAACGGACCGCAGCATCTGTTCTCCCGTGGGGCGACCACTGCGTTGCGGCTGGTGACTGGCGGCGTGCCGCGGCTGATCAACATGGTCTGCGAGCGCGCGCTCATGGGGGCGTATGCCTATGGTCGTTCGCACGTCGGCACCTGGACGGTGCTGCGCGCTGCCGCGGAGAGCCTGCCGCGATATGCCATGCCCCGTCCGTGGCGCTGGTGGCGGCTGGCACTGCCGACCGGGGCGATGGCAGCTGCCGCAGTCGTCGTCGCACTCGCCTGGCTGCCGGACATCCCGTTGACGAACGCGGCTGAAGGCACGCCCAGCGGCGAGCAAAGCGAACAAACGGGAGCGGCCGAAAAGACCCCGGAGGCCTCGGCGCCGGAAAGGAAAACCGATTCGGACAAGCCGATTGTCGAGTCGAGCCGCGATCTGCTGGCCGGATTGCTCGGCGGTCATGAGCGTACTGCAACCGCTGGTGATTTCGACACGCCGAAGATCCAGACCGCCGCCGGAGACAGTGGCGGCGCCGATGATGGTGACAAGAACGCCACTGACGCACAGGCGCCGACCGAAGTCGATCGCGACGGGAATACGGCAAGGAATGCGACCGATATCACGCGCAGCCGCAATGGCAGCCAGACGGCGCTGAGCGCGACGCTGCCCGGCGGCAATGCCGACATGAACCAGATGCTGCGTCTGTGGGGCGTGTTCGGTTCTCAGGTGCACGCCGGCTGTCAGGTCTTGCGGGTGGGCGATCTGCGCTGTCTTGCCGACAAGGACACCCTGGACGTGGTGCGGCGCTACAATCGCCCGGCCCTGCTCGAATTCGAGACCGACGGGGAAAAACGCTCGTTGCTGCTGACCGCGCTCGATGATCGGAAAGCCACGCTCGTCGGCGCCAACGGCACGCGTGACGTGTCGCTCGCCACGCTGGAGCAACAATGGGATGGCCGGTTCCGCGTGATCTGGCGTGCGGATGCCGGCGTTCGGCTCATCCAACCGGGATCCGTCGGCCAGGCCGTGGTATGGCTGCGGCAGCGTCTCGATGCGATCGACGGTGAGAATTCGGACAATCGCGCCGGCAAGCCATCGCCAATCTATGACGCCGCGCTCGGCGATCGGCTCAAGGCGTTCCAGCGGACGCGTGGTCTCGATCCCGACGGTATCGCCGGGCCACGGACCCAGATGATGCTCAACGGCGCAATGCGCTCGCCTGGAACACCGCAGCTCGGGGTTCCGCGCGCTGCGAATGATCGATGAAACATCAAGGCGTGTCGGACGCTGTGTTGTTGCCGCGCCGCGTTTCGCCGATGATGCATGCCCGTCCGGCGAGTCGGGGCCACCGGCGCGGATACCGAAGCCCGGCGGCCCGGTCGAGGCGTGTCGCGCCGCGGTCGCCGGGCGTCCGCCCGGGGCAGAACGGCACAGGCCGGAGGACCGGGATCGATTCTTGCTGCGTGCCGATGGCGTGGCGTTGCGAGCACAGGGGGTTCGGTGTCCTACCTCGTTGATGCACTGAAAAAAGCCGAGCGCGAGCGTCATGCCGGTCAGGCCGGCGATCTGCATCGGGCCGCGACCGCGGCGACATACGGACGGCGCGGCACGAGCGGGGCATGGCGCTGGCTGATCGCGGCCCTCGTGGCCAGCAACGTCGGGCTGGTGGTCTATGCACTGCGGCCGCAACCGGCCGGTGAAGCGGCGTCCTCTGCGACGGCCGCGCCGGCTCAGGCACAGGCCAGGCACAATGATGCAGACACCATGGCCCTGGCACAGGCAGCGTTGCAGCCACGCGACCGCGTGGCACCCGAGTCGCACGATGCGCCGGACGCCGCTGCCATGTCGGTGACACGATCGGCGCCGCTATCCGGACGGAACAGCACCTCGACGTCGGGCGCCACGTCGGCCCAGCCCGCGTCAGATGGTGACGGGTCGGTGCGCTACTCACGTGTTCCATTGACCGGTGATGCGGCCCCGCCCGCCGAGACGGCCGCTGCCGCGACGGCGGCGCCCGACGCGGATTACTCGGCTGCCTCGGACGATGATTCCGTGCCGATGCAGGCCGATGTCTCCGTGCCGGCCGTCCGGATCAACGGTCAGCTCTACAGTTCGGTGCCCGGACGCAGTTTCATTCTCGTCGACGGTCGCCGTTATCACGAGGGAGAGCGATTGAAGGCCGGCCCGGCGGTCGAACAGATCGAACCGAGTGGGGCCATTCTCAATTTTCAGGGACAGCGTTATCGGGTTGCGGGCCCGGGTTGAACCATGCGATGCATCGTCGTTATCGGCGTCGGCTTGTTGATTGCGGTCGCAAGCATGTCGGCGACGAGCCAGACCTTGCGCTGTGGCCGTCAGCTCGTGACGTTAGGCGACAGCACGGCGCGCGTCGCGCATATCTGCGGTGCGCCGGATTTTCGCGATCCGTGGATCGGCAACGGCGCACTCGGGCCACCGCTCATGGAGTGGACCTACAACAGTGGGCCGCAGCAGCTCATCCAGGTCATCCTGTTTCGCGGCGATCGAGTCGTCGACATCGGTACGGGTGGCTACGGTTTCAATACAGACGGGCGGTTTCCGCCCAGCGGTTCCTGCGAGCCGGGGCTGATCCACCCGGGGTTGAGCAAGTATCGACTGCTCAATGCCTGCGGGCCGCCGATCTCGAATACCGGATGGTATGTCCTCTCATCGCGTCTGGACGGCCTGGGGTATCGCATTCATCGATCCGGGCGCCGCGGTCCGCTGGTCTTCCGCGAGCGCTGGACTTACAACTTCGGTGACAACCGATTCATCCGGTATGTGACGATGGACAATGCCCGGGTGACGGATGTGGCGCGCGGCAAGCGTGGCTTCGATCGCTAGGGCCTGTTGAGATTTCGTTCGAGCGCCTTTTCGTCGAGAGGCCGCCGTGTGTCCGGCAAGGCGCGAGTCGCCGATCGTGGTGTGCCGCGATCCAGGCTCGCAACGCCGCCGGGCGCCCATCGTCGATTTTTCATGGGCGACCCAACCCTTCGGGACAAGCGCCCCAAAATCAAGAACACGACGGCAATACAGCGTTGTCGCCCGCGGGTGCAGAATGACTGCACGGCGCGCACTACGCCTCGTCTTGCCGCCCATCGTCAATGTCAGGGCGCGCTTGGCGCGGACTCGCACGAAACATCAACCGGCCCTAGAGCGCATCGTCACGAGATAGACCGTGGCAACCGCGGCCAGGCGGCGACAAGACAGGGCATGGTGAGCATGGCTGGCCCGACCGCGTAAGCGCGCGGCAACGTCGGATTGCAGGACGACCCCGGGCTCTTCAGATGGCGCAATTTGGCCCTGGCATGACCAAGGCCGGCGCGATGCGCCTTGCCGGATCACCATTTGGGGCAGCAAGACGACCCGCGCGAACAGCGTTGACAGGCCGTGGGGGCGCTACATCGATCGGGCACAAAAAAACCGGCGCGCGGCCGGTCATTGAGTCTTCGACGCAAACAGTTGTCATAAAAAGAGCCTTTGGATGGCTCCCCGGGACGGGCTCGAACCGCCGACCTAGTGATTAACAGTCACCCGCTCTACCAACTGAGCTACCGGGGAACTGTTTGTGTCGTCTTCGTCGTTTCCCTAACGAAGGCCGCGTATCCTAGGGCAAGGATTCGGACTTGGCAACCCTTGATTTGAAAGCGACTTGTCGACGGTGCGTCGGGTCGCCCGGGTTGGGCGTAGTCGGAAGGGATTCCAGTGCTGGACGGATCCCGGGCTTGTATTCGGCGCGCGCGCGCCAAGGTTGAACGGTATGGATAAGACACTGCAGCTCAAAGCCGACTGGTCGCCGGCCGGCGACCAGCCCACCGCGATCGAGGGGCTGGTCGAAGGGCTCGGCGACGGCCTGGCGCATCAGGTACTTCTCGGTGTGACCGGTTCCGGCAAGACGTTCACGATGGCCAATGTGGCCATGAAAGCCAATCGGCCCATGCTGATCATGGCGCCGAACAAGACATTGGCTGCCCAGCTCTACGGCGAGATGAAGGAATTTTTCCCGGATAACGCGGTGGAATATTTCGTCTCCTATTACGACTATTATCAGCCGGAGGCCTACGTGCCGTCGTCGGATACCTTCATCGAGAAGGATTCGTCGATGAACGAACACATCGAGCAGATGCGGCTGTCGGCGACCAAGGCGCTGATCGAACGTCGGGACACGATCGTCGTGGCCTCGGTCTCGGCGATCTACGGTCTCGGTGATCCGAGTTCGTATTTCGCGATGATGCTGCACCTGGACCAGGGTGAGCAGATCGGCCAGCGCGATATCGTCAAACGTCTGACCGAGTTGCAGTACACCCGTAACGACATGACGCTGGAGCGCGGGACCTATCGTGTGCGTGGCGAGATCATCGATGTGTTCCCGGCCGAATCCGATGAGGAGGCCGTGCGCATCGAGCTGTTCGACGACGAGATCGAGCGGCTGTCCTATTTCGATCCGTTGACCGGCACGGTCAGCCAGAAGGTGCCGCGGCTGACGATCTACCCCAAGACGCACTATGTGACGCCGCGTAATCGCATTCTCGATGCGATGGATCAGATCAAGGAGGAGATGCGTGAACGGGTCAAGTATTTCGAATCGCAGAACAAGCTGATCGAGGCCCAGCGCATCGAGCAGCGCACCATGTTCGATCTCGAGATGATCAACGAGATCGGGTTCTGTTCCGGTATCGAGAACTATTCACGCTACCTGTCGGGCCGGGCCCCGGGTGAGCCGCCGCCGTGTCTACTCGATTATCTGCCCGATGATGCGCTGATGGTGCTCGACGAGTCGCACGTCACCGTTCCGCAGATCGGCGGGATGTACAAGGGCGACCGGGCACGCAAGGAGACGCTGGTCGAATACGGTTTCCGTCTGCCGTCGGCCTTGGACAACCGGCCCCTGAAGTTCGAGGAGTTCGAGAACATCGCGCCACAGCGGATCTATGTCTCGGCCACACCAGGGGCATACGAGATCGAGCGCGCCGACAACACGGTCGAACAGGTGGTGCGACCGACCGGTCTGGTCGATCCCGCGGTCGAGGTGCGCGGGGCCGATACCCAGGTCGACGATGTGTTGTCGGAGATCCGCGAGGTCATCGCCAAGGGCCAGCGCACGCTCGTGACCACGCTGACCAAGCGCATGGCGGAGGATCTGACCGAGTATCTGCACGAGGCCGGTGTGGCGGTGCGGTATCTGCATTCGGATATCGATACCGTCGAGCGCAGCGAGATCATTCGTGATCTGCGGCTCGGGGAATTCGATGTGCTGGTCGGGATCAATCTGCTGCGGGAGGGGCTGGATATCCCCGAGGTGGGGCTGGTCGCCATTCTGGATGCCGACAAGGAGGGTTTTCTGCGTGGCGAGCGCTCGTTGATCCAGACCATCGGGCGCGCGGCGCGCAACGTCGAGGGTCGGGCGATCCTGTATGCCAACCAGACGACCGGCTCGATGCGCAAGGCGCTCGACGAAACCGAGCGGCGCCGGGCCAAGCAGCTGGCCCACAACGAGACGCACGGCATCACGCCGCAGACCATTCAGAAGAAGGTCGCGGATGTGATGCGCCACGGGTACGAGGACTACAGCGAGGTCAAGGAGAAGAAGAAGGTCGCCGAGGTCGGCGCCGACTACGCGAAGATGTCGGCGACGCAGCTGGCCAAGGAGATCGAAAAGCTCGAGAAACAGATGTTCAAGCACGCCGAGAATCTCGAGTTCGAGGAGGCGGGCAAGATTCGCGATCAGATCGGCAAGATTCGCGAGCACGCCCTTGAGCTGCCGGCGAAGGCCGGCTGAACCGGATTGTCACCGGCACGTTGTCGCAGCACAGTCAGCCGGCGCCAGCGGCGCCATGACGCGACGCGCAAGTGAAGATGCGATTCGTGCAGGGTAGTCCGTTCGCCGCGGGAACGAAATTTTTTTCGTCCGAGGGTTGCCTAAACCGGGGGGTGCCGTTATTGTTTCGCACCTCGGAAGGCGCGTAGCTCAGTTGGTTAGAGCGCTACCTTGACATGGTAGAGGTCGGTGGTTCGAATCCACTCGCGCCTACCAAAGCCTTCGAGAAAGCCGCTGCGGTTCGCCCGGGCGGCTTTTTCTTTGTCGGTCGTATGTATCGCGGCCGATGATATCGTCAATACACACGCGGCCCCTGGTATCGGCCGCCACTGAAAAGGAAAGCAGCATGCCTGCCATTACGCTTCCCGACGGCTCCATCAAGTCCTTCGATCATCCCGTGACGGGCATGCAGGTCGCCGAATCGATCGGCGCCGGCCTCGCCAAGGCGACGCTGGCCGCGCGCATCGATGGTGAGCTAGCCGATGCCTGTGTACCGATCGAGCAGGATGCCCAGGTCGCCCTGATCACCGCGCGCGACGCGGAAGGGCTCGACATCATCCGGCATTCCTGCGCGCACCTGCTGGGCCAGGCGCTCAAGACGTTGTATCCGGATGTCCAGATGGCGATCGGCCCGGTCATCGACGACGGTTTCTATTACGACATCAACATCGGGCGCACGCTGACGCCCGAGGATCTCGAGACGATCGAGGCCCGGATGCACGAGTTGGCCAAGCGCGACCACGAGGTGATCCGCGAGGTCGTCACGCCGGAAAAGGCACGAGCCACGTTCGAGGCGCGCAACGAGCCCTACAAGCAGGCGATCGTACGGGATATTCCGGCCGGCGAGACCATTGCCCTGTACCACCACGAAGACTACGTGGACATGTGCAAGGGCCCGCATGTGCCCAATTCTCGTCACCTGCGCCATTTCAAGCTGATGAGTCTGGCCGGCGCCTACTGGCGCGGGGATTCGGACAACGAGATGCTCACGCGCATCTACGGCACGGCCTGGGCGAGCGAGAAGGATCTCAAGGCCCATCTGGCCTTCCTCGAGGAAGCCAAGAAGCGGGATCATCGTCTGATCGCGCGCAAGCAGGATCTCTTCCATATCCAGGAAGAGTCGCCGGGCATGATCTTCTGGCACGATCGCGGCTGGCAGATCTATCTGCAGATCACCGATCACATCCGTGGCCGTCTGGACCGCGAGGGCTATCAGGAAGTCCATACCCCGTCGCTGATCGATCTGTCGCTCTGGGAGAAATCCGGCCATGCGGCCAAGTTCTCCGACGACATGTTCATGACCGGCTCGGAGGATCGTCAGTTCGCGGTCAAGCCGATGAACTGTCCGGCCCACGTGCAGATCTACAATCGCGGCCTGAAGAGTTATCGTGATCTGCCGCTGCGCATGGCCGAATTCGGCTCCTGTCATCGCAACGAGGCCTCCGGCACGCTGCATGGCCTGATGCGGGTACGCGGTTTCACCCAGGACGATGCACATATCTTCTGTACCGAGCGCCAGATCGGTGCGGAGGTCGCCAAGTTCATCGACCTGCTCTATGAGGTCTACGCGGACTTCGGCTTCACCGATGTGCTCATCAAGCTCTCGACGCGACCCGAGCAGCGGGTCGGCTCCGACGAGATCTGGGACAAGTCGGAAGCGGCGTTGCAGGCCTGTCTCGAGGATAAGAATCTCGCCTTCGACCTGCAGCCGGGCGAGGGGGCCTTCTATGGGCCGAAGATCGAATTCTCGCTGCGGGATTGCCTGAACCGGGTCTGGCAGCTCGGCACCATGCAGCTCGATTTCTCGATGCCCGAGCGTCTGGGCGCGGAATACGTCGATGAGAACGGCGATCGGCGCGTGCCCGTGATGCTGCATCGGGCGATTCTTGGCTCGCTCGAGCGTTTCATCGGCATCCTGATCGAGCACTACGCGGGTTCGATGCCGCTGTGGCTGTCGCCGCTGCAGGTGATGGTGCTCAATATCACCGATGCACAGGCCGACTACGCGCGTGAAGTCGTCGAAAAACTCCGGAACGCTGGAATTCGCGTCGACACGGACTTGAGAAACGAAAAGATCGGCTACAAGATCAGGGAGCACACGATGCTTCGCGTGCCATATCTGCTTGTGGTCGGGGATCGCGAGCGGGAGGCAGGTGCTGTCGCCGTCCGAACGCGAGAAGGCGAGGATCTGGGCAGTTTGACGCTGCCCGAATTCATCGAACGGGCAAAACAGCAGATCGCGGAGCGAAATTGACCACAGGTCGGTGGCCCGGCGCGCGTCGTTCGTATATAATCGCGCGCTCGCTGATGAGTCAGCGCTGACTCATCAGCCGCCGGCTGAGCAAGGAGGATACCGAAATCGCTGCACAAAAGGATCGCCGCAACGACGCGATCACGGCCCGGGAAGTGCGAGTCATCGATCCCGAGGGTGAACAAGTCGGCATCATGTCGATTGATGACGCGCTCGCCAAGGCGGGTGAATTCGGCCTTGATCTCGTCGAGGTCTCACCGAACGCCACGCCGCCGGTCACGCGCATCATGGATTACGGCAAGCATGTCTTCGAGAAGAAGAAGACACAGCAGGCCGGCAAGCAGAAACAGAAGCAGACGCAGCTCAAGGAAGTGAAGTTCCGCCCGGGTACCGACAAGGGCGACTACAACATCAAGCTGCGCAAGCTCAAGGAATTCCTGGAAGACGGCGACAAGATCAAGATCACGCTGCGCTTCCGTGGTCGCGAAATGGCACACCAGGAGCTCGGCATGGAGCTCATGGAACATGTCCAGGGCGACCTAGAGGAGTGGGCACAGGTCGAACAGCGCCCGGAAATGCAGGGGCGCTTGATGACCATGGTGATGTCGCCGCTCCGCGGTGTGTCGAAGCACAGCAAGAAGTAGCGACACGGTACGAGTCAACCAAGTCGAGAAGGTTATGCCGAAGATCAAGACCAACCGAGGTGCTGCGAAGCGCCTGAAGCGCACCGGCAGCGGCAAGCTCAAGCGGGCCCGTGCGTTCAAGAACCACATCCTGACCAAGAAGTCGCCGGATCGTAAGCAGCGTCTGGCCAAGGGCACGCTTGTCGCCAAGGCCGACCAGCCGGCGATGGATCGACTGATCCCCTACAAGTAGACAGGCGGATCACGACACCGGCCTGCGGATGCGCGTCCTGGCGTATCAGCGGCCCATGAGCCGGCCCCGATGAGCGGCTCGATCATTCAACTTTAAACAGGGACGCCCAAGATGGCACGAGTCAGTCGCGGCGTGACGGCCAAGGCCCGTCACAAGAAAGTACTCAAGCAGGCGAAGGGTTACTACGGCGCGCGGAGCCGGACGTACCGAGTGGCACGCCAGGCCGTATTCAAGGCCGGGCAGTATGCCTATCGAGACCGTCGCAACCGCAAGCGCGATTTCCGTTCGCTCTGGATTACGCGCATCAGTGCCGGCGCGAAGGCGCAGGGCCTGTCGTACAGCAAGCTGATGAACGGTCTCAAGGTGGCCGGCGTCGAACTGGATCGCAAGATCCTCGCCGACCTGGCCGTTCGCGACAAGGCAGCCTTTGCCAGCGTCGTTTCCACGGCCAAGTCGGCCCTGGGCTGAATCGCTGCGCGGCCGGTGCCACACAAACCGGCGCGATAATGAGCGATCGATGAAGGGAAAGGCTGCGGTCTTTCCCTTTTGTGTGTCTGGCGCGCGCACCAGGCGGCACGGGCCGAACAAGGAAAAAAGGCATGAGCACGGATCTGCAAACGCTTCAGACCCAGTCGCTTGCCGAAATTGCGGCAGCCGACGATTTGAAGACTCTGGAGGCCCGGCGCGTCGCGCTACTGGGCAAGAAGGGCGAAATCACTGCCCGGCTCAAATCCCTCGGTCAGCTGGCGCCGGAAGAGCGCAAGGCCGCCGGTGCGGCCATCAATCAGGTCAAGCAGGCGATCGTCGAAGCGATCGAGTCGCGACGCCATCAGCTTGAGCAGGCCGCGTTCGAGGCCCAGTTGGCTGAAGAGACCGTCGATGTGACGTTGCCGGGCCGGGGCGAGACGCCCGGCGCGCTCCATCCGATCACGCGGACCCGTCGACGCATCGAGGCGCTGTTCGGTCAGCGCGGTTTCGAGGTCGTGACCGGGCCGGAGATCGAGGACGATTATCACAACTTCGAGGCGTTGAACGTGCCGCCGGACCATCCGGCGCGCGCGATGCAGGATACGTTCTATCTCGACGGCGGCCGGCTCCTGCTGCGCACGCAGACCTCTCCGGTCCAGATCCGGACGATGGAGACACGACAGCCACCGATCCGCATCATCTCGCCGGGGCGGGTCTACCGGCACGACTCGGATCGAACCCACAGCCCGATGTTCCATCAGGTCGAAGGGCTCTATGTCGCCGAGAGCGTGAGCTTTGCCGAGCTGCGTGCCGATCTGCACGCGTTTCTGGAAGCGTTTTTCGATACCGATCTGAGATTGCGTTTCCGGCCGTCCTATTTTCCGTTCACCGAGCCGTCGGCCGAAGTTGACATCGACGGCCGCGCGCTGGGCACGGGTTCCGGCTGGATGGAGGTACTGGGCTGCGGCATGGTGCATCCCAACGTGCTCGAGGCCGCCGGGGTCGATTCGACGCGTTACACCGGCTATGCCTTTGGCATGGGCATCGAGCGTCTGGCCATGCTGCGCTACGGCGTGACCGATCTGCGCCCTTTCTACGACAACGATCTGCGCATGCTCGCGCAGTTCGGCTAAGGAGCATTCATGAAAGTCAGCGAGCAGTGGCTGCGTGAATGGGTCGATACCACGGCCGATCTCGAAACGATCGCCGATCGATTGACCATGCTGGGTCTGGAAGTCGATTCCATCGATGCCGTACCCGGCGCCACGGCAGGCGTCGTGATCGGGCGTGTGGCGACATGCGAGCCGCATCCGGACGCCGACAAGCTCTCGGTCTGCACGGTGGATACCGGCGACGAGACCGCACAGATCGTCTGCGGCGCGCCCAATGTGGCCGCCGGCATTCATGTGCCCGTGGCCACCGTCGGGACACACATGCCAGGCGGTATGAAGATCAAGAAAGCCAAGCTGCGTGGCGTCGAGTCCCGCGGCATGCTGTGCAGCGCGGCAGAGCTCGGCATATCCGGCGAGGGCGACGGGCTCTGGCTGTTGCCGGCAACGGCGCCGGTCGGTACGCCGCTGGTCGATTACCTGGGCCTGCCGGATACCGTGCTCGATGTCGATCTCACGCCGAACCGCGGAGACTGTCTGTCGATGCGCGGCATCGCGCGCGAAGTCGCGATCGGGCTGGACGGCGTCTTCGACGAACGCGCGCCGGTCGCGCCGCGTGCCACGGCGGCGAGCACCATGAAGGCCGTGATCGAGGCGCCGGATCATTGCGCGGCGTATGGCGCTCAGTACATCGAGGACATCGATCGCCAGGCTTCGACGCCGCTCTGGATGGCCGAGCGTCTACGTCGGGCCGGCGTGCGCGTGATCAGTCTGCCGGTGGATATCGGCAACTACGTCATGCTCGAGTATGGCCAGCCGATGCATGCCTTCGATGCCGACAAGCTTGTCGGCACGATCCGCGTTCGGCTATCCCGCGCGGGCGAGCAGATCGAGACGCTCGACAACGAGACCGTGACCCTCGACGACGATACGCTGGTGATCGCCGACGACCATGGCCCCGTGGCCATGGCCGGCATGATCGGCGGGGCGCGCACGGCCGTGGGTGATGACACGCGTCGTGTATTGTTCGAGTCGGCCTGTTTCGTGCCGGCGGCGGTGGTCGGCCGTGGGCGTCGATACAAGATACACACGGATTCCCTGCATCGGTTCGAGCGCGGCGTCGATCCGGCATTGCCGGCGCGTGCGCTAGCGCGTGCCAGCGGGCTGCTCATGGATCTGGCCGGCGGCGCCTGTGGACCGGCCACGATCGCCGAGGGCGTGCCGGTAGGCATCACGGATCGTCGCATCGATCTGGCCGGGGCGCGGGTGACGCGTCTGCTCGGTCAGGCCATCGACAACGACACCATCGCGCGCGTGCTCGACGGCATCGGCTGTCGTGTCGAGACCGAAGGGGCGGGTCAATGGCGTGTCACCCCGCCCAGCTGGCGCTACGATCTGGCCATCGAGGCCGATCTCGTCGAGGAGATTGCGCGCGTCTACGGTTACGACAGATTGGAAACCGAGCGAGCCGGCGTGCGCATGCCGCCCATCTCCGCAGCCGATGCCCGCCAGGCCGGTTTCGATGCCGGCCAGGTTCTGCGGCAACGCGGTTACAGCGAGGCGATCACCTACAGCTTCGTGGCGCCGGGGCTGCATGACGAGCTGACCGGCAGCGCGCCGGCCGGTCGGCTGGACAATCCCATCTCCGACCAGATGGTGACCATGCGTCGCACGCTCTGGGCCGGGCTGCTGGAAGCCTGGGCCTACAACACGCGGCGCCAGCAGACGCGCGTGCGGCTCTACGAGGAAGGACTGTCCTTCGTGCCGGATGCAACCCAGCCGATCGGCTACGACCAGCAGGCCATGATCGCCGGTCTGCTGGCCGGCAGTGCGGCGCCCACGCACTGGGGTGAGATCGAACGCCCGGTCGATTTCTTCGATATCCGCGGCGACGTCGAAGCCCTGTTCGGGCGGCTCGCGCCGCGGCTGACATTCACCGCCGCACGCCATCCGGCGCTGCATCCCGGCCGCTGTGCCCGCATCCATCTGGACGAAACACCAGTCGGCTGGGTCGGGCAGCTTGCGCCCACGTTCGCCCGGCGCTACAAGAACCAGACGCTGCCGTATCTTTTCGAGATTTTCGTTTCGGCGTTGCCGCAGGATGTGGCCATCCGCTTTGATACGCCCTCGGATCAGCCCCAGGTCAGACGTGATCTGGCTTTGGTGGTTCCGGAGTCGGTGACCGTGGGACAACTCAGGACGATCATCTCCGGGGTCGAAGCACCGGTTCTGCGCTCCGTGGAAGTATTTGATGTCTTTCGCGGTCAAGGGCTCGAAGAAGATCACAAGAGCATCGCCTTGAGCTTGATTTTCCAAGATAAAGAGAGCACGCTCAGTGATGAATCGGTTGAAGAAATGACAACGGCGATCGTCGCGGCATTACGCTGTGACGCAGGGGCGCGTCTCAGGGGGGAGTGAATCAGTGGCGCTGACCAAAGCGGATATCACGGAAGGGCTGGCCGAGCAGCTGGGCTTCAACAAGCGCGAGTCGAAGGAATTCGTCGACTTGTTCTTCGAGGAGCTACGTACAACGCTCGAAGACGGTGATTACGTCAAACTGTCCGGCTTCGGCAACTTCGAGTTGCGTGACAAGAACGAGCGACCGGGCCGGAACCCGAAGACCGGCGAGGAAATACCCATTTCCGCGCGTCGAGTCGTGAGTTTCAAGCCGGGGCAGAAGATGCGTGCGCGTGTCGAGTTGCAGGTTGTCGACGACGAGTGACGCCTCGCTGCCGCCGATACCCGACAAGCGCTACTTCGCCATCGGCGAAGCCAGCGCGCTTTGTGGGGTCAAGCCGCATGTACTGCGTTACTGGGAACAGGAGTTTCCACAACTCGACCCGCCGAAACGGCGCGGCAACCGCCGGTATTATCGCGTAGCCGATATCGAGACGGCACGAGCGATTCGCGGGCTGCTCTACGACGAGGGCTTCACGATCGCCGGCGCGAAAGCACGCCTGAACGGCGATACGCCGTCATCGTCCGTACCGGCGCCGGGCCTCGGTGAACAGCTCGTCGCCATCCGATGCGATCTGGAAAGAATTCGTGATCTGATGGACGAATAATCGAGTGACAACGCGCCGGGGTTTGATAGAATAACGCGCTCAGTCGGGGTATGGCGCAGTTTGGTAGCGCGTCTGCATGGGGTGCAGAAGGTCGTAGGTTCAAATCCTGCTACCCCGACCATTTCCTTAGCGTCAAACAGCGCCACCGGCAATCCGTGAAGTCACCGGATTGCAACGCCGGTCGGCCGCGCGCTTTCTCCAGGCATAGGACATCACCCGGGTGAGCCGCGGTGTCAGCCGTTTGATGTGACGACAAAACCGGGCGTTGCCGATCAATGTCAGATACGGTCGTGATGGCCGGGCCTGGCCAGGTCGTTCATGAGAGGCGATAAGACAACGGGCCGTGACAAGACTGGACTAAGGCCTGTTGATGTTTCGTTCGAGCGCCTTTTCGTCGAGAGACCGCCGTGTGTCCGGCAAGGCGCGAGTCGCCGATCGTGGCGTGCCACGATCCAGACTCGCAACGCCGCCGGGCGCCCATCGTCGATTTTTCATGGGCGACCCAACCCTTCGGGACAAGCGCCCCGAAATCAAGAACACGACGGCAATACAGCGTTCTAGCACCCTGGCGCAGAATGACACGCTATGCGTGCTAGGCCTCGTCTTGCCGCCCATCGTCAATTTCAGGGCGCACTTGGCGCGGACTCGCACGAAACATCAACCGGCCCTAGCGCGGAAACGTGTTGGTGCTGCGCGAGGGGGCCCAAGACTTCTTCTGGAAAGCCGGCATTCAGGAGCTCGATGCCCAGGAGATCGCGCTGGACATACACCACATCTTCCCCAGTTACTGGTGCGAAACGCAGGGTATTCCGGTCAAGCAATACGACAACATAATAATCAACAAGACGCCGATTTCGTACAAGGCGAATCGCAAGATCGGTGGCGATGCACCGTCGCACTATCTGCAAAAGATACAAAACGATCCGCAGGTGCAGATGGGCGATGCCGAGATGGACACGATTCTGGCCAGCCATTGTGTCCCGGCGGCGCGTTTGCGGGAAAACGACTTCCACGGTTTTATCGACGCGCGGCGGCGGCTTCTGCTCGGTCTGATCCAGGAAGTCATGGGTAAGCGCATTGCTGAAAACGATGTGGCCGCTTGAAAGGCGATATCTGTTGCTGGAGTGCGTTTTGACACGCTTGTACTTTGTCGCGCGCACGACAAACGAAGCGTGGGGCTGATTGGCTCGGGTCAAGCGATCGGCTAAACTGCAGACAGTCAAGAGGAATACCGAGATGGCTAGCACCGGGGACAACATAACCGAGCGCCTGCACGCGGAAATCGACCGTGTCCCGCCGGATCGCCGCGAGGCGTTGCTGACTATTATCCATGCTTATCGAGAGGCCGTGGACGACGCGATTGATCCGGCCGAGTCGATTCGTCGCGGATTGGCGGATATTCGGGATGGCCGCGTGCATGCCATCGAATCGCTGTGGGATGGGATTGAACAGGCTTGATGCGGGTCGAGTATTCAACCGAGTTCAAGAAAAATCTGCTCAAGCTATCGCGCCGTTATCGTCGTATTCGCGCTGATGTAGAGCCGATCATTCAGGCACTCATGACTGGCGAAACACTTGGCGATCGGGTTTCGGGCGTTGGTTATCCCACCTACAAGGTTCGCATCAAGAACCGTGACGCCGGTCGCGGCAAAAGCGGCGGCTATAGATGTCTGTACTACCTGTGTCCGCCGGATCGGATACTTCTGGTCACGATATATTCCAAGTCCGATGCCGACGATGTGCCGACGCATTTATTACGGCGTTTGATTGAGGAACATCTAACGGAACAGGGCCCGTGATGCCCATACAGGCGCGTATCGAGGCGCATACCGGTAAAGAAACGTCGCAACTGAACCAGGCCGGGTTCATGATTTGGTCGCGATGCTTCCGGCCGTAGTAGCCAACGACTTGCAGGAGGCGGTGCGCAAATTTCTGCGCACCGCCTTTCCAATAGCGACGCCATATTTCCAGCGCGCTGACGGCGCCGCCCCCGATAGCCATGCATTGATTGACGATCTGATCACGCGGCCGCGGCCCATTCAGCGGCGCGTTGGCGGCCAATTGGCGAAGTGTTTCGGACGTGGCGGGGCATACGTCCGGATCTTGGACGTGGAGAGCCCCTGAGCCACGAGGCCCTCGGCGAGTTTGACGGCCGCGGAGACGCCATCGATGACAGGCACGCCCGTCCGTTCGATGACACGGGCGGTCAGGCCGGACATGCCGCCGCAGCCCAGACAGATCGCCTCGGCGCGGTCATGGTCGACCGCATGGCCGGCCTTGGCCACGATCGCCTCGATGGCCGCCTCGGGGTCGCGCTCGAGGTCGAGCACGGCCAGACCGCTGGCATGCACCGACGCCAGTCGATCCGAGAGCCCGGCCAGTTTGAGCCGGTCCTCGATCATCGGCACCGCGCGATCCAGGGTCGTCACGACCGAATAACGGTGCCCCACGAACATGGCGGTGGCGGCCGCAGCTTCGGTGATGTCCACCACGGGCACGTCGAACAATTCCTGCAGGCCCTCGCGCCCGTGCTCGCCGTAGCCGGCCTGAATGATGGCGTCGTACAGGCCGGTGTACGAGCGGATCGTTTCCATCACCGCCACGGCCGCGACGTAGCTTTCGTAGTTGCCTTCGACCGATTCCGCGCCGAAATCCGGCGTGATGGGGACGATTTCGGTGTCGGGCAGGGCCACGCGGCGAGCCTGTGCCGCGATGTTGTGCGTCATCGACGCGGTGGTATTGACGTTGGCGACCAGAATACGCATGGAAAAATCTCGTATCGAATTCAGACGGCCGGACGAGAGATACGCTCGCCGGAGACGTCGGATGCGTGTGGCTGACGCGGCGTGATCAGCAGATAGATCGCGGCCGCCATGATCGCGCCGATGAACCAGGAAAAACCGGCCAGTGCTTGGAACCACGGGACGAGGCTCACCACGACGGCCGCGATGGCTGCGGGAAAGACCGCGGCCAGAGCGCGGCGGTTCACCCCGTGGGTGTAGTGATAGCTGCCGGTAGGCGCGTCGCTGTATAGATCCGGTATGTGAACACGTTGACGGCGCACGATCCAGAAGTCGGCCATGATCAAGCCGAAGAAGGGGCCGAGCACAGCGCCCAGGCCGCTGAGGAAATATTCGATGACCAGCGGGCTGTTGTAGAGATTCCACGGCAGGATGGCCACGCCAATGATCGCGCTCAGCAGACCGGCTCGTTTGAAGTCGAGGTATCTGGGTGCGAGATCGGCGAGCATGTAGATGGGCGCGACGAAATTCGCGACGAGATTGACCGCGATGGTCAGGACGATCAGGGCGAGCGAGGCGACGATCCGCCAGCCGGCCTCCGGAATCGTGCGCACGATATCCGCGGGACTGGTGATGATCTGACCGTTGATATGAAACTGTGCGCCGGCGAGCACGATGACGATGCCGGCGAAGACGAGCATGTTCAGCGGAATGCCGAGCAGATTGCCGAGTACGATGGCACGTCGATCGCGGGCACAGCGCGTGAAGTCACAGACATTGAGCGCGAACGTGCCGTAGATGACCACCCACAGGCCGGCCCCGCCCAGAATCTTGAGCCACATCGCCATGCCGGACAGCGGCGTGGCGATCGACCAGGCGACGTTGAAGTCGGCGCGCATCAGTACCCAGCCGGCCAGCCCGAGCATGGTCACGAGAATGACGGGGCCGGCGAAATCGACGTAGCGTCGTACCATTGCCATGCCGTAGCTCACGATGATGACCTGAGCGACCCATAGCAGCATGAACGACAGCCAGCCGAGCAGCGACAGGCCCAGCAACATGCGTGAATCCAGGGCCGCCAGTGCCGGGAAGAGCGTGGTCAGCAACACGCTGAGTACCGAAGCCGCGAGATAGGTCTGGATGCCGAACCAGACGATCGCGACGACGCCGCGTGCGATCGCCGGCAGCCGGCCGCCGCGGATACCGAAGGCGATCCGACTGATGACGGGAAAGGGCACCCCGGTGCGTTCACCAACGAAGCCGGACAGGGTGAGCATGCCGAACAGCACGAGTGCGCCGATCAGAAATGTCAGCAGGATCTGCCAGGCCCCGAGGCCCAGCGCGAACAGGCCGATCGCGAACGTGTAGTTGCCCAGGCTGTGGACATCATTGGCCCACAGCGTGAATACGCTGTAGGTACCCCAGGGTCGATTGCCTGCCGAAACCGGGGCCAGATCCCGGTTATAGAGGTGCGGGCTTGGAAATACCGGCTCGGCCGTGGCGGTACGCGGGCCGCCGTCGGCGGGGCGTTCGATTGCCGCACTCATGACGACACCGGGTGCGGGGCCGGCACATCGACCGTGATCGGAACAGGCACGGGGATCTCGTCACAGTTTGCCCCCGGACCGCTGCGGTGCACCTCGAGGAACTCGCAATCCGTGTCGAGCGCGATCATCGGGTGGTGCCAGACGCCCCGGTGATAGTTGATGCCCTGATGACCGGCCGCGATGAACGCCCGAAACGCATCCGCGGCCGGTGCCTCACCGGCCGGTGCCACGACCACGAGATAATGCTGGCCGTCGAGCGGTACGAAGACCTGCGTGCCGAGCGGGTGACGCTCCATCACCCGAAGCGGAACCGGAGCGGTCTCGGCTCGGCAGGCCACGCGACTGATCGCCGGGCGGCCGTCTTCGGTATCGAGATCCAGACAGGCCAGATCCGCAAAACGGCGCCCCTTGCCCTGATTGATCTCAACGGCTGGACCGCTCGAGGCGATGACGTCCCCGAACGGCGCAAAACCGCGGGCTGTCAACGGTTCGGCGACGAGTCGTCGGACGGGGGCGGAACGCTGTGCTGCTCTGGCCATAGGTGGCTCCTGAGGGCGGGGGACGTGTGCCGTTGCGTCGGGCTATGCGTTGTCGTTCGGCGCCCCGTGCGGATGTTCGGCGCGCCAGTGCCGGGCGATCGCCTCGCGCGTGCACACCCAGGCATCCTCGTGGCGTTGAACGTAATCGAGAAAACGGGCGACGGCGGCCGCCCGGGCGGGTCGCCCGGCCACACGGCAGTGCAGGCCCACGGACAACATCTTCGGCCGATCTCTGCCTTCGGCATGGAGCACGTCGAAAGCATCCTTGAGATAGGTGAAGAACTGATCGCCGGCATTGAAGCCCTGCGGCGCGACGAAGCGCATGTCGTTGGTATCGAGCGTGTAGGGCACGATGAGCTGTGGTTCGGCCACGCCGGGCACCGACTCCCAGTAGGGCAGATCGTCGGCGTAGGAATCGGCGTCGTAGAGGAACCCGCCGTGCTCGGCGACCAGACGGCGTGTGTTCGGCCCACAACGCCCGGTGTACCAGCCGACCGGCGCACGTCCGGTCATTTGCTCGATCGTCTTGACGGCAAGCCGGATATGCTCGCGCTCGGTGGCTTCGTCGACATACTGATAATCGATCCAGCGCCAGCCGTGGCTGGCGATCTCGAAGCCCGCGTCCATCATGGCCTGCACGGCGTCCGGATTGCGCTGCAGCGCCATGCCGACACCGAACACCGTGGCGGACAGGCCGCGCTCGGTAAACAGACGGTGCAGCCGCCAGAAACCGGCACGACTGCCGTATTCATAGAGCCATTCCATGCTCATGTGGCGCACGCCTTCGCGGGCGTCCGTACCGACCATTTCCGACAGAAAGGCCTCAGAGGCGGCATCGCCGTGCAGGACGTTGTTCTCTGCGCCTTCCTCGTAATTGATCACGAACTGGACGGCGATCCGGGCATCGCCCGGCCAGCGGGCGTGCGGCGGCCGGGCGCCGTAGCCGACCATGTCGCGGGGATAGGGGGCGTTGGCTGTTTCAGCGGGCATTTCGAGTATCCGTGAAGGCGGGGGCGGCCGTATCCGTGGCATGGGCATCGAGCATGCCGGCCAGGTCGTCGGTTTCGGTGTCGTCGTCCTGCAGATGCAGCTGGGCTTCGCAATCAAGCAGGTGGCGGATCATGGCCTGCTGCGCGGCGGCGACGTCGCCGCTGGCGATCGTCTCGACCAGTGCCTCGTGGACATGCTCGGCGCAGTGCGGCAGCACATAGGTCTGGTAGGTCGCGATGATCAGCGACGTGCGACCGATCAACTGCTCGAGGAATTCGAACAGCACGTCGTTGCCGGCCATACGTGCCAGACCGCGATGAAAATCGCCCGAGGCACGGATCATCGCCTGACGATCACGGGCCTCATGCGCGCGTCGATCCGCGACCACCAGCGCATCCAGCGTACGGCGATCGGCCGCGGCCAGGTGCGGCACGCTGTCGGCCAGCAGGGCCGGTTCGATCACACGGCGCGCGGCGAATACGTTGCGCGCCTCGGTCACGTCGGGGCGCGGCACGATCGCACCGCGATTCGGACGAATCTCCACGAGACGATCGCTGGCCAGGCGGAACAGTGCCTTGCGAACCACGGTTCGGCTCACCTCGTAGAGCTGGCCCAAACGGGCCTCGGACAGGCGCGTGCCCGGTGGCATGCGTTGCTCGAAGATGGCCGCTGCGATGTCCTGTTCGATGCGGATATCGACTGATGCTGGCCGATCCTCGGCGGCAGTCTCGTCGGCCGGCGCGCCGGTGGTCGTGGCCTGGGCCGTCATCAGCGTGCCTCCGGCAGGGCCGTTGCATCGAGTCCCGGGTGACGATTGACGTCCTTGTAGAGCAGATAGCGAAACGGTCCCGGCCCGGCGGCATAACAGGCCTGCGGGCAGAATGCGCGCAGCCACATGAAGTCGCCGGCTTCGACTTCCACCCAGTCCTCGTTGAGCTGATAGACCGCCTTGCCCTCGAGCACGTAGAGCCCGTGTTCCATGACATGAGTTTCGGAAAACGGAATCACGCCGCCGGGCTGAAAGGTCACGATCGTCACGTGCATGTCGTGTGACAGATCGTCCGGATCGACGAATCGGCTGGTCGCCCAGACGCCGTTGCAGTCGGGCATCGTCGTTGGCGTGATCGCATCGTCGTGCGTGACGAAACTGGCGGGCGCAGACACACCATCGACGTATGCGTAGCGCTTGCGGATCCACTGGAAGCGCGTCGGTGTCTGTGCCGGGTTGTCCAGACGCCATGTGCTTTCCGGGCCAATGAAGACATAACTGCCCGGAAGCAAGTCATGGGCCAGGCCGTCGAGGATCAGGCGTGGGCTGCCTTCGAGCACGAACAGGACCGCCTCGGCATCGGCCACGGGTTCGGGCATATCACTGCCGCCGCCCGGGGCGACCTCGACGATGTACTGGGCGAATGTCTCGGCGAAACCGGATAAGGGGCGCGCCAGGATCCAGGCGCGGGTGTCGCGCCAGTGCGGCAATCGGCTGGTCACGATGTCCCGCATGACGCCGCGTGGGATGACCGCGTAGGCCGTCTTGAACACGGCGCGATCGACGGTGCGTTGACTCTGGTCGGGCAGCCCGGTGACAGGGGCGGCATAAGTGTGTTGGCTCATGAGTCCGGAAACTCTCGTGTCATGTGAAGGACACTAGGTTCCGCGTCAATTGGATACGATTCAACTTTGGTTGAGTATCCAATGCACTGTTATGGGGTATTCAATCAGTGCAGGCTGTCCATGAGCGGTCGATGATGGACCGCGATCGAACCACTGCACGGAGCAATTTCATGACGGATCGAATCGACAAGGCCGGGCTGGCGATCGGCCGGCCGCTTTACGAGCTGATGGAGACAGCGCTGTCGGGCACCGGGGTGAGCTCGGAAGTGTTCTGGGCGGAGCTGGCCGAACTGGTCG
>NZ_QZWD01000016.1 GCF_003602005.1 Salinisphaera sp. Q1T1-3 | reverse complement strand
GCCTACGGCTTGCCGATCACCTTCGAGATCACCGGCGGTCAGATCAACGATTGTTCGATCGGGCCGAGCCGGGTCGACGCGATACCTCGCGTTGACATCATGATCGCCGATAAAGGCTATGACAGTCGTCGAGTCCGATCAGCGATCCAGACCCGATCCAGTTGGCCGGTCATTCCGCGCCGGCGTCATTCCAAGCGAGCCAATCCAGACTTCGATCGCGGTTTATACCGTTATCGACATCTCGTCGAGAACGCGTTTGCACGGCTCAAACAGTACCGTGCGATCGCGTGTCGCTTCGATAAATTAAAGACGCACTACGACGCGGTCGTCGCCATGGCATGTGCTCTGCTCTGGCTGCCCATGTGATGACACATCAACAGGCCCTAACTCCCCAGCATCGCCCGCAGGGCGGCGACTTGCGCCTTGTTCTCGTCACTGGCGCTGGCCTTGCTGCGTTGGCCGGTCTGGCTCGGCCAGTCGACTTCCTCCGACGGCAGCTCGTCCAGGAACCGACTTGGCGTCGCATCGGCATCCTCCCCGCCACGTCGTCGCTTGCGGGCATACGTCAAGGCCAGGCTCTTGCGTGCCCGGGTAATGCCGACATAGAGCAGCCGACGTTCTTCTTCGATGCGCTCTTCGTCCATGCAGGCGTGGTGCGGCAGCAGCCCCTCTTCCATGCCCACGAGGAATACGTGGTCGAACTCCAGGCCCTTGGCCGCGTGAAGGGTGAGCAGGTGCACCTGGTTCTCGACATCCTTTTCCGATTGATTGGCAAAATCGAGCAGCGAAAGGCGTCTGACGATGTCCCCCAGCCCCACCGGCGTGCCGTCGTCGTTTTCTCCGATCTGGCCGAGCCAGTTGAGAAAATCGTCGACGTTTTCCAGGCGTTTGCGGGCCGCTCGCGTATTGGCCGAGGTATCACGCAGCCAGTCGCGATAGTCGATGTCGGTCATTAGCTGAGTGACAAGCTCACGCGGCGGCGTGGATTCGCCAGCCATGGCCAGTTGCCGGGCCCAGTCGACGAACTCGGACAGACGCCGTCCGGCGCGGTCGCCGACGCCACCGGCCAGACCCACGCCCCGGGCAGCGTCGAACAGGCTGATATGGCGCGCCCCGGCGTACCGGGCCAGCGCTTCCAGCGTCGCCGGGCCAAGCTCGCGCCGCGGCAGGTTGATGATCCGCAGGAAGGCGGCATCGTCGTCCGGATTGACCAACAACTTGAGATAGGTCACCAGATCACGGATTTCGCTACGCTCGAAGAACGATCTGCCGCCCGACACGCGATACGGGATGTTGCGCTCGCGCAGGGCTTTTTCGAAAGCGCGCGATTGGAAATTACCGCGATACAGAACGGCATAGCCGCCGTAGGCATTACCGGTACGCAGCTTGTGCGCCGAAATCTCGCTGGCCACGCGTTCGGCTTCGGCGCCGTCGTCGCCGGCCGACAGCACACGCACCCGATCCCCCGGCCCCATCGAGGACCAGAGGGTCTTTTCATAGGCACGCTGGCTCGATTGGCCAATCAGATAGTTCGCCGCCGAGAGGACATTGCCCACCGAACGATAGTTCTGCTCGAGCTTGATGACCTTGAGATGCGGGAAATCCCGGGATAGGTCGGCGATATTCCCGGGGCGCGCGCCCCGCCAGGCATAGATCGACTGATCGTCGTCGCCCACAACGGTGAAGGCCGCCCGCGCACCGGCCAACAGCCGCATCATTTCGTACTGTGCGGCGTTGGTGTCCTGATATTCGTCGACCAGAAGATAGCGATAGCGGTTCTGCCAGCGCTCGCGCGCCGCCGGGTCATCGCGCAGTAGCTGTACCGGGATCGACAACAGGTCGTCGAAGTCCACGGCATTGTAGGCTTTCAAGCGTCGCTGATATTCCGCATACGCACGGGCCATGGGCACTTCCTTGCCACTGGCCTGAGCCTTCGCGGTCTCCGGGTCGACGAGAGCCGACTTCCAGGCACTGATGGCAGCGCGGGTTTCCTTGCGCAGATCCCCGTCGCGACCGACGAGATCGGCCAGAAGCTTGTCGGCGTCCTCGGCATCGAAGATCGAAAAGCGTGGCTTGAAGCCGAGCGTGTCGTACTCCGCTCGAATCATCGACAAACCCAGGCTATGAAAAGTCGAGACTGTCAGCCCCTTCGCGTCCTGTCCGGATATCAGGCGCGAGGCGCGCTGCTTCATTTCGCGCGCGGCCTTGTTGGTAAACGTCACCGCGATGATGCGATCGGCGTGATAACCGCGACCGATCAGATGCGCGATCTTGCGCGTAATGACACCGGTCTTGCCCGAGCCGGCCCCGGCCAGCACGAGCAATGGGCCATCCAGATACCGCATCGCGGCATCCTGCTGCGGATTGAGCTTGGGTTGCGCCATGGTCGGGCGATTCTATCAGGGCGGCTGCGCCGAATCGCGCCCCGCAAACAAACGAGCCGGCATGACGCCGGCTCGTCCCGCGACTGGCGAGGTCGATATCAGAACGACTTGCTGATCGTCCCGACTGCTGTGGCGCCACAGGTATTCAGACCGCCGAAGCAGTCCTGATCCGACAGATCCGTATCGATGTAGGCGACTTCCCAGTTCAGGCCGAACTGCTCGGTCGACAGCGCGATTTTCCAGTCGGTGTAATCCGGCGTACCCCAGACATCGTTGTCTTCGATGCCCTGATAGCCGACGTGCGCGGCCAGCGTCAGCCAATCGGTGAGCGGCGTGCTCACATCAAAGGCCGGATAATAGGATGTGCCGCTCTCGTTGTAATAGTCCGAGCTGACCGAAACACCGAGCGTGGCCGACAGACTCTGCCCGGTATAACTCACGCTCGGCGTGTATTCCCAGAAGTCGATCTCGTTGTTCGGACCGGCCGTGCTCGCGCCGGGGTAGTAGTAATAGAGAACATTGATACCGGCCGACCATTGATCGTTGATGGCGTAGTCATAACCACCGTAGAGATCCACCTCGGCCTGGGCGCCGTTATCGCCCGTGTAAGGACTGGGGTTGAAGTTATCGACATTGGAAGCCCAGGTCCCGAGATAGAACCCGGAATTCATGGTGTAGTCGAACCCGCCCTGGATAGCGAAATCCCGATCGGTCTGGGAGATGCCGCGGAAACGGTAGTCCGTGGTGAACGCGACGTTGGCGCTCACCGAGCCCTTGACTGCATCAAGCAGCGCGCTGTCGGTCGTCGAATTATCGGTTGCCGCCATGGCGGAACCGCTGGCCACAGTGGCGATGGCCGCACATGCGGCGACAAAATAGCGTTTCATGCGTGGTCTCCCTTGAACACGGTCTGACGATCGCGCGTGCCTGGTGAATCGACGCACCGGATGTACGCCGCCAGAAGAGAGAATGCGAAGTCTGTGCCATTTTCAGGTGCAAGATGAAGATCTTGCGCACCAGCACCGCCGCACGTGTGGCCGCGAAAAATAAAGCCCTTTCCGATCAGGAGCCTGTCGACTGACGCGCCGAGACGGCGTTGCACTCACAACCCACATGGCCACGATTGGGCAGGCGGCCAAGGCATCCGAGCCGCTTGGCGGCCGGCGGGTGATGCCCAATCCTTGCTGACCCGACCGACAACAGCCCTTTCGGCAATCCTTGTTACAGGCAATGGCGCGCCAGAGGCACGCCGGACCGCTGTCTAGGGCCTGTTGAGGTTTCGTGCGAGTCCGCGCCAAGCGCGCCCTGGAATTGACGATGGGCGGCAAGACGAGGCGTCGCAGGCGCCGCGCAGTCATGCGGCACCAGCCTGCTAGGGCGTGCTGATGTTTCGTTCGAGTTGCCGAAATCCGATCGCTTCAGCCACGTGGGCGGCCTCGATCGTGGGGGCATCGGCCAGATCGGCGATCGTGCGTGCCACGCGCAGAATACGGTGATAACCGCGGGCCGACAGCCCGAGCTGGTCGATCGCCCGAGACAGCAACCGCTCGGCATCAGGCGTACAGACACAGTGTTGATCGACCGCCGCCGCCGTCAGCGCCGCATTGCAGTCGCCGGAGCGCACCATGGCAGACTGGCGCGCACCAATGACGCGCGCCTGCACTGTACTCGAGCGCTCATTGGATTCGGCGGGCGCCATAAGCACTTTTTTGGTGATCGGCGCAACATGCAGGTGCATATCAATGCGATCGAGCAACGGCCCGGATAAACGCGATCGATAACGCGTGATGCGTTCATGCGTACAGTGGCATCGCCCCGACGCGTCGCCGAAATAGCCACAGGGGCACGGATTCATGGCCGCCACGAACAAGAAGGATGCCGGAAATTCCGCTTGCCGGGCGGCACGCGAAATCACGATCTGGCCCGATTCCAGGGGCTCGCGCAGCACTTCGAGGACTTTCCGATCGAATTCCGGCAACTCGTCGAGAAACAACACGCCCCGATGGGCGAGCGTGATCTCGCCCGGTTTCGGCGTTGAACCGCCGCCGACAAGCGCCACGCCGGATGCCGTGTGATGCGGTGCCCGAAAAGGGCGACGGCCCCACTGTGCGGCTTGGAAACCGTTCGGGGTGATCGAGGCGATGGCAGCAACCTCCAACGCCTGTTCTCGCGTCATCGGCGGCAGCAGACCGGGCAATCGTGAGGCCAGCATGGTCTTGCCGGCGCCGGGCGGGCCGATCATCAACAATGAGTGACCGCCCGCTGCGGCAATCTCGAGTGCCCGCTTGGCCTGTGGCTGCCCGCGCACGTCGGCGATATCGGCCAGACGATCATCGCCAGCCTCGACCGTGGCTGCTTCCGGCGCGCGCCACAGCACCTCATCACCGACCAGACTCTGTGCGACATCACTCAGGTGCACCGCCGTGAGGGCGGCATCGTCGGCGGCGAGCGCGGCTTCATCGCCGTTGACGGCCGGCAGGACGAGACGACGCGACCGCCGGCTCGCGGCCAGCGTGGCCGGCAGGGCACCGCGCACACTGCGTAGCGCGCCCGATAACGACAGCTCGCCCAAAAATTCGTAGTCCGACAGCGCCGCCGCCGGAATCTGCCCCGAGGCCGCCAGAATGCCGAGCGCTATCGCCAGATCGAATCGCCCGCCCTCCTTCGGCAGATCGGCCGGCGCCAGATTGACAGTGATGCGTCGGGTCGGAAATTCGTAGCCACTGTTGGCGATCGCCGCCCGCACGCGATCCTTGGATTCCTTGACCTCGGTTTCGGGCAGCCCGACGATCGCCAACGCCGGCAGGCCGCCGGCCAGATCGACTTCGACCGCCACCTCCGGCGCCGCCAGACCGGTTTGTGCCCGGCTGTGGACCGTGGCGAGCGTCATGCCCGGCCGGGCCGGCAGACCGCACTCACTCGCTTTCCCGAGATTCCAGCGCCTCGACGCGGGCTTCCAGTTCGGCCAGTCGCGTGCGCGCGTGTACAAGCATGTCGCGGGTGGCCTCGAATTCCTCTCTCGAGACCAGATCCAGCTCGGCGAGCTGGGACTGGAGCACAGCCCGGAAATTCGTCTTGAGCTCTTCGCGCAGCGGCGCGACCTGCGGCGGCAGTGCGTTGGCCAGCCGATTGGCCATGTCTTCGATCGAGCGCACGAGGGATTCCTCGAAAATATGTTGAAGACACAGCTTGCCCGCTTTGCCACAGCCGGCGCAAAACCGGCTTTCTTGCCACGCGTTCTCGCCCGTGCACCAAATTGGCACGGTGAGTGCAAGTGATTACAGACAATCGCCGGCACCGCCTGACATCGCCACCGATGCGGCACGCGGATTGTGTTTTTAGGCGTGACAGGAGTCAGAAATGAAATTGATCGCAG
Source organism: Salinisphaera sp. Q1T1-3 (assembly GCF_003602005.1). Taxonomy (GTDB): domain Bacteria; phylum Pseudomonadota; class Gammaproteobacteria; order Nevskiales; family Salinisphaeraceae; genus Salinisphaera. The sequence continues at coordinate 83,431 of NZ_QZWD01000016.1, read as the reverse complement.
CCATTATCAAGCCGTTCAAGCTCGATGAGGTCCGCGAAGCGCTTTCCGAGGTGGGGGTGCAGGGCATCACGGTGACCGAGGTCAAGGGGTTCGGTCGCCAGAAAGGGCATACCGAGTTGTATCGCGGCGCCGAGTACGTCGTCGACTTTCTGCCGAAGGTCAAGATCGAGGTCGCCGTCGAGCATACCGAGCTGGATACCGCCGTCGAAGCCATATCCAAGGCCGCACACACCGGCAAGATCGGTGACGGCAAGATCTTCGTGAGCGAGCTGGAACAGGTGATTCGAATCCGCACCGGCGAGACCGGCCAGGACGCGCTCTAACCGCGGGCCGCCCACAACCGAGACGAGGGAAACGATATGCAAGACCAGATTTTCCAGCTCCAGTACGCCATCGACACCTTTTATTTCCTGGTGATGGGGGCGCTGGTGATGTGGATGGCCGCGGGCTTTTCCATGCTCGAAGCCGGCCTGGTGCGCGCCAAGAACACCACGGAAATCCTGACCAAGAACATCACGCTCTATTCCATCTCGTGTCTGATGTACATGATCTGTGGCTACATGATCATGTACGACGGGAACTGGTTCCTGAGCGGCATCAGCGGCGGCTCCTCGCTGGTTTCAGACGCACTGGCCACATCGGCTCAGAACGGATTCGACGGCTCTTCGGTCTATGCCGACGCGGCCGATTTCTTCTTCCAGGTCGTGTTCGTGGCCACCGCCATGTCCGTGGTCTCCGGGGCCGTGGCCGAACGCATGCGCCTGTGGGCATTTCTCGGCTTTGCTGTCGTGATGACCGGGTTCATCTATCCGATGGAGGGCAGCTGGACCTGGAACGGCGCCTCGGTGTTCGGGCTGTACAACCTGGGTGATCTCGGATTCTCCGATTTTGCCGGTTCGGGCATCGTCCACATGGCCGGTGCGGCGGCCGCGCTGGCCGGCGTGCTCCTGCTCGGTCCGCGTCAGGGCAAGTTCCGCCCCGACGGCCGTGTCTCGGCCATTCCGGGCGCCAACATGCCGCTGGCCGCGTTGGGCACGCTGATTCTCTGGATGGGCTGGTTCGGTTTCAACGGCGGTTCCGTGCTCAAGCTCGGCGACATCACCAGTGCGAACTCGGTGGCAATGGTCATTCTCAACACCAACACCGCGGCGGCCGGCGGTCTGGTCGCCGCTCTGCTGCTGGCGCGTGCCATCTTCGGCAAGGGTGATTTCACGATGGCGCTCAACGGCGCGTTGGCCGGCCTGGTCGTGATCACGGCCGAACCGTCGACGCCGACGCCGCTGATCGCCACGCTGTTCGGCGCGGCAGGCGGCATCCTGGTGGTGCTGTCGATCCTGCTGTTCGACAAGATCAAGATCGATGATCCGGTCGGTGCGATTTCGGTCCATGGCAGCTGCGGCCTGCTCGGCCTGCTGGTGGTGCCGATCACGAACCCGGAAGTCACTTTCGTCGGCCAGATCGTCGGCGCGCTGACGATCTTCATCTGGGTGTTCGTCACGAGCCTGATCGTCTGGGCGCTGATCAAGTTCACCTTCGGTATCCGGGTATCGCCCGAAGAAGAAGCCGAAGGTGTGGACCTGTCGGAAATCGGCATGGAAGCCTATCCGGAATTCACGTCCGGCGGCAGTCGCCGCACCGCCTGAACCGGCGGTCTCGATCGCGGGTTCCTGCCGGAACCCGCGCTTCGTTCAGGGCCCCTTCTTCAAGGGGCCTTTTTTATGCCCGGCGTCCACGCAAAGCTCATCCACCGGGCATTTTCAAAGCGTTTGCCCCTGCGCGAAACGCACACTTTTAGTGCAAATAATGAGAGATGGACGGCTTATCGCTATACTTCGGTGCAAATTTTGTTGATTGCACCGTAATGCGCAATGTCCTGTCTCGCGGCTGGGCACGCCGGGCGTTTGTCGTCGTCACCGCCGCCCTGCTTGCCTCGCCCGCGTTTGCGGCCCCGCCCCATGCCATCGACAAGGCCGATACGGCCTGGGTGATGGTCGCCACGGCGCTCGTCCTGTTCATGACCCTACCGGGGTTGGCGCTGTTCTACGGCGGCTTGGTGCGCTCGCGCAACGTGCTTTCGGTGCTCATGCAGTGTTTTTCGATCTGTGCGATCGCCTCGCTTTTGTGGTTCGCCGTTGGTTATTCGCTGGCGTTTTCCGGTGATGGGGCCTGGATCGGGGACCTGTCTCACGTGTTTCTGGCCGGGATCAGCCGCACGGATGTCAGCGGCACGATTCCCACCATGCTGTTCGTGCTCTATCAGATGACGTTCGCGGTCATCACCCCGGCCCTGATCATCGGCGGTTTTGCCGAACGGCTGCGCTTTTCGGCGCTGCTCTGGTTCTCCTCGGCCTGGCTGCTTCTGGTCTACGTCCCGGTCGTGCACTGGGTCTGGGGCGGCGGCTGGCTCGCGCAACTCGGTTTTCTCGACTTCGCCGGCGGCACCGTGGTCCATATCACCGCCGGTGTGGCCGCGCTGGTCGCCGCGATCGTGGCCGGACCACGCCTGGGGTTCCAGAAACGTGTCATGGCGCCTCACAACCTCACCATGACGGTATCAGGGGCCGGCATGCTCTGGGTCGGCTGGTTCGGCTTCAACGGCGGCAGCGCGCTGGCCGCGAACGGCCAGGCGGTCACGGCCATGCTGGTCACCCATCTGGCCGCGGCAGCCGGTTGTGTGGCCTGGATGGCTGCCGAATGGCTGCGTTTCGGCAAGCCCAGCGTGCTGGGCATCGTTACCGGCATGGTCGCCGGGCTCGGCACCATCACGCCGGCGGCCGGCTACGTCGGGCCAGGCGCGGCGATCGTCATCGGGCTCGCCGCAGGTGTGGTCTGCTTCGCGGCGACGCTGTTCGTCGAGCGCGTTCTGCGCATCGACGATTCGCTGGATGTGTTTCCAGTGCACGGGGTCGGTGGCATGCTCGGCACACTGGCTGCCGGCGTGTTTGCCGCGACTTCGCTGGGCCCGTTCTCCGGCTACGGCCTGTCCGATGCCGTTAGCGGGATGGCGGGCCAGATCGGCGTGCAATTGCTGGGCCTGGTCGTGGTTCTGGTCTATACGGCGGTCGTGAGCTGGGTGCTCTTCAAGATTCTGGATGCCACACTGGGGCTGCGCATCGGTGCGGAAAACGAAGACATCGGCCTGGACATCACCGAACACGAAGAACGCGGCTATGATCTGTAAGGTGTCATGACTGCGCGTCGGTCGTCTTCGCGCCGCCAAGACGACCGACACCTGACAGGCCCCGGCATTCCACGAGGAGAATATTCGATGAAGATGGTTACAGCGGTCATCAAACCGTTTCGTCTGGACGATGTGCGCGAAGCACTGGCCGAAATCGGGGTGCACGGCACCACGATGAGCGAGGTCCGTGGCTTCGGCCGTCAGAAGGGGCACACCGAGCTGTATCGCGGCGCCGAGTACGCCGTGGATTTCCTGCCCAAGATCAAGCTCGAGATCGCGGTCGACGAGGAACGCGTGGACGCTGTTGTCGAAGCGATCATCGGGGCGGCCAAGACCGGCCAGATTGGCGACGGCAAGATTTTCGTCACGCCGCTCGATCAGGTGATCCGTATCCGGACCGGCGAGACCGACCGCGACGCGATCTAGGGCGCGTCGAGCCAGGCGCTCAGGCCTGGCTGGCCAGCCGGCTGCCCGCCCATTCGCGCAGGCGCTGCCACGGGCCGCGGCGGCGCCAGTTTTCGAGATCGATGCGCTCGGTGCGCTTCAGGTCGTCGTCGTAATCGGCCGACAGCCGTTGGGCCATGTCGGCATTCACGGCCGTGACGACGATCTCGTCGTCCTTGCCCATCGAACGATGATTGAAATTGGCTGAACCGACCACGGCCACCATATCGTCGATCAATACGGTCTTGGCGTGCATCATCGTCGGCTGATAGCGATACAGGGCCACGCCGGCCGCGGCCAGCCGCTCGAAGGTGGCCTCGGCGGCCATCGTGGCCACACGCGAGTCGTTGTGGGGGCCGGGCATGAGCACATCGACCGCCACACCACGCGCACAAGCGGCCTCCATCAGCCGCATGAGCCTTTCGTCCGGCACGAAATAACCGGTGGCGATGCGCACGCGCTGGGTTGCGATGACGAGCGCGAGCCGAAAGATGGTCGAGACATCGCTGTAGGCCACCGCCGCCGAGGTGCGTACGACCTGCAGCGCCACGCCGCCCGCCGCCTCGACCTGACGCGTCGGGCGAAACAATGGCTCGCCGCCGCGCCCGGCTTCCACCCAGTTGGAGACGAAGGCCGCCCGCAGTCCGTCCAGTGCCGGCCCGCGGATCCGGAAGTGTGTCTCGCGCCATTCGTCGGGCGTACGGGCATCGCCCTCCCATTCGGCCGCAATACCCACGCCGCCGGTGAAGCCGACTTCGTCGTCGACCACCAGGATCTTGCGATGGGTCCGGTTGTCGATCTGCCAGATACGCCAGCGTGCCTTGGGCCGGAACCAGGCTACCTCCACGCCGGCCTCGGTGAGCTGTTCGACGACCGAGTCCGGCATCCATTGCGCGCCGAACGAATCCAGCAGCACCCGCACCGCCACGCCCTCACGCGCCCGCGCCGCCAGCGCCTCACCGAAGCGTTCGGCGATCGGCCCCTGCCAGTAGATGAAGGTCAGAAACTCGATCGTGTCGCGAGCCTGGCTGATCGCCTCCAGCATCGCCGGAAAGATGCGATCGCCGTTGACGAGCACATCGACCGCGTTGTCGTCGGTGAAAGGCACACCCAGTGCAGCCTCGAAGGTGCGTCGATAGTCGTGGGCCGAGCGCGGAGCATCGGCAGAAGCACTGTCGTTCATGTCGCCATCGTAGGCAAGCCTGACCGCCGGTGGAATAGCCGGAAACACCAGGCCGGCCCGAACACCACTAATGCCAGTACGAAAAACAGCACGACTCGGACGATCGACCCGCCCGGCAGACGGGCGGTCACGCTGTCGTGGCAACGCGTGATCGGCCTGCTTCTCCCGTCCGTACGGCCGCATAGGACATCGAGCGCGAGCGCGACCTGCCAGCTCTGGCCGCGTAGTGCATCGGCCAGGCGCCAGAGCGCCGCTGCGCGGCCGACCGGCCGCTGAGCCTCCAGAGTGGCCAGTGCCAGACGCACGAACGGCCGGAGTGCCAGCGCTCTCGTCTGGCTCTGACGTGCATAGACACCCGGTGCCGCGTCGAAGAAGGAGTCCAGCTCGGCCACATACATCGCCATGATCAGCCCCATCAATGCATACCGCCGCATCGGCCCCTCGACGGCGAAACGACGCGCCGAGGTCTGCAGGCGATGCGGCAGACAGACGAGCCGAGCGCGGGGCCGGATGCGTGCCACTATCCGTTGATCCTCGAGAAAGGCCAGGTGCTGCTCGAAACCGCCAATCGCCTCGAATAACGCACGGCGCAAGAGCAGCCCTTGATCGCCGTTGATCGCATAGCGTCGGCCGCTCGCGGTCTTGGCCGCCATGAACCGATAGAGAAACCCTGGCGCCGGCTCGCCGTCGATCGCGAATTCGAGCGGAAAATGCCCGACACTGTCCGGGCCGGCAGCCTCGAGACAAGTCAACGCCGCAGCCAGCTGGCGCGGCGAGCTGAACCGACTGTCGGCGTGCAGAAACAGCAGCCACTCACCCGTGAAGTCAGCCGCCCCGGCGTTCATCTGTCGCCCGCGACCGGGCCGCGCTGGGCGCCAATCCACGCCGCGTTCGGCACAGACGCGGCGCGTGGCGTCGCGCGATCCCCCGTCGGCGACCACGATCTCCGGATCAACCGCCTGCTGTGCCGCGAGATCATCGAGCAACCCGGGCAGCGTCTCCGCCTCGTCGATCGCCGGGATGACGATCCGCAGGTTCGTCATGTCGTGGGCTGCGGCATCGGCGGCGCGACGTCACTCACCGGGCGAGGCCGATCTCGCTGGCATCCGCGACCGGCTCGAACCCCGGCAGGCGACCGCGTAGATAGTCCGGGATGCGCTGCTCGAGCCAGTAGACCGGCTGGCCGAGGCGGCCCGCTGCCACGAAGCCGACGTGGCCGCCGCGCTCGGAAACCTCGAGGCGCACGGCGTCGGCCAGTTCATCGGCGTGCGGGATCACGTCCGGCGCCATGAACGGGTCGTCGCGAGCGTGCAGCGCCAGCGTCGGCGTCCGGATATTGCGCAGGAAACCGCGGCTGCTCGAACGGGCATAGTAGTCGGCGGCGTCCCGAAAGCCGTTGAGCGGCGCGGTGATGGCGTTGTCGAACGACGGGAAATCGTTGAGCTCGGACAGATCCGGCAACGGCCGGTCGATCAGGCCGAGACGTGTCTTGGCCTCCACCATCTCGCGCAGGCCGTTGAGCAGATGGGTCTGATAAATACGCGACAGCCCGTGCTGGACCGCTTCGGCACAACGCTTGAGGTCATACGGCACCGACACCGCCACGGCACAGGACAGCGGCGAGGCCGGGCCCTGCTCGCCGAGATACTTGAGCAGCACATTGCCGCCCAGACTGTAGCCCACGGCCGCCAGCGGCGCGCACGGGTAACGCTGGCGCAGCCGATCGACCAGACCCGCGAAATCCGATGTCTCGCCCGAATGATAGCTGCGGGCGAGCCGATTCGGTTCGGCTGCGCCACGAAAGTGCATCAGCACGCCGCGGGCGCCGTGGGCAGCGCACTGACGCAACAACCCACGGGCATATTTCGACTCCAACGATCCGTTGAGTCCGTGCAGCGCGACCACGATCGGGGCGTCGTCGGAAAGCCCGGGATCGGGCAGCCACGACAGATCGAGAAAGTCGCCGTCGTCGAGCTCGACGCGTTCGCGCTCGACCTCGAGCGCGGGCATCGGGCGAGCCTGCGAGGCGAACAGGGTCTGAGCGTGCGGGTTGGTCAACCAGAAAGCCGGCTTGAACTGGCTTGTCGTCAGCATAATGTCAGGCGCCGGCTGTTGGCCGGCCCGTTATGAAAGCGCCCGTTTCGGTACGAGTCCGTGCGGGCATGCGCCGGGGCGCGTCCGCGTCCTATTCTACCGTCCGAGCTATTGCAAAACCGAGTCCAGGTAGCTCGGTCCGAGGTGCCGCATCTGGGTGAGGATCCATTGCTGGCGCCCGGCCACGTAGCTGTCCGGGTGCGCGGCATCGTAGCGCTTCGGGTTCGGCAGAACGGCCGCAAGGGCGGCACACTGCGATTGACTCAGATTGGCCGCACGGCGCCCGAACAGGTTGTCTGCAGCCGCCGAGACTCCGAACGCGGTCGGGCTGAACTGGGCGACGTTGAGATAGACCTCGAGCACACGGCGCTTGGGCCAGAGCACGTCCATCCACAGCGTGATGTAGGCCTCGATACCCTTGCGGACGTAGCTCTTGGCCGGCCACAGAAACAGATTCTTGGCCGTCTGCTGGGTGATGGTGCTGGCGCCGCGCACACGCCCGCCGTTGGCATTGTGCCGCAGGGCCCGCTCGATCGACTCCCACGCGAAGCCGTGGTTGGTCGGAAACGTCTGGTCTTCGCTGGCCACGGCCGCCAGTGGCATGCAGGCCGCCATGTGATCGATGTCGACCCACCGATAGGCGATCTCGGCATCGGGATTGTCCTCACGCAGGCGGGCCTGCGTGTAAGTCATGAAGGCCGTGGCGGGCGGATCGACGAACCGCAGCACCAGCAAGACCGCCGCCGGCGCCAAAGCAATGGCGACGGCGGCGATCAGAACGATCCCGACCCAGCGTCGATAAAGGCGCTTCAATAGTCGTTCGACTCCTGCGCGCCGGAATTCGAGCCGTTGTAATTGCCGTAATTGCTGGAGTCACCGGTGTAATCAGAGGTCGCGCCGTTGGCGTTGCCCGCACCACCGGACATTGCGCCCGTGTCATTGCGCTGTATCGAGACACCGCCGCCCTGACCGTTGCCATAGGGTTGCGTCTGGCCGTAGCCGTCATTGCCGCCGTTGTTGGCATTACCGCCGCTGCGATAATCCGACGTGTTGCCGTTGTTGGCGGCACCGTTCTGGTTATCGCTGCCACCGGTGGTATTGGCGTCGTAATGGAACTGGTCGTTGGACGCCGGCATGTACTGATCCAGCGTATAGACGAAACGCTGGCCGGCCTGCGGCAGGCTCGAGCCCGAATCACGCGACAGCAACGTTCGTGCGTCGATACCGGGCTTGTTGTAGAACAACCAGTTCTCGTCCTTGTCGATCCCGATACGGGCACCGCCGAGCGAGACCCCGCCGAACAGACCGCGCGAGCGCGAGTAGGAATAGACCTCGGCATTGAAGTCCATGTTGGTCGAGGCACCGACACTACGGCCGACCGGGCCCGCAGCGACCGAGGCATCGCCGCCCAGGCTGATCTGGCCGTTGGCGATACGATCGATGCTGCGCTTGGTCTTGAAGACCAGAATGATATCGGTCGACGACACGCCGGCCTGGAAGCCAATCGAACCGCCGGTCAGCGTGATGAAGGTCGGATCGGACCAGTTGCCGTCACGTGTGCGGACCGACAACACGCCCTTGCCGCGCTGCACGCCGCCGAGAAAGCTGATCTTGAACACGCTGGGAATGACCGCGATACCGTAGGCCTGACGCAAGAGCGCCTGCGGTACGGCGTTTTCCGGAATATTGACGAACTGCTGGAGCACGCTCGTCGCATCGTCCACTTTCTGCGTGGCCGAATTGTCGTCGACATCGGCGTTGGCCGCCGAAATGCCGCCTACGGCCATCACACACGCGATGGCTACTGCCCTCATCCAAAGTTTCATACGATTTTCGCGTTCTCGGTTGCGCGGCGCTAGGCCGCTGGATCGGGTCGACCGGCTTGCACCGGCCGGCTACAGGGAAATCGACCCCGCCGATACCGATCGGTTCAACCGATGCGGCGGAGACGTCAGCCCGGTCCCTCCATCAGGCGCCGCTGGACAGCCAACTCGGCCTCGCCTTCATTCGGCCGGGCCGGCGAATAACCACCGTCCTCGCCGAGCAGCCAGGCATTGCTGTTGTCTGCCAGATACAGCGCCAGCTCGCGCTCAACCCGATCATACAGCGGCTTGGCCATGACGGGAAAGCAGGTCTCGACCCGCCGGAAAAAGTTGCGGTCCATCCAGTCGGCGCTGGCCAGATACAGCTCGGGCTCGCCGTCATTCTCGAATCGAAACACCCGCGTGTGCTCCAGAAACCGTCCCACGATCGACCGCACGCGAATGTTGTCGGATACGCCGGACACATCCGGGCGCAGACAACAGATGCCGCGCACGATGAGATCGATCTGCACGCCAGCGGCCGAGGCCGCATAGAGCGCACGAATGACGGCCGGCTCGACCAGCGAGTTCATCTTGGCCACGATGCGCGCCGGCCGGCCGGCTGCGGCGTGCTTCGCCTCGCGCTCGATCTTGGCCATGATCGCATCGTGCAGCCGGAACGGCGCATCGATGATGCGGGCCATGTCCGAGACCTTGCCCAGGCTGGTGAGCTGCAGAAACATCTCGTGCACGTCGTTGCCGAGCTGTGGATCACAGGAGAACAGCCCGTAGTCGGTGTACAGGCGCGCAGTCTTGGGATGGTAGTTGCCTGTGCCCAGGTGCACGTAATTGACCAGACCGTCGGTCTCGCGCCGCACGATCAGCGTCATCTTGGCGTGTGTCTTGTAGCCGACGACCCCGTAGACGATATGCGCGCCGGCCGCCTGCAGGCGGTTGGCGAGTTCGATGTTGTCTGCCTCGTCGAACCGGGCCCGCAGCTCGACGACCACGGTGACTTCCTTGCCGGCCTTGGCCGCCTTCACCAGTGCGTCGACGACGGCCGATTCCGGGCCGGTACGATACAGCGTCTGCTTGATCGCCAGCACGCTCGGATCGGAACCGGCACGGCGCACGAACTCCACGACCGGCAGGAACGAGTCGAACGGATGATGCAGCAATACATCCTCCGAGCGGATCGCAGCGAACAGATCGCCGGAGGGGCTCAGGATCTGCGGCAGACGCGGCGAGAATGCCGGATACTTCAGGTCCGGCCGATCGACCGCATCCAGCACCGACATGAGGCGATTGACGTTGACCGGCCCGTGAACCTGATACAGATCCGCCCGGGTGAGCAGGAAACGGCCGAGCAGATAGTCGCTGAGCGTGTCCGGGCAGTTGTGGGCGACTTCCAGCCGGACACAGTCCCCGTAGCGCCGACCGGGCAACTCGCCCTCGACCGCACGCAACAGATCGTCGACCTCTTCCTCGTCGACATACAGATCGGAGTTGCGCGTGACACGGAACTGGTAGCAGCCGGTCGCGTTCATGCTGGGAAACAGATCGCCGACGTGCTCGTGGATGATCGACGACAGAAAGACGAAGTCATAAGCCCCGCTGTCGGTCTCGTCCGGCGGCAGTTTGATGACCCGCGGCAGGGCTCTGGGTGCCTGGACCACGGCATGCTGGATCTTGCGCCCGAAGGCATCGGTCCCATCCAGATCGACAATGAAATTCAGCGATTTGTTGAGGATGCGCGGAAACGGATGCGCCGGATCGAGGCCGATCGGACTGATGACTGGCAGCAGCTCTTCCTCGAAGTACTCGGCCAGCCAGGCCCGTTGCTTGGGATTCCATTCGGCGCGTCGAAGAAAACGGATGCCTTCGTTTTCCAGTGCCGGAATCAGTGACTCGTTGAGCGCGTCGTACTGTTTGGATACCAGCCGGTGCGTGCGCTCGGATATCTCGCGCAGGACCTCGCGCGGCAGCCGGCTATCGGCCTCGGTCGGCGGATTGGCCAACTCGGCCTTCTGCTTCAGGCCGGCAACCCGCACCTCGAAGAACTCGTCCAGATTGGTCGAGGAGATACACAAGAACTTCAGCCGCTCGAGTAGCGGCACCGATGTATCGAGCGCCTGTTCAAGCACCCGATCGTTGAACTCGAGCAGCGACAGCTCGCGGTTGATGAACAGCTCGGGCGCCTCGAAGTCAGTAGGCGAAGGCACGGTAATCGAATCGGTCATGCGAAACTCGAAAGGCAGCGGTGGCAGAAACTCGTATGCCGACTTATCAACATTACATGACGAAGACATGACAATGCGCTCGCCCCATCCTCTGGCCTTTCATCAGGTCGATGCTTTTACGCGCCGGGTTTTCGCCGGCAATCCAGCCGCGGTCTACATCCTCGAGGACTGGCTCGACGATCCCACGCTCGCGCTGATCGCTGCCGAACACAACCTGTCGGAGACCGCCTTCGCGGTGCGTCTGGCGCCGAACCGGTATCACCTGCGCTGGTTCACCCCGAGCGTCGAAGTCGCGCTATGCGGTCATGCCACACTGGCCACGGCTCATGTACTGCTGCGCGAGCTGGCGCTGGCCGACACACCGCTGTCGTTCGAGACACAGCGGGCCGGGGCGCTCGTGGTCCACGAGACCGACGGCCGACTCTGGCTCGATCTGCCCGCCTACCCGGCCGAACCGACGACAGCGGATCTGTCGTCGCTGGCCGCCGCGCTCGGCGCCACACCGTCGGAGTGGCGGGTAGCCACGAACTATCTTGCCGTGTTCGACGATGCCGCTACCGTTGCTGCACTCGCGCCCGACATGAAAGTCCTGGCGCCGTTATCTGCCGACAGCGATCGCGGCGTGATCGCCACCGCTGCCGCGCCGGCCGATGCCGAGTACGACTTCGTCTCTCGTTATTTCGCCCCCGGGCACGGCGTCGACGAGGATCCGGTCACCGGCTCGGCGCATTGCACGCTGGCCCCGTTCTGGGCCGAGCGCCTCGGCAAGCACCGCCTGGCCGCGCGCCAGATCTCGCATCGCGGCGGGGAGCTGGCCTGCGAGATGGTCGGCGAACGCGTCCACGTCGGCGGCGATGCCGTCACCGTGACCAGCGGCAGCCTTTATCTGCCCACCCGGGGAGCCCGCTCATGACACGGTTCGTGCTGGTTGCTGCCGCGCTCTACGGCGGCCTGGCCGTCTGCCTCGGCGCCTTCGGCGCCCATGCCATCGGATCGCGTCTGTCAGCCGAGATGCAGGCGATCTGGCATACGGCTGAGGCCTATCAGTTCTATCACGCGCTCGCGTTGCTCGGTGTCGGCCTGGCCATGCGCTCCGGGCTGGCCGGACGCGAGATACAGGTCGCCGCCCTGTGTTTCATGGCCGGCACCCTGATCTTTTCCGGCAGCCTGTATCTGCTGGCCGCCAGCGGCATACGCGTGCTCGGCGCGATCACGCCCATCGGCGGCGTTCTGCTCATCCTCGGCTGGATCGCGCTGGCTGTGGCCTTCTGGCGTAGCGGCGCCCCGTAAACGACGCTGCCGGACGCGCAGAAACGCGACAAACGCGCCCGGCTCGCTATCGCCAGCGTTGAGGCACCACGGTCTGACCGGTCTCGGCCGAGCGATAAGCGGCCTCGACCAGGCTCAACGTATTGAAATTGTCGGCACCGTGGGTTGCGGCAGCGCGGCCCGCACGTCGACACTCGGCCCAGTCGCGCTGCAGGTTCACCACGCTTTCCTGGATCACCGACCATGGCTGCTCGCTCCAGGCCGGCCAGTCTGGTGTGAGATCCCGACGTTCCTTTCCACCACCGGGCCGGTGTCGTTCGAGCACGAAATCCCGGCCCAGCCGGAGTGAGCCGCTCGCCCCATCGATCTCGATCAAACTCTGGGGAAACGGATCCTCGGCAAGCGTCGTTGCATAGCTGCAATCCACGACACAGGTCGTGCCGGCATCGTGGCGCAGCATGATCGTGGCCGTATCCTCGCCCTTGATGGCGGGATTGATGCGATCCGTCTCGCAGCTCAGATGTGCCACGTCGCCGAACAGGGCTCGGGCGATATCCAGCACATGGATGCCCAGGTCCTGGATGATGAAACGCGGCAGCTCGGCGAGATACGGTTGGTTGGCGAATACGTCGAAGCCGCTTCGATAACTCACCCGTCCGAAGAACGGCCGCCCGATCTCACCCTTGTCGACGAGCCGGACCACGTCGCGGATGGCGTGCTGCCAACGGAAATTCTCATGGATGGTCAGGCTCACGCCCCGGGCCTCGCAGAGGTTGATCAAGCGTCGGGCGGTTTCCAACGAACCGGCGAAAGGCTTCTGGCAGATGATATCCACGCCATGATGCGCGGCGGCTTCCACCAGCGCGGCATGCGCCGGCGTGGGGGCGGCGATGTCCACGAAATCCAGCGGGCACTGCGCGAACATGGCCTCGACATCGCTGAAGATGCCGGGGATGCCGAACTCACGACCGAAACGCTCGGCCCGCTCGAGTTCCCGGTCGCAGACCGCGACCAGCGCGACGCCCGTCAGGTCCTGCCATGCGTGCAGCTGGTTGCGGGCGAAGAAGCCACAACCGATCAAGGCGCCGCGCAGCGGTTCATTCGGGTTGTTTTCGTTCACGATCCGGCTCCAGAAAAGCTCGGTCGAAGATAGCATCATATTTGGCATGCTGATGATCTCATCATACCAATGTGGCAATGCTCGGCACTGATCCTCGGCGTATCTTTCGGTGCATGCTGACGCGCAGCGGCGCTGCCGCTACCGCTCAAGGACAGGTTGATGACCGCCACAGACCCGACTCTGATCCGCCGCTACGGCACCGCGACGCCGGAGGTTGCCCCGCAGCCACTGACGGTCGGCCGTACCACCCTGTCGTGGCATGGCGGTGCGATACGCCGGCTGACCTTCGATGGCATCGAGATCCTGCGCGGCATCTCGATGGTGATTCGCGATGCTCACTGGGGCACACACCGGCCGATCATCCGCGCCTCGGAGATCGTCCGCACATCGCCCACACTCGAATTGCGTCATGAAGGGGATATCGCGGACACGCACGGCGATGCGTTGCATGCGGCGCTACATATCTCACTGTCCGAAACCTATCTGGACGCACGTCTGCGGCTGATCGCTGCGCGTCCGTTCGAGACCTGTCGCAGTGGGCTGGTCGTCCTGCTGCCGCTGGCTCATGTGGTCGGACAGCGCGCCGTGGTCACACACGACGATGGCCGCGAGGAGACCGGTCGTTTCGCCGAGCGCATCAGCCCGTCGCAACCGTTCTTTTCGATTCGGCGCCTGCGCCTGGCCCCGACACCGAAGCTGGCGATGACACTGGATTTTCACGGCGATGTATTCGAAATGGAAGACCAGCGCAACTGGTCCGATGCCTCGTTCAAGATCTACAACCGGCCGCTGGCCTGGCCCGCCCCATATCGGCTGGATGCCGGTGAATGTGTCGAGCAGCGCATCACTCTGACACTCGAGACCAACAAGGCCGAGGCGTCTCATGCCTGATGCCGTGCATGTCTCGTTCCGCAGGACCGACGGTATCCGACTGCCGCCGCTGGGTGTCGGGCTCTGGGTCGACCGGCTGGCGTCGGCAGAAGTGCTGGCTCGCCAGCTCGAACGACTCGGACCGAATCATGTCGACATCCTGGTGGATTTACGGCAGAGCGACGGCCTCAATCGCCTCGAGACGGCCTTGGTGCCGTGCGGCCATCAACAGGTGGCGATCTGGCTGTATGTGATCACGCCGGACGAACAGCCCGGCCCGGCGCTCAAACAGCTCGCCTATCGCTTGAACGGCACCGGTATCCAGCCGGCCGGCCTACTGCTTACCCCGGCCGCCTATCTCGCCAGTTATCAGCCCAATGGCGACTGGCCAACGACCGTCTCGCCCGACGCTTTGCGGGCGCTCGGGCGCGAAATCTGGCCGACAATGCGCCTCGGCGGCGGTTTCCCGACTTATTTCACCGAACTCAACCGCTGCCGGCCGAATCCAGCGGCCATCGATTTCCTCACCCATGCGACCTCGCCGGTCGTGCACGCCGCCGACGACGTCTCGGTGATGGAGAGCCTGGAAAGCCTGTCGCATGTCTTCGCCTCCGCCCGGGCGCTGGCACCGAACGTGCCCTATCGCGTGACCACCAGTGCGATCGGCGCCTGGACCAACCCCTATGGCGGTACCCTCACCCCGAACACCGCCGGCGAGCGCGTCACCCTGAGCGATAACGACCCGCGTCAGCGTGGTCTGTTCGCTGCGGCCTGGAGCCTCGGTTACATGGCCCGTGCCATCGGCCGGGTCGACAGCCTGACGCTTTCTTCCATCGACCGGCCTTTTCCGATCACCGATACAGAACAGCGTTACCCGCTCTTCGATGTCCTTCGCGGCCTGGCCGCCGGCGCCGGGCACGAAGCCCTGGCCTGTGTGCCCGAGGACGACACGATTGCGGCGCTCGGCTGGTTGGCCACCGATGGCAGCGGCGACGTGTGGCTCGCCAATCTGACCGCGCAGGCCCGCGATATCGATATCGGGGACGCTTATCGGGCGGCGGTATTCGACGACGGCATCGAGCCAGACGACATCGCCTCCGACGAATGGCCGCTCGATCGGCTCGAACCGCGGAGCGAGCCTTTGACGCTTGCACCCTATGCGGTGGCGCGGGTCGCCGTACCGCCGGCGATGATCGACGGTCATTCCACTTGAGATGACGATCGCGACCTAATGGTATACTCATTATACCAATGCACTCAGACAGCAGAGACTGCGGTGGCCATAACGACAAGCGCATGCCATTGCGCCCCGAGTTCGTCATGAAAATCGGATTGAGCACCTACGCCTTCACCTGGCGTAAATCATCGTCGATGCCCGTGCCGATGACGCTCGCGGATATGCTGCAGGAGACCGCCACACTCGGCGGTACCGTGTTCCAGATCTGCGACCACCCGGCCATCGAGGATTTTTCGGCCAGGGATCTCGATACGCTGCGCCGACAGGCCGAGGCGTTGGGCATCACGCTTGAGCTTGGCACCCGCGGCCTCGCCCCGGCGAAACTGGCGCGCTATCTGGACATCGCCGAGGCACTGGATGTCGCGCTGCTGCGTTCGATGTTCAACGATGCCGACTCACAGCCGACCGCCGGCCAGGCCGAACAGCAATTACGCGAGATTCTGCCGCGCCTGCAGCATCAGGGCGTGACCCTGGCCCTGGAAACCTATGAGCAGGTGGCTATCGACACCTTGATGGCCACCGTCGAAGCGATCGACGACGCGCACATCGGCGTCTGTCTCGATCCGGGCAACTGCGTGGCGGCCCTTGAGATGCCCGAACGCGTGATCGCACGCACCGTCGAGCGCGTGGCGAACCTGCATATCAAGGATTTCTGCTTCACGCGGGCCGACGGCTGGGTCGGTTTCCGATTGCTCGGCTGCCCGCTCGGCGACGGGCTCTTGCCGCTCGGGACGATGCTCGAACGCGTCGCCCCCGCGGCTCGCGGCATCAACCTGATCGTGGAGCACTGGCTCGACTGGCAGACAGATGCCCAGCGCACGGCCGCCGTCGAAGCCGAATGGACCCGCCACAGCATGCATATCCTCAGGAGCATCGAATCATGACCGATTATCAGAATCTCGCCCTGGTCGGCGCGGGCGGCAAGATGGGCATGCGCATCGGCGCCAATCTGGCCAACTCCGATTACCGCGTCCACTACTGCGAAAACAACCCGGACGCCCGCGAGCGCCTGGCCGCCGAGGACCGCGAGGCCAGCGACGTTCATGACGTGATCGCGGATTGCGATCTGGTGATCCTGGCGGTACCTGATGTAGCGCTGTCCTCGGTCACCGCCGAACTGGTGCCGAAGATGCGCAGCGGCGCGACCCTGCTGACTCTGGACCCAGCCGCGGCCTATGCCAACGTGCTGCACGTGCGCGACGATATCCGCTATGCCGTGGCCCATCCCTGCCACCCGTCGGTATTCCTCGATCGCCGGACCGACGCGGAAGCCGCCGATGCCTTCGGCGGCGTGGCCGCCACCCAGTCAGTGGCCGCGGCGTTCGACGCCGCCAGCGAGACCGAGAAAGCCGCGCTCGAGCCGGTGTTGCGCGTGATGTACGGGCCGGTCGACAACGTGCACTGGGTGACCGTCACGCAGCTGGCCTATCTCGAGCCCACGCTGGTCGAGACCGTGACCTGCATGCTCGGCACCTTCATGAAGGAAGCGCTCGACGAGACCGTCGAACGCACCGGCATCCAGCGCGAAGCCGCCGAAGCCATGCTCTACGGGCATATCCAGATTGCGCTGGCGGTGGCCTTCAAGAGTACCAATCCCTTCTCGGACGCCTGCATGATCGCCATCGACTACGGCCGCGAAGCCATCATCAAGCCGGACTGGAAACAGATCTTCGACCGGAATGAGCTCGACAAGGTGATCGCCCGCATGCTCAAGATCGATCACGTGCAGCGGCCCGAACGCAGCGCCTGATTCGCAGGATGAGCGCCGGCCGAACGTTCGCTCGAACGGCTGGCCGGCTCAGTCCGGATTGGCGCGTGCCCGATACAGTTCGCTGGCACGCGTCAGATGATCGCGCATGGCGTTTGCTGCGCCCTCGGCATCGTGTTCGGCGATGCGCGCCGTGATCTGACGATGCTCGCTGACCGAGACATCCTCGGCGCCCTTGAAGCTGACGATGCCGACATAGTAGTCCTTCAGCCAGTGCAGCATCGCCCGCGAGGTGGCCGCGAAGATCGGGTTGCCGGACACCTCGGCGATCGTGTTGTGAAACGCCATGTCGTGGTCGATGAATTCCGGTGTCCCGGCGCTGGCCACCATGTCGTCGATGATGCGGTGCAGCTGATCGACGTCTCCCGTCGTGGCTTTTTCCGCCGCCATGCGGGTCATGCCGGTTTCCAGAAACAGACGCGCTTCCTTGAGATGATCGATGTTGTCGGCCGATTCCGACAACAGAAACCGCGCCGTGCGGTCGAACTGGTTGATCATCGTATGCACGGTGACCTCGGTCACCCGGGCCCGTTCGCCGTGGCTGATCGCGATCATGCCCATCGAGGCGAGCTGTTGCATGGCCTCGCGCACCGCCGGCCGGCCCACATCGTATTCGCGCATCAACTCCCGTTCGGGCGGCAGTTGATCCCCGGCCTGGAAATGGCCGGAGCGGATTCGCGTCAACAGACGTTCCAGCACCTCGTCGGACAATTTCCGGCGACGAATCGGGGCGTTCGAACCTTCGCTCATCGGGTTCATCCGAATACGTGAGAAACGCCTGCGAGTCTACAGGATGGCATGCCTCTGCCGGCCGGCCACCGAGGGGCCGGCCGGCCTTGAGTTACGATCGGGCGCCTACTTCTTCTTCATCCCGAACCCGCCGGGCAACACCTGATCGGCGTTCTTCTCGGTAACCAATACACAGTTGACCGACTGCTTCTCCGGTTTGTCGGTCTTGCCCGTGCGCAACAGACCATCGATCTGCTGAACCGCCATCCGCGCCATCACACTGGCCTGTTGCAAACCGGTGGCCCGGATGTTGCCGCCGCTGGCGATCTGATCGACCACATCGGGGTTCCCGTCAATCCCCATGACGGGAACATTCGACATACCGGCATTCTTCAACGCTGCCGCGGCACCGAGCGCCATGGTGTCGTTGCCGGCCAGCACCCCGGCGATGTCCGAGTGGGCCTGGATGATGGACTGCATGACGTTGTAGCCCTCGGTCTGATCCCAGTTGGCCGACTGCTGGGCAACCATTTTCATGGTCGGAATATCGTCCATGACGCTATGAAAGCCCTGCGAGCGCACATGGGCGTTCGTATCCGAGGACTTGCCGAACAGCTCGACCCATTTGCCCTTGTAGCCCGCCGTCTTGGCGAAATGTTGCGCAACCGAACTGGCGCACTGGAAATTGTTGGACACGATCTGGGCGTTGGCCACGCCGTTGGCGTTGATCTCACGATCGATCAGGTAGACCGGGATACCAGCATCGCGCGCCCGTCGCACGGCCGCCACGGACGCATCCGACCCGGCGTTGTCCAGAACGATCGCACTGGCGTTGTCCGCGATCGCGTTCTGGATCATCTTCAACTGCACGTCCGGATCGCCCTGGTGGACCAGCGAACTCGTCTTGTAGCCCATCTTGCGCGCGGCGGCCACGGCGGTATCCGCCTCGGTCTTGTAGAACGGGTTGCTGTGGGACGGTGTGATCACGGCGATCAGGTGCTTGCCGGGATCGAAATCCGCGGCAGCCGCCGCGCCACACCAGGCCAGGCTCAGACAGAGCCCGGTCATCAGGGCGAGCGTGACTCGCTTGAACGAGAATTTATTATTCATGGTCTCCTCCGTTTGCTGGATACTCAGGACGCGGGCGTATCCGTGCCGACATGTTGCTGGCGGGCGGCCGAGCGCACGGCCGCGGCCTTTTCGGCCCGGCGCTGGAGCTGGTCGATGACGACCGCGAAGATGATCACCGCCCCGGTGATCACGGTTTGCCAGAAATCCGAGACGCCCAGCAGCACCATGCCGTTGCTGAGCACACCGAGCACGAAGGCACCGATGATGGTGCCGCCAATCGTGCCCAGACCGCCGAACAGCGAGGCGCCGCCGAGCACAACGACGGCGATCGCGTTAAGTTCGTAGGTGGTGCCGATGGCCGGGTTGGCCGCACCGAGGCGGGCTGCGATGATCAGGCCGGCCAGCGCGGCACAGAAGCCGGAGATCGCGTAGGTATAGATCTTGACCCGGTCGGTTCGCACCCCCGACAACTCAGCCGCACGCTCATTGCCGCCCAACGCATAGACCTGCATGCCGAACACCGTCCGACGCATGACCCAGGTCGCGATCGCGGCCAGCCCGATCATGATCCAGATCGCGTAAGGCAGGCCCAGGAAACGGCCATTGCCCAGAATGAGAAAGCCGGTGTTGCCCAGACTCGTCTGGCCGGTCAGATCGCCGTAGGTCGCGCCGTCCGAAATCAGCTGGGCCGCGCCGCGGGCGACATACAGCATGCCGAGCGTCTGGATGAACGGCGTCACACGCAATCGCGTGATGAACACCCCGTTGACGACTCCCACTGCGGTACCGACCGCGAGAGTGATCACGCAGGTGATCGCCACGTTCGAAAAGATCGCGACATCGAAGAACGGGATACGCAGCCCCTGCGAGATCAGGCCGCCGGCGACCATGGCCGCCAGTCCGGCGACCGAGCCGACCGACAGATCGATGCCGGCGCCCAGGATGACGAACGTCATGCCTACACCCAGAATCGCGAACACCGCGACCTGTTCGGCCACGATGATCAGGTTGCGCACGGTCAGAAACGCAGGCGAGGTCGCCGCGAACAGCACCACGAGCACGATCAGCGCCAAATAGGCCCGGAACCGCAACAGCAGCAACGGTATCGAACTCAGGCTGGGGCGGCGCAAGCCGCTATTGCCGGTGAGCATTTGTGCGTTCATGCCAAGCGATCCTTTTCCAAGCGTTGCACCTGTGCGCTGCCCACGAGCGCGTCTTCGGTCAGTTCGGCCCGTCGCAAATCGGCGGTAATCCGCCCTTCGGCCATGACCAGCACACGATCTGCCCCGCCGGTGATCTCGTTGAGATCGGACGAGGCATAGAGAATGGTCAGCCCCTGTCTGGCGAGCCGGTCCATGATCTCGAACAGCTCACGACGGGCCTTGATATCGATGCCGCGTGTCGGCTCGTCGAGCAGCAGCACTTTCGGCTCGGTCAGCAGATTCTTGCCGACCACTGCTTTCTGCTGATTGCCACCGCTGAGCGCAGAGACCAGCACATCCGGGTCCGAGACCTTGATCAGCAGCTCGTCGATCATGCGTTGCACGTCGTTTTTCATGGCGCCGAAATCGAGCCCGGTGACGCGCGTGTAGTGTTTGAGATGGGTCAGCGCGATATTGCGTGCCACCGACTGGCTCTGTACCAGCCCCAATCGCTGGCGATCCTCGGGCACCAGGGCCAGGCCGGCCGCGATCCGGGTCGCGACATCGTCGCCGACCGCTAGTTCGCGGCCGGCCACCGTCACCCGGCCGGCCGAGGCCCGCCGCAGGCCAATCAGTGTCTCGAACAGTTCGGTTCGGCCGGCGCCCATCAGACCGTAGAAACCGACGATCTCGCCCTGCGTGACTCGAAAGCTCACGTCGTCGAGCAACCGCCCGCCAACGGCATCCGGCAACTGCAGATTCTCGACCGCGAGCACGGTCGCGGCATCCGGATCGGGGCGATGATCGGCCGGCACCTGGCGATACGGGCCCTCGACCCGGCTGCCGACCATGCGCTCGACCAGCCAGGGGATATCCACCTGATCGCGCCAGCCGGTTTCGATCAGCGCGCCGTCGCGGAGCACGGTGAAGGTATCGCCGATCTCGATGAGCTCTTCCAGACGATGCGAGATATAGACGATGGCCACACCCTGCTGCCTGAGCTCGCTCAGCAGCCGAAACAGCACCGCGACCTCGTCTTCGCTGAGCGACGATGTCGGCTCATCCAGAATCAGAATGCGCACATCCGAGACCAGCACCCGCGCAATCTCGACGATCTGCTGACGGCCGATGCTCAGTTCGCTGACCAGCGCATCCACATCGATCGGCTGGCCCATGCGCTCGAACACGTCGCGGGCGATCCGTCGTTGCTCGCCGCGGCGCAACGTGCCGCCGATCCCGCGCCGCTCGCGGCCGACGAACAGATTCTGTGCCACGCTCAGATTGGGGAACAGATTGAGTTCCTGATGCACGATGCCGATCCCCAGGGCCATCGCCTCGCGCGGGCTGGCGACATCGTAGGGCTGGCCTTCGAACGACAGCCGCCCGGCGGTCGGGCGCTCGATGCCGGCCAGAATCTTCATCAACGTCGACTTGCCGGCGCCATTTTCGCCGATCAGGACATTGACCCGGCCCGCCAGCACATCGAAATCGACGTCCCGCAGCGCGGTGGTGCCGGGATAGACCTTGCTGACCCCGCGGGCGCTGAATACGGCGTGCTCCTCGGCCCGATCGGGGGCGGCCAGTTGTTCGTTCCCGGTCATGAGCCGACCTTGACGTCGATCGGCACGATACTGATCGAGCCGTCCGGCGATGCCGCGAAAGCACCCGTGAACTGCAGGGTCTTGCCCTTCAGCTGATCGATCGATATCCCCTTGTAGGCCTGCTCGAGCGCCTGCTTGTTCATGGCCTTGGCCACACTCGCGTACTGCATCTGATTGGTGAAATCGTTGAGCTGCAGGAACGGGAAGGCATCGCGCAGCGCCGTACCGAAGACCAGTGGGCCCGCCGCCAGGCTGATGGCGTGGTCCTCGCCGCTCGGATCGACGAGCGCGATCTGGCCGACCGGGGTCGAGGTATCCACCGACGCGACCCGGGCCTGGCCTTTGACGAGGAAGTTGTGGGTATCACCGCCCGAAACCACGCCGTACTGTTGTTCGGCCTGCTCGGGATCGCGGTCGAGGGCGGCGAGCAACTGATCGAGATCGGCCGCATGGTCGGCTGCCCAAGGGGCGACCTTCGACGACCAGATCCCGGCCACATATTCGGTCGCGTCGAAACTACCGGGGGCGAACTTCTGGTTCGTGCCCGCGGCATTCACATCCTGCGGACTGTTCAGAACCACCCGCCCGGTATCCGGATCGACCGGACGGATCGTCACCAACGGCCCGGGTGCCGCGACCGCCAGAATACCCAGCAGCAGCGCCAGGCCGATCGTGGTCCCCAGAATCCGGGGCTCGAAAAATCCGGAAAGCGCCATACCCGTCCAACGTCGTTTCGACTCGTTCGGACAGATTAAATCGGATACATGATGATCATGTCATTATACCAATAGTCGCATATGCACTCGCTTAGCCTGCCCCGCACGAGAACTGTGGAGCCGGACACGCCTGATTGGCCAAGTCTTTCTTCCAGATCGGGCTGACCAAACGGCATGCGTCGCGCTACCCGGCCACTGCGTGCGCCTTGTCTGTACCAGCCCGATCCCGGCCACGGGTTCATGAACGCGCGGCCAATTCACCTCACGGACATAGGTCGACGGGCGATATCCGGACCGCATCGAACGGCAGATCCGCTGAGACCAATCGAGCGCCACCACGGTATCGGCCCGGCCGGCCGGGCCGACGCATTCCAACGGCTGGCATGCGCCATCGTCTGGGACACCTCGGCTGAGCGCCGGCGGTCTGTGGCGCATCGATAGGCGTTTTCACCACAGCTGGCCCGATTGCCGCACGCCAAATCAGCGTACGGCCCGATACTCAGCCCGCTCTCGGATGTGTCGTATTCAGATAAGGCATCGCACCGATGGCCAAGTCGCGGCAAGACGAGGCATCGCCAGTGCGGCGAGGCCATGCCACGTCAGCGAGCGATAACGCGGGATTGCCGTGGCTTGGCCGTCGGCTCTTCGAGTTGCTCGCGCCGGACGCGCCATGCCGCTGGCAGGCTCTGACCGTGGGGCCGCCACGCTGGGCGCCCGTCTTGTCTGATACGCCCGGCGCGGGCAATACGACGTCATATCTCACGACGACACGCCCCAGGGCGTGTTGGGGTGTCGTGCGAGTCCGCGCCAAGCGCGCCCTTATTAATCCGGCACCAAAACAGCTGACGACGTCAGCTGTTTTCAACGCCATCGAAAGAAACGCCGGCCCTTGTCCGTCTTTTTATTTTCAATGGCTTCACGGCCGTTGGCCGTGGCGCGCGTGCTGTCGCACACGCGCGTTATCAACCCGAAAAATCATCTATTTTTAGGCCGGGTTAATAAATTGAGGATGGGCGGCAAGACGAGGCGTCGTGCGCGCCGTGCCGCCATTCTGCACCCGCGGGCTACAACGCTGGATTGCCGTCGTGTTCTCGATTTTGGGGCGCTTGTCCCTTCGGGTTGGGCCCAAAAACCGGCCACGCGGTCACGTGCGAAGTGTTGACGGGCCTAACCTTGGGAGCGCTCGCGTGCGGCACGCCGAACCGCGCCGGGCGGCAGGCCATAGACCCGGCCGAACGCGCGGGTGAAGGTCGGCGTATCGGCAAAGCCGGTTTCGTGGGCGATCCGGGCGATCGCGCTCGACGTGGTCAGCAGGCGCTCGCGCGCTGCGGCCAGCCGCCGCCGCAAGACCACCTGCTGCGGCGTCTGATCGAAACACAGACGGCACCACTGGTTGAGCGCCGAGCTGCTCATGTACATATGCTGTTGCAGCGCCGTGTTGGTCGGCGGCCGGCCAAGCCGTGAGTCGATGAATGCCGTGAAACGCGCGATGCGCCCGTCAAAACGATCCGGGGACGATTGCAGGAACTCGTAGGCCTGGACGGTGAAGGTCGTCGCCCACTGGTGCGCGACCAGGCGGGTATCCCGACACGGCTGCCCCAGCTGACGCGCCGCGGTACCGATCATCGGCGCGAGTTCGCCCGGCAACGCCATGACCCGCGGCGCGACGAAAACATCGTCCAGCGTGGGACTGTGTCCACCCAGCCGTTCGATCTGACGCACGATGTCGTCGTCCATGTACAGATCGACGACCAGAAGCTGGCTGTCTTCCGTGCGGCCGACGAAATAGTGCCGGGCCTCGCGCGGCAGAATGCCGATCTCGCCACAAGATACGTCGAAAGCACCGTCCGCCAGATCGCAATGAACCGTGCCACCGAGCCCGAACAACAACTGGGTACAACGGTGGGTGTGGTCACCGTGACCGCGACGAATCGGGTTCAGACGGGCGTATGAGTGACTCATGGGTTGACAGTCCGACCGGACGGTAGTGTCCCGTTGCGTGCAATTGAAGACAAATATTAATAAAAACGAAACAACACGACCAATCCGGCCGCAGAGTAGTCTCGAACTCAGGTCGCCTGATGCCTGCCATGACCGGCCTGCCCGGCATCATGATCGTGCCGGGCGCTCTTGCGGTGCGGGCCTGGCCGCATCCGTGCGATGAATTCGTGAATGCCAGGTACCAGGAGTTTCGTTCGATGAAATGGTCTGCGCCCCGAGTCCACGCCGATCCCACCTATCAGCCGGTGCTGGCGACCTATCGCGCCGACGAGGCCGAGCAGGTGACAAGACTTCTGGAAACCGCCGCACTCGACGCACAAGCGGCTGACGCCGTCGAGTCCGCGGCCGCCGCGCTGGTCGAAATCGTGCGTGACAAGGCTAGCCAAGGCGGCGGTATCGATGCCTTCATGGCCGAATACGAACTCTCCAGTGCCGAGGGCGTGGTCCTGATGTGTCTGGCCGAGGCGCTGCTGCGCATCCCCGACGCGGCGACCATCGACAAACTCATCGAGGACAAGATCGGCGGCTCCAATTGGGAGTCCCATCTCGGCGAATCCAAGTCGTGGTTCGTCAATGCCTCGACCTGGGGCCTGATGATCTCCGGGCGCATGCTGCGTCGCGAGGATCTGCCCGAGGCCAATTTCCGAGCGACGATGCGGCGCATGGTCCGGCGCTCGGGCGAGCCGTTCATCCGCTCGGCGGTGCGCCGGGCGATGAAGATCATGGGCCACCAGTTCGTGATGGGTCGCTCGATCGAAGAGGCGATCAAGAACGCGCGCTCGCTGGAGAAACGCGGCTATTCGTATTCCTACGACATGCTCGGCGAGGCGGCCCGTACCGATGCCGACGCGAAACGCTATTTCGACGATTATCACCATGCGATCGTCGCCTGTGGCGAGGCCAGCCGCGATCGCGGCCCGGAGGACGCTCCCGGCGTGTCGGTCAAACTTTCGGCTCTGCTCGCCCGCTACGAGCTGGCCCATCGCGATCGCGTGGTCGCCGAGCTCCTGCCGCGGCTGACAGAGTTGACCCGACTCGCGGCGAAATACGACATCAACCTTACCGTGGACGCCGAGGAAGCCGACCGGCTGGATCTGTCGCTGTCGTTGTTCGAGATGGCCTCGGCAGATGAAGAACTCGGCGACTGGCAGGGCCTGGGGCTGGCCGTGCAGGCTTACCAGAAACGCGCGCTGGACGTGATCGAATGGCTGGCCGAGCTGGGTCGCCGTCACGGGCGTCGCATCATGGTTCGACTGGTCAAGGGCGCCTACTGGGACACCGAGATCAAGCGTGCCCAGGAAGCCGGGCTGGCCGGTTATCCGGTCTTTACCCGCAAGGCCAATACCGATGTCTCCTACATGGCCTGCGCACGCCGGATCCTGGCCCACGACGATGTGTTCTATGGCCAGTTCGCCACTCACAATGCCCATACGCTGGCCTGGATCCGGCATCTCGTCGGCGAGCGCACCGATTTCGAATTCCAGCGCCTGCACGGCATGGGCGAGGATCTCTACGAAGAGATCGTGGAAAAAGGCGTGCGTCGACCGCGCTGTCGAATCTATGCCCCGGTCGGCGCGCACGAGGACCTGCTGGCCTATCTGGTGCGTCGCTTGCTGGAAAACGGTGCCAACAGCTCGTTCGTGAACCGGCTGGTCGACGAGGACGAACCGATCGCCGATATCGTGGCCGATCCGGTCCGCGTGGTCCGTGCCCAGGATCAGGTCCGCCATCATCGGATTCCGCTGCCGCACGATCTCTACGGCGCACGGCGCCCCAATGCCAAGGGGCTGGATCTATCCGATCTGCGCACGTTGACGACGCTTTCCGAATCGATGGACGAAGCCGCCGCCCAGACCTGGCAGGCCGGCCCGCTCATCGGCGGCGACATGGCCAAACGCGCTCGCGATCTGCTGGAACGCGACCAGGCGACACCGGTCCATAATCCCGCGCATATCGATCGCGTGATCGGCCATGTGGCGCTCGCGAACGCCGACGACGTCGAAGCGGCCCTGGCGACCACCGCGGGAGCTGCCGATCGCTGGGCGGCCACGCCGGCGGTCGAACGCGCGGCCTGTCTGCGGCGCTATGCCGATCTGCTGGAAGCCCACATCGCCGAGCTGATCGCGATCTGTACGCTGGAAGCCGGCAAGAACATCGCCGACGGTGTAGCCGAAGTTCGCGAGGCCGTCGATTTCTGTCGCTATTACGCCGTCCAGGTCGAGGACGAGTTCTCGGTCAATCACGTCCTGCCCGGCCCGACCGGCGAACGCAATACCTGGGGGCTCTACGGCCGCGGCGTGTTCGTGGCGATCTGTCCGTGGAATTTCCCGCTGGCGATCTTCTCCGGCCAGGTCGCCGCCGCACTGGCGGCCGGCAACGCGGTCATTGCCAAGCCGGCCGAGCAGACCTGTCTGATCGGTGCCCGGGCCGTCGAACTGATGCACGAAGCCGGCTTCCCCGGCGACGTGCTGGCCTTTCTTCCCGGGGCCGGCGACATCGGCGCAAAACTCGTCGCCGACGCACGCATCGCCGGCGTGGCTTTCACCGGGTCGCTGGCGACCGCGAAGAAGATCAACCGGACGCTCGCCGAACGCGACGGTCCGATCATCCCGCTGATCGCCGAAACCGGCGGCCAGAACGCGATGATCGTGGATTCCTCGGCACTGATCGAACAGGTCGTGGCCGATATCATCCGCTCCGGATTTCAGAGTGCGGGCCAGCGTTGTTCGGCACTGCGCGTCCTTTACGTGCAGTCCGATATCGCCGATTCACTCATCGAAATGCTCTCCGGTGCAATGGCCGAGCTGTCGATCGGCGACCCCTGGCATCTCGGTACCGATGTCACGCCCGTCATTGATGCCGAGGCCCGCGACAATCTGCTCGCCTATACGACATACGCCGATCACCAGTTCGAACGGCATTATGTCTGCGCGCTTTCCGAGGCACACGAAGCCGGCACTTACGTCGCGCCTCGTATCTACGAGCTGGACTCGATCGACCAGCTCGGCGAGGAACAGTTCGGCCCGATCGTGCACATCATCCGTTTTGATTCACACGAGATCGATCGCGTGGTCGATGACATCAACAGGTTGGGCTACGGGCTGACCTTCGGCATCCACAGCCGCATTGATACCACCGTCGAACGCGTGCTGAAGCGCCTGAAAGTCGGCAACGCCTACGTCAATCGCAATATCATCGGCGCGGTCGTCGGCGTGCATCCCTTCGGCGGCGAAGGTCTGTCCGGTACCGGCCCGAAAGCCGGCGGGCCGCACTATCTGCACCGATTCGCCACCGAACGGGCCGTCTCACGTGACACCACAGCGGCCGGCGGCAACGCGTCGCTCATGTCGCTGGAAGAAGACGAGCCGGACGACCACGCGTTCGTGACACCCGAGCCGCAACGCCTCAACCGAGAGGCGGCCACCGAGCCGGCACGCAAATCGCATCGCGATTGAGCGCCGACTCGCTCCAGGCCGGGTTGCCCTTGAGCAATGCGGCCATCACCAGACCAACCCGGGGGAACATCATATGAACGACTCGCTCACGACGGCGACATGGTTCTGGCTCGCGATCCCGATGCCACTGTGCGTCCTGCTCAGCCTGATCAGCTACATCCGACACCTGATGGGTCACCACTAGGGCCTGTTGATGTTTCATGCGAGTCCGCGCCAAGTGCTCAAGGGGTGGGCCACAAATCCCGCCCTGCGGCGTTGCGAGTCTGGATCGTGGCACGCCACGACCGGCGACTCGCGCCTTGCCGGACACACGGCGCTCTCTCGACGAAAAGGCGCTCGCACGACACATCAACAGGCCCTGGAAACCGGCAACAACGCTCGTGTGTACCGCCTGCGTGGCGGGATACGAGATATCTGCCCCGTTTTACCCCATCACTTCCGAAAGAGGGCATGCGCATGCATATCGCGCTTCCGACCTTAATCACTTTTCTCGTCTATCTCGCCGCCATGATCGCCGTCGGTCTGGTGACCTACCGGATGACCTCGAACCTGTCGGACTATGTGCTCGGCGGGCGCAGTCTGGGCCCGGGGGTAGCCGCGTTGTCGGCCGGGGCTTCCGACATGAGCGGCTGGCTCCTGCTGGGTCTGCCGGGCACCATCTACGGCGCGCGCATGTCCAAAGCCTGGATCGCCATCGGCCTGACAATCGGCGCGTATCTGAACTGGCAGTTCGTCGCCCGGCGCCTGCGCATCTACACAGAAGTCGCCAACGACTCGATCACGGTACCGGACTTTTTGCACAATCGCTTCGAGGATCGGACCCGGCTACTGCGGGTTTTCTCGGCGCTCGTCATCCTCGTATTCTTCGCTTTCTATACCTCGGCCGGCATGGTCGCCGGCGCAAAGCTGTTCGAGGCCAGCTTCGGGCTGAACTACTACGCCGCACTTTGGGGCGGCGGCGCAGTGATCGTGTCCTATACCTTCCTCGGCGGTTTCCTGGCCGTGGCCTGGACCGACTTCGTCCAGGGCATCATCATGTTCTTTGCCCTGCTCATTGCCCCGGCGCTTGCCGTAACCACCCAGGGCGGCTGGAGCGAGACCGTGGCCCAGGTCGGGGCGGTCGATCTGTCGTACAACAACATCATGAGCGGGATGTCGCTGTTTTCGATCATCTCGCTGGCCGCCTGGGGACTGGGCTACTTCGGCCAGCCCCATATCATCGTGCGTTTCATGGCCATGCGCGATCATCGTGATGTGCCAACGGCGCGCCTGATCGGCATCGCCTGGATGGTGATCTCGCTGTTTGGCGCCATCGCGGTCGGCTATACCGGCATTGCCTATTTCGCCGACAACCCGCTGCCCGACCACGAGAAGGTCTTCATCCTGATGGCCACAGCGCTGGCCAATCCCTGGATTGCCGGTTTCCTGCTGGCCGCCATCCTCGCCGCGATCATGTCGACGATCAGTTCCCAGCTGCTGGTCTCGTCGAGCGCGCTGGCCGAGGATATCTACAAGGCCTTCGTGCGCCCACGGGCCTCCGAGACCGAACTGGTCTGGGTTGGGCGTATCGGCGTACTCGTGATCGCCGTCATCGCGCTGCTGATCGCCGGCAACCCGGATTCCAAGGTACTCGATCTGGTGGCCTATGCCTGGAGCGGCTTCGGCGCCGCGTTCGGCCCGGTCGTGCTGTTCTCGCTGTTCTGGCGACGCACCACCCAATGGGGCGCCCTGGCCGGCATGCTGGTTGGTGCGATCACGGTCATCGTCTGGAAGCAGCTGTCGGGCGGTATCTTCCAAATGTACGAGATCGTGCCCGGTTTCATTCTCTGCTCCCTGGTGCTGGTACTCGTGAGTCTCGTCACGCGGCCGAGTGAATCGGTGCTGGCGAGCTTCGACGCCGCGGCCGCACGCTGGCGCCGTGTGACGAACTGACCGCCGTATCGGTTCCCGTCTCGAGAAACGCCCGGCCCGGTGCCGGGCGTTTCTCGTTGCGACCGAGCAGGGTCCGGTGATTGAAAAGCACATAACAAGATCATGATTTTCATCATTGATTATTCATGCGTCCATTCAAGGACAGGATCACGATCGTCACCGGGGGTAGCGGTGATGGCATCGACAATGCGCTGGTACACGCCCTGACAACAGCCGGGGAAGACGAGCGCACTAACGATGCCAGATGTCGATGAATTCGACGGGCGTCGGCTCGGTCAGGACGCCACTCGCCGTACCGGTCGTCATCGGGCATGTATCGATCGCCGGACCGACGGCGCTCAGTGACGATTTTCCGAGTCGGATTCATCCCGTGCCGGCAGCCGCTCGCGGACCTCAGCGTGGTAGGCCCGCAGTTCGGCGCGTGTGGCTTCGAGCTCGGTCTGCAGCGTGTCCAGACGCTCGGCCATGTGTCGAATCATCTTGCGGGTAGCCTTATCGCGACGGGCGTCGGAATCATCCTGATCAGCGATGAACAGCGAGCCGACATAGGCCGCCACACTGCCGAACAGGCCGACACCGCAGACCATCAACAAGACGGCGACAATCCGCCCGAGCGTGGTAATCGGATAATAGTCGCCGTAGCCGACGGTGGTCACGGTCACGATCGCCCACCAGAGCGCATCCTGGGCGTTGTCGATCGGGCTTTTCGGGTCCGGCGCCTCGACGAGCAGCACCGTCATCGCCCCGAAAACCACAAGCAGCACGGTCGCCGTCGCAGCGGAGGCCAGTACACCCTGGGCCCGCTTGCGAAACAGCATGCGCCAGATCAGTTCCAGCGAGCGCACCGCCCGCAGGATGCGCACGATCTGCACAACCCGGGCCAGCCGGGCCGCCTGCAGCCAGCCCGCCGGCACACTCGACAGCAGGTCGAGCCAGCCCCAGCGCATGTAGCGCCATTTGCTCGGCGCCCGATAAAAACGGATGCAGAAATCGATGAAGAAGAAGGCGCAGACCACGTAATCCATCAGGCCGAGCAGCCGGCTGACCTGCGGGGGCAACGTAAAGAACGCATCGGCCACCAGGGCGCCGAGCACGTAGAACGACAGCGCGAGAATGAAGAACTGAAAAGGCGTGATGTGTTCGCGCATCAGCGGCAACGACCCGGACATGACAACGACGACGATACCGCCCGCGGCCTATGACGTGGACGGGCGGTGCGCCTCATGTTAGCTCTGTCCTGTCGATTTCGCCGGGCCATGCCATGTCCGATTTCAACTGGGCCGATCCGCTCGGCCTCGACCGCGCGCTGAGCGATGCCGAACACCGCGTTCGCGATGATGCCCACGCCTACTGCCAGTCACGGCTCGCGCCGCGCATCAGCGAAGCGTTCGAGAACGGCCATTTCGACCCGGCGATCATGCGTGAAATGGGCGATGCCGGGCTGCTGGGCGCCACGGTGGCGCCGCAGTACGGCGGCGGCGGGCGTAATCACGTCGTTTATGGACTGATCGCCCGCGGTCGAACGCGTGGACTCCGGCTATCGCTCGGCGATGAGTGTGCACTCGTCGCTGGTCATGCATCCGATCGAGACCTATGGCAGCGAGGCACAGAAACGTCATTATCTGCCGAAACTCGCTCCCGGCGAATTCATCGGCGGCTTCGGGCTGACCGAGCCGACTGCCGGCTCGGATCCCTCGGGCATGATCACGCGCGCTAAGGAACCTCTGATCTATTCATCCACGCTCGCGTTTGAGTCCCAAAAGGCCACGATACAAGGCGCATGGCGCCGCGTCATAGCCACTCTATGATCCAGCCATGCAACGCCGTAGCGCGGCCGTTTGGGCCAAACCGCTTCGCGGCCGGGCTTTTGCGCGCGCCTGAGCGGAGTTGCCGCTCGCTCATTTGCATTCAGCAAACGGCGCTCGCGGCGTCTTGTCAGACGCGCGCAAAAGACACCGGCGCGACCGTAGATGAATAGATCAGAGGTTCCCTAAAAAGTCGACGGTGGCTATCGCCTGAGCGGCGAAAAGAAATGGATCGGCAACAGCCCGATCGCCGATGTGGTGGTGGTCTGGGCCAAATCCGAAGCGCATGACGGCCGCATCAAGGGGTTTCTCGTCGATCTGCCGGCCCACGGGTTCGATGTCCACGCAATGACGGGCAAACTCTCGCTTCGGGCCTCGATCACCGGCCAGATCGCGCTGCAGGATGTGTTCGTGCCCGAAGACAGGCTGTTGCCCCATGCCGAAGGTCTGTCCGGCCCGTTCGGTTGCCTGAACAAGGCCCGATACGGCATTGCCTGGGGCGTGATGGGTGCAGCCGAGGCCTGCTGGCATCGCGCCCGCGATTATGTCCTCGCCCGGGAACAGTTCGGCCGTCCACTGGCCGCCACCCAGCTCGTCCAGAAGAAACTCGTGGATATGCAGACCGAGATCGCGCTCGGCACCGCGGCCGCGCTCCAGGTCGGTCGCCTGCTCGATACGGGGGTAGACGCACCCGAGATGATTTCGCTGATCAAGCGCAACAACTCTGGCAGGGCGCTGGACATTGCCCGCAGCGCGCGCGACATGCACGGCGGCAACGGCATCCTCATCGAATACGGCATCATCCATCACATGCTCAATCTCGAGAGTGTGAACACCTACGAGGGCACACATGACGTGCACGCGCTGATCCTCGGGCGCGCGCAGACCGGGATTCACGCTTTCAAGTGATGCCCGGCGCGCCGTGTCGGCGCCCGATCTATTCATCCGCGACGATCGCGCATGCGTCGTACGTGTATGCCTGACGCTCTCCCCGCTGACAGCGCGATTCTCTGGTTCAAGAACGATCTGCGGCTCGACGACAATCCGGCACTGACGGCCGCCGCGACGGCCACCTCCTTGCTCTGTGTCTACTGCCTGGACGCCCGTTTCGCGGCGACCACGGTCTGGGATATCCCGAAGATCGGCGCGCACCGCCACGCCTTCATCGGCACCGCGCTCCCGCGCTTCGGGCCGCGATCCAGGCCCGTGGCGGCCATCTCATCGTGCACTGCGGCGAGCCGGAAACAGTGCTGCCGGAACTCGTGGCCACCACCGGCGCCCGCACGATCTGGCCCCTGCAAGAGATCGCCCCTAGAGCCTGTTGAGGTTTCGTGCGAGTCCGCGCCAAGTGCTGTTCTGCGGCAAGGCGAGGCGTAGCACGCGCCGGGCAGTCATTCTGCGTCAGCGGGCTACAACGCTGGGTTGCCGTCGTGTTTTTGATTTTGGAGCGCTTGTCCCTTCGGGTTGGGCCACCGATGAAAAATCGACGATGGGCGCCCGGCGGCGTTGCGACCTGGCTCGGCTGACACAACGTACGCGCCGCCTGCGGCGCGCCGTCGCTTGCCGTGCAGATTCAGTCCAGCGATTCCTCGGCCCGGGCCAGCAGCGCGAACTCCTCCTCGGCCGATTTCGCGACGAGATGATGCCGACTGTAGAAGACATACCAAGCACCGCCGATCGCGAACAGAATGATCGTGTAACCGAAGGCCCTAGGGTCGAAGGCGAACACACCGGTCAGCGCCACGAGCGCCAGCACGAGTGCGATGACCGATGTCACCATCCCGCCGGGTGTACGATAGGGCCGGTTCAGGTTCGGCTGGCGCAACCGCAGTCGGATATGACTGAACGCCATCAATGCGTAGGACAGCGTCGCGCCCACCACGGCCATCGCCAGCATGCGATCGCCCGCGCCGGACAGCGAGGCAAGAAAACCCAGCACCCCGGGCACGACGAGGGCCCAGGTCGGGGCTTTGCGGGAGCTGGTCAGCGACAGGAAGCTCGGCAGATAGCCGGCCCGGGAGAGAGCGAACACCAGTCGGCTATAGCCATAGATGATGGAGAAGAACGAGGCCACGAGTCCGGCCAGGGCCAACACGTTGACCAGCGTGCCGATGCCGGCGCTGTTGGTATCCCGCAAGGCAGTGACCAACGGCACACCGGAATTGCCGATAGCCTGGGCGCCGGCGGCCCCGGCCAGCAGTACAGTCACGAGGGTGGCGGTGAAGATCAGGAACAGCATGGCCGCGATGATGCCGCGCGGCACGTCACGTGCCGGGTTCTTGGCTTCCTCGGCGGCCAGCGGCACACCTTCAACGGCCAGAAACAACCACATGCCGAACGGCAAGGCTGCCCAGACGCCATACCAGCCGAACGGCAGGAAGGTCGAGGCCCCTGCTGCATCGGTGGGGGCAATATCGAAGAGATTCGATGCATCGAAATCGCCGATCAGGGCGACCGCGGTCAGCAGGATGGCGAATACGGCCAAGGCGCTGATCGCCAGCATCACCTTGAGCGCTTCGCCCACACCGGCCAGATGGATGCCGATGAACACGGCATAAAAGACCGCATAGACGATCGGCCCGTCGATGCCGATCAGCTCGGACACCGCCGAGCCGATAAAGATCACGATGGCTGCGGGCGCCAGCGCGTATTCGATGAGCACCGCCAGGCCGGTGAAGTAACCGCCGGCCGGCCCCATGGCCTGGCGGGCGAAGCTGTAGCCGCCGCCGGCCGCCGGAATGGCCGCGCTCATTTCGGCCAGTGACAGGACGAGCGAGAAATACATCAGGCCCATCAGCACCGCGGCGATCACGAAACCACCCCAACCGGCCTGGGCGATGCCGAAGTTCCAGCCCGCGAAATCGCCCGAAATGACGCCGGCCACGCCGAGCCCGGCCAGCAGAACCCAGCCCGCCGTACCGCGTTGGAGCTGGCGTTTGGCCAGATAGTCGTCGTCTACCGTGTGTGTGCTCATCGCCCTATCCCACCCGTTATGATTTACCCGGTCAGAAAATTCTTCTGCTCGGTCTCGTTCTCGATCGCCTCACCGCCGCTGCGATCCTTGAGCGCCACGCCGGATTGCTCGCCGCGGCGGGCTTCCTTCAGCAGATAAAGCAAACGTTGTGCCGCTTCGTCCAGGGCGAGTCCGGCCGGACGGACGTTGGAGATACAGTTGCGATCGGCATCGGTGACCCCGACGTGCGGATTCCAGGTCAGATAAAGGCCCAGGCTGTCCGGCGAGGACAGCCCCGGGCGCTCGCCGACCAGCACCACGACACAGCGGGCGGCGAGCCGCTCGCCGACGTCGTCCCCGATGGCCACGCGCCCTTGCTCGATCACCGTCAACGGCGCCAGCGACCAATCGAAATCGGCGTCATCGGCCAGCTCGCTGGCCAGTTTTTCGATGAAGGGCGCGGCATGGCTGGCCACGCCGAACGACGACAGCCCGTCGACGATGACCAGCGCCAGGTCATAGCCATCGTCCGCCGCGGCCTCGGCGAGCGTAGCGGCCGAATCGTCGTTCAGACGACGCCCGAGATCCGGCCGCTGCAGATAGGTGATGCGATCATCGGCCCGGCTGTGCAGCCGGATCGGCGCCTGGTTCGGCAACGGTGACGGCGGCTCATCCAGCGATTCACACAGGGCATCGACATCCAGTGGCAGATGCACGGCATCGCGGGCCTGGGCATGGGCGAGCTGGAATTCCAGCATGCGATGGGTCGGCAGGCTGATGCCGGCCCGCCCGAGGCCGATGCGGGCATCGGTGAAGGCTCGCAGCTTGCGCCACGGGTTGTCGACGACGCCCGACTCGACCTGTTCGGCCGGTAGGTGATCACGTTCCGGGCCGGCTTCATCATCACTCATGATCGGCGCCCTCCGGCAGGCGCGAGAGCGAGTGGGCAAAAGACTCGGGCAACGTCTCGGCGAGCCGATACTGATCGCCTTCGGCAAAGATGCCCATCCTGGTCAGCCACGCATCGAACTCGGGAGCGGGGCGCAGGTCCAGTGCCCGGCGCGCATAAAGGGCGTCGTGGAAGGATGTCGTCTGGTAGTTGAGCATGATGTCGTCCGAGCCGGGAATGCCCATGACGAAGTTCACGCCCGCCACGCCGAGCAGCGTCAACAGCGTGTCCATGTCGTTCTGGTCGGCCTCGGCATGGTTGGTGTAGCAGACGTCCACGCCCATCGGCACCCCGAGCAGCTTGCCGCAGAAATGGTCCTCCAGCCCGGCGCGGATGATCTCCTTCCCGTCGTAGAGATATTCCGGACCGATGAAGCCGACCACCGTGTTGGTCAGAAGCGGCTTGAAATGACGCGCGACCCCATAGGCCCGTGCCTCGCAGGTCTGCTGGTCCAACCCGTGATGGGCATCGGCGGACAGACTGCTGCCCTGCCCGGTCTCGAAATACATGACGTTGTCGCCGACCGTGCCCCGTTTCAGGGCAAGGGCCGCCTCGCGGGCTTCGGCCAGATCGGCCAGCCCGAAACCGAAGCTGCTGTTTGTCGCCTCGGTGCCGCCGATCGACTGGAACACCAGATCCACGGGCGCCCCGGCCTCGATGGCCTCCAGCGTATTCGTCACATGGGTTAGCACGCAGGACTGGGTCGGAATCTCGTAGCGGGCGATGATCTCGTCGAGCATCTTCATCAACCGCACCGACTGGGCCACGTTGTCGGTGGCCGGGTTGATGCCGATCACCGCATCCCCGTTGCCATAAAGCAGACCGTCGAGAATGCTGGCGGCGATGCCGGTCGCATCGTCGGTCGGATGATTGGGCTGCAGCCGGGTCGACAGATGCCCGGCCTGACCGATCGTGTTGCGAAACGCGGTGACCACCCGACATTTCTTCGCGACGAGGATCAGATCCTGATTGCGCATGATCTTGGCCACGGCCGCCGCCATCTCCGGCGTGATGCCGGGTCGCACGGCCGCGATCACCTCGGCCGATGTGTCATCGGCCAGCAGCCAGTTGCGGAAATCGCCGACCGTGAAATGACGAATCGGCGCGAACGCCTCGGCATCGTGGGTATCGACGATCAGACGCGTGATCTCGTCGTCCTCGTAGGGAATCAACAGATCCTCTAGAAAGACCGTGAGCGGCAGATCGGCCAGTACCATCTGGGCCACCACCCGCTCTTCCGCCGTCTCGGCGATGACACCGGCTAGCCGATCGCCCGAGCGGGCATGGTTGGCCTTGGCCAT
This sequence comes from Salinisphaera sp. Q1T1-3, assembly GCF_003602005.1. Classification (GTDB taxonomy): domain Bacteria; phylum Pseudomonadota; class Gammaproteobacteria; order Nevskiales; family Salinisphaeraceae; genus Salinisphaera. The sequence continues at coordinate 46,568 of NZ_QZWD01000016.1, read as the reverse complement.
GACCTCGGCCAGATCATCGAAACGATAAGTCCGCGCGCCGATGGTATATCGATAGGGTGCGGCCATGGCGGCTCTCCTCAAGCATGTCTCGTCCAGTCTGCGCCGGCCGGGGCGCAATGCCATTGGACGTTCGATGCAAGCAACATGCCTGCCGTATCGCGACGATGACTCAACCCAGCCCGGCGGACTCCGTCCTGGCTGCCGGGCGGAGTCCGCCCCGCCTGACCATCCAACAACGCGAGCGCGGCGTGGCACGCGCCACGTGAACGAGCAATAACGCCGGCTGATCGCCGGCCCGCCGGGTTATTCCGGCCAGTGGCGCTACGCACGACGGCCTGCGCCCCTGCCCGGGACCACTCGCCGGACAATGCGGCCGCCTATCTCGTGACGACACGCCCTAGCGCTCGAAGGCCAGGCGCAGGCCGAGTGCCGCCAGCACCACGCCCATGGTGGCATCGATCACGCGACGCGCTCGGCGATATAGCGACTGGATACGCCCGACCGAAAACAAAAATGCCACGGCGAGGAACCAACCAAAGGCCGTGACGGCAGCAAGCGCGATCGTGGCGGCGAACACCCAGACCGGCGCATCAGCCGGCAATAGTGTCGCGAACAGGCTGGAGAAGAATACCGCGGATTTCGGGTTGAACAGCCCCAGTACGAACCCGCGACGAAACGAGCCCTGCGTGGTCGCGGCTGCAAGACGCGGCGGCCCATCGGTCGCACCGTGCCGGGCGGACCACAACAGTTTGATACCCAGATAGACCAGAAAGGCGGCCCCGGCCAGACGAACCGCTTCATAGACGAAAGCCACGCGCGAGAGCACGAAGGCCAGCCCCGCTACCGACAGCGCCGCCCAGATCGTGATCGCTGTGGCGATCCCACAGGCGATCTTCACGCCCGAGCGCCGATCGGCCAGCGCGTGCGACGTCACGGCCACGAAATCGGGCCCCGGGCTGATACAGCCCAGAAGCAGGACGGTGCCCAGCATGGCCAGTTCGGGAATGAATGCCACGAGCGATCGCTCGTATTCGTGAACCGCGACCTGACGCTAAACCAGCGACAGGCCGAGCGCCACGTTCATCCCCTTGAAGATCAAGCGCATGCCGCCAGTCCGTCCGGATCGTAGGCCACGACGCCGCGGGCGACGGTGAGGCGCAGCCGGCCTTCGCTATCCAGCACCACCAGGTCGGCATCGTATCCCGGCAGCAGGCGCCCCTTGCGATCGGCCACGCCGAGATCACGGGCCGCGTTGGTGCTGGTCATGGCGATCGCCTCGGCCATATCGCAACCGGTGAATGCGCGCAGGTTGCGAAAGGCCGTATCGAAAGTCAGCACGCTGCCAGCGAGCGTGCCGTCGGCCAGCCGGGCCTCGCCGTGGGCCACGGTCACGGCCTGACCGCCGAGTTCGGTCTCGCCGTCACCGAGGCCTTTGGCCCGCATCGCATCGGTGATCGTCATCAGCCGCTCGGCACCGGCGGTCCGCCAGGCCAGCTTCACCATCGCCGGCGCCACATGCAGACCGTCCACGATGAGCTCCGCAGACGCCGCCGGATCGGTAAGCAGTGCACAGGCCGCCCCGGGTTCGCGGTGATGCAGGCCGTTCATGGCGTTGAACAGATGCGTACCGCGGCTGGCACCGGCGGCGATCGCAGCCTGGGCCCGCGCCGCGGAACAGCTCGAATGGCCGATGGACGGTCGAACGCCCCGGGCCACGAGATGCGCGACCAGGGCTTCGCCGCCGGGCTGTTCGGGCGCGAGTGTCACAACCTGGATACGCCCGCCGGCGGCAGCCTGCCAGCGGTCGAACAGCGCCACGTCCGGGGCAGTGATGCAGGCGACCGGCTGTGCTCCGGCCTTGTCACGATCGACGAATGGCCCTTCGAGATGCACGCCGAGCATTTCAGCCGCCCCACCCGGCGCCTCGAAAGCCGCGGCGTTGCCCAGAGCAGCCTCGATCGCGTCATGCGGCCCAGTCATGGTCGTGGCCAGAAACGACGTCGTGCCCTCGGCCGGCAGATAGCGCGCGATCGCTGCCAGCCCGGCTGCATCGGCATCCATCACATCGTGGCCGATGGCGCCGTGGATATGGGCATCGATAAAACCGGGAATGACATGCCAGTCCTCCGGCAGTGCGATATCACGCCCGTGATCGATCTCGGCCGCCAGCCGAATACCATCGATGGCGATCGTACGTGTCGTCGATACGCCGTCGTGCACCGTGGCACCGTGCAATCGAAAACGGTCGGGTTGCGTATTCATGGCGATGCTCTCATCGGTCTTGTCCTATCGGCGGCCGGCCAGGCGATTCGACCCGGCCGTGGCGCGCGCACCGTGGCCGACCGACCGCCGGGTCTCGATCACATCTGCGTGTCTCTGATCGACCGGCATGCTGGCCGGAAACTACCAACCGAACAACAGGAAATAGCCGCTGTTATAGCTGCAATGCAACGCGACCGGACTGGCCAGCGAGCGATGACGCTCGTAGCAAAGGCCGAACAACAGCGATGGCACGAACACCCCGGCCGCCACACTTGGCCCGCGGGTCATCGCATGCGCTGTACAGAACACCAGGCTGGTGATCAGATTCGCGGCCGACACACCGACGCCGATCTGACGCCGTGTCATGCACCGCAGGCCCTGCTGGAGCAGACCGCGAAAGAATACCTCCTCGACGATCGGCACGATCAGCCCGAGCGTAAGCCAGGTCAGCGGCGCCGCGCGCGTCATCGACACAGCCAGCCCTGTGCCGGTCAGCCACAGGCCGACCCAATACAGCGGCCCCAGGGCGACGAATCCCCAGAACCACGGATCGCGCCACGCCGATATGACCGGCCGATCGCGCGCCGCGGCACCGGCTGAGGCGTGCCTGTTCATCAGTAGGTGCTGGTGACCTTGCGCACGTTGGGCGGCTGGTCCGGATCATAGCCGAGCGCCACCGCGCGGGCTTCCAGCGCGCCGTAGCAATCGAAGGCGAGCGCGATGGCATCGGTGAACACGTTGCCCGTGGCAGGTCGGCTGACGACGGCCAGGTTATCGGCGCCGGCCACGTCGTCGAGCGCCGGGCCAATCAGCGTGACCTGTGCTCCGAGTTCGGCCAGTCGATGGGCCGTATCGATCAGACCGGGCCGGGTCGCATCATCCAGACAGATCATGAGTATGGGCGTCCCCGGGCCGACCAGCGTGAGCGGACCATGGATGAACTCGGCCGCCGAGAATGCCTCGGCCGGCGTCACGCAGACTTCCTTGAACTTCAGCGCCACCTCGCGGGCGATGCCCAGACTCACGCCCCGGCCCAGTACGAAGCCGGCCCGGTCGAAATCGGCCAGCGTCTCGGCCGACAGCGCGGCATATGCATCGCGGCGAGCCGCCAGCGTGGCCGGCAGCCGCTCGAGCGCGGCTTCCAGCTGGCGATCATCGGACGCTGCGGCCACCAGACGAGCCGATGCCGCCAGAGTACCGAGATAGGTCTTGGTCGCGGCGACGGCCCGCTCCGGGCCCATCGCGAGATTGATGGTGTGCGTAGCCGCCCGGCCGAGCGCCGAGCTCGGATCGTTGGTCAGCGCCACCGAGAGCGCGCCGCCGGCGTTGGCGGCCTCGACCACGGCATTGATATCCGAGCCGGCCCCGGACTGCGAGATGGCCATGACCATCGCCCCGTCCAGCCGCGGCTGGCGCTCGTAGACCGTGAACAGACTCGGCGTGATCTCGCCCACCACACGCCCGGCGCCAAGCCCAGCCGCAGCCGCGAAGAACGCGCCCGCGTGGGATGAGCTGCCGCGGGCCGTCACCCACCAGGGCGCTGCCGGGCGCATCGCCAGCTCGGCAGCAATCGCGGCGATGACATTCCGGTTGGCCTGCCATTGTTCCGTCAGGCGCTCGGGGGTCTCGCGCATTTCCTGACGCATGAGAGTGGACGGGCTCATGAATTGGACTCCGTTGTCGAATACGTCTGCTCGCCGGCCATCAGTGCGGCGCCATGCGCACCGTCGTGGACGGCCGGGGTGAGCCGTGATGCCAGATCGGCGTCCAGCCACGGCGCCACGGTCTCGGCCAGCCCGCCGGTGAGCGCGAGCGCCAGACCGGCCCGTTCGCCGATCAACGCTCGCGCCACGGCCGAGACATGGACAGCGGCCTCGCCAATGAGCGCCGTGGCATGCGCCTCACCGGCCGCGGCCCGCTCGGCCACGAGCCGGGCGTGTCGCGCGAAGGCGCCGGCATCGGCCGTACAGGCCCAGGCAGCGAGCGTGCCCGGATCATCGTCATAGGCCGCCAGAACCTGCTCGGCCAGCGTATCGCGCGGGCGGCGTCCGTCCGCGGCGGCCAGCGCATGGCCGACGGCCTCCATGCCGAGCCAGGCCCCCGAGCCCCGATCATCGTGCGGGAACCCCCAGCCACCGACGCGTGTGCTGTCCCCGGCATGGCGACAGAAGCCGACCACGCCGGTCCCGACCGCCACAATCGCCCCGTCCCGACCGTCATGCGCCCCGGCACAGGCCACGTGCGCATCCGAGACCACGCTCAGCGATCCCCACGCCGGCGCGCTGTCGCAGAACGCGCGATAGGCCGTCGCGATTTCCGTACCCGCGATGCCGACGACCACACGCATGGCCGCCGGATCGACCGCTTCCAGCGGCGCGATCGCACGGATCGTTTCCTGAACGGTCCGCCAGGCCGTATCGGCCCGACCATTGAGCGTGGCAGCAGGCCCGTTGGCCGCGCCGATCAGCGAACCCGTCGCCTCGAGGGCGACCACGCGTGTCTTGCTGGCGCCGGCATCGACGCCGATGCGCACACGGGGCTGGCGTTCAGCCATGGCTTTCTCCCAGAAAATGGGTCTCGATCTCTTCCAGCTTGCGGCCACGGGTTTCCGGCAACGGGAAGATGGCCAGCAACATATAGACGAAAACTGCGATGGCAAGCAGGGCGAAGGCCCCGGCATACCCGGCCACCGAGACGATGCTCATGAAAACCGCGGCCAGGATCGCCGACATCAGCGAATTGGCAAACAGAGCCACGGCCATGCCCTTGGCCCGGATCGCCAGCGGCAGGACTTCCGAAATTGCCAGCCACACCACGATACCGGGGCCGATGGCGAAGAAGATCACGAAACCGATCAGGCCGCACAGCGTTGCATAGCCCTGGAAGGCCGATGCCTCGGTGAACAGATGCACCAACGCCATGAAGGCCAGCGCCACGGTGGCCCCGGCGGTACCGACGATAAGCAGCGGACGCCGCCCGACACGGTCGATCAGCACGAGCCCGATGATCGTCACCACGAAATTGGTCAGCCCGACCGACACACTGCCCAGCACGGCATCGGCACCTCCGCCGAGACCCGATTGATCGAGGATGACGGTATTGAACTGCAGCAGCGTGTTGATGCCGGTGAGCTGATTGAGGATGCCGATCCCCAGGGCCAGGAAGAACGCCTTGCGATAGCCCGGGGCCAGCAGCAACGACCAGCGAGCCGAAATCCCTTCTGAATCGGTCTGGGCGACCAGTTCTTCGAACGTGGTCTCGGCCTCGGCCGGGCTGTGCGTGCGCGCCAGCGCCGCGCGGGCTTCATCGCGTCGCCCGCGCTTGATCAGCCAGCGCGGCGATTTCGGCAGCGCCAGACCCAGCACCACGAACGCCGCGGCCGGTACCAGGGCGGTGGCGAACATCGCCCGCCAGTCGCCGCTGGCGTTGAAGAAATAACCCACCAGATAACCGGCCAGAATCCCGAAGGTCAGACACAGTTGAAACAACGTCACGCTGCGACCCCGGACCGCGGGCGGCATGACCTCCACCATGTACAGGGGCACGACGATCGTCACGAGCCCCACCCCGATCCCCTGGATGAGCCGTCCGCCGAGCGCACCGATGTAACCGGCGGCCATGGCGGTAACCAACACGCCCAGGGCGAACACGACGCCGGCAATCAGCAGCGTGGCCTTGCGCCCGATCGCATCGGCGACCGGCCCGCCGATCAGCGTGGCCAGCGAACCGCCGCCGAGCACCGCCGCCACGATCCAGGACATCTCGACCGGCCCGAGCGAAAGTGCGGACTTCATGAAGACGAGCGCGCCCGCGATGATGCCGATATCGTAGCCGTAGAGCATGCCGCCGAGCGCGGCGATCGCGATCGCCAGCCAGGCCATGGCCGGCAGGCGCGTGGGCGAAGTCGTGTGCTGTGTCGTTGCCGTCATCGGCCGCCTCCTCCGTGTTGTTTCTTGCTTGTGATGTCGTGTCAGTCCGCCTCGGCCATGCGCTGTTCGAGATGACGCCAGGCGGTATCCGCGGCCAGCCGGGCCGCGCCGACGAGCGGGCCGCGCTCACCGAGTGCGGCCACGCGCAGGGTCACCGGCCGGATGGCGCAGTCGGCGAGCGCCCGGGGCAGCTCGCGGGTCCAGGTCGCATGGTCCAGGTCCGCGGCGTGCAGTACGACGCCGTCGAGATCAAGCAGGTGGTCCATCAGCGCAACCAGCTGGGCCAGCCGGCGATAGAACGCGGCGGTCCGCGGCGATTTCGCCAGACCGTCGAGTGCGTAATCATCATCACCGAGCACGAGCGCCCCGATCTCGCCGGCCCCGTGCCGCGTACCGCGATAGAGCATGTTGTCGAGCACCAGCCCCGCCCCGAGCCCGGATTGACCGATGCCGACATAGGCGAAGTTCACCCAGGCTGCGGCGGCGCCCTCGGCGTGTTCGGCCAGGGCCGCGGCGTTGCTATTGTTGATCAGGGCCACGGCGACGTCTGGTAGCCACGCCTCGAGCGCTGTGACCCAATCGATGCCGGCCAGGCACGCTGGCTCACCCACCGCATTGAGCCGGCCGTCGACGTCGATCGCCGCCGGCAGACTGAAAACGACGGCACGCAGCGCGCTGACCTCGTGGCCGCAGGCCTGACAGGCGGCGGCGAGTTCGTCCTGCACCCGATGGACGAGCGCCGCCTCGGCGGTCGGCGTATCGCGGGTGGCCTCGGCCAGTACCGCGCCGCGCAGGTCGCTGATCCGTACGGACAGGCTGTCGGCATGGATATCCACCGCACCGGTCACGCCGAGCGCCGGGGCCAGTGCCAGGAGCGTCGGGCGCCGACCGACGCCGCCGCCGGCAGCGTTGCGCTCGACCAGCCACCCGTCCTGCAACGCCTGCTGAGCGATCGCGGACAACGTGACCTTGCTGAGCCCCAGCGCACGGGCAAGCTCGGCCCTCGACGCCGGGCCGTCGCGGCGCAGGGCCTCGAGCACCCGGCTCTGGTTGTCGCGTCGGCGAGTGGCAGCGGCCCGGCTCACGATTGGTTCAATTTAGTTCGTTAACTTTACGAACTAAATTGAACCAACGACATCGCAGCCCTGCCAATACGACGATCGGCGCATGCCGAATCCGGCCGACGTGACCCGACATGGACAACAGGCCACAATAGGCCGCCTATTCACTGGCCCGCACACCGGACACGAACCCATGGACTGGACGCCAACCCGCGACGATTTCACGACTTACATGCTGCCCAACTACAACCCGCAGGCGGTGGTGCCCGTACGCGGCGAGGGCAGCCGTCTGTGGGATCAGGCCGGGCGCGAGTACATCGATTTCGCCGGCGGCATCGCGGTCAACGCGCTGGGCCATGCGCATCCGGCCCTGGTCGAGGCCTTGAAGACGCAGGGCGAAACGCTCTGGCACCTTTCGAATGTCTATGCCAACGAGCCCGCGCTGCGGCTGGCCCGGACCCTGGTCGAATCGACCTTCGCGGATAAGGCGTTCTTCTGCAATTCCGGCGGCGAAGCCAACGAAGCCGCGCTCAAGCTGGCCCGGCGTTATGCCCACGATCATTACGGCGAGGCCAAGGACCGCATCGTGTCCTTTTGCAAGTCGTTCCACGGCCGCACGTGGTTCACGGTCTCGGTCGGCGGTCAGGAGAAATACACCCAGGGCTTCGGGCCGGTGCCGGGCGGCATCGTCCACGGCGAATACAACAACCTCGACTCCGCGCGCGAACTCGTCAACGACGAGACCTGCGCGATCATGGTCGAGCCCTTCCAGGGCGAAGGCGGAGTCACGCCGGGCGATCAGGCGTTTCTGGAAGGCCTGCGTCAGCTTGCCGACGAGCACAACGCATTGCTGATCTTCGACGAAGTCCAGTGCGGCGTAGGCCGCACGGGCCGTCTCTATGCCTATATGCACTACGGCGTCACGCCGGACATCCTGACCAGTGCCAAGGCGCTCGGCGGCGGATTTCCGATCGGCGCGATGCTGACCACCGACAAGATCGCCGAAGTCTTCGTGGTCGGCACGCACGGTTCCACCTACGGTGGCAATCCGCTGGGGGCTGCCGTCGCGCAGGCTGCGGTCACGACCATCAACACGCCCGAGGTACTGGACGGCGTGGCCGCAAGGCACGATCTGTTTCGTAGCGAACTCGAGAAGATCAACGCCAAATACGATTGTTTCACCGAAATTCGCGGCCTCGGCCTGCTCATCGGTGCCGAGTTCAACGCCCGCTTTGGCGAGGCCGGGCGCGACACACTCAAAGCCGGCATCGACGAGGGCGTGATGCTGCTCGTGGCCGGACCGAGCGTGCTGCGCTTCGCGCCTTCGCTCATCATTCCCGAAGCCGATATTCGCGAGGGCATGGCCCGACTCGACAAGGCGATCGGACGCGTTGCGGACGCGCTGGCCTGAGCCGGCGCGCCTCGCGATGTATCTTGTACGCCCCGGCAAGCCCACGGATCTCGATGCGCTGGTGGCGCTTGCCGCCGGCGCCCAGCCACCGCTGACCAATCTGCCGGCGCATCGCGACCGGCTTCGCGACCGGCTGACAGCCTCCGAGGAAGCCCTGTCGGCCTCGGTGGCCGCGCCCAACGGCCAGATATATGTCTTCGTACTCGAGTACGCGGGCGAAGTCGTCGGCACCGCCAGCATCCGGGCCCGAGCCGGCGCGCGCGAGGCCTATTACACATGGCGCCGCGAAACGCTCATCCATGCCTCCCAGCAACTCGATGTGCGTCGCGAGGTCGCGATCCTGTCGCTGTCGCACGAACTCTCCGAGGCCAGCCTGCTCTGTGCTTTCTCGATCGCCGCCGAACATCGCGGCACCATCGGCGAACGCCTGCTGCGACGCGCGCGGCTGATGTTCGTGGCCCAGCACCCGGAGCGCTTCATGCCGGGCCTGGCGGTGGCGATGCCCGGGCCGCTGGATGAAACCGGCACCTCGGCGTTCTGGGAAGCCGTGGGCCGGCATTTCTTCGTCAAGGATTTCGGCGAGATCAACGAAATGGCCGGCATCCACTCCAAGAGCTTCATCGCCGAGGTCATGCCGCCGTTTCCGTTGTACGAGCCGTTGTTGAGTGAGACCGGCCGAGCCGCGATCGGCGCGATCCATGCCCGGCACGTCACCGCCGCCGCGGACCTGCGAGCCGAAGGCTTCGCCGATTCCCGCCATATCGACCTGTTCGACGGCGGCCTGTTGCTCGAATGCACGTTCGAACGGCTCAACAGCGTACGCAACAACCGCTGGCACCCGGTGACGATCGATAATCGCCATGCCCCGCCGCCGGCGGCCACAGCGCTGCTGGCCAACCAGCAGTGTGCCGACTATCGCTGTATTGCGGCCCCCTACACCACCTCCGGCACCGGCCAGCTTTGCATGACCAGTGACGACGCGGACGCGCTGGCGCTGAGCACGGGCCGTGCCGTGCTGGCCGCGCCCCTCCATCCGCTGGACCGAGGCGACGCCCCATGCTGATCCGCCCGATCGAAGAGACCGATCTCGAGGCCCTGCACACGATCGCGATCGAGACCGGGGCCGGATTCACCTCGCTGCCGGACAACCGTGACTTTCTCGCCGAGCATATCGCCGAGACACGGCGCGCCTTCGACAAGACCGAGGACGATGCCAGCCTGGCCAGCGCCCCCGATCTGTATTTCTTCGTGCTCGAGGACGACGCCGTCGACGGACCGGTCGCCGATCGGATCGCCGGCTGTTGTGCGATCGAGGCCCGGGTCGGTCTGGATGCCCCGTTCTACAACTATCGCGTGGGCCGCATGGCCCAGTCCTCGGCACAGCTCGGCCTCAACCGCGTGATCGACACGCTGTTCCTGTCCTCCGACCATACCGGCGATGCAGAGGTCTGCTCGCTGTATCTGCGACCGGACTGGCGAACCCGTGGCGCGCGCAACGGTACGCTTCTGTCGCGCATGCGCTGGCTGTTCATGGCCGCCTATCGGCATCGCTTTCCCGACCGGGTACTGGCCGAGATGCGGGGCCGTTTCGACGACGCCGACGTCAACCCGTTCTGGACCGCGCTCGGCCAGCACTTCTTCCCCATCGATTTCGGCGACGCCGATCGCTTGACCGGCCTCGGCCAGAAATCGTTCATCGGCGAGCTGATGCCACGCTATCCGATCTGTACCGCCATGCTGCCGGCCGACGCCCGCGAGACCATCGGCGCGGTCCACGAACAGACCAAGCCGGCGCTGGCCATGCTGCGCGCCCAGGGCCTGCGCTTCGAAGGCTATATCGATATCTTCGATGCCGGGCCCACGGTCGAGGCCTATCTCGACGACGTGAAGGCCGTACGCGAATCGACCGAGGTCGAGGCGATCATCGACGACAGCGCCGCCAAGCCCGGCACGCCGTTGACGCTCGCGGCGACCACCGATCGCTGTGCCGATTTTCGAGCGGCCTGGGTCGGGCGGGCGCCCGACGGCGATCGGCTTGTCGTGCATCCCGAAGAAGCGGCACGGCTCGGGATTGAGGACGGGGCGCGGTTGCGAGTGCTGAGTGATTGAGTCGTCTATATCGGCCGGATGTTCCATGGCAGCCAAATTGCGCGCGGGAACCGTTAGCACTCATGTGCAGCGTTGGCCGAGCGATTTCGCACTGTTGTGCGAGTCACTTTCGTTTGCCCGTCCAAACGAAACCAAGCAAAGAGAAAAACACCCTCATAGCCGTCTGCTTCGCGGGTGCAATGCGGTACTCGGTCCGATGGGAAACGGCCAGAACTCACGCGGCTTTAGCCGCGCTCAGACAAGCTGGCCGCACCGGCGCCGTGCGCTGGACACCCATCGGTCCTGCGCGCCTCCGTGGGCGTCTGAAGGGAAGCGAATACAGCGCGGACCGACTTTGGGATTCGCGTCGTACCGATACGATCGGTGCCACGCAACGCATCGGCCCGCCTGTAGGCCGGAAGTTATCTCGTTTGTATTACAAGTCCCGTCAGGCCGGCGACAGAGAAACGGAGCGGCGGCGGGTGTCCGGCGCATGCGCCGGTGCGTCCAGCATGTCTGAGCATCGCCAAAGCGATGCGAGTTCTGGGCGCATCCCGTCGACGCTTCGTTTCGGAGTGGACCGGCAAAGCCGGCGCCGGACCGGGTGTCTTTTTCTTGGTGGCTTCTTTTGGACAAGCAAAAGAAGCCACTTGCACAGCAGTGCGAAACCGCCCGTCGAAGCTGCTCGTGAATACGACGACTTCAAATAGTAAAGCCCGGAGCCCGCAATGCCCCTAGAACCCAAACAAAAACTCTTCCTCAACGGCCAATGGCACCCAGGCACCGGCGAATCCCTGACCAAAACCGACCCGGTCGCCGGCGACACGATCTGGCAAGGCGAAACCGCCAGCGCCGATCAGATCGACACCGCGATCGACGCCGCACGCGGCGCCTTCGCGGACTGGGCACGCCGCCCCTTCGAAGACCGCGCCGCGATCTGTGAAGCCTTCCGCGACCAGCTCGAAGCGAACAAGGCAGAACTGGCCGAAACCATCTCCCGCGAGACCGGCAAACCGCGCTGGGAGGCGGCGAGCGAAGTGGGTGCGATGATCGGCAAGATCGCGATCTCGCAGACTGCCTATCACGAGCGCACCGGCGAGCGATCCAAGGACATCCCCGGCGGCCAGGCCGTGCTGCGGCATCGGCCACACGGTGTGCTGGCGGTCTTCGGCCCCTATAACTTTCCGGGCCATCTACCCAACGGGCATATCGTGCCGGCACTGCTGGCCGGCAACACGGTCGTGTTCAAGCCCAGCGAGATCACGCCCGCCACGGCCGATCTGACACTCCAGTGCTGGCAAGCCGCCGGCCTGCCGGACGGCGTGATCAATCTCGTGCAAGGAGCCAAGGACGTTGGTCAGGCCCTGGCCGGCCACGACGGCATCGACGGCCTGTTATTCACCGGCTCCGCGGCCACCGGCAAATCGCTGCATGCCGCCTTCGGCGGTCGCGTCGACAAGATCCTGGCGCTGGAGCTGGGCGGCAACAACCCGCTGGTGGTCGCCGAGGCCGGTTACGACATCGCCGCGGCCGTACTGGTGATTCTCCAATCGGCCTTTGCCTCCGGCGGCCAGCGCTGTACCTGTGCCCGCCGGCTGATCGTGCCGGAAGGCCCGGCCGGCGATGCGCTGATTGCCAACCTGGTCAAGGCGATGAGTCGGCTCGTGGTCGGTGACCCGGCGGATACGGATACACCGCCCTTCTATGCCGGCTTGGCGACAGTCGAGGCCGCCGACGGTATCTTGGCGGCCCAGGCCACGATGGCCGAGGCCGGTGCCCATGTCATCAAGGCGGCCGAACGGCTGCGCGAAGGCACCAGCCTGCTCTCACCGGCGCTGATCGATGTCACTCATGCCGATGTCGACGACGTCGAACACTTCGGCCCGTTGCTGACCGTATGTCGAACCTCGAGCTGGGATGAAGCTCTGCGGGAAGCCAACAACACCGCCTATGGCCTGTCGGCTGGGCTGATCGGCGGTGAATCCGGCCTGTGGAAGGATTTCCGGCTGCGGATCCGGGCCGGCATCGTCAACTGGAACCGGCCGATCACCGGCGCGGCCTCGGATGCGCCTTTCGGCGGCATCGGCGATTCCGGCAATCACCGGCCCAGCGCTTATTACGCGGCCGATTACTGTGCCTGGCCGATGGCCTCGATGGAGTCGACCAGCGCCGCCGTGCCCGATACGCTGCCGGCCGGTATCTCGCTCGACGGGATCGAGGCATGAACGCCGGCGATTTCTCGGATACGGCGACCCGCGAAGTCAATTTCGACGGCCTGGTCGGCCCGACCCACAACTATGCCGGGCTGGCCCACGGCAATCTGGCCGCCGCCGCACACGCCGGGCTGGTCTCCAACCCGCGCGAGGCGGCGTTACAGGGGCTGGCCAAGATGAAAGCCCTGGCTGATGCGGGTTTCGCGCAGGGCGTGCTGCCACCGCATCCCCGGCCGGCGGTCGACGCCCTGGGCGCCTTGGGGTTTCCCGGCACGCCAGCCGAGCAGCTCGCGGCCGCCGCCGCGGCCGATTTCTCACTGGTCCGGACGATCTCCTCGGCAGCCGCGATGTGGACAGCGAATGCGGCCACCGTCACCCCCAGCGTGGATGCTGCTGACCGACGCGTGCATTTCACCGCCGCCAATCTGCAGTCCAGTTATCATCGGGCCCTGGAAGCGCCGGTCACCCGCGACGTGCTGGCCGCGATCTTCGCCGACGAGGCCTATTTCGCCCATCACCCCATCCTGCCGGCCACGCCGGCTTTCGGCGACGAAGGCGCGGCCAATCACACCCGGCTGTGTGATGACTACGGGACCAGCGGCGTGCATCTGTTCGTCTACGGCCAGACCGGCCTATCCGAGGGCCGCGCGCCGAAGCACTTTCGCGCCCGACAGACGCTGGAGGCCAGCCAGGCCGTGGCGCGCCAACACGGCCTGACCACGGACCAGAGCGTCTTCGCCCAGCAGAATCCGGCCGCCATCGATGCCGGCGTTTTTCATAACGACGTGATCGCGGTCGGCAACGGGCCGGTTCTGCTCTATCACGAAGACGCTTTCGCCGACGAAGCCGCCACACTCGACGCACTCGAAACCCGGCTAATGGATATCGGCGCCGTGTTGGCGCCGGTGCGCGTGGCCCGGGACCGGGTCTCGCTGGAAACGGCCGTGGCGACCTATCTGTTCAATTCACAGCTGCTCAGCAACGCCGACGGCTCGATGCGCGTGATCGTGCCGGCCGAATGCGAGCACGAACCAACAGTCGCCGCCGAACTGGACCGCATCGTCGCCGCCCCGGACAATCCGATCACGGGCTGGCAGGCGTTCGACGTCAAGCAGAGCATGGATAACGGCGGCGGCCCGGCCTGTCTACGACTGCGGGTCATACTCAGCCCGGCCGAGCGGGCGGCGATCAAGGCCCGCGTGTTTCTCGATGACGCGCTTCACGACGAACTCGCAGCCTGGGTGACACGGCACTATCGCGACCGTCTCGCGATCGCCGATCTGGCCGATCCGACCCTCATCGACGAAACCCGGACCGCGCTGGACGAGTTGACCGGCATCCTGCGGCTCGGCTCGGTCTATCCCTTCCAGCGCGAGACATCATGCACACAAACGAGATGACCGATTTTGTAATACGGCCGGCCCGCGCCACCGATATATCGGCCCTGGTCGATGTACTGGCGGCCATCATCGACGCGACCGGCCGCGACCGGCCGCACGATGCCGATTTTGTACGACAACGCTATTTCGATCATCCCGACCAACGTGCCTGCGTCGTTGCAGTCAACGAGCAGGACCGCGCGCTCGGCTTTCAGGCGCTCAAATACGCCTCGGTAGACAACGACTACGACGTCACGCCCGGCTGGGGGATCATCGGCACCCATATCCATCCCGCAGCGCATCGTCGGGGCGTGGGCCGCGCGCTCTTCGAGGCCACGCAGGAGGCTGCCCGCAGGCACGCCCTGCCGACCATCGATGCCACGATCGGCGCAGACAACCAGACTGGGCTCGCGTATTACGAGGCGATGGGCTTTCGGACCTATCAACGCGACGCCCGCGTCGTGCGCAAACGGTTCGATCTGCAAAGCGCACCGGCACGCCGCAATGGGTGAGACTTACCGCCTCTCCACATGACACGCGATAACTTTTCGATTTTATCGATCCGGTTCCACCGTCGCCTGACCAAGGCGGCGACGAAACCAGACATCGCGCCGGTCTTCGCTACATCAATTCGGGCTGCTTGAGCCGGGTCCCGTCGTAGAATCGATCGAGTCGGTAGGGTGAGGCATCGAGCAAGGGGGCGTCCTCGGCGGCCATATCGGCAATCAGGCGTCCGGCGCCCGGGCCGATGCCAAAGCCATGGCCGGAGAAGCCCGAGGCGATGATGAATCCCGGCAAGGCCTCGACCGGCGAGATGACCGGGATCAAGTCGGGCGTGGTGTCGATCGCACCGGCCCAGATGTCGGCGATCTCCATATCCGCCAGTTCCGGGTATTCTTTCTGGCAGGCGGCCAGCGTATCCCGGGCAAGACGGACATCGGGCTTCGGGTCCAGTATACGTGTCTTCTCGAACGGCGAGACCCCATCGAGAGACCAGGACCCGAGCGCTTCCGGGCCGCTGAAAAAAGGTTTTCCGAAACGATAGGTCAGTTTTTTCTTCAGCTTGCGCTGATAGGCCGCATAGAACTTGGCGGCATAACGCATGCCCAGCGGCGCCAGATCGATCCGGCCACGGCCCGGCACGGCCAGCGTGTAGCAGCCGTCGATGCGCCGTCGCATGGCCACGGTCGGCGTGGTCAGACAGCCCGGCGTCACCTCGGTGGCGGCCGCAGTCCGAAACGCGGTGCCGACGACGTTGGCCACTGGCAAGCCGATCCCGTGGCGTCGACACAGCCGCGCGCTCCAGGCCCCGCCGGCGCCGATGACGGTCTTTGCCCGGACTCGGCCACGCTCGGTATGCACGCCCGTCACGCGTCCGCCCGCGATATCCAGACCGCGCACGGCACAGTTCTGGTGCACGGTGGCGCCGCGTTTGATCAATCCGCGCGCGATGGCCGACGCAGCCATGGACGGTTCGGCGCGTCCGTCGTCCGGAGAAAACAAGCCTCCGACCCAGTCAGTGGTCGTCCCCGGGGAGCGCGCCTTGGCTTCGTCGGCATCGAGGATATGACTGATGAACCCCTGCTGGCGTGCCTCCTGCTCCCAAGCGCGCCATTTCTCGATGTCTTCTTCGCGGGTCGTGGTATAGACGATGCCTTCACGCCGAAAACCGGTGTCCTCGCCGATTTCCGCGGCCAGTTCGCCCCAACGGCGCAACGCGTGCATAGCCATGGGCAATTCGAAAATGTGGCGGTTCTGCTGCCGGCACCAGCCCCAGTTGCGCCCGGACTGCTCGCCGGCAATCACGCCTTTTTCGAACAGGGCGACCTTATGCCCCTTGCGCGCCAGTTCATAGGCGCTGCAGACGCCGATGATGCCACCACCGATGATGGCGAAATCGACCGCTTCGGGCAGCTCGGCGCTATCGGGCACCGGATCGACCTGGATAGGCATGGTTTGATTCTCCTGATCAGGGCCGCGCTTAGAACTCGGCCTGCTGGGGTTTGGTATGCATGATCCAGAGCAGACGCACCGATTCGTCGGATTCGTTGGCCACGCCGTGGGCCTTGCGGCTGTCGAACTGGAAACTGTCGCCGGTCGCAAGCACCGTGACACGCTCATCCAAGGTCAGGGTCAGTTGGCCTTCGAGTACCAGCCCGGCTTTTTCGCCCGGACCGATCATGACGTCGTGCGATCGGGTATGCGGCGGCACGCTGATGATCATGAACTGGAGATCGTGATCGCCGCTCGGCGAGAGCAACGCCTTGCTCATGCCGTTGCTTCCGACCTGGAAGAACGGCCGCTGATCGGCACGGCGTACGAGTTCCGCCACCGGCGTGGCGGGTGCCCGATCGTCGCGGTCTTCGAAAAAAGCCGTCAGGGGAATGCCGAGCACACCGCGCAGCCGTTCCAGGGTGCCAATCGACGGATTCGACAGACCACGCTCGATCTGGCTGATCATGCCGGCCGAGACCGCAGCGCGCTCGCCCAGAGTCGCCACGGTCAACCCCTTGCTCTTGCGCATGCGCCGCAGCCGTCGACCGACACTGACCTCCGTGGATGCATCGAAATCCGTCGCCGACGGTTGGGCGGTATCGTTCGTTTCCGTTTTCATAGGCGATTGTCGTTTGGGATTGGGCGTCCAGGGCCTTTGGATGTGTCGTTCGAGCGCCTTTTCGTCGAGAGACCGCAGTGTGTCCGACAAGACGCGAGTTGCCGATCGTGGCGTGCCACGATCCAGACTCGCAACGCCGCCGGGCGGGATTTGTGGCCCAACCCTTCGGGACAAGTGCCCCCAAAATCAAGAACACGACGGCAATCCAGCGTTCTAGCACGCTGGCGCAGAATGACACGCTATGCGTGCTATGCCTCGTCTTGCCGCCCATCGTCAATTTCAGGGCGCACTTGGCGCGGACTCGCACGACACATCAACAGGCCTAGGCCTCGAAATCCATGAGAACACTCTTGTATCGCTGACAGGCCTCGAATGCCTGGCGACCGAGATCCTTGCCGATCCCCGAGCCCTTGTAACCGCCCGTCGGGATCGCGAGATCGCGGCTGCGCCCATAACGATTGATCCAGATCGTACCGGCCTGAATCCCACGCATTGCACGCATCGCCTGGCCGATATCGCGGGTATGTACACCGGCGGCCAGACCGTAATGGGGATGATCTGCCCGTGCGATCCCTTCAGCCTCGTCGCGAAAGGTCTGGACCGTGAGCACCGGACCGAAGACTTCGTGCGCGACGACGGCCATATCGTCGGTCACGTTGGCAAGCACGGTCGGCCGATAGAACAGACCGCCCGGGCCGTCGGCAAAGCGTGAGCCACCGGTCAGCACCTCGGCGCCAGCCTGTTTGGCCTGCGCGACGAGCGTCTCGATCTTATCGGCCTGGGCCCGACCGATGATCGGGCAGTAATCGGTCGTTGCCGCCCAGGTCGGCCCGGGTTTCATTTTCGAAACGATTTCCACGATACGCTCGACCAGCGGTTGGGCCAGGCGTTCGTGGACGATCAGACGCGTACCCGAAATACAGGCCTGCCCGCCGTTGGCGGTGAAGCCCCGTACCACGCATTGGGCGACGTGCTCGAAATCCGGCACGTCGGCAAACACCAGTTGCGGGCTCTTGCCGCCGAGCTCAAGAGTGACCGGTTTGACGCCAGCCCCGCCGGCGTCGGCCATGATGCGCTGCCCGGTCGCGTTCGACCCGGTGAAGCTGATCTTGCCGACATCCGGATGCCGGACCAGCGCCGCGCCGGTCGTCGCTCCCGTGCCCTGCACGACATTGAAGATTCCGGCGGGGATACCGGCCTCGACCGCGAGCTCGGCCATCCGCAGGGTGGAGAACGGCGTCAGTTCGGATGGCTTGATGACCATGGCATTGCCGGCCGCCAGTGCCGGCCCACATTTCCACGACGCCATGGACAACGGGAAATTCCATGGCGTGATCGCGCCAATCACGCCAAACGGTTCGGCGGCGACGAAGCCCAGACTATCGGCGCGCGTGGCTGTCAGATCGCCCCCGTCCTTGTCGGCATATTCCGCAAAGAACCGGATCGCCTCGGCCGTGAAGGGAATGTCCTGAGCACAGGCCTGCCCGATCGGCCGCGTGGAGCCGACACACTCGATCTCGGTCAAGCGTTGATCGGTATCGATCAGATCGGCCCAACGTCGCATGACGCGGGCGCGATCCCGTGGTGCACAGCGCGCCCAGCCTGACTCGCTTGCCGCGGTAACGGCACTGGCCACAGCGGCATCGACCCCGGCCTCGCCCGCTTCCGGCACGGCCCCGTAGACCCGGCCGTCGCTCGGCCGCGTCACTTCGATCGATGCCTCGTCGGCGGCTCGGTATGTGCCGCCGATATAGTGCCCCGTAGATGGGGCAACGGCATCGGGGGCGAAATCGTGGGCGGCATAGGTCATGGATTCAGCCCGGGCTGGTGGTATGACAAGCGAATGACGTGAACAAGGGCACGGCCTCTTAATTTTCAATATATTATATACTTTGAACAAACGACTGTCATGCCGGCAATATCGCAGGATTCCTTATTACGACCTATTTTCTCTTGGTATGGGCTTTGCATCACGAACAGCACGCTAACTGCTCAGCCGCGAATTGACATGATGTTTCAAGAAGTGATTCATTAAATTGAACTGCAAAAGCGCATAGATCGCTGCCCACTGATCGGGCAACGCTCGGTGTGTCGCCTCGATACCCAACCGGAAGGCTGCAATGGACATGGCCGTCAAACTCGACCGTATCGATATCGATATCCTGGCCACGCTTCAGGCCAACGGCCGGATGTCGAACGTGGATCTGTCGCAGGCGGTGCATCTGTCGCCGAGCCCGTGCCTGCAACGGGTCAAGCGTTTGCAGGCCGCGAAATACATCACCTCGTATCAGGCCCGAATCGACCTGACCAAGATCGCCGACAGCGTGACCGTGTTCGCCGAAGTGACACTGGGCGAACACCGATGCGAACACCATCGTGCCTTCGAACAGTACCTGGAAACCGTCGACGGCCTGCTCGAATGCCACATGATCAGCGGCGGGTACGATTATCTGCTGCGGTTCGTGTCCCGTAGCATCGGCCATTTCCAGCAGACCATGGAAAGTCTGCTCGATGATGCCAAGGTCGACATCGACCGCTTCGACAGCTATATCGTCATCAAATCCCCAATCGTCAAGGATCAGGTACCGATCAAGACACTGCTGGCGTCCTGAATCGGCAATCGCGCCCGCCAACATCACGAATCCGCCGCCAGCGCGATTTCGGCCAGGATGCGTACGGCCACCGGCAGGCGAGATTCGTCGATATCGAAATCCGGCTGATGATGACCTGCCGCCAGATCGGAACCGACGATCATATAAGTTGCCCATCCGCCTCGGGCCTGGACGCGCGCCATGAGTGTGGTGGCGTCCTCGGAACCGCGCGGCTGCCGGTCGCGGTCAATCACCTGTTCGATACCGGGCAGGCCCGCGACGACTTCCACGATTCGGGCGACCCAATCCGGGCTGGCCAAGCATTCCACGGCCCGGCCGACACAGGTGATTTCCGCAGTCACCTGCTGGGCGTCCGCCGCGCCCTGGATGACCTGCACGGCACGCGCGCGCACGTAGTCATCGATTGCGGTGGTCGTGCCGCGGGTTTCAATCTGCAACTCGGCGCGATCCGCGATCGCGTTACGCGCCGTACCGGCCTGCAAACGCCCTACATTGAGACGCGACGCCCCCAGACTGTGCGGCGCGATGGCATGCAACCCCGTGACCGCGAACGCTGCCGCGAGCAAGGCATTGCGCCCGGCTTCCGGTTGCCCGCCGGCATGCGCCGAACGACCGTCGAATCGCACGTCGAGTTTGCTGGTGGCCAGAAAACCGTCGCAGCCACACACTACCGTGCCGCTTGGGCAGCCGAGCCCCAGATGCACGGCGACGAACCGGTCCACGTCATCGACCACGCCGGCCTCGGCCAGCGCGGCGGCTCCGCGCACCCCTTCCTCCGCCGGCTGGAAGATCAGCTTCACTCGTCCGACGAGCCGATCGCGATCGGCGGCGAGCACCTCCGCCAGCCCGAGCCCGATCGCGGCGTGGCCATCGTGGCCGCAGGCGTGCATCGAGCCCGCATGGCAAGACACGAAACCCTCGCCGGCCGGTCGATGGACCGCATCCCGGGCTTCCTGAATCGGCAAGGCATCGAGATCGACCCGAATACCCAGCGTCGGCCCCGGCCGGCCGCTGTCCAGCATGGCGACCACCCCGGTCAAGCCGCCCGCGAATCGATCCAGCCAGGCTTCACTGACACCGGCGGCCCGCGCGCGTTCGAACGCAGCCGACAGCGTGGCCTCATCCGGGACCCCCATGCGCGCCGCCGCATCCACGACTTCGGCGCCCGCCGTCACCGTCCAGCCCAGATCATCGAGCCGCTCGGCGATGATCGCGGCGGTACGGAACTCGGTCCAGCCCTGCTCGGGATATCGATGGAAATCCCGACGCCACGCCGTCAGCTGTGGGGCGAGGACCTCAATGCAGTCCGCCAGTGTATCGCTCATGGCTACTAACCGAGCGCCTGGGTGGTCAGCGTGAACTGACGCAACATATGTGTGGCACCGGAGTCGGACGCCGGTATCGGCAGTTCGCCGCGACTCATCTGAATGATCCGCGCGACGCCCTGTAGCCCGCGTTCGGCCAGCCACTCGGCCGCCAGCCCGTCGTTCAGGATATCCATGCGCACGAAGCGACCCGTCGCCTGGGCAAGCAGCGCATCGACCAGCGCCTCGGCCTCGGCTTGTTCATGCGCGACCACCGGCCCGATCACCTCGCCTTTCCCGAACGCGCGTCGTACAGCGAAACCGACGACATCGCCCTGGTCGTCGCGATAAACCTTGACAGCCCCGGCTGCCGCCAGCGTCGCGTGGAGCACCGCGCCGCGACCGCTGCCGGCCTCGGCCAGATGTTCGATCGCCTCGCGATCGGCGCCTTGCATGTCCTCGACGCGAGGATCACCGAGCGCGTCGATAGCTGTCGCCACGCCCTGATACTGGGCCACCGGATGACGATTGATGAAACCGAATTTTTCGTACATCGGGGCGCCGGCTGTGGTGGCTACAAGCAGCATCGGCAGATCCCCGGCCAAGGCCATGACGCGGGTCATCATCTGCTTGCCGAGGCCAAGACCGCGATACGCCTCGTCGATCACGATCAGGGCAATGGTCGCCAGCACGCCCTGAGGAATACACAGGCCCGTGCCGATCAAACGGCCCTCGTGGACCAGGGCCATGCCGCGACCGACCGTCAAAAGACTGGCCCAGTCTTCACGCCGGTGCGGCCAACCGAGGGCCTCGGATAGCCGACAGGCACCGTCCAGATCGGCGGTTTCCAGATCACGCCATGTATAACCGGTATCGAGATCATCCCGATGCAGGCCCTGATCAGAAGCGCGCATTCATTCCTCCTTGCCCATGGTCCGAGACGTTGCGAATCGGCTCGATATTCGCATCGCCTCGCGGCCATGACCACGCTGACCTCTGGAAAAGCGGCAATTCGACAGATCCGGCCGCGAAAGCCTTTCCCGCAGCAGAAAATGCGGCGCGACCGAAAGATATGAGCGCCACATGCCGCGATCTCCTGCCTAAGATTGATGACAGCGCTTGACGAGGCGCATCGGCAGCTTCGGCACGCCGTCATCGACCCCGACCGGCAATAAAGGATCAGATCTATGAGCGACATCATGCGGCCCCGTTACATCACCTTCGATTGCTACGGGACGCTGACTCACTTCCAGATGACCGATCTGGCCAAGGAGCGGTTCGCTGATCGCATTCCCGATGCCGAGCGGATGGCGCGCTTCTGCACGGATTTCGCCGCCTATCGTTTCGACGAAGTGCTCGGTGCCTACCAGCCTTATGACCAGGTGGTTCGAAACGCACTGGAACGCACCTGTCACCGCTGGGGTCTGGCCTACGACGATGCCGAGGGCATGGCGTTCTACGACGCCGTGCCGACCTGGGGGCCACATCCGGATGTGACCGAAGGCCTGGCACGAATCGCCGACAAGATTCCGCTGGTGATCTATTCCAATGCTTCGGAAGATCAGATCATGGCGAACGTCGAGAAACTCGGGGTGCCGTTCGCGCACGTGTTCACCGCCGAGCGTTTCAAGGTTTACAAACCCCGCCTGGCCGCCTTCGAAGCCATGATCGACACCCTGGGCTGTGCACCCGAAGAATTGCTGCACGTGTCGTCGAGCTTTCGCTACGACCTGTTCAGTGCGGCGTTCATGGGCATTCGAGACAAGGCGTTCATCAATCGCGGGCATGAGCCATATACCCCCGGTTACGGCGCCACGGAAGTCGCCGATACGCACGGACTCGCGACCCTGGTGGGTCTGTAGGATCGACTGGCGAGCCGATACGATGCGATCGACACCCTACTGGCTAGACACCGCCCCGGCGTTTCAAAGCGGCGCCGACCAGCCGGTCGAGGGCCGCTTCGACGTGGCCGTGATCGGCGCCGGATTCACGGGTTTGTCGACGGCGCTTCGACTGGCACGCCAAGGGGTTTCGGTCCTGGTGCTCGATGCCGGCCCGGTGATTGGCGAAGCCTCTGGGCGCAATGGCGGCCAGTGTAATACGGGCTTGGCCCACGACTACGCCAAGATCATCCAGACGCACGGTCGCGACACGGCCATGCGGTTTCACCAGGCTTATTCCGCTGCCGTGGCCGACGTCGAACGCCTGGTTATCGACGAGAATATCGACTGTGATTTCCGCCGCTGCGGCAAACTCAAGCTGGCCGCCAAGCCTCGGCATTACGAGAACCTGGCGGCGGCGCATCGGCTGATGAACGATGGATTCGATGCCAAGACCGAATTATTCGATGCCGCCCGGGTTCGCGACGAGATCGGCTCGGCGGCATTCCATGGCGCCCTGCTGATGCCTGACGCCGCCCAGCTGCACGTCGGGCGTTTCGGGGTCGGAATTGCCGAGGCAGCCGCTCGACACGGGGCCACGATTCACGAGAATACGCCACTGCTCGCGCTGGATCGGCATACCCTCGGATTCGAGCTGCGTACCCCGACCGGCCGCGCCGTGGCCGAACAGGTCGTACTGGCGACGGGCACGTCGCGCGTCGGCCCATTGGGTTGGTTCCGACGCCGAATTGTCCCCGTGGGCAGTTTCATTCTGGTCACCGCCCCTCTACCGGCATCCACACTCGACACGCTCCTGCCGGCCCGCCGTAATTACGTCACCAGTCGGGTGATCGGGCACTATTTCCGCGTCACGTCGGATCGGCGGCTGTTGTTCGGTGGTCGGGCCCGCTTTTCCATGAGTGACGCCCGGGCCGACCGCAAGGCCGGCGCGGTGCTGCGGCACAATCTTTGTCATCTTTTCCCGTCGCTGGCCGAGACCGCCATCGATTATTGCTGGGGCGGACTGGTCGATATGAGCCGCGACCGCTTGCCGCGTGCCGGCAGTGATCGCGGCTTGCACTACGCCATGGGGTATAGCGGCCACGGCGTACAGATGTCGGTCTATATGGGCGGCGTCATCGCCGAACGCGTGACCGGCGAGGCAGATCGCAATCCATGGGCGGGGCTGAACTGGCCCGCAATCCCGGGGCATTTCGGCACCCCGTGGTTTTTGCCTGCCGTGGGCGCCTGGTATCAGCTCAAAGATCGATTTCGATAGCGCACGTTTTTCGAACAAGGGACTGCATACAGCCTCTGGAATCGGTTTTGCAACAGACGCATGGCACGACGATCGGACGAAAAGGCTAGAAAAGCATAAAAGCGCCAAGCCGGGATTTTTTGCAGCCGGACCGTCCCGAGTCCGCAGGACACCGGACGATGTTATGGCATTCAACCGAGGGCAAGTACATGACGGATGACGACTTCCATTCCCATGCCACGAGCAACGCCAGCGACGATCGGCTCGACGATTTGTTGACCCGCGGTACCAGCCGTCGCGAAACACTCAAGGCGCTGGCCGCGGCCGGCTTCTTTGCGGCCGGTGGCTCGAGTCTGTTGCTCGGCCCCAAGGCACGCGCCGCCGAAAACACCCCGAAGCACGGCGGCCATATCCGTGTGGCCGTGTCCTCGAGCTCCACCCAGGACACGCTGGACCCGGCCAGGGGCGCCACCGCGATCGATTACTGTCGCGATTTCATGTTCTACAACGGCTTGACCGCGTACGACGAGCATCTGGCCCCCCAGCCGGCATTGGCCGAATCGTTTCACAGCCCGGACGGAGGCAAGCACTGGGTATTCAAGTTGCGCCGCGGCGTGACTTTTCACAACGGCAAGGCTTTCGCGCCCGAGGACGTGGTGTTCTCGATAATGCGTCAGAAAAATCCGGAGACGGAATCCAAGATCAAGCCGCTCGCCGATCAGATCGCCGACGTCAAGGCCTCGGGCGATCACGAAGTCACGGTCACATTGGTCTCGCCGAACGTCGATTTCCCGTCGATCACGGCCATCTCACACATGTTGATCGTGCCGGCCGGCACGACCGATTTTTCCAAGGGCATCGGAACCGGTCCGTTCAAATGCAAGGATTTCCAGCCGGGCGTGCGTTCGGTCGCCCAACGCAATCCCGATTACTGGAAATCCGGCAAGCCATACCTGGATGCCATAGAAATGGTCGGTATCGGCGACAAGTCGTCGCGCATCAATGCGTTGCTGTCCGGCGGCGTCCAGATGATCAACGACGTCGACCCACACGCCGCGAAACGTCTTCAGAGCGCGCCGAATACCCGTCTTTCAGCCGTGAACTCGGGCAACTATACCGACCTGATCATGCGCCTGGATCTTCAGCCGGGCGCCCGGCCCGCGTTTGTCGAGGGGATGAAATATCTGCTCGACCGCAAGCGGATGAAAAACATCATCTATAGCGGTTACGCCGAAATCGCCAACGACCAGCCGCTGCCACCGACCAACCCCTATTACTTCGCCGGCCTGCCCCAGAGACCGTTCGACCCCGATCGCGCCCGATCGCTTTTCAAGAAAGCCGGCGTGGCCGGTGCCAAGCTTCAGATCATAGCGTCGGAGGCCGCCAACGGGTCAGTCGAAATGGCCACCCTGCTCCAGCAGTCGGCGGCCCAGGCCGATCTGAAAGTTCAGGTCAAGCGGGCTCCGGCCGAAGGCTACTGGTCCAATGACTGGGCCAAGAAACCGGTGACCTTCGGCAACATCAACCCGCGCCCGACCGCCAATATTCTGTTCAGCCAATTCTTCACCTCAGGGGCGCCGTGGAACGAATCGCACTGGCATGACCCCAAGTTCGACCAGTTGGTGGTGGCCGCACGCCAGGAGCCGGACAAGGCCAAGCGCAAACAAATGTATGCCGATATGCAACAGATGATTCACAATTCCAGCGGCATCGGCATCCCATTGTTCATCACCGATCTGACCGGTTACAGCCACAAGCTAGGCGGCATGGATCACAAAATCCCGCTCGGCGGCATGCTTGCCCACCGCTTTGCCGAATATGTGTGGTGGAAGGGATGAAGTGTGCCTGCACACACCACCCCGGCCCAGGCTGCAACCGTGCATAGCCCGGTACTGCGACTGATCGGCCGCCAACTGGGGTCGGCACTGATCACGCTGATTCTGGTCTCGCTGGTCATCTTCGCCATTACATCATTGTTGCCGGGCGATACGGCCAAGCTGGTCCTGGGCCAGTTCGCCACGCCCGACCAGGTGGCCGCGCTACGCGCCAAACTCGGGCTCGACCAGCCCGCGCCGCTGCGCTATCTGCACTGGTTGGGCGGACTGATGACCGGCCATCTGGGCGTCTCGGCCAGCAACGACATGCCGGTATCCACGCTGATCGCCCAGCGCTTGCCGGCCTCGTTGCTGTTGGCCGGCATCACGACGCTCGTCTCGGTCCCACTGGCGCTGGGCATCGGCATGATCTCGGCCATGTATCGTGGTCGCCTGGCCGATAGCGCACTCAACGTGGTCACGCTGGCCATGGTAGCGATACCCGATTTTCTGGTCGCGATTCTTCTGATCCTGCTGTTTGCCGTACATCTCGGTTGGCTGCCAGCCCTGTCGTATATCTCCAGCATCCACGGGGTTGGGGATTTTCTGCGCGTTTATGCCATGCCCGTCGCCACATTGTGCACGGTTCTCGTCGCCCAGATGGCGCGCATGACGCGTATCGCGCTGATCAACGAACTCGACAGCGCTTATATCGAGATGGCACGGCTCAAGGGGATAGGCCCGGTGCGCTGTGTCCTGGTCCATGCCCTGCCCAACGCCATCGGCCCGATCGCCAACGCCATCGCGCTGAGCCTGTCGTATCTGATGGGCGGCATCGTGATCGTGGAGACGATATTCAATTATCCCGGCCTCGCCAGCCTGATGGTGGACGCTGTTTCCAACCAGGATCTGCCCCTGGTACAGGCCTGCGCCATGCTGTTCTGTGCGTTCTATCTGTTGTTGATCCTGCTCGCCGAACTGGCAGCGCTGCTCGCCAATCCCAAGCTGAGAACCCGATGAGCACAAACAATGCGTCTTCCAGCCGGGCATCCGATGCCCCGGCGTTCCCGCCATGGCGCTCTCGCCTGGCGCATACGCCGGCCAAGCTCTGGGTCGGCTTGTCGCTGTTCGGTTTCTGGTTGTTCATTGCCGTATTCGGCGCTTGGCTCGCCCCGCACGGCATGGGCGCCATGGTTTCCAACCAGGTGTTCGCTAGTCCAAGCCTGGCATTTCCACTGGGCACCGACCACCTGGGCCGTGACGTGCTCAGCCGTATGCTGATCGCGACACGCTATACCGTGGCCATGGCCTTGGCTGCCGCCGTGTTGTCATCGGCCATCGGCGCGACGTTCGGACTCACGGCAGCCCTCGTCCCACGCTTTGTCGATATCGGTATCAGCCAGATTATGGACGCGTTGATCTCAATTCCGAGCAAGATGATGGCTTTGCTGATCGTGGCCGTGTTCGGTTCGTCCATTCCGCTGCTGATCGTGGCGGCCGTCGCGACCTATGCGCCGGGCGCCTATCGGATTGCACGCAGCCTGGCAATGAACCAGGCCGCCATGGAATACGTGGCGATCGCCCGCTGTCGCGGCGAAAGCCGCGTGCATATCGCATTGGTGGAACTCTTGCCGAATATCTTTGGCCCGGTGCTCACCGACATGGGCATGCGCTTTGTCTTCATCGTGCTGTTGCTCAGCGCGCTGAGTTTTCTGGGTCTGGGTATCCAACCGCCGATTGCCGACCTGGGCTCGATGGTACGCGAGAACATCAGTGGCCTGAATCAGGGATCGCTCGCCGTGCTCGCCCCAGCAATCGGCATCGGCACGCTGACCGTAGGTGCCAATCTGCTCATCGACGCCCTATCGAGCAAACACGATGACTGAGTCCATATCCGCTTCCCGTTTCGGCGAATCACTGACAGTCTCCGGCCTTCGGGTCGTGGCCCGGCCGTACCGCGGCGCGCCGGAAACCCCGATCGTAGATGACATCACGTTCTCGCTGCCCGCTGGCGAGGTGCTGGCACTGATCGGTGAGACAGGCTCGGGCAAGAGCACGATCGCTCTCGCGCTCATGGGCCATGCCAGACGCGGCTGCCGTCTTGCCGACGGCCGTATCATGCTCGGCGAAATCTCGGTTCTGGAGGCATCCGAACGCACGCTTCGCGGTCTGCGCGGCGACCGGATCGCGTATATCGCGCAAAGTGCGACTGCAGCGTTCAATCCGGCAAAGACGCTGATGGCGCAGGTCATCGAAGGAGTCGTCATACACGGCCAGATGTCCCGCAGCAAGGCACGCGACAAGGCTCGGGCCCTATTCGCCGAGCTCATGCTGCCCGATCCAGAACATATCGGCGATCGTTATCCGCACGAAGTATCGGGCGGTCAGCTCCAGCGCGCCATGGCAGCGATGGCCCTCATCAGCGATCCCGCGCTGATCATTCTGGACGAGCCCACCACGGCCCTGGATGTCACGACCCAGATCGAAGTGCTGCAAACCTTCAAGCGTGTCGTGCGCGAGCGCGGCGCAACGGCGGTGTATGTCTCTCACGACCTCGCCGTGGTCGCGCAAGTGGCCGATCATGTGCTCGTACTCAATCAGGGACGCGTCTGCGAGCTGGCTACAGTCGACCAGATCATCCATGCGCCGGCCGACGACTATACGCGCCGGCTGATGGAAGCAGCGCGGCCCACGACCGACAAACCGGCCGATCGGGATACGACGGATAGTGCGTCCCACGGCGAGGAATTGCTTCGCATCGACCATCTGCATGTCGGCTACGGTCCGCTCGGCGAGGACGGCCGTCCGGCACACACAGTGCTCGAAAACCTGTCGCTTCAATTGAATACCGGCCGAGCACTTGGGGTCATCGGCGAATCGGGCTCGGGCAAGTCAACGATGGCCCATGCGATTGCCGGACTGGTCCCGCCGCACAACGGCGGCGTTTCATTCAAAAGACGCGAGCTGCCTTATGCGCTGAGCGGACGTGACCAACAACAGTTTCGTGACATCCAGATGGTATTCCAGAGCGCCGATAACGCGCTTAACGCCGCGCATAGCGTACGCCGAATCCTGGAGCGGCCATTGCAACGCTATTTCGACTACACCCGAGACGAGCGGCACGCCCGCGTACGGGAGTTACTGGATCTCGTCCACCTGCCCTCACGCGTGCTCTCGGTTCGGCCGGGCGCATTGTCCGGTGGACAGAAACAACGCGTGAACCTGGCTCGCGCCCTTGCGGCCGAGCCCAGCCTCATCATCTGCGACGAAGTCACCTCGGCACTCGATACCGTAGTCAGTGAAGCCATCCTGAATCTACTCAACGACCTGCGGCGCGAGCTCGGCGTCGCCTATTTATTTATCAGCCACGACATTTCCACGGTACGACGTGTTTGTGACGACCTGATGGTGCTGCGCGCAGGCCGATGCGTGGAGTACGGGGCCTGTCCCACGACCATCGATGCCCCGCAGCATGCCTATACCCGTCAGCTCATCGCCTCGATTCCCGAGCTTCGCACCGACTGGCTCGACAGACAGGACTTTTCAAGCGGATGACCGTCGAATACTTGCAGGTCCCGCATGTGCCTTCCGCTAGGACGTGTTGAGGTTTCGTGCGAGTCCGCGCCAAGCGCGCCCTGAAATTGACGATGGGCGGCAAGACGAGGCGTCGTGCGCGCCGTGCAGCTCTGCTGCACCAGCGGGCTACAACGCTGGATTGCCGTCGTGTTCTTGATTTTGGGGCACTTGTCTCTTCGGGTTAGGCCGTCCATGAAAAATCGACGATGGGCGCCCGGCGGTGTTGCGAACCTTGATCGTGGCACGCCACGATACGGCGACTCGCGCCTTGCCGGACACACTACGGTCTCTTGACGAAAAGGCGCTCGCACGAAACCTCAACAGCCTAGGGCCTATTAACACTTCGCACGTGGCCGGTTTTTTACGCGCAACCCGACGGGACGGCAGTCATCTTTCTGCAATCCGGCGTTGTCGTTCGCGACGCCAGAATGACGGCCGTACGCGCCCGATGCCTTGTCTTGCAAAAAATGAGCGCCGGCGCGGCACACGCGGGACGTGTTAACAGGCCCTGACTCTGTACCGTAAATCTCGGTCATTCAGGTCGCTATGCAAACCGTCGTACATCGGCTGCGCAAGCTCACCGAGCCCCGAGGCACCTAGTCGATGCAGCATGAAACCATATAAGACCATTCCGGTCGAATGGGCACTCACTAAAGCAAGCGTACGACGCGTGCCATGCGCGATTTTTCAATAATAATGAAAAGCACTGACGGCGCTGATGATCTTTGGGCGTGTTCGGCTGCACGCCCCATCGACTCGCGATCGGTGGATCGATCGGCAACTGCGGGTCGCCCAGCGCCTGCTATGTTACGAGCGGCAAAGGAAATCAATCGCCGGCCGCCGCGACGCGCGCTCGGAATGGTTCCAAAAAGTCATGCCGATAGGCTCTGCTACGTAGTCCTACCGATTGGCGCCACGCACCGGCCGGGCACAGAGTAAGACGAAAGTCTTATACGGAATATGCCCGATGACCGATTTCCCCAAGATTCCCGCCCAGTCCCAGGAACTGCCCGGCAGCGAAGCCGCGATGACACCGGCCGCCGAGATGATCCGCGATGGCTATCGCGGGGCGGGCAAACTCGAAGGCAAGGTGGCCCTGGTGACCGGCGGTGACTCCGGCATCGGCCGCTCGGTGGCGATCCATTTCGCCCGCGAAGGCGCTGACGTGGCCGTGGCCTATCTGTCCGAGACCGAGGACGCCAACGAGACGAAGCGCCTGGTCGAGGCTGAAGGTGGCCGGTGTCATCTCATCCCGGGCGATCTGGCCGATGCCGAGACCTGTCGCGCCACGGTGACGAAAACGATCGAGGCACTGGGCGCGCTGAATGTGCTGGTCAACAATGCCGGCACCCAGTGGGTGCGTACTGATCTGACCGCGCTGCCCGACGACCAATGGCGCGAGACGTTCGAAACCAACATGCACAGCCAGTTCTATCTGGCCAAGGCCGCGCTACCGCACATGAACGCCGGTGATTCGATCATCAATGTGGCCTCCGTCAACGCCTATATCGGGCCCGATTTTCTGGTCGATTACACGGCCACCAAGGGCGCGATCATCAGCTTCACGCGCAGCCTGTCGAATCAGGTGGTCGGGCGCGGCATCCGTGTCAACGCCGTGGCACCGGGCCCGGTCTGGACACCGTTGCAACCGGCCACGCTCGGCGCACACGATCCGCAGTGGCTGGATGGTTTCGGGTCGGAGACGCCGATGGGCCGTTGCGGCCAGCCAAGCGAGTTGGGCCCCTGCTTCGTCTTTCTGGCCTCGGCGGATGCCTCGTTCATGAGCGGGCAGACGCTGCATCCGAATGGCGGTATTGTCGTCAACGGTTGAGCGAGACCGGTAGTCTCCCCGCTACAACATTTCCAAGCAAAGGACAGGCCGTGGCCGTGATCGATTCCTCTCAATCCGTGGACGGCGAATACCCCACGTCCTGGACGATGCGCCCGATGCATCGTCTCTGGCTGCAGCAGGAAGGGCTGCGTCTGCTGGAATTCTATCGGGCCTCGCGCCTGCCGGACGGCGGCTTTGCACCGCTGGACGTCAACGGCGCGCTGGCCGAGGGCGCCCTTGCCGACACGCTGGTCACCGCACGGCATACGCATGTCTATGCCCTGGCGGCGATCGAGGGGCTCCCCGGGGCCGCCTCGCTGGCCGCCCATGGCATCCGGGCACTGGAGACGGTGCTGCGCGACGACGAGCACGGCGGCTGGTATCAGCGCGCGCCCGGCGATAGCGCCGATTTCGATGCGTCCAAGCAGTGCTATATCCAGGTCTTCGTGGCCCTGGGGGCCGCCTCGGCCAGCCAGGCCGAAATCCCCGGCGCTCGCCAGCTGCTCGCTGCCGCGCTCGCGGTACTGGAAAAGCATTTCTGGTCGCCGGAGTCGCAGGCCTACTGCGAATCCTACAACCGCGACTGGTCCCAGCGGGCCGACTATCGCGGCGCCAACAGCAACATGCATGCGGTCGAGCTGTGCCTGGAACTGGCCGATGTGCTCGCGGACAACAGCTGGCGCGAACGCGCGCTGGCCATTGCCGAACGCCTCATTCATCGCCACGCAGCCGCCAACGATTATCTCGTCGTCGAGCATTTCCACGGCGACTGGCGGGAATGGCGCGACTGTAACGCCGAGGCGCCCGAGGACGGTTTCTATCCATACGGCGCCACGCCGGGCCATGGCTGCGAGTGGGCCCGCCTGCTGCTCAATCTCGAGGCCGGGCTGAGACACGACGGCCACGACGCCCCGCCCTGGCTGCTCGAGGATGCCCAGGCGCTGTTCCACAAGTCCGTGACCGTCGGCTGGCATACCGACGGTCATCCCGGCATGCTCTATACCGTCGACTGGCAGGGCCTGCCCTGCGCCGGACGTCGACGTCACTGGGTCGCCGCGGAAACGCTCGCGGCCGCGGCGGCCCTCGCCCAGCGGACCGGCGAGCCGGCCTACGAAGCCTGGTATCGGCGTGTCTGGGATCACGTACGGGATGTCTTCATCGACACCACCCGCGGCAGTTGGCACCAGGAACTCGACGCCGAACTCGCGCCCCATCCCGACGAGGGGCATCTCAAGGCCGATCTCTATCATGCCTATCAGGCAACGCGGCTACCGACACTGGCGCTGGCACCAACGCTTCCCGTGGCCGTCGGGATGCCGGTCGATGCCCACACGGCTTGATCCGCTGTCGCGGAGACGCCAACGTCGACGCTAGGTCTTGTTGATGTTTCGTGCGAGTCCGCGCCAAGTGCGCCCTGAAATTGACGATGAGCGGAAAGACGAGGCATAGCGCGCATGACGTGTCATGCTGCGCCAGCGTGCTAGAACACTGAATTGCCACAAAACAGCGCTTGGCGCGGACTCGAACGAAACCTCAACACGCCCCAGGGGTTCCATGAATGTTTTATGTCACGCGGGCACAGCGTTTCGTGCCGCGCTGATGGGCGCGCTCGTGCTCGGTGCGGCCGGATGCGCCACCGAGTCGCATCGTGCCATCACGCCGGAGACGGTCAGTCAGGCCGCCACGCCGTATCACGGCACGCGCTACACCGTCGTGGTCAGCAATTTCGACAACCGCTCGGGGTATGGTCGCGGGCTGTTCAGTGACGGCGTCGACCGCCTGGGCAGTCAGGCCGCCACGATTCTCGAAACCGATCTGCAACAGACCAATCGGTTCAACGTCGTCGAGCGCAACAACATGGCCGAGATCGCTCGCGAGGCCAAACTGCGCGGCGTGAATCAGGCACTGCAGGGCGCCCGGGTGGCCATCACCGGCGACGTCACCGACTTCGGCCGCAAGACGACCGGCGACACCCAATTGTTCGGCACCCTGGGCGCTGGCAAACGTCAGACCGCCTATGCCAAGGTCAATCTGAACGTCGTCGACGTCGTCACATCGCAAGTCATCTATTCGGTGCAGGGCGCCGGTGAATATGCACTCAGCGATCGCCAGGTGATCGGGTTCGGCAGCGCGTCGGGCTATGACGCGGCCTTAGGAACCTCTGATCTATTCATCCACGGTCGCGTTTGAGTCCCAAAAGGCCACGATACAAGGCGCATGGCGCCGCGTCATAGCCACTCCATGATCCAGCCATGCAACGCCGTAGCGCGGCCTTTTGGGCCAAACCGCTTAGCGGCCGGGCTTTTGCGCGCGCCTGAGCGGCGTTGCCGCTCGCTCATTTGCATTCAGCAAACGGCGCTCGCGGCGTCTTGTCAGACGCGCGCAAAAGACACCGGCGCGACCGTAGATGAATAGATCAGAGGTTCCCTTAAACGGCAAGGTGCTCAATCTCGCCATCCAGCAAGCAGTCGAGAAACTGACGACCGCCATGGAAAACGGTAGCTGGTCGCCCGCGCCAGAGGCGACTCGCTGATGCGCGGCACGACACGCCTCGGCGCCCTGGTGCTGGGGGCCGGCCTGCTCGTTCTCAGTGGTTGCGCGACGCAGCCTCAACCGCTCTACAGCTGGGGCGATTACCAGCCACTGATTTACAAGATGTACGTCAAACCCGGAGAAGCCACGCCGGCCGAACAGGTCACGCAGCTCTCCCAGCACATTGACAAGGCACGCGCGGCACGACAGAAGATCGCACCGGGCGTACACGCCCAACTGGGTTATATGGCGTATCTGGACGGCAAGCCGGCAATGGCAGCCGAGCAATTCACGGCCGAAAAGCAGCTCTACCCGTCATCCAGCGAATTCATGAACCGGGCCCTGGCACGACTCAAGACAGGCGCCCAATGAACACGCGACAACGATATCTCGGCCTGCTCCTGGTTGCGGCTTTGTTCCTGGCCGGCTGCGCGACAACGAAACCCTACGATTATTCGGCCTATCAACAGCATCCGCCGACGTCGATCCTGGTGCTGCCGCCACTCAACAAGAGCGTGGCGGTGAACGCCCCGTATGTCTATCTGTCGACGATCCGCGTGCCGCTGGCCGAACACGGCTACTATGTCTTCCCGGTCGCCGTGGTCGAGTCCTTCATGAAGGATAACGGCCTGTCGGATCCGGCCGAGATGCAGGCCGTTCCCCTGGCTCGACTCAATGCCATCTTCGCCCCGATGCGGCGCTTTATACCACGATCGACGACTGGGGCCAGAAATATCACGTGGTGTCCTCGGCTGCGACAGTCGAGCTGACCAGCAAGCTCGTCGATGCCCAAAGCGGCACCGTGATCTGGAAAGGTCACGAGAGACTGGTCCAGGGCTCGAACAACGGACAGGGTGGCCTGCTGGCCCAGGCGGTGGTCGCACTCGTGGCCCAGGTGGCCGGCTCGACGCGGGATACCACCCGAGAGGTCTCGGCGCTGGCCAATGCACAGCTGGTCGGCAACCCGAATAACGGGCTGCCATTCGGGCCGTACAACCCCAAGGCCACCAGCGACGCACGACGCGTATCGGCCAATACGCCTTGATGCGATGAGGCATGACCGGGCGGGTGGCGAGCTCATGGCTGGCATGAGTCGTCGCATCGCCCGTTCCAGGCGTGTTCTGGATTGTGGTCCGGCGACGATGATCCAAAACTTAGAACACGCATAATTTCTGGCACCGCGATGCGAATTCGTGGCCCGATTTCAAAATTGCGATTTGCGGAGCGAGACTCTATGCTCCGCATCCCGTCCCGCCCCGCGAGCTGCGATGATCACAACCGTCCGCTACGCGCTGGGCAGTGTCATTGTCGGCATTGCCGTCTTTGCCCTGAAATATCTCGCTTACTGGCTGACCGGCAGTGCGGCGCTGTATTCGGATGCGTTGGAGAGCATCATCAACATCGTGGCGGCCGGGGCAGCCGTGGCGGCTCTGCGCGTTAGCGCGATCCCACCGGACGAAAACCACCCCTACGGCCACACCAAGGCTGAATATTTCTCTGCGGTTCTGGAAGGCGTACTCATCGTGGTCGCGGCAATCGCCATCCTGCGCGATGCCTGGCTGACCCTGTTCGACCTGCAGCCACTGAGCGCCCCGGTATCCGGACTCATGCTCAACGGCCTGGCCAGCGTGCTCAACGGCATTTGGGCGACGGTGCTCATCCGCCAGGGACGACGCGTGCGCTCCCCGGCCCTCAGTGCCGACGGCCGCCACCTGCTGGCCGATGTCGTCACCTCCGTCGGCGTGTTCGCGGGCGTGGTACTCGTCAGCCTGACCGGCTGGCTCTGGCTCGACCCGGCGATCGCTGCCATCGTCGCCTTCAACATCCTCTGGTCCGGCTGGCAACTCGTGCGCAGCTCGCTCGGCGGCCTCATGGACGAGGCCGTTCCCGAAGACGAGCTCGAGCGCATCCGCCACACCATCTTCGACAACGCCCAGGGGGCCTACCAGGCCCACGACCTGCGCACCCGACATGCCGGCCGCCGCACGTTCATCGACTTCCATCTGGTGGTGGCCGGCGACATGCCGGTCGAACGGGCCCACGAGATCTGCGATCGCCTGGAACAGGCACTGGAAGACGACATCGCCGACTGCGTCGTCACAATCCACGTCGAGCCCGAGCACAAGGCCGAGATTTCCGATGTCTATGTCTCGACCGGACCGCGCCCGACCGACTAGAGTCTGGGGTGCGCTCGTGGCCGGTCTCGGCGGTCGGACGGGCAGCGTGGCAGACTAGGGGTGCCCCAACGACTCGCCGGATCCTGAGATGGCCTCTTCCGAATTCGTTTCATGCGCGACGATACGCAGCCGTTTCGCCGCTGCCATGTCGGCCATGTACCAGGCCGAAGTGCCTCAGTATGAAACGCTCACCCGGCTCGTGGCTGCCGTCAACGACGACGTGCTCGCGGCCCGCCCCGCGCTACGCGATCAGCTGGCCGCCGCTGACGACCTGGAGCGGTTGTCGGTCGAGCGTCATGGGGCGATCCGGGTGGGCACCGCCGCCGAACTCAACATGCTCGCACGCATGTTCGCGATCATGGGCATGGCTCCGGTCGGGTATTACGACCTGGCCGCAGCCGGCGTGCCTGTCCACGCCACCGCGTTCCGACCGACCGAGACCGAGGCACTGGCGATCAACCCGTTCCGGGTATTCACGTCACTGCTGCGACTCGACCTCATCACCGACGACGGCCTGCGCGCGCAAGCCGAGTCGATTCTGGCCGAACGCGACATCTTCACATCCCGCCTGCGCGATCTGGTCGCGCATCACGACACCGTCGGCGGTTTCGACGAGGCCGAAGCCCAAGCCTTCGTCACCGAGGCTCTGGAGACCTTTCGCTGGCACGACAATGCCACCGTCGACCATGCGACCTACACCCGGCTGGCTGCCCAGCATCGCCTGATCGCCGACGTGGTCTGCTTCCGCGGCCCCCATATCAATCATCTGACACCGCGCACGCTGGATATCGATACGGCCCAGAGCGCCATGCCCGACTACGGCATCACCCCGAAGGCCGTGATCGAGGGGCCCCCACAGCGCGAAGTGCCGATTCTGCTACGCCAGACGAGCTTCAAGGCGCTGGAGGAAGACATCCGCTTCGCGGGCGATACGATCGGCCACCACACCGCACGTTTCGGTGAGATCGAACAACGCGGCGTAGCACTGACGCCGGACGGTCGCACGCTTTACGACCGGTTACTCGCCGCTGCCAAGACCTACAAGCACGACAACAACGACGACTATCAGGCCGCCCTGGCCGGCATCTTCGCCGAGTTTCCCGACGATCTGGAAACCCTGCGCCGACGCGAGCTCGCCTATTTCCGCTACGAAGCGGTCGGCGAATCATCCATCAACGCCGATTCGCCCACCGACGACGACAGCGCGCTGGAAGCCCTTCTCGCCTCGGGCGTGATCGTGGCGCATCCGATCGTCTACGAGGATTTCCTGCCCGTCAGCGCGGCGTGCATCTTCCAGTCCAACCTGGGCGACGCGCCGGATAGCACACAGGCGGCCGCCGCCAGCCAGCAGACACTGGAAGTGGCACTCGGGCGGGCCGTGATCGACCCGTTCGCTCTCTATGCCGAGATCGAGGCCGAATCCAAACGCGCCGCCCTCGTACAGGTCATGGGTACGGTCGTGCCGTCCGGCGCGTGATCCGCGGCGGCGCCGTGCCGGGGCGTCAGCCGTATTGGCGTCATGACGATAACTGGCATCGACCCCATGCCAGCCTGAAGCACAAACCATCCATCAGTCGATTGTGGCTATCCGTGAACAATGTGGTGGGTTTACACACCCAGGGCCTGTTGATGTTTCGTGCGAGCGCCTTTTCGTCGAGAGACCGCAGTATGTCCGGCAAGACGCGAGTCGCCGTATCGGGGCGTGCCACGATCCAGGCTCGCAACGCCGCAGGGCGGGATTTGTGGCCCAACCCTTCGGGACAAGTGCCCCCAAAATCAAAAACACGACGGCAATACAGCGTTCTATCACGCTGGCGCAGAATGACACGCTATGCGTGCTATGCCTCGTCTTGCCGCCCATCGCCAATTTCAAGGCGCACTTGGCGCGGACTCGCACGAAACCTCAACACGCCCTAGCAAGCCCGTACCACCGAGATCAGCGGTCCCAACTCCATGCCGGCGATGTAGACGATGTGACACCGGGCTCGACGCTTGTGCCACCCAGGCCGGCCCAAAGAGAAACGGCACAACCTTTTCGCTCATGTTGCGCCACACGGCCCTGCGCGGGCGTTCGTATGGCGATGCGATCAAGACGTCGACAGCGTGACCGGACGGCCGATCAGTGCTGTCGGCTCAAAGCGATGCCACGATCCGGCCGACATCGGCAAGCACGCGCTTGCGGGCCGATGTGTCCTGTGTCTCGGCCACGTAATAGGCCGTGACAAGCAAAGGCTTTCGGCCCGGCGGCCAGACGATGGCGATGTCGTTGTTCGCGTTCGAAGCCGAACCGGTTTTGTCTCCCACCGACCAGTTCGCCGGCAAGCCGGCACGCAGCGCTTGTGCGCCGGTCTGATTCAGGCGAAGCCAGCCCAGCAAACGCTGACGCGCCGCATCGGACAGTGTCTCGCCCAGCAGCACCGAGCGCATGGCGCCGAGCATGGCCGCCGGAGTCGTCGTGTCCTGCGCGCCCTCCTGACGGTTGTTCAACGGTTCTCGATGATCGAGCCGCGTGCGCTCGTCACCAAGTGTTCGCACGAACGCCGTGAATCCGGCAGGGCCGCCAAGGGTATCGAGCAACAGATTCGCGGCCGTGTTGTCGCTCATGAGGGTGGCCGCTTCGCAGAGTTCCGCGATATTCATGCCCGGCGCACCGACGTTGAGACCGGTCACCGGCGCCCAGTCGAGAATCGCTGACTGATCAAAAACGACCCGCCGATCGAGCCGCTCGAGCCCGCGATCCACGCGCTGGAGCACGGCCGCCACGAGCAGCAGCTTGAATGTGCTGCACATGAGAAAGCGCTCATCGGCGCGGTACCCGTAACGATGTCCACCCGCAGCCGTATCGAGGATTGCCACGCCGAGACGCCCGCCGTTGGCTTTTTCCAGCGCGGCCAGCCGGGCGACCATCGGCTCGGTTGCTGTATCGGCCCGCGAGGCGATCGGGCCCAGGGCAAACAGCGTGGCGATCGCCGCCGAGGATTGCAGCATCTGACGACGATTCACGAGACAGCCTTCTGGGGTGATTGGAACAGCAATCCGACCGGGCGCCGGCTCACGTCATGGTATACGAATTCGGCGGAGGCGCCTCGCCCGGTCGCGCCTCGTCAACCAATCACCCCAGGGCCTGTTGATGTTTCGTTCGAGCGCCGCGTTGGAGACTGCCAATCGTGTCCGGCAAGGCTCGCAACGCCACCGGGCGTGATTTGCGGCCCAACCCGAAGGGACAAGCGCCCCGAAATCAAAAATACGAGGCAATCCAGCGTTGTAGCCCGCGGGTGCAGCATGA
Source organism: Salinisphaera sp. Q1T1-3 (assembly GCF_003602005.1). Taxonomy (GTDB): domain Bacteria; phylum Pseudomonadota; class Gammaproteobacteria; order Nevskiales; family Salinisphaeraceae; genus Salinisphaera. The sequence goes on along the minus strand of NZ_QZWD01000016.1, from coordinate 7,341 downwards.
ACTGCGCGGCGCCGGCTACGCCTCGTCTTGCCGCCCATCGTCAATTTCAGGGCGCGCTTGGCGCGGACTCGCACGAAACCGCAACAGGCCCCAGCGCGACCGCGGCTATGAATTAGCCGGCGCTCTTGCGCGCCTCGTCGCCATTGTCACCGAAGTATTTCGCGTGGATCTTTTCGTAGGTGCCGTTCTGCTTGAGCGTCTTGAGCGCCTGATTGAACTTGGCAGCAAGATCCTTTTCGTTCTTGCGGAAGGCGATGCCGAACCCGGTGCCGAAATAGGACTGTGGTTTGGTCAGCGCCGGTCCCACATTCTTGTAGCCGCCCTGGTCCAGCAGCGTGCTCTGCCCGGTGGGGAAATCCAGGAACGCAATATCGAGCCGGCCGGCGGACATGTCCACGGCCACGTCATCGGCATTGGCATAGCGCTTGATGGTGGCTTCGTCACCGTACTTGTCGGTCACGTACTGATCCTGGACGGTGCCGCGCTGCACGCCGATCCGCTTGCCCTTGAGCGACTCGGCGTTCGGGTTCGTCAGCTTCGAACCGGCCGGCACGAAGAAACCGGACGGCACCACGATGTAGGGGTCCGAGAACAGCAGAACCTTCTGACGCTCCTCGTTGATCGTCATCGAGGACATGATCGCGTCGTACTTGCGCGCCATCAGGCCGGGAATCAGCCCGTTCCACGACTGCTGGCTCCACTTGCAGTTCAGACCGGCCTGTTTGCAGATCGCGTTGCCCAGATCGATGTCGAAACCGGTGAGCGTGCCGTCCGGCGTGGTGTACTCCATCGGCTTGTAGGGCACGTTGGTCGCGATACGCACCGTCTTGGCCGCCATCGCGACCCCGGTCGTCGCGAAGAGCGTGCTGGCGACGAAAACAGCGGTGAACAGTTTATTCATGGCAGAACAATTCTCTCGTGGTGAATACGGCCCGAGACGCGTCGAGTCGTTTCGAAAGACACCGTGTCGATTGGAACACGAGCTCGGCTTCGTGAACATGCACAAAACGTGCAACCCCGGCCTGTCGACGATCCCCCTCGCTGATCCGCTCAGGCCGGCTTCAGATGCCGCAGCATGCGTTTTTCCAGCAGGCGGAAAGTGCCCTGAATGGCAAAGCTCAACACCATGTAGACACAGGCGACGAAAATGAAGGCCGGGAAAGGCGAGTAGAAGCGAGAATAGACGTAATAGGCCGCCCCGGTCAGATCCGTGAGCGTGACCGCCGAGGCGATGGCACTGGCGTGCAACATGAAGATCACTTCGTTGCCGTAGGCCGGTAGCGCGCGACGAAACGCACTCGGCAGGACGACACGCCGGTACGCGGTGAACGTGGACATGCCGTAGGCGCGTGCCGCTTCCAGCTCACCGCTCGGGGTGGCCCGTATGGCGCCGTAGAAGATCTCGGTCGTGTAGGCCGCGGTGTTGAGCGTGAACGACAGGAGCGCCGGATAAGTCGCATTATCGATGAAGGCCCCGAACCCGGCCTCTCGGACGCCGGGCACGTAGGTGAAGGCGTAGTAGATGACATAGAGCTGGATCAGCAGCGGCGTGCCGCGAAAGACATAGGTGTAGAACCAGATCGACCGGCTGATCCAGGCCTGGCGCGACGCTCGCCCGACGGCCAGCGGCACCGCCAGCACAATGCCCATCAGCAGCGACAGAAACACCAGCTGCACGGTGACAACCAACCCGCCCCAGTATTGCGCGAGCGTGTCGGGCGTGAATATATCGTTGTTCGACAGGAACGGCAGTGTATGGGCCAGCCATTGCTCCATCAGGCCTGCCTCCCGTCGAAACCGACATCGAAGGTGCGTTTGAGATAGCGCACGATCAGCTCGGAAATCGCGGTCATCGCCAGATAGCCGAGACCCACCGGCACCATGAACAGAAACGGCCGATGCGTGGCCTTGGTGGCCTGATCCGCGACGTGGACCATGTCGGACAGACCGATGATCGAGACCAGCGCGGTGGATTTCAGCAGAACCATCCAGTTGTTGTTCAGCCCTGGCAGGGCGTGGCGCATCATCAACGGGAAACGCACGCGCCGAAACGTCAGCCAGCCGCTCATGCCATAGGCCCGTGCCGCTTCGATCTGGCCCGAATCCACGGCGAGAAAAGCGCCGCGAAACGTCTCGGACATATAGGCACCGTAGATGATGCCGAGCGTGACGACGCCGGCGGCGAACGGATTGAACTCGATGAAGGCGTTGGTACCGATCAGCGCGTTGACGTGGTCCACGGCCATATTCATGAGGATCTGGCCGCCATAGACCATCAGCATCATCATCACCAGATCCGGGACGCCGCGGATCACGGTGGTATAGAGCGTGCCCATCGCACGCAGCGGGCCCGAACGCGTCAGTTTGGCCGTCGCCACGAGCAGTCCGATCACCAGCGCCAGCAGGAGCGACAGCACCGCCAGCTCGGCAGTGAGCAGCGCACCGTCAAGCAGTCGAGGGCCGTAACCGTGCAGATTGATCATCATGGGAACCGGCGTCAGAAACGCGGCCCGAGAAACTGCTGCAGACGCGCCGATTCCGGATTGACCAGCACCTCGCTCGGCGGACCAGCCTCCTCGACACGGCCGGCATGCAGATACATCACCTGCGAGGCGACATCGCGTGCGAAATCCATTTCATGGGTGACCACGACCATGGTGCGTCCTTCATCGGCGAGTTCGCGCATGACCTTGAGCACGTCACCGACCAGCTCGGGATCGAGCGCCGAGGTCGGCTCGTCGAACAGCAGGACTTCAGGCTCCATGGCCAGCGCCCGGGCGATCGCCCCGCGCTGCTGCTGCCCGCCGGACAGCTGTGCCGGAAAATAACCGGCACGATCGGCCAGCCCAACGCGTTCGAGCAACGCCATACCGCGCTCGTGCGCCTCGCGTTTCGACAGCCCGAGCACATGTCTCGGCGCTTCGATCACGTTGCCGATGAGGGTCATGTGAGCCCAGAGATTGAAGCCCTGAAAGACCATCGACAGCCGCGCGCGAATCCGCTCGACCTGTCGCCAGTCGGCCGGCTCGCGCTTGCCACGCCGTGTCTGGAAGGCCACCGGCTCGCCGTGCACGATCACCTCACCGGCATCGGGCACCTCGAGCAGATTCATGCAGCGCAGAAATGTCGACTTGCCCGACCCCGAGGCGCCGATGAGCGTAATCACGTCGCCCTCGTGCGCTTCCAGCGACAACCCCTCGAGGACAGGCGTGTCGTTGAACTGCTTGTGCAGGTCGCGTACGACCAGGGGGATTTCGGTATTGGCCATGCGTGTGTCGCGACGGGCCCGAGCAAGCTGAACGCGAAAGGATATCAGCCTTACCGTTGTCGCGGCATCAATGCCGCCGGGTCAGGCCGGTGGCGATACCGCCTCGGCCAGCAGCGCGGCCCGGGCCCCGAGCTCGACATCGGCGTTGGGAAACACGATATGGATCGGCGTCGCCGAGACATGAGTCGGGCCGGCCCGGGCGTCGCGTGCAAGCAGCGCGCCGGGCGGGAACGCGGTGAAATTGGCGACATCGTCATCGAAGGCCAGCTCGAAGTCCTCGCTCACCCGAATCAACTCGGCGCCAGCCCGGAAAAAAGCCATGTCGGCCACATCCGCCGTAACAGCCGATTCCCCGGCGATACGGGCCGCCAGCCAGGCCTGCATCGGCGCCAGCGCGGCCAGATCGTTGGCACCGAAGGCTGCCACACGCCCGAGCTCGAGCGTGAAGGCCGGCCGTCGATGATAGAACCGGCTGTAGTGCGAGAATGTCCAGCTGTCGTCGGTCTGTGACAGCACAGCCTGCATGCCGGCGCCGGCCAGCGCTGCCCAGACGGCTTTCGGGGTGACGACCGCGCCAGCCGGCTCGACGGCGAACCGCGGATAGCGGCTTTCCCGAATCGCGGTGTGCAGATCCAGATGCAGCGTGGCCGCATCCATCGGCTGTTCGGCCCAGAACGCATCGACACAGGCCATGAGCTGCTCTGCCCGCGTGTGCTCGGCGCTGACGGACACGCTCCGTTGCCGCCGGAACAGTCGATTGAGATTGGTGTCGAGATACCGGCAACCGGCCACGATGGCCGCCGGATGACCGATCACGAGCAGGGCCGGGGCGCCTACCGCCAGCGTCCCGGCATCCAGCGCATCCGCCAGCCGCTGCACCAGCTCCAGCGGGGCCGTTTCGTTACCGTGGATGCCGGCCGAGATCACCGTCGCCGGGCCGCATTCGGCGGCCTCGTCCGGGCACAGCGCGATCAGGCCGGGCCCACGGGCGACCGCCTGACCGCCGATAAGCCGTATCGTCGGATGGTCGGTGGCCCGGTCGGCAATCGCCGCATCAACGACCGCGCGCAGCGTCGTCATCCGCCGAACACCGCGCGCCACAGGCCGATGGTCACCACCAGGCCAAGCGCCAGACAGAGACCGATGGTGGCCATGCCCGGCCCCGTGCCGGCAGGTGGTTCGCCCGTCACTCGGGCCAGCCAACGCTGCAGCAGTTTCTGGTTGCGACGGTTGGCCTTGTAATAGATGTCGAACAGATCCCCGACGACGGGCACCAGCCCGACGAGGAAATCGATGCCGACGTTAGCGCCCATGCGCAGCCACAACCGTTTCGGCGCGCCGAGACGCACCGCTTCGCCGATCATCAGCGTCGACATCGCCAGACCGGCGAAATCGCCGGCAAACGGCAGGAAACCGATGATGCCATCCAGGCCGATCCGCTTGCCGATGATCGGAATCCGGAACGCATCATCCAGCCAGTAGGCAAGTTTTTCGATACGGGCCAGACTGGCGCGGCGTCGGGCATCGAGGGCCTCGGAGGCAGCAGGCTCGGACATGACAAGTCGTCGGACGTGCGATGATGCATACAGCATTACACGAAAGTCGGCACACCGGCTAAGGCAGGATGTCCGCGATGAAATATGCGTTGTCGACCGCGGTCATTCTGATCGCGGCATGCCTGGTGTACGGTCTGTTCTGGCCGACAACCTTCCATCCGATCGCCTGGCAGGCCCCACCGGTCCAACCGCTGCATCCGCCCGCCCGGACGATGCCAGCAATCACCCGGCTGGCCGCCGAGGCCGGCACCGGGCCGGAGACCGTGGTCATCGGGCCGGACGGCGCCCTCTACGCCGGCTACGACGACGGCACGATCCATCGCATCAGCATCAACGATGCAGGCCGACCAGCCCACGATCAGGTCATCGCCACCACCAACGGCCGCCCCATGGGACTGGCCTTCGGCCCGGCGATCAACGCGTCCCGAGCAGCCGACGAGCCGGCCGATGCGCCCCTGTTCGGCAGCGCCGCAACCGCCCTCTACGTGGCCGATGCCCGGCGCGGGCTGCTGGCGATCGAGGCCGACGGCAGTCTGCGCGTACTGAGCAAGGCCGCGGCCGGGACCCCGTTGCATTTCGCCAACGATGTCGTTGTCGCGCGTGACGGCACCGTCTATTTCACCGATGCCAGCAGCCCATGGGGCCCGGACGATTACACAGCGGCCATCATGGCGCACGGCGGCAAGGGGCGCCTGCTTGCCTACGATCCGAGCGCGCGCACGACACGCGTTCTCCTCGACGGCCTGCAGTTCGCCAACGGCGTGGCCCTGTCCGACGATGCCCGTTATCTGCTCGTTGCCGAAACCGGGGCCTACCGCATACGCCGCTACTGGCTAGGCGGCCCGAAGGCCGGCCGGAACGATATCGTCATCGACGGCCTGCCCGGTTTTCCCGACGGCATCAGCAGCGTGCCGGGCGCCGACCGATACTGGGTTGCCCTGTTCGCCCCGCGCAGCATGCTGCTCGATTTCGCCGCCGACAAGCCGGCACTCCGAACACTGACATACCGCCTGCCGCACTGGCTCCAGCCCGGGCCGGGGCACGTCGGGCACATCATCGCCATCGACGGCGCCGGACAGGTACAGGACAATCTCGTCGATCGAAGCGAAGATGCCTATGCCCCGATCACGAGCGTCAGCGCCTACGCCGACCGACTCTATCTGGGTAGCCTGACGCAATCGGCGATCGGCGAACTCACCACTTCGGAGCGCACGCCATGACGGACAGTGCCCGACACCTCGGCGCCGCGCTTGCCGACCTGCGCGATATTCGGGATCGCATCGCGGCCCGCGAAGATCCGGCCTTTCATGCCTGTTTCGCCGCATTGCGGCGCTGGCAGGCCGATCAGGTCGCGCAGTTTCATGCCGAGCGGGCCGCGGCCTACGACGGCGAGCCCCTGCTCGTCTTTCTCACTCAACGCTTCTATGCCGACGCCGACTGGTCGGAGCTGACCGGGCGGCCCGAGAAGGTCGCCGGCGCCATCCAGCATATTGTCGACCGCGACCGGCCACTCGTGATCGCCATCGAGCTTCAGGCCGCAGCCGAGCGCCTGGACGCCGACATGGTCGATGCACTGCTGGCCGGCGACGGCGGCCGGCTCACGCCACGCACTTATGTCCGCGCCATGCGCCGCGTCGGGCGTCACGAAGACCGGGCCCAGCAGATCCGGTGGCTGGAAGAGCTCATCGAACTGGTGGCCGACTATGCCGACAACCGAGCCGCACACTGGGGCTTCAAGCTGGCGCGGACGCCGGCACGCACGTTCGGGCTGGCACGGACCTACGAGCTGCTCGCCGAAGGGTTCGAGGCGATGCGCACCGCCACGGATCTGAAAACCGGCGTGCACGATGTCATCGCCGCCCAGCGCGCTCGCCTTGAACGTCTGCTCGGCACGCCGCTGACGCACGACTGAAACCCGGGGACCGGGCCGGCGGCTTCGTGCGTCCGGATTGCCATCAGGCCACCATGCGACGACGCGCACCTTGGCTGCCCGGATTGGTGCACGCCGACGCGGCGCGCCGGCCTGGCTTAGGGCGTGTTGATGTTTCGTTCGAGCGCCGCGTTGGCGCCACAAATCGTGTCCGGCAAGGCGCGAGTCGTCGATCGTGGCGTGCCACGATCAAGGCTCGCAACGCCGCCGGGCGCCCATCGTCGATTTTTCATGGGCAGCCCAACCCGAAGGGACAAGCGCCCCAAAATCAAGAACACGACGGCAATCCAGCGTTGTAGCCCGCTGGTGCAGAATGACTGCACGGCGCATGCGACGCCTCGTCTTGCCGCCCGTCGTCAATTTCAGGGCGCGTTTGGCGCGGACGCGCACGGAACATCAACAGGCCCTAGATGTGACCTCTCAGTAGATTGTTCATCCGAGCCGCAGTCCTTGAAGCTGATGGGTGCAGAAATCCGTCAGACCTAAGGAGCGACCCGGATGAACACGCATAAGAATGCGCGACTCACCGTTCACAGTCGACAGGTGCTGGTGCGTCGAGTGATCGAACAGGGCCTGAGACCGGTCGA
>NZ_QZWD01000015.1 GCF_003602005.1 Salinisphaera sp. Q1T1-3 | reverse complement strand
TGCCGGCCTGGTTCGACGACTACAACAACACGCACCCGCACAAGGCGCTGAACATGCGCTCACCGCGGGAATTCAGACAGGCTCAGGCAAGTAAGAATGCGTGTCCGGTTTTATAGGGGCAACTCCAGTGGGGGCCGCTACGGCCGTATCGGCGGCTCCGGCCTTGATCGACGACGAGAACGTTCCCGAGATCCTGCGCGCGGCTTTGTTGGAAATCGTTTCGAAGATCCGGGCACTCGAAGCGCGGATGAAGACAATCGAAGCCGAGCTCAAGCGCTATGCGGCTGCTTCGGCCGATGTGCAGGCGATTCAGCAGGTGCCCGGTATCGGCTTGTTGACGGCCACGGCGTTGGTGGCGACAGTCGGCTCGCCGACGCACTTTCGCGATGGCCGGCATCTCGCTGCCTGGATGGGGCTGACGCCTCGCCATACCGGCAGTGGGCATCGCCTGCACATGGGCGGCATATCCAAACGGGGCGATCGCTATCTCCGGATGCTGCTGATCCATGGCGCACGCTCTGTCTTGATCAGAGCCCAGATCAATGCGAAGACGGGCCAATCCCTCAATCGATTACAGCAATGGGCCATGGATCTGAAACAGCGATCCAACCACAACAAGGCGACGTGTGCCCTGGCGAACAAGCTGGCCCGCATCGCCTGGGCGGTTTGGGCCCATGACCGCGACTTCGATGGCAATCACGCCATCGCCATGGCCGCATAACTTTGAACGATTAGTTCCCTCCCCCGGTTGCGTAGAGACGACAGCAGTTATGGCAGACGAGGTCGGACCTGCGTCGAGAAAGGCCGATAACGAGCTCGGCTATCAAAGCCGTTGCAGCGATAGGCCCTCGGCGTGCGGATTCCATAAAGGCTCGGGCAGATGCCCATCAGAAGCCGGATATACGACCGCAACCGTTCTTCGGGCTGCCAGAACATCAATCGTCGACTCTACCTCTTGCGGGAGGCGTCCATATACGCCTCGTTAGGTTGTCCCGCTATAAACATTAATGGTGATTTCGGCGCCATGTATTGCATAACCGTTTTTCGATATCTGAGATTCAACATCGGCTTGATCTAGAGCTATAAGCGGTTTGCTTGCGTCAAGCTCTAATTCCGTTTTAAACGGTGATAAAGCAAGCAAATCAGAATCAATGTCACTAGGCAGAGCCAACGACTCAATCTCTGTACCGCTTGGCACAGACAGGTATTTGCTGCCGGACTTCGCACTCTTATATATGTCTATTTTCATAGCTTTCCCTGTGTAACCGATGTGACCGTATTGCATCATCGAATTTACCTAACGCCGAAGCTCAGTTGCCGCCGGAGCGGCCGCAGGCCGCGGAGGGAACCCAAAGCGCGCCAGCGCTTTGGGCGGTCAACTGCAGCGCTTTGTTATGTGAACCTTCACGGAAGCCTAATACTTAGCGTAAGAACATCGCTACCAGCGCGAGCAGACAACTCGATTGTGGGGCAGTCTTGAACAATGTCGCGGAGACCCCCGAGAATATAAAACCGTTGGCTTTTTGTTTCAGTCACTTCGCACTCATCAAGTAGAATCCGAAATTCACGCTGGTACGAATGTTCTTCAGATTTATGGAAGACTGACGAACCGTAATAACCACCGCGGTAATACGTGACCGCTTTCGCCTCAATCGGTAGATCTAGACTACGCAGCCTGTTTACAAACTTATGCGAATTTTCGGGTGTTAGATACGCATAGTACGGCCCGGATTCTTCTTGTATTCGGGAAAAATCGGCGCGCAGTTTTCTAAAAGCGACTTCGTCCTTGGGCACCGTTAGAGAAGCCCAACAATGAAGCCAGCCATCTTTTCGGCCAATTCTAGTGATAAGGTCGCTCGCCTGCCCTACAGGCTCGCCGTCGATTTCTAAGTCAAGAGGACTATCGCCTCGGCTAGAACGAAAGCTGATTAGGCACGATTCATTAGGATCGCCCACCCCCTGAACCGACGACAAGCGATAATATTCGGGAGTATTACAGTACAAGCATCCGTCAAGGAATTGATCGAGGTGGCACCGCTCCCGAAAGAACTTAAAGAGACCCAGGTACTGACCGGGCTGTAACTCGTTTCTCGAAGTCATAAAAACTTACATAACGCCCAAGCTCAGTTGCCGCCGGAGCAGGCGAAGCCTGCGGAGGTAACCCGACGCGCGCCAGCGCTTTGGGCGGTCAACTGCAGCGATTTGTTAGAGCGCACGTTTAATCGTTCCAAGTTTTATGTAGCCACTCGAATTGTTCTTTTCTCCCGAACGCAGCCCAATCAGTTCCACTCTCGACCTTTAGAATGAGAGTATTAACCCCAGGGATTAGTCGTTGAATTGCATCGCGTAACGAGACAGAGTTCCATCTCTGACTAATATCGGTAATGAGCCAAGTGTCCTTGAACCAGTGCCAGTACCCGGTTTGTTGTTCTTGAAAAAACTGGGTGATCTCGTCTCTCTGCTCTTTTGTAGCATCGTCTACGACTAGGATGAAACGATTTTTCATTCGTTCTCTCCTTGGTCCGATGTTAGAGCTTCATTACCAGATGTCTTTTTGTCTGCCTCATTTGAATCAACTAGTCCGTGCAAGCTGTCTCCCACAAGGCCTTTTTCTATCGCCATTTTTGACAATGTGAATGTTTCTGATCTAAGAGCATCCGGGTTTGTAAACAAAAGGAATATATAAGCCCCGATAAGGGTTACGATGCACAATCCGATAGCAATCCCAATAAGTGCTAGCACCCAGGACGGTACGCCAGATAAAGCACACACTGGGATTGACGTGAGCAAAATTCCCAGCGTCCATTGGAGTGAATGAAGCGCTGTAGACCTAGCCCCTTTTGCGCTGGCTTGCTGGATGAAGCTGTGTATTAAATTTGCCATAGTTTATCCAGGTGAGCGCTAACGCCTGAGCTCAGTTGCCGCCGGAGCAGCCGAAGGCTGCGGAGGGAACCCAAAACGCGCCAGCGTTTTGGGCGGTCGGCTGCAGCGACTCGTTGTACGTGAACTCCACCATTTGACGCTCCCCCAACTTGCCTGCGGACCGCAAAGCCCGACGCACCAAAAGAAAGAATTCCCCGAACTCGAACTTATCGCGGATGATCGCTGACGGAAAGGCGCCGGCATGGATCGACGGCCACTGAGCCCGAAACTAGCGAGCAACGAGGAAGACGGGCCAAGGCTCAGCTACTGGCTCGACTTCGCTAGCCGACACGACAGTTCGACCACAACACAAACCGACCGCCGTACAACGCCCAAGCTCAGGCGCGGCCCTGGAAGGGCCGTCGCCTGCAGCGATACGTTAGGCGCCCTGGTAGGAAGCACGTAACGTCCGAAGTATCACCTTACCGTGAGGTTGTTCGCCGTCTCCTTGGAGCACCAGTACCTCTCGGTTTCCGATCTTCGGCACGATACGATTTTCGAGTAGCTGGCTGATGCGCCATGTATCTTGCGCACGCCTCTGGTAATCGTAGTCGTCGATATCCGTGTTGGAACGTGAGCGAATGACGATTCGGACGCCTTCGATGGCCCAAACGGCATCTTCAAATTCTGAGACATTCATTATTTTCCCCTTTTTAATTTTTACGGCACCTAACGCCGAAGCTCAGTTGACGCCGGAGCAGGCGAAGCCTGCGGAGGGAACCCGAAACGCGGCAGCGTTTTGGGCGGTCAACTGCAGCGACACGTTAGGTTCCATCGGGCAATTCATTCGCAGCCCGTACCATAACTAGCTCGTCCGGATCTGGATCAAATATTGTCGATTGTATCGTCGTCGCTCTCTGAAAACTGAGTCGACCTAACAGAGCTATGGAACGAAAGTTAGCCGATTTCAGCACCGCACCGAAAAGACTTACGGAATAGGTTATGCGCAACTCTCGTAACATTGCCTCGACAGCCTCACTGCCGATTCCTTGTCTCCAGTGCTTGCTATTCAACTCATATGCAATACAAGCGATTCCGGACTGGAAAACCGACGCCTGAACATAACCACAGAGGCCGCATCCGTTCAGTCGAATGACCCAGTTGAACCAATGCTGAGTTCGGTCCGGCGACAACCGACCTTCAAGTCCTCGATAACGTTGCGCCAAGAATTCAATAGAACTCGGCGGCTCATTCTCGAATTCATAGATCGCAGGATCATTTAGAACCTCAAACATCGCCGGCGCGTGCGACTCCACCAAAGGTTCAAGCGTAAGACGTGTTGTCTGAATGATGTTCATTGCGACCTAACGCCGAAGCTCAGTTGCCGACCGAAGCGCGGCAGCGCTTTGGGCGGTCAACTGCAGCGCCTCGTTATGCCGCAACGACCGACAAGACACTGGAAGTGTCAACGACTGTACAAAATTCACCGTTCAGACTTGCCAAATTTACTCGTTGCATTTCCTCTGCGCCAATCATTTCACCGTTGATGCCCTTGCGGTCAAAAGTCGCTGTACCGTCGTGCACCAACTCGACATCGAAACCAAAATTTCCCGCCATACGTGTCGTAGTTGAAACACAATGGTCTGTCGTCAATCCAGCAATTATTAGACCGTTTAATCCTTTTCCGCGAAGGTACTTTTCCAAATTAGTGCCTATAAACGCGCTATTGACGGATTTCGCAAATACCACTTCATTGCTCAACGGAGCCGTTTCGGGCTTGAAAGCATATCCAGATGATTCGGGATTGAGTGGCGAATCCGGTTCGTCAGACCGATGCCTGACGTGAATCACAGGCCATTTCTTATTTCGCCAAGCTTGAAGCAACTTGGCTATATTTTTTTCAGCATCAGGGTTATTACGTGTCCCCCACCGTGGATCATCGAAGCCATTTTGAACGTCAATGAGAATAAAGGCTCGCTGATTCATAGAGATACCTTGATGTGGCGCATAACGCCTGAGTTAAGCGGCGGCGAAGCCGTCCGCCTTGAACGAGTTGTTAGGCCTGCGAGGGCGCGAACATCTACCGAGGCTCGGGAAGCAGCGGCGGGGTGGAATCTTGGTAGGTAAGGTACGCCTGCCATATCTCATGAGTCCGCTCCTTGGTGAGCCGAAGCATGCACTCGGAACTTGCAGTCGTTCGGTACGTGCCCTGCGCCCACAGCTCGAAGACGTCTCCGCACTCAAGCTCACGGTAGTGCACCCATGCAGCCTGTGCGGTCTTGAGGTTTGGCCTTGAACCAAAATCCTTATCTATCCGCGCCTGTGCAGCGGTTAGATATCTGGCGAGGCGAGTGTTCGCCTTATCAAGCTTCTTCGCCATGCATGTTTGGATTTCGAGCGTGTTGCCGTCGCATTGGGCGGTGGAGGCTTGAACCGAATCCACTGAACACAGGCCAAGAACGATCAGAGCAATACTTCGTAGGGTATGCACGTATATCCTCATTGGCCTAACGCCTAAGCTCAGTTGCCGCCGGAGCAGCCGAAGGCTGCGGAGGGAACCCAAAGTGCGCCAGCGCTTTGGGCGGTCGACTGCAGCGCCTCGTTAGATTTACGGACTGTCACTCAGCTTCCTAAACTCTCTAATTTTGGAAATGCGAGTGACCGTTAACTGCTCCAACGAACCCGCATGTATCACCGGCCAGATGGTGCCACCACTGGCACTCTCATCGGCGACAAAATCCGCCCACGCCTCGCTGTAAGCCACCCAGCTGTCTTGCGACTTCCGAAACGCTTCAACTCCCTTTTCGTCCAATTTCGTCTCAAGTGACGATATCGCCTCCGCTAATTCCTTCTGCTTATTTTCCAGTGACTCGCCGGCTGCAATATTCATAGCCGTCTGAGTCAACGGCGCCCCTGGATTCATGGATTCGGACAGCAATTCGTCAGCAGCCCTCAAAAACGATGCACAGCTTTCGAAGCACCGTTCTATTTCCTCCCGGCTAATTTCGTATGCTGATGGAATTTCGTGACAGATAATATGCCGAAGTTCAAACATCCGCGAAACGTCCGCGAATGTCTTATCCGGCTCTTGCAAAATTGGAGCTCTTTCTTCGCCTTTTACCTCGTGTTCCCATCTATCAGAAACTGTACGAAGCACATCTAGAAAGCCATTTCCCAGAAGGTGAGAGAGCGCCGCGTCTACATGATCAAGTCTGCTAAGTTTGACGCCATGTGACACCAACTCCCCGACCGTAATGGTGCGTCCATGCACTGCTCTCAGTATCGAAAAGTCTATCTTTATCGAAGACGCGGGCTTTTCGGCGTTAGATAAAAAGGGCTCTCCCGCGTCCACAAGATCTTTAATCGCCATGCGGAAATAGCCTTCCAAGCAGGCAATCAATGCGACTGGGAAGTAATTTATGAGCTCATCTTGATGGGAAGGCTGGTTCTTAAAAGCCTGCTCCAGCGCGAACAATCTCATTATCAGCTCAGGCATTGCTTTCCCGAAACGCCGACGCTGCCGGACGTCGGCGATCTCTTGAATGATGTCTAAAGTAGTACGACGCATAAAGTGATGTATCTAACGCCTAAGCTCAGTTGCCGCCGGAGCAGCCGAAGGCTGCGGAGGGAACCCAAAGCGTGCCAGCGCTTTGGGCGGTCAACTGCAGCGATTTGTTATAGGACTAAGTTATTTACCGGCTTCAATTATTTTCCTTACCTTTAAAAAATAGTCGTTGACGGCCTCTCTTACGGAATCTAATGAATACTCGCCGTAACTTTTTACCAGCGCTAATTTTTCAGTCTCTCGAATGGATCCAGTGAAAAGTTTCAGGCTCAAGTCGACTCCGATTCTTGCCAAAATTAATTTTGAGAACTCGGAAGAAAAATCATTGAACTCGACGTATACGGCTCCGGTTTCGCAAAAACTTTCGCTAGCGAGAAATGAAGTGGACGAAAGGCCCTGCTCTTTTCGTTCATTTAAAACTTTACGAACATCTTCTTCCATTACTTTTATTACGTGATTTCTTGCGTCGCGAATTTCTTCTGAAGTATGAGTAGCCATTTTTCTCTCTATTCTTATAACGCCGAAGCTCAGTTGCCGACCGAAGCGCGGCAGCGCTTTGGGCGGTCAACTGCAGCGACCTGTTGGGTAGCTGTGTGTTCAAACCTTTGCCAAAAGCCGTTTGAACATTTTTTCCGCCTCGATTCGCCCTTTTTCGGTTAGAACGACCGACTTGTTTTGGTTAACGGGATTTTCGATGAATCCATTCTCGTAAAGACGGTCTGTAGCCTCCCACGGAAACCCTTTCCAGGCGCGCACTTCATCATGCAGCGTGAGATACATGAGAGCGAGCACTGCAGCATCTACTTTTTGGTCGTCTGGCTCCATGCTTAAAGACTACAGCGAGCGTGTTTTCCTGCAACCCAACGCCCAAGCTCAGTTGCCGCCGGAGCAGGCGTAGCCTGCGGAGGGAACCCAAAGCGCGGCAGCGCTTTGGGCGGTCAACTGCAGCTTATCGTTAGGTTTTCGAATCATATTTTTTGCGACCGTCAGTCACAGTCTGTTTGAGATAGTGAGGTTTCTCTTCAAGTCCAACCATACCCATCTCACTGCGCACGTCACCGCGAAGAGCGTTGACTAATGCATCAGCGTCATAGAATTTTTCGTCGGTAAGTTTAATCACGAGCTCATTCGCGAGTTTGACTTCCTTCCCAGTACCATATAAATGAACGGTCGCGATTGCCCATTCGAAATCCCGAGAATAGTCATCCAAGGTTCCATCGGATTGGCGACGTGCAGGAATTCCATTATCCATGCCGACACTAACTAAAATATCGTAGGCTTTTGTAAACGCATCTACACGACGTTCGCGTCTTAGCGCTGCCTCGTTTTGCTTGATCGCAAAGACCCAACCCGCGAGAACGACTAGGTTGGTAATAGCCAAGCCAATGTAAAAATGTGTTGCGTCCATCTTTACCTAACGCCCAAGCTCAGTTGCCGCCGGAGCGGCCGTAGGCCGCGTAGGGAACCCAAAGCGCGGCAGCGCTTTGGGCGGTCAACTGCAGCGGTATGTTAGACACTACTCTCCATTCCACGGAATCACTCTGAGTTCCGGTCAAACGCTTTTCCAGCGGTTAGCTTTTGCATAGTAAACGTCTGGTAACGCACGTCGGCGGTTCGGGCGAACAACCATAGAGAACAAGTCTTCATAACCGAATGGCGCATAAACCTCGTTTCCACCGATCATCTTGCGCAAACCAAAACATGAGGACTGGTTTAGAAAATGATCGATGCCATCTTCACTGCTAACTAGCGGTTCGCATCCAACGCCAAATTTCTCCTGATACCAAAGGTGCACGCGAGCCTGATTGCGAACCTGAACATCGACATCTAAATCCGAGAAGGCTTCGCGACTACTCTGGATCGCAGTGTTCTCCGCGTCCCAACTTGTATCCGATTGGTCAAAATAGAAAACATCGTAGTCGTTGATTCCCTGCATCGGATCATTGTCACTCAAGACATTCCAGACCGTTTGGAAAAGACATCCGGCGACTAGATAGCTATTTGGTAGACGCAGATGGGACAGGCGATCGAGAATGATCCCGTTAATAGGGTTGTGTTGGACTAGATCGACAAATCGCTTTTCATTCTCAACCACTATCATCATGCCTTTTTACGTCTAACGCCTAAGCTCAGTTGCCGCCAGAAGCGCGGCAGCGCTTTGGGCGGTCAACTGCAGCGATTGGTTAGGTACTAAATTCAAAAGGGGC
Organism: Salinisphaera sp. Q1T1-3; assembly: GCF_003602005.1. GTDB lineage: Bacteria > Pseudomonadota > Gammaproteobacteria > Nevskiales > Salinisphaeraceae > Salinisphaera. The sequence continues at coordinate 84,090 of NZ_QZWD01000015.1, read as the reverse complement.
TACAGCCTGACTTTCTAATAGGTAGCGAATTATTTCATACCCAAATATGTCGGCGTACTTCTGGTCGCCAATATTAAATTGCGAACCATGGCGATCTAAATGTTCATGTACATTACCAAGACGGTCTAAATAAACGACGTAAATCAACTCTTCCTGATATTTGTCGTCCAGCCGTTGGCAAACTCTTGAACAGCTAAGCTCACCAGCCAATGTGCCATCCCTAGACTGCACAATCCGGTATCGAATTACGAGCTCGCGATCTAAACCTTTAGCGAGAATCTTATTGTCACTCGATTCGATGAAGGCTAACCCGTGACCTTTATCTCCGTTCCAATTTTTCTCCGCAGACTCCGAAAATGAATGAAAATACGGTTTGAACCGATCAAACCTTCCCACGGTATTTCCTATATCGGTCATAAGCTGTCGATCCATAACTCGCCCTCGTTTTTTTTCAACCTAACGCCGAAGCTCAGTTGCGGCGGCGAAGCCGACGTCAACTGCAGCGATTTGTTATGCGCAAAACTACGTGCACTCGTATGCTAAATACCAACCGTCTTCGATCGGCGTATTTTCGACGAAGTCACCTTCGCCGCGTTTGCCGCGGTTTGGGGGCAACTCGCTACTCCAATTAATGTTGCCCATGCATCCGGATACCCCTAATCCCGCTCGATACACCATTACATACACAGAGGGAACGTAATGGCGGCCTGATTTGCAGTACGTGACTCGTTCGGATCCCGTAGCGGCGAACAGGTCCTTGTAATACTCGTACCTGTTCAATGAGATATCGAGGCTCGACAGGACCTGGTTCGTAGTTAGTTTGGTTTTGTAATCATTTTCATGAGTCCACGACTCGCCGTACTTCCAATAGTCGCCAATATGGTCAAGGCCGATAGCAAAGCATTTTCTATCACCGCTGTCTTCGGTAATAGCTACTCGAAGGGCTTCGAAAGATTGTGGGGCGTTACGATAGTTTTCTATGAGTTCGGAAGCCGTTGGCGAGCTACCACAGCCCACGACCAAAACCAACACCAAAGCAACTAAAACAAAATTACGCATAACGCCGAAGCTCAGTGGCCGGCCGAAGCGCAGCAGCGCTTTGGGCGGTCAACTGCAGCGATTTGTTAGGCATACGCGGTCTGGAGCGCGGCCGTATCCTCAAACATTTTGTACGAGGTGATAAAGCCATTTTTCACTCGGCACACAAGCGCCCACTCACACTGGAATACTCGATCTGTTTTCTTTACGCGATGCTGCATGTAGCCATGAGCAAAAACATAATCATCTGCCTCTGCCCATTTCTTGAACTGAAAATCCTCTGTATCAAATAATTCCGAAATAATTTCTAAAAATCTTTGCGCGCCTTCGCGTCCCTCAAAAACACCATAAATTGGGACGGTGTTCGGGCCTTGAGCTTCAAAGGTGGCGTTTTCATCCACAAACTCTAATGCAGACTTCGCATCACCTTCGCCAATGCACGCAAAAAAATCTTTAACTGGATTGGTCACATTATCTCCAAAATAAAGGATGTCTAACGCCGAAGTTCAGTTGACGCCGGAGCGGCCGAAGGCCGCGGAGGGAACCCGAAGTGCGCCAGCGCTTCGGGCGGTCAACTGCAGCGCTCTGTTATCTTTCTCCAAGCCCGTCAAGAACGATCAGCGTTTAACTTTCCATCTTTCGCCCAGTGTTCGTCATCGAAATTTTGGAAGAATATCGTGACCCCTTCCGGCTTCATTCCATATGCTTCTGCAAACGCCTCGGTAATGCGTTCAACGAGAAGTTGTCTTTGTTCTTTCGTTCGCCCCGGCGACTGTTGAATTGTAACAACTGGCATTTTCAACCCTCCTGGGTGTTTCGGTTTCCGTCGATTGGACCTTGTAGAGATAACGCCTAAGCTCAGCCGCCGCCGGAGCAGCCGCAGGCTGCGGAGGGAACCCAAAACGCGCCAGCGTTTTGGGCGGTCGGCTGCAGCGACTCGTTGTACGTTAACTCCACCATTTGACGCTCCCCCAACTTGCCTGCGGACCGCAAAGCCCGACGCGCCGAAAGAAAGAATTCCCCGAACTCGAACTTACCGCGGATGCTTACTGATGGGAAGGCGCCGACATGGATCGACGGCTATTGAGCCCGGAACTAGCGAGCAACGAGAAAGACGGGCCAAGGCCCAACTACTGGCTCGATTTTACTAGCCGCCGCCAGAGTTCGACCACAACACAAACCGACCGCCGTACAACGCCGAAGCTCAGTTGCCGCCCGAAGCGCGGCAGCGCTTTGGGCGGTCAACTGCAGCGACTTGTTGGGTGACTGCATAACCCGAAAATTACCGCCGCTCGGCGGAACGAAGGCAGCCGAACCGACTGAACGAAGCCCACGGTTTGTAGCTGATAAATCCCCCATGCCTCGAAGATAGCAAAGATCAAATGAAACCGCCGAGTAGAAAGCCGACTCGGGACATCGAACGAGGCCCACTTTCCGACTTGAATCGAAGGGGACAGAACCACTGGCGACTGCGAAGGCCGACTTTGCCGAAACACGCCAAGCTTCGAGCGTAGGCGCTGCGCCCAATAACCATTTTCTGTCGCCGGACGGGCTGCCGACTGGCGAAGCCGGTTGAGCGGTTTTCTTTGGCTGCCAACACGATGCGCCAACACAAAAACCCAACGCCAAGTATACGGCTGAAACTAGGTATAGCATTGCCCGCCGTTTTCGTATAGCAATAAGCCAATGCTGTTAAGACGCTGCGTATCGGTACATATCTATTGATACGCCGTTAACGGGTTAAGCTCAATGTCTAAATCGGAGAATCGCCGGCCGAAGTTATTGGAACGCGTGCGGGACCGGATTCGGCTAAAGCATTACAGCCTTCGGACAGAGAAGACCTATATCGCCTGGATACGTCGCTTCATTCTGTTTCACGACAAACGCCATCCAAGGGATATGGGCAAGGCGGAGGTGGAGCGGTTTCTGACGCATCTGGCCGTTGACAAGCACGTGGCGGCTTCGACACAGAACCAGGCATTGAACGCCATACTGTTTCTTTACAAGGACGTGCTCGAGATCGAGCTGCCCTGGATGGATGATGTCGTTCGCGTGAAGCGGCCGGCGCGAATTCCGGAGGTCTTGAGTGTTTCGGAGGTAATGCGGCTACTTACACAGCTCGACGGCACCTACCGGTTGATGGCGTCGCTGTTGTACGGCTCTGGCTTACGGCTGATGGAGGCGGTGCGGCTGCGGGTCAAGGATGTGGATTTCGAGTACCGCCAGATCGTGGTGCGCGACGCCAAGGGGGCGCGGGATCGCGTTACCCCGCTGCCGGCGTCGATCGCCGATGATTTGCGGGCCCAGATCGATGCGGTGGTCAGCCGTCATCAGGCGGACCGGGTTGCCGGGTACGGCTCGGTCTTTCTGCCGAGCGCTCTGGCGCGCAAGTATCCCAATGCCGAGACCGAGCTGGCCTGGCAATACGTTTTTCCATCACGCCGGCTCTCGGTTGATCCGCGCTCTGGTCTGACGCGACGTCATCATCTGAGCGAGAAGGGGTTGCAGCAGGCGGTGAAGGAGGCTGTCCGGCGCGCCGGCATTCGCAAGAAGGCAAGCTGCCATACCTTGCGGCATTCGTTTGCTACGCATTTGCTGGAACGCGGCAGCGATATTCGGACCGTGCAAGCGTTACTCGGACACAAGAGCGTGCAGACGACGATGATCTACACGCATGTCCTCAAGCTGGGCGCCCGTGGCGTGGTGAGTCCGCTGGATAGCTGAGGCTGCCGCAATCAACGTAGCGCGCGTGGCGGCTGACGCGGCACCATGGGCTTGCGTTGTCGATGACGCGTATTACTGCCCGCCTCGACGCCTATCGCCATTCGCTCGGCGCCCCGGTTCCGCTCGGCGGACGAGACGGCGATCAGGCATCGGCCGAACCCGGCAACGAGCACACTTCAACCTCGTATCGAGTCGATGCACATCGTTGCGAGCCACGAGACGCGCCGGTCCGCCGTATTCTTGCCACCGCCGGCAATGCCAGACCGCGCCTTTCGGCAAGCCTGGACAGAAACCGGCAAAGTGCCTTGGGCGCGTCGTCACGAGATAGGCTGTCGCACCCGTGGCCAGGCGCTGGTGAAAGAAGATAAAACATCGTGCGCATGGCGTGGCCCAGCCACGTGAGTGCGCGATAACCCCGGGCTCTCTTCGATTGGCCGCTGGCCGCCCTTCGGTTTGCCTCTGCCGTTCGCGCCACGCCGCGTTGCGCGCCTTGCTTGACGCACCGGGCCGGGGCACTGCGGCCACCTATCTCGTGACGACACGCTCTGGCTCAGGCCGGCCCGGACGGCTGCGGCGTGTGGTGCGCTGCGATGGCGGCATTCGCCCTCGCAGCGCACCGACGTCTTATCGACCGAGCCAGTTGGTCTTGCCGAGGTCGATGACTTCGTCGCCCTTGCCGCTCATGACGGCACGCAGCATATAGAGCGAAAAGCCCTTGGCCTGCGCGGCCTCGATACGCGGCGGCATGGACAGTTCCTGCTTGGCCGTGCGTACGTCCACCAAGGCCGGGCCATCGTGGTCGAAGGCCTGGGTCAACGCCTCGTCGAGCTTCGAGGAATCGTGCACCTTGAGGCTGAAGATACCCAGCGATTCGGCCATGCCCGCATAATCCACGGTGGGCATGTCGGTGGTGGTATCGACATAGCCGGCGGCCTTCATTTCCATGGCCACGAAGCCCAGCGTTTCGTTGTTGTAGACGATGACCTTGACCGGCAGCTTTTCGTTGACGAGCGTGATGAGGTCACCCATCAGCATGGACACGCCCCCGTCGCCGGCCAGAGCCACGACCTGGCGCTCGGGATAGGCGGCCTGCCAGCCCATCGCGGCCGGTACGGCCACGGCCATCGAGCCGTGCATCCAGGAGCCGGACAGGCGGCGCTTGCCGTTGAGCTGGAGATAACGTGCCGCCCAGACGGTCGGCGTGCCAACGTCGGCGGTGAACACGGCATCTTCGGCGGCCAGTTCCGAGGCCCGCGCGGTGAGGTACTGCGGGTGCAGCGGGTTGCCGTCGTCGCGGGGCGTGGCCAGTTCGTCGAGGTCCTTGCGTGCCTCGCGATAGTTGTCGAGGGAGATATCCAGAAAACGACGGCTTTCGTGCGTCTGGAGCATCGGCAGAAGCCGGTCGAGCGTCGGCCCGATATCGCCGACCAACCCCATCGTCAACGGCGAACGCCGTCCGAGATGATGGCCGCGGATATCGATCTGCACGATGTTCCCGTGATCGGGGTAGAAGTCCCGGTACGGAAAGTTGGTCCCCAGCATGAGCAGCAGGTCACATTTCTTGAGCGCTTCGTAACCGGAGGAGAACCCGATCAGGCCGGTCATGCCGACGTCGTAGGGGTTGTCGTGTTCCAGGGACTGCTTGCCGCGCAGGGCGTGCACGATCGGTGCCTTGATCTTTTCGGCCAGGGCGACGACCTGGTCGTGGTAGCCGTCACAGCCGAAGCCGCCGAGAATGGCGATGTTGTCGCTGTTATCGATGAGCCCGGCCAGATTCTGGAGCGCATCGTCGGGCGGCACGACCGTCGGGCGGACCGGCGGCTGCCAACGCACCTTGCGAACCGGCGCCTCGGCCACGGCCACGTCGCCCGGCAGCACGATGACCGAGACCGAGCGATTCGTGATCGCGCTGTTCATGGCGGCCTCGAAGACCTGCGGCACCTGGGCCGGGTTGGCCACCAGCTCGCACCAGTCGCTGCATTCGGCGAACAGATTCTGCGGATGGGTTTCCTGAAAATAGCCGAGGCCGATCTCGCTCGAGGGGATCTGCGCGGCGATGGCCACCATGGGCACATTGGCGCGCTGCGCCTCGAACAGGCCGTTGATGAGATGCAGGTTACCCGGCCCGCAGGAGCCGGCACAGACCGCCAGGCCGCCGTGGGCATCGGCTTCGTAGGTTGCCGCCAGCGCCGCGACTTCTTCATGACGCACGCCGCGCCAACTGATGTCCTCACGCACCCGCAGGGCTTCGGTGAAGCCGTTGAGCGAATCGCCGGGCAGCCCCCAGACGGTCTTCACGTTGGCCTGGATGAGCAGGTCGGCCAGGAGATCCGCAACTGTTGTCTTAGCCATGTCGATCCTGTCGTGGCGCGCGCCACATGAGACGAATTGTTGATTGCGATGATACGCCCACAGCATTTGGGGCGCAGCTTGTTGCCACGCAATGCTTTGATGGTGAATCGAGCATACACGTGCCCCGCGGCGGATCGGTACGCATCCGCGCTCGGGTCGTGGCGCCGATCGGGTGATGCCGCGATGCGGGGACGCCCGTCCTGGCTGGCCGCCGGGCGCTCGTCGAGACGCTCGGGCGGATTTTCAACAGGGCCGGGATGACGCGCTCTGCCGCGTCGATCGCCTGTTGCCCCGGCCTTCTGCGTATGTCTGCCACCGGGCGGCCGGTTTTGTGCACAACGGCCAGACGAATACCGGCGACCGCCAGGCCGCGCCGGCCGCACGCCGATCTCCGCGGTCCGGCGAGGGCGTTGTGGCCATCGCCGCCACACGGGGTCACCACCCCGCCTCGCCAAGCGCCGACATGAACCGGCATCCTGACCACAAACACCGGCCCGCAAGTCGACGAGACACGCGATGTCGCGCTTGCACGGCCGAGGCAGCGGCGTTTCTGTCGTGTTATACGAATCACCGGACCCCGGGACGAATCCCCTGCCGGCGCATCGCACTTACAGACGTGGCCGATGGGTCGTCGCCCTCGCTTTCAAAGGTTGATATCGATGCAACTCATTCAGGCAGACGCCCTGCCCTCGCTGGCGCGTGCCGAAGCCGCCACCCGGGCCTCGTTGCGCATCGCGCTGGTCCAGCACGCCTGGCAGGTCGATCCGGACGCGCTCGTGGCCCATCTGACGGCCGCCGTCGGCCAGGCAGCCGCGGCCGGCGCCCGGCTCGTGTGCCTGCCGGAGCTCACGCTCATGCGCTATCCCGCCGACCAGCGCGCCGGCGGCACACCGGCCGATGGCGCGGAAGACCTGCACGACGGGCCGACGATGGCCTTCGCCCGGGCCGCGGCGATGAAGCACGGCGTCTGTGTGCATGCCTCGCTGTTCCAGCGCAGCGATGATGAGCGCGACGCCCTGGGCCTGAACACGGCGATTCTGGTCGGCCCGGACGGGGCGCTGCTCGGCGCCACGCACAAACTGCACATCCCCATTACCGAGGGCTATTTCGAGGACACTTATTTCCGCGGCGGGCCAACGGACAACCCGTACCCGGTCTATCATCCCGATGCGCTGGCCGGTGCCGCGATCGGCATGCCGACGTGCTGGGACGAATGGTTTCCGGAAGTTGCCCGGGCCTATTCGCTGGCCGGTGCAGAAGTGCTGGTCTATCCGACCGCGATCGGCAGCGAACCGGACTTTCCCGATTTCGATACCGAACCGCTGTGGCGCCAGGTCATCGTGGCCAACGGCATCACGGCCGGCACGTTCATGGTGGTGCCCAATCGCATCGGCGACGAGGGCCGGCTGGCGTTCTACGGCAGCTCGTTCATTTCCGACCCGTACGGGCGGGTGCTGGCTCATGCCCCGCGGGATGCCGAGGCCGTGCTGGTGGCCGATCTCGACCTGGAACAGCGCCGAGACTGGCTCACCCTGTTCCCGTTTCTGGCCACGCGCCGGCCGGATACCTACGGCGCGCTCGTCGCCCCGGTCGACCGCGAGCGCCCGCTCGGCGGGACGGATGCGCCGTCATGAGCCGTTGCCTTCGGGCCTGGTCTCTGCCGGCCGAGACCGTGCCCCAGAAACGGGTCTGGATGGGGTTTCCGCCGGCCGCCGGCGCCTCGGCCTCGGCCGGTGCCGATCTGGATGCCGCCCGCCGGGCCTGGGCCGAGGTCGCCCACGCGATCGCCGACTACGAGCCGGTGACGATGCTCGTCGACCCGGCCGATCAACACACGGTCGAGGACTACGTCAGCCCGCGCATCGAACGACTGGCCTGCCCGCTGGACGATGCCTGGCTGCGCGACACAGGCCCGAGCTTCGTACTCGACGCCGAGGGCCGGCTTGGCGCCGTGGACTGGCACTTCAACGGCTGGGGCGCCCGGCCCTGGGCCCGCTGGGACAAGGACGCCGCGATCGCCGGCGTCATCGCCCAGCACGCCGGGGCCGAACGCATCATCTCGTCGCTGGTCAACGAGGGCGGCGGCCTGGCCGGGGACGGCGCTGGCACGCTCCTGCTCACCGAGACCGTCCAGCGCGACCCGCGCCGCAATCCGGGGCTTTCTCGGGCCGCCGTGGAAGCCGAGATGAAGCGCACCCTCGGCGCCGATCACATGATCTGGCTGGAGCGCGGCCTCACGCGGGATGCCGAGCCGCTCGGCACCTTCGGCCATGTGGATATCGTCGCGGCCCTGCCGGCCCCCGGCCACGTCCTGGTGCACGATCAGCGCAATCCACGCCATCCGGACCACGCCATTTCGCAGGCCGTGATCGCCCAGTTCGCGCAGGCCAGAACACGCGACGACACAGCATTCGTCGTGCATCGCCTGCCCGCGCCGCAACGCCTGCACGACGAACACGGCCCGGTCGACTACAGCTATATCAATCATCTGCCCATCAACGGGGCGGTCGTGCTGGGCACCTTCGATGACCCGGCCGACGACGAAGCCGCCGAAATCCTGGCCGCGGCCTACCCCGGGCGAGAGATCGTCCGGGTCGACGCCCGGCCCATCTTCGCGCGCGGTGGCGGGGTGCATTGCATTACACAGCAGGAGCCCCGTGCCCGCGATATCGATGGCTGATGCGGGCGATCGCGTGCCGTGCCCTCGCCCCGAACGGCGCCGAGCACGGCCCGACACGATAGCGGGGTCGACGACAGCCCACGCCCCGGGGCGATCCATGGCGGCATATTCGGATCGGCCCAATCGGCCAACCGCTGCAAGACGAGGACCCGGCCACGCCGGGCAGACGCCGGCATCCGTTTTCAAGGGTACCGCGACAGCGGCCGTCGCCAGCTGTATTGGTATCCAATTAGTAATAACCTAGGCGGGCCTATCCTGCTGCTGTCCCTCAATGGCCGATAACGACGAACCACAACGCGACCCGAGCACGCGCCTGTCCGCGCGACAGGTCTATCAGAGCATCCGCTACGACGGCGAGCAGGAGATGGCGCGCCCGCTCGGCTCGCTGTGGTGGTCGGGGCTGGCCGCCGGAATTGCCATCACCGCTTCCGTATTCGCCAAGGCGCTGCTCTACAAGGAACTGCCCGATTCGGGCTGGCGCATGCCGATCGCCGACTTCGGCTACTGCGTCGGCTTCGTGCTGGTCGTGCTCGGCCGCATGCAGCTGTTCACCGAAAACACCATCACCGTCGTGCTGCCGCTGATGGCCGATACGACGCGGCGGGCCTTCTATTGCACGCTGCGCCTGTGGAGCGTGGTCTTCGTGGCCAATATGGCGGGCACATTCATCGCCGCCGGTTTCGCGACACTGGTCGGCTTCGCCAGCCCCAGCCAGCTCGCCGCGCTGCAGACGATCGCAGCCCAGGCGGTGATCGGGAGCGACTGGGCCACCACGCTGATTCACGGGATTCCCGCCGGGTTCTTCGTGGCCGCGCTGGTCTGGATGCTGCCCAATTCGCGCGGGTTCGAGATCTGGGTGATCGTGCTGCCGACCTATCTCATCGCCCTGGGCGGCTTCGCGCACGTCGTGGTGGGCTCGATGGAGGTCTGGCTGCTCGTGCTCTCGCACCAGCTCAGCCTCATCGCCGGGGTCTGGCAGTTCATCGTGCCGGCACTGATCGGCAACGTGCTGGGGGGCACGGTACTGTTCTCGCTGCTGGCCTACGGCCAGGTGCGACGGGAGATCGATGATTGAGCGCGCAAACGGGCGCGTTCATGCAAGAAAAGGGCAGCGGGCGTACCCGCTGCCCGTACCGGGCCGGACCGCCGGCCGTTTGGGACCGCGACAACGGCGGGCCATTCCGGCACAGCCGCGACCGCCAGGGCCGCGCCACGCTCAAGCTAGCAGCCGTAACCCTCTAGCGCCAAATACGTGAACGCAATTTAACTGCGCACCATCGAAACAGCGCCCGACAGCGTCCCGGCGCTGGCCGCCACGAAGACCGCAACCATCGCCTCGATGCGCGCCTGGTCCGCGGCATCGAAGCGGGCCGGCTCCGGGCTGTCGATGTCCAGCACGCCCCAGACCCGGTCATCGTGCACGACGGGCACGACCAGCTCGCTCCGGGAGGCAGCATCGCAGACGATGTGCCCGGGAAAGGCGTGCACATCGTCTATCCGCTGCGTCGTACGCGTGCTCGCGGCCGCCCCGCAGACACCTTTCGAGAACGGAATCGGATTGCAGGCCGGCAGCCCCTGGAACGGACCAAGCACCAGTACATCCGGACGCCGCTGCAGATAGAATCCCACCCAGTTCAGTCCCGGCATCTCGGCCTTGATGAACGCCACCATCTGGGCCGCGTTGGTCAGCCAGTCGTCGGTATCCAGCAACGCCTGCAGCTGGCGCGTGAGAAGATCGGGCGTCGTCGGGCTCATCGGGTGTCGATCCGGTCGCAGCGAATACGTTCATGATGGCACAGCAGCCGGCCGGCACGACGGGCGCCGCGACACGAGTCGCTGCATGGAATCGAGCCGCCCCACGGCCTGTTATTCTCGAGGCCCGCGCCGAGACGCCGCCAAGTCGCCCCGCCCCATGCCGCAACCGACCGTCGACGCAACCGAGACCGCTCAGGCGCCGTGGCACATCGTCGGCTGCGGGCGCATGGGCACGCTGGCCGCCGGCTATCTGCAGGCCGCTGGCGAATCCGTGGTCGTGATCCGGCCCGGCGCGGCACACTCGCGGACCACATGGCTGCATTTTGCGGCAACAGGCGCCCGTCGACGCGTGACGCTTCCCGTGCGCCCGGCCGAGGCGTGCGGCCCGGTCGTGCGCCTCATCGTGGCCTGCAAGACCCCGTATACACAGGCCGCGCTGGCGCCGATCACGCTCGCCGATCACGCTCTGGTCCTGCGGCTGCAGAACGGCATCGGCAGCCTCGAGGGCATGCTCGGCGACGACCAACGGCTGATCGAGGTGGTCACGGCCAGCGCGGTGCGATCGGCCGGGCCGGATACGCTCGATGTCGTCGCCGAAAACGCGAGCCGATTCGGCGGCGGCACGCCGCCGGCCTGCTGGGCCGGTCTGACTGCCCATTGGCCCGGGGCAACCTGGCACAGCGATATTCGACACGTCCAGTGGCACAAGCTTGTCGTCAACGCAGCCATCAACCCGCTCACGGCCATTCACGATGTCGATAACGGCCGGCTTGTCGAACGGGCCGACCTGCAGGCGGCGATGACGCGTCTGGCCGACGAGGCAGACGACCTGCTCAAGGCCCTGGACCCCGGCTGGCCGGGCGGCTCGGCCGGCCACGTGGCCGACATCGCCCGTGCCACGGCGGCCAATATGTCGTCGATGCGTGCCGACCGCCACGCCGGTGCCGTCACCGAGATCGAGTCGATCAACGGCTGGCTGCTGCGTGAAGCCGCGCGCCGCGGCCACACGCTACCCGCGCATGCCGAGATCACCGCCCGCGTGCGCGCCCTGCACCCGGCCCCAGCCGATGCGTGATCGCGCCGCCCTGTTCGCACGGCTGGCACGCTCGCATTTCCGGTCGCGATTCCGGCTCGGCGCACGCGAACAACACACGCTGGATCGCCATGGCCCGCACGTGATCCGGGCCCATGCGGCCGATTTCGTCGCCACGCGGCTGGCCCCGGCCAACCCGCCCGACGACGGCCGGCAGACCCCGATGCGCAATCATCCGGTCTTCATCGCCCAGCACGCCACCGCAACCTGTTGTCGTGGCTGCCTGGCCAAATGGCACGGCCTGCCGCCGGATCGCGCGCTGGATGCCGAGGAACAGGCCTATATCTGCGATGTGATCATGGACTGGCTCGCCCCACGCCACGACCCGACCGCCGTGCCGCCCGACCCGCAGCGCTCACTGTTCTAGGGCCTGTTGAGGTTTCGTGCGAGTCCGCGCCAAGCGCGCCCTGAAATTGACAATGGGCGGCAAGACGAGGCGTAGCACGCATAGCGTGTCATTCTGCGCCAGCGTGCTGGAACGCTGTATTGCCGTCGTGTTTTTGATTTTGGGGCGCTTGTCCCTTCGGCTTGGGCCGCCCATGAAAAATCGACGATGGGCGCCCGGCGGCGTTGCCAGCCTTGATCGTGGCACGCCACGACCGGCGACTCGCGCCTTGCCGGACACGATTTGTGGCGCCAACGCGGTGCTCGCACGACACATCAAAAGGCCCCAGGGGGCGTCGTGACGAGATAGACCGTCGCACCCGCGGCCAAGCAGCGGCAAGACAAGACATCGCGAGCCGGGCGTGGCCCTGCCACGTGAGCGCGCGATGACGCCGGATTGTCGTCGCTTGGCCGCTGGCCCTTCGGGTCGCCTCTGCCTATCTCGTGACCACATACCTGGCCATGCCTCATTCACCCTGTCGGCACACCGACGGTAATAGGCGATCCGGCAGGTCCGGACTGTCGCATGCGATGACGAACTCGTCCGTGTCGGCATCTCGCTGGACGTGCAGCTGCAGGGCCCGACCGTCCAGCGGACCACCGTGGGCGAACGCGCTGACCTCGAGCCGATCTCGATTGAAGGTCACCCGCTGCACATCCGTGTGGGTCTTGTGATAGTCGGTCTCGGCCAGCGAGTCAGGCAACGCGTTATTGGCCTCGTTGTACACCGCCACCGCTTTCATCGCCTGCGCTGCCTCGAGCCACAGGTCGTGCGACTGAATACGTGCCTTGCCGGCCACGAGGGCCGGCGGTGCTTTCGGATGGCCCGACCCCACGCTCATGGCCCACTGGTTTTTCGCGACCTGTTTGACCGAGGCGCCGAGCAAGAGCTGCGCAACCGCCCAGCCGCCGACGATGCCGACCGTACAGACAAAGGCGAGTCCGGCACCGAAGATATTCGGCCGAGGCGCGAGCGGATCGGTCATGACGATCTGGTCGGTGACATCGCGATAGACAACCCGAGTCCCGGCGAGCTTGTCGTGCAGCCCCTGTCGGCGTCGGGTCACGGCAATCATGAAATAACCGACACCGAACAGCAGACCGCTCACGTATTTGCCGAACGCCCGGCCATAAGCCTGGCCGATACTGATCCGATCGCCGTTTTCGTCGACAACGGCCATGCCCAGCAACCATTTGCCCGGCGTGGCCCGCAGCCGGCTTGCCGAGAACAACGCTTCGTAGGACGCCGTGACCACGAGCCTGGCGATCGTGCTGTTGAACGCCAGCAGGATGGCCTGCAGCACCGGATTGGCCGGAGGCGCGAGACGCCAGCTGACCAGCACCAGCACGATGAGGACGTCGACAAAAGCATCGATGGCCCCTGCCGACGCGCGTCGCCAGAAACCCGGGTAGACATCGGCCCGTATCGGCATGCTGCCGGCGGTCGTGACCTCCGATCCGCAGCGACTGCAGAATCGGTCGCCCTCGTGTCGCACGGTGCCGCAATGGGCACACGCTGTTGTCATCCTTTGCCTCCCGGCGTGCCTGCCCCAGCCTGGACCGGGGATCGTCTCAAGCTAGCAGGCACGCAAGCGCTGCCACAAGGCCACCCGACGCGGCGCTCGCGGCGATGCATGGCCCCTGGGGAGAGCACGGGCGCGACGGCCTGGCTCAGGCCGGCATGTCTGCCCGCGGCAGCCCACGCACGACCGGCAATGCCGCGACCGGGTGAAGCGCGAGATAATCCGGCCGAATATCGGTTTCCACGGCAAGCGAGAGCTCGAGCTGGCAGAAGCCCTCGGTTTCGCCGTCACACTCGCCACGGATCTGACCCGCCGAATCCGCGACAGCACTCTGACCGGTGAAGTGATGCGACTCGCCCTGGCCTACCTGGTTGACGTAGACATGCGGCCGGCGATTCTCCAGGGCACGGGCCTGGACACACAGCCGATGATCCGGCGCGAACGGCACCATGTTCGCGGAAATGCTCACCAGCAGTGCCGCACCGGCACAGGCCAGCGCGCGGGCCGGCTCGGGAAATTCGATATCGAAACAGATCAGCAGCCCGACCGACACGCCGCATAACGACACCACAGAGCCGGTCTGGCCCGCTAGAAAGACGCGTGCCTCGTCGCCGAACAACTGCAGCTTGCGGTAACAGCCCGCGATGCGGCCATCCCGATCGATGGCGAGCGCGCTGTTATGGATGGCATCGCCATCGCGCTCGATCAGGCCCACGACGATGGCCGTGTCGTGTTCGACGGCGAGCGCCCGGGCACGCGCCACGTGCGTGCCGTCCAGCGCTTCGGCGTGCGTATGGACACTGCGGGTCGTATAGCCGCTGAGAAACAGCTCCGGCCAGACCATCAGATCGGCATCCCGATGGATGGCCAGCGCCCGTTCCATGCTCGCCAGATTGGTCTCCGGCGCGCCCAGCACGGGCAGCTCCTGAACCATGACGATGTTCAAAGACGAGGGCGTTCGCACCGTGGCCATCATGCCTTCCTATCGATCGCGAGCTTCGGCGGCGCCTGGCGAAATCCGCGCGTGATCCAGGCCAGCCACCCCAGGCCGAGCAAGAACCAGACCAGGCCGACCGCAACGGCATCGAAGTCCAGGTTGCAAAGAAGATAGACATCCACCGCGGCGCCGGCCGCCGGCAACAGCACCCAGCCCAGCACGCCGCGGACGCCGGTCTGCGGGCGATGCCGCCACCAGTGGGCGATGACCGCGATATTGACGAGCGTGAATGCCGAGAAGGCGCCGAAATTGATAAACGATGCCGAGGTCGTGACATCCACGAACAGGCCGATCAACCCGGCCGCGCCAATCAGCAGAACTGCCAGCGTCGGCGTGCCGCGTGCCGACAGCCGGGCCAGCGGCTTGGGCAACGCACCGTCGCGGCCCATGGTGAACAGCAGTCGCGAAGCGCCGGCCTGAATCGTCAGACCGCAGGCGAACTGTCCAACCACCAGGCCGGCCAGCAGCACGGCGGCGAACAGATTGCCACCGACTGCCCGCGCGATCTCCAGCGCCGCCGAATCCACGTTGGCGAACGAGCCGCCCGGATGCACCAACTGGGTCACCCAGGCCACGCCCACGAACAACACGCCGAAGAACAGCACCACGATGATCATCGCGCGCGGAATGGTGCGTTTCGGATCCCGCGTTTCCTCGGTCAGCAGCGTCAGACCGTCGAAGCCGATGAACGAGTACGCAGCCACGGCGGCCGCAGCCGCGACCGCCGAGACTGTGGTCGCATCGTTGTGGAACGGTGCCAGCGCCGAGGGCCCGGCCGGCGTGCCGGCCCACTGGGCCAGACACAGGCCGATGAACAGCGCGATGACCAGCAGCTGGAACGCGACCAGCACATAATCCGCTCGCGTGGTCGTCTTGATTCCGATCAGGTTCAGCGCGGTGGTCGGCAGGATATAGGCGATCACCCAGACCGCCATCGGCACGCCAGGAAACTGATCGGCCAGATAGGCGGCACCGATCAGCCACACGACCAGTGGAATGAAGAAATAGTCCAGCAGAATCAGCCAGCCGGTGAGAAACCCCAGATGCGAGGACAGCTCCTCGCCGACATAGGTATAGGCCGAGCCCGATTTCGTGTGATGCACCTGGGCCATCCGGCCGTAGCTGTAGGCCGTGAAAACCATGGCCATGAGCGTGACGACATAGGCCGTCGGCGCCGTGCCGTTGGACAGATGCGCGATGATGCCGATCGTGGCCAGCACCACCAGCGGCGTCACCCAGGCGATGCCGATGATGCACACGCCGCCCAGACCGAGCGTGCGCTCGAGCGCACCCGACGCTGATTGTTGCTTCATCTGCCTGCCCTCTGATTGCTGGATCTGCCGGCGCCTCGCGCCGGCCTGCTCACGCCTCGCCGCGCTCGTCATCCACGATGTCGGCCAGCCCGCCGGACAGGATCGTATCGACCGCCTCGGGGTACTGACGGATCGCCGCGGCCCGGGCATGGCCTTCCATGCGCTCCGTGCGTGACTGGCGGATCGCCGACGGCGCCACCTGGGCAACCCCGTCCGCGGTGATGCGCTGATGCGTCACCGTCTTGAGATAGGCACCGACCCACAATCCACCGGTATACCGGGCGGCCTGGCCGGTCGGCAGCGTGTGGTTGGTACCACAGCACTTGTCCGAGAAGACCACACTCGACTCCGGCCCGAGAAACGCCGAGCCATAATGGCTGATGCGGGCAAGCATGGTGTCGGGGTCCTGCATCTGAATCTGCAGATGCTCGGTGGCCATGGCGTCGGTGAATGCCACCAGCGCGTCGATATCGTCGCACACCACGACCTCGCCCCTGTTCTGCCAGGCCGCGCCCGCCACCTCGGCGGAAGATAAACTTTCCAGCTGACGTTCGACTTCAGCGATCGTGGCTTCGGCCAGGGTCGTTGACAGGGTCGCCAGACCGGGCCGAGCCATCGGATCGTGCTCGGCCTGAGCCAGCATGTCCGCGGCCAGCACACGTGGATCGGCCGTGTCGTCGGCGATCGTGAAGATTTCGCTCGGCCCGGCCAGCGCATCGATGCCCACCGCGCCGAAGACCTGGCGCTTGGCCTCGTTCACGAACGCGTTGCCCGGGCCCATGATCTTGTCCACAGCCGGCATGGTTTCGGTACCGTAGGCCATCGCCGCGATCGCCTGGGCACCGCCGATACGAAAGATACGAGTCGCCCCCGCCAGATGACAGATCCCGACCATGGATTCAGGCGCGGTCGGCGGCAGGCAGGCCACGATCTCCTCACAGCCGGCCACCACGGCCGGCACCAGCGACATGATCGGCGCCGAGAGCAGCGGATAGCGGCCACCTGGCACATAACACCCCACGGTCCGCAACGGCAGGATGCGATGCCCGAGATGCACCCCCGGCAGAGTCTCGATCTCCAACGGCTGCAGCGTCGCCCGCTGAGCCTCGGCGAATCGCCGGACCTGCGCGATCGCGAACTCGGTATCGCGCCGCGTGACGGCATCGAGCCCCTCGACGCACGTCTGGCGCGTCCTTGCATCCACCTCGAATGCCTCGCACGACAGGCCATCGAAACGTTCGGTATAGACCGCAAGCGCCGCATCCCCACGCTCGCGCACCCCGGTGATGATGGCCGCCACGGTTTCAGATAAGGCGTGATCGGCCTGTGGATCGGCGGCCGCCGCGGATTTCAAATAGCGCACACGCGCTGCCAGCGCCTCGGAAATCTCTCGCATGGTCCATTCTTGGGCAACAGTTGGTAATAATACCTAACACATTTGCCCATCGCCGGTCGAACGTATTCGGGCGTGTCTTCGCGGGCAAATCATCGGCCAACATGGACGTCGCAGGCGCTGAGCGAGGCCGCGAAACGCAGCCACAAGGCCGCCGCCAGCCCGGCACGCCAAACGCGAAGAGCAGACGCCGACGCCAGCCCGGAAGAAAGTTGATCCAGTGACGCGGTCATGCCGCCTCGCACGCGATCGGCCTTTTTGCAGGGCTTGGCGAGATTGCGTGCAAGCGCCGCGGCCATCCGCCAATCGCGCGCCGCCAGGTCTGACGCTGGCGGCCAACCACAATCCCGACGGGCCATAACACCGCCGGGGCTGGGGACTGTTGCGGTTTCGTGCGAGTCCGCGCCAAGTGCGCCCTGAAATTGATGACGGGCGGCAAGACGAGGCATAGCACGCATAGCACGCATAGCACGCATAGCGTGTCATTCTGCGCCAGCGTGCTGGAACGCTGGATTGCCGTCGTGTTTTTGATTTTGGGGGCACTTGTCCCGAAGGGTTGGGCCACCCATGAAAAATCGACGATGGGCGCCCGGCGGCGTTGCCAGCCTTGATCGTGGCACGCCACGATCGGCAACTCGCGCCTTGCCGGACACACCGCGGTCTCTCGACGAAAAGGCGCTCGAACGAAACATCAACAGGCCTAGAACGTCGGCGGGCTCACGGCGCTGATCACCACGCACGGCAGCGTGAAGGGGTTGCGCATGCGATGGGGCTGGCGGCTGTCGAAGTAATAGGCATCTCCAGGGCCGAGGACGCTGATCTTGTCGCCGACGGTCAGTTCCAGCCGCCCCGCTACCACGACGCCCCCTTCTTCGGCAGCGTGCTGATAAGGCGCCTCGCCGGTATCCGCACCCGGCTCGTAGCGCTCGTGCAGGATCATCATCGCCGCCCCCGTCAGATCGCGGCCGACCTGGCGATAGGACACGGTGTACCCGTCGGCCAGCTCGACGAGCTCATCGGCCCGATAGACGACCTGATTCCGGTCAGGCAGCGGATCGGAAAAGAACGCCGAGAGCGTGGTGCCGAGCGCATCGAGGATCGCCTTGAGCGAACTCACCGACGGACTGTGTCGCTCGCGCTCGATCAGGGAGATCGACACATGGCTGATATCGCTGCGCCGCGCGAGTTCACGGATCGACAGCCCCTGGGCTATCCGCAGTTGCCGGATACGTTCTCCCGTACCGGCGGCCGGCTCGGTCGCCATGCAGGCCTCCCCTAGGGCGTTCCGATTAGTTGTATTCCGCACCTTAACCGGAACAAACCGGCGCGACGAGCCCGCCGTACTTGATACGACATAAAAAAACGGGGCCCGAAGGCCCCGTCAAAAACCGCGACGGTCGAAGTCGTCGCGGTCGAACACCGTGTTCCAGACTAGCCGAACTGGTTCATGGTGTTGTGCGAGCCGCCCGCCTTGAGTGCGTTTTCACGGGAGAAGAACTCCTTGTGATCGTCACCGATGTTCGAGCCGGCCATATCCTGATGCTTGACCGTGGCAATACCGTCGCGGATTTCCACCCGCTGCACGTCACGCACATAGGCCAGCATGCCCTCATCACTAAAATAATGGCGTGCCAGCCGGTCTGTCGACAATGCCGCCGTGTGATAGGTCGGCAATGTGATCAGGTGATGGAACACGCCTGCCTTCTGCGCGGCGTCGCGCTGGAAGTTCTGTGTCCATTCGTCGGCAACTGCGGCCAGCTCGGTGTCGTCGTAGGCCTGACTCATCAGATCCGCGCGATCATAGGCGGCCACATCGCGCCCGTCGGCCTGCCAGGCGTCATAGACCTGCTGACGGAAGTTCAGCGTCCAGTTGAACGACGGGCTGTTGTTGTAAACCAGCTTGGCGTCGGGCACTTCGGCCCGGATGCGATCCACCATGCCGCCGATATGCGCGACGTTGGGCGTCGAGGTCTCGATCCAGAGCAGATCCGCGCCGTTCTGCAGGCTGGTGATGCAGTCGAGCACCACACGGTCTTCGCCCGTGCCCTTCTTGAACTCATACAGGCCGGAGGACAGGCGCTTGACCTTGACCAGCTTGTCGTTCTGCTTGATCACAACATCGCTGGCATTGATCTCGGACGGGTCTGAAATGACATCGCCGTCGAGATAGCTGTTGTACTGATCACCCAGATCGCCCGGCGCCTGCGAGACCGCGATCTCCTGTGTCAGGCCCGCACCCAGTGAATCGGTCCGGGCGACGATGATGCCGTCATCCACGCCCAGTTCCAGAAAGGCATAGCGCACGGCGTTGATCTTGGCCAGGAACGAGGCATGCGGGACCGTGACCTTGCCGTCCTGATGGCCGCACTGCTTGACGTCGGAGACCTGATTCTCGATCTGGATCGCACAGGCCCCGGCTTCAATCATCTTCTTGGCCAGCAGATAGGTCGCCTCTTCGTTGCCGAAACCGGCATCGATATCCGCGATGATCGGGATGACGTGGGTCTCGAAATTATCGATCCGCGACTGGGCCTTGCGCGCGGCGACTTCGTCACCGTCGGCGCGGGCCTGCGCCAGGTCGCGGAAATGATGGTTGAGTTCCCACGCATCGGCCTGCTTGAGGAACGTGTACAGCTCCTCGATCAGCATCGGCACGGCAGTCTTTTCGTGCATCGACTGATCCGGCAGCGGCCCGAATTCCGAGCGCAGCGCGGCCACCATCCAGCCCGACAGATACAGATAGCGTCCCTTCAACGAGCCGAAATGCTTCTTGATGGAAATGGCCTTCTGCTGGCCGATGAAGCCGTGCCAGCACCCCAGGCTCTGGGTGTAGTTGGCCGGATCGGCATCGTAGGCGGCCATGTCCTCTCGCATGATCCGGGCGGTATGGCGGGCGATGTCCAGCCCGGTGTGAAACCGGTTCTGGGCCCGCAGACGCGCGGCATGCTCGGGGTTGATCGCCCGCCAGGCCTGGCCCTGGCGCTCGCACAGCGCGCTGATCTGATCGACATGATCCGTGTATTGAGACATCAGGATAGTCCTCCTCGCGTGAAATCCTGCCGCCGGAATGAAACTCGCTTTTCTAAAAACAAGTCATTCCGAAAACTCTGGGCAGCATTCTAGGGCGGACCGGCGAATACGAATAGAAAATGAAATCAATTCTCGATATTCACCACATGAATGATTAAAGCGATGTATCGCCCCCGCAGGTCGATTGACGATCACGCCCGGCTACGTCGGCCCGGCGTGCTCGAATGGCCGGCTCAGCCTGCGAGCGCGTCGTCGGGCGTGATGTATTCGTAGCCGTGGCGCGCGGCCACCGGCGCGCAGGTGACGCGGCCGGCATGCACGTTGAGCCCGTTGGCCAGATGGTCATCATCGGCCAGCGCGCCGGCCAGCCCCTTCTCGGCCAGGGCCACGACGTGAGGCAGCGTGGCGTGGTTCAACGCATAGGTCGATGTCCGCGGCACGGCGCCGGGCATGTTGGCCACACAGTAATGCACCACGCCGTCGACCAGATAGGTTGGCTCGGCGTGGGTGGTCGCTCGCGACGTCTCGAAACAACCGCCCTGGTCGATGGCCACATCCACGAGCACTGCACCACGCGGCATGGCCGCCACCTGATCGGCCGAGACCAGTTGCGGGGTTTCGGCGCCGGCCACCAGAACCGCACCGATCACGGCATCGGCCGCAAGCACCTCCGCCTCGGTCGCTGCCGTGGTGGCATAGACGGTCCGCAGCGAGGGGCCGAAGCGAGCCGCGAGCCGGCGCAATACGGTGAGATTGTTGTCGAGCACGACCACATCCGCACCCAGCCCCAGTGCCATGGTGATGGCGTTCTCGCCGACCACGCCGCCGCCGATGACCACCACGCGCGCCGGGGACACGCCCGGCACCCCGCCCATGAGCACGCCGCGCCCGCCGACCACGCGTTCCAGGCCGCGCGCGGCTGCCTGGGCCGCCAGCCGGCCGGCGACTTCCGACATGGGCGCCAGCAACGGCAGGCCGCCGGCGGCATCGGTGATCGTCTCGTAGGCCACACAGCTGGCCCCCGAGGCCACAAGATCGGCCGTCTGTTCGGCATCGGGCGCCAGATGCAGATAGGTGAACAGAATCTGCCCGGCCGAGAGTCGCTTGCGCTCGGTAGCCTGCGGTTCCTTGACCTTGACGATCATCTCGGCACCACCGAACACGGCCTCGGCGCCGTCGACGATCGTCGCACCGGCGTTGCGATAGGCCTCGTCATCGCAGCCGATGCCGTCGCCGGCGCCGGTCTCGACGGTCACGGTGTGGCCGCGCGTCATCAGTTCACGCACGCTGTCCGGGGTCAGCCCGACGCGGTATTCGTGTGCTTTGATTTCCTTCGGTACGCCGATATGCATAAGAATCCTTGTCCGGCCCTCGCGACCGGTCGTGCTGCGGTGATGGATGCCGGCGCTGCGTTGGATGCGCGCGTCTCGCCGGGCACGGGCCATTCGTGATCACAATTTATGACAAAGGAGTCTCGCATGCCCGCACAGCGCCCCCGAATCGGCGTGCCGGCCGACTGCAAGCCGATCGGGACCGACCCCAGTCATGTCGTCGGCGAGAAATATCTCGCGGCCGTCGCGCACGCAGCAAAGGGCGTGCCACTGATCCTGCCAGCACGGGCGCCGGGCGCCGAGCTGGCCGACCTGCGCGAGATGATCAGCGCCGCCGACCTGCTCGCGGACATGGACGGTCTGTTTCTCACCGGCAGTGCCTCGAACATGGCGCCATGGCGTTATCACAGCCGCGATGCCCAGCGCGGAGCGGCCGACGCACAGCGCGACGACAACACGCTGGCGCTGATCGGCGCCGCGCTCGCGCGCGACATGCCGATACTGGCGGTGTGCCGCGGCTTCCAGGAGCTCAACGTCGCCTGCGGCGGCACCCTGCATGGCGCGGTCCATGAAGTGCCCGGACTGGCCGATCATCGCGATGCACCGGACGCACCGCGAGAGACACGCTATGCCGATGTGCACGACCTCGATCTGGCGGCCGACGGCTGGCTCGCCGGCTGGGCCGAGGCAACGACCATCCGTGTCAATTCGCTCCACGGCCAGGGCATCGATCGGCTCGGCGAGCCACTGATCGCCGAAGCCCATGCGCCCGACGGGCTGGTCGAAGCCGCCCGGCACGCGCACGCCACGTTCGTTTTCGGCGTGCAGTGGCATCCGGAATGGCGCTACGCCGCGCATCCGGTCTCGATGGCGATGTTCGCAGCCTTCGGCGACGCCGCGGCCCGGTTCCGTGCCGCCCGGCGCCGCGACTGAGCCGCCCATCGGCCTCGCGGGGCTCAGTCGAGCGCCTCGAGCCGGGCCCGGTCCTGTTCGCGCAACGCGCCGAGTCCTTCACCCACGTCGGCCTCGATCGCAAAGCGCAGGGCCTGGGCATCCTGTGCGGCCACCGCATCGAGGGCCTCGGCGTGTCGATCGACCACATAACCGGTCCCGATGTGGCCGATGGCCCGCCGCAGGAACGGCGAGAACTGCAGCCACACCGATTCCATCAGCGGCATGATCGTCGTCGTCTCGCCCGCGGCCAAGCGGCGGCAAGACAAGGCATGGTGAGCCTGGCGTGGGCCCGCCACGTCAGCGCGTGATAACGCCGGATGGTCGTCGCCTGGCCTGCTCTTGACGACGTGCCCTCGTCGTACGTGGCCCGCCTACGCCGCCCTGACGGCAGCTTGCGGGGGTGACGGGCCGTTGCTAATTTCGTGATCACATCCTGCCGCGACCGTGTCTTCATGCCGCACGCCGATCTGCCCGCCGATGTTCGCGCCCTGCTGGACAGCTGGCCGGATCTGGCATTCATCGAAGCCTGTCTCGTGGATATTAATGGCCTGCTGCGTGGCAAGCGGCTCCCGGCCGGCATGATCGACCGGCTCTATACGAAGGGCCTCAATCTGCCGGCCTCCACGCCCTTGCTGGATATCTGGGGTCAGGAGGTCGAGGCGACCGGGCTCGTGCTCGAAACCGGCGACGCCGACCGGCTCTGTCGCCCGGTGCCACAGAGCCTGCGGCCGATGCCCTGGTCGCGTCGGCCGGCGGCCCAGCTCCTGCTCGAGATGATCGACGACGACGGCAGCCGTTTCGCCGGCGACCCGCGGGCGGTGCTGGCCGCCGTGATCGCGCGTCTGGCCGAGCGCGGTCTGCGGGCCGTGGTGGCCACTGAACTCGAGTTCCGGCTGTTCGAATTCGAACCCGACCCGGCCGGTCGGCCTGTACCGGCACATCGCGCGACCGCCCCCGGGCGTCGTTCCCAGTTGTTCGGCCTTGAGGAGCTCGACGGACTCGATGACCTGCTCGGCGAGATCGAGGCCGCCTGTGCCGCCCAGGGCCTGCCGGTGGACACACTGATTTCGGAACAGGGTGAGGCCCAGTACGAAATCAACCTCGAACACGTCGACGACGCGCTGCTGGCCGCCGATCAGGCCCTGATGCTCAAGCGCACCATCAAGGCGGTCGCGCGTCGTCATGAGTTGACCGCGAGCTTCATGGCCAAGCCCTTCGGTGACTCGGCCGGCAACGGCATGCATGTCCATGTCAGCCTGATCGACGAAGACGGCACCCATATCTTCGCCGCCGACCCGGGCAGTGACTCGCGTCTGATGCAGTGCGTGGCCGGGCTACTCGAGACCATGGTCGATGCCACCGCGATCTTCGCCCCACACAACAATTCCTATCGTCGGTTTTTGCCCGGCAGCCATGCACCGATGGCCCCGTCCTGGGGCATCGACAATCGCACGACAGCGATCCGCCTGCCGCTGGCCGAGCCGGCGGCGACCCGGATCGAGCATCGCGTGGCCGGGGCCGATGCCAATGTTCATCTGGTGATCGCCGCGATTCTGGCCGGCATGGATCACGGCATGCGCGAGGGGCTGAGCCCGCCGCCGGAAACCCGGGGCGATGCCTACAGCCGAACGGATGCCACGCTGCCGGATGCCTGGGGCAGCGCGATCGATGCGTTCGAAGGCTCGCCGTTCGTGGCCGCCTATTTCGGCTCGACGTTTCGCGACTGGTACGTGGCGGCAAAGCGCCAGGAACGCGAGCGGCTACGCCGGATCGTGCCGGCGGCCGAACACGATGCCTATCTGCGCTCGGTCTGAGCGCGCCCGTCGAGTCATCCCTGTCCATGAAACAGTCCTCGTTGCCCCGCGCCTGGCCCCACGCGCCCTCGTACTACGCCGCCAGCGCGCATCCGGCGCCGGCCCGGCCGCCGGCCGAAGGCCATCGACGACATCAGATCTGTGTGGTCGGCGCCGGCTTTTCCGGCCTGTCCACCGCGCTGGCCCTGGCCGAACGCGGTTACGACGTGTGCGTGGTCGAGGCCTCGCATGTCGGCTGGGGCGCGTCGGGGCGCAACGGCGGCCAGCTCGTCAACGGCTACTCGCGCGATCTCGATGTCGTGGCGGCCCGATACGGCCGGACGGCAGCCGCCGCGCTGGGCGCGATGGCCTTCGAGGGGGCCGACATCATCCGCGATCGCGTGCATCGATACGGCATCGACTGCCATCTGCGCGACGGCGGCGTCTTCGCAGCCCTGAACCGACGCCAGCTCGACGCGCTGGTCGAGCGCGTGACGAGCTGGCAGGCCCACGGCCATGACGCGCTCGAGATACTCGATGAACACACGATTCGCGCGCATGCCGCCACCGATCGTTATGTCGGTGGGCTGCTGGACCGGCGTGGCGGCCACGTCCATCCACTGAATCTGGCCCTCGGCGAGGCCGCGGCCATCGAGGCCCTGGGCGGCACGATTCATGAGCAGAGTCCGGTCGTTTCCATCGAACACGGGCCGGTGGCAAGCGTGCACACCGAGCGCGCCACCATCCGGGCCGACACGCTGGTGCTCTGCGGCAATGCCTATCTCGGCAATGCCGTCCCGGCGCTGCGGGATCGCGTGATGCCCGTGGCCACGCAGGTGATGGCCACCGAACCGCTCGGCGCCGAGACAGCCGCCCGCCTCATGCCGGCCGGCACCTGCGTTGAGGACTGCAACTACATGCTGGACTACTACCGCATGAGCGCCGACCATCGGTTGCTGTTCGGCGGCGGTACGGTCTACGGGGGCACCACACCGGCCGATATCCAGGCCAGGCTCCGCCCGCATCTGGCGCGCACGTTCGGCGAGCTGGCCAATGTACGCATCGACTATGCCTGGTCGGGCAATTTCGCCCTGACGCTCACCCGGATTCCTCATCTGGGCCGCCTGGCAGACAACGTGTATTTCACCCACGGCTATTCGGGCCACGGCGTGACCACCACCCATCTGGCCGGTGTCATCGTCGCCGAGGCCATCGATGGCAGTCCGGCGCGTTTCGATGCCTTCGCCGCGCTGCGCAATCATCCGTTTCCGGGCGGCCGACTGCTGCGGGTGCCGCTGTCGGTGCTCGGCTCCTGGTATTACCGCGCCCGGGAGGGCCTCGGCCTGTAGCGGACCTGCCGTCGACGACCGTCGCGCGGCGCCGGCCGCGCAAGAAACCACGACAACCCCTAGGGTCTAGGGCCTGTTGAGGTTTCGTGCGAGTCCGCGCCAAGCGCTGTTCTGCGGCAAGACGAGGCATAGCACGCATAGCGTGTCATGCTGCGCCAGCGGGCTAGAACGCTGGATTGCCGTCGTGTTTTTGTTTTTGGGGCACTTGTCCCGAAGGGTTGGGCCGCCCATGAAAATCGACGATGGGCGCCCGGCGGCGTTGCGAGCCTTGATCGTGGCACGCCACGATACGGCGACTCGCGCCTTGCCGGACACACGGCGGCCTCTCGACGAAAAGGCGCTCGAACGAAACATCAACAGACCCTAGACTGGAAAAACCACACTTGGCTGCCAGGCCCGCTGACATGAGCGAGATCGATCCCCTGACCGGACGACGCATCGGGGTGCCCGAGTCACGCCAGCTCGATCTGTTCGCCGACATGCTCGCACGCCGCGGCGCGCGTGTGACACGCTGCCCGCTGGTCGATATTCGTGATGCCCCGGACCCGACGCCGATCCGGGCCTGGGTTGACGATGTGCTCGCCCACGGTCTCGACGACATGATCTGGCTGACCGGCGAAGGCGTGCGCCGCCTCGGCGATTTCGTTGCTCGCATCGACCCCGCGACGCAAGACGCCTTCTGGCAGCGTCAGCGCGCCGCCCGCACGATCACGCGCGGGCCCAAGCCGGTGCGCGAGCTGCGCCCCCGCGGCATCGGGAGCGATCTGCCGGCCACCGAGCCCACGACCGCCGGCGTGATCGCAGCCCTGGCCGGCCAGGATCTGAGCGGCCGACGTGTGGGCATTCAGCGCTACGGCACCGAACCGAACACTCCGCTCATGGATGCCGTCGCCGAAGCCGGCGGACAGGCCCTGCCGGTCGCGCCCTATGTCTATGCCGACGAGGCCGAGGACGACGATGTTGCCGGCTTCATCGATGCCATCGTCGGCGACCGACTCGATGCCGTGGCGTTCACGAGTTCGCCGCAGGTCAAGCGACTGTTCAAGGTCGCACGCCAACGCGATTGCGCCCCGGCACTGACCGACGGGCTCAAGCGGCTGTGTGTTGCAGCCGTCGGCCCGCTGATTGTCGATACACTGGCAAGCTATGGCATCGAAGCCGATCTGGTGCCGGAAACGAACTTTTTCATGAAACCGTTGGTCCGCGCCCTGTCGGCACACTTCGCAGACCAGCCCGCAGCCTGAGCCGTTTCCCATGGAACAACCCAAGTCATCGCAGAAGCATTTCCTCGGCCTGACGGTCGCGCCCTGGCACATGGCCTTCGCCCTCGGGGCGCTGGCGGTCCTGCCGTTCGTGCTCGGTATCTATTACGCCTACTCGCACGGGCCTTTCTTCGCCTCGCGTGCATTGACGTGGCTGCTGGCTTATCTGGGGGTCATCGTCGGTTTCGTCGGCGGCATTCAGTGGGGCCGCATGCTTGCGCGCAACGCCGCGCCGCCCCAGGACATGGTGCTGGCCATCGTCCCGCCGCTCGTGGCCTGGGCCGGCCTGTTGATGAACAGTCCCTGGTCGCTGTTCCTTTTGCTCGGCGCGCTCATCCTGGGCTGGCTGGTCGACGAACACGGCTATCGCAGTGGCTGGCAGGGCTGGCTGTTTCTCCAGCTGCGGCGCGTGCTGACAGCCGCGGTCATCCTCTGCCTCATCATCATCAGCTGGCGCGTATTGCGCGGCGGCGGCATCTGAACCGATGACCGCGGCCGCGCCGGCCGTCCGACTGACGGCCGTCGATGGCGGCGTGTGTCGGCTGACCTATCTGGCCGGTGCCGCTCCCCATCGGGCACCGGTGGCCCTGCTGCACGGCATGTTCACCGACCGCCGTTTCTGGCTGTCGGACAAGGGCATCGGTCTGGCCGCCTATCTGGCCACCGCCGGTCATCCGGTCTATATCCTGCAACGGCGGGGCCTGTCCGACAGTCCCCGCAGCCGTGTCCGCTGCGGCCTTGACGAGCATCTGTATCACGACGTGCCGGCACTTGCCGCGCGGATCCTCGCCGAGCAGGCACGCGCGGCGACCTGGATCGGCCATTCCTTCGGCGGTGTGCTCGCTGCCCGGGCCGTGGCCGAGGTACTCCCGGAAGACGCGGTCGCCGGACTTGTGCTCATCGCCAGCCAGTTCGAATGCGGCAAGCGGCTGCTCGACTGGCCGGGCAATCTGCTGACCCGCGCGATCACCGCCCTGGCCGGGCGTCTGCCGGCACGCCTGGTCGGCCTCGGCCCGGTCGACGAGCCGGCGGCGGCCGTGCACGACGCCTGCACCTGGGTCGAGACCGGCCGACGCGCACCGATACTGAAACAGTCGCTGAGCCGGATCACAGTGCCGGTCCTGGCGATCAGCGGCGCCGCCGACCGGGTCGATCCGACGCCTGGCTGTCGGCGGTTTGTCGCTCATATGCGCAGTCGCGAGCTCACCTTCATCCATGCCGCGCGCCACTCCGGACTTGCCCGGGATTACGATCACGCCGGTGTCGTCGTCTCCCACGACGCCCGGCGCGAGATCTGGCCCCGGATCACCACGTGGCTCGATGCGCCACGCGCTTGAGCCTCCGAACGCACGCCAGGCCGTGCCGGCAGGCGAGCGGCTGCTTTCTTGACCTGGTCCAGAAAATGAACCACCATCGCTTTGCAATGAAACCCAAGACGACAGAAGAACTCCGGGCCGCTGGGCTCCGTGTCACCCGCCCGCGACGCGCCGTTCTGGACTGGCTGGATGACAATCCGCATGCCACGGCAGAACAGGTGCACGAAGGCGTGCGTCCCATGCTCGGCTCGGTATCGCGCCAGGCGATCTACGACGTGCTTTCGGCCTGTGCGAGTGCCCATCTCATCCGGCAGATTCGACCGGCGGGCCATCCGGCGCGTTTCGAGCGTCGGGCCGGCGACAACCACCATCATCTGGTGTGTCGTTGCTGTGGTGATGTCTTCGACGCGGAATGCCACACCGGCCACGCCCCCTGTCTTCACCCCACGCACGATCAGGGCTTTCATATTGATGAAGCCGAAATCGTGTTCTGGGGCATCTGCCCGTCGTGCCAGCCGCTCCAGGCCAGCGCGACGCCGGATGACGACAGGGCGGATGTGCCATGAACGGATGGCCGATGGTCGTGTCCGATCCGGGCATGTTCTGCACGTTGTCCATTTCTGACTGAAATCTCTGATTTGGCAGGATTTGTTATGAGCGAAGAAGTGAAACTGGAAGGCAAGTGCCCGTTCGGTGGTGATCGCATTGGCGGCGCGAACGGCACCGGCCCGAATGCCGACGAACTGTGGTGGCCGAACCGCCTGAAAGTCGAGACCCTGCACCAGGATCCGCCCGAAGCCGATCCGCTGGATCCCGACTTCGACTACGCCGCCGCCTTCAACAAGCTGGATCTCGAAGAGATCAAGGCCGATATCAAGGCGCTGCTGCGTTCCTCGCAGGACTGGTGGCCGTCGGACTACGGCAACTATGGCCCGCAGATGATTCGTATGGCCTGGCATTCCGCCGGGACGTACCGCATCGCCGACGGTCGCGGCGGTGCCGCGCAGTCGATGCAGCGTTTCGCCCCGATCAACTCGTGGGAAGACAACGGCAACATCGACAAGTCGCGTCGCCTGCTCTGGCCGATCAAGAAGAAATACGGCAAGTCGCTGTCCTGGGGCGACCTGATGATTCTCACGGGCAACTGCTCGCTCGAGATCATGGGCTTCAAGACCTTCGGTTTCGGCGGCGGGCGCATCGACGCCTGGGAACCGGATCGGGCGACCTACTGGGGCCCGGAGACCGAAATGCTCGGCCGTGATCGCTGGGAAGGCGAGCCGTACGACGAGCACTACGATCTCGAAAACCCGATGGGCAACTCGGAGTACGGGCTGATCTACGTCAACCCGGAAGGCCCGGCCGCCAACAACGTGCCGATCGACTCGGCCCGCGAGATCCGCATGACGTTCGGCCGCATGGCCATGAACGACGAAGAGACCGTGGCGCTGATCGCCGGTGGCCACGCCTTCGGCAAGTCCCATGGCGCGGTCAAGCCGGAAAACGTCGGCCCGGCCCCGGAAGCCGCCCCGATGCAGGCCCAGGGTCTCGGCTGGATGAACGCCGCCGGTACCGGCTTTGCCGAGTACACGATGACCAACGGCATCGAGGGCTCCTGGACGCCGAACCCGACGCAGTGGGACAACTCGTATCTCGAGAACCTGTTCAAGTACGACTGGGTCCAGACGCATGCCCCGTCCGGCGCCACGCAGTGGAAGCCGGCCGATGAAAACGCGCCGAAGACGCCGGACGCGCATCGTCCGGATGTCAATCATCCGTTGATGATGATGACCTCGGACATCGCGCTGAAGGAAGACCCGTCTTATCGCGAGATCTGTCAGAAGTTCCTGAATGACTTCGATTATTTCGCCGATGCCTTCGCGCGTGCCTGGTTCAAGCTGACCCATCGCGACATGGGGCCGAAGAACCGCTATCTCGGCCCGGAAGTCCCGGCAGAAAACCTCATCTGGCAGGATCCGGTGCCGGAGCGCGACTATGAGCTCATCGACGACAGCGATGTCGCCGAGCTCAAGACCAAGATCCTGGAATCCGGCCTGAGCGTCTCCGAGCTCGTCGGTGTGGCCTGGGGTTCGGCTGCCTCGCACCGCATCTCGGACAAGCGCGGCGGCGCCGACGGTGCCCGCATTCGACTGGCGCCGATGAAGGACTGGGCGGTCAACAACCCGAACGAAGTCACCCACGTCGTCGAGACGCTGGAAGGCATCAAGTCGGACTTCGACGGCGCACAATCGGGCGGCAAGAAGGTCTCGCTGGCCGATCTGATCGTGCTGGGTGGCTGTGCGGCGGTGGAAAAGGCCGCCAAGGATGCCGGCATCGACACCCAG
This sequence comes from Salinisphaera sp. Q1T1-3, assembly GCF_003602005.1. Lineage (GTDB taxonomy): Bacteria > Pseudomonadota > Gammaproteobacteria > Nevskiales > Salinisphaeraceae > Salinisphaera. The sequence goes on along the minus strand of NZ_QZWD01000015.1, from coordinate 53,461 downwards.
GTGCCGTTCACGCCGGGCCGGACCGATGCCACCGACGAGCAGACCGACGTCCAGAGCTTCGAGTGGCTGCGTCCGATGGCCGACGGTTTCCGCAACTATCGCGACGACTCGGTTCGCTACAACGTCTCCCCGGAACAGGTCTTCCTCGACCGGGCTGGACTGCTGGGCCTGACCGCGCCGGAATGGACCGTGCTGACCGGCGGCCTGCGAGTGCTGGACATCAACGCCGGCGGCTCCAAGGACGGCGTGTTCACCGATCGGCCGGGCGTGTTGAGCAACGACTTCTTCACGAACCTGACGACGATGGACTACTACTGGCACAAGGCCGACGACGACGGGCTGCACTTCGAGCTGCGTCGTCGTGACAACGATCAGCAGGCGTTCACTGCAACGCGCTGTGATCTGGTCTTCGGCGCCAACAGCCAGCTGCGCCAGATCTCCGAGGTCTATGCCTCGGACGACGGCCACGAGAAGATGGTCCGCGACTTCATCAAGGCCTGGAACAAGGTCATGATGCTGGACCGCTTCGACGTGCATAACGTCGATCTCGCGGCCTGATCGATGCAGGATGCGACATCGCCCCGCCGGGCGGTGTCGCCACCGGCGCCTGCGCAGCACGCGCCGAGATCAAAAAAGCCGGCCATCCGCAAGCGATGGCCGGCTTTTTCATGGGCGCCGCTGCAACGCCCCCGTGACGAGTGACGAGGCCGCTCAGGCGCCGATCAGGCTCTGGCCACAGACACGCAGCACGTTGCCGGAGATGCCGCCGGCCGCCGGGGTCGCCAGAAACGTGATCGCCTCGGCGACATCGCGCGGTGTGCCGCCCTGACCAAGCGATGACAGACGCCGCCCACCCTCGCGAACACCGAACGGCATCTCTGCCGTCATGCGCGTCTCGATGAAGCCTGGCGCCACGGCGTTGAAGGTCACGCCGCGGTCTGCTGCCATCGTCGCGCGTCGCTCGACGAAACCGATCAACCCGGCCTTGGTCGCCCCGTAGTTGGTCTGACCGCGGTTGCCGGCGATACCGCCGATCGAGCACAGACAGATCACGCGCCCATCGGAGTTGATGACCTGCTCGTCGGTCAGTACCGCATCGACGGCCAGAATGGCCTCCAGATTGATCGCCAGCACCATGTTCCAGTAGTGCTCGGGCATGTTGGCCAGCGTCTTGTCGCGCGTCACACCGGCGTTGTGGACGACGATATCCACGCCGCCGAATTTCTCGTTCAGAAAGTCGGCGATGCGACGCGGCGCATCGGTGTCGGTGATGTCCAGCGGCAACGCCGTGCCGCCGAATCCGCCAACGGTTTCGATCAGTGTCTCCTCGTCCTGCGGGATATCCAGACACACGACGTGCGCACCTTCGGCAGCCAGCCGTTCGGCCGTCGCGGCCCCGATGCCCCGTGCGCCGCCGGTCACCAGGGCTGTCTTGCCAGACAGCGGCTGGGTCAGCGGCAGCTCGGCCGGCATCTTGCCTTTGGCCGTCACGGTGATCGCCTGGCCATCGACGAACGTGCTGTAGTCGGACAGAAAGAACCGCAGCGGCCCGGCCACGCGGCTCTCGGCCCCCGAGGCGACGTAGATCAGATTGACGGTCGAGCCGAACTTGCCGATTTCCTTGGCGAACGAGCGCGTGAACCCTTCGACCGCCCGTGCGGCCGCGGCCGCCGCAAGCGTTTCCTGCGTTTCCGGCTGGCTCGCGAGCACCACGACCCGGGCATTGCGATTCAGGCGCCGCGCGACCGGATGGAAGAAGTCGTACAACGCCTTGAGGTCGGATGCCGAGGTCATGCCGGTCGCATCGAAGACCATGGCATCGAACGTTAGCTTGTCGTCGCCGGCTCCGGCCTCGGCGCCGACGAGTGCGGCCCCGGTCGTTGCCAGCGCAGCACCAACCGCTTCGCGGGCGGTGGCATGCGCCCCGTGACCGACCAGCACGCGCTGGCCTTCCAGAAACGCCTGCTGGTACGTGCCGTCGGCGCGTGCCAGCTCGGTCGGCGTGGGGATACCCACCGATTGCATGACCTTGCGCATGGCCGGCTTCGAGGCCGCATTGACCAGATAATCGCTCATCGATAACTCCTCGTTTTTAGGGCATATTGTCAACGGATCGGCATCCGGGGCCGGCCGGCGACCACGTCGGTGTTAGGGCCTGTCATTAATCCGGCACCAAAACAGCTGACGACCTCAGCTGTTTTCAACGCCATTGAAAGAAACGCCGGCACTCGTCCGTCTTTTTATCTTCAATGGCTTCACGGCCGTTGGCCGTGGCGCGCGTGCTGTCGCACACGCGCGTTATCACCCCGAAAAATCATCTATTTTTAGGCCGGGTCAATAACACGCACCGACGTGGCGCAACCGCGTAATACAACGGCCGATCGTTTGACGATACCCCCGGATTCCTCTGCCGATCCAAAAATCGATAACGCCCTGATGCTGCCGAATCACGCCGACCGCTGCCTGAATCGCCGGCCCGATGGCTCACTTGGTCCGTGCACGGCGGCCGGCCGACGTGGCCGGGCGGTCGTCCAGCCATTGCCGAAGCACGTCGTAGACCGCCTCGTCGCCGAGCAGGTCAAAGTGGTGGCGTCGCGCGAACACGCGCGCGGTGATATCCGGCGCCGCGCCGGCATGGCGACGGTCGGTCGCGCTGTCGATGCCGACCAGCAGGTCACCAAAACAGCGATCACGGACATCACCGCGCCGCTGACCAAGGGTAGCCGCGAGCAACAGATAAGCCGGCCGATGCGCCTCGATACGCGCATCAGCCGGCACGCCACCGCCGCGCAGATCCTGAATACCGGCGCTGCGGGCCTGCCCGATCGCCGCGAACGGGCGTGTATAGGGTGTCCAACCCAGGGCACCGGTGGTCGCATGGGCCAGTCGCGCCAGCGGTGCGCCCCGATGCGGCGAGCCGAGACACACGAAGGCATGACAGCGCTGTGGCCAGCGCAGGCCAGACGCTGTCGCCTGAGCGAACGCGTGATGCGCGACCAGGCCACCCATGCTGTGGCCCACGAGCACGATGTCATCGAGCCGGCCGGGCCAGGCCGCCAGGAGAGCTTCGAGCTGCACGGCCAGTTCGCGGCCGTTATCGGCGATCGCCCGGCCGGTGTTGTAGCGCAGGCGCAGCGTCGTGGCATTCCGATCGACGGCCAGCCGATCACCGATATCCGGCTCCTGACCGCGTCGCCACTGGCGGTCATTCATGCCCAGCCCATGAATCAGCAGGACGAGCCGGGGCCGCGCCGAGGCGAGCCGCGCGGCCAGAGCCGGCCGGTCGCCCGTCGGCAGCGCATCATGCGATGCGTCGTGGCAGGTCATGGTCAATGCCAGCTCGTTGCCGCTGGCCGCCAGATAATCGCCACAGGCGCCGTTGAGCGCGCTCTGGAAACCGAGCGAGACATCGTGCGGGCCCGGCCGGGCCGGCCACGGCGCCACGGCACGGGTGAGACCCACGCCCGTCCGGGCAATCGCAAAACTCAAGGCACCGATGTCGCGCACCTGGCGATAAACCAGGCCCCGCACCGGGCGAGCGATCGCGACCGTCGGATTCCACGCGGCGCCGGTCTCGCTGACCGCGTCGTGTACGCCGGCCACGATATCCACGGTGCCACGATAGACATCCGCCGCCACGCCGATGCCGCCCCGCAGCCAGAGGCCGGCGGTGGCCAGTGTGCCCGGCCCGGTCGATTCGGCAGATGATGGGCGCTCGTTCATGGGCTCAACCGGCCGCGCCACAGTGTCGGTTGATCGTCGCGAGCAACTTCGACAGCGCCAGCAAATGCCCGCCGAGCACGGCCTTGCCCGTGGTCAGCAGACCACAGGCGATATCGCGGGACGGATCGGCCCAGCCGAGAATATTCATGAAACCGAGATGACCGTAGCTTTCGCCCGACATCGGTCCGTACAGACCGATCGGCGTGGTACCGAGCATCAGGCCTTCGCTGTAACGAAGCGGCACCTTGAGCATGGGGTCGGGCCAGGCATGACCGACCGCGCGTCGAGCCCGGGCCACGGTGGCCGGCGCGAACAGGCGCTGTCCCTCGTAGCAACCATCGTCGAGCAGCAGCTGGTAGAAGCGGGACAGCTCCTCGGCGGTGGCGTAAAGGTTGCCCGAGGGGATGACCGCGTCCATGAACATGTCGCGATTGGAGATATCCACCACGTCGTCGAACGAGACGCCGAGGGCGGCACGGGCCCAGGCCGAGATCGGCCAACGGACCGGCATGCCCGCCACGTGGTTGACGGCCACCCGGCCGCGCGAGCGCCCGTCGAGCCCATAGGTGAAGTAACGCATGCCGAGCGGGCGGCGCAGGCGACTGTTCAGATAATCGGTCAGCGGCGCGCCGGTCACGCGCCGGATGACTTCGCCCAGCACGAAACCGCCGGTCATGGCGTGATACACCGGCCGCCCGTGCCGGCCGCTCGCCGGAGCCGCACAGATTCGCTCGATGCAGCCGTCCCAGTCGGCCAGGATTTCCGGCCCCTGGCCGGCAATCGGGAACTGCGGGAATCCGCCGCGATGCGACAACACATCGGCCAGCGTGATCGCCGATTTGCCCTCGGCGGCAAAGGCCGGCAGATAGCGGGCCACCGGGGCATCGAGCGATACACCGCCCTCCTCGGCCAGCTTGTGCGTCAGCAACGCGATGATGGCCTTGGATGCCGAGAACAGACAGACCGGCGTATCCGGCAGTGCCGGTCGGGCATCCTCGGCCGGCGGACGCTCCGGGGCCAGCCCGCGTGCATAACCGATCGAGCGATTCAGCACGACGCGCCCCCGATAGCGCAGACAGAACGTCAGCGCCGGATGCACACGCGTGCCGTAGAACGCCTCGACGGCGGACCAGATGGCCTCGATGCGCTCGCCGGACAGCCCCGTGCGCCACGGCGCGACCTCCATGTCCCGATCGACGTGCACCCAGGGCGCCGGCCCCGCGTCGGGCAGACGAATCCGGCGTGTACCGGGCAAGCCCCAGTCCATGTCTCAGGAGACCTTGCGCAGGGTGTCGGCTTCTTTGTCCTCGGCGCGTCGGGCCGCCTCGGAGTTCGGGTTCATCAGATATTCCTTGGAGAAATCGTCGGTGAGCAGCACGTCGTAACGCAGTCGATCGTACTCGCGGATAGCCTCGGCCTGGGCCTCGTCGAGCCGCCCCCTGGTCACGGCATCGGCCAGCTGTTCGGCGATCGTCTCGCCCACGATCTCGCCCTTCTTCACACCGCGCAGGAAATCACCGTAATACGGATCGACGTCCTGCAGCTTGTCGAAGGCCGCCATCAGTCGGCCGGTCGGATCGTTCTCACCGCGACCCACGAAGATGTCGTAGCTCATGCGCTTGCCGAAGGGCGAATCCAGTGACATCGAGGCCATCTGATCGCACAGCCGCGCGTTGATTTCGTCGGTCGGCCCGGCGAAGCGACGGCCGGTCGGCAGCGCCACGATCGACAGCAACGGCCGCAGCCGAGCGATCGGATAGTTGCGGATGAAATCGTGGAAGGCTGCTTCGATCTCATGCAGGTGATATTCCAGTGCCCAGGTCGCATGCACCGTGTCCTGTTCACTGGCTTCGTTGTCTTCGCAGGCCTTGAGCGTGGCCGAGGCCATGTACAGATGCGACAACACATCGCCCAGCCGTGCCGAGGTCGACTCCTTGAGTTTCAGCGCGCCACCGAGACTGCCCATCGCCAGGTCGGCGGAAAACGCCAGCGCGGCCGAGAAACGCTCGAGGTGACGATAGTAGTCGGCCATTTCGCCCTCGACCGGCGCCCGGGCCAGGCGCGCCCCGGTGATACCGAGCGTGAATGCCCGCACCATGCGGTTGATGGAAAACCCGATGTGAGCGAACAACAGCTTGTCGAAATCGCGCAGCCCCTGCTTGAAGTCGTCGCTGTGCGCGGCCTCCATCTCCTTGAGCACATAGGGATGGCACCGGATCGCCCCTTGCCCGAAGATCATCAACGAGCGCGTCATGATGTTCGCACCCTCGACCGTGATCGCCACCGGCAGGGCCTGGTAGGCCGCAGCCAGATAATTGCGCGGTCCCATGATGATGCCGCGCCCGGAGTGGATATCCATGGCGTGGTTGATCACCGTGCGCATCATCTCGGTGGCGTGGTACTTGATCATCGCCGTCACCACGCTCGGGGTGCAATGATCCACGCCCGAAGCGGTCAGATTACGCACATTCTCCAGGATGTAGGCATAGCCGCCGATCACCCCGAGGCCTTCACGCACACCCTCGAAGTTGCCGATCTCGGTACCGAACTGGCGTCGGATACGTGCATAGGCCGAGGTGATGCCGTACATGCCCTTGCCGGTCGCCGTGGACAACGCCGGCAGCGAGATGCCACGGCCGGCCGACAGGCATTCGACGAGCATGCGCCAGCCCTTGCCGGCCTGTTCGGGCCCGCCGATGATCGCATCGAGCGGCACGAACACGTCCTCGCCGTGGATCGGCCCGTTCATGAACACCGCACCGGGATAATGGCGGCGCCCGATGTGCACGCCGGGCGTATCGGTCGGCAGCAACGCGGCCGTGATGCCGTACTCGACCTTGTCGGGATCCCCCAGCAGGCCGTCCGGGTCCTTGAGCTTGAACGCCAGGCCCATGACCGTGGCCACGGGTGCCAGCGTGATGTAGCGCTTGTTGAAGGTCAGGCTGATGCCGAGCACGTCCTCGCCGTCGATCGTGCGCTTGCACACGATGCCGCGGTCCGGCATCTGGGTGGCATCGGAGCCGACTTCCACGCCGGTCAGGGCGAAACAGGGAATCTCCCGGCCGCTGGCCAGCCCCGGCAGCCATGTGTTCTGCTGGGACTCGGTACCATAGTGGACCAGCAACTCGCCCGGGCCGAGCGAGTTCGGCACCATGACCGTGACCGCCGCGGTGAGTGAGCGCGTGGCGATCTTGGCGACCACACAGGACTGGGCATAGGCGGAGAAGCCGAGCCCGCCCTTGTCCTGCGGAATCAGCATCGCGAAAAAGCGATTGTCGCGGATGTATTGCCAGACATCCTCGGGCAGATCCTTCAGTTCGAAGTTGACCTGCCAGTCGTCGATCATCGCGCAGAGCGTCTCGGTCTCGTTGTCGAGAAAGGATTGCTCGGCGGTGGTCAGCTCGGTGAGCTTGAAGTCCAGCAACTGTTGCCAATCCGGCCGACCGCGGAACATTTCGCCTTCCCACCAGACCTCGCCGGCGTCGATGGCTTCCTTTTCGGTCGCGCCCATCTCGGGAAGAATCTTGCGAAAGAGCGTGTACAGGCGCTTACTGACCAGAGCACGGCGCAGGGGCACGAGATTGAACAGTACAGCCGGAATCGCGAACAGCACTCCGACGAGCGTCACACCGATCGGCCCGAGCACGCCCACGCCCCAGAGGGCGGCGATGACCGCGGCCGTGACGGCCGTGAACACGACCCGCGACACACCGCGATACAGCAACGTCCAGTACAACGCGATGAGTATCAACGCAGTAATCAGTCCGAACATGATGACCTCTTAGAAACGCGGCAGGCGCGGCGCTCGGTCGCCTCCAGTGGTCGGCCGATTGCGAAACGCCCCTTTTCAAAAAGATTGGTTTTCAGATAATACCAAGGCATCGATAGCCGTCAAGCAGGAACCCGATAGTGTCCGACTCCTCTCGACATACCGGTGGGAACACCACCTCTCGCAGTCGCCGCCGCGGATACCGCGGACTCTCCGCGGAAGAGCTTCGAAAGCAGCGACATCAAAGACTCATATCCGCGGGCACCGCTCTTTTCGGCGAGCGTGGCTACGCCGCGACACCGATCGAGGCCGTCTGTAGCCAGGCCAAGGTCTCCACACGCCATTTCTACGAGCAGTTCGGGGGCCGCGAGTCGATCCTGCACGCGGTCTATGACGCACTCGTCGCGGAAATGGAATCCATCATCCGCAATTCGCTGACCAGCGGGCGGGAAACGCTCACCCAGCGCGTGGCCGACACGATCGAGTCGAGCGTCTTCTTTCTGCTGGACGACCCCCGGCGCGGGCGCATCGTATGCATCGAGGCCGTGGGCGTATCCGAGGCGATGGAAAAGAAAAGGCGCGAGACCACGCATGCCCTGGCCGAGATCATTCGGCGCTATGCCGAGCTGATGGCCGACGCCGGTACGCTGCCGCAGCGCGACTATCGCCTGCCGGCAGTGGCGCTGGTGGGCATGTTCAACGAACTGGTCGCCGAATGGCTCACCGAGCAGACCGGTCTGTCCGCCGCCGAGATGGCACGCGAGGCCAAGATCCTGTTCCGGGCGATGATCTTCGGCGCCCAGCACTACGAGGCGACCGACGGCAGCGCGCCGCCGCTGGACGAGAACTCCGCCTGAGGGCCGCTGCCGACTCGATATCGCACCGGGGCCGGCTGCGATATCGAGCCGGCCGAATGGCCGGCGTCAGAGTGTGAGTTCGCCGGCGTTCAGGCGGGCACGCGTGGCCTCGTCGATCGGGGTGTAATCCCGGCCCGAATCGGCGCGCATGTACACGATATCGCCGCTGGCCGGGTCGTAGCCGTCTTCCTTGAGATCGACCTTGCGGTACTTCAGGGTGCCGGTCATCTCCTGCTCCGGCTTGATCCGCGCAAATACCGGCACGGCGTAGGCCGGCAGCGTGTCCTGGAGGTGTCGGGCGAGACCGGTCCAGTCGAATGCATCGGCATCCCCGGTCGGCGTGATCGCGACCATGCCGGCCCGGCCGTCCGTGCCGGGCACGGCCACCCCGTAGACCACGGCTTCGGATACGCCGGAGAACCCGTTGACCGCGTTCTCGACCTGCGTGGTGGCGACATTCTCGCCCTTCCAGCGAAACGTGTCCCCCAGGCGATCCGCGAAGGCGATATGCCGCATGCCCTGACGCCGCACGAGATCGCCGGTGTCGAAATAGCAGTCACCATCCTTGAACACGCCGTGATAAAGCTTGGCCTTGCCGGCTTCGGGATCGGTATAGCCCTCGAACGGCGCGAAATCCGTGACCTTGTTCAACAACAGCCCGACCGACCCGCGCGGCACTTCGCGCATGCGACCGGCCTCGTCAGTGACCGGTTTCTCGGTCTCCGGGTCGTAGTCGACGACCGCATAGGGCAACGGACAGAAACCGGCCGTCCGTTCCACGTTGAAGCCGTTGACGAAGACCAGGTTGCCCTCGCTCGCGCCGTAGAATTCGCAGATGCGCGCGATACCGAAACGCGATTTGAAATCGTCCCAGATATCCGGGCGCAGCCCGTTGCCGATGACCGCCCGCACCCGGTGGTCGCGATCGCCGGCCGCCGGCTCGGCACTCAACAGGTAGCGACAAAGCTCGCCGATATACGAAAAGACGGTGGCCTCGTGCCGACGGATGTCTGCCCAGAAATCGGAAACCGAAAACCGGGGTGCCAGACAGAACGTGGCACCGGCACACAGCACCGAGGCCCACGACACGGTCAATGCGTTGTTGTGATAGAGCGGCAACGGGCAATAGAACCGGTCGTCCGCCCCCAGCCGGAGCCCGAGCAGGCCCAGGCCGGCGCCGCCGCGCAGCCAGCGCCGATGGCTCATGCGTGAGGCCTTGGGCATACCGGTGGTGCCCGAAGTGAAGATATAGAAACAGGTATCGCTCGAGACGATCTGCCGACCGCCGGGCAGGCCATCGGTTTCGGGCCGCGCCGCAGCTTCCGCGCTCAGATCCGGATACGCGCTTGCCGGCGCCTTCCCCTCGCCCGCCGGCATGCGCCAGATCCGCGCCAGACCGGCGACAACCGGCGTCTGCGCGATCTCCTCGAAGGCCTCGGTCAACTCGTCCCCCACAATCAGTGCCTTGGGCTCGACCGTCCCCAGGCTGTGGGCCAGCACCTCGCCGCGTTGCTTGGTGTTACACATGGCCGCCGGCGCCCCGAGCTTGGCGAGCGCGGCGACCAGGATCAGCGTCTCGGCCCGGTTGTCCATCAGCAACGCCACGACATCGCCGTGTGTGATGCCGGCGCCGGCCAGCGTCGCGGCCAGCCGGTCGGCCTGGGCGTTGAACTGGCGATAGGTCCAGACCTGGCCGTCGAAGACCAGCGCCGGATGCGCAGGACGCCGCCGGGCATGCGCCTCGACCAGGGTGGCAATGGTCAGCCGATCGTTGAAACGGGACCGCACGAGCATGGCGATGCCCCGAACCACAGCACCCAGCCGTTCGAACTGGCCCGCGTTGGGCTTGAGCACATCCCAGGCGTTGACGGTCTGACGTTCGGCCTCGCTCATGAGTACTCCTCCGCAGGAAACGGCCGCAGCCCGCGGCCACGACCGAAAAGATATCTTTTTCTGTCGGGCCAGTGTCGCGCCGACAACGGCTGGCGTCCAGTGCAGGGCGCAGGCGTCTCAGTAAGGCATATGTCTTGCGCTCAGGGCTTCGGCGGCCGGAAAGCAGTCGCGCCACAGCGCCCGACCCAGCGGGCTCAGCGAGACCGAATGCCGCCCCACCCGGGGATACAGGCGATGCTCGTGGCGTATCGTGTCCATCGCCCGACGGACGTGCGTATCGGCGAGCAACAGTTCGTAGTCGGCGGCCAGGTCATCGCGCTCGGCGCCGATCGTGGCCAGGCCGAGATCCAGCAGCTGTGTCATGTAGTACGGCGTGTACTCACGCAACAGTACGCCCGCTGCCTGGCCGAGAGAGGTGGCATTGCGCAGGTGCATGACACTGATCGTGCCGCCGGCCGGCAGGCGACTGCCACCGATATGACACAACGGTGCGGCCTGGCGCGTGGCCAGCACGCGCAGCATCCCGACTTCATCGGGCACGAGCCGACCGAGAATGCGTCGATAGAGATCGTCCCGGGCCAGATCCGGATCGACACTGCGCCCGCGCACCAGGAGATCGGCGAGCATTCGCGACGGCGATTCCGGCGGGATGTAGGCCGCCTCGTCGTCGGCGATCGCGGCAGACTCGTGGCCGGCGTCGAGCGCATCCAGGCGCTGCTTGAGCTCGCTCAACGCCCGACTCTCGGCGTCGTGCACGCGTCGCACCGCGCTGCCGGCCAGCGGCCAGTCCTCGGCATCGCGCCAGACGTCCCGCAGCCGGTCGAACGTCCTCGTGGCGCCGCGTCTGACGGCCTTGCTGTCGGTCATGCGCTCTCCCGGATGTGCTGGCGTGACGGCATCAGCTTCCGACGACGCACGACATGTGTGCAAGCCGATCTCGTCAGAAAAGCGCCCCGAAGCGCTCGGCGAACACGTCGTAGAACACCACGATCAGCTGGAACCAGCCGACCGCCATGCCGAGCGCTGCACCGACCGCGACGAGAATCCATTCGTCCTCTTCGAAGGCCGGTCGCAGCATCGCCTCGAACTGGTGCGGCGTGAGCCCGCGCAGGCGCTCGGTCAATGTCTCGCGAATCCGCAGCACGCGGCGCAGATACGGTTCGGCATTGGCCACCACGTCGGGCATCCGCGCGATCGTCTCGGCCTCCGCCTCAGCCTTGATCTGTTCGTAATCGAGGGCACCGAGCGTCCAGCCGACGCCCGGTCGCGAGACGGCCAGCGCCTCGTCGATCGCCTGGTCCACCTCGGCACGCACCATGGCATGCAGCTTGTCGGCGTACGGCCCGTGCAGCAGCTCCTCGATCAGGGCACCGGGCGTGAGCACGCGTTCGGCCACGAGCCGGCCGTAATCCTCGGCGACCTCACTCTGTCGTCGGAAGAACAGCCCCTGGATACGCCACGGCCCGATACGACGCGCGCGTCGCGGCGAAAAGATCATCTTCAGTGCCAGCCAGTTGGTCGCCCAGCCGACGAGCAGACCAAACAGCGGCAGCAGCCACCAGCCGTGCCAGACCAGCCAGGCGGCCATCTGCACCAGCCCGAACATGAAGCCGAACACCAACCCGGACCGGGCGATGAATACGAACTCGGCGTGCCCGGTCTGCAGAAAGATCTGGTTGAGCAGCTCTTTTTCCCGCACCAGCGCACGGACGATCATGCCGTCCAGATCGAACAGATACGTCAGATTGGCCCGCATGTCGTGATTGACGGCCGCCACGATGCGCCCGGTCCGGACCTTGAGCCGGTGCTTGATGCGAGCCTTGACCACGCTCGGCAGATGCGACCAGAGCCAGGGGTGATGGCGCATCATGATCGATTCCGCCATGGCATCGATCTCGCGGCGCATGGGCCCATCGAGCACGGCACCGATTTCCTCGCTGTCGATGCGCGAGAAGATCTCGTGCTCGTTGATCAACGCATCGGTAAGCGTATCCACGGCAACGCCGGTCATCTTCGAAGCCTTGCGCGGCACGATGCCCTGCCAGCCGAGATAAGGCCGCAGCACGCCCCGGAACTCGATGGGATAGAACATCATGCGCAGCGCGACGAGATTGGTGGCATAGCCCACCACCGCGCTAATCACCGGCAGTGAGGCATATCGCCAGACATCGCCGCCGAGCCAGCCGAGATCCATCAGACGCGCCGCGGCGGAAGAATGCGCCGTCTGTCTCGTCGACGAGGCGGCCTCATGGCGCGTGCCGAGTTGCTGGCAGGATCGAGCAGGCGGCCATGGCGGGCGACTACGACTCGTCCCGGCTTTGCAGCCGCTCGATCAATGCCCGGGTCTGGGCTCGGGCCGTGGTCACGAACGAGCGCATGTCGGCCAGCCGGGCCTGGGCATCGACATGGGCATCGTCGATCTCCCGCTCGGCCTGGGACAACGACTCGCCAAGCGCGCCCATGCGGTGCTCGTAGTTTTCCAGCACACGCACGTAATGCCGCGGCGCGAGCTGATAATAGTCCTGTCGGTCGCCCGGCATCGCCGTGGCCTCGAGAAAACCGAGATCCCGGAGCAGGCGCGCGTTGGTGCTGATGCTCGCGCGCGAAACGGCCAGCCGCCGGGCGAGCACGCCGAGCGTGGTCGGCCCACCGTGAATGATGAAATATCCCAGAATGCGGCCGGCGATGCGCGGCAGCCCGTCGCCCTGCGCGGACAGCCCCATGCGCTCGATGAACGCGCTGATCGCGCGCCCATCCGCCGCCGACGTCTCGAACGCCGCATCCCCCGAATCGTTCATACCGATCCTGCCATGACCTTCACAGGTTTCAGAGCGTTCAATGCTAACCGGTTTGCGCCCCTCGCGTCGCTCGTGGCGCCCTCGATGCCCGCGCCTGATCGCGTCCGCACACCGACCGCCGGCGTCCCGAATCGCGTAGACTTAGCGAACGTGTCCGGACCGGCCGAACGGGCACCGAGGCCATTGCGACAGGTGCTGACCCACGATGACACCGCCCATCGCCGCCATCATTTACGACTGCGACGGCACGCTGGTCGACAGCGAAGGGCTCAACGCCCGAAGCTTCACCGATCTGATCGCCGCCGATCACGGGCTCGCGCTCGACCCGATCGCCGTCGAGGCCGAATTCCGCGGGCGTCGATTCGCCGAGATGTGCGACACGCTTGCCACGCGCCACGGGCTGCAATTCGATCCCGACTTCGTGCCGCGTTATCGCACCCACACGGCGCAGCTCTTCGAGCAGTCGCTACAGCCGATTCCCGGGGTCGCCGCCGCCATCGAAGCGCTCGGCACGCCCCGCTGCGTGGCCTCATCCGGCCCGCCGGACAAGATGGCGGTGGCGCTGCGCGTCACCGGTCTGGCCGGCTATTTCGGCCGCCATGTGTATTCGGCCTACGACATCGATGCCTGGAAACCGGCGCCCGATCTGTTCTGGCATGCCGCCGCGGCGCTGGGCGTGGCACCGGCAGCCTGTGCGGTCATCGAGGACAGCGATGCCGGCGTCGAGGCCGGGCGGCGCGCCGGCATGCCGGTCTTCGGCTTCAACCGCGCCGGCGGCATCGGCGCCCATCCGGACGCCGACCTGACCCTGTTTACCGACTATGCCGATCTACCCGGGCTGATCGCGGCCCGGCGCTGAGCCACCCGGTCAGTCCGCGTTGCCGAACTGCCAGTAGTCGATTGCACGACGCACGCAGAAAGCGGTGACACCGGCGTCCTCGACGGCACGCAGCAACACATCGGTCTCGCCGCCGTCGAGTACGAACATCAGTTCCTCGGGCTCGTCGGTCGCCTCGAAGAAGTGTGCCGAATGCGGATGACCGTTGGCACCGACGCCACCGGCGTCATCGCGACGCGTGTAGCGTGTGATGTCGTTTTCCTGCGCGATGTCGACGATCGCATCGAGCACGCTCTGGCCGTGATGTCGGCGCGAGCGCGGCGCGATGAAGATGACTTCGAAACCTTTCATGAGGTCGCCCCCGTGAGATGTCGCACCCCGACGAAGCAGGCCATGCCGAGCGCGACCATCACCAGGGAACCGGCGACATGCGCGGCAATACCGGCCAGCGCCCAGAACAGACGGCCGTCCTGCAGCTGCGCATAGATTTCGGACGAGAACGTCGAGAACGTGGTCAACGCCCCCAGAAACCCGGTCACGACGAGCAGCCGCCAGAACGACGACAGCTGTGGCATGGCCGTGAACGCGGCCACGGCGATACCGATGAGAAAAGCCCCGATGAGGTTGGCCACGAGCGTGCCCGGCGGCATCTGCGGCAACAGGCTGTTGAGACCGAGCCCCAGCCCCCAGCGCACGTTGGCGCCGATCGCCGCACCCAGCGCGATGGCGAGTATGGAGTAGGTCACGGGCATGGTCTTGTCCTCTTCGTATTCGGCCCCGCTTTCGGACTCGGTGGTCTGGCCATGCGGATGTGTGGTGCCCGGCGCATAGACCGACTCCGTCGTGCGACGCGGTTCGGACGCGTCCGATTGCTCTGGCGTCATGAGCGACAATCGATGAATGAAAGCCGCCACTATAACGTGCCGGCCCCCACCAGCCAGAGTGCCCCGCCAAGCATCAGCACGCTCAGCCACGCCGCGGCGACCAGCCCCAGGAACAACGGCCGCCATCCGAGACCGATCACGGCCTGGAGCCGCGTGGACAGCCCCATCGCTGCCATCGCGGTGGCCAGCAGGCCGGTATCCAGGGTCTGGAGCCCGGCATGAATCGGCCCCGGCAACGAGATCATCGAGTTCAGCCCGACCACGGCCACGAACAGGAGCACGAAGACCGGAAACGGCGTGCGCCGGCTCGATGTCGCGCCGCCCTGCGCGCGACGGCGCCACCACAACGCCAGCACGGCACAGGCCGGTGCCAGCAGCGCAACCCGGCCAAGCTTGTAGAGACTGGTGTCGACACCGGCCTGTTCACCGAAGGCGAAACCGGCAGCCACCGCCTGGGCCACCTCGTGGATCGATCCGCCGGCCCAGGCGGCATAGACCGGTTCGGCCAGATTCAAGCCGTGCGCCAGCACCGGATAGCCGAACATCGCGATCGTGCCGAACACGGTGACGACCGCAATGGCACAGGCGACATCCTGCTCGCGGCCGCGAATCACCCCGTCGACCGCCACCACGGCCGAGGCACCGCAGATGCCGGTACCACCGCCGATGAGCGTGCTCAACGTATCGGGCAATCCCAGCAGCCGCCCCAGCCCGATCGACAGCGCGATCGTCGAGCCCACGCCCACCCCGATCAGCGCCAGGCCGGCGGGCCCGATCGACAACAGATCCGGAAAACCCAGACGAAAACCGAGCAGCACGATGCCCGCGCGCAGCAGCCAGTGCAGCGTCCAGCGTATCCCCGGCTCGACCGCCGCCGGCAGCGACAGACACAGCCGCACCAGCACACCGAGCAGGATGGCGACACTCAGCGCACTCAGCGGGACAACCCGGTGGATGGCCGGCCAGGCCGCAAGCCCCTGGGCGACGCCGGCCATCGCCAGACAAAGGATCAACCCGGGCGCCAGCCGAACGAGCCCGCGAGCGCGATGGCGGCGGCCCGCGGCCGCCGTATAGTCTGCAGAACCCGACATGATGATCTCCGACATGCGATTGCCGGTGATCATGGGCGCGTCATTTGTTCAGTAAAATCGATTTATATTGAATTTATCGTTCGGTTTTTTTATACAAATGTCGCGACGCCACTTCACGCTTCGACAGCTCGATATCTTTGCCGCCGTCATGCAGACAGGCCAGGTCCGGCGCGCCGCGGCGACCTGTCATATCGGTCAGGCCGCGGTCAGTCAGGCCCTCCGGGAACTGGCCGACACCCTTGGGGTGACGTTGTTCGTCTCACGCGGGCGGCTGCTCGAGCCCACGTCGAACGCCCATCGGCTGCTGGCGCTGGCCAGTGGCCCGCGCGCCGAGCTATCGGCCCTGGCCGAGCGGCTTCGCGGCGAGCCGGATGCCGCCTTCGTCGGGCCGGTCCACCTGGCGGCCTCCAGCACCATCGCGCGTTATCTGCTACCGGCCCTGCTGGCCGACCTGGTCGCGCGGCACCCGGCGCTGCGTCCGACATTGTCGTCGGGCAACAGTGTCGAGACCGAAGCCCGAGTCGCCGCCGGCGCGGCCGATATCGGCTTCATCGAGGGGCCGACAACACGGGCCGACATCCTGGCCTGCCACTGGCGTACCGACCGGCTGACGCTTATCGGCCCGCCCTCGGCGCCAGCCACACTGGCTGGCGCCGATCTCGCGCACTGGCCCTGGGTCGCCCGCGAGGCCGGCTCCGGTACACGCACCGTCTTCGAGCACGATCTGGCCCTGGCCGGCATCACGATCCCGCCGGCCACGCTCGTCGTCGACGACAGTGGCGCCCAGGTCCGAGCGGTCGCGGCCGGGGCCGGACTGGCCTGTGTCAGCCGGGCCGCTGCCGCCGCCGCCGCGGCGGCTGGCGACATCCGGCTCGTCACGCTCGCCGGTCAGGATTTCGCCCGGCCGCTCTGGTCGATCCGGCGGGCCGGTGCCGATCCCGAACCGCTGGCGAACCGGCTGCTCGCCGCGCTGGCCAGCCCGTCCGCGTGAGCCCGGCGTCAACCGTATCTTTGCGCAGGTTATGACCCACATCAGTCAACTCGCGTTCAGCGGAATGCGATAGCGTCAATTCGGTAAAGGGAGACCGAATCCAAGGAGATTTCCAAACATGTTGCCCAAGAACAAAATGATCGCCAGCGCCACCGTTGTCGCACTGGCACTCGGCAGCAACGCCGCCTTCGCCGCGAGCGAAACCGCTGACAACAGCGCCACGACACAGACCAAGACGACGGCCGGCAGCCAGAGTCAGTCGCAGGGACTGTACTCGGCCGACCAGCTCATGGACGCCTCGGTCTATACGACGAGCGATAACAAGAAGGCGATCGGCGAAATCGACGATGTGTTGCTCGGCAACGACATGAGCATCCAGAAGTTCGTGATCGAGACCGACGGCAAGTTCGGTCTCGGCGCTGGCAAGAGCTTCGTCGTCTCGCCAAGCGATCTGACCGTCGAGACGCTGAAGTCCAAGCACGAGAGCAAGCCGGAATACCGGGTCACGCTTAATCTGACGAGCGAGCAGCTGTCGCAACAGCCGGTCTACAGCGATTCGTGGTGGTCCAACGCACAGTCGCAGGCCAGTGATGCGTGGCAGAACACCAAGAACTCGGCCCAGAGCGCCTGGACACAGCTGAAGTCGACCACGTCCAACATCATGAGCGGCGCCCAGGATCAGGCGGACGACGCACAGGATGCGACCTCGAATGCGGCAGACAACGCCCAAGACGCGACCTCGAACGCGGCGGACGAGGCCAGCGATACGGCCGGCAATGCGGCCGATTCGACGGCCGACTCGGCCAGTGACGCGGCAGACGCGGCTCAGGACAAGGCCAGCAACGCAGCCGATGAGGCCAGCGACAAGGCCGACCAGGCGACCGACAACAACTAGTCGCCGGCGACAGGACGATTTGTCCTTGATGCGTTAGGGCCTGTTGACACGTCGCACGTGAACAGGCCCTGAAAAGGGGCCATCCGGCCCCTTTTTTTCGTCTGATATCGGCCAACTGCCTGGTACCACCACGCTCCTTTGTTCGTGGCGCGAGCCGATGGCCGACCAAGGCCGTTGCCCGGCCAGTCGACGAATCCGTGCCTGACCCGAGCAGGCGTAGCCGCTATGATGCCCGGCGACGTCACTCATCACGCAGGCAACAAGGGGATTTGCATGAGTCCGCAGCAAAATCGCGGTCAGTCGAAGCTTTTCGGCGCCCTGTTCATTCCGGCGCTGCTCATCGGCGCGTTCATCGTGATCGCGATCCTGGTCATGAGCTTCACTGGGTCGGAGCGCGCCACGCCGCGTCCCGGCGACGGCCCGACAACGGTCGATGCCGGTGTGATGAACCAGCTTCGCAACCAGTACGACAAACTGGCCGAGGCGAAAGGCAACCCGAACGCACCGGTCACCATTCGCGAATTCGGTGATTATCAATGCCCGGCGTGCGGCGCGTTCGAGCCCACCGCCGAGCGCATCCGCAAGGAATACGTCGACACGGGCAAGGTTCGTTTCCTGTTCTACGATTTCCCGTTGCCCATGCACCAGCACGCCCAGGCCGCGGCCGTGGCAGCACGCTGCGCGGCCGCCCAGAACGATTTCTGGCCGTTCCACAATCGTCTCTACCAGACCCAGGGCCAATGGTCCGAGCAGAACGATCCGACATCGATGTTTCTCGACCTCGCTGTCGAAACCGGGTTGGACACGAACAAACTCAAGGCTTGCATGAACAAGGAAACGCCGCTGGCCCAGATCAACGCCGAACGTGACGCGGGCCAGGCGGTTTCCCTGCGGGCCACACCAACCGTGATGGTCGGCGATACGCTGTTCGTCGGCGGGCCGTCCTACGACAAGCTCAAGACCGCGATCGACGAGGCGCTGGCCGCAGCGGGTAACAACGGGCAATAACCGCCCTCATGGACCGGGCGGGCGCCATGCCACGCCCGGCCCTTCGGTGCACGCCGGAACAGCGATGACGGACCGGCGTGATCACGCGCCCCGGACCGCCAGCACCGGTGCATACGCGGCACCGATCGTTACGACTGCATGGCCTGTTCAATTTCGGCGAGCGTGGCCTCGATGGCCTTGCGGGCCTGCACATCGCGCTCGCCCTGTTCGGTATTGCGCTGGGCTTCGCGAAACCAGCGTGCCAGCAATTTCTGTCGCGATGACTCGAGCTGGCGCACGATACTTTCGGCCTCGTCGGCGCTGCGCTGGTGGGCGAGCCGGCCGTCGCCGCGTGCGGCGTGAGTCCGTGCCATGATCGCGCGGTAACGCACGAGCATCACGTCGAACAGAATCCAGGCGAAGTTCGGATTCTTGGGCGGCCCGAGGCTGAGCTGGCGCCCGCCGAAGGCGCCGGGCCGGCCGACGGACAGGTTCAGCGTCGGCAGGGCATCGCCCTTGAACCAGGCCAGTGCGCCGCCGACCCCGCCCCCGATCAGCGTAGCCAGCCCGAGCGTGTGGCCGGCGGTGGCCACATCGAGCCAGGTCCCGCCGGCGGCCCCGGTCGCGGCCCCGGCGAAAGTGAGCTGACGTCGATTGAGGCCGAAACGGCGCCAGGTTTCGTCGTGCGACAGATCCAGCTCGTCAGTCATCAGCTCGGCGGCCTCGGCACGCGTGTGGCGATGACGGTACAGGGCAAGCAGATCGTTGGTGGTTTCGCGCTCGAGCTCGGCAATTCGTTCGAAATAACGCCGATTGGCCTCGGTCAGGGCTTTCTTGCGCGCGGCTTCGGGCGCACCGTCGTCAACGTAGTTGGTGTGCTCGCGTAGCCGCAGCACCGTACCCAGAAAACGCAGGATACGTTCGGCCGCTTCGTCGCGCCGTTCTTCCCATTCGGTGTCCAGCAGGGCCAGCGTCGCATCGAGATGATTGCGATCGCGCTCGTCGATCTGATTGAGTGCGGCCAGCAGATCACGCCGTGCGGCAAAACGTGCCTCGAAGGCATTGAAGGTGCGCACCAGATTGAAGGCCTTGCCGAGCTCGTCCCGCCAGAGGGCTTCGTTGGTTTGCGTACTGCGGCTGGCGTCGTCCGATTCGGCGTGCGGGTTGAGAATCGCCAGGCGCGGGCCGGCAGACAGGCGCAGGATCTCGATCTCGGCCAGAAACGCATCGTGCAGCCGCACACCGGGGTCCACGACATAGACCACGCCGGCGCCTTCGACGATGGGCGCCAGCAGCCGGCATTCATCGACGAATTCATCGCTGTCGCCGTAGCGCGCCACGAAACGCGCTAACGTGTCCGGCCCCGGCCCGCGGGCGTCGTCGGCGCCCATGGCCCGGATCGTGCGCAGGGCCTCGATGGGCTGCTGAAACCCCGGCGTATCAATGAAACGCAGCCGCTCACGCCCATCCAGCACCAGCGAAAGCCGCTGGCAGCGCGTGGTTTCTCCGGGCTCGGCCGATATCCGGATGACCGCGTCGTCATCCTCTTCCAGCAGCGTAGCCAAGACCGCGGACTTGCCCATGTTGACCTTGCCCACGACGGCGAATGTGGGCGCGTCTTCGGCCACCCAGCGCGTCGGCTCGCGCCTCTCAGACAGTCGGGTCATAAGCCGTGATCTCGGTGGCCGGGTCGCGCAGCCCGTCGATGAAAGTGGTCCAGCGTGCCAGATGCTCGTCGTCGGGCGCGCTCGGCGTCCCGGCCTCATCGGCCACGACGAGCCAGACCATGGGTACGGCTTCGCCGACCGTGTCCCGAACGCGGGCGTGCAGACGCGCGGTCTGGCGCGGCGAGAGCATCCAGTCCGCGGCGATCAGCACGACATGGGGCGGGTGCGCCGCCAGCGCGGCATCGGCTGCTGCCTCGGCGTCGTTATCGAGTACCGAGACCCGTTCGGTGGCCGTCGGATTCAGGCGCAGTCGGCGCAGCATGAAACCGCGCACGGCTTCACCGTCGATGCCGTGACCGCCCACATCCAGCACCAGCGCACCGTCGGCATGGGCCTCGGCCACGGCCCCTCGGCTCACGCCGGCCAGTTCGCGCCAGACACGCCGATGCCGCGGCGCCTGGAAATCCAGCCCGGCCAGCGCCATGCGTTCGCGCAGGGCGAACCAGACCAGCAGCACAAGACGGGGCACCACGCCCCAGACCAGCAGCGCCATCAGCAGGAAACGCCACCAGGCGCCGGCCACGGCGCCACCGGGCGGCGTCGCCCCGCTGCCGCCCATCAGCCGGCTGGCCTGAATCGCGGCATCGCTCGGCACGGCCCCGGGCCACAACGCCGCCCACGGGCTCGACAGCCAGGCCACCGCACCGTGAATGAGCACATCGTCATCCGGGGTGGCCTCCCAATAGAAGCGTACGTCGAAGACCAGCAGCGCCACGACGAAGGCACCGACCGCGCCGACCACATAACCCAGCCCCGACCACTGCGACAACGCCGAAGCCCGGGCGGCGACCGCACGCCGGGCTGCCTTCGTGTCGGAAAAAGCGGCACGCCAGCGTTGCCCGGCTTCCGGACGCCGCCGCGACAGGCCGCGTAAAAGCACGCGGATGAGCCACGGCGAACGCGCGCGCCGGGTGGCAACAAAGCGCAGGCACAACAACACCAGAAAACCGAGCCAGGGCACGATCAGCGTCAGCCCGACGAAGATCACGACATGCACGCGCTGATCGCCGCCGAGACACAGCCCCCAGACCAGAAGAGCCCCGAGGATCA
This sequence comes from Salinisphaera sp. Q1T1-3, assembly GCF_003602005.1. Taxonomy (GTDB): domain Bacteria; phylum Pseudomonadota; class Gammaproteobacteria; order Nevskiales; family Salinisphaeraceae; genus Salinisphaera. Next base: position 31,958 of record NZ_QZWD01000015.1, on the reverse strand, counting down.
TCATCCCGATGAACAATATCCAGCGGGCCAGACCCATCACACCGTGCCAGCCCTCGCTCGGCCAGTCCCGGTCGCCGCGCTGGCGGCGCTGCGACAGCCACAGCCGCAGCCCCACCCGGCGCCGGCGGGCCTCCGACAGATCGGCGATGCGCGGGCCGATCTCCTCGGCGAACACCCGACGGTCACGCTCGCGCACCGCCCCTTCGCCCTGGGCCAGCAGCGTCTCGAGATCCAACAGGTCGGACAGCCGCCAGCGCGTACCGAGAAAAGACAGACTTTGCATGTCGGCCATTCTAGCGATGTGTGGCGTCTTCACACGACCACACCGTGCGATGTACACCGATTTCATATCATTGCATCTCGCTATCAACTCTTGCATATAACGAGAATATTTCAATCGCACCCGCAGAGAACCGCCGCCCCGGTGTTAGGCTATGAGCAACGCATACGCTGAAGACAGGTCGTCTCATCGTGACTACCGACACCCGCGGTCGGCCATTGCGCGATCTGCGCATCTCGTTGACCGATCGCTGCAATTTCCGCTGCACTTACTGCATGCCACGCCATCTGTTCGGCGCCGAGCATCTGTTTCTGCCCAAGCGCGAACTGCTGGATTTCGATGAAATCACGCGGCTGGCCCGGATCGCGGCCGGCCTGGGCGTGACCAAACTGCGCCTGACCGGCGGCGAACCCCTGCTGCGTCGCGATCTGGATGTGCTCATCGCCCGTCTGGCGGCAATCGACGGCATCGAGGACATCTGCCTGACCACGAACGGGTCATTGCTCACGGCCGAGCGTGCCCATGCGCTGCGCGAGGCCGGCGTGAATCGCGTCACCCTCAGCCTGGATGCGATCGATGATGACCGCTTCATGGCAATCAACGACGTCGGCTTTCCGGCCCACAAGGTCCTCAAGGCCATCGACAACGCTCGGGCCGCCGACCTGGGCCCGGTCAAGGTCAACTGCGTGATCCAGCGCGGCGTCAACGCCGATCAGATCCTGCCGATGGCCGAGGCGTTCCGGCATACCGACGTTGTACTCCGCTTCATCGAGTACATGGACGTCGGCACGTCCAACGGCTGGCGGATGGACGATGTGGTCACCGCCCGCGAGATCGTCGATACCCTCCGAACCCGCCATCCGATCACGCGACTGGCCGCCAACGCGCCCGGCGAGACCGCCAACCGCTGGCGTTACGACGACGGTGCCGGCGAGATCGGCATCATTGCCAGCGTTTCGCAGCCGTTTTGCGGCGGCTGCACGCGCGCTCGTCTGTCGGCGCTCGGCGAACTCTACACCTGCCTGTTCGGCGTGCACGGCCGCGATCTGCGCAGCCCGCTGCGCCAGGGCGCCAGCGACGCCGAACTCGCCGCGTTGCTGAGCGGCATATGGCACGCCCGTGACGACCGTTATTCGGAAATCCGGGGCGAGCAGACCGCGGCCGGCCGCCAGAATCCGGACAACAGGGTCGAGATGTCCTACATCGGCGGGTAAATCCCCCGGACGGTGACCGTCGCGCGCGTGTCATCGACCGCGAACCGGACATCGACATCGCGCAACGCCATCCCGTAGACCCGCGCCCCGGCATCACGCCGATAGGCCGGCCGCGGGTCCTGGGCACATACCTGTGTGACCAGGGCGTGCAGCCCGTTCGGGTCGACCTGCCCGGCCAGCAGACGCTCGGCCTCGGGTGTCCAGTGCACGGCCAGGGATCGTGGCGGCTCGGGTGCCATCGTCGCCTCGGCCTGGGGCACAGCATCGACCCAGGGCAGATACGGCTTGATATCCACGATCGGCGTGCCAGCCACGAGATCGTGTCCGCCGATCAACAGGTGCGTCCGGGCCGGCTGCAGGGCCGACAGCCCCGGCAACGACCAGGGCGGCCGCGCCGGGGTGGCGGTGGTCGCGATATCGTGCAGGGTCACACAGGACAGCCCCAGGCGATTGGGCCGGTGCGTGCTGCGTGTGGCGAACACGCCGACCCGGCGATTCCCGCCGAGCCGCGGCGGCCGGACCCGCGCACGCCAGCGCGTCGGGCTCCGATCGAAAACGAACGACAGCCAGATATGGGTATAGGCCGCAAGGCCCTCGATCGCCGCCGGGTCATCGAAGGGTGCGACTAGGCTCACAACGCCCCGCGCCGCCGGCACGAGCCCCGGCTGGCGTGGCACACCGAACTTGTCGGGATAATCGCTGGCCGCGATGCCGATGACCTGCAATCCGGCATCACGCGTCTCGGTCGACGGGTTTTCTGGCGACATCATGACGGCTCGAGCGCACCGGCCACGATACGCCTACCGCATCAGACCGACGGGTTCATCCAGACCTCAGTCTAGGGCCTGTTGATGTGTCGTGCGAGTCCGCGCCAAGCGCTGTTCTGCGGCAAGACGAGGCGCCGCAGGCACCGCGCAGTCATGCTGCGCTGTCGGGCCAACAAAAAGCGGGATGGCCGTCCGGCCGGTCCTCCGGGTATCCTCCAGCGCCCGCCGCGCCTGTCTCGAGCCACCATGACGCCTGCCATCCGACTGCTCGCATCCCGCGGCATCGCGCACGATGTCATGCGCTACGAGGCGACGCCCTCGGACGACGAGTACGGCGTGGCCGCGGCCCGCGCGCTGGGGCTGCCCCCGGATCGCGTTTTCAAGACGCTCGTCGCGACAACCGACCGCGGCGATTACGTGGTCGGTCTCGTGCCGGTCGACACACGACTGGATCTGAAGAAGCTGGCCCCGGCGGTCGGTGCGAAGAAAGCCAGCATGGCCGAGCCGTCGGCAGTCTCGCGCGTGACCGGCTATGTCCTGGGCGGCGTCAGCCCACTCGGACAGAAGAAACGCCTGGCCACGATTATCGATGCCAGTGCCCGCGATCTCACACGAATGCACATCAGCGGCGGCCGACGCGGCCTGGAGATCGCACTGGCCCCGGCCGATCTCGTCGCGCTCACTGACGCCCGCTTCAACGAGATCGCGCTGCGCGATTGAAGCGTATCAGCGCCTGGCCGGCGTTCTGACCGCGTCGGCCGATATCCGACCACGGGCAGTCGCGCTGGCCGAGCGGCCGCAGGATATTGCCGATATGCCAGCGCCGGGGGCCAAGATCCGAGTCTCCCAGTTCGTCCCGGGCCAGCGGCCTGGCGATCGGCGCGTCCGATCGCGGGCGGACGGCATACGGGGCGACAGCCGTCTGATTCGGGGCGTTGCGCGCGATATCCGGATCGAGCCGGCCTTGCCGTTCGGCCTTGGCATGCGCCGTGGTGAAATCATCCGGCGCGGCATCGGCGATCCGATGCGGCACGGGGACGTGCAGCCCGACGAACCCGAGGTCATCACATACGCGACCAACCCGATGTCGGACAGCGCATCGCGTATCGCACGGGCGACCGCCACGACCGGGGCGAAACACTGGCCGTCATCGGGCGGGGCCAGGTCGCAGATGAGTCGGTCGGGATGGCCGGGCGTATCGTAGCGGGCCGCCGGCACATGGAACGCGATCGTGCCCTGGCCGGCCAGATAGACCCGCGCATCGGCCGAATCGGCCAGCGGCTGGCTCATCTCGCGGCCGGCCTTGCGCGCCACACACGCGCGCCAGCCAGCCCGGGTCGCGGTCCGCGATCGATTTCTGGATGAAGTCGACGCCCGGCCCGCAATACCGTCGGGCAACGATGCAGCCTGGGCGGCCGGTCGGCCAGATGCGACAGCAGCACGTCGGCGATGCGCGCGTGATAATCGACCAGATCGCCCTTGGTCAGGCCGGTATCGGGGGGGAAGAAAAGCCAGGGCGTGTCGTCACGATATAGGCAGCCGCCTTGTCCCCTGCCGAGCGCATCAAGCAAGGCTGGCAACGCGGCGTGACGTGGCCGGCCGAGGCTAACCCGACATGAGCGCGCCGCGCACGGCGAGGCGCAAACTCGGGCACATCGCCCATGGCGTGCTCAAACATCAATCGCCCTATCGATCCAATCGCGCTATGGCCAGCTGATGGGTCTTGGTTTCACAAGATGGTTCCGGTCCCGATGGTCGACGCTGACCGTCACAGTCAGTGTTCCCGTGCCACGTCAGCCGCATTCTTGTCGTCGCGTTCGCCGATATAGGCCGGATGACGCAGCTTGCCGTCGGCCGTCCATTCGGTGAAAGCGATCGCGGCCACGCGCTCCGGTGTCACCCAGTGAATATCATCGCCAGCCGGCGGCTCGTCGAAAGGCGACGTCTGGCGCTCGATCGCAGCGAGCACCGAATACAGCCGCTTCAACTCGGCCTCACTGAAGCCGGTCCCGACCCGGCCGGCGTAGCAGAACCGATCCCCGGCGTAATAGCCGACCAGCAACGCGCCCAGACCTTCTCGCGTGCCCTGCGGCTCGGTATAGCCGCCGATGACCAGCTCCTGACCGGTCTGGACCTTGAGCTTGAGCCAGCGTTTGGAGCGACCGCAGCGATACGGGCTCTGAGCCTGCTTGGCCAGGATCCCTTCCCAGCCTTTCCTGCGGGCCTCGGCCAGCAGGGCCTTGCCGTCGCCGTTGCGATGGGGGGTGAATCGCAAACCGTCGGTATATTCCAGCGTCTCGTGGATCAGCTGCTTGCGCTGACGCAGCGGCACGCGACGCAGGTCATGATCGGCCATCCAGGGGCTGTCGAAGACATAGAAATGAACGGCGATGCCCGATGCCCGGGCGGCTTGCGGATCGGCGATACCGGCCCGCTGCTGCAGGCGCACGAAACTGGGGGTCTGGCCCTCGAAGGCCACCACCTCACCATCGAGCACGAAGCGTTGACACGGCTGGGCCGCGAACAACGCGACCAGTTCCGGGAAATGCGCGTTGCGCTGCTTGCCGTTGCGCGTGTACAGCTCGACGCTGTCACCGTCGCGAAAGACCATCAATCGAATGCCGTCGAGCTTGCGCTCGAAGATCCAGTCGTCGTGGGAGAACGGCTCGTGGTGCAGCGTGGCGAGCATCGGCTCGAACGTACGGGGCATCGGTGCCTTGCGCACCTTGGCCCAGTCGTCCTGCGACAGATGTGCCTTCAGGCATTCGGCGCTCACGGTTGATCGCCCTCCTCGTCCGCGATCTGCTGCGTGGAACGCCCCGTCAGGACCGAGGCATCCGCCGTGGAAACCGGGTTGCGACGGGCATCGGCCGCATCGTCGTCCATCTTGACCAGCAGCCACTGCCGTTTGTCGCCTTCCGTACGGAAATGCGTCAACGCGTAGCCGCCGGTCAGTTTCGTGCCGTGCAGACGTACGGTGAGATGTCCGTCGGCCCAGGCCTCGGCCAGCGATTTCACCCGCCCATTGTCATCGGCGCCCCGGGCGTTGTCGAACGGCCCGATGTCCCAGACCATGACGGTGCCGCCGCCATATTCGGCATCCGGGATGACGCCTTCGAAATCCGCGTAGTCCAGCGGATGATCCTCGGTCTCGATGGCGAGCTGCTTGTCGCGTGGATCGGTCGACGGCCCCTTCGGCACCGCCCAGGATTTGAGCACGCCGTCGATCTCCAGACGAAAGTCATAGTGCTGCGACGAGGCATCGTGCTTCTGGATGACGAAGATCGGCGCCGCTGCCTCGTCGTTGCGCGGCGCCTCGTCGCCGGCAGGCTCCGGCGTGGCCTCGGCACGACGCTTGTTGCGATACGTCTGGAGTGGGTCGCGAGCCATGGCAGTGCTCTCTCGGCCGGTCGATGGACTTTTGTATCGTGCATTCGGCCCAGACGCTATCCGGTCATCCCCGCACGCGCGCCACCCCGCCGATGGCGCGCGGCTTCCGGCCGTGTCCCCCGCCCGGGCCGGGAAGGGCCTGGTACGCGCCCGCGCCTGTGCCAGAGCGCCGATCGCCCGATGGCGCGTGGCGCATGGCGCGCCTGATTTGTGGCCTGCGGCACTCGGCGCGATCCGTAACAGGCGATAGACTGCGCGGGCATCCCGTCACGAGTACGCCTCATGAATCATGCCCATTTCATGCACGCCGCTCTGGAGCAGGCCCGTCTTGGCCGCGCGGAAGGCGGCATTCCCATCGGCTGCGTGCTGGTACGCGACAACGAGATCGTGGCCACCGGCCGCAACCGGCGCGTGCAACAGGACAGCGCGGTGCTGCACGCCGAGATGGACGCCCTGGAAACGCTGGGCCGTCGGCCGGGCGCCTGGTACGACGATGTCACGCTCTACACCACACTTTCGCCCTGCCCGATGTGTGCCGGCGCGATTCTGCTCTACGGCATCCCGCGCGTGGTGATCGGCGAGAACACGTCGTTCATGGGCGACGAGGCCCATCTGACCGCCCGCGGCGTGTCATTGACGGTCCTCGACGATGCCGACTGTCGTCAGGCGATGACCGAATTCATGCGTGACGAGCCGCGCCTCTGGTTCGAGGACATCGGCCGCTGACCACGAATCGGCGGCGCCTACAGGCCGTAAAAGGCGTGGATGAGATCGTAGATCACGTCGAAGACGATGATCATCACGAAGATGATCGCGATCTTTCGAACATCGGCAAACGTCTGATCATCCACCGGGGCCAGGATCGAGGCGAACGCGTCCTTTTTGCCCTTGAGCAACGCCAGATACAACTCGTGGTTGGTCGCGGCCTGACGGAACCGGGCGGCCCGGCGCTCGGGCGGCGCCTTGCGAAAGATCGCATACAGGGCGTTGAGCAGATACCCGAAGATCAGTATCTCGATCGCCAGCAACAGCAAGAAGATGATCCAGACGCGCGACATGTGTCCTCCCGTGCGTGTTCTTGGCCACCGCCCTGCCGGGCCCGGCCGGACGCTACCGTGTTTTTCTACCGTCTTTTTGGCCCCGATCGTGCCCTGCGGCGCCCGATCGCGGATTGCGATCCCACGATAATCGAAAAACGAGCCGATGGGCCGTGAAAGTGCACATGACAGATGTCGCCGGGTGCCCGTTGCCCGGTGCCATTCAAACGGTCGCGGCGATCTCGGCCAGCAAGGCTTCCAGCTCGCCCGAGCCCGGGGCGCCGAGACGGCGATCGGCCGCCGCCGTCACCCGGGCGTTGGCCGCTCCCATGGCAAAGCCGGTGCCGGCCGTCGACAGCATACTGATGTCCGAGTCGGCATCGCCGAAGGCGATCGTATGCCCTGTATCGATCGACAGATGTCGACAGAGCTGGCGCAACCCGTCGCCCTTGCTCGCATGCCGCGCGTGGATGTCGTGGCATTCGCTGCCCGACCAGTTCATGACCAGCCCTGGCTCGGCCGCCACCGCGGCCCGGACGGCGGCAAGCGCCGGCAGATCGCCATCGCACAGGATCTTGAGCGCCCGCGGCGGCAGCGTGGCCGGTGTGAGCGAGGCCGCCCGCCGGCTCGGCACGGCATGACGCCCGGCGGCCTCGTTGTCGATGCGCCAGTCCGGGCCGAAGGCCTGCCAGTCGTCGACGGTATAACAATGGACACAACCGCCGGCGTCGACGAAATCAGCCAGGGCGCTACCCAGCCCCGCCGGCAGCGCGATATCCGTGGCCGAGATGCGTGTCCCGTCCGGCGCATTGACCAGCGGACCGTTGTAGGACACGAGATAGAGCGGCAGGCCGATCGCCTCGGCCAGATCGAGCAACGAGGCACGCTGGCGCGAGCTGGCCAGCGCGAGCGTGATGCCGGCCTCGTGCAGCCGGGCCAGCGCCTGGATCTGCGGCCGGCCGAGCGGATAGCCCGGACCGAGCAATGTACCGTCGATATCGAAGACCGCCAGGCGAACGGGATGATCGAGCATGGGATGACACACGGAAACGAAGGCCGTCAGTGTCGACGCCGCAGCCCGACCCGGCAAGCCCCGATCAGTCCCAAAGAGCGCGCACGCTCGCGGCCAGATCATGTGTGGCCGCTGGCCTGCCGCCCAGTGCGGGCCTCGCCTGTGGCGTGGCCGGCGTGATGTCGCCGGCCACGACCGGCTCGAAACACGCCAGCACGCCGGGCGTGAGAAAACGGCTCGCCGCACCGTAGACATGGCGATCGCCGTAACGGGGCTGCTCCGGCACGTAATAACGCAGCGGCGAGATGAGTGCGAGCTCGTTCTTCGCCCGCGTCATGGCGACATAGAGCAGACGCCGCTCCTCCGCCAGCCCGGCCTCGGTCCGGGTCGCGAATTCGCTGGGAAACGTCCCGTCGGCCACATGCAGCACGTGCACCGAATCCCATTCCTGGCCCTTGGCGCTGTGGACGGTCGACAACACGAGATAATCCTCGTCGAGCAACGCATCGTCGTTGTGATCGCCGGTGGCCTGCGGCGGATCAAGCGTCAGCTCGGTCAGAAACGACGGCGCATCGCCGTAGCGGCCGGCGATGCGCACGAGATCGTCGATATCGGCCTCGCGCGCCGTGGTCGGCGCCTCGTAACGATCCGCGACCGCGGCCTTGATCCACGTCGCCGCCGGCGCGAGCGCGACCGGCCAGGCCGTCGGGCGCGCGGCCAGGCGGGCCACGATATCGATCAGGCCACGCCAGGCTTCGCGATCGGCGCGCGGCGGGCGGAATGCCGCCAGCGCGGTGAGCCGGTCGTTGGCGGCCGCCAGCGCGTCCATGGCCTGACGGGCCGTGCCCGGCCCGACACCCGGCACGAGCTGCATCGCGCGCCAGGCGGCGATCTCGTGTCGCGGATTGTCGGCCCAGCGCACGAGCGCCAGGAAATCCTTGACGTGTGCGGCCTCCAGGAATTTCAGACCACCGTACTTGCGAAACGGTACGTCGCGCCGGATGAGCTCGATCTCCAGCTCATTGGCGTGATGCCCGTTGCGAAACAGCACCGCCTGCTGCCTGAGCGCCACCCCCGTCTCGCGTCGAGCCAGCACCGCGTCGGCGACATAGCCGGCCTCGGCGGTACTGTCGAGAACCGTGACATGGCGCGGCCGACAGCCGGCACCGCGTTCGGAGAACAGCCGCTTGGCATAGGCGCGCGACGCGTCGTCCATCAGCGTGTTGGCAGCATCCAGAATCGCCTGTGTCGAACGATAGTTCTGCGACAGCGTCACAGTGTGTGTGCCGCAGAAGCGCTGCCCGAAATCCAGGATGTGCTCGACGGTGGCCCCGCGGAACCCGTAAATGGCCTGGGCATCGTCACCGACGGCCGTCACTCCGCGTCCATCGGGTTTCATCGCAGCAATCAGCCCCGCTTGCAGATTGTTCGTATCCTGGTACTCGTCGATCAGGACATGATCGAACCGCCCCCCGATCTCGGCGGCCAGAGCCGGAACCTGCATGACCTGCGACCAGTACAGCAGCAGATCGTCGTAATCCAGGGTCGCCCGATCATGCTTGCGCATTGTGTAATCGGCGAACAGGCGCTTGAGATCATCGTGATGATCGACACACCACGGGAACCGGTTCGCCAGGACATCGACCAGCCGAGCCTGCTGGTTGATCGTGGCTGAATAGATCGCCAGACACGTGTCCTTGCGGGGGAATCGCTTGGCGCGGGCCGCCAGCCCGGCATCGTGACGCGCCACATCCATGAGGTCGCCGGCATCGCCGCGATCGAGGATCGAGAAGGCCGGCTCCAGCCCGAGACGGGGCGCGTACTCACGCAGCAGCCGGGCGCCGATCGCGTGAAAGGTACCGGCCCAAGGCAGCCGCACCGCCGGGGCGCGGCGATGCGACGTGCGCATTGCCGCAGCACAGATGGCATGCGCACGACGCGTCATCTCCCCGGCCGCACGCCGAGAGAATGTCAGCAACAGAATGCGGCGCGGATCGACCCCGGCCAGCACCAGATGGGCCGCGCGATGACTCAACGTCTGTGTCTTGCCACTGCCCGCCCCGGCCAGAATGAGCAACGGGTCCGCATCCCAGCCGTGTGGCGCGACCAGCCCGAAGGCGGCCGCCTCGCGCTGCGCGGCATTCAGGCCGTCCAGATGCGGCGCCTCGACAGCGGGCGCACGCGGTGACGGCAGAACTGATATCTCTGCACTCATGACGCTAACGTGTCACGCGTGGTGGGTCAGATCGTGACCCACCGGCGCCTCCGCTCGCCTTACCCGAGGCGATCATCCTCGTCACCGGCGCGACGGCCCGACCCGGTGACCTCTTCAAGGGCGCCGCGTCGGCGCCGGCCGTCGGCAACGATCCCGGCAAGCGGTTAACATGGGGATGTTTTGACCGAACCGGGCAGATACGCTGCCCTTCATGCGACAAGGCGATATCCATGTTCGAACCGATTGAGCGAGTTCCCGGCGACGCCATCCTCGGCCTGATCCAGCAGTTCAAGGACGACCCGAATCCGAACAAGGTGGATCTGGGCGTTGGCGTCTACCGAGACGAAAGCGGCGTGACGCCGATCATGCGGGCCGTCAAGGCGGCCGAGAAACAGCTCATCGACGACGAACAGACCAAATCGTATATCGGCTCGCACGGCGACCCGGAATACGGCGCAGACGTCCTCAAGCTGGTGCTGGGCGCCAACAGCCCGGTGCTGGCCGCCGATCGTGCCAGTGCCACCCAATCGCCCGGCGGCACCGGCGCCCTGCGTCTGGCCGCGGACTTCATCGCATCACAGCTCCCGGGCAAGTCGATCTGGCTGTCCGAGCCGACCTGGCCGAACCATCTCGGTGTCTTCTCCGCGGCCGGTATCGAGATCAAGCGCTACCCCTACGTCGATGACCAGAACCAGCTGGATTTCGCGGGCATGCTCGCCGCACTGGAGAACATCCCCAAGGGCGATGTCGTGCTGCTGCACGCCTGCTGCCATAACCCGACCGGCTTCGACCTGTCGCGCGACCAGTGGCAGAACGTGCTCAACGTCCTGCGCGAACGAGAACTGCTCCCGCTCGTCGATTTCGCCTATCAGGGCTTCGGCAACGGGCTGGACGAAGATGCCTACGGCCCGCGCCTGCTCGCCGAGAACCTGGACGAAGTCCTCATCACCCAGTCCTGTTCCAAGAACTTCGGGATCTATCGCGAGCGCACCGGCTGCTTCATCGCCGTGGCGAAAGACACCGAACAGATGGAAAACGTCCGCTCGCAGCTGGCGATCACTGCGCGTGAGAACTATTCCAACCCACCCGGCCACGGCAGCGCGATCGTCGCGACCATCTTCAACTCGCCCGAGCTCGATCAGATGTGGCGCGACGAACTCAAGGTCATGCGTAACCGCATCAACGACCTGCGCAAGCAGTTCGTGGCCGGGCTCGAACCGCACGGTCTTGCCGACCGGTTCGCCTACGTGGCGGAACAGCGCGGCATGTTCTCCTACACCGGCCTGACCAAGGCACACGTGGAAAGACTGCGCGACGAGCACAGCATCTACATGGTCGGCTCCGGACGCGCCAACGTGGCCGGCCTGAACGCCGACAACATCGAATATGTCTGCAACGCGATCGCCCAGGTCGTGAAGTAGTCATCAGGCCACATCGGCCGTGACTCGTCACGGCTTTGCATGGTCCCGAAGCCGCCGATTCATCATCGGCGGCTTTTCTTTTGTCCTGATGTGACTTGGGCCTGTTAACACTTCCGCGTGCATCGCGCCGACGCTCATTTTTTTGCAAGCCAAGGTATCGGGCGCGTACGGCCGTCATTCTGGCGTCGCGAACGACAACGCCGGATTGCGAAAAAATGACCGCCGTCTCGTCGGGTGGCGCCCCAAAACCGACAATGCGGCATTGCACGGCTTGACCTTGGCATGACCGGGGCCGGTGCTGCGCGCCTTGCCTGGCCGGTTTTGGGGCGGCAACGCGGTCACGTGCGACGTGTTATTAATCCGGCACCCAAACAGCTGACGACGTCAGCTGTTTTCAACGCCATCGAAAGATAAACGCCGGCACGTGTCCGTCTTTTTATTTTCAATGGCTTCACGGCCGTTGGCCGTGGCGCGCGTGCTTGCGCACACGCGCGTTATCAACCCGAAAAATCATCTATTTTTAGGCCGGGTTAATAACAGGCCCTTGTTCAGGCCAGCACGTACAGCCCCCAGCACAGTCCGAAGGCCATCAGGGATATGCCGGTGGAAATGACGGTCCAGCTCTTGAGCATGGTCGCCGTGTCCACCCCAAGAAATCGCGACACCAGCCAGAAGCCGGAGTCGTTGACGTGGGAATAGCCGATTGCGCCGGCGCCGATGGCTACGACGATAGCCGCGGTCTGGATGGCATCGATATCGGCACCGGCGACCGCGCCGGCCATGATGCTGGCCGCCGTCGTGCCGGCCACGGTCGCCGAGCCCTGAGCGATGCGCAACGCCGCAGCGATCACGTACGCCGCCACCAATAACGGCAGGCCAACGTCCTTGAGGCTGCCGGCCAGCGCATCGCCGATACCGCTGGCGATGAGCACGCCGCCGAACATGCCACCGGCGCCCGTGATCAGAATGATGCTGCAGACCGGCGACAGTGCATTGTCGATCACGTTCGAGGCCCGTTCGAGCCCGCCGCTCGCCTGGCCGCGCATCAGCAGCAGGTAGATCGCCACACAGGTGCTGATGAGCATCGCGATCGGGGTTTCGCCGACCAACAACAGGATCTGCAACAGCGTGTTGTTTTCGGACAGCACGTCGGTCTTGATCAGCGTCGCCAGACCGGTATGCATGAAAATGAGCGCCAGCGGCAACAACAGCACGAACAGCACGACGGCAAAGGCCGGCGGGTCGGTCACCGCAGCCGAGCGATCGTCGCCCATCAGGTCAGGCACCTCCTGGAACGGCTGGCGAGCGGACACGAAATGGGCCAGACGATAGCCCATGACGTACCAGGTCGGCAGACCGACCAGCAGTGCCACGAGCAGGACCAGCCCGACATCCGCATTCAGAAAAACCGCCGCCGCCACCGGGCCGGGATGCGGCGGAACCAGGGCATGCATGACCAGGAACGCGCCCGCGGCCGCCATGCCGAGCACCAGCAGCGAGACGCGCAGTTCGCGGGCCAGCGAATAGATGATCGGCAGCATCACGACGAAGGCGGCATCCAGAAAAATCGGAAAACCGAACAACAGACAGGCGATGGCCAGTCCGAGCGGCGCCCGCGCCCGTCCGAAGCGCGCAATCAGCGTGTCGGCCAGCACCCGGGCCCCGCCGGTCACGGCCACCACACGCCCGAGAACCGCGCCGAAGCCGATCAACAGCGCCACGCTGCCAAGCGTCGAGCCGAAGGCATCCAGCAGGGTCGGCAACAATCTGGGCACCGGTATCCCGGTGCCCAGCGCCGTGCACAGGCTCACGATCACCAGCGCGAAGAACGGATGCAGACGCAGCCGGATGATGAGCACCAGTAGCGCTGCGATGGCCGTGGCCGCTATGAGTAATAGAACGGGCGTCGACAGGGTCGCTTGGGCGGCCTCTTGCATGATCTCCTCCGTGGGCACGCGATAAGCGGGGCGGGTGACGACCGGCTTCGTTCAAATGTTGAACATAGAAACCGAGCGCACCCAAGGTATCGCGTCAAACGCCGCACGAAGTCTTTTTCACACTAAAGTCTAGGGCGTGTTGAGGTTGCGTGCGCGTCCGCGCCAAGCGCGCCCTGAAATTGACGATGGGGCGGCAAGACGCGGCGTAGTGCGCGCCGTGCAGCCATGCTGCACCCGCGGGCTACAACGCTGGATTGCCGTCGTGTTTTTGATTTTGGGCGCTTGTCCCTTCGGGTGGGGCCGCCCATGAAAAATCGACGATGGGCGCCCTGCGGCGTTGCGAGCCTTGATCGTGGCACGCCACGATACGGCGACTCGCGCCTTGCCGGACACACGGCGGCCTCTCGACGAAAAGGCGCCCGAACGAAACACCCACAGGCCCTAGCGTATCGGCAGATCGCCCACGATCATGCCGCGACCGGTTGAGCCGGGTGCCAGCGACCGGGCACACGGCACGTCACTCGTGGGCCTGCGGGTCCCGATTTTTTTTCTCTTGCGCCGAACCGCCCGGCAGAACGAGATTCAGCATCACACCGAGCACGCCGGCCAGCGCGATGCCCTGGAGCTCGAAACGCCCGGCCGATAGATGCAGACCGCCGATACCGCAGATGAGGATCAGCCCGACGATCGCCAGATTGCGTGGCGTGGTCAGATCTTCGCCGGATTCCACCAGGGTATTCATGCCCACGACCACGATCGCACCGAACAGCAGCACGATAATGCCGCCCATGACCGGCGTGGGAATGGCCGCGAGAAACGCGCCAAGCTTGCCGACGAACGAGAACGCGATCGCGAACAGTGCCGCCCAGGTCATCAATGCCGGATTGGTCGCGCCGGTCAGCGTGACCGCACCGGTGACCTCGGAATACGTGGTGCACGGCGGGCCCCCCAAGGCACCGGCAAGCCCCGTCGCCAGACCGTCACCGAGCATCGTGCGGTGAATGCCGGGGTCGACGAGATAGTCACGGCCGGTGACCGAGCGAATCGCCACGATGTCGCCGAAATGCTCGATGGCGGGGGCGATCGTCACCGGCAGCATGAAAGCGATCGCCTGCCAGTTGAAGGCCGGCGCGACGAACGTCGGCATGGCGAACCAGGGCGCCTGTCGTACCGAAGAGAAATCCACGAGACCGAACGCCAGGCTCGTCAGATAGCCGGCAGCCACGCCGAATATGATCGGCAACAGCCGGAAGAATCCTCGCCCGAGCAACGAAACCGCCAGCGTGGTCGCAAGTGCCACGCCGGCCACGAAAAGCGCCGGCGCGCGGGCGACGAGCTGGTTGTCGCCACTGCTGTCGAGGCCGGTGGCCAGATTGATCGCCACCGGCGCCAGCACGAGGCCGATGACCATGATCACCGGCCCGGTGACTACGGGCGGCAACAAACGCGTGACGAACCCCACCCCGCGCCAGGCGATGAGCGCCGCGATCGCGATATAGACCCCGCCGGCCGCGATCAGGCCACCGAGCGTGGCCGCGACGCCCCAGTGCGCCACCCCGTAGATGATGGGCGCGATGAAGGCGAAGGACGAGGCCAGAAACACGGGCACCCGGCCGCCGGTCACGACCTGGAAGATCAACGTGCCGATGCCGGCCGTGAACAACGCCACATTGGGATCGAGCCCGGTCAGCAACGGCACGAGCACGAGCGAGCCGAAGGCCACGCACAGCATCTGCGCGCCGAGCAGGCTGTCCCGCAGGCGAAAGACGTAATCCTGCGCGCGTGCCACGCCTCCGATGGTCTGGCTCACGATCGTGCCTCGTCGGTTATTTCGTGCCGTACATGCGATCGCCGGCGTCACCCAGCCCCGGCCGGATATAACCGTGGTCGTCCAGGCGCTTATCAAGGGCCGCTGTCCATACCGGCACGTCCGGATGCGCGGCCTTCATGGCTGCCACGCCTTCCGGCGCGGCCAGCAGGCACAGAAAACGGATATTGGTCGCCCCAATCTTCTTGAGATGTCCGATCGCCGCGATGGCCGAATTGCCGGTGGCCAGCATCGGGTCGACCACGATCACCGGCCGCCCGTCGAGGCCCTCCGGCATCTTGCAGTAGTATTCGACGGCTTCCATCGTCTCCGGATCCCGATACATGCCGATATGGCCGACCCGCGCCGACGGCAAGAGTTCGACCATGCCTTCGAGCAGACCGTTGCCCGCCCTTAGGATGGACACGAAACAGAGCTTCTTGCCGGCCAGCACCGGGGCATCCATCGTCTCCAGAGGCGTCTCGATCTGCTCGGTCGTCAACTCCAGATCACGCGTGATCTCGTAGGTCAGCAGATGCGCGACCTCTCGCAGCAGGGAACGGAATTTCTGGGTCGATGCACTCTTGCGGCGCATCAACGTCAGTTTATGCTTGATCAGCGGGTGATCGACGACGGTCAGATGAGAATCCATGGCTATCCTGTGAGCTCGACTGTGTAGGCACGCGCGGCGCGCTCATGCTACTACGCTCGCCTTGCCGATCGAATCCTTGCGGCCACGACCACCTGGCCGTGGCCGCGCGCGACCCGCTCGTGGCGAGAGCGCATGCAGAGATCGGCTTTGGCCATGGCCTGACAGCGGCGCGCCGCTGTCAGCCGCACGCCAGAGCGGTGTACCCGACAAATCCATTCTGGAGACCATCGGCTCTTGCACACCCGATATCGACGATGCCGGCATGTGATTTGCCATGGCCCCGCCCGGTGCGCACGCTTGACGCGTGGCGTGTGAAACGAGATCCGTGATGCCGAATCACGACACCTTGGCCGGCAGCTGCCTGTGCGGGGCCGTGCATTACCGTGTGACCACGGTCGTCGAGGCCTTCTACTACTGCGAGTGCGCCCAGTGCCGCAAACTGACCGGTGCTGTCGCAGCGGCCAATCTACGCTGTGCGCCGGCTCCCCTCGCATGGCTACGCGGCGCGGCGGCGCGACGCACGTTCCGCGCCGCGGACGGGCGTGATTTCAGCCGCGTGTTCTGTCTCACGTGCGGCAGCGCGCTGCCTTGGTACAACCGCGACGCGACAGCGTTGCTGATTCCGGCCGGCTCGCTCGATACGCCGCCACCGCGCAACATCGAATCCCGGATCTTCAGCGCCGAACGGCCGTCGTGGGCGACCATGGCGGACGGCCTGCCGGCCCACGACGCGTTCGACCCGGGCTGAGCGACAGCCCGGGTCGGCCGTTCGCTGGCGTCCCCGATCAGACCTTGAGCACCAGCTTGCCGAAGTTCTCGCCGGTATAGAGCTTGCGCAGCGTCTCGACGAAGTTGTCAAAGCCTTCGTCGATATCTTCCTTGTGTGCCAGCTCGCCCGAGACGATCCATTCGGCCATCTGCGGATAGGCCTCGTCGTAGCGATGGATGTAATCGAGAATGATGAAACCTTCCATCTTGGCGCGATTGACCAGCAGAGAGAGATAGTTGGTAGGCGCATCCTCGGCACCACCCACACCGTTGGTCTTGTTGTATTGCGAAATCGCGCCGCAGATCACGACACGCGCGCCCACTCGCAGATTGGCCAGCGCTGCGTTGAGAATCTGCCCGCCGACGTTGTCGAAGAAGATATCCAGACCGTCCGGGAAATGCGTTGCGATCGCCCGATCGACGTCTTCGCTCTTGTAGTCGATGGCGCCGTCGAAGCCGAGTTCGTCGGTCAGATAAGCACACTTCTCGGCCCCACCGGCAATGCCGACCACGGTGGCGCCCTTCTTCTTGGCGATCTGGCCGACCAGTGCACCGACCGCGCCGGATGCCGCCGAGACCAGCACTCGATCCCCCTCGGCGAGTTCGCCGACTTCGAGGATGCCGAACCAGGCGGTCATGCCCGGCATGCCGAGGGCGCCGATATAGGTCGGCAGATCGAGCTGGGATGCATCGACCTTGTTGACCTGTGTCCCCGGCATCACGGCATGTGTCTGCGCGCCCATGAGACCGGTGACCCTGTCGCCTTCGGCGAAATCCGGATGCCGCGAAGCCACGACCGTGCCCGCGGCAAACGCTCGCATGACATCGCCGATGCCAACCGGCTCGATATAGGACTTGCCTTCGGCCATCCAACCCCGCATGGCAGGGTCGAGCGAGATGTATTCCACGGCCACCGCGACTTCGCCGTCGCCGGGCGCATCCAGCGTTTCCGTGGTCAGCTCGAAGTCATCCTGCGCCGGCAGGCCGTTCGGCCGACGGATGAGACGGAACTGGCGGCTTTCGAGATTGTTCTGCATGGCGACTCGATTGATTGATGCCTTGTCTGGACAATGTTGGGACCGGGTGCCGGCCTTACAACCGGGAGGTAGTACAACCAAACTCGGCCCGACAGCGCGCCCCAAGGACAACGCGACCGTCATCACAGACTCGTGGCAATCCGATGGGCGCCGGCATAGATATTGAATCGTGCGTCGCGCAGGAAACCGACCAGCGTGACATCGAATTCACGCGCCAGGTCGACAGCATGAGTACTCGGCGCGGATACCGCACAGACGATCGGAATGCCGGCCATCACGCTCTTCTGCAACAGCTCGTAGCTGGCGCGACTGGACAACAACAGGATCCGATCGGACAGCGGCAATGCATCTGCGCGCAGAGCGCGACCGACGAGCTTGTCGAGCGCATTGTGACGGCCGATATCCTCGGCGACATCGAGCAGTGTGCCGGTCGAGTCGAAAAGACCGGCGGCATGCAGTCCGCCGGTCGAGGCGAAGACGCGCTGGGCGCGCTGCAGCGTCGGCGGCAGGGACAACAGCGTGGCGGGCTCAAGCGGTGCGGCCTGACTCGCCGACGACCACGATTCGTCGGGGGTGATCGGCGTGAAGCTCGGCTTGCCACAGACGCCGCAGGCGCTCGTGGCCACGGTGCTGCGCGCCATGCGCCCGAGCCGCTCGCGGGCCGCCGGCCGCAGCATCACCCGCACGACATCGCCGCTTTCGGGCGCATGCTTGAGATAGACGATGTCATCGCCGGTCTGGACCACTCCCTCGGCGTGCAGCAGGCCGGCGGCAAGCGCTGTGTCATCGCCTGGCGTGCGCATCGTGATCAAGGGCGCCGCACCGGCGATGTGGATCTCGAGTGCCCGTTCAACCGCGAGCGTATCGTCGGCGGCGTGGAAACTCCCGTCGCGATAGACCTGTATGGCGACCGTACGCCGCGGCGCATCCGCGGCATCGGCAGCGCTCGGGGGCGGTGTGACATCGGGCTCGGACATGGCCGCAAGCATATCGCGAGTGGCCGGGACGATGCCCGACCGACCTGTATCGCCTTTCGGCAGGCGTCTATAATTTCGGCTCCGCGTCCAGATTCGGCCGGTGCCGCGCCGTCGCTGCTCCGGGCAGCGACATGCCGCGACGCACGCCCTGCGGCTCACCCGACCGGCCCGCGGACCTCATTCATCGCCACGGGCATTGCATGAATCTGACCGCCATTTTCGTCCAGACGCTGGACGTCACCCTGCCCGTATTCACGCTGGTCTTCATCGGCATCGCCATGCGGCATGCGAACTGGATCGACGATCGTTTCGTCTCGGCCGCCTCGACCATCGTGTTCAAGGGCAGCATGCCGGCATTGATCTTTGTCTCGATCGTCGGTGCCGATCTCGGCGACGCGCTGCGCCCCGGCATGCTGGCTTATTTCGGCGGTGCGACGCTGGTGTCATTCCTGGCGATATGGGCCTGGGCCCTGTGGCGCGTACCGATCGCCCAGCGCGGGGTCTACACACAGGGCGCGTTTCGCGGCAACTGCGGCATCATGGGCCTGGCCCTCGCCCAGAACATGTACGGGAATTTCGGGCTGTCCGCCGGGAGCGTGCTCGTCGGCGAGGTCATCCTGATCTATAACGTGCTCTCGGTGATCGTGCTCACCTGGTATCAGCCGGACCAGAGCGCCGACTGGCGCTCGATCGGGCGAGGCGTGGCAACCAATCCGCTCATTCTGGCCACGGTTGCCTCGATAGCGGTGGCGGCCTCCGGGCTACCGATGCCTCAGTGGATCATGACGTCCGGCCAATATTTCGCACAGCTGACCCTGCCGCTCGCGTTGATCTGCATCGGCGGCGCATTGTCGGTGCGCGCGCTCTACGACGCCCGCGGGATCGCGGTCTCGGCCAGCGTCGTCAAGATGCTCGTGCTTCCGACACTTGCGGTGGCCGGCGGCTGGTGGCTGGGCTTCGCCCCGCGCGAGCTCGGGCTGATGTTCCTCTACTTCGCCTGCCCGACGGCGGCGTCGAGCTTCATCATGGTCGAGGCGATGGGCGGCGACGCCCGGCTGGCGGCCAATATCGTCGCGTTGACCACCCTGGCCGCCAGTCTGACCATGACGCTCGGTGTCTTTGCACTACGCATGGCCGGCTTGATCTGAACGCTGCGACGCCGCCGGCGCCCGGCCATCGGGCCGGCGACGCGGGAGCGCAGGCCGGCCCGATTTTTTTCAACCGCCGACGGCTGCCCGGCCTGTCGACTGCCGGGATTGCCAGCCGATCAGCAGCAAGATGAGGCCGAGTGCGAGCACAGCCCAACCGGCCGGCTCCGGCACATCGTTGGTCACGGCGGTATGGGCGCGTGCCCCATCGACGAGCGCCAGGAATCCGCCGTTGTCGGTCAGGCCGCCGATCGTGCCCGAGAGAAAGGTTTCGAACATGGCGTCCAGATCGTCGCCCAAGCCGAAGTAGTTCAGCAGTTCACTGTCCTGCTGTCCCGACCCGCTGCCGGTGAAGCGCACGTCATCACCGAAGCCGGTACCACTCAGTGCCAGCTGTTGCGGCCCGTCGAACACGCTCGACCACAGTACGCCGGAGGCGATCGGTGTATCGGCCAGTGTCCCATCGGCCCCGGTGGCATACGCGTCCCCGGTGATCTGGAAATTACTGCCCAGCGCGTCGAAATCCCATGTCCCGGAGCTGGCGTCGCGCCGAAAGCCAGTGTTGAACGTCAGCGCACAGCCGAAGCAGGCCAGTGAATCGGCGTGCCCGTCGGGCGCATCGGCACCTTCCAGAGTGATGCTGTCGAACCCGATCAGCGAACCGAACAACGGCCGCGACCCACCGCCGTACGTCAGCTGCCCCCGCTGTGCCACCTGATCCGACTGACCGAAAGCGAGAAAGCTCGCCGATGCCGTGTCCGCCATCAGAGCCCCCAGCCCCAACAGTATGCCGATGCCGATGGTTTTCCAATGTACCGATCGTTTCATATCCATGAATCCCTGACCTCTCCCGACGTTAAAACGGCATCGAAGCCGATCGATCGCACACGATCGCCGCGACACCCCCTGTGCCTACGGAACGCAATACCGGTGCCAGAAGCGCCATGAATCAGTGACTTCGAAGAGCCGAAAAAGAAAAGCACTTCCCTGGTGCAAAAAAAGCCCGATCAAGCCCCATCTGTCGATTATTCTGACAGGCCAGACCGAGTGAAAAACATTTCATCCATCACGAGTCGAAGCGGAATCAAAATCTTACGATCAGAGCGGTATCCATGCCGTAAATTCGACCGTCGGAAATTATTACATATTAAAAATTATCAAACTTGCAACAGAATGCCCCATATCTGCCACATGATACAGATTAGCGCCTCAAAAAGAGGCAGCCTCGGTGGCTATTGCGAGCAGATCGTCGAGACAAGCCACGCCAGGAACAGGGCACCGAGGCGCGTCGCGAAGGAAAACCACTGATGACAAAAGACTTGTATTCAGGATCAACACCAAGACCAGCGGCCCAGGTGAATTACAGGCGGCTCGGCAGCCGGAATGGAGCGATTCTTGCCACCGTCCTGTGGAATCGTGGATCAGCCACGGTTTTCATCAACGTTCTCAGGGGGAACACATGCTATCGACCACAATCAGGGGATCGCGGGTACTCGTTGCGGCAATAGTGGCCTGCACATCGGTTTCGGCATTTGCCGATGCTGAGCGGATCGGCCCCGTGGCTGCCGATCAAGCGATCAGCACGACCGTGCTATTCCAGGCCCGGGATGAGGCTGGCCTGGCACGATTCGTCCGCGAGGTCTCGACGCCGGGGCCGCACTATCATCACTTTCTGAGCACCACCGATTTCCGCCAGCGCTTTGGCGCGACAGCACAGGACATCGCCCGTGTCATCGACTATGCCCGGGCCAACGGGCTCACCGTGACCAAACGGTACGAGAACGGGCTGGCGGTTCAGTTCTCGGGACCGGCCGCCAGCGTCGAACAAGCCTTCAATGTCGAGATCGCCAACTATGCCGCGCCGGATACGGACAGCCCATCGATGCCGTTCTACAAGCCGGCTCGGGCGCCGTCGCTGCCGGCCGCCTTCAGCGACAGTCATGTGCTGGCTGTGGCCGGGCTGAGCAATCAACGTCACGCCCGCTCGATGGCAACCGACGTTCGTCATGCAGCACACGTCGAGGGCCGGGGCGGGCGCTTTCGGGCAGACCTGGACACGTCGAACGAGCCGGGCGAGCTGACGGTCCAGGACGTCGCCCGGCTGTATAACGTCGCGCCGTTGTACCGGCAGGGCCTGCGAGGCGAGGGCGTGACCATCGGCATCGCCACCTATGCGAGCTTTCTGCCCTCGGATGCCGAAACCTATTGGCAGCGCATCGGGCTGGAAACCAAGCCGGATCGCATCACACAGATCGCGGTCGCCGGTGGCGGCGAGTACGGTGATGACGCCGGTACCGGCGAAACCACGCTGGACGTGGAGCAGTCGGGTGGGCTGGCGCCGCAGGCGGATATCCGTGTATACGTCGCCCCGAACACGGACAGTGGCGAGCTGGCTCTGTTCAACCGGATCGTCTCGGACAACGACGTCGATGTGCTGTCCTATAGCTGGGGTATCAGCGAAGTCGGCTCCCTGCCCTCGGTTTTCGGCACCGGCGCCGATGCCTCGGCACAGGCTCTGAACCAACTGTTGATGGAAGCCGCGGCCCAGGGCATTTCCACCTTCGTCGCGGCCGGCGATGCCGGCGGTTACGACGTCAACGACCAGCGCAATCCGTCTCTGGCCTATCCGACGATCGCCAAGGTGGCCTCCGTCGACCTGCCGGCCGCCTCACCCTATGTGACCGCCGCCGGGGGCACGACGCTGCCGTTCAGCGCCCGCTATCGCTGTGCTCGCAACCCCGGCGATGTCGTACCGGTTCGGGTGAATGCCGAGCAGGCCTGGTCGCTGTCCTACTTCTCGGCACTTTCGCAGTTATGCGGCGCGGCCACACCGGCAGACTTCGGCATCTTTCCTGAAGGCGGCGGTGGCGGCGTGAGCAGCCTGTTTCCCGTGCCGTTCTATCAACAGGGCGTGGACGGTATCCGCAAGACGCCTTACAACCAGGCACTGGTCGACTTCGACAGTCTGATCTTCTACGGCGCCTTGCCCGGTGGATTCGCCGGACGCAATGTACCGGATATCTCGATGAACGCCGATCCCTATACGGGTTACACCGCGTACGTGACCCTCGACGGCGGCATGACCAGCGGTGGCGGGGGCACCAGTTATGTGGCGCCGCAGTTGGCCGGGATGGCAGCCTTGTTCAATCAGGCCACCGAGGCTCGCCTGGGCCTTCTCAACCCGATCCTCTATCGGGCACTGCGTGACACCGGCTACGCGACGAACAGCCCCTTCCGGGATGTGACCGCCGGCAGCAACTGGTTCTGGCAGAGCCGCACCGGCTACGACCCCGCAACGGGCATCGGCACGCCTGACGCGGCCCGGCTGCTCGAGGCGATCCAGACGACGAACTGATCTCGACGCTCGGCGTCGAAACCGTCGATTCGGACCGACGCGACCCAGGGCGGCGTGCCGACACGGCGCCCTGGGTCGACCGCTCGGGGCCCGTTCCGCTCGGTCGCGGCCATGGGCGCCAGCAGGCGCCGACGCCCATGGCAGAAGGCGCCTGTCTGTTGATTCCTGCCCGACCGGCGCGGGATCTCAATCCGCGCCGGATAGACGATTGCTGCAGACGCGCCCGGCGAGAAAATCCGCCAGATTCGCCAGCGTGGTATCGGCAATCTCGTTCATGGCCTCCGCGGTGAAAAAACCCTGATGCCCGGTAATGAGCACGTTAGGAAAGGACATCAGCCGGACAAAGACATCGTCGTCGATGAATTCATCCGAGCGATCGGCAAAGAACAGCGGCGCCTCCTGCTCGTAGACATCGATCGCCAGCGCCCCGAGTCGACGCGACTTGAGCGCTTCGATCACGGCCACAGTATCGATGAGCGCGCCGCGGGAGGTGTTGACCAGCATCGCCCCGGATTTCATCCGGGCCAGCGCGCGCTCATCGATGAGATGATGCGTGCTGTCGAACAATGGGCAATGCAGGCTGACGACGTCGGACTCGGCCAGCAGCCGATCCATATCCACCACGGTGCCCAGCCGTTCGAAATCCGCCGCGGGCGCCGGATCGAAACCGAGCACTCGGCAGCCCATGCCGTGGAATATCGCAGCCGTCGCACGGCCGATCCGGCCGGTGCCGACAATACCCACGGTCTTGCCGTGGAGCGTCATGCCGAGCAGGCCGTCCAGCATGAAATTACCTTCGCGCACGCGGTTGTAGGCCCGATGCGTGCGCCGGTTGAGCGTCATCGTCAGGGCCAGCGCGTGCTCGGCCACCGCCTCGGGCGAATAAGCCGGCACCCGGGCGACGAACAGTCCGAGTTCATCGGCCGCCTCGAGATCGAGATGGTTATAACCGGCACAACGCAGCAGCACGGCCCGAACCCCGAGTGCGGCGAGCTGCGTCAGGATGTCTCGGTCGAGCTTGTCGTTGACGAACACACAGATCGCATCCGCGCCCTCGGCGAGCGCGACCGTCTGTCGATCGAGTTCGGCACTCAGAAACGTGAACACGACCTCGTCGTCACACGTCGACGCCGACCGACGCGCTTCGAAAAAACGTCGGTCATAGGGCTGGCTGCTGAAAAAACTGAGTTGCATGGTCTTCCGCCGGATCGAGAACATGGGCCTGCACGATCGCCCTACCCGGTCCACTGGCCGGGTATCGACGACACAGACACGAGACTACGGCGACAGCCCGGTGGCGTCATCCGACAAGGTGAAACAGGCCAAATACGGCCCGGCTTGACCCAGGGCCTGCTAACACGTCCCGCGTGTGCCGCGCCCAAAAACCGGCCAGGCAAGGCGCATGGCGCCGGCCTTGGGCATCTCCCAAGGTCAAGCCGTGCAACGCCGCATGGCCGGTTTTGGGCGGCAACACGGTCACGTGCGAAGTGTTAACAGGCCCTAGTCATGCATCCCCCGCCGTCGATCTCTGTTCGCGGGACGACGACCAGACGTGCAACTCCAACGGCGAGCAGGGCGCACGGGCCCTCAACCTGTCCGACCAATACACGATGCCGTATCGCGTCCGCCCAATCCCGGGGCGCCCGTGCCTGCTCGACAACCGCCCATGACCCGGCTGCTGTGATACGCCGAACATCTCGGCGCGCCGAGAGCAGGCACGGCCTGACACGCCTCTAACGCAGCGAAGGCCGCTCGTCGGTCGGCACCAGACGCAGCGCCGGGCTGGCCCCGCCGGCCGATTCCGCCGTGATCCAGCCACGAGTCTCGAGATCGGTGACAGCGCGCCGGATCAGGGCATGCTCGATATCCAGGCGCTGGGCCAGCAGTGCCGTGTTCACGCCCTTGCCGCGCCCGGGATCGTACTGTGCACAAACCGCCAGCAGCACGATACCGGCAAGCGGCTCGAGATCGGGATGGGCCGCCTGAAGCGCTTCGAGATCGCGCTCCAGGCTGTCTATTCCGTCCTCAGGAGGCAAGTCGGGGCGCGGCTTCCATCGCCTCCAGCCGGATCGCGATGGATTTCGAGGCCGGCGTGTGGCTGAAATCGCCCTTGTGATCGAGCGGAATCAACGGATTGGTTTCCGGATAATAGGCCGCGGCACAGCCGGACGGGGTGTCATAGGCCACGATCTTGAAACCGTCCGCACGACGGGTCACGCCGTCCTCCGATTCCCCGAACAGATTGACCCACTGACCGGCCTCGAAGCCCAGACGCTGTATATCGTCCCGGTTGAGAAAGATCACCTGCCGACCGTCCTCGATCCCGCGATAACGATCGTTGTAGCCGTAGACCGTCGTGTTGTACTGGTCGTGCGAACGCATCGTCTGCAGGGTCAGCCAGCCGTCGCGCTTGCCCAGGCGCTGATGCATGACTTCGTCCGGCAACGCCTCGTCGGAGAACTCGGCCTTGCCACTGCCCGTATTGAAGGTGCGCTCGGCAATCGGGTTCCCGAGCCAGAAGCCGCGATGCTGACGCACCCGCTCGTTGAAGCGCTCGAAATGGGGTATGACTTCGGCGACGTGGTCTCGGATGACATCATAGTCTTCCCGCATGGCCGCCCAGTCGACGGCTTCGCTGCCAACGAGTCGCTCGGCCAGATCCGTGAGAATCGACACTTCGGAACGCAGGGCGGCATCAGCCGGCGTGTTGATCCCGGCCGAGCCGTGGACCATGCTCATCGAGTCCTCGACCGTGATCAGCTGGGATGTGCCGGCGCTGTTGCGATCCACCTCGGCCCGGCCGAGACACGGCAGAATCAGGGCCTGTTCGCCGGTTACCAGATGGCTGCGATTGAGCTTGGTGCTGATGAAAGCCGTCAGGCGACAGTTGGCCATGGCCTTTTCAGTGACCAGGCTGTCCGAAATGGCCCGGGTGAAGTTGCCGGCCAGGCCGATGAAGACCTTGCCCGGCGCATCGCGCATGGCCTCGACGGCGGCGACCGAGTCGACGCCCCATTCCCGCGGCATCGGCCGGTTGTATTTCTTTTCGAGTGCATCGAGAAACGCCGTCGACGGCTTCTCGAAAATGCCCATCGTACGGTCGCCCTGCACGTTGGAATGACCACGCACGGGTGACGTGCCGGCCCCGGGCTTGCCGAGGTTGCCCCCCAGCATGAGCAGGTTGATGATTTCGCGAACGGTCGGCACCGAATGCTTGTGCTGGGTAATGCCCATGGCCCAGCAGATGATCGTTGCCCTGGACCGGGCATAGAGTTCGGCGGCCTCTTCCATTTCCTTTCGCGACAGCCCGGACTGGGCTTCCAGCGTCGCCCATTCGGTCGCCTCGACGCGGGCCCGGTAGGCATCGATATAGGCGGTGTGTTCGGCCAGGAATTCGTGATCGAGCACCGACTCGCCGGCGGCATCGCGTTCGAAAAGCGCTTTGGCCATGCCGCGCAGCGCTGCCATGTCGCCGCCCAGTTTCGGGCAGAAATAATGGTTGCTGATGCGATGACTGCCGTTGTGCATCATCTCGAAGGGCTTCTGCGGATCGGCGAACTTCTGCAACCCGCGCTCCTTGAGCGGGTTGAAGGAGACGATATCCGCACCGCGCTCGGCCGCGTCGCGCAGCACGCCCAGCATCCGCGGATGGTTGGTCCCCGGATTCTGGCCGAAGACGAAGATCGCCTCGGCTTTTTCGAAGTCCTCGAGCTGCACGCTCCCCTTGCCGGTACCGAGCCCGTCGCCCAGCGCGACGCCGCTGGCTTCGTGGCACATGTTCGAGCAATCCGGCATGTTGTTCGTGCCGTAAAGGCGCGCGAGCAGCTGGAATACATAGGCGGATTCGTTGCACGCCTTGCCGGAGGTATAGAAGATCGCGTCATCCGGCGTGGGCAACGCCTTGAGTTCATCGGCGATCAGATCCAGCGCGTCGTCCCACGTCACCGGCTCATAGTGGTCGGTCTCGGCGTTGTAGCGCATCGGCTCGACCAGACGACCGGCATCCTCGAGACTGTAGTCGTCCCAGGTCTTGAGCTCGCTGACCGAGTGCTGGGCGAAGAAATCACGCGTCACGCGGCGGGAGGTCGCCTCCCAAGTGATCGCCTTGACGCCGTTCTCGCAGAATTCGAAGGACGAACCGTGTTTCGGGTCACCCCAGGCACAGCCCGGACAGTCGAAACCATCGGGCTGGTTGATCTTGAACATCGCACGGGTGTTGGCCCACGGCTCACCGCTGTGCAGCAGATGCTTGCTCACAGCCTTGAGCGCCCCCCAGCCCCCGGCCGGATTGTGGTATTCCTGAACGCGGGCATCGTGCTCGCCGCGCGGCGGCTTCGTATTGGTCGGCGATTCCGGTCGGGACTCGGACATGAGGCTACTCCTGAAAAGCGGGGGCAGCGGTCCGTCACCGGCGCGACCGGCGACGAACCGCGTCCGTATGGTCTCCAATGTCGATCAAAACGCGCGTCGGATCAAGCCTTGCCGCCCCAACGGATACGCACACGACGCGCCTGGCCCGAGCCGCTCAGCCGGTGAACAGGGCGACCGATTTCCACACGGTTTCGATGAATCCCCAGGCGGCCGGAATCGTGACCAGGGCCCAGAGCGCACCGACCTGCCAATTCGGAGTATCGGTCGCGCGGTCTGCGGATCGGGGCTGTGCTGTCATGTGATGTCTCCTCGATGGGCCGGGCACGAGTACCGATTTCCGGCAGGCCGGCGCTCAGGCCACCTCATTGATCTCACCTGCATAGTGGTGCTTGTCAGCGACCGGGCGCACCAACAGATTGCAGATCAGACCGAGCCCCAGGAGCGCCACCATGATGTAGAGCGTCGTGGTATAGGCATCGGCCGGCGGCACGCCGGCCGCGATACGCCCTTCGCGCAATTCGTTGAGCAGTACCGGGCCGACAACGCCGGCCGCCGCCCAGGCCGTGAGCAGACGGCCGTGGATGGCACCGACGTGCATGGTGCCGAATATATCCTTGAGATACGCCGGTACCGTGGCAAAGCCGCCGCCGTACATCGAGACGATGACGCAACAGGCCAGAACGAACAGCACGATACTGCCACCGGCGGCCACGCTCGGGACAACCGCGTAGAGCAGCATGCCGAGGATGAAGAATACAGCGTATGTCGGCTTTCGGCCGATCGTGTCGGAGGTGGACGCCCAGAAGAAACGCCCGGCCATGTTGAAGATCGACAACACCCCGACGAAGCCGGCCGCGGCTGCAGCCGAAGTCCCGACCATTTCCTGGGCCATCGGCGAGGCCTGCTCGAGCAGTGCGATGCCGGCGGTGACGTTGAGAAACAGCACCAGCCAGATCAGATAGAACTGCGGCGTTTTCATGGCCTGATTCACGTGAACGTGATTACGCGTGATCATCTTGTTCTGCTTGCGATCCGCGGCATCGGGATCATGTCCGGCAGGCTGCCAACCCGCGGCCGGAATACGCACGATGAGCGCGCCGATCATCATGAAAATGAAGTAGATCACGCCCATCGTGATGAACGTGGCGCCCACGCCCGCCGACGTCGGCGATGCGAAAAATGCCATCAGGTTGGTGGCCAGCGGCGAGCCGATCATGGCCCCGCCGCCGAAGCCCATGATGGCCATGCCCGTCGCAAGCCCGGGCCGATCCGGAAACCACTTGATCAACGTCGAGACCGGCGAGATATAGCCGATGCCCAGACCGATCCCGCCGATCACCCCGTAGCCCAGATAGATCAGCCAGATCTGGTGCCACCAGACGCCGAAGGCAGCAACGATGAATCCGCCGCCGAAACAGGCCGCGGCCAGTGCCATCGCCTTGCGCGGGCCCACCCGCTCCAGCCACTGGCCTCCGAAGGCAGCCGCCAACCCTAGCGCGGCAATCGCCAGCGAGAAGATCCAGGCCAGCGTGGCCTGATCCCAGTCGGCTGCGGCAGACTCGTTCACGCCGATGATCCGGGTCAGCGGAATCTTGAATACCGAGAACGCATACACCTGCCCGATGCACAGATGAATACACAGGGCAGCGGGCGGCACCATCCAGCGGTTGAAGCCCGGTCGCGCGACGATGCGCGACTTATCGAAAAAACCGGCCATATCCTGATCCTGCGCGACGACGAGGCTGTCGCAGACGATAGCAGCCGGATCCGGCTTACAAAGCCGTGTTCGACTAAAGTCCGGTCTTCATGATTATTGCGCACAACCCGATTCGATCGCCGCTCACGACGGCGACCCCCAGATCGTCTGTGCGAAGGGCTCGACGACAACTTCGCTGCCGGCCGGCACGTTCGCCGCATCGGCGGGCAACACGATGAAGGCATCGGCACGGCTCATCGAATGCATGACGCCCGACCCCTGATGTCCCAGTGCCGTGACCCCGGGCGAATCGGTGGCGTCGTTGATGCACGCCCGCAGGTAGTGCGCGCGGCCGGGCCGCTTGGTCAACGCGGTCGTGGTCGGCA
Organism: Salinisphaera sp. Q1T1-3; assembly: GCF_003602005.1. Taxonomy (GTDB): domain Bacteria; phylum Pseudomonadota; class Gammaproteobacteria; order Nevskiales; family Salinisphaeraceae; genus Salinisphaera. Next base: position 2,488 of record NZ_QZWD01000015.1, on the reverse strand, counting down.
ACGTGGTGCGGACCGGCGCGGCCGGCGAGCCACCGGCCAGTTTCACCAGGGCCGGACGCACGAGCTGGATGAACGTGACCGCGGTCGAGACCGGATTGCCGGGCAGCCCGAAGAACAGCGCGCGGCCCACACGGCCGTAAGCCAGCGGTTTGCCGGGCTTGATCGCGACGCGCCAGAAATCGATATCACCGTATTCGCCCAGCAGATCGACCACGTGATCGGCCTCCCCCACCGAGACGCCGCCGCTGGTGATCAACGCATCGCAATCGCGGGCTTTATCGAACGCCGTGCGAAGCGCGGCTCGATCGTCCGGGATCGCGCCGAGATTAACACCGTCCATGCCCAGTTCGGCAAGCGATGCGGCCAGACCGTAGCGATTGCTGTCGTAGATCTCACCAACGGCCAGCGACCCGTCGATCGGGCGCAATTCATCCCCGGTGGAAAAGAATGCGACCCGCGGACGACGATACACGGCCACCCTCGCCCGGCCGACCGAGGCCAGCAGCGCGATATCGGCCGGCCGCAGATACTGGCCGGCCGGCACGACGACATCGCCGGCGCGAATATCCTCACCGGCGTGGCGCAGATTCTCACCGCGTGCCGGACAAGGCGAGACCGCGATCCGGCCGTCGGTCTCGACGGACGTGTTCTCCTGCATGACAACTGCATCCGCCCCGGCCGGCACCACGGCGCCGGTCATGATGCGCACACACTGCCCCGGCCTGAGCGTGGCCTCGCTGGGATGCCCGGCCAGGCTCCGGCCGACCAGCTCGAAGCATGCCGTCGTCGACGACTCGGCCTCGAACGCCAGGGCATAGCCATCCATCGACGCGTTGGTCGCGCTCGGAACATTGACGGTCGCGACCACCGGCTCGGCCAGAACCCGATGCAGCGCATCCGGCAAGGCGATTTGCGCCGATGCCGCAACCGGTGTGATCGTATCGATGATACGGTCCCGGGCCTCATCGACCGGCATCGGCGGCCGACCGTGCCCGCTCGCGGCCGTTCCGGAATCGTCTGTCATGCGCTGCTCCTGCCGACCGATTGCATGGACGCCCGACGGCTCGTCGAACGCCGTGACTGCCCTACGACAGCGATATCAGTCTAGCGAACGCAGCGCGATGCGTCGTCCGGCGTCAGCAACACGGCGTGATGCCGACCGGCCCCGTCGGTCGGCGATATCCGGGGCATCGGTGGGCACGATCCCGGAACGGCCCCGCGATCGCGCCACCGAGCACACCGTCGTCTCGGGCCGATCAATGATCCGTCAGATCGCACATACCCGCCAGCGCGTCTGCCTGGGCGGGGGTGTTGACGTTGGTGAACGGGACATCGTCGGGCCAGTCGACGACGCGCCGGCGCGCTGCCGATTGCCAGTCGGTGACGCGCCGCACACCGCCGGACAACGCTGCCCGGATGGCATCGTACTGCGCGGATCGCACCAGTGCATGCAACGGATGCATTCCCGACGGCGAGCGGGCCACCGCCATATCCACGTCAGCCCGCAGTGCAGGCGCCAATCGAAACAGCAGATCGCGCGGCAAGGCCGGCGTATCGACCGGCACGAAGAGCATATACGGGGTTCGACAGGCCGCGAGCAATGCTGCGATACCGGCCAGCGGGCCGCATCGCTCTGCGTCCTCATCCGGCACCACCGGCCAGCCGAGCCCTTGATAGCGCGTCATGTTGCGATTGGCGCTGATCATCACCTGCCCGCACTGCGGGCCAACACGTTCGAGCGTCCACTCGACCAGACTGCGACCGGTCAACGTATACCAGCCCTTGTCGCTGCCGCCGAGCCGACGACCTTCGCCGCCGGCCAGGATCCCGGCCGTGACCTGTTCACGCGTGATCGACACGAATCCGCCCCGCTCGCACACCCTGAGCGGCAAACGTCATTCTCATCATGTCCCGCCGTGTCACGCCCCGATCAGGTCGCTCAAGCAGGCAAACGAACACGTCGCGGTGCAAGACGCTCGAGAAATGCCTGTTGGTCGGCGAGAATCCGTCGGTTCGCCAGAATCAGCCATTCCGCCAGATTGGGCTCATACGGGAGCGCGAGCAGTTTCATACCGGCCTGTTCCGGGGTGCGATCGTCCTTGTATCGATTGCAGGGTTCGCACGTGGCCACCACGTTGCGCCAGGAATGCATGCCTCCTTTCGAGCGCGGAACGACATGCTCGATCTGCATCTGGTTGAAGGCCAGTCGAGTGCCGCAATAGAGACACAGACCGCCGTCGCGGTGAAACAGCTCACGACGCGTCAATACCGGTACGAGATTACGAGCGAATCGGTGCGATCGATCCCGCACGGCAATGATCGAGTCGATGGCCAGCTCGCTGCGGCCCCCCGTTTCCCGCGACCGACCACCGCGCAGGTGAATCTTTTCAGTACCCGCTTCCCAAGCGATCTTGTCGGTGAAATAAAGACTGACCGCCTCCTTCCAGTCGACCCACTCGACCGGGAGACCACCTGCATCGAGCTTGAG
>NZ_QZWD01000014.1 GCF_003602005.1 Salinisphaera sp. Q1T1-3 | reverse complement strand
CGAACAGCCGTCGGGCTACACCGAGCCGGTGCTGCATGCCCGTCGGCGCGAGCACAAGGCCCAGCGCGCGGGCGGCTGATCGCGCAGCGCGAACCCGATATGACAAAGCCCGGCTTCGGCCGGGCTTGTTTGTGAGGCCGAACCCGATGTGACGGATCAAGCGACCCAGTGTCTCCACATCGGGCCGCGGTACGTTTCTTCGACAGATCTAGCTTTGGAGTCGCGGCCGAACGGGCCGGCGATCGTTTGCCGGCCCCGTCTGCCGTCGACTCTATTCCCCGAGCGCCTCGGCGATCTTCTGGGAATACTCGAAAACGTGATTATCGCGCGTGTCCATCGATTCGTCCGGCTTCTTCTTGGCCAGCGCCCGACAGTAGACGGCGGTGAGTGCCTTGATGGTGTCGCCGTTCGATGCATTGCCACGGGCGGCCTTGTAGCGCGTGGCGAATTGCTGGATCTGGCCCGGGTTGTCGAAAGAGTTCAGCAGTGCGTCGTCCTTGAACGCCAGCGCGGGCCGGATCTGTTCGGCCGGCAGCGATGGGCAGTGTGCTGCCGGTCGAACCCCGCCGGGTGGCAGTGATGACTTGGCGTGCGATCGACTTGACGCCACCATGTCCGTGGTCGCATCGGAGCGGACATCGTTGTGCCATGCGGTGCGGACATAGTTGGCGACCGCGGCAATCTGCTTGTCGTCCAGCTGTCGGGCGAACGAGGGCATCGCGCCCCAGACGTTTTCCGGCGCAAAGCCGACGAGAATCGCCATGACCACGCTGTTGGCGTCGTCGCCGATCACGAGATTGTTGCGGTCCAGCGCCGGGGCGACCCCGTAGGTGCCCTGTCCGTCATCGCCGTGGCAGGTCGCGCAATGCTTGGCATAGACGTCCTGGCCCAGTTTGGCCTGTTCCGGCTCGATCGGAATCGGTTTGGGGACCGGTTTCGGATGTTCGTTGGGCGGCATATTCTTGAGATAGAACGCGATCGCGTGCAGATCGGCGCGCTGCATGTGACGTAGGCTATCGTGCCAGACTTCGTTCATCGGCCCGACGAGCGCGGTCTTGGTCTTCAGGTCGCCGTTCTTCAGCAGATCGGTGAGCTGGTCGACGCTGAGATCCTTGATCGCCGAATCCGGGCCCGGGCTGAGACGCGGGGCGTACCAGCCGTTGAGCGTGAACCCGTCGAGAAACTGATCCTTCTTCTGGGCGAAGGCGATATTGCGCGGCGTGTGGCAGGAGCTGCAGTGCCCGAGCGCATGCACGTAATAGGCGCCCTTGTTGTATTCCGCGCTGCGGTTGGGGTCCGGCTTGAACCGGCCGGCATCGAAGAATGGAATGCGCCATCCGAGCAGGGCCAGACGAGCCATGCTGCTGAAATGGTCGCTCAGGACGATCAGCTTCGGATCCCGAACCTTGTTATGGATCGGCTTGATCGTCTTGAAGTAGGCCCACAGTGCCTTGACGTCATCGTCGCTGATCTTGGTGTAGCTGACGAACGGCATGGCGGGATAGATGTAATTGCCGCTCTTGCGTTTGCCGTGGTGCAGGGCCCGCTTGAAGTCTTCGTAGGTCCAGGTGCCGAGGCCGGTTTCATCGTCCTGGGTCAGATTGCTGGTATAGAAGACGCCGAAGGGACTTTCCATCGGCTTGTTGCCGGCATAGGGCTTGTCTTCCTTGTAGGTGTGACAACCCATGCAGTCGGCAATGCGGGCCAGGTTGGCGCCACGCTGTACCTGTGGCCCGCCTTCAACATGCAACGGCGCTTCCCCGGCGAAAGCGACGCCGGTCGTGATCAGCGTCACCAGCATCGTGGTGATCGACCAGATCCGGATTGTCGTCTTTGCCACGGTTACCCCCGCAATTTCCCTTCGACGAATTTCTGTGATGTACAAGTGTGCGTCAATGCCGTTCGTCGGGCGCTCGCCGGTGTCTCCGGCCACGGCCTCGCTCGTGGTAGTTTGAGGCCGAGGTGCGAGACGACAGATGCATTCGGTTGTCCTTGGTCGAACTCGTACGCAGCAAACAGGGGAATAGATGAGTCGGGCGTTCCCGTTTTCCGCCATCGTTGGCCAGCAGGCCATGAAACATGCCCTCGAGATCACGGCGGTCGACCCGAGCGTCGGCGGTGTGCTCGTGCGCGGCGATCGCGGGACCGGCAAATCGACAGCCGTACGGGCACTGCCCGGCGTATTGCCGCCGCTACGCGTGATTTCGAAATGTGTCTACGGCTGTGATCCGGCAGCCGACGCGACCGTGTTATGCGAAACCTGTCGGGCGGACGAGGCGGCCGGGCGTCGGGCGACGCGCCAGCAACCGGTGCCGGTCGTCGACCTGCCGCTCGGCGCCAGCGAGGACCGCATCGTCGGGGCACTCGATCTGGAGCGGGCCCTGTCCTCCGGTGAGAAGGTCTTCGAACCGGGCCTACTGGCGCGCGCGCATCGCGGTTATCTCTACGTCGACGAGATCAATCTGCTGGAGGATCATCTGGTCGACCTGCTCCTCGACGTGGCAGCGAGCGGCGAGAATATCGTCGAGCGTGAGGGGCTGTCGGTACGGCACCCGGCGGATTTCGTCCTGGTGGGCAGCGGCAATCCGGAAGAAGGCGAGCTGCGCCCGCAGTTGCTCGATCGTTTCGGCCTTGCCGTGGATATCACAACCCCATCGGTGTTGTCCGATCGCGTCGAGGCGGTGCGTCGAGCGGATGCCTATCGGCGTGATCCCGCGGCCTTCGTGGCGCGCTACAAGCGCAAGGACGGGGCGGTTCGAAAACGGATCCGTGATGCCCGACAACGGCTGCCGTCGCTCGAGACCACCGATGCCCTGCTCGAGGCCGCATCGGCGCTTTGTCTGCGACTGGGCACCGACGGGTTGCGCGGTGAGCTGACGCTCATCCGGGCAGCGCGCGCCAGTGCGGCGCTGGCCGGCGACGAGACGATCACCACCGCCCATCTGCGTGCCGTCGCGCCCGCGGCCCTGGCCCATCGTCTGCGCCGCGATCCGCTGGATGAGTCGGGCTCGGCCGCGCGCATCGAGCGGGCACTGGCAGAGCAGTTCGACGGCTGATGGCAGAACAACGATCGGGTGGGGGGCTGGCGTGGGGCGATGCCTGTCTCGCGGCCGCGCTGTGTGCCGTGGCGCCGCGCGCGCTGGGCGGCATCCACCTGCGAGCCCGCCATGGCCCCACGCGTGATGCCTGGCGAGCCGGGTTTCGCCGGCTGATGGGCAAGATCACCGAACAGCGGGTCGCCGCCGATGCGGACGACGGCGTCCTGTTCGGCGGGCTCGACATCGCGGCCAGCCTTGCCGCGGGCCGGGCGATCGTGGCAAGCGGTGTGCTGGCGCGTGTCGCGGGTGGTCTGCTGGTGATCGCCGGCGCGGAACGCTGCGACGATGCGTTTGCCGCCCGGATCGCGGCGACGATGGATCGGCCGGTGTGCGACACGTCATTTGCCGTACTCGCCCTCGACGAAGGCGACAACCCCGACGAGCGCGCGCCGGACGGTCTGGTCGAACGGCTCGCGCTGCGGGTGGATCTGGAAGAACAACCGAGCGCCGAACGGACGGCCGAATGGCCCGTGACGCCGGCTGAAATCATCGCAGCGCGTCGTCGATTTCCCGCCGTGACGATCGACGATGCCTATCTCGATGCCATCTGCGAGACAGCGGCGGCGCTGGGTATCGTCTCGCTTCGGGCGCCGCTGGCCGCGCTCGTGACGGCCCGGGCGGCGGCAGCGCTCGATGACCGCGCGCAGGTGGGCGAGGCGGATGTCGCAGTGGCTGCACGTCTTGTACTCGGTCCGCGTGCACGCCAGTATCCGACGCCGCCGTCGTCCACGACCGACGAGCCCGACGAGCCCGACGAGGCATCGGATGACGATACACAGGCCAGGCCGGCAGACTCGGCACCGACCGAGTCCGAGTCGAATACTGGCGAGGCCGCGACGCCACCGGAAACGGCCAACGCCACGCCGGGCGAGACCCAACCCAGTGACTCGGCGAGCAAGCGGGCTTCGAATGCCGATGCTCCGAACGACGAGGCATCGGAGGCCACACCCGCAGGCAACTACAGCGAGCTGATGCTCGAGGCGGCCGGCGCTCGCATCAACGATGACATGCTGGCCGAGGCCGGTACCGGCCAGACGCCGGGCGCGGCGCCGAACGCGCGGGCCGGTCGGCGCGGCGTTATCGCCCGGGCATCGGGAACGCGCGGCCGGCCGGTCGGTACACGCGCCGGGCTGCCGGATGATCGGCACCGGCTGGACGTCATGGCGACGCTGCGCGCGGCTGCCCCCTGGCAGACCGTGCGCGGACGCACGCAAGCCTCGCCGCGTCTGCGTGTGCGTGCCGACGACTTCCGCGTGCGCCGCCATGCCCAGGTCCAGGAAACCGCCACGCTCTTCGTGGTCGATGCCTCGGGCTCCTCGGCGCTGCACCGTCTGGCCGAGACCAAGGGCGCCATCGAACTGCTACTCGTGGATTGCTACGTGCGACGCGACCGGGTCGGCCTGATCGCGTTTCGCGGCACGACTGCCGATACGTTGTTGCCGCCGACGCGTTCGCTGACGCGGGCACGTCGCGCGCTGGCGGGGCTGCCGGGCGGCGGGCCGACGCCGTTGGCCTGCGGCCTCGATGCCGCACTGCACCAGGCCGGGCTGGCAAGCCGAGACGGTTTGAGCCCGCGTGTGGTGATTCTCACCGATGGGCGCGGCAATATCGCACGTGACGGCAGGCCCGGCCGTGCCGCAGCCGAGCGTGATACCGAGGCCGCGGCACGTGCCTTTCGTGCTGCCGGTCATGCCGCCTTGCTGGTCGATACCTCGCCGCGACCGCGTCCGGCGGCCGAGCGATTGGCCGAGCAGCTTGGCGCGCGTTACCTGCCGTTGCCGCTGGCAGACGCCACGCGGCTCTCGGACGCCGTACGCACGCAGGCCGGCGCATGAACCCGCGCGGCCTCGACTGGACACGCGATCGCCGCGACTGGCCGAACGCCGAATGCAGTCGTTTCGTGAGCACCGGGCATCTACGCTGGCACGTGCAGACATTCGCTTCGGGGCGAGCGGATGCGCCCTGTGTGCTGCTCGTGCACGGCACGGGGGCCTCGACGCATTCCTGGCGCGATACGGCCCCGGCGCTTTCTGCGGTGGCCGATGTCGTCGCAGTCGATCTGCCGGGGCATGGTTTCACCGAGCGCCCGCCGCCCAACGGGTTGTCGTTGCCCGGCATGGCACGACGACTTGCTGCGCTGCTCCAGACGATGGCCGTGGTGCCGGATATCGTGATCGGCCACTCGGCCGGCGCGGCCATTCTCGTGCGCATGGCGCTGGATGGCCATATCGCGCCCCGAGAGATCATCAGCCTCAACGGGGCAATCTATCCGTTTCGTGGAACCGCCCAACGGATGTTTCCCGGTATTGCGCGGGCACTGTTCCTCAATCCGCTCGTGCCGCGGCTGTTCGCGTTCGGTGCGGGACGCCATGCGCGGGTCGAGCGATTGATCGAAGGCACCGGCTCGCGACTCGATGCCGAGGGCATCGCGCTTTATGCGCGCCTGTTCGCCTGTTCTGGGCATGCCGGTTCAGCCCTCGGGATGATGGCGCGCTGGGATCTGGATGCGCTTGATGCCGAGATCGCCACGCTCGAAGTGCCGCTCACCTTGGTTGTCGCCGACAACGACCGGGCGGTTTCACCGGACCAGGCCGCGCCGCTTGCCGCACGCCTGTTGACGGCCGAGATCGTGCACCTTGCCGCGCTTGGCCATCTGGCCCACGAAGAAGACCCGGGCCGTACCAACGCCTTTCTCCGGGCGCGTATCACGGGCGATCCCGAGGTGGCGGGGCCGTGAGCGCGCGCGCGATCGTCATCGGCGCCGGCTTCGGCGGGCTCGCGGCCGCCGTGCGGCTCGGCGCGCGTGGCTACGACGTGACCGTGCTCGAGAAACTCGATGCGCCGGGCGGGCGCGCCTATGTGCATCGTCAGGACGGTTTCGTCTTCGATGCCGGGCCGACCATCATCACGGCGCCGTTTCTCTTTGAACAGCTCTGGGCTTTGTGTGGGCGGGATTTCCATGCCGAAATCGATCTGCGGGCGATCGACCCGTTCTATCGTATTCGCTTTGCCGACGGCGAAACCATGGATTACACCGGCGATGCCGCAACGATGCGGGCCGAGATCGCGCGTCTGGCCCCGGATGACGTCGCCGGTTACGAGCGTTTCGTCGCCATGTCGCAACGTATATTCGAAGTCGGGTTCGAACAGCTCGGACATGTGTCGTTCGCCGACTGGCGACGCATGCTTGGCGTCGCCCCGGCGCTCGTGCGTCTGAAAAGCTATCGCAGTGTCTATTCGCTGGTGGCGTCCTATGTCCGCGATGAACGACTGCGTATCGCGCTGAGCTTTCATCCGCTGCTGGTGGGCGGCAATCCGTTCAGTACGACGTCGGTCTATGCGCTAATCGCGTTTCTGGAGCGACGATGGGGCGTGCACTTCGCGATGGGCGGTACCAATCGACTGGTCGATGGTCTGTGCGATCTGATCGCCGGCCAGGGCAATCGCGTGCGGTGTCATGCGCCAGTCGCCGAGATCGAACGTCGCGACGGACGGGTCGCCGGCGTGCGCCTGGCCGACGGCGAACGGCTGGCCGCCGATATCGTGGTTTCCAACGCGGATTCGGCCAGTACCTACGCCCATCTGCTGGGGGATCATCATCGACGTTACTGGACGGATCGCCGGTTGGCGCGATCACGGTACTCGATGAGTCTGTTCGTCTGGTATTTCGGAACCGACCGGCAATATCCGGATGTGCCGCATCACAGCATATTGCTGGGTCCGCGCTATCGCGGGTTGCTCGACGATATCTTTAACGGTCATCGACTGGCCGAGGACTTCAGTCTGTATCTGCACCGCCCGACGGCCACCGATCCGTCGCTTGCACCGTCGGGCTGCGATGCGTTCTATGTCCTGTCGCCGGTGCCGGATCTGTCGGCCGATATCGACTGGTCCGTCCGGGCAGAGCGCTATCGCGCGGCCATCGAGGCCGAGCTGTCGCGGACCGTGCTGCCGAATCTGGGCGCGCATGTGATCAGCTCGCGCGTGATGACACCACAGGAGTTTCAGGATCGGTTGGGCAGCTATCGCGGCGCGGCATTCGGCCTCGCGCCAGTGTTGACGCAGAGTGCCTGGTTTCGACCGCACAACGTCAGTTCGGAGGTGCCGGGCCTGTATCTCGTTGGCGCAGGGACCCATCCGGGGGCCGGTGTGCCCGGCGTTCTGTCGTCGGCGCGCGTGCTCGACGAGGTGGTGCCCGATGCCGATACCTTCGGTTGAAGCCGCGGGCGAACGGGGCGAGCGCCGATGTCCCCGCTCGATCGCCGGCCGGCGCCGGGCGGCGCGTCATCGCGAGGTGGCCGGCGGGGTTGTCTCGCCGCAGGCCGTTACCGCGTGCGAGGATGACGACATGCCGGGTCATATACGCGCCGGACGTTGCGGCGTCGGTCGGGCCCGGTGGGAATTGTCGGGATGCGTATATGAGTGACACCAGCCCATCCTCGGATCTTGCGGCCTGTCGGCGATTGCTGGCCGAGGGGTCTCGTAGCTTCGATCTGGCCGCGCGCGGGCTGCCGAGCGGCGTTCGGGATGACGCCACGGCGCTCTATGCCTTTTGTCGGGTGGCCGACGATGCCATCGATCGCAGTACCGATCCCGGTGCCGCGCTCAACCGCCTGGCAGAACGGCTTGATGCGATCTATGCCGACCGGCCCGTTAACGATCCCGTGGATCGGGCAACGGCTGCGCTCGTGCGCCGTCACGATCTGCCGCGTGCCGTGTTCGATGCGTTGCTCGAAGGTCTCGGCTGGGATGTCGCCGGGCGCGAATATCGCACGTTGGCCGAGCTGCGTGCCTATGCTGCCCGGGTGGCCGGGACGGTCGGCGTGCTCATGACGCTCATCATGGGCCGGCGGGATGCCGATACGCTCACGCGTGCGGCCGAGCTGGGCGTGGCCATGCAGTTGACCAACATCGCCCGGGACGTCGGCGAGGACGCGGAACTCGGACGCTGTTATCTGCCGCGCGACTGGCACCCGCCGGCCGGCGACGATGTCACGCCCGGCGGGCGCCCCGCGCGGTGGCAGCGCGCGGCCACCGCGCGGCTGCTCCGCGAGGCCGATCGCCACTATGCGCACGCCATGCCGGGTATCGCGCGCTTGCCGGGCCGATGTCGAATCGGTATTCGGGCAGCCGCTTACATCTATGCCGAGATCGGCGCGGTGATCGCGGCCGCCGATCACGATAGCGTCACGCGCCGTGCGGTCGTGCCTCGCTCACGCAAGCTCGTGCTGCTGGCCGGTGCGTTATGGCCGGCCGCAAGGCCAACGCGCAGCGACGCGGCGGCACCGGCGGCCGCGGAGACAGCCTTTCTCGTCGATGTGGCCTGCCGCTCGTCGCCGACGGCTGATCGGCCGAGACCACAAACGCTGCGTTGGTGGCAACTTGCCGAGCAATGGGGCTGGGTCATCGAGCTGTTCGGGCGGCTCGCGGCCCGGGAGCGCCTTGACAGGCTCTCGGCGCCGACGTCGAATGAAAGCTCTCGTTCCACAACCGTCACACAACAGAGGTAGTGTCATGCCTGCAACCGGTATTGCCGTTTCTGCATTCATTCTGGCCGTGGTCGTGCTGATCGGCGGCAGTGTGCTCGAGCTGCGCAATCTGAAGAAAGACAAGTAAATCCGCGCCGCCGGCGTGCCGACACGGCCTCGGCCGAGGCGGTATCGCCTGCCGCGAGCAGGGTCGTGATCGCCGGCTTCTTTAGCTCCGGGGCAGTCGCCGTCGTCGGCCTGGTGGTACTTGCCGGCGAAGCGCTCTGGTTTCGGTCCCGGGGCGCAGCCGTGCCCTGGGCGCATCTACTCGCCGGGGCCGGGCTGCTCGCCGCACTTCTGGGCGCATTGCGCGGCTGGCCATGGCCGTTTCTGGCGCTGACGCTCGGCATCGCACTGGCAGGCCATGTGATGGATCGGCGTCGGCGGTAACGCAGCGTATCGGCCGGCCGAGGCAGCCGCCCGGTGCATCGGCTGATCGACGCCGCGGTTCATTCGAGAGGGTCGCCGTGCCGTTTCACATCCGCCTGCGGCCGGTTGATGCGGGTGCAAGCCGGCGCCAGAGGCTTGCCGAAATGGGCGGTGCGGCCGGATGACGGCCAAACGAAGGCCGTGCGAAGGCAGGTCCCGCATACGCGGTCACTCGGTACCCGTGTGCTGGAATAAAAAATGGCCGTCGTGTTTCCGATTCGAAGGCGCTGGTCTCGATGAGCCGAAACCCGAGCACGACAAGCCGATAATGACGTGCGGTGGCGTCACGAGTCGTGGCTCGTGACTGGCCAGAACCGGCGATTCGCGCCTCGCCGGACATATGACCAAAGCGCTCGAACGACACGGCGAGAGGCCGTGGCGCCGGGCCACTGGCGTCAACGATCGGCGGATCGGCCGGCCACGCGCGGCATGCGAAAACGTAGCAGCGTCCGAACCCAGGGCGCCGAAAAACGGCTGAGCGACAACGACTCATGCACGCCGTGTGCTGGCGCGCCTTCGCGCTCGGTCACGATCTCGGAGCGGGCATAGAACGGGGTGTCCTCGAGCGTCCGCGTGACGCTGGGCGCGGCCTCGCTGCGGATCGCGCGTGGTACGCGCCACAGGCGCGTCGGCGGCAACGCGTGCCAGGCCGGCTGGGGGGCATCGCCCTGGACCTGCCCGTGCGCGTCCACGGCAAGCGCCAGGCCACGCGTCGTGCCGTCGCACATGACCACGTCGTAGTCGATGCGCGAGCGACGCTTGCCGGTCGTCATGCGGGCCCACTGCCAGCGATTGAAATCCGCTTCCAGCGGTCGCGTGCCGCGGTTGTGATCGCAATAGGCGCGACCGGACCATTGCAGCCCCGGGTTTTGCAACGTGACCGTGACATCGCCCTGCGGCGCGAGCGGATGCCAGAGATGGCGTGCCTCGGCATCGAGCGCGAATGGCTCGGGGGTGAGAGCATCGGGGCGAACGACGATGCGGCCGCTCACGCGTCGCGGTAACGGGCTGCCGCGTTCGGCGACGTCGAGCGTGAGTGCCTGCCCGTCCCAGTGCACCCGGCTGGGGCCGATGGCGAGACTGTCCGGGCGCGGTGTCACCGCATTGCGATCACGTTCGGTCATCGCCCAGCGCCGGTTCGGGCCGTAGAGCGCGACGTTGAACGCCGAATGATCCAGCGCCGCGGCGGTGCGCCTGAAACGACGAGCGTTGTAGTAGTAGGGGGAGAAGACGCTTCCGATGAATACGATGACGGTCAGCGCATGGCGGCCGTCGTCGCTCACGGCATCGATATACCACCAGCTGTAGCCGCCGTGGGGAACGGGGCGATCGAAATACGGAAACGTCATCTAACCCTCGTCAGCCATCAATGCATGCGCGGCGTTCTGGCCGGAAAGCGCGACCATCGGCAGACCGGCGCCGGGATGTACATCCCCGCCGGCCAGATACAGCCCGGCCAGACGGCTGCGCGCAGTCGGCCGGGCAAAGGGCGCGCGGGCGCCATGGGCCGGTGGGCCGTACAGGGCCCCGCGCGAGCCGGGAAACCGACGGGCGAAGTCGCCCGGTCCGGTGCTTACGGGCGTTACCCGTGATGTGATGCGCAGTCCGGCGCGGCGCAGCACGCCAAACACGCGTTCCTGAAAGGCATCGTGTGCATCGTCGGTCGGCCCGAGGCCGTCGGCACCGGTGCCCGGGGCATTGGCCAGACAGAGCAGTCGCTCGGTGTCCGGCGGTGCGGTGGCGTGCTCCGTCGCCGGACGATCCTGGGCACAGACATAGACCGTCGGGTCCGCTGGCAGGCGGCGTCGATCGAACAGATCGGTGAATTCGGCAGCGTAGTCATTGCCGAAGAACACGTTGTGATGGCTGAGGGGAAAGCCGTCGGTACGGGCGACAACGCACCAGGTCACACCGGACAGGGCCGGCATCCGGCGCCGGTTGTCGAGGCTGCGCCGTGCGGCCGCACCGAATCGTCCCTCGGTCAGGGCGTGCGTGTCGACGTTGGAGATCACACGACGGGTCGCGACATGGCGCGTATCGGCCAGGCGCAGACCGACCACGCGATCGTGGTCGTCGCAGTCGATCGTCGCGACCGGCGTGTTGCATTCGATCGACACCCCCCATCGACGCGCGACGTCGGCCAGCATTTCCGCCAGAGCGTGCATGCCGCCATCGACCTGCCAGACGCCGCGCTGTTCGACATCCGCAATCAGCATCAGGCTGGCCGAGGCACGGAACGGATCGGCGCCGGTGTAGGTCGCATAGCGGCCGAACAGCTGGCGCAGGCGCGGATCGCGAAAATATCGCCCGAGTGCGGTCCAGAGACTGGCGTATGGATTGATGCGGGCGAGCTGGGCGAGGGCGCTCGGCCCGTGGCTGCGAACCAGGCGCCACGTCGAGGGTTCGGCGGCCCGCAGGAACGGGCCTTCGAGCAGGGCGCGGGCGCGTTCGGCATCGGCACGAAAACGCCGAAAGCCCGCGGCCTCGTCCGATCCGGCAAAGGCAGCGATCGCCTCGATCGATCGTTCGGTGTCGGCGAACAGATCGAGCCGGCTGCCGTCGACCCATGCGTGTCGCGCCAGGACCTCGGCCTGTCGCAGTTCGATCTCGTCGGCCAGAGACGTGCCGGCGCGGGCGAGCGTGTCCTCGAATATGTCGGGCAGCGTGAACACGGTCGGCCCGGCGTTGACGGCGTGGCCATCGACGTACTGCAGGCGCGCCTTGCCGCCAACGGTCTCGGCCGCCTCGAAGATTCGGACCGGATAACCAGCCACGGCCAGCTCGATGGCCGCCACGAGTCCGCCGATGCCGGCGCCGATGACCACGACCGGGGTATCATCGGGCATGGGTTTGCCTAGGGACTGTTGATGTTTCGTTCGAGCGCCGCGTTGGAGACCGCAAATCGTGTCCGGCAAGGCGCGAGTCGCCGATCGTGGCGTGCCACGATCCAGACTCGCAACGCCGCAGGGTGCGATTTGCGGCCCAACCCTTCGGGAAAAGTGCCCCGAAATCAAAAACACGACGGCAATACAGCGTTCCAGCACGCTGGCGCAGCATGACTGCGCGGCGCGTGCGACGCCTCGTCTTGCCGCAGAACAGCACTTGGCGCGGACTCGCACGAAACATCAACAGGCCCTGGCGCGCATCGGGCAGATCGTCGTCATGGCGGCTAGGTTGCCTTGGCCGATGGGCGCCGTACAGCCCGGACGGGCGGCGTTGACGCTCGACGAGGCTGCCGCCTAACCTCGAAACCGGGCCCGGCGCCTGCGACGACCAGCCGACAGGGGGCATCTCAAGATGGACAGTGACAGTCGAATCGAAGCAGCGCTGGCGCAGGCGATGGCCGTCGGCCGAGATGCCGATTGCCCCTCGGGTCTGGCGGCGGCCACGCGTCACGCCGTGTTCTCCGGCGGCGCCCGCGTGCGACCGCGGCTATGTCTGGCGGTGGCCAGTGCCTGCGGCGAGGATTGCCCGGCCGTGAGCGACGGTGCCGCAGCAGCCATTGAACTGTTGCACTGTGCCTCGCTTGTCCACGACGACTTGCCCTGCTTTGATGATGCGGCGACGCGACGCGGCCACGCGGCCATTCATCAGGCGTTCGGCGAGCCGTTGGCCGTGCTTGCCGGCGATGCGCTCATCGTCGCGGCGTTTCAGACACTCGCGGCCGGCGCAGCGAACCGGGCCGATCGTCTGGCCGGGCTCGTCGGGCTGTTGAGCGAGGCGGTCGGCATGCCGCACGGCATCGTGGCCGGTCAAGCCATGGAATGTGAAGGCGAGATCGCGCTCGAGGATTATCATCGCGCCAAGACCGGGGCCCTGTTCGGGGCGGCCACCATGCTCGGCGCTGCGGCGGCCGGGCACGATCCGCGCCCCTGGCATCAACTCGGCGATCGTATCGGGCAGGCCTATCAGATCGTCGACGACATCCGCGATGTCACACAGGACAGCGAGGCGCTCGGCAAGCCGCGGGGGCAGGATGATCGGCTCGGCCGGCCGAGTGCAGCGCGGACTTACGGCATCGCCGCCGCGCGGACGCGTTTCGATGCGCTGATGACCGAGATGGTCGCGAGCGTGCCCGAGTGTCCGGGCGCGGCCACGCTGCGCTGGCGCATCGTCAACGAATCCGCGCATTTCTTTCCCGGCCTTGCCGCCGAGCCCGCCGCCTGAAACCGACGACGGACAAGCCGGGTTTCTGGCCGGGTTTCTGGCAGCGCTGGCGTATTGCGTGGCGTGTCGCCTGGCTCGCCTGGCGCAACCGGCGACTCGCGGACCCGACCTTTCAGCGTGCTGCGGCGCGTCGATGGCTGACGCGGCCGATCGCTCGCCGCAATACCCGGGCATTGTTCGATCTGTGCGCCGGGTTCGTGTATTCGCAGGTCCTGGTTGCCTGTGTCGAGCTCGATCTGTTTGCCCGTCTTTTCGAGGGCCCGGCCACCGCCGCCGGCCTGGCAGCCCACGATGATCTGGATCCTGATGCCATGGCGCGTCTGCTTGCGGCGGCGGCCAGTCTCGATCTGGTCGAGGCGCTTGGCGACGGGCGCTATGCGCTCGCCGGCCTGGGTGCCGCGGCCCACGGCAATCCGGCAGTGGCCGCCATGGTGCGTCATCATCGGGCGTTGTATGCCGATCTTGCCGATCCCGTGGCCCGGCTTCGGCACCGGGATGCGCCAAGCGCCCTGAATCGTTTCTGGGCCTACGCCGAGACCCCGGGGGCGTCTCCGGAGCACGAGAGAACGGCCGCCTATACACAGCTCATGGCCGACTCACAGGCCATGATTGCGGAACAGGTCCTGGCCAGCTGCGATCTGTCGGCGGTGCGCGCGATGCTCGACGTTGGCGGCGGCAGCGGGGTGTTCGCCGAACACGTGACAGCGCGCTGGCCGCGGCTGCAGGCCACGGTGCTCGATCTGCCCTCGGTGACAGCACAGGCCGAACAGCGGCTCGCGCAGATGCCGCAGGCCGGGCGCATCGCCTGTCTCGGTGGCGATATGCACGACATGGCCTGGCCGACGGCGCAGGATCTCGTGACCTTCGTACGGATCCTGCACGACCACGAGGATGAAACCGTTGCCGCGTTGTTGCGTCGAGCCCATGCCGCACTTCGGCCCGGCGGCCGGCTGATCATCGCGGAGCCCATGGCCGACACGCCGGGTGGGGCCGCGATCGGGGCGGCCTATTTCGGTTTCTACCTGTGGGCGATGGGCCAGGGGCGGGCGCGCGACCGCGCCGAACTCGGCCGATTGCTGGGGCATGCGGGCTTTGCCGGGGTCCGGGTTCTGCGGCCGCCGAATCCTTTGCTGGCGGGGGTTTTGGAGGCATACCGCACGGCAGCGACGGACGGTTATTGACTTGGGTCCTGCCCGGTGTAGTTTCAGCTCAAGGGAGTTTTATACAGCCACCATTCAGCCGTGTCGCCGCCGCCGGCCCATGCGAGGAAAGGGACGTGAATAGTCGCGCAGTCGTGATCGACAGACCCGAAACGCTGGCCGTGCGCGAGCTGGGTCTCGATGCGCCCGGCGACATGGATCTGGTCGTGGATATCCGGTTTTCGGGTATCAGCACCGGGACCGAACGACTGCTCTATGACGGCCGCATGCCGCACTTCCCCGGGCTGGCCTATCCGCTTGTGCCGGGCTACGAATCGGTCGGCGTCGTCTCCGATGCCGGCGCTGGTGCCGCCGAATGGATCGGCCGGACGGTGTTCGTGCCGGGGTCGAGAGGCTTCGTCGGCGCACACGGCCTGTTCGGCGGGGCCGCCTCGCGGGTGGTCGTGCCGGCCGCCCGCGTCACGCCCATCGGAGACGATCTGGGCGAACGCGGTGTGCTGCTTGCCCTGGCGGCGACTGCCCATCATGCGTTGCACCCGCAGGGCAGCGACAGCGCGCCGGTGCTGCCGGATCTGATCGTCGGCCACGGTGTGGTCGGGCGTCTCGTCGCGCGGCTCTGTCTCGCGCTGGGCGGGTCGGGCCCGCGCGTGTGGGAACACGAGACGCGGCGTCGCACGGACCACGAAGGCTATACGGTCTGCGACCCGGCCGACGACGAGACGACCGGCTACGTCTGCGTTGTCGATGCCAGCGGCGATGCCGCCGTTGTCGATTCGATCGTGCCGAAACTCGCCCACGGAGGCGAAGTCGTGCTGGCCGGTTTTTACCCGGGACGTGTCGGATTCGCTTTCGCGCCGGCCTTCATGCGCGAGGCGCGTATCCGCATCGCCGCGGAATGGCAGCCGAGTGACATGGCAAGCACGCTTCGACTCGTCGAGCGCGGTCTTCTATCGCTCGACGGCCTGATCTCGCATCGACACGGTGCCGGTGATGCCGCCACGGCATATCGCGCCGCTTTCGAAGACCCTGAATCCATCAAAACGATCCTGGACTGGAGAGCCGTGCAATGAGCACCCGCAACCAGACCGCAAGTGCCGCTTTTTCCGTCGACCAGCTCAAGCGCCAGCTGCGCGATGAAGCTGGCGTGGAGCCGGATGCCCCGTCGACCGAGCCCGCCACCAAGGAAACCCAGGTCATCGCGATCTATGGCAAGGGTGGGATCGGCAAGAGTTTCACGCTGGCCAATCTGTCGTACATGATGGCCCAGCAGGGCAAGAAGGTGCTGCTGATCGGCTGCGATCCGAAATCCGATACCACGTCGCTGCTGTTCGGCGGTCGGGCCTGTCCGCCCATCATCGCGACCTCGTCGGCCAAGAAGGCCGCGGGGGAGCAGATCAGCATCAGTGATGTCTGTTTCAAGCGCGACGGCGTGTATGCCATGGAGCTGGGCGGGCCGGATGTGGGCCGCGGCTGTGGCGGACGCGGCATCATCCACGGGTTCGAAACCCTCGAGAAGCTGGGCTTCCACGAGTGGGATTTCGACTATGTCCTGCTCGATTTCCTCGGTGATGTGGTCTGCGGCGGTTTCGGGCTGCCGATCGCAAGGGACATGTGTCAGAAGGTCATCGTCGTCGGCTCCAATGATCTGCAGTCGCTCTACGTGGCGAACAACGTCTGTTCGGCGGTGGAGTATTTCCGCAAACTCGGCGGCAACGTCGGCGTGGCCGGCATGGTGGTCAACAAGGACGAGGGCACCGGCGAGGCAGCGGCCTTCGCCGAGCAGGTCGGCATCCCGCTGTTGTCCTCGATCCCCGCCAACGACGACATCCGGTCCAAGAGCGCGAACTACGAGATCATCGGCTATCCCGGTGGCCAGTGGGCCGACATGTTCGATGAACTGGGTCGCAATGTGGCCAGTGCACCGCCGGTGCTGCCGACGCCGCTCGAGCACGATGCGCTGCTCGGCCTGTTCAAGGGGGACGAAGTCGGTCGCAACGTGGTGCTCGAGCCGGCGACCGAAGCCGACATGCGCGGCGTCAACGTCGTCGACAAACCCTCGCTCGAAGTCGTCTACGACGAGGTCTGAGGCCCAGAATGAGCGCCGATAATCGTCGAAGCCAGGCAGCCGAGGTCGCCTACGACGACGCCGCGCGTACGCCGCTCGATAATGCCGGCATGCCAGAAGCGTCGACGCGCGCGCAGACGACCGCCGGGGTCGAGCGGATCAATGTGGCCGCCACCCAGGGCAACGGTCTCGGGTGTCACGCCGGTGCCGATACGTTGGCTGATGCTGCGCGTGCCGCCGGCAAGCAGGAGACGCTCGCCCGGTATGCGCAGGATTACCCGAAAGGCCCGCACGACCAGCCGCAGGGCATGTGCCCGGCGTTTGGCTCGCTGCGCGTCGGCCTGCGCATGCGACGTACCGCCACCGTCCTGTCCGGTTCGGCCTGCTGCGTTTATGGCCTGACCTTCACCTCGCATTTCTACGGCGCCCGTCGCACGGTCGGCTACGTGCCGTTCGATTCCGAAACGCTGGTGACCGGCAAGCTGTTCGAGGATATCCGCGAGTCCGTGTTCAAGCTCGCCGATCCCGACAAGTACGATGCGGTCGTCGTCATCAATCTGTGCGTGCCGACGGCTTCCGGCGTGCCGCTCCAGCTTTTGCCCGACGAGATCGAGGGCGTACGCATCATCGGCATCGATGTGCCGGGCTTCGGCGTGCCGACGCATGCCGAGGCCAAGGACGTGCTCGCCGGCGCGATGCTCGGTTATGCACGCCGCGAGGCCGAGCACGGCCCGGTGGCGCCGCCGCGTGACGGCCAGGCCGAGCGTCCGACCGTGACCCTGCTCGGCGAGATGTTTCCGGCCGACCCGATGACCATCGATGCCCTGTTGGCCCCGATGAATCTGGCGGCTGGGCCAGCGGTTCCGACCCGCGAGTGGCGCGAGCTCTATGCCGCGCTCGACTGCGCAGCCGTGGCGGCGGTGCATCCGCATTACACGGCCTCGGTACGCGAGTTCGAGACGGCTGGGCGCCCGGTCGTCGCCTCGGCGCCGGTCGGCGTCGACGGCACACGCGACTGGCTGGCAGCAGTGGGCCGCGCCTGCGGTATCGCCGAGGATGACATTGCGGCGGCTCAGACCGCCTGTCTGCCGGCCATTCGTCAGGCATTGATCGAGGCGCCGATCGACGGCCGTATCGTGATGTCCGGATACGAGGGCTCGGAGCTGCTCGTGGCGCGGTTGCTGATCGAGGCAGGGGCCGATGTCCGATATGTCGGCACGGCCTGTCCGCGGACGGTCTGGTCGGAGCCGGATCGCGAGTGGCTGGAAAACCGAGGGGTGCGTGTGGTCTATCGGGCCTCGCTGGAATCCGATGTCGGCGCGATCCACGAATTCCAGCCGGATCTGGCCATCGGCACCACGCCGGTTGTCCAGAAAGCCAAGGAGCTGGCGATTCCGGGGCTTTATTTCACCAATCTCATCTCGGCGCGGCCGTTGATGGGGGCCGCCGGGGCGAAGTCGCTTGCCCCGGTGATCAACAACGCGATCGGCAACAAGACACGATTCGATGCCATGCGTGCCTTTTTCGACGGTGTCGGCGAAGGGCATGCCGCCGGCATATGGCAGAAGGTGCCCGGCGATCGGCCGAAATTCCGCGCCAAGCAGCGCCGGCATCTCGACAAGCTCAAGCGTCGTGCAGCTTCGGCCGAGACGCAGGATCTGGGCTGATGAACGCGCAACAGACGCTTGTCCTCGATCACGACCGCGCCGGCGGATACTGGGGGTCGGTATACGTATTCACTGCCATCAAGGGCCTGCAGGTCGTCATCGACGGCCCGGTCGGGTGTGAAAATCTGCCGGTCACGTCGGTACTGCATTACACCGACGGTCTGCCACCGCACGAACTGCCGATCGTGGTCACCGGCCTGTCCGAGGAGGAGCTCGGCGAAAAGGGTACGGAAGGCGCGATGCGGCGTGCCCACGAGCAGCTTGATCCCGATCTGCCGTCGGTCGTCGTGACCGGCTCCATCGCCGAGATGATTGGCGGCGGCGTCACCCCGGAGGGCACCGGCCTGAAGCGATTCCTGCCGCGCACGATCGACGAGGATCAGTGGCAGAGCGCCGACCGGGCGCTGGTCTGGCTGTGGACCGAGTTCGGGCCCAAGCGCGTTCGCCGGAAAGCACGCGCGGAAGACGAGCGGCCGCGCGTCAATCTCATCGGCGCGATCTACGGGATGTTCAATTCGGCCTCCGACATCGCCGAGCTCAAGCGGCTCGTCGAGGGGATCGGCGCCGAGGTCAACATGGTCTTCCCGATGGGCGAGCACTTGGCGGATATCGCCGAGCTCGGTCAGGCGGAAGCCAACGTCTGCCTGTACCGCGAATTCGGCCGGCAGCTGTGCGAGGCGCTCGATGTGCCGTTCCTGCAGGCCCCGATCGGCATGCACAGCACGACGAAATTCCTGCGTGCGCTGGGGCAGGTGCTCGAACTCGATCCCGAACCGTTCATCGAGCAGGAAAAGCACACGACCATCAAGCCGTTATGGGACCTGTGGCGTTCGGTCACCCAGGATTTCTTCGGCACTGCCAGCTTCGGCATTCATGCCAACGAGACCTATGCGCGCGGCGTGCGTCATTTTCTCGAAGAGGAAATGGGGCTGCCATGTCACTTCGCCTTCGCGCGTCGTCCCGGCGTGAAGCCGGACAACGAGGCGGTTTCCGAGGCGATTCGTGACCGCCAGCCGCTGATCGTGTTCGGCAGTTACAACGAGCGCATGTACATGGCCGAAAACGGCGTGCGGGCGATCTATATCCCGGCCTCGTTTCCCGGCGCCGTCATCCGACGCGCGACCGGCACACCCTTCATGGGGTATGCCGGGGCCGTCTGGCTTGTTCAGGAAGTATGCAACGCACTGTTCGATGCGCTGTTTCATATTCTGCCGCTGGCTGCGGACATGGACCAGGTCGATGCCACGCCAGCGCGTGCCGACGGGCGGGGCGAAACGATGCCCTGGGAAGCCGAGGCCCAGCAGTTGCTGGCCGATCATGTCGAGGCGCAGCCGGTGCTGGTGCGCATCTCCGCGGCCAAGAAGCTGCGGGATCGGGCGGAAGTCGAGGCCTCACAGGCCGGTGCGGAGGCCGTTGATCGCGACGCGGTCGCCCGTGCGCAGCGCCACATTGCATCGGAGCGTGCGGCATGAGCCCGCATGCATCTTCTAATCGCAGCGTGCGCGCTTTTTTGCGCGTCGTGCGTGATGAAACGACGCACGGCCACGGCCGGCGCCGACAGCAAGGGGGAACGACAGATGAAGCAATCGACACATCGCACCGGGCCGGAGGCCGCAGCACCGCTGGCCGTGCGCGAACGCTGTTATCGACGCGATTTCCGGCTGATCTACGCGGCCACGCTCGCTGTGAGCCTCCTGGTCACGCCCGTGATTCGTCTCTTGACCATCGGTCGTCGTCGTCGCAATCGCCGGCCCTCGATGCTGGCACAGGCACGTTCGGATGCCGGCCTCGTGGCGTCGTGTGCGCTGATGGGGTTCTAGCAGTTTTCTTCGCCGCGGCATGCGGCGGTTCCGGAACACGTCGTTTCGGCAGCTCGCCGCGGGCGGATGACGCGGTAACGGCCTCCGGGCCTTGTTGGGAGATCGTCAATGGATAAGGAAAAGGAAGTGCATCGATCGCTTTCCGGCCTGAGTGAGGCGGAAGCGAAAGAGTTTCACAAGATATTCGTGGTGAGTTTTCTCATCTTCGTGGTCATCGCGATGATTGCGCACATTCTGGTCTGGCAGTGGCGCCCGTGGCTGCTGACGCCCAGCGATGCGCAGGCCTCGATCGGCGTGCTCAAGGACGCCGCATCAACCCTTCATTCCTCGATCGTCTAGGAGCATCGACATGTGGCGAGTCTGGTTAATCTTCGATCCGCGTCGTGTGCTGCTGGGACTGTTCACGTTCCTGTTCGCACTGGCGCTGCTCATTCACTTCATCCTGCTCAGCACCGACCGTTACAACTGGCTCAACGGACCGCAGGCGCAGTCCAAGCCGGTGCCGCAGAACGTCTCCCCGATGCCGTCGAAAGACAGTTGAGGCGCTCGATCGGCCCCGGGCACCGGCGCGCGCGAGTGGATGCGTCGTGTCCGGGGGCCGATCGCGGGAAATAGGTCACGGGCCATCTATCGAGGTCCGTTTGCGGGGGATATGAGCCATGTCGATGCTCAGTTTCGAGAAAAAGTACCGGATACGCGGCGGCACCCTGGTCGGGGGAGATCTGTTCGATTTCTGGATCGGACCGTTCTATTGCGGCTTCTTCGGTATCACCACGATCTTCTTTTCGGTGCTGGGAACCGCACTGATCGTTTATGGCGCCGCGCTGGGACCGACATGGAACATCTGGCAGATCAGCATCGCGCCGCCCGATCTCAAGTACGGGCTGGCTTTCGCCCCGCTGCGCGACGGCGGGCTGTGGCAGATCATCACCGTATGTGCCATCGGTGCCTTCGTGTCGTGGGCGCTGCGTGAAGTCGAGATCTGTCGCAAGCTGGGGATCGGCTACCACGTGCCGTTCGCGTTCTCGGTCGCGATCTTCGCGTATGTGAGTCTGGTGGTCATACGGCCCATGCTCATGGGCGCCTGGGGATACGGTTTTCCCTACGGCATCATGAGCCATCTCGACTGGGTGTCGAACACCGGCTACCAGTATCTGCATTTTCACTACAACCCGGCCCACATGCTGGCGGTGACGTTCTTTTTCACCACCACGTTCATGCTGGCGATGCACGGTGGCGCGGTGCTTTCGGCGATCAACCCGCAAAAAGGCGAGACGGTGCGTCTGGCCGAGCATGAGAACTCGTTCTTTCGTGACCTGATGGGGTATTCGGTCGGGGAGCTCGGTATTCATCGCCTGGGCCTCGCTCTGGCGCTGTCGGCCGGTTTCTTCAGCGCCGTTTGCATCATCATCAGTGGCCCGTTCTGGGCACAGGGATGGCCGAGCTGGTGGAACTGGTGGCTGCAGCTGCCGATCTGGAACTAGGGGGAGACGATGGCCGAATACCAGAACATATTCACGCGCGTCGTCGTCGATGCCCCGACCGATCCCGGGGTCGATCTCGGTCGTGACGGCAATGCGTCCCGGATGTCATCGTGGACGATTCACTCGCGATGGGCCGGGCGCATTGGTGACGCCCAGATCGGTCCGTTGTATCTGGGCTGGTGGGGCTGTGCCTCGCTGTTGTTCGGCTTCATCGCCTTCGAGATCATCGGGCTCAACATGTGGGCCTCGGTCGGCTGGGATCCGGTGCAGTTCATCCGGCTGCTGCCGTGGCTGTCGCTCGATCCGCCGCCGGAGTCCTACGGGCTGTCGTTACCGCCGCTTGCCCAGGGCGGCTGGTGGCTCATCGCCGGTTTCTTCCTCACGGTATCCATCTTGATGTGGTGGGTCCGGGTCTATCGAAGAGCGCGTGCCCTGGGTATGGGCACGCATGTGGCCTGGGCTTTCGCGGCCGCGATCTGGCTTTATCTGGTGCTGGGTTTCATCCGGCCGGTGATGATGGGCGCCTGGGGCGAAGCGGTCCCATTCGGCATCTTCCCGCATCTGGATTGGACGGCTGCCTTTTCGCTGCGCTACGGGAATCTGTTCTATAACCCGTTTCACATGTTGTCGATCGTGTTCCTGTACGGCTCGGTCCTGCTCTTCGCAATGCATGGGGCCACCATTCTCGCGGTGGCGCGCTACGGCGGCGAGCGCGAGATCGAGCAGGCCGTCGATCGTGGAACGGCGGCCGAGCGGGCTGCCCTGTTCTGGCGGTGGACCATGGGCTTCAACGCGACCATGGAATCCATTCACCGCTGGGCCTGGTGGTTCGCACTGCTCTGTCCGCTGGTTGGCGGTATCGGGATCCTGTTGTCGGGCACGGTGGTCGACAACTGGTACCTCTGGGGCATGCACCACGGCCTGGTCACGCCGCCGCCCGGCGCCGACAGCGTGCCGCAGGTGCCGATGACACAAGGCGGTGGCTCATGATTCGGGAAACCCTGCGTATTCTGCGTGTCGTCGGCCAGCGCACAGCCGGATTTCTCGCCGGCCTTGGCGCGGCGCGTATCGCCGTCGGACTCGGCGGATTCGTCATCATTCTGCTGGTTTTCTTCATGCTGTTCACTGCCGGCTGGGATCGGCCGCCCATGAAGAGCGTTCAGACCGGCTATCGCGGTGGCGGGCAGTCGTTGGTTTACAACCCGCGCAAGGTCTCCGACCAGATGGCCGCGACCGATTTCCAGAACGCACCGCCCAAGGCGAGCAGTGGGGGGCCGCGGGCCGGGGCGGTCTTTGAGAATGTCCAGGTGCTACGTAACCTCAGCGTCGGTCAATTCCTGCGTCAGATGCAGGGCATGGCCAATGCCGTCGCACCGGATCAGGGATGCAGCTACTGTCACGCCAACGGCAACTATGCCTCGGACAAGCTCTACACCAAGCGCGTGGCGCGTCGCATGCTGCAGATGACGCGCGAGATCAACACCAAATGGGCGGCACACGTCGATGGCGTCGGGGTCACCTGTTACACCTGTCATCGTGGCAACAACGTCCCCGAAAACGTGTGGGCGAACAAGGTGGCGGGCGTGACGCAGGAAGGCAGCGGTAAATTGCCGCCCTCGAAGGAGAACGGTTACGCGTCACTACCGTCGGACCTGTATCACGCGTATCTGCAGATGGATAAATCCATCAACGTACAGAGCAATTATGCGATGCCCAATGGCGCCAAGTCGGATATCCAGGATACCGAGGGCGTGTTCGGTCTCATGATTCACATGTCCAACGCGCTCGGCGTGAATTGTTCGTTTTGCCACAACTCCCGTGCCTTTTCGTCCTGGGAGGGCCAGGGCCGCCCGCACAAGATCCGGGCATGGTATGGCATCCACATGCTGCGTGAGCTCAACGAAACGTATATGGACTCGCTGGCCGATACGTTCCCGCCGAGCCAGAAGGGGCCGGACGGCAAGCCCTTCGGCATCAATTGCGAGACTTGTCACCAGGGTGTCTACAAGCCGCTTTACGGCCAGAAAGTGATCGCTGATTACCCGGCGCTCGCCGTGCCCGACAACAGCGGCGGGAACGGCAAGCCGATACCGGCGAGCGCCCCACGGCCGGGGTCGGATAAGACAGAGCACCCGGCGACACCGGGAAACCGGCCAATGCCGACGATGCCGAGGTCGGCGTCGACCGAGGGATCGTCGCCGGCGAACGGCGCGCAGGGCGGCTGAAGATCGCCGGCGCAGACCGATCGGTGTGCGCCGGCAGACTCACACGCCGCCGGCCGGCTCGGCGGCGTGTGAGATCAATGCTTTTTAAAGCGCCGCGTCGGCGCGGAAGGCGTCGTAATCGGCGGTCAGCGTGTCCAGGATCTCGAAATGTGGCAGTGCGCCGGTCTCATAACCGCGGATCGCCCAGTTCGGCTTGTCGCCATAATCGACCTTGCGGCGGTAATCGATGAAATCGCCGCGGCTGCCGTGGGCCATCCAGATCGGCAATGACAGGCGATCATAGACATCGCTGATGTCATTGCTGAACAGATAGCCGGAAAGGAAGGAAAACGGGGCGTGACGCGCGCCCGGCTGGTGGGCGCTCGCATGGGCGTACTCGAACATACCTTCGTCGATATCCGGGCTGCCCCAGGTCTTCTGGAGAAAATATCGGATGCTCGGGCGCGACGTCAGTCCCGCAAACAGACCTCTGCCGAGGCCCTGCGACGCCGTGACGCCGCGATACAGCCAGGGTATGCCGCGCGTGGTTTCCGGGGCGCCGCGTCGTTCGGCGCCTTCGGCGAAACCGGTCGGACTGATGAAGCCGAGTGTGGCAAAGGCCCGGGCCCGTTCGTCCGCGGCCCGGCCCAGGAATTCACAGGACAACGACAGCGCCACTGCATCGATCGGCAGATCATGACCGGCCGCCACGATGGCATCGACGACGGCATGCACGGCGTCGGTCATCACACGCGGTTCATAGCGAATCGCCCGGCGTGTCGAAAAGCCGTAGCCGGGCAGATCCAGCGCGAAGACCGGGCGCTCGCGAGCGTAGTGGTCGTACAGCGGCTTGACCTCGTAGGCGGAGGCCGCCGCGTTCACGCTGTGCACGAATAGCATCGGGCGCTCGTGGCGTGCCGTCTCCGCCGGGGCGCTGGCGTAATAGCTGATGCGCCCGTTTTCACCGTCGATGACGTGACGGGTCCCATCCAGGGCCGGGGCGAGATCGAAAGGCTCGTTCATCGTGAAAACTACCGCAATGAAATGAACAGGGGCTGGTCCGACTTTCTAGCAACGGCCGCGCGAATGCGGCGCGGCGGCGACGGCCTTGTGGGGCGTCCGGCGGGTATGCGAACCATTGCTTGTCGAGACGCCGGTGTTCTCGGCCGGGCCATCGCCGGGGCGGGGGCCGTGATGGCTCCAACGCCATAGCAGGGCCGCCGGGATCGGCAGAAAGAGACAGGCATGTTCGAGCACGGCAAGCCCGGACAGGGTGCCGACGAGCAGAAAACCGGCGGTGGTGAAACCGTCGGCCTCGACGGCCAGCGCCGTATCGAGGCAGGCTGCGGTGACCAGGCTGCCGCAGGTCACGGACAGTGGAAAAAGCGGATTCATGCGGCGCTTTCTGAAAAAACTCTTCAGGTAGGCCAGATGTGACGGCAGAAAATCGTCGTTGGTATTGCGCACGCCGAGAAAGAGGTTGAGCTTGGCGCTGACGTGCATCGCCCAGAGCACGAGATAGGTCCACAGACCGATCCGGTTCGGCATGTGCCAGCATGACACCAGTAGCACGGCGCCCATCAGCAACGCTGCCAGCTCGTGCCAGAGACTGGCCGCGATCCCGTAGCCAAAGCGCGCCCACCCGTGGGCGTCGCGCGGACACGCGCGCTCGCGCGGCCCGGTGATGAAGCCCATGTAATAGGTCATGGTCTGCCACCCCCAGAGCGTGAGCCCGCACGTGAACGACAGATAGGCCGCGAAGGCACCGCGGTCGCCGCCGCTCTGTAACAACCCGACGAAAGCGGCGACCGCGACTAGCGTCGCGACGGCGAGACTCCAACGACGCCCGCGTTTCGGCAAGGCATTGAGCAGGAAAAGACAGCCGGTTGCGAACCACCACACGAAGACGGCATAGACCAGTGGCAGCGCGAACTCGGTCATCGGACAGGTGCTACCAGGTCGGTGCCAACCGGACGCGTTCCGGTTGTTGGTGGTGTTTTACCGGCAGCAGATAGAGCCGCGTGAAGATCGCGGCCGCTGCCACAGCCAGCCCGGCCCGCTTGAATGGCGCGAGCAGGCCGCCGCGCTTCTTGGCAGCCTCCATGCGATGCGCGATGCGCGTGAGCCGATCGAGGCCGGCACGGAATTTCGGACTGTCGAAATTCAGCGTGACGGGAAAGACCTGCTCGGCGATCTCGCTGGTGATCGAGAAGACCCGCATATCGTATTCGGTCGGGTCGACGTCGAGCGCGGCATGAAAGGCCGGTCGGCTGTGATCGCGGACGTACATGGTCGCGAACACGGCGAGCTGGAAGAAGCGGATCCAGAGCTTGTTTCGCCCGGCAAGCAATTCCGGGTTGGCGTGCATCAATAAGGCAAAGGCCTCGCCGTGACGAAATTCGTCCTGACACCACCGCTCGAACCACGAGAACAGCGGGTGGAAACGCAACTCCGGATGAGACTCGAGTTTGCGATAGATGCTGATGTAACGCGCGTAGCCGATCTTTTCGGAAAGATAGGTCGCGTAGAAGACGAACTTCGGCTTGAAATATTTGTATTTCTTGGTCTTGGTCAGGAAACCGAGATCCACGCCCATGTCGAAATCCTTGAGCGTGTCGTTGAGGAAACCGGCGTGTCGAGCCTCGTCGCGCGTCATGTAGGAGAACAGTTCGCGGATATCGGGATTGTTCACCCGTTTCTTGATTTCGGCATAGAGCACGCACCCGGAGAATTCGGCCGTGACCGAGCTGACCACGAAATCGATGAATTCCTTGCGCAGCGCAGGGTCCATGGCCTCGATGGCGCCCGTGAAGTCATTCTCACGCACGAAATGGCCCTTGTTCTCGTCAGCCCGCAGCTCGGCAATGAGGTCGTCCCATTCCTCGCGTACGCCCTCGATGTCCATGGCATCCAGGGCCGCGAAATCGGTGGTGTAGAAGTGCGGGGACAGAACGGTGTCTTCGCGCGCCTTATCGGTGGTCGCCGTGCGAGTCGAGGCCTCTGTCGTATCGGCAGTGCTCATAGTTGTCTCCGCTCGGTGAAACTCAGATCAAACAGTTCGAGGAATTCGCCCATCGCGGAAAAGCGGCCCCAGAATGCATCCCACGGGCCGCCTCGCATGACCTGAGCACGCCGCTCGCAGGTAAGGGTCTTGCCGTAGGGCACATCGGTCGGCGCGTCGATGACCTGGACCGCATCGCCGCATTCCGGCGCCACACCCTGCAGCTCGACGTTACTGTGAAGAAAATCGAAGGTGTTTTCGACCGTTACCACGCAGGGCACCTCGAAGAGCGTGCGCCCGAGCAGGCGATCGAACCAGCTTAACTGCATCATGGCGAATGACTCGTGGATTGCGCGCGCGCGACCTGTGGGTCCGCATCGCCCATCGGCTGGTCGTCGAGCAGTCGACCGAATGCCGCGGCATTGGTCGGCCCGAAGGCACGCAGATAGATCCGGCGATGGGTGGCCGGGTCGGCCAGAACCAATCGGCCGTCGGCGAGCCGACTCAGCTTGAAGGGGACGCTCGGGCCGATGTCGTCGATCTTGCGTGCCTGGACAAGCCCGCGCATCACGGCTCGCAGGAAGCCGTTGGTACCGGGTGTCAGCGTGGCGATGTGTTGTGGCCCGCCGGCCCCGTCGACGGCGGTCACGATGACATCGCCGTTGTCGGCATCGGCGAACTTCAGATAACGGCTCTTGACCGCGTCGGTCGTGGCCGGCACCTGGGCGGCCGGTGCCACATCGGCCAGACGGACTGTCGCCACGAAGACGAGCGTGACGATCAGGAGAATGGCGCCGCCGATCAGGGCGCCCTTCGGGAAATTGTCGCGATATTCTCGATCGGCCATGTCAGGCGATGGCACGACGTTGCGTCGCGTCCTGTGCGGCGTCGGCGCTCGGCTCGCCGGCGGCGACACGCGGCAGGCCACTGTCCTCGGGTTCGACGAAGTCCGCGAGTGCATCGGACAGGATGTCCGCGGCAAGTCGGCCATCGCTCAGCGCACGCATCATCGGCTCCGGTCGACGAAACCGGCCCGGCCGGACGTTGGGCCAGAGAATGACGTAGCTCGAATTCTGGCCGCGGGCCACCCGCACCGGGACATCGCTGGTCCCGTCGCGATGATGACGGGCCGCGGCGGATTCGATCTGGGCGAACGGCACGTTGATGCTCATCGGCAGCGCGATGCCGGAACGAATCACGACTCGCCGGCTGGTGATCGTGTAGACCGTTACCCGGGCATACAACCCGGCCAGGCCACACAGCAGGGCGACGCCCAGCACCGCCGGAATAGCGAGCCGCATGGCGGTGACGCCGATCGCCCAGTACTGGCCGGTCGCCATCTCATAGGCCGCGAAGATCAGCCACAGCAGACCGAAATAGATGGCCACCTTGCGTGCGTGAAACGCACGCAAGGCCAGGGCTCGCCAGCTCGGCGCGCCCTGCCAGAGAATATGTTCGCCGTCCGGCGGCCGTTCGGGCAGGCCCCGGATCGGCTCGACCGCGTACTCGTTATGGCTCACAGAAGCGCTTCCCGACCCCGCGGATGAGTGAACAGATGGCCGCCCCCGAAATAGCCGGTGATGGCATCCTCTTCGCGGCGTGTGACGACGTCCATGCGCGCATGGCCGGGTACGAAGGCAAAATCCGCGGCCCGTATCGAGCTTACCTTGATCCGGTGATGACGCACCTGCACGCGCGCGAAACCGGTTGGCAGCAGGACGCGACGCGGCTCGGCCGGAACGGCGCCAGCCGTGTTGTGTTCGTTCTCGTCGAGAATGGCGTCGTCCAGCGTGATTTCGAAATACAGGATGCGTGGCTCGGCGCGATCGACCCAGACATCGTAGACCGTGCCGGCGATACGGCCGTCGGCGGCCACCACCGGCATACCACACGGATCGGCATCGCCGGCGATGATCCGATAGCCACCAAGCACGCGCATCGGCCCGATTTTCGGGTCGCCGTGGACGGTCAGATCCGGCACGTCGCGCCGCATGGCGTAGCTGGCCGGGCCCACCGCGTCGCGTAGCGGATTGCCGGTCGGTTCGAGCGGGAAGCCGAACAGTGGCCGATCGGCATCGATCACACCGCGAATCTCGGGCTGTACGACCGGCTCCCGTGGCGCGATCAGATCGGCCTCGCCGTGCGGCATCGCCCAGCGCTTGGGCGGCGGCGGCGCCGGAAAGCCGACTACCGGCGTTCGCGGTGCCCGCCGGCTGCGATCGGATTCCAGCGGATATCCTTCGCGCTTGTCCTCGCGACGCAGGTGGATGATCAGGCCGGCGAAGAATATCCAGAACGCATAGAGCACCATCTGGGCGACATCCATGTGGCTGGTGATGTATCCGGTGGGCATGGCGGTCACCTCACTGTGATTAGCCCGGGAATTCGGCGATGCCGAATGACTTGGTATCCACCGGTCCGGGATCGGTCCGGTAACGCGCCAGCGGCCCGATCACGGCAAGCGTGACGAACAGCAGGACGATTTCGAGGCAGTAGACGAGCCCGTAACCGGTGGCCGGGCCATTCAACGCAGCACCGAGCGCACCGTGGCGGGCCAGTTCGGACAGTGTATCGCGCAGGACGCCGCCAAGCGCCAGACCGGCGCCGGCGGCAGTGGCCTGAACTGCGCCCCAGGCGCCGAGCGCCAGGCCATTGGCATCGGCCCGGGTCAGCGTCATCGCCGCGATCAGCGTGCCGACGGCAAACAGGCCGCCGCCGAAACCGATACCGGTCGTGCCGATCCGAAAGACCAGACCGGAGGCCAGGGGCGCGGCGAATATCACGATCGTGAACGCCACGATGCCGATCAGCGCGCCGATCGCGGCCAGGCGATGCGGATTCACGCCACGATTGAGTGCGCGCGCGGCGATGGCGAACGCCACCAGCGTGCCGGCCGCGAGCAGGGCGGTCAGCTCGGTCGTGGCGCTGACCGACAGCCCGAGAATCTGGCCGCCGTACGGTTCAAGCAGAATATCCTGCATCGAAAAGCCGGCGGTGCCGAGGCCGACCGCCAGCATGAAGCGTCGCGTGCCGCCCTGGGCCAGAAAAGCGCGCCAGGTTTCGCGAAACGCGGGCCGGGCCTCGATCGTGCGGCCCGGTCGACGCGGTTCCTGTTTCCAAAGCGCAGCCAGATTGAGCACCATCGTCAGCAGACCGGCGCCCTGTACGACGCGGATCAGACGCAGTTCGGAAAAATCGGCGAGCAACCAGCCGAAGGCGAGTGCCGCGAAGAGCATGCCGACGAGCAGCATGACGTAGAGCAGGGCAACGACGCGCGGTCTGGCCTTGGGTGGGGCCAGGTCCGTGGCCAGGGCCAGCCCGGCGGTCTGAACGGTGTGCAGGCCGGCGCCGGTGATCAGAAAAGCCAGCGCGGCCGCTGCGGGGCCCATCCAGCCCGGTGCATTGGAATCGCCCGACAGGACGATGAGCGCGAACGGCATGATGGCCAGCCCGCCGAACTGGGCGAGCGTGCCGAACCAGATGTAGGGCACGCGCTTCCAGCCGAGCGCCGAGCGATGATGGTCGGAACGGAAACCGATGAACGCACGCACCGGAGCAAAGACCAGCGGCAGGGCGACCATGACCGAGACCAGCCAGGCCGGCACGCCGAGCTCGACGATCATCACGCGGTTGAGGGTACCGTTGAGCAGCACGATGGCCATGCCGACCGTGATCTGGAACAACGACAGTCGCATGATACGGGCGAGCGGCAGATGGCTCGTGGCGGCATCGGCGAAGGGCAGATAACGCGGTCCGATCGCGTTGATTGCCTCCGACAGACTGCTCGCCCGTTTCTTCATCGCGACAGCTCCAGCGCCTGGGAGATATAGAACCCCCGTGCGATGCGGGCGCTGCGACCGGTCTGCCACGCGGCCAGGCGGTCATCGGCGGCCACCATGCGCCGCAGGCGACGGTCGCCGACCGGTTTGATCTGCGGGGCCCGATCGCTGCGCGGGAACAGGCGCCCGGTGGCATGCATCAGGCTGAGCAGCATCGTTCGCGGCGCGAAGGTGACCAGTACACCGTGTCGCGCGCGAGCCGTCATGGCGACGATCATTTCGTGCATGTCCGGTGCGTTGTAATGGATCACCGAATCCATGGCGACGACATAATCGAAATCGCCGAGCGCCGGGTCGAGCATATCGCCTTCCTGAAAGACGACGCGGCCGGACTCGAAGCGCTGCGGCACGCGCTCACGGGCGAGTCGGATCAGGTTGGGGGACAGATCCACCGCCACCACATCGCCACCGCGCCGGGCGGCTTCGGTGGCCAGCATGCCGGTCCCGCAACCGGCGTCGAGGATGCGGGCGCCGGTCAGATCGGCGGGCAGCCAGCCGAGCAGCGTATCCCGCATGGCCTCGCGTCCGGCGCGCACGGTCGCACGGATGCGCGAGACCGGCGCATCGGAGGTCAGCTTCGACCAGGCATCGACAGCGGTGCGATCGAAGTAGTCTTCGATCTGGCTCCGAGTGGCCCTGTAGCTTTCCATGCGCGCCTGATCCTCGACCACGCTCAGTCGAAGCCCAGCAGATCGAAGATCGCACGATCCTTCATCGGCTCGGCGATCAGCGGATCGGTGCCGTCCCAGAGACGCTGGGCCAGTGCCATGTACTCCTGACGTACGGCTTCGACCTCGGGGCTGTCGTCATCGAGCGCGAACAGGGTGCACTTCTTCAGGCGCGACTGACGGATCACGTCGAGATCCGGGATATGCGCCAGAATGTCGAGCCCGACCGAGTCATTGAAGCGCTGGATCTGATCGACGTCGGTCGACCGGTTGGCGATCACGCCGCCCATGCGAACCTTGTAATTCTTGCTCTTGGCCTGGATGGCCGCCACGATCCGATTCATCGCGAAGATGGAGTCGAAATCGTTCGCGGTGACGCACAGCGCACGATGGGCATGCTGGAGCGGTGCGGCGAAACCGCCACAGACGACATCGCCGAGCACATCGAAGATCACCACATCGGTGTCCTCAAGCAGATGGTGTTCCTTGAGCAGCTTGACGGTCTGACCGACGACATAGCCGCCACAGCCGGTGCCGGCGGGCGGGCCGCCGGCCTCGACGCACATCACGCCGTTGTACCCCTCGTAGACGAAATCCTCGGGGCCGAGCTCTTCCTGGTGGAAGTCGACCGATTCCAGGATGTCGATGACCGTCGGGACGAGCGTCTGGGTGAGGGTGAACGTCGAATCGTGTTTCGGATCGCAGCCGATCTGCAGCACGCGCTTGCCCATGCGCGAGAAGGCCGCGGACAGATTGGAGGATACGGTGGATTTGCCGATGCCGCCCTTGCCGTAGACGGCAAAGACCTTGGCGCCGTCGATGGAAACACTCGGGTCCATGCTGACCTGAACGCTGCCTTCGCCGTCCTCGCGCGGATTCTTTCGGCCGATCGAGGAAATCGGGACCTTGGTGGTGTTACTCATGCGGTCTCTGCCTCGGGATGGATGCCTTCGAGCCGGTCCTCGAGTTCGTCGCCGGCTGCGCGAAGCGCATCGAGCATGTCGTCGTCGGGGTTCCAGTACTGGCGTTCCTGCGCTTCGAGCAGGCGATTGGCCATCCGGGCCGACGCGGTCGGATTGAGTTCGGCGAGTCGATTGCGCATCGTCTCGTCCAGAAGATAGGTCTCGCTGATGCGACGGTATACCCACGGGTCGACGGCGGCATTGGTCGCCGACCAGCCCATGGTGTGCGTCACGTGTTCCTCGATCTGGCGGACGCCTTCGTAGCCGTGCGCCAGAAGACCTTCCTGCCACTTCGGGTTGAGAACGCGCGTTCGGGTCTCGAGCGCGATCTGCTCGCTCAATGAACGGACCGTGTTGTTGGCGCGTGTCTGATCGCCGATGTAGCAGGGCTTCTGGCTGCCACTGGCGCGTGCGACCGAGCGCCCGATCCCGCCGAGGCTATCCACGTAATGGCTGATCGAAGTGACGCCGAGTTCGACCGACTCGAGATTCTGGTAGGTCAGGTCGACGTGCGAGAGAGCCGCGGCGAGCAGGTCGGGCTGCTTGACCGGCTCGCCCTTGCGCCCGTAGGCGAAACACTTGCGCTGACAATAGGTTTCGGCGAGTTCATCCTCATCCGACCAGGCCGAGCTGTCCAGCAACAGATTCACGTTGGCACCGTAGGCGCCATCGGCGTTCGAGAACACGCGCAGTGCGGCGGTTTCGAGATCGCAATCGTGTTCGGCCTGATAGGCCAGGGCGTGTGCCCGGATCGGATTGTCCTCGGGCGACTCATCCGCGGCCGTGGCCGCCAGCCAGGCCGCCTCGGCCAGCATTCGGGTGGCCAGCGGCAACAGATCGCGGAAGATGCCCGACAGCGTGAGCACGACATCGACCCGCGGACGCCCCAGCTCGGCCAGTGAAATCAGCTCGGCTCCGGCGACCCGGCCGAACGAGTCGTGGCGCGGACGCGCGCCGAGCAGTGCCAGGGCCTGGCCGATCGGCGTGCCCTCGCTCTTGAGATTGTCGGTCCCCCAGAGCACCAGCGCGATGGAGGCCGGCATGCCGTGGCCGTCGGCCATATGGCGTGCGAGCAGAAGCTCGGCCTGACGTTTGCCGTCGGCCACGGCGAAGGCGCTGGGCAGGCGGAAGGGATCGAAGCCGTGAACGTTGCGCCCGGTCGGCAACACGCCGGGCGTACGCACCAGGTCGCCACCGGCGACCGGTCGGGTGAAACGGCCTTCCAGCGCTCGCAGAAGCGCGGCGGTTTCGCCGTTATCGGCCAGGGCGGCGGCCCGCGCGGTCAGTTCCTCACGCTGGGACGGCGACAGTACCGGCGCGTTATGTTCGGACAGCGGCACGCCGGCGAGCAGGGCATCGACCGTATCGCCATCGAGATCGATGTCGTAACTGGCGTCGGCGATGGCACGCAGCAGCTCGCCCCGGCGCGCTGTTTCCGGTGCCTGGCCCAGCACGTGCAGACCGTCCGGAATATAGGTGCCTTCGAGTTCGCGCAGCTGTTCGGTCAGACGTGCGATCGGCGCGCCGGGCTCGGCCCAGGCCGGCTCGGCCGCCGTCAGGTCCAGGGCGGCGGCTTGGCTCTGGATCAGTTCGGCCAGGCGTGTTGCCTCGGCGACGTCGTCCGGGCCGCAGGCACGCCATCGCGACACGCTGTCCTTGAGATCGATCAGCTCGCGATACAGCCCGGCCTGGGCGAGCGGCGGCGTCATGTAGCTGATCAGCGTCGCCGCCGCGCGGCGTTTGGCCAGCGTCCCCTCGGAAGGGTTGTTGGCAGCGTAAAGATAGACGTTGGGCAGGTCGCCGATGAGACGATCCGGCCAACAGGCACCCGTCAGGCCGGCCTGCTTACCGGGCATGAATTCCAGTGCGCCGTGGGTCCCGAAATGGAGTACGGCATCGGCGCCGAAGTCCTCGCGCAGCCAGCGATAGAAGGCAGAGAAGGCATGCGTGGGCGCAAAGCCCTGCTCGAACAGCAGCCGCATCGGATCGCCTTCGTAGCCGAAGGCGGGCTGGACGCCGATGAAGGCGTTGCCGAATCGCGCCCCCAGAATCTGAATCTGTCGTCCGTCGCTGTTATGGCGGCCGGGGGCAGCGCCCCAGGCTGCCTCGATCTCGGCCAGATGCGTCTCGCGGCTGATGTGGTCGTCGACCGTGATCCAGTCGTGCACGTTGGCCGTGGTGCCGTGGGTGGCCGCATTGCCCTGGATAACGGCCTCGCGCAGCGCATCGACGGATTCCGGCACGACGACGTCGTAACCGGCCTCGGCCAGTGAACCCAGAGTGGCATGCAGCGAGGCCCATACCGACAGGAAAGCAGCGGTTCCGACGTTGCCGGCATTCGGCGGAAAGCCGAACAGCGTGATCGCCACCCGACGCTCGGCGACCGGACGTTGGCGCAGCGCGATGAGCCGGTCGACGCGCGCGGTCAGCCGTTCGATACGCTCGGGATGGCCGCTCATGGCCTGCTTGCCGTCGTGACGGCCGCCGAACACGATCGAACCGGTGGCGCCGTCGATTTCCGGAATCGCCACGTTCATTGTCGCTTCGACCGGCATCAGACCGCGTTGTGAATCCTGCCACTGGGTCAGGCTCTGGAACTCCAGCGCGTGTGCGGCGATGTAAGGCACGTCGAGACGAGCGAGCAGATTCTGGGCGGCTTCGGAGTCGTTGTAGGCCGGGCCACCGACGAGCGAGAAGCCGGTCAGCGACACCAGCGCGTCGATGATCGGCTCGCCGTCGGCGTCGGTGAAGAACGCCTCGATCGTGTTGGTGGCATCCAGACCGCAGGCGAAGGCGGGCACCACGCGATATCCCCGGGCCTCGAGCGATGCGATGACGTCATCGTAGTGGCCGGTGTCGTTGGCCAGTACATACGAACGCATGACGAGCAGGCCCACGGTGCCCCGGACCGCGGTCGCGGCCCATCCTTCGGGCGCGGGCAGATCACTCGGCGTTTCAGTGATGCGGTGCGTCAGGCGCGGGTGGTACAGCCCGTCGTCCGGATACTCGGCCGGCGGCTCGGCGGTCACGTAGCCACGGACTGCGCGCCGCGGTCCGTCGGCGTAGCGATTGACCAGAACGCGCACCATGCCGGCCAGGTTCTCGTCCGAACTGGCCAGCCAGTATTGCAGTGTCAGGAAGTAGACACGCAGATCCTGGGCCGTGCCGGGGATGTAGCGCAGGATGCGCGGCAGACGGCGCAGCATCGCCATCTGCTTGGCGCCCGAGCTGTTGCCGGTCTTCTTGCGCTCGCCCTTGAGGCGTTTGATCAGCGCCAGTGGGCCACTCTGCTTGGCACTCATGTTCAGCCGGCCCAGACGGGTCAGCCTTACCACTTCCCCGGCCGACATGCAGCCCACGATGGCGTCGCAGGCATCGCGCCGGGCCTGCAGGTCGGCCAGCACCGGGTTGATGTGATCCTCCATGAACAGCATGGAGGCGATCACGATGTCGGCCTGGGCGATATCCTCGCGACATGCGGTCAGCGCGGCCTGGTTGTGCTCCCAGTCGCTGGCGGCGTGAAGATTGAGCGTCAGACCGGGCAGATCCTGTTGCAGCGCGGTCTCGGCACGCTCGGCGGCACCCGTCAGATGACGATCCATGGTCACGATCGCGACCCGGATCGGTTGCTCGGAAACAGGCTGATGTCGGCTCGTATGACTCATCGGCTGAAGTGGGCCTTGGCCTCGTAGAGCGTATCGAGCGTGATTTCGCTCAACGCCAGATCTCGAGCATACGCTTCTGTGTTGCGACGTGCCTTGCCACGAACGAAGAAGGGGATCTTCTTGAGTTCGGCTTCGGCATCGGCGTGCCAGGGCGGCGCGTCGTTGGCAGCGTGTTGCGTCGTGGCGGCATCGGTCCGGGTTTCGCCCTCGGCGGCCAGATGCGATGCCGTGGCATCGTCGTGGAACTCGAAGTCGTCGCGGAACATGCCGAGCAGGTGTTCCTCGAGGCCCATCACCAGCGGGTGCACCCAGGTATCGAAGATGACGTTCGCGCCCTCGAAACCGACCTGTGGCGAATACCGGGCCGGACAATCCTGGACATGGAAAGGCGCGGAGATCACCGCGCAACCGATGCCGCGACGCTTGGCGATGTGTCGCTCCATCTGGGTGCCGAGAACCAGTTCCGGAGCCAGTTCCTCGATCATGCGCTCGACGTCGAGATAGTCGTCGGTGATCAGCGCATCCAGATCGTACTGTTTGGCGGCAGCGCGCACATCGCGTGCGAGTTCGCGGCTGTAGGTGCCCAGGCCGACCAGCTCGAAACCGAGTTCGTCGACCGCGATGCGCGCGGCAGCAATGGCGTGGGTGGCATCGCCGAAGACGAAGACCCGCTTGCCGGTCAGATAGGTCGAATCGACCGAACGCGAATACCAGGGCAGACGGGAATGGGTCTGGTCGACGACGTGACTGACGTCCAGACCGGTAAGCTCGCCGATCTCGCGTGCGAAGTCGCGTATGGCGCCGATGCCGATCGGCACCGTATGGACCGTCGGCTGCTTGAACGTTCGTTCGAGCCAGCGACACGTGGTCTTGGCGACTTCCGGGTACAGGCAGATATTGAAATCGGCCTCGGGAATGCGCAGCAGCTCGGCCGGCGAAGCGCCTTCGGGGGCGACGAGATTGACATCTACGCCGATCAGCGACAGCAGCCGCGCGATCTCGGTGATGTCGTCCCGGCAACGGAACCCGAGCGCCGAGGGCCCGAGTACGTTCGCCCGCGGGCGACGCGTATCCGGCATGGGGCTGGCCTGGGTGCCCGGTGCCGGTGCGTGCGGCGTCAGCAGCCCGCGTACCATCTTGTAGAACGTTTCGGCCGCCCCCCAGTTCTCTTTCTTCGAATAGGCGGGCAGTTCGAGCGGTACCACCGGGCAGGGCAGATCCATGCCGGAAGCCAGTGCGCCCGGCTGGTCCTGGATCAGCTCGGCGGTACAGGATTCACCGGCCAGCAACACCTGCGGCTTGAAGCGTTCGGCGGCATCGGCCAGGGCACGCGTGACCAGATTGGCGGTGTCGCCGCCGAGATCGCGTTCCTTGAAGGTGGTGTAGGTCACCGGCGGACGATGATCCCGACGCTCGATCATCGTGAACAACAGATCGGCGTAGGTATCGCCCTGCGGGGCGTGCAGCACCAGATGCACGTCGCGCATGGATGTGGCGATACGCATGGCGCCCACATGCGGCGGGCCTTCATAAGTCCAGAGCGAGAGTTGCATCAGACCGCGAGCCTCTCGTTGCGTATCAGGGGACGGACGAACAACTCGGCCAGATCGGCGGCCTGCTCGTAGCCGTGGACGGGCGAGAAGACCAGTTCGATCGACCACTTGGTCCGTAGACCGGCGGCTTCCAGTGGGTTGGCCAGCCCGAGTCCGCAAACCGTGAGATCCGGACGATCGACGTGCACGCGATCCAGTTGTCGGTCAACGTGCTGGCCTTCCGACAGCCGCACGCCTTCCGGCAGTACGTTCATCTCGCCGGCCAGGATCTGTCGGTCGAGGTAGGGGGTGCCCACCTCGATCGGCCGCATGCCGCATTCGGCGTGGAGAAAACGTGCCAGCGGCACCTCGAGCTGCGAGTCCGGCAGAAAACTGACCGTGAGGCCGGCCAGCGCGTCGCGCATCGGCGCGAGGGCTTTCTGTGCCCGATGACGAGGCGCCTCGGTGACCTGACGAAAAAGTGCGTCATCGACCTGCCAGGCCTCGGCGGCCGCCGCGAGCCATCCGGTCGTGCCTTCGGCGCCGAACGGATAGGGGGCGGCCAGTAGTCGGGCGCCGCGGCCGATCAGGGCCCGCGCGGTGGCTCCAAGAAACGGCTGCGCCAACAGAACGCGCGTGTTCGCCCCGATTGCCGGCAGGTCATCGGCGCGTCGTGAGGGTAGAAAATCCACCTTGTCGATACCCAGCCCCGTGAACAGGCGATGGAACTGGTCCTCGACCACATCGGCGAGCGTGCCGGCGACGATCAGATTGGGCGGTGCGTCGGCGGATGCGGCCGGCAACTCGGGGACCATCGCCTTGAGACAGTTGTCCTCGCCCTGGGTGAAGGTTGTCTCGATGCCGCTGCCGGAGTAGTTGAGGATGCGCACGCGACCGGCGTAACGACCGGACAGCCGTTCGGCAGCGTTCTCGAGGTCCAGCTTGATGACCTCCGACGGACAGGAACTGACGAGAAACAGTGTGGAGATGTTCGGGCGTCGTTCCAGGACTTCGCCGACCACGCGATCAAGCTCGTCGTTGCAATCGGCCATGCCGGCCAGGTCGCGTTCGTCGAGGATCGCGGTCGCGAAACGCGGCTCGGCGAAGATCATCACGCCGGCCGCGGACTGGATCAGATGAGCACAGGTGCGCGATCCCACGACCAGAAAGAACGCATCCTGCATCTTGCGATGCAGCCAGACGATGCCGGTCAGGCCGCAGAAGACTTCGTGCTGACCGCGCTCGCGCAGCACGGCATCGTTGTTGCAGCCGCTGACGGGTGTGCTGGAGACACGCGTGCTGCTCATGTGGCCGCTCCGATGGATGAAGTCCGCGCGCTCTCTTCGCGTCGAGCGGCTCGCAGCTTGAGCACGAACTGCGCGGCATTGATGACATAGCTTGCATAGGCGACCAGGGCGATCGCCATGCACAGCAGCGCGGACAGCCCAGCGAACAGTGCGAACAGATAGGCCGTATGCAGGGCCAGGACCAGCATGCTGAACACGTCCTCCCAGAAGAAGGCCGGCGCGAACAGCCATCGATCGAACACGATCTTCTCCCAGATCGAGCCTGTGATCATGATGGCGTAGAGGACGAGCGTCTTGACGATGACCGACAGTTCGGCCGGCCACTGTCCGTGCCCGGTGAGCACGAACCAGAGCACCAGACCAAGGCTCACGAGAAAGACGATGAACTGGATCGGCGCAAGTACGCCCTGCACGAGGGTCCACGCGGAGGCATCGCGTCGTGCGCGTTGCGCCGGCGTGTACAAGCCGGCACCGTTGGCTGTGGATTGGCTTTGCGTAGCGCCCATGCTCCCTCGCGTCGTGCTTTCGCCGCTTGCGTCGGCGAAAGACAGCCGCATCGCGAGCTGAACGCCGGATGACTGACTGCAATTCGAGACTAGGCCGGCCTCGTGGGACTGTCAATGCGCGAAAGGCCGGGTAGCGTAGGCCGCTCGAACGCGCATGGCGGCTTGGCGGGGCGGGCTCCAGCGGGCCAGGTCTTCGTCGCCGACGAACGGTCATACGCTACGAGGCTCATCGTTCATGGATGCGCTCATCGCGCCGTTTTTTTACTCCTACGACAGGGCGATACGGCCGTCGAGCCCGGCACGACGGGCGGTGCGCTGCCGCAAGAGTGGCGCCGGCGACAAGTGAAAAACGTGCGGGGCCGGTCATCCATCGAGTCGTTGGTCACGCGGGCAAGCCGTCGATCGGTGACGCCGGCTGCCGGGACGGCTCATGCTGGTTGACCCCGCTCGAAGCGCTGCATAACTTGCCGCGATGAGCACGCCCCGTATCCCCGACGTCATCGAGCTGATGAAGCCGATCACGTGGTTCGCGCCGATGTGGGCCTATGCCTGTGGCGTCGTGTCCTCCGGCATGTCGGTCATCGCCGATCCGCTGCCGCTCGTGGCCGGCGTGATACTGGCGGGGCCGTTGCTGTGCGCCAGCAGCCAGGTCATCAACGACTGGCAGGATCGTCACGTCGATGCCATCAATCAGCCGGAACGCCCCATTCCGTCGGGTCGACTGTCGCCGCG
The DNA here is from genome assembly GCF_003602005.1 of Salinisphaera sp. Q1T1-3. GTDB lineage: Bacteria > Pseudomonadota > Gammaproteobacteria > Nevskiales > Salinisphaeraceae > Salinisphaera. Next base: position 57,683 of record NZ_QZWD01000014.1, on the reverse strand, counting down.
GCTCGCCTGCCTGCTGGCGATCGCGCTCAGTCTGGCCAGTCTCTTGCTGGCGGCCGCGCTCGGGCCGTGGGTGTTCGGTACGGCCTGTGTCGGCCTGTTTCTGTCGTGGGCTTACAGTACGCCGCCGCTGCGGCTCAAGCGCGACGGTTGGTATGGCAACGCTGCCGTCGCGCTGTCCTACGAGGGCCTGGCCTGGTTTGCCGGGGCTGCCGTGATGAGCGCCGGTTTTCCCGGCTCGGCCGTGCTGTGGATGGCCCTGTGTTACAGCATCGGCGCGCACGGCATCATGACGCTCAACGATTTCAAGGCCGTGGCCGGAGATCGCGAGATGGGCGTGGCCTCGCTCCCGGCTCGCTACGGCATCCGGCGGGCCGCCAGGCTGGCCTGTCTGGTCATGGCCGGCGCCCAGCTTGTGGTGATCGGGCTGCTTCTGGCCTGGCAGCTGCCCGGTTATGCGGCCGCGATCACGTCATTGCTCATCGCCCAGGGGGGGCTCATGCGACGTTTCATGGCCGACCCGGTGGCACGTGCGCCCTGGTATAACGCGACGGGGACCACGCTCTATGTCATCGGCATGATGATCACGGCCGTCGCGATCCGAGGTCTGTCTTGAACGCCGAGGCCGGTCTGGGCTGGCCGGCAATCGTGCGGCTCGGTCTGGTGCAGAGCGCGTTGGGCGCGATCGTCGTGCTGACCACGGCCACCCTCAATCGCGTCATGGTGGTCGAGCTGGCACTGCCGGCCGTGCTGCCGGGTGCACTGGTTGCGCTGCATTATGGTGTCCAGATCGCTCGGCCGCGCTTCGGCTACGGATCGGATCGTGCCCCGCGTCGAAGTCGCTGGATCGTCGGCGGCATGGCCGTGCTGGCGCTCGGCGCGATCGCCGCTGCGGGCGCCACGTGGCTGATGGCCCATCATGTCGCGGTCGGTATCGCCCTGGCTGTGATCGCCTTTGTAGCGATCGGTGGCGGGGTCGGTGCGGCCGGCACCTCGCTGTTGGCGCTGTTGGCACGCAAGGTCGCTCCGGCACGCCGCGGGGCCGCTGCTGCGGTGGTCTGGCTGATGATGATCCTCGGCATCATCGTGACGGCCGGTGTCGCGGGCGCACTGCTCGAGCCGTTCTCGATGCCGCGACTGTTTCTGGTGGCCACCGCGATCTCGCTCGTCTGCTGGGCGTTGAGTGGTCTGGCGGTGATCGGGGTGGAGGCACGAACCGATGTCGGTGCGCCGCGACAGCCCGCGGTCCCGGGCGATTTCCGTCGCGCGCTGTCGGCCTCGTGGGCCGATCCGCGGGCGCGTCTGTTCACGGTCTTCGTGTTCGTGGCGATGCTGGCCTACAGCATGCAGGATCTGATACTCGAGCCGTTCGCCGGCCGGGCGTTCGGCATGTCACCGGGCCAGACCACTCAGCTCACCGGTCTGCAGCACGGCGGCGTACTGCTCGGCATGCTGAGTGTCGGTGCCTTGGCCAGCGGAATCGGGCTGCCCCGCGTGGGCACGCTGCGTGGCTGGGCTGTGGCCGGCTGCGGTGCCTCGGCACTGGCGCTGGTCGGTCTGGCGATGGCGGCGTGGAGTGGGCCGCCGTGGCCGCTGCGGCCGACCGTGTTCGTGCTCGGCATGGCCAACGGCGGGTTCGCGGTCGCGGCCATCGCTCTGATGATGGGGCTGGCCGGCGGCTCGAGCGGGCCGGACGGTGCCGGCACACGGGTCGGGCTCTGGGGGGCAGCCCAGGCATTGGCGTTCGGTCTGGGCGGGCTGCTCGGCACGGTCGGTGTCGACACGCTCGGCGATCTGGTCGCGCGGCCCTATGCTGCCTACGCCATCGTCTTCATCGCCCAGGCCGTGCTTTTCGTCGCCGCTGCGCTGCTCATGCTACGAATAAAGCCGGAGACCAGGTCCGCCGCCGTGCCCCGGCCAGCAGGAGAGACGTCATGACATCGCAAGCCTACGATATCGTCGTCATCGGCGGCGGGCCGGCCGGGGCAATGGCCGCCTGGGATGCGGCCCGGGCCGGTCATGCGGTGCTCATTGTCGATCGGGGCGGGCGGATCAAGCCGTGCGGCGGCGCTATTCCGCCGCGGGCGCTGACGGAATTCGAGCTGCCCGAATCCCTGCTGGCGGCGCGCGCGCACTGTGCCCGCATGATTTCGCCCGCCGGGCGTGCCGTGGACATGCCCATCGATGGCTATGTCGGCATGGTCGATCGCGAACATTTCGATGAATGGCTGCGTGAGCGGGCTGCCGGCGCGGGCGCCACGCGCTGTACGGCACGGTTCCGGCGGCTGGCCTATCAAGACGATGGTCGGGTTGTGCTGAGCCTGGAGGGCGCCGATCGCGACCTGGCCGACGAGATCGTCGCACGCTGTGTCATCGGCGCGGATGGGGCACGATCGGAGGTTGCCCGCCAGGCGATTCCGGCAGCACGCGATATCCCCTACGTAGCGGCCTATCACGAAATCGTCGAGTCTCCGGCGCCGTCCGCGAATCCGGATTTCGACGGTCAGCGATGTGATGTCTATTACCAGGGCCGTGTCTCGCCGGATTTCTATGGCTGGATATTTCCGCACGGCGGCCAGACCAGCGTCGGCGTGGGGACGGCCGTCAAGGGGTTTTCCATGCGCTCGGCCGTGGCCGATCTGCGCGCCCGGGCCGGACTCGCCGACGGTCGGACCATCCGGCGCGAGGGCGCGCCGATTCCGTTGAAAACACTGCGCCGCTGGGACGACGGCCGGGCCGTGGTGCTGGCCGGCGATGCCGCCGGAGGGGTGGCACCGGCCTCGGGCGAGGGGATCTATTACGCGATGCTGTCCGGTCGCCTGGCGGCCGAGGCGGCCATGGCCTATTGCGAAAGCGGGCGGTCACGCGCGCTGGCGCGTGCCCGCAAGCGCTTCATGCGCGCGCACGGCCGTGTGTTCTGGATTCTCGGCCAGATGCAGCGTTTCTGGTATGTCAGCGACAAGCGACGCGAGCGGTTCGTCAATATCTGTCGGGACCCGGATGTCCAGCATCTAACCTGGGAAGCCTATATGCACAAACGCCTTGTGCGAGCGCGCCCACTTGCCCATATCCGCATCTTCTTCAAGGACATGGGGCATCTTCTTGGTGTGGTTTCCCAGAAATGACGACAGCCGATCCAGCGTTGCTGCAGATCCGGAATCTGGCCTGTGGCCGGGGCGAACGAGCCCTGTTTCGGGGTCTGAATCTGGATCTGGCCGCCGGCGAGATCGTGCGCGTGCTTGGCGATAACGGCGTCGGCAAGACCACCCTGTTGCGCACGCTCGTCGGGCTGCTGCCGCCGCTGGACGGCGAGATCCGGTGGCGCTCGGACGCGCCGGGGGAGGTGCCGTTCGATGCCGTCTGTTTCATCGATTACGACAACGCGCTGTCGCCGGTCCTCAACCCGGTGGAAAATCTCATCGCACTGCTGCGTGTGGCCGGCCAGCGTCGCGCAGCGGTCAGCCAGCGCATTCGCGAGGTGTTGAGTACGCTCGGTCTCGACCGTTTGGCGCACCGGCCCTGCGGACGGCTGTCATCCGGGCAGAAGCGCCGGATCTCACTGGCGAGGCTCTGGCTGACGGATGCACCGGTCTGGTTGCTGGACGAGCCGGCCGCGGCTCTGGATGCCGATACACGCGCCGTCCTGGCGCGTCGGATGGATGCCCATACGGCGAAGGGCGGCGCGATCGTGTATACGACACACGAACCGCTCGATCTGCCGACGACACGCGGCGTGTCGCTTCTCTGATGGGCGGGGTATTCGGCGCCGTGCTCGCGCGCGATCTGCGGATCAGCCTGCGCCAGCGCGGCACGCTCGTGCACCATCTCTTGTTCTTCGTGCTCGTCGTCGCCCTGTTTCCACTCGGCACGAACACCGACGAGACCATTCTGGTTGCCGTGGCGCCGGCATTGATCTGGATGAGCGTGCTGTTGTCGATCCTGCTGTCGTTGCAGCGATTGTTTCGCGCCGATCACGACGAAGGCGTGCTCACGCAGTATCTGGTTTCGCCGGAACCGCTGGCGTTGATCGCGCTCGCCAAGGTCGTGGCCTACTGGTTGATCAGCGGTTTCGTCTACGTGCTGGCGGCACCGCTTCTCGTATTGCTGCTCGGCGTGCCGGTGCATGCGCTCGGCGCGATGATCGCGGCGCTGGCGCTGGGCACGCCGGTGCTGGCGTTGATCGGCGCGATCGGTGTGGCCCTGACGCTGAGCCTGCCACGGGCGGGATTGTTGCTGAGCCTGCTCGTGTTTCCGCTTTATGTGCCGGTGCTGATCTTCGGTGCCGGCGCCATGCGCGCGGCGATCGTCGGGCTGAACTATGCCGGGGCGCTCTATGTGCTGGCTGCACTGGCCGTCCTGGCGATCACGCTGGCGCCGTGGGCGATCGCGGCGGCGCTGCGGATCGGGTCGGAGTGAGGGTGTAAGAATTGAGACTCAGCATCTTGTGTATTATTCAATAGTCGTAAAGGGTAACGCCGTGCAACATGGGTGCGGCCAGCTGTCGGGGACCGTCATGTGTCAATCAAGCGCCGGCATCGCGTGCGTCCGGTCAACAACACGCGGTCATCGCTGATCATGGCGACATCGGCATTCAAGCGCTGGTTTCACCGCTTCGGGTCGTTGCCTTATTTCTACGGGGTCAGCCGGTCATGGGCGCGCTGGCTCGCTGTGCCCGGGCTGGTACTGGCCGGCTATGCCGTGTTCGCGGGCCTCGTGCTCGTACCGGCCGATTACCAGCAGGGCGATGTCTTTCGTATCCTGTACATCCATGTGCCCAGCGCCTGGCTGTCGTTGTTCGGTTACACGGCGATGGCCGTGGCCGGTGTGATCACGCTGGTCTGGCGTCTGAAGCTCGCCGAGATCTTCATCGTGGCCGCCGCACCGATCGGTGCCTCGTTCACGTTCCTGGCGCTGGTCACCGGCGCCATCTGGGGCAAGCCGACCTGGGGTACGTTCTGGGTCTGGGATGCCCGGCTGACGTCCGAGCTGATCCTGTTGTTTCTCTATCTCGGTGTGATCGCGCTGCACCAGGCCATCGAATCGCCCCGGACCGCGGCCCGGGCCTGTGCGCTGCTGTCGATCGTCGGTGTCGTCAACGTGCCGATCATTCATTATTCCGTCGTCTGGTGGACCACATTGCATCAGGGAGCGACGGTCAAGCTCACGGGCGGCTCGCACATGGAGTCCGACATGCTCTGGCCGCTGCTCGCGGGGGCGCTGGGTTTCACGTTGATCTTCGGCTGGCTCACGCTCTGGGGCATGCGCGTGCAACTGCTCTGGCGCGAACGCCGTAGTCGCTGGGTGATGCGGATGGTGCAAGATGGCTGATTCGGTTCAAGAATTTCTGGCGATGGGCGGCTACGCCCGCTATGTGTGGAGTGCCTACGGCATTGCTGCCGTGGTGCTGGTGTTCAACGTCCTGCGGCCGCTCGTCGCCCATCGGCGCCTGAAACGGCGTATTCGCAACGGGGAATTCGTCGATGACTAGAACCCGACGTCGCCGTCTGATGCTGGTCGGTTGTCTGTTGCTCGGCCTGTCCGCGGCCGCGGCCTTGATGCTCACCGCGTTCAAGCAGGACATGCTTTATTTCCACGAGCCAAGCGCGATCGCGGCCGGCACCGTGCCGATCAATACCCGATTCCGCATCGGCGGGTTGGTCAAGATGGGCTCGGTCTCCCGTCCCGGCGACGGCATGACGGTGCATTTCGCCATCGCCGACTGCGATGCCAGCGTGCCCGTGACGTATTCCGGCACGCTGCCCGATCTGTTCCGCCAGGGCCAGGGCGTGATCGCCTACGGCAAGCTCGATGCCCAGGGGACGTTCGTCGCGGATCGCATCCTGGCCAAGCACGATTCGAATTACATGTCCTCGGATACCGCTCGCGCGCTCAAGGCCAAGACAAGCGTGTCCTGCATGCCCTCAAGACTTCAGGCTTCACGATGATTCCCGAACTCGGCCATCTGGCCCTGATCCTTGCACTGGCGATGGCGCTGGTGCAGTCGCTCTGGCCGATCTACGGCATCGTATGTCAGCGCCCTGCCTATCAGCGTGTGGCCGGGCCGGCCGCTGTCGGGCAGTTCCTGATGCTCGGCGCGGCGTTCGTGGCACTGGGCTGGGCGTTCTTCTTCAATGATTTCTCGGTCGTCTACGTGGCCGAGAATTCAAACACGAATCTGCCCTGGTTCTATCGGCTGGGGGCGATCTGGGGCGCCCATGAAGGCTCGTTATTGCTCTGGATGATGGAGCTGGCGATGTGGTCGCTGGCCGTGGCGTTGGCCAGTCGCAGCCTGCCGCGCGAAGTGGCCTCCGGCGTGCTCGCTGTCATGGGCCTCGTCAGCGTCGGTTTCTTGTTGTTCACGCTGACCACCTCGGATCCGTTCACGCGTCAGTTCCCGGCCCCGGGCCAGGGACGTGATCTGAACCCGCTGTTGCAGGATCCCGGGCTGGTGTTTCATCCACCCATGCTCTACATGGGATACGTCGGCTTCTGTGTCGCCTTCGCGTTCGCCATCACGGCGCTGATCACCGGACGCGTCGATGCTGCCTGGACGCGCTGGACGCGGCCCTGGACGCTGGCGGCCTGGGTGTTCCTGACGATCGGCATCACGCTCGGCAGTCTCTGGGCTTACAACGAGCTCGGCTGGGGCGGCTGGTGGTTCTGGGATCCGGTCGAGAATGCGTCCTTCATGCCCTGGCTGGTTGGCACGGCACTCATCCATTCGCTGGCCGTGACCGAAAAACGGGGTATCTTCCAGAGCTGGACCGTTCTGCTGGCCATCACGGCATTCGCACTCTCGTTGCTTGGTACGTTCCTGGTGCGCTCCGGCGTGCTGGTGTCGGTGCATGCGTTCGCGACCGATCCAAGCCGCGGCATCTATATTCTCAGCTTCTTCGCGATCGTGGTTGGCAGTTCTCTGCTGCTCTATGCGATACGGGCGCCGCGCTTCCAATCCGGCAGCGAGCCGGTGGCGGTACTCTCGCGTGAAGGGCTGTTGCTGATGAACAACCTGTTTCTCGTGGTGGCTGCCGCGGCCGTGCTCATCGGCACGCTTTATCCGATTTTCGCCGACGCGCTCGGCTTCGGGCGAATCTCTGTCGGCCCGCCGTATTTCAACAAGGTTTTCGTCCCGCTGACGGCGCCGCTGGTGCTGTTCATCGGCGCTGGCGCGGCCATGGCCTGGAAACGCACCCGTCGCGAAACGCTGAAATCCCGGCTGTGGCTGCCCGCCATCGCGGCCGTCGTCGTGGGCGTGGCGCTGCCGGCATTGACCGTCGGCGTGCACGTCGTGGCCGCCGTTGCCGGCTGCGTGCTCGGCTGCTGGGCGATCGCCACCGCGCTCGAAGAGCTCTGGCGGCGCATCCGCGGCACGCGAATCAAGCTGCCACGCCAGATTCTCGGCATGGCGCTGGCGCACATCGGCGTCGGGATCTTTGTCATCGGTGTGAGTCTGGTTTCCGGATACGGCGGTGAGCGTGATGCCCGTATGGTGCCGGGCCAGTCGGTGGACTTCGGTGGCTACAGCATTGTCTTCAACGGTATTCGTGCCGAGAAAGGCCCGAATTACACCGCCCGTGTCGGTGAGTTCGATATCCGGCGCGACGGCGAGACCGTGGCGCATGTCACCCCGGCCAAGCGCGCCTACGACCACAGCGGCCAGCAGATGACCGAGGCCGGCATCGATCATCGTCTGTTCGGGGATCTGTATGTCTCGCTCGGTGATTCGCTGTCCGGCAAGGCATGGAGCGTTCGGATCTACGATCGGCCGTTTGTCTTCTGGATCTGGGCGGGCGGTTTCCTGGCGGCCTTTGGCGGGCTGCTGGCGCTGTCGGACAAGCGGTACTGGCGTCGGCGACGGGCCCGCGAGACCGACCCGGCGAAGGCCGTCCGATCGCCCGGCCACGGTCCGCTGGATGAGGTGGGCACCTGATGCGCTGGCGTGTGATCATCCCCGGCATCGTGTTGATCGCGCTCGTGGGTGTGCTGGGTTATGGCCTGACCCGTGATCCGCACACGTTGCCTTCGGTGCTCGTCGGGCATCCGGCGCCGCCGTTCGATCTGCCGACGCTCGACAACCCGCAACACACGATCGGTGTCGATGCGATGAAAGGGCGGGTTGCGCTGGTCAACGTATGGGCGAGCTGGTGCGTGGCCTGTCGGAGCGAGGTCAGCGTCATCGCCGAGCTGTCTCAGCGCACCGGCGTGCCGGTACTCGGACTGGATTACAAGGACGATCGTGACGAGGCGCATCGCTGGTTGCGGCGTTTCGGGGACCCCTATGCCCGGATCGCGTTCGATGCGAAAGGCCAGACCGGCATCGACTGGGGCATCTCCGGGGTGCCCGAAACGTTCGTGCTGGATCGACACGGCATCATTCGCGACAAGGTCGTCGGCCCGGTGACGGACGAGACCATGAACGACCGTCTGATTCCGTTGATCGAGAAGCTGCGCGCGGAGGGCGGTTGAACATGCGCTGGACGATCGTCGCCGCGACGTTGCTGCTGGTGGTGCTGGCGAGCGGCGTGAGCTCGGCGGCACCGGATGATGCGCTGACACCGGCACAGAGCGCGCGTTATCACGAGCTGGCGGCTCAGTTTCGTTGCGTCGTCTGCCAGAACCGCAGCATTGCCGCTTCGGACGCGCCGCTGGCCGCCGATCTACGCGAGATCGTGGCACGTCAGATCCGCGAAGGTCGGACCGATCGCCAGATCAAGGCCTATCTCGTGGCCCGCTACGGGGACTGGGTGCTCTATGACCCGCCGTTCAAATTCGGGACGCTGTTGCTCTGGCTGGGCCCGTTCATTCTCCTGCTGATCGGACTCGGCCTGATCGTTTCACTCACCCGTCGTCGGGCACGCAGCGACCGCGATAGCGCCGCCGACGAGACATCGCTCGACCGGGATCGGCTGGCTGCACTGCTGGCCGAGCCGGACGACACGCCGCGCGATACCCACAACTCCAGGGCACGTCGATGATTGTTTTTACGCTCGTCGCCACGGCGATGGTCATCGTCTGTCTCGGTTTCGCGCTCGTGCCGATGTGGCGTACACAGTCGGCGGCGGACGTCGATCGGCGCCGGGCCGCCAATATCGAGGTCTATCGCCAACGCTGCCGCGAACTCGACGCCGACGTCGCCGCGGAACGTATATCGGCTGCCGAGGCGGCAGCAGAAAAGGACGCGCTCGGCGCGCGATTGCTCGCCGATGTCGATGCCGCGACCGAGATGTCCGTCTCGGGCCGGGCCGTGCCGGTCGCGGCCGGCCGGCCGTGGCTGGCCAGCAGCCTGGCGACCGTACTGATTGTGGTGGCCGGGTCGGCTGGTTATCTGTGGCTCGGCAATCCCGGCGCACTTGAAGACAGCGGCATGCCCAACGTCGATCAGATGGTCGGTCAGCTCGAGGCACGCGTCGCCGAGGACCCGAACGATCGCGGCGCACGGCTGATGCTCGCCGAGGCGTATCGCAGTCGGGGCCAGTACAAGAAAGCGGCCGCGACGCTGCATCAGATCAATGCCGCTGCCTCGCCGCCGGACGCCGATCTCCTGGTGGCCGAAGCCCAGGCACGGCTCGCGGCCGGTCAGGACCTGCAGGGCGATGTCGGGCAGTTGTTCCAGCAGGCCCTCGTGCAGGATCCGACCAATCCACAGGCACTGTGGTTTCTCGGTTTGCGAGCCTCCGAGGCCGGCAAACCGAAGGCCGCGGTCCGGTTCTGGGATCGGCTCCTGGCACAGGATCTGCCGCCCAAGGTCGAAAACATGGTGCGTTCGCGGCGCAACGCCTTGGCGGGCGATGTGCCGTCTCTGTAGGCCACTACAGCGATCACGATCCGCGTGACGGATATCATCGGTCGCTACGCGCCGTCGCCAACGGGTGATCTGCATTTCGGCTCCCTGGTTGCAGCGCTGGCCAGCTACTGCCATGCCAAAGCCCGTGGCGGGCTATGGCGCCTGCGTATCGATGATCTGGATACGCCGCGTGTCGTGCCCGGGTCGGCCGAACGGATTGTCGAGACACTGTACGCCTTCGGCCTGAAGCCGGACGGGCCGATCATGTCGCAATCGAGGCGCGGCCCGGCGTATGACGCCGCAATCGCGCAACTCAAGCGTCAGGGGAACGCCTTCGATTGCGGGTGTACACGTCGGGAGGCGAGGCAGGGGCCGCCGGGGGACGAAGGACCGATCTATCCCGGCACCTGCCGTGATGGGCTGCCCGCCGGACGTGAGCCGCGCTCGATTCGTTGTCGCGTGGATGATCGATCGATCCGATTGGTCGACGCCGTGCAGGGGCCGGTGGCGCAATCGCTCGGCCGGGCGGTCGGGGATTTCGTCATTCGGCGTGCCGATGGCATCACGGCATACCAGCTGGCCACCGTGGTCGATGATGCGGCCCAGGGCATCACGGAGGTCGTCCGCGGGGTTGATCTGTTGACCTCGAGCCCGCGCCAGCGATGGCTGCAGCAATGTCTGGCACTGCCGACGACGGCCTATCTGCATGTGCCGATCATTGTCGATGATCGGGGTGAGAAACTGGGCAAAAGCACGGGAGCCCTGGCGCTTGATCGCCGCCGCAAGCGTGAACTGACCTGGCATGGCCTGGCGCTGCTGGGTCATCGTCCGCCGGTCACGCCCGAAGCCCGGTCCACGTCGTGGCTGCTGGACTGGGCGCTGGCCCATTGGTGCGTCGAGCGTATTCCGCAGAAGTCTGCGGTGTCGCTGAACGCGGTCTGACGGTTGGGCGGTGACGGCCGTGCCGGGGTTACCAGCGTTCCTTGCCCCAGCGCTCGGGGTTCGCCCAGTGGCGTGAGCTCAGCCAGTCCGGTGTGAGCTTGTAATCCTGGATATCGTAACGATAGAGCCAATAGGGCGAGGCCAGGGCCCGTGCGGCGGCCGCCTGGCGAAATCCGAGAGCGAGAAAATCGCCCCGTCCCCACGACGGATTGTCCGTCTCCGGTCGCGCGAATGCCGCCACGACAGCGGCGGCCTGGGTATTGCGCAAGCGTGCGAGCAACTCGTGTGTCTGTTGTCGTCCGAGCGTGTCCGGGGCGTCGATCACCAGGGCCAGATCGTGCCGATCGCGTGGGAACGCGGCTTCGCGTGCGGCGAATGTCGGCGTCAGACTGACGGTATCGGCTTCTAGATCGGCAAGACCGGCGCCAAAGGATGTGGACGTCGGTTTGAGAATCAGCGGGTGGCCCTGTTCTCGGGCGAGAACGATGTCGCGAAGCGCTTGCTCGATGTCCTGGGGCAGCTGCATAGCCCGATAGACTAAAACAACAGGCCAACATTGCCCAGCGGCGTGTCCCGTGCGGGCGCGAGACGCCGAGGCAGCCTTCTCGGCGTTCGAGCCGATGATGGCTCACGGGCGCGATAAAGGAAAAGAGCGTCTCGTCTCCGGCGGGCGCCGTTCGCCTGCCGGACGGTATCGCGCAATCTTCAGACAAAAAAAGACCCGACTCCTTCAAGGAGTCGGGCCTTTGCGGTTTCAACCGAAGACGGCAGTACCGTCGGCCGGTTTACATGCCGCTGTCGTCGCCCTGGTTGGTCACGTGCAGCTCGACGCGACGGTTCTGAGCGCGGCCGGCTGCGGTCTCGTTCGTGGCCACCGGATTCGACTCGCCATGACCTTCCGTGCCGGTGATGCGGCTGGAGGAGATGCCATGGTTCATCAGGTAGCTCTTGACCGAGTCAACACGACGCTGCGACAGGCCCAGGTTGTACTGCTGGGTACCGACGCTGTCGGTGTAGCCGTCAACGCGGAAGTCGACGTTCGGGCTCGCGTTCAGCGCGTCGACCACGTTATCCAGGCGGTTGGTGGCCTGCGAGGTCAGCTTCGACGAATCGAACTCGAAGGTCACGCCCTTCAGCACGATCGGGGCTTTCTTCTCGATCGGGCAGCCACGGGCATCGACTTCGGTGCCGCGCGGGGTACCCGGGCACTGGTCGTTGGCGTCGATCACGCCGTCGCCGTCGCTATCCTGCGGCTGGGCCGGAGTCGGCGCGGGGGCCGGGGCCGGCGCCTGCGGGGGCGCACCGATCGGGATCTGCAGGCCCAGCGACACGATATGGTCGTTGTAGCGGGCGTCTTCGTAACCGGCACCCAGCACGTCGGCGGAGTCGACGGTGGTGTAACGATAACGATACTCGGCGCGCACCTTCAGACCGTAGTCGTTGAGGGTGTACATGTAACCGACACCGGCATCGAGGAAGTCGGCGTCAGCATCGTCGCCGACGTTGTTGCCATTGATCGAGCCGTAGCCCGGATCCTTCTTGCCCCAGGCGGCGCCCAGGATACCGTAGACCGGGAAGGTGTCGCGGGCCGGGAAGAACAGCGCATCGAGGCCGAAGCCGTACAGGTCGGCGTCGCCGGCGTCGTTGCCGTTGAGCTTCTGGTCCGGGTTGAAATAGAAGCCGAACAGCTCAAGGTTCAACCAGCTGTTGATCGGCTTACCAACGGCCAGCGTGGTGCCGACGCTGCTGTCGTTGTCGACATGCAGACGGTCGAAGCTGTCGTTGCCCTGACCGATGGAGTCATTCTGGAAAAACCCGTAGGAGACCATCGGCGCGACATAGAAGCGCTTGTCCTGCGGGGTGTTCGGGTCACTACCGGGGATGCCGGTGGCGTCGGCTGCGAATGCGCCAGCCGAGAAGGCGAGCCCCAGCGCGCCGGCAACGCATGCGGTAAGCGGTTGCTTGAATTGCATAACTCAAAACTCCCTTGAACGGGTTTAGGTTTATTGTGCGGTCCCATTCACCGATGGGGCGAAGCAGAGTTCCCAAACCGGTGACGTGCAGGCAGAGTATGCGACCTTTTGCTCAGTTTGGCAATGAAGAACGCAGGTTGTGAAAAAAAAATTAACCTGCAATCATCCGCCTCCGATTCAGCCCCCGTACAGGTTCTATTATGGACATAAACGCCGTTCGTACCCGTATGACCGCATTGCGCGAACGTTTGAGCGATTTACGGGGGTATCTTTGACCATGCTGAGAAGAAGGACCGACTAAGCGAAATCGACGCCGAGCTGGCCGATGGTGCGATCTGGGTCGACGATCCCGACAAGGCCCAGCGCTTCGGTCAGGAGAAAGCCCGGCTGGAAGAAATCGTCTATCCCATCGATGAGGCAGAGCGTACGCTCGATGATAGCACCGAGCTGCTCGAAATGGCCGTCGATGAGGCCGATGAAGATGTCGTCAACGAGATAGACAGCGAGCTCGACAAGGTCGAGTCTCATCTGAGCACGCTTGAATTTCAGCGCATGTTTTCCGGCGAAGCCGATTCGAACAATGCGTTCGTCGACATTCAGGCCGGCTCCGGCGGTACGGAAGCCCAGGACTGGGCCGAAATGCTGCTGCGCATGTATCTGCGCTGGTGCGAACACCGCGGGTTCGAGACCGAGGTCACGGAAATTTCGGCCGGGGATGTCGCGGGCATCAAAAGTGCCACCGTCGCCGTGACCGGTAACTACGCTTATGGCTGGTTGCGGACCGAAACCGGAGTGCATCGCCTGGTCCGCAAGTCACCGTTCGACTCGGGCGCGCGTCGGCATACCTCGTTTGCAGCCGTCTTTGTCTCGCCGGAGATCGACGATACGGTCGAGATCGAAATCGATCCATCGGATCTGCGCGTCGATGTGTATCGGGCCAGCGGGGCCGGGGGCCAGCACGTCAATCGGACAGAGTCGGCGGTGCGTATCACGCATGAGCCTACCGGCATCGTCGTGCAGTGCCAGAACGATCGATCCCAGCACAAGAATCGCGCACAGGCGATGAAACAGCTGCAGTCCAAGCTCTACGAGCGGGAAATGGCACGCCGTCGCGCCGAAGCCGAGGCGACCGAGGCCGACAAGTCGGATATCGGCTGGGGCAGCCAGATTCGTTCCTATGTGCTCGATCAGTCGCGGATCAAGGATCTGCGCACCGGCGTGGAAGTCGGCAATACGCAAAGCGTGCTCGACGGTGCGCTGGATCAATTCATCGAGGCGAGTCTGAAACAAGGTCTGTGATCATGAGTGACCCCAATGATGCCGGTGGCGAGAACACCCATCGGTTGATTGCCCAGCGCAAGGAGAAGCTGGCGGCCTGGCGGGCCGAAGGCCACGCGTTCCCCAACGATTTCCGGCCGGATGCATCGGCCGGGACATTGCAGACACGTCATGCCGATGACGACGCGGCCGCGCTGGAGGCAACCCGTTATGAGGTTGCGGTGGCCGGTCGGCTGCTGGCCAAGCGCGTAATGGGCAAGCTCAGCTTCGCCACGCTGCAGGATGGCAGCGGCCGCATTCAGCTGTTCGTGCAACGCGATCTGCTCGGCGAAGCGGCCTACAAGACGTTCAAGCAGCTCGATATCGGGGATGTGGTCGGTGTGCGCGGCTTTCTCGGCCGAACCAACAAGGGCGAGTTGTCGGTCAAGGCGGAATCCCTGGCGCTTTTGACGAAGTCGCTGCGGCCGTTGCCCGAGAAATGGCATGGCCTGTCCGATACGGAGGCCCGTTATCGTCAGCGTTATGTCGACCTGATCATGAACCCGGATTCGCGGGCGGTGTTCGTTGCCCGCAGTGCGATTCTTCGTGCGTTGCGCGGTTTCTTCGAGGAGCGTGGGTTCATCGAGGTCGAGACCCCGATGCTGCAGGCGATCCCCGGCGGCGCAGCGGCCAAGCCGTTCGTCACGCATTACAATGCGCTCGATCACGATTTCTACCTGCGTATCGCGCCCGAGCTGTATCTCAAGCGGTTGGTCGTCGGCGGGCTGGAGCGTGTCTTCGAACTCAACCGGAATTTCCGTAACGAGGGACTGTCCACGCGACACAATCCCGAGTTCACGATGCTCGAGTTCTATCAGGCCTACGCCGACCACAACGATCTGATGGACGAGATCGAGGGTCTGCTGCGCCAGCTGTCGCGGTTGGTGGCCACTCATCACGCGGCCGCCTGCAACGCGCAGGCGATCGACCTGGACCAGCCGTTCGAGCGCCTGCCGATGAAACAGGCCGTGCAACGTCATAATCCGGATCTGTCGGCGGCCGATCTCGACGATCCGGCGCGCCTGCAGGCCGTGGCGGAGTCGGCCGGGGTCAAGGGCGAGTCGAGCTGGGGGCGCGGCCGCTGGCTGACGGCGCTTTTCGAGGCCACGGTCGAGCATCGTCTGGAAGCGCCGACCTTCGTGACTGATTATCCGGCCGAGGTCTCGCCGCTGGCGCGGCGTCGCGACGATGCCCCGGATGTGACCGAGCGTTTCGAGCTGTTCGTGGCCGGTCGCGAAGTGGCTAACGGGTTCTCCGAGCTCAACGATGCCGAGGATCAGGCGGCCCGCTTCCGCGATCAGGCCGCGGCCAAGGATGCCGGCGACGACGAGGCCATGTACTACGACGCCGACTACATCACGGCGCTGGAATACGGCATGCCGCCGACGGCCGGCGCCGGGCTCGGCATCGATCGGATGATCATGATGCTGACCGGCGCCAGCGCCATTCGCGACGTGCTGCTGTTCCCGCAGCTGCGCCCGCGTAGCGGCTGATCGGCCGTTGATTCGGGCCGACGGGCCGGCCCGCGGGCGGGCTGGCTCGTTTCGCTCCGGAGCGCGGCCCGGCCGGGGTGTTTACGTCGGCGTCGCGTAGGGCAGTTCGGCGATCGCCGTCGTGCCGCCGTGCTCGGTCTGCAGCGATGTGTGTGCATGATCGACGCCCACGACCGCCAGCATCACGCCGGATGCGTCGTTTTCGGCTGCCGGGCTGGCCTGCAGGACGGTACCCGCGGTTTCGCCAGCGGCCGTACTCAATCGACTGCCGATGGCCGGGCAGGCCCCGTCGAAGCTCAGGCGAAAGACGTGCCGCACGAGCCGGCCGCGATAATGCAGCCGTGCGATGACTTCCTGGCCCGGATAGCATCCCTTGTCGAAATCGATGGCCATCAACCAGTGCAGGTTGAGCATCTGGGGCACGAACGCGTCTTTCGTGGCCGGAGTCACCTGGGGCACGCCGGCATCGATCATGGCGCGCTGCCAGCGATCCGAGGTGATGGCGATGAGATCCGGCTCGTCGAGCGGGCTGTTCTCATCGAGGATCAGGGTCCGCGTGACCGGGCCCAGCGTCGGCGGCAGCCCGACGAGCAGGCGACCGTCGCGCACGATCGTGGCGTTGCACTCCGGCGCTTCGGGATCGTCGAGCGCGCCGGCGATCGCATATTGCGCGCTGGCATCCGTGACCCGCACATCAGAGCGCAGGACGAACATGCGCAGTCTGGGCAGGGCGGCCTCGATCAGCGCGCTGGGCACGACCAGGAGGAACGAATCCTGGGCCAGGGCGATGACCCGGGCGATCAGTTGGGCCCGGCCCTTGGCGTCGCACCAGGCGGCCAGGAAATTACGGTCCGGGCCCAGCCGGAGAACATCGTTAGTCAGTTGTGCGCGCAGGAATTCGGCGGCGTCCGGGCCGGCGATATGGAGGATACCGAGTTCGCCGGGCGCATGGGCTGGCGTGGAAGCCATGGCTGCATCCGCGTTGGAGTTTGCGCGTATTGTAGGCGGAGAGTCAGGGCCTGTGTGTCGTGCAGGCTTATTGCCACCAAATGAGCCCGAGGTTTAAAGTACGCCCATGCCAAGCGAGCCCCATCAAGCGTCCGATCCCACAGACGCCCATGATGTCGATGCATCTCGTGACGCCGCGCTGCCCGATTCGGGTGCGTCCGAGCCGTCCGATGCATCCGATGCCGAGACGAGCCACGACGCCGAACGCTTCGACCCGGCCGAGCGCCCGAAGGAATACGGCGGCCCCAAGGGCCCCGATCCGGTGCGCTACGGCGACTGGGAGAAGAACGGCCGCTGCATCGATTTCTGATCGCCCATCGTCTTAATCCGTCATTATCCGCCAGGGACCGTCATGAGTAGTCAGCCGAACCGACCGTTATCGCCGCATCTGCAGATCTACCGCTGGCAGATCTCGATGCTGACCTCGATTGCCCACAGGGCCTCGGGCATCGTGCTGGCCGCAGGCTCGCTCTTTCTTGCCATCTGGCTGATCGGCGCGGCCAACGGGCCGGATGCGTATGCGGCAGTCAACGGGATCGCCGCCTCCTGGTTCGGCCAACTCGTGATGTTTCTCTGGTCGTTCGCGTTGTTCTATCACCTGTGCAACGGCGTTCGGCATCTGGTCTGGGACATTGGCGTCGGTCTGGATCTCGAGACGGCGCGCACCACCGGTTTCGTGGCTATCGGCGTGGCCGCTGCGCTGACGATCTTTGTCTGGATCTGGGCGCTGCTGGCCTGATCCCGTCTTTCGTATTTCCGGAGTAAATCGACATGAGCAGTATCCGCTCTTCGCTCGCGGGCGCCCGTGGACTCGGCAGCGCCAAGACCGGTACGGGGCATTTCTGGGCACAGCGCGTGAGTGCCATTGCGCTGGTGCCGTTGACCCTGTGGTTCGTGGCCTGTCTGGCCTCGCAGTTCGGCGCCAGTTACGAAAGCGTGACGACGTGGCTTTCCTCGCCGTTTCAGGCCTCGCTGATGGCCATCTATCTCGCGGCCATCTTCTATCATTCCCAGCTCGGGCTGCAGACCGTGGTTGAAGACTACGTGCATGCCGAAAGCCTGAAGCTGGCAACGCTGATCGTCCTGCAGCTGGTCAACATCCTGCTCGGCGTTTCCGCGGTTGTTTCCGTTCTCATGATACTTGCAGGGGCTGCCTGATGAGCGACAGCTACGACATCATCGATCATCAGCACGACGTCATCGTCGTCGGTGCCGGCGGCGCGGGGCTGCGAGCCACGCGCGGGCTGGCCGACGCCGGTCTGAAGACCGCGTGCATCACCAAGGTCTTCCCGACCCGTAGCCATACCGTGGCTGCGCAGGGGGGCATTGCCTCCGCGCTTGGCAACATGGGCGAGGACGATTGGCGCTACCACGCCTATGACACGATCAAGGGCTCCGACTGGCTCGGCGACCAGGACGCGATCGAGCATCTGACCAAGGAAGCCGTCCCGGCGATCATCGAGCTCGAGCACGACGGCGTGCCGTTTTCGCGTACCGAGGACGGCAAGATCTATCAGCGTCCGTTCGGCGGCATGACCACGCATTATGGCAAGGGTCAGGCCGAGCGGACCTGTGCCGCGGCTGACCGGACCGGACATGCGCTGTTGCACACGCTGTACCAGCAGTCGCTCAAGGCACGTGCCGAGTTCTACGTCGAGTATTTCGCCATCGACCTGCTGATGACGGAAGACGGCGCCTGTCGTGGTGTGCTCGCCTGGGATCTGCAGGGCGGCCAGCTTCATCGCTTCCGTGCCCATCAGGTCATTCTGGCCACCGGCGGCTATGGCCGGGCCTATTTTTCCTGCACGTCGGCGCACACCTGCACCGGCGACGGCATGGGCATGGCGCTGCGCGCCGGGGTGCCGATCCAGGATCCGGAGTTCGTTCAGTTCCACCCGACCGGCATCTACGGCGCAGGCTGCCTGATCACCGAAGGCGCACGCGGCGAGGGCGGTTATCTGACCAATTCGGAAGGCGAGCGTTTCATGGAGCGCTATGCGCCGAACGCCAAGGATCTGGCCTCGCGCGATGTGGTCTCCCGCGCGATGACCATCGAGATCAATGAGGGGCGCGGTGTCGGCGAGAAGGCCGATCACATCATGCTGCACCTCGAGCATCTCGGCCCCGAAGTGCTGCACGAGCGTCTGCCGGGCATCACCGAAACCGCCAAGATCTTCTCCGGCGTGGATGCCACCAAGGAGCCGATCCCGGTGCTGCCGACCGTGCATTACTGCATGGGCGGTATTCCGACCAATCCGTATGGCGAGGTCGTGACTCTGAAGGACGGTGACCCCGATTCCATCGTGCCCGGTCTGATGGCAGTCGGCGAGACCGCCTGTGTGTCGGTTCACGGCGCCAATCGTCTCGGCTCGAACGCGTTGCTCGATCTGGTGGTCTTCGGCCGGGCCGCGGCCAAGCGTTGCACCGAGCTCGTCTCGCCCGGCCAGCGCCTGCATGCCGATACGACCAAGTCGGAAGAAGCCGCGCTGGCCCGCTTCGACAAGCTGCGCAATGCCAGCGGTAATACCTCGACGGCGGACCTGCGCGACAGCCTGCAGGCCTCCATGCAGAAATATGCTGCAGTGTTCCGCAATACCGACAGCATGAAGGAAGGCGTTAAGGTGATCGGCGAGGAAGTCGCCAAGTTCGCCGACGTGAAGGTCTCCGACCGCTCCATGACGTGGAACAGTGATCTGGTCGAGACGATGGAGCTACAGAATCTGCTGGAGTGCGCCATCGTGACCATGACCGCAGCCGCCAACCGTACCGAGAGCCGCGGCGCGCACGCGCACGAGGATTATTCGGATCGCGATGACGAGAACTGGATCAAGCACACGCTGACCTGGTATCGCGGTGACGGCAGGGTCGATATCGATTATCGCCCGGTTCACCTGCAGCCGCTCACGGACGAGATGGAGCACATCCCGCCCAAGGAACGCGTCTACTAACGCTTTTTGTCGGGCGCGTCATGGCCGGCGCGCCTGCCCGCATTTCGGATACGGAGCCCCGACATGGCTGAATTTCGACTGCCGAAGAACTCGCAGATCTCCAAGGGCAAGCATTTTCCCGCGCCCGACGACGCCAAGCGGGTCAAGACCTTCCGCATCTATCGCTGGGAGCCCGAAGCGGGTGAGAATCCGCGCGTCGACAGCTTCGACGTGGACCTGGATCGCTGCGGGCCGATGGTTCTGGATGCCGTCATCAAGATCAAGAACCAGATCGATCCGACGCTGACCTTTCGTCGTTCCTGTCGCGAAGGCGTGTGTGGTTCCTGTGCCTTCAACATCGACGGCAAGAACACGTTGGCCTGCACGACGCGTATCGAGGACATCGACGGCGATGTGCGTATCTATCCGTTGCCGCACATGCCGGTGGTCAAGGATCTGGTCTGCGACCTGACGCATTTCTATGCACAGCTCGAATCCATCGAGCCGTGGATTAAGACCGATACGGCCAAGCCCAGCCGTGAACGCCTGCAGACGCCCGAGGACCGGGCCAAACTCGACGGCTACTACGAGTGCATCCTGTGTGCCTGTTGCTCGACCTCCTGCCCGAGTTACTGGTGGAATCCGGAACGTTATCTCGGGCCGGCCGTGTTGCTGCAGGCCTATCGCTGGATCGTCGACTCGCGTGACGAGGCCACCGGCGAGCGCCTGGACGAGCTCGAGGACCCGTTCAAGCTGTATCGTTGTCATACGATCATGAACTGCACGAACACCTGTCCGAAGGGCCTCAATCCGGCCAAGGCCATCGCCGAGACCAAGAAGCTGCTGGTCGAGCGCCGCGGCTGAATCGACGCAGTCTTCGGACAAATACCCCGTTCTGCACGTGCAGGCGGGGTTTTTTGATGGCATGGATCACGGGCCGATGGGGCCAATCGGCGCCGGCCCGTCGATGAGGGACAAGATGAGCGAATTGCGACGCGTGCGCTGGCTGTGCCGGCGCGGGATGAAGGAACTGGACGTACTGCTCGATCGTTTCGTCACGGCCGAGTACGACGGGCTGTCGGAACAGGAACATGCTGCATTGATTTCATTGCTGCGGCGCGAAGATCCGGATCTCTGGTATCTCGTGATGGGGCGCATGCCCGCTGACGATCCGGTCGAGGAATCGTTGCTCGGCCGGATCCGCCAGTTCGAGAGCACGCAACGCTGACGAACGGTTTCCGGGATGGCCGGTGTCGCGACGACGCATGTGCCGCTGAACGGCTCGCCGACATTGCGGGCAGCCGGGGTCGTGGGGCATCTGCTTGCGGCAGCGGTGGTCACGCTGCTGGCATCGGTCACGCCGTGGTGGGGGCTGTTGCTGCCCGGCGTCGTTGCTCACGCGATTGTCATCGATCGGCGTCTGGCACGCCGCGATGCCGCAAGCTGGGTACGCCTGGTCTGGGCAGCGGACGATCGCGTGCAGTGGACTACCCGGGGCAATGTGGCCGGGCGGGGCGAGTGCCTCGATGCCCGTGTCTGGGGGCGCTCCTGGGTACGATTGCGTGTGCGCGATCTCGATCACCCGCGTCGCGTTCACGAGGTCGTGTTGCCGCGCGATGCCACCACGCCCGATGCCCATCGACGACTGCGAGTGCGCTGCCGGGTCGCACCACCGCACAACACGCATGACACCGCGGACTAGTCATCGATGGAACCGGCCAGCGTGGCAGGCGCCTCGATCGGCCCGGGCCATCGCTCGGCGGTGTCTTGCTCTGATCTTGGTTTGTCTGTTGCTCGGTCCGGCCGTCGTCTCGGCTACGCCCCGGACGCCGTCTCTGACCGCGCATGCGTGTCCGAGCGAGCCGCAGCCGGCCAGTGCGGCGACCATGCGCTGCGCAACGCTGTCGACCGGTGGTCGGCTGCACGATGAGCCGGTTCGCCTGGCTGTGCGACGATTGCAGGCGTTTCCCGATAAAAAGCTGGCGCATCCGGTCGTCTTCGTGCCCGGCGGCCCGGGCGACGCCGCCGGTCTGAAGGGGGCCGGGCTGCGAGCCTGGCGAGTCTTTCAGCAACGTGCTGGCTGGCCACGTGATCTCGTGCTCTACGACCCGCGCAGTACCGGCGCCAGCCGACCGCGCATCGGTTGTCCGCCCGGCGTGACTGACGACGACGAGCCACTGGCGGCCTGCTTTGCCGCGGTTGGAGCGGAGACCGCCGGCCGGCTCGGTCTGTCCGCGCAGGTGGCAGATCTGCACCGTCTGATCGTTGCCCTGGGCGAGGGGCCGGTGACGCTCTGGGCGCAATCGTTCGGTGCGCAGATCGGCTTTCGTCTGGCCGCGCGTTATCCGGGCGATGTGCGCAACATCATTCTCGATTCGCCGGTGCTGGAAGCCGAGCCGCTCGGCGTGCGGACACGTCACGCCATGCAGGCCCGATTCCAGGCGCTGATCGCACATTGTGCGCGCCTGTTGCCTTGTGCGATCCGGCCGATCGGCGCGGGCGCGCTGCTGCGCGGCTGGCTCGACGGCGTGGCGCACGCGCCGTTCTTGCTGTCGCACGCAGAGATACCGTATCCCGCACACCGTCTGCGCGTGGACCCGACGACGTTGCTCACGGCCTGGCTGCTGGCCGGTTACGGGCCCGACCATGACAGCGCCGTCCTGGCTGCGCTTCGGCATGCGTTGACCGATCGTCAGCGGCTCTGGCCGACGATGGCCGGCGTGGCGCGGCTCTCGGCAGGCACTGCCATGCGCACGCCGGTCTTCTGGAGCAGTCGCTGTGCTGTGCGCATGCCTGTCGGCCCCGTGCAGGATCCCTGGTTGCAACCGCCGGCCGGCCTGACCGGCTATCTGCCGCGCGTCTTGCGACCCTGTGACCGCCTGGCCGGTGCCGGCCGCGCGTACGCCGGCCCTGCCCGCGGGTATGTCGGGTGTGCTGGTTGCCGGCGCGCGTGATCCGCTCACGCGGGCACGGGTGCGTGCGCATTTTCTGGAAACGCATCCGCATATCCGGTCACTCGCGGTGCCGGGCGGTGGGCACGGCGTGCTGCGCGACAGCGACTGCGCCCGTCGCGCGATCCGTGCGTGGCTTGCCGGCCGGCGATGGCCGGATGCAGCCTGCAAGGCAGCTGAACACGCACCGTATGACGCATCGCGCTCGGGCCGCTAAACTGTGTTGTGTCTGAGGTCTCCGGGAAGCCGCGGTCTTGAAACTCGCTTGATGTATATCGCCTTAAAAAATATCGAACTATTTGCGCAGGTCGTGGTCTACGGGGATAACGCCGTCGTGACATCCGCCATATGCGAGGT
Organism: Salinisphaera sp. Q1T1-3; assembly: GCF_003602005.1. Taxonomy (GTDB): domain Bacteria; phylum Pseudomonadota; class Gammaproteobacteria; order Nevskiales; family Salinisphaeraceae; genus Salinisphaera. The sequence continues at coordinate 34,934 of NZ_QZWD01000014.1, read as the reverse complement.
CGATACACGCCATTGCTTCCCGACAATCCGTCGCGCCAACGCGTGCCGCTTCTAGATGAGCGAAGACGTCTCAGACGATCAGCTTGTGGCACGCGCCCAGGCCGGCGACGATCGCGCTTTCGAGCTGCTGGTGCGCAAGTATCAGCACAAGGTGATCAAGCTGGTGGCGCGCTATGTCAGCCCATCGGATGCACCGGACGTCGCGCAGGAAGCCTTCATCAAGGCCTATCGCGCGCTCGCCGGGTTCAAGGGCAACAGTGCGTTCTATACATGGCTGTATCGCATTTCGATCAACACGGCGAAAAATTATCTGGTGGCCCGGTCGCGTCGACCGGCAAGCCAGGACGTCGACGTGGTGGATGCGGAAGCATTCGGGCACACGGAGCGTTTTTCCGAGCAGGATACGCCGGAAGCGCTCATGGAAAGCGAGGAGATCCGCGATGCGGTGATCAAGGCGATCCACGAGTTGCCCGAGGATTTGCGTACGGCGATCATGCTGCGCGAACTCGACGGTATGAGTTACGAAGAGATCGCGCAGTCCATGGACTGCCCGGTCGGTACGGTGCGATCACGAATATTTCGCGCCCGTGCCGCCATCGAGGAAAAGCTGGTGTCCCTCTCGGACAAGTGAGGTTGCAATGAACGAACAGTTGTCCGCCTTTCTGGACGGCGAAGCCAATCGCGATGAGGCTGATTCGGTCGTCAGCGCATTGCTTCGCGATGATGCACTGCGGGATAGCTGGAGCCGGCAACACTGGATCCGCACCACGTTGCGGGCCCATAGCAGCGAGATCCCGGTCGAGCCCGATATCGATTTCTCGCGTCGCGTGATGGCCTCCATCGCGGCCGATGGGCATCACGAGCGTGTTTCGCCCATCTCGGCGACCCAACGGAGCGATACCCGTACACGCCGCCCGCGACGCTGGCGCAACATGGCCGGTGTCGGCATGGCCGCGGCCGTGGCCGGCGTGGTCTTGATGTCCGGTAATCCGTTCATGCGCTCTTCCGGTGGCGAAGCCCGGCTGGCATCCAGTGCCGGCGGGACATCGTCGACGACGCGCAGCCGTGAGAACGCGGCCGCCAATCGCCTGGCCAGCAACGAGGCCAGCGTGGGTGACTGGAACGACCGGCTGGCCGATTTCAGTACCGTCCAGTCGCAATCGGGCGGCATGCGTCAGGCCGTCGCCAGCATGGGCTCGGCCGTGGGCGTCTCCGATGCCGCGGCCGGCGGTGCCCGGGCGATGCCGGCGGCCGCGCGCAGCGGCTCCGATCACTGGTCGGTTTCGGATCCGGCCGTGCGTGACGAGCTCAACGGTTATCTGGTCGACCACAACGGCATGGCGCGCGGCTACGGTATGTCGAGCACCACGCCGGGTTATGTACGTGTGGCCACGTACGGGCAGAGTGCGGCACAGTGACGAGAGCGCTCACCGCGTTTCTCGTTGTCAGTTGCCTGGCCGGCGCGTTACCCGCGCCGGCGATGGCCGACGCTCCCGATTCGGCCGACAAGGCGAACGAAAAGGACAAGACGGATGCGGTGGCCCTGCTCGGGCGTGCCGCGGATGCCGTGCGTCGCGTGACCTATCGCGGCACGATCGTCTATCTGCGTAGCGGTGACGTCGACACGCTGCAGGTCGTGCATCGCATGCACGACGGTGTCGAGCAGGAACGCCTCGTTTCGCAGAGCGGGGAGGCGCGTGAGGTCATCCGCAAGGGGGATGAAGTCACCTCCATCCTGCCGGAGCACAAGGTCGTGCTCGTGTCCGAGCATCCCCCGAAGACGTTGCTCGGCAGCGTCGCGCATTTCTCGCCGGCGCAGCTCAAGAAATATTACGATGTCTCGACCGATGGAACGGTTCGGTTCGCGGGACGCGAATGCCGGATCATCTCGATCAAGCCGGAAGACGGTTTCCGTTACGGCTATCGGATGTTCGTCGATTCCAAGACCGATCTGCCGCTGAAGCTGGCCCTGCGATATCAGGGCAATCGGCTCGAGCAGCTGATGTTCACCGATGTCGCCTTTCCGAAGTCGGTCTCCGACGATGATTTCCTGCCGAGCTACGACGTGCGTGGCTACAAGATCATTCGTCATCAGTCGGTCCACGTCAGCCAGAAACAGGCAGAAAAGAGCGCAAGTCCTTGGGAAGCCAAGGATCTGCCGCCGGGATTTCATCTCGCCGAAGACGGCGTGCGCCAGTTGACTGCCGATGCCTCCGTGCGCCAGATGCTGTTCACCGACGGGGTGGCCACGGTCTCGGCCTTCATCGCGCCGTCCGGCCTGCGGCCGCCGCTCAAGGGCGCGACCCGTATGGGCGCGGTCAACGCCTACGGCAACATCGTCGGCAACTCGCAGATCACGGTGGTGGGGGAAGTGCCCTCGATCACGGCCAAGCGCATCGCCGAGAATCTGATCCAGGCGAAATCGTCCCAGCTGTCGGACGATAACAAGGACAGCGCGCCGGGCGGCTGATCCTGGCCCGTCGCGCTTGCCGCGCGACGTTCGGCCGCGCACCATGGCCAAATTGATACGGGCTGCGCGGCGTCGCGCGGTATCCACTGGGGGATTTCATGATTGTCACTCGTGCATCGGTCCGATGCCTGTTGCCCTTCGCACTGGCGATGTCGTTGTTGCTGGTTGCCTGCGGCGGTGGCGATGACAGCGGCGACAAGCTGGCCACCAAGGCCTCGGGCGATACCCAGTCGGAGCCGGCCAAGCCGCTGGTCAAGGGCCTGCCCGATTTCTCGCAACTCGTCCGACAGGTCTCGCCGGCGGTGGTCAACATCAGCGCATTGCCGCCGGATGAACCCAGAGCCGGTACGGATGAGTCGGGTGATCGCGGTGGCGAGACGCCGGGCGATAACGGCGCGCTCGGTGACTGGCTCAAGCGCTTTTTCGGCGATGAGCCGGATGAGGCGCCGTCGCGTCCGGGGCCGGGCGGTAGCGAGCATGTGTCGCTGGGTTCCGGCTTCGTGGTCTCTCCCGACGGTTATATTCTGACCAACCGTCATGTCATCGCCGGTGCCGGGCAGATCGTCGTCAAGCTCAATGATCGCCGGCAACTGCTGGCCAAGGTCGTGGGCGCCGATCCGGACAGTGATATCGCGGTACTCAAGGTCGACGCCAAGGATCTGCCGACGGTCTCGATCGGGGACCCGTCCAAGCTGGACGTGGGGGCCTGGGTCGTGGCGATCGGCTCCCCGTTCGGTTTCGAGACCTCGGTGACGGCCGGCATCGTCTCGGCCAAGGATCGTAATCTGGCCGACAATCAGTACGTGCCGTTCTTGCAGACCGACGTGGCGATCAACCCGGGTAATTCGGGCGGCCCGTTGTTCAACCTGTCGGGGCAGGTTGTGGGTATCAACTCGCAGATCTTCAGCCAGACCGGTGGTTATCAGGGCGTATCGTTCGCCATTCCGATCGACGTGGCGATGAACGCCGCGAAACAGCTCAAGAACAACGGCGAAGTCGTCCGCGGCTGGCTCGGCGTGCAGATTCAGAATGTGGACCGCAAGCTGGCCCGCTCGTTCGATCTGTCGCGACCGGTCGGGGCACTGGTCACCCAGATCATGAAGAACAGCCCCGCGGCGGCATCCGGACTGCAGGTCGGGGACGTGATCCTGTCGTTCAACGGCCATGCGGTCGACTCCGCTGCCGATCTGCCGCCGCTGGTCGGCGTCGTGGCGCCGGGCGACAAGGCCGAGCTCGACGTGTTGCGCCAAGGCAAGCACAAGAATGTGCCGGTGACGATCAAGGCGCTACCGAGCCGTTTTCGGGCGTCCGGTGAGGCGCCGGATGGTTCGCCCGGGGCCCGGCCGGGGGATCGACAACCGTTCGGTCTGACGCTCGCGCCTCTGCGCGACGACGAGCGCAAGCGGCTGGGCATCGAGGCGCACGGCGTGATCGTCGGCGGGGTCACCGGCGGGCCCGCCCGCGCGGCCGGACTCCAGGCCGGAGACGTGATCCTCTCCGCGGGCGACCGGGCCGTCGACAAACCGGCCGACGTGATCCAGGCATTGCGTCGTGCCGAGGGGCCGGTCGCGCTGCTGGTCGTTCGCGAAGGCAACCGTCGTTACCTGACGATCACGCCCGACGCGCCCGACAACGACGAAAAACAGCCGAAAAACTGAAATAGAGCGCCTTGTGGGCGTATAATCGCCCGACCTCAGGATCGCCCCGGTGCCGCTTGCCGGGGCGATTGTTTTTGCCCGGGATGCAGCTTATCGAGCCCATGCAGTCACGAATCCGCAATTTTTCCATCATCGCGCACATCGACCACGGCAAATCGACCCTGGCCGATCGTTTCATCCGGACGTGCAACGGGCTGACCGAGCGCGAGATGGCGGATCAGGTGCTCGACTCGATGGACCTCGAGCGCGAGCGCGGGATCACCATCAAGTCGCAGGCCGTGACGCTGGATTACACGGCGGCCGACGGTACGACGTACAAGCTGAACTTCATCGATACGCCCGGCCACGTCGACTTTTCCTACGAGGTCTCGCGTTCACTGTTCGCCTGCGAGGGCGCGTTGCTCGTCGTCGATGCCTCACAGGGGGTCGAGGCGCAGTCGGTGGCCAATACCTACACCGCGATCGAGCAGGATCTCGAAGTCCTGCCGGTACTCAACAAGATCGATCTGCCCGCCGCCGATCCCGATCGGGTCGCCCAGCAGATCGAGGACGTCATCGGTCTGGAAGCCACCGATCGACTGCTCGTCTCGGCGAAGTCGGGCCAGGGCGTCAACGATGTACTCGAGGCGATCATCCGGCGCGTGCCGCCGCCGGCCGGCGACGGCGAGGCACCGCTGCAGGCGCTGATCATCGACTCCTGGTTCGACAACTACCTCGGCGTGGTCTCGCTGGTGCGCATTCGCAACGGACGCCTGGCCAAGGGGGATCGCATGAAGGTCATGTCGACCGAGCGCGAGTACGAGGTCAGCGATGTCGGCATCTTCACGCCCAAGAAGCGCTCGGCGCCGGCACTGGAGGTCGGCGAGGTCGGCTATGTGATCGCCGGTATCAAGGATATCGACGGGGCCCCGGTGGGCGATACGCTCACCCATGCCTACAAGCCCTGTGCCGAGCGCGTGCCGGGCTTCAAGCAGATCCAGCCGCGTGTGTTCGCTGGCGTATTCACGGTCAACTCCGATGACTACGAGGATTTCCGCGACGCGCTCTCGAAGCTGCGCCTGAACGATTCCTCCCTGGCCTACGAACCGGAAACCTCGGCCGCGCTCGGTTTCGGTTTCCGTATCGGCTTCCTCGGGATGCTGCACATGGAAATCGTGCAGGAGCGTCTGGAGCGCGAATACAACCTGGATCTGATCACCACGGCGCCGACGGTGGTCTATCAAGTGCTCACCCACGCCGGCGAGGAGATGTCGATCTCCAACCCGCAGCAGCTGCCGCCGGTGGGCGAGATCGAGGAGATACGCGAGCCGATCATCAAGGCCTCCATCCTGATGCCACAGGAATTCGTCGGCCCCGTCATGCAGCTCTGCATGGAAAAACGTGGTGTGCAGAAGAACATGGCTTACATGGGCAACTCCGTGGCCATGGACTTCGAGATGCCGTTGTCCGAGGTCGTGCTCGATTTCTTCGACCGGCTGAAGTCGGTCTCGCGTGGTTTTGCCTCGTTCGAGTATGACTTCGAGCGTTTCCAGGCCGCCGATCTGATCCGCCTGGACGTGCTCATCAACGGCGATGCCGTGGATGCGCTGGCGCATATCGTGCACCGCGAACAGGCCTACGACCGCGGCAAGGCGCTGGTGGAGAAACTCAAGAACATCGTGCCGCGCCAGATGTTCGACGTGGCGATCCAGGCCACGATCGGCACGCGCATCATCGCGCGTTCCACGGTCAAGGCGATGCGCAAGAACGTTACCGCGAAATGTTACGGCGGCGATGTCTCGCGCAAGCGCAAGCTGTTGGAAAAACAGAAAGAAGGCAAGAAGCGCATGAAGCAGCTCGGCAGCGTCGAGATCCCGCAGGAAGCGTTCCTGGCCGTGTTGTCGACCGACGACGACAAGTAACCCGCCCCTCGAACTCTTCCGTTGCTCATGAGCCAAGTCGATTTCAACTTCGAAACCCTCCTGACGCTGGCATGCCTGGTTCTGGGCATTGTCTGGCTCCTCGACCGGTTGTTTCTGTCCAAGCGTCGCGAGGCCGGTGCCGAGGGCAATTGGGCCGTCGAACTGGCGCGCTCGTTCTTTCCGCTCGTGCTTGCGGTACTGGTGCTGCGGGCATTCGTCTTCGAGCCGTTCCGCATTCCGTCGAAATCGATGGTTCCGACGCTGCTGGTCGGCGATTTCGTGCTGGTGTCGAAATTCGCCTACGGCCTGCGTCTGCCGGTCACGCATACCAAGATCCTGTCGACCGGCGAGCCGCATCGCGGCGATGTGGTGGTCTTCCGATATCCGAAGAACCCGAAGGTCGACTACATCAAGCGCATCGTGGGCCTGCCGGGCGACCAGATCACCTATCGAGACGAGCAACTCTATGTGAACGGCAAGCCCGTGCCGCGTGAAGATCTGGGCGTCTACGACGGTCCCGATGCCGATGTATACGACCAGATGAAACTGTTCCTCGAGAAGCTGCCCGGCGCCGAGCCGCACAAGATGCTCCATGTCGTCGGCCGAGAGGGCCCGCAGGTCAGCGTGACCGTGCCGCAGGGCAAATACTTCGCCATGGGCGACAATCGCGACAACAGCGCGGATTCGCGGGTCTGGGGTTTCGTGCCCGAGCAAAACCTCGTGGGTAAAGCTTTCATGATCTGGTTGAGCGTGGATTTCAGCGACCTGGATTTCCGGTTCTCGCGGATCGGCACACTGCTGCACTGATGGCATACCCGGTTCGGCAGACGACATCGCGACAAGAGCAGACGGGGGCGTCGTTGCTGTCCATGCTCTATGTGCTGATCACGCTCGGCATCGCGGTCATGATCGCCTTTCGTGCGGTGCCCGTTTACCTGCAGAATCGCGAGGTCGCCGGGGCGCTCGAGGCGGTGGCGGCCGATCCCGAGTTGCAATCGAGCGCGCCGATCGCGATTCAGCGCGCGCTCTCGCGCCGGCTGAGTGCGCGTTATGCCAGCGGCGTCACGGCCGACGATGTCGAGATCACCACCGATGGGACACAGCGGGTGCTGCATCTGTCCTACGACGTGCGGCGGCCGTTGATCGGCAACATGGGGCTTGTCTTTCATTTCGATGACCGGGCCGTGATGGGCGGCGGGGGCGGCTGAGCCGTGGCCGACGTCGATCCGAGACAGCGGGCGGCAGCCCGCGCCGGGCTCGAAAAGCGACTGGGCCATGTCTTCGACAATCGGGCCCTGCTGGCCCAGGCCCTGACGCACCGCAGTGCCAGCGCCAACCATAACGAGCGGCTCGAATTTCTCGGCGACGGCGTGCTGAATTTCGTGATCGCCGCGGCGCTGTTCGAGAACAACCCGAGGGCTGCCGAGGGGGATCTCTCGCGTCTGCGGGCGGCACTGGTGCGGGAAAAGACATTGGCGGCGATCGCCGACGAGATCGCGCTCGGCGACCTGCTCGTGCTGGGGCCGGGAGAACACACCACCGGCAGCCGCCGTCGGGCCTCGATCCGGGCGGATGGTGTCGAGGCCGTGCTCGGCGCCATCTACTGCGATGCCGGTTTCGAGGCGACCCGCCAGGTCATCCTCGGTCTGTATGCGAGCCGGCTGGCGGATCTGCCCAGTGCCGATACGCTCAAGGACGCCAAGACGCAGCTGCAGGAATGGCTGCAGGCACGGGCCCGCGAACGCCCGGTATACGAAGTGGTCCGGGTGACCGGCGCCGACCACGACCAACATTTCGTCGCCCGTTGTCGCCTCGACGATATCGACCTCGCGATCGAGGGCGAGGGCGGCGGACGACGCAAGGCCGAGCAGGATGCCGCACGCCGGATGCTCGCCAAACTGGAACAGGAAAAACAATGACGACGTCCGCAACGCAAAGCCGAAGCGGCATGGTCGCGCTCGTGGGGCGCCCGAACGTGGGCAAATCCACGCTCGTGAACGCGCTGGTCGGCGAGAAGGTGTCGATCGTCACGCCGAAACCGCAGACCACGCGCCATCGGATCATCGGCGTGCTCACCCAGGATGCGGTCCAGATCGCGCTGGTTGACACGCCGGGTCTGCACACGACCCAGAAGAGTGCGCTCAACCGTGTGATGAACGAGACCGCGGTCTCGAGTCTGGCCGGGATCGATGCCGTGCTGTTCGTGGTGGAAGCCGGCCAGTGGCACGAGGACGACGAGCTGGCGTTGTCGCGCCTGGCCCGTGTGTCCTGCCCGGTGGGGCTGGTCGTCAACAAGACCGATCGCGTGCGCGACAAGGCCGAACTGCTGCCGTTCATGGCGCGCATGGGCGAGCGCCGCGCGTTCGATTTCGTCGTGCCGCTGTCGGCGCGACGAAGCGACAACCTGGGCCCGTTGCTCGACGAGCTGACACCGCGCATGCCGGCAGGGCCGTATCTGTTCCCCGAGGATGAATACACCGATCGCAACATGCGTTTCCTCGCCGCTGAAGCCGTGCGCGAGAAACTCATGCTCTTCCTCCAGCAGGAACTGCCGTATTCGATCGCCATCGAGATCGAGGCGTTCGAGACCACGAATGAGCAGATCGTGATTCATGCCTGTATCTGGGTCGCGCGCGACAATCACAAATCGATCGTGATCGGGCGGGGCGGCGCGATGCTGAAGAAGATCGGTCGGGCCGCGCGTCTCGATCTCGTCGAGCGGCTGGGCCAACGTGTGGATCTGCGGCTGTGGGTCAAGGTGCGCGACGGCTGGACCGACTCGGAAGCGGCCGTGCGCGATCTCGGGCACTAGATGGAACGTGCGCGCGCTGAAGACGTGTCGCCACGAGGCAGGTCGAACCCGGAGGCGCTCTGATGCGCATCGATCTGGCGCCGGCGATCGTGTTGCACCGGCGTGCCTGGCGAGATACCAGCCTTATCGTCGAGGCGCTGACGCGTGATCACGGGCGCATCGCGGCCGTGGCGAAGGGAGCGCGGCGCGGCACATCGCGCTGGCGCGGCCTGCTGGAGCCGCTGTCGCAGGTCACCCTGTCCTGGGCCGGGCGCGGTGAGCTCTATACGCTGCGCGGCGTGGAATACGAACGCCAGATTCCGCTTTCCGGCAATGCCCTCATGGGGGCCCTGTATGCCAGCGAACTGGTGATGCGACTGACCGCCCGCGACGATCCGCATACGCCGATCTATCACAGCCTGTGTGCCTTGCTCGACACCATGGGCCACGGCGCGCCGGCCATCATGGTGCTGCGTTTCTTCGAGCGTGACCTGCTCGACGAACTGGGCTACGGCCTGACGCTCGAGACCGCGGCCGACGGCGCGCCGATCCGCGCCGAGCGCATTTATCGCTGGGACGCCGACGAAGGGTTCGTCTCGGCGGATAGGCCGGCGCCGCACGGCGCACCGCGCGTCCAGGGTGCGACATTGCAGGGCCTGGCCGGCGGTCGTCTGGTCGAGCGGGCGCAACTGCACGAGGCACGCACCCTCATGCAGGCGGCGCTGGCCCCCCACATTGGTGCCAAGCCGTTAAAATCGGTGGCCACGCTACAGGCGATGCAGCAGTTCGCGGCCCCGCGCACGCCCGCATCGACCGATGATCGCCCAGCCGAGGATGACTCATGACCGATCTCGCCGCGCCTGCGCCGCCCATCCGTCTCGGCGTCAACGTCGACCATGTCGCCACACTGCGTCAGGCGCGCGGGACGCACTATCCGGATGTGGTCGCCGCCGCGCGCTTGGCGATGCATGCCGGCGCCCAGAGCATCACGGTTCACCTGCGCGAGGATCGACGTCATATCCAGGACGCGGACGTCGAAACGCTCTGCGGAATCGCCGATCTGCCGGTCAATCTGGAAATGGCTCTGACCGAGGAAATGATCGGCATCGCCTGCGCGCGCCGCCCACGGGACTGCTGCCTGGTGCCGGAATCCCGCGAGGAGCTGACCACCGAGGGCGGGCTGGATATCGCCGGGCAGAAGACCCGCGTGGCCGATGGCCTGACGCGTCTTGGCGCCGCCGGTATCCGGGCGGCGTTGTTCATCGACCCGGACGCCGAGCAGATTCGTGCGGCCGCCGAGGCCGGGGCGCATCATATCGAACTGCATACCGGCGCCTACGCCGATGCCGTCGATGTGGCGAGCCGACGGGCCGAGCTGGCACGCCTCATCGAAGGCGCCGAACTGGCCGAGTCGCTGGGCATGGAAGTCCATGCCGGTCATGGCCTGCACGTCGACAACGTCGGCGATATCGCAGCCATCCCGGCCATCGTCGAACTCAACATCGGCCATGCGCTGATCGCTCGGGCGGTCTTCATCGGTCTGGACGATGCGGTGCTCGAGATGCGCGCGGCCATGGACGCCGGACGGCAACGCATCGTCTGACACGCCGGGCTGGCCGGACACGATTTGCGGTCTCCAACGCGGCGTTCGCACGAAACCTCAACACGCCCTAGCCCGCTGGCGCAGCATGACTGCGCGGCGCCTGCGACGCCTCGTCTTGTCGCCCATCGTCAATTTCAGGGCGCACTTGGCGCGGACTCGCACGAAACCTCAACAGCCCCTAAAACAACCTGCTTCGCGCTGCTACACTTTGTGCATGAAAGACTATGACACCCTGAACGACCACGTCGGCGGCACACCGCTCGTGCAGCTGCAGCGCCTGGTCGATCCCGAATCCGGCAATACGCTGCTGGCCAAGCTCGAAGGGAACAACCCGGCGGGCTCGGTCAAGGACCGGCCGGCGTACTCCATGATCACGCGGGCCGCCGAGCGGGGCGACATCAAGCCCGGCGATACGCTTATCGAGGCCACAAGCGGCAATACCGGAATTGCGCTGGCCATGGTCGCGGCGATGCAGGGCTTCAAGATGAAGCTGCTCATGCCGGAGAACATGAGCGAAGAACGCCGGGCCTCGATGCGCGCCTATGGCGCCGAGATCATCTCGGTCTCGGAAGCCGAGGGCATGGAAGGCGCCCGGGATCGGGCTCAGCAGATGCATGAAGATGGCGAAGGCTATCTGCTCAACCAGTTCGCCAACCCGGACAACCCGCGCGCCCATTACGACACCACCGGCCCGGAGCTGTGGGCGGCCACCGGCGGCCGGATCACGCATTTCGTCGCCACGATGGGAACGACCGGGACGATCATGGGCTGCTCGCGCTATCTCAAGGAACAGAATCCGGAGATCGAGATCGTCGGGGTCCAGCCGGCCGGCGAGTCCAAGATTCCGGGCATCCGGCGCTGGCCGGCGGCCTATCTGCCGGAGATATTCGAGCGTGATCGGGTCGATCGCGTCCTCGATGTCGAGCAGGCCGATGCCGAAGCCACGATGAAGCGCATGGCACGCGAGGAGGGCATCTTCGCCGGCCCGTCCTCGGGCGGCAGCGTGTTCGCGGCGCTGTCCATCGCCCGAGAAGTCGAGAATGCGACGATCGCCATGATCGTCTGCGATCGCGGCGATCGCTATCTGTCCACGGGCGTCTACGATAAGCCGTGACCAGACCGACGATTGTTCTGGCTGCCGAGGGCGCCCTCGACGTCGCGGCTGCGCGGCGGCTGGCCGATTACGGCGAACTCGACGATGCCGGCGTGGCGCGCGCGCTGGAACAGGTGCACTTGCAACGATGGGGCACGACGATGCTGCCGGGCCATCTGTGCCGAGTGGTGCGGTGGGCTGCGGTCGGCGTGGTCCGCGGCCGCGTGCGCGTGGCGAGCTCGGCGTACGACGACGACGAGTCGGCGGTTCTGGCGCGGCTCGACGAGCTCGACATGGCCGGCGGCTGCGACCTGGTGGATTGGGACGGGGCGGCCCGGTCCTGGTTGCTCGCCAGAGCCAGCGCGCAGTCACGGCGCGCTCCGGGCTGGCTCGTACGCGCCAAGCCCCGGGCGCTGGCCGACCGGCTCGCCCCGATGCCGACCGATCATCCGGCCGCGCAGGACCAGATCGAACAACAGTGTCGTCTGTTGTTCGATCCCGACGTCGTCGCCGGTGAGGCCGCGCCAGCCCTGATCGACATCGCAGCCAGCCGTGCCCGGCTGTGGTGGCGCAGCGCATCGAGCCGCGGCGACATCAGTGTGGAACGCCAGGCCGATTATCTCGGCCAGCTCAAAGCCCGGATCGCTTCATGAGCCGCAAGGCCCGGAAACGCGCCCGACGTCACGCGTTCGGCGTGACCGAAATCACCGATCTGGCAAGCAATGCGCGCGGCGTCGGTCATGTCGATGGCAAGGCCGTGTTCGTGGCCGATACGCTGCCGGGCGAACAGGTGCTCTTCCAGCCGGTCAAGGTCCGTCGGGACTACGAAGAGGCCGACATGGTCACGCTGTTCTCGGCGGCGACCAACCGGGTGACGCCGGAATGCGCCCATTTCGGTCTATGCGGGGGATGTGCGCTGCAGCATGCCAGCCCGGACGCCCAGCTGCGCTTCAAGCAGGGCCAGCTCGTCTCGGCCCTGTCGCGTGTCGGGCATGTGCAGGCCGAACGCGAACTGGCGCCGCTGGTCGGCGCACGCTGGGGTTATCGACGGCGCGCGCGGCTGGGCGTCAAGTACGTGCCCAAGAAAGGCGGCACGCTGGTCGGGTTTCGCGAACGCGGCAAGCCGTTCATTGCCGAACTCTCCCGCTGCGAGGTGCTGGTGCCGTCGGTCGGCACGCGCCTGCGGGATCTTGCCCACATGATCGACCGGCTCACGATCCGGGAGCGCATTCCGCAGATCGAGGTGGCCGCCGCCGACAACCGAGTGGCACTCGTCTTTCGCGTGCTGGACGAACCCAGCGCGGCCGATCGCGAGGTTCTGGCGGCGTTCGGTACCGAATACGATTTCGCAATCTATCTGCAGCCGGGCAACGAGCGTACGATCGCGCCGCTCGAGGGCACGGCCGAGCCGCTCTACTACACGCTGCCGGACTTCGACGCGCGCCTGTATTTTCTCCCGAACGATTTCGTCCAGATCCACGCCGGGGTCAACGAGGCGATGGTGGCGGCCGCGATCGGGCATCTCGATCTGCAGATCGAAGACACGGTTCTCGAACTGTTCGCCGGTCTCGGCAATTTTTCCGTGCCGCTGGCACGCAGTGCCGGGCGCGTGGTCACGGTCGAAGGCGAGGATGGACTGGTCGAGCGGGCCCGCGACAACGCGCGCGCCAACGATTGCGCGAATATCGAGGCCCATGTCGACAATCTGTTCGAGCCGGCCGCCGCGCCGGCGTGGATGCCCGAACGCGTCGACAAGGTTCTGATCGACCCGCCGCGTTCCGGGGCCGCCGAAGTCATGCCGCTGATCGCGGCCAGCGGTGCATCGCGCATCGTCTATTGTTCCTGTCATCCGGCCACGCTGGCACGCGACGCCGACACGCTGGTCAACCAGCACGGGTATCGACTGGTGGCCGCCGGGGTCATGGATATGTTCCCGCATACCGCCCACATCGAATCGATGGCGGTTTTCGAGCGATAAGGAGACGCCGGCGTGGCGATCGAGATCGAGCGCAAATTCCTCGTCCGCAGCGATGACTGGCGTGAGGCGGTCAGCCGCAGCGGCCGTTTCGCCCAGGGCTACTTCAACGACCACGGTAACGCCTCGGTGCGTGTGCGTATCGAGGATGATGCGGCCAACCTGAATATCAAGGCCGCGGTGATCGGCAGCGCGCGCGCCGAATACGAATATCCCGTGCCGTTGGCCGATGCCCGGCACATGCTGGATGCCCTGTGTCTGACCGAGCCGGTCGAAAAGACGCGCTACTGGGTGCCGCACGCAGGCCATGTCTGGGAAATCGATGTGTTCGAGGGGGCGAACGCCCCGTTGGTGGTCGCCGAGATCGAGCTGTCGGCCGCGGATGAGGCCTTCGACCGGCCGGACTGGCTGGGGGCGGAAATCACCGACGATGTGCGCTACTACAATCATGCCCTGGCATTCGCGCCGTATCGCGATTGGGCAGCCGACGGGAACGGCTCTTGACGGGCGATCAGGCGGTACATCCGCCGGGGCCGCTGCTGGTCGACGTGGCCGGCACGTCCCTGACCGCGGACGATCGCGAGCTGCTCGCGGACCCCACGGTAGGTGGCGTCATCCTCTTTGCACGCAATTTCGCCGACCGCGAGCAGCTCGCCGCGCTCACGGCCGACATGCGTGTCGCCCGCCCCAATCTGTTGATCGTCGCCGACTACGAAGGCGGCCGGGTGCAGCGTTTCACTCAAGGGTTCACCCGTATCCCGCCAATGGCAGCACTCGGCGCGCGCCATGAACGCGACCCGGCCGCTGCCCGCGATGCGGCGCATACGCTCGGCTGGCTCGTGGCGTTCGAGCTGGCGGACGTGGGCATCGATATGCCGCTCGCGCCGGTGCTCGATCGCGATTACGGGCATTCCACGGTGATCGGGCATCGCGCGCTGGCACGTGATCCGGCGGCGATCGCGGCCCTCGGGACCGCCTATGCCGAGGGGCTTGCCGCCGGCGGGAGTGCGGCCACGGCCAAGCATTTCCCGGGCCACGGCTGGGTGCACGCCGACTCGCACGCCGAGCTGCCGGTGGACACCCGCGATCGTGAGGCGCTGGCCGCGGACTGGGCGCCTTTCGCCGCTCTGGTCTCGGCGGATATCCCCTCGATGATGATGGCGCATGTGCGTTACCCGGCGGTGGATACGACGCCGGCCAGTCTGTCGTCCGTGTGGATCGCCGATATGCTGCGCGGCGAGCTCGGATTCTCCGGCTGTGTCTTCTGCGACGATCTGAGCATGGGCGGGCCGGCCGCGGTCGGCGACTATGCCACCCGTTGCCGCGCCGCGCTGACGGCCGGCTGCGACTATCTGCCCGTATGCAACGACCGGGCGAGTGCGCTGATCGCACGCGATGCCGTTCATGACAGCCGCGCGCTCGGCCAGCCACGACGCGTCGCCCTGAATGCGCGGCTCGCCGCACATCGCGAGCGGGCCGTGGCCGCCGACGATACGCGGCTGGCCGATGCCCGCCGACTCGCCGAGGAGCTCAACACCCCGTGATCGACAATCTGCTCCAGACCTACGACTCGTTCGTCTCCCAGTATCTGTCGTTGCAGAGCGAATGGGGTGTGCTGATCGACGTGGTCGGTCTGATGGTCCTGACCGGGGTCATCGATCTCATCACGCGCTTCGCGCTGCGGATCCTGCACGACAAGGTCACGGCCACCCGTAATCTCTGGGACGATGCGATCTATCGCAGCGTCAACGGGCCGTTGCAGATCCTGATCTGGATCGGGGGCATCACGCTGGCCATCCGGATCGCCACCGACGGTTCGCATTTCTGGCACCCCTACGTCTCGACGGTGCGCGGCGTGCTCATCACGCTGGCGATCGTCTGGTTCGCGTTCCGGCTCATCCGCAGTATCGAGAAGAACGCGCTCGCCCGGACCGCGCGCTCCACCGATCACCTGGATGCAACCAGTGCGGATGCACTCGCCAAGCTGTTCCGCATTCTGGTGCTGATCCTGGCCGGCATCGCGCTGCTCGAGCAGTTCGGCGTCTCGCCGCGCAGTCTGCTCGCGTTTTCCGGCATCGGCGGTATTGCCGTCGGGTTTGCCGCGCGCGATGTGCTGGCCAATATCTTTGGCGGGGTGACCGTGTATCTGAACCGCCCATTCTCGGTCGGCGACTGGATCCGTTCGCCCGATCGCGACATCGAAGGCGTGGTCGAGTCGATCGGCTGGCGTGCCACGACGTTACGGCGCTTCGACAAACGCCCGCTGTACGTACCCAACGCCGTGTTCTCCAACGTGGCGCTGGAGAATCCGTCGCGCATGACGCATCGTCAGATCAACGAGACGGTCTCGATCCGGTTCGAGGATGCCGCCCAGGTGGCCGATATCGTGGAGGCGATTCGCGGCAAGCTCGACGCGGACGAGACGGTCGATTCCAACGAAGTCATCCTCACCTATCTGGATTCGTTCGGGCCGTCCTCGCTCGATCTGATGGTCTACTGCTATACCAAGACCACCGACTGGGCCGAGTATCTGGCCATCAAGCAGAGCGTGCTGCAGCAGGTCCAGGACACGGTGCGCGAGTATGGCGGGGCGCTGTCGCTGCCGACCAACGTCATCCATGTGCCCGAAGCGCTCGCGGTGGTGCAGCAGAGCGGCGAGGGCGACGAGACCGAGGGCGGCCAGGAAGAAATCGATTCGCAGAAGGTACAATCCGAGCGGAACCGGGCCGTCGCGCGCGAGCAATCGAACGACAACGACACCGTCGGCCCGGACAACCCCGGCGAAGAAGGATCATGATGAGCGGTTTCGACGCGAAACGATATGAAGAGGCCAAGGCGATCTATGCCGGCGCCGACTGTGTGATCAGCCCCGAGGAAATATCGGCGGCCTACGATCGTCTGGCCGAGCAGGTCACGCAGGATCTGGCCGACAAGGACCCGGTGCTGATCTGTGTGATGCTCGGCGGCATGCAGGCCACGGTCGAACTCGGCAAGCGGCTGGATTTTCCCTTCGAGCTGGATTATCTGCACGCCACCCGCTATCGCGGCGAAACCGCGGGCGGCGAGTTGGTCTGGAAAGTCAGTCCCGGGCTGCGTCTGGCCGATCGGCACGTGCTGATCGTCGACGACATTCTCGACGAGGGGCATACACTGGCGGCCATCCTCGATGCCATTCGGGCACAGGGGGCGGCGTCGGTCAGCACCGCCATGCTGCTGCTCAAGGACCACGACCGGCGGGCGCCGGGCGTGCAGGCCGATTATGTCGGCTGTCATGTGGCCGATCGCTATGTCTTCGGGGCCGGCATGGATTACAAGGGCTACTTCCGACAGTTGCCCGGCGTCTGGGCCATCGGCCGCGAGAGCGGCGGGGCCGCGTGAGCGCGCCGATCGGCGTGATCGGCGGCACGGCGCTCGCCGAGCTGGCCGGTGTCGTCGAACAGGCACCGCCGGCCCCGGTCGATACCGAATTCGGCGTGACGTCCGGGCCGCTGGTCCGGGGCCGGTACAGCGGCCGCGACGTGGTCTTCGTCATGCGCCACGGGCCGGGGCATGCGATCGCGCCACACGCGATCAATTATCGCGCGAATATCGCTGCCCTGGCCGCTGCCGGCTGTCGCCAGGTCATTGCGATCGCCGCGGTCGGCGGCATCACTGAAGCCATGTCCCCGGGGCGTATCGTCATACCGCATCAGATCATCGATTACAGCTGGGGCCGTGCTCACAGCCTCCACGACGATCCGGCACGCGGCACGCTCGATCATATCGATTTCACCGACCCGTACGACGAGCCGTTGCGCCAGGTCTTGCGCCAAGCAGCACAGGCCCGGGATCTCGATCCGGCCGAGGCTGCGGTCCACGGCATCACCCAGGGCCCACGGCTGGAGACCGCCGCGGAGATCGATCGCATGGCCCGCGACGGCTGCGACATCGTCGGCATGACGGGCATGCCGGAGGCCAGTCTGGCGCGCGAGGCGGGTCTGGCCTATGCCTGTTGTGCCGTGGTGGTGAACAAGGCCGCCGGACGGACCGGCGGGCTGGCCATCCATGCCGAGATCGAGGCCACGCTCGCCCGCGCGATGGGCGATGTCGAAGGTCTGTTGACTGATGTCTTGCCGGCGCTGTGAGCCGGCATCCGTCTCCGAGCTGTCTCGTTCCGCACGGCTGAAACAGCCATAGGGCACCGTGTCGCGCCATAGCGGCGTCTTCGATAACGACGAGTCAGTGTCATGGCGTCTCGCAGGCGGCCCGGTCGGCAACCGGAACCGGGGCGGCCTCCATGCGCGCTGCCTGTGTCGTGCCGCCGTAGCCATAGGCGCCGGGCCGGCAATCGATGATCCGGACGTTGGCATGCAGATGGACATTGCCGATACGGGCGGCCAGTAGATCGTATGCCGCGCGCTGGAACGCCTTCTTCTGGGCGTGGGTATTGGTCTCGTCGCTGACCGTGACTTCCAGACGGAAGGAATTCTGCCCGAGCTCGACGAGCGATCGCTTGCCGATGAACCAGTGGGTGTGGGGCACGGGGGTCACGATGACCAGGGTCTCGGCAATCCGTTTGTCGAGTACGGCACAGGTCAGCTCGGTGATCTCGGCGCTGAGATCGTGCATTTCGGCGGGGCCGGGTTGACCTGACAAGGTGAGTGAAATCGCGGGCATCGGCATGTTCCGTCGGGATTCGGTCCGTGTAGGGTGACATGGCCCGAGATATCGCTGAAGCAGGAAATACCGATGTCATCGATCGGCTATGCCGATATTAGGGAACCTCTGATCTATTCATCCACGGTCGCGCCGGTGTCTTTTGCGCGCGTCTGACAAGACGCCGCGAGCGCCGTTTGCTGAATGCAAATGAGCGAGCGGCAACGCCGCTCAGGCGCGCGCTAAAGCCCGGCCGCCAAGCGGTTTGGCCCAAAAGGCCGCGCTACGGCGTTGCATGGCTGGATCATGGCGTGGCTATGACGCGGCGCCATGCGCCTTGTATCGTGGCCTTTGGGGACTCAAACGCGACCGTGGATGAATAGATCAGAGGTTCCTTAGAAACGAGCCCCTGGATCTGCGCCTGTTGCGTACGTTTGTCGTGCTCATCGGCGAGCGCAATATCTCGCGCGCGTCGCAGAGACTCTGTTGCTCCCAGTCGGCCGTCAGCGAGCAACTGGCGAAGCTCGAATCGCAGCTCGGTGTCTCGCTGGCGGTCCGTCACCGGCGTGGCGTGGTGCCGACGGCCGCGGGCGAGCGGCTGCTCGCGCATGCCCGCGAGATGCTGGCGCTGAGTGATCTGGCGTGCCGGGATGTCGCGGCCGTCGAGATCGACGAGGAAATCCATCTCGGTATCACGGATTATTTCCGCCCCGCGGCCATCGCGCCTCTGCTCGCGCGGATACAGGCGTTGTTGCCGGCGCTGCGGCTGCGGATTTCGATCGTCGACAGTGCCTCGATTCGCTCGGCCGATTCGGGCTTTGATATCGGCGTGACGATGCAGCTGTGCGATGCGCCGGAACCGGGCACGGATGGCGCCGACACGGGCGACGAGATACGACTGCGCCAGGAATCGCTCGCCTGGGTGGCCTCACCGATGTATGAGACGACAGGGGCAGCGCCACTGCCGCTCGTGTTGCTGGACGATGCGTGCCATCTGCATCGTCACGTGACCGACCGCCTTTCGGCGGCCGGCATCGCGTATACGATGCGGCACCAGGCGACCGGTGTGGCCGGTATTCAGGCCGCGGTGGCGGCCGGTCTGGGTATCACATGCCTGAATCGCTCGGCCATGACCGCGGACATGATCGATGTGACATCGCGCCTGGCACTGCCGCCGATGCCCGATGTGGCATTCGTGCTGCAACCGGTGCGTCGCGGCGAGTCGCGGGCGGTCGCGGCGCTGCGAACGGTATTGCAGCAATTCTTCCAATAGCGCGACATCCCCCATTGATCGCGCCGGCGCCGATCAACGGGCCGCCGCTGTGGCATGGCTGTCGTCAACCGTCCGTCGGCGGACACCCGCCGATGTATCGGCATGGCCGTCGCATCGTCGAAACACCCACGCGGCTCGTGCCGATAAGCCGGCACGCGAGTGCTGCGCGATATGACGGGTATCGCGCCGTGGCTGGCGCGACCGCGGTTTGACTGCGGCCCGGCCTGTCAGGCTTCGGCGGTTTTCTGTTCGGTCTGTGCGATACGCGGCGCGCCCAGTTTTTCCAGCAACTCGGCGATCCGCTCGACCCGGGTGGCCACGTCCGGCATGTCCCGGAAGAAGACGAGCTTGGAATCACCCTCGAGTCGATAGGCTTTCGGATCGGCCTGCACGAGGGTGATCAGCGTGCCCGGATCGACCTTGCTCGCGCGCCCGAAATGCAGACGGCCGACATCGGGCCCGCCTTCGATCTTGGCCAGCGTCAGCGGGGCGGCCTGGAGTTTGAGCGCGGTCGCGGCGAACAGGGTTTCGGTCGGTTCCGGCAACAACCCGAACCGATCGATCAGCTCTACCTTGAGTGCCCGCAGGCCGTCCGCGTCCTTGGCGGCACTGATGCGCTTGTAGAGCACCAGGCGCATGTGCACGTCCGGAATATAGTCTTCGGGCAGGAGGGCGGCCGCCCCCAGCTCCACCTCGGTGGCCCCCATCAGCTCGTCGGCGTCGGCCTCGGGCACGTCGCCGCGCTTGTAGGCCGAGACAGCGCGATCGAGCATCTGGCGATACAGATCGAAGCCGATCTCCTGAATCTGACCGGACTGGCCTTCGCCGAGCAGCTCGCCCGCGCCGCGGATTTCCAGATCGTGCGTGGCCAGCGCGAACCCGGCGCCCAGATCGTGCAGCGACGCCAGCGCATCGAGGCGTTTCTGCGCATCGGCCGTCATCGCCGATTCCTCCGGCGTGAGCAGATAGGCATACGCGCGGTGATGCGAGCGCCCGACGCGACCGCGCAGCTGATGCAGCTGGGCCAGGCCGAAGGTATCGGCCCGATCGATGATGATGGTATTGGCGCTCGGCACGTCGATGCCGGATTCCACGATCGTCGTGCACAGCAGAATATCGAAGCGTCGATGATAGAAATCGAGCATGACGTCTTCGAGCTCGCGCTCGTGCATCTGTCCGTGGGCGATACGGATCCGGGCTTCGGGCAGCAGCTCGGCGAGATCGGCCGCCTTGCGCTCGATGTCCTTGACCTTGTTGTGCAGGTAATAGATCTGCCCGCCGCGACGCATCTCGCGGCGCACGGCTTCCTGAATCAGTACGCCGTCGTAGCGCGAGACGAAGGTCTCGATGGCCAGGCGCGATTCCGGCGGCGTGGCGATGATCGACAGATCCCGCAGGCCGGACAGGCTCATGTTGAGCGTGCGCGGAATGGGCGTGGCGGTCAGCGTGAGCAGGTCCACCTGCGCGCGCAGGCTCTTGATGCGTTCCTTGTGCCGGACGCCGAAGCGATGTTCCTCGTCGACGATCAGCAGGCCGAGCTTTTCGAACTTCACGTCCTTGGCGAGCAGCCGGTGGGTGCCGATGACGATGTCGATCTTGCCCTCGGCCATTTCGGTGAGCATCGTCTCGCGCTGTTTGCTGGTCCGCAGGCGTGACAGCGCGCCGATACGCACCGGCCAGTCGGCAAAGCGGTCGGAAAAGCTCTGGTAGTGCTGCTGGGCGAGCAGGGTGGTCGGCACGAGCACGGCGACCTGATAGCCCGACGAGACGGCCACGAAGGCCGAGCGCAGCGCGACTTCGGTCTTGCCGAAACCGACATCGCCACAGACCACGCGGTCCATGGGCGTGGCCCGCGACAGATCGGCCATCACCTCGTCGATCGCGCGCTGCTGGTCGGGCGTTTCCTCGAACGGGAACTGGGCCGCGAACGCGCCATAATCCGTCTCGTCCGGCTGCATGGCCACGCCCTGGCGCGACGCCCGCTTGGCCTGGATTTCCAGTAGGTCGGCCGCGGTGTCGCGTGCTTTCTCGGCGGCCTTCTTGCGCGCCTTGGACCAGCGATCGTTGCCGAGCTTGTGGAGCGGTGCGGTATCGGCATCGCCGCCGGTGAAGCGATGCACCAGATGCAGCGAGGCGACCGGTACGTAGAGCAGGTCGCCACCGGCGTACTCGATGATGACGAATTCGTTCTCGACGCCGCCGGCGGCGAGTTTGATCAGCCCCTGATAGCGGCCCACGCCGTTGTCCTGATGGACGACCGGGGCACCGGGGGCGAGATCGGTCAGCTCGCGAATCGCGGTCTCGGGGTCGCGGACCTCGCGCCGGCGCCGTCGTTTGGCCGGCGGCCGAGCGCCGGTGAGCTGGTTTTCGGCGATCACCGCCAGGCCGTCGCCGGTGAGCACACAGCCGGCCTCCAGCGGGGCCGCGCTCACGGCGATGCGCTTGTTGTGGTCGACGAACGCGCCCCAGCTCTCGACCCGGGCCGGCGCCAGGCCCAACTGCGTGAGCCAGTCGCGCATCGCCTCGCGTCGCCCGGCGGAGTCGCCGGTGATGAGCACGCGGCCATCGAAGCCATCGAAGAAATCGCGCAGCGCGTTGCCGGTGGCGGCCACGTCGGCTCCGGCCAGCGGCGGTACCGGGGCAGCGTCGAAGACCAGATCGCCGTCCTGATCGTCGACGATACGGGCCGCGGTATGATTGTCGAAGGCAGTCTGCAGGCGCGCCGGTGTGACAAACGCCTCATCCGGGGCCAGGATCGGTCGCTCGGGATTGACCTGGCGCTGTTCGTAGCGCTCGGCGATGCCTTGCCAGGCCGTATCCAGAGCGCCCCCGACATCGCCCAGCTCGACGATGCAGGCCGAGGCGGGCAGGTAATCGGTCATCGCGGCCGTTTCGTCGAAGAACAACGACAGATAGGACTCGATGCCGCCCGGCGGCACCCCGCGCGAGACATCCCGATAAATGGCACTCGCGCCGGGGTCGCCGTCGAAAGCCTGGCGATAGCGTGCACGGAAACTGCGGATTGCCTCGTCGTCGAGCGGGTATTCACGGGCAGGCAACAGGCGGATCGATTCGATCTTTTCCGTCGAGCGCTGGCTTTCCGGGTCGAACGCGCGGATGGTCTCGATCTCGTCGTCGAACAGATCCAGACGATAGGGCTCGCCCGCCCCCGTGGGGAACAGATCCATCACCGCGCCGCGGACCGCGAACTCGCCGTGGGCGCGCACTTCCGAGACGGCGGCATAACCCGCGGCTTCCAGCCGTTCGCGCAGGGCATGGAAATCCAGCCTCTGGCCGGTCTCGAACGCCATGGCCCGGCCCTGCACGAACGACAGCGGCGGCAGAGGCTGCAACAGAGTATCGGCAGCCACGATCATGATGCCGCGCCCCATGTCGGGCAGGGCCAGCATCAGGCCGAGCCGCTGCGAGACGATGTCCGCGTGCGGCGAAAACACGTCGTAGGCCAGCGTTTCCCAGTCCGGGAAATGGTGAATGGCCAGATCGTCCGTGGCGAAGAAGCGTAGCTCCTCTTCAAGACGATAGGCGCGGTGTTCATCGGCGACCACGGCCACGGTCAGGCCATCGTGCCGGCCCGCGGCGTTGACCAGTGTCAGGGCGCTCGCGGCACCGGGCAGGCCCTGCCAGCGGCGAGCTTCGCCGGGAATGAGCCGCGGCGGGGCCAGCGGCGTGACGGTCGACATGTCGGTATCGGTTGCTGCCATGGCGGCGCGGATTATTACACAGTCCCGGTGGGTGGCGATGTTCCCGACACTGCCGTGTCGGGTCGAGCCGCGTGATATGTATCGCCCCGACGGCCGGCCCCCCTCGGCGATCGGCGGCGAACAGGCGCGCGGCCGCGACCTTGTGCCGACCGGTTCAGTCGCGGAAGCGGCGGGTGATATCGCCGAAGGCGTCGATACGGCGATCACGCAGGAACGGCCATATACGGCGCACGGTCTCGGTGCGATGCAGATCGACTTCGGCGAGCAGCAATTCGGGGTCCGCGCCGGCCTCCGCGATGGTTTCGCCCTGTGGGCCGAAGACGAAACTGTGCCCCCAGAACCGGATATCGGTCGGGGCATCGCCTTCGGTGCCCACGCGGTTGGAGGTGATCACCGACAGGCCGTTGGCGATCGCGTGGCCCCGCTGGACGCCTTGCCATGCGGCGAGCTGTCGTTGTTGTTCCGCGGCGTCATCGGTGGCGTCGTCATAGCCGATCGCCGAGGGATAGACGAGCAGATCGGCCCCGGCCAGTGCCATCAGGCGGGCGGCTTCCGGATACCACTGGTCCCAGCACACCAGCACGCCGAGCCGGCCGATGCTGGTGTCGATCGGCGTGAAGCCCAGATCACCGGGGGTGAAGTAATACTTCTCGTAGTATTCCGGGTCATCGGGGATATGCATCTTGCGATAACGCCCGGCGATCGAGCCGTCGCGATCGAGCACCACGGCCGTGTTGTGATACAGCCCGGCCGCGCGCCGTTCGAAAAGCGAGGCGACGACGACGACGCCGGCCGCCCGCGCGGCATCGCCCAGCCGGGCCGTCGAGGCGCCGGGGATGGGCTCGGCGTGCGCGAACCGGGCCGGATCCTCGCGCTGACAGAAATAGGGCGTGTTGTGCAGCTCCGGCAACAGCACCAAGGCCGCCCCGGCGGCACCGGCCTCGGCAATATGGCGTTCGGCCGTGGCCAGATTCGTCGGCGCGTCAGCGTGGCAGGCGTACTGGGCGATGGCGATCTTCATGGGCAAGCGTCTCCAGACGGGCCGTCGGCTAATCGAATGCGCGCCGCCGGCTCAGGCGACCGTGAGAGCCGGGATCTGCATGGCGGCGCAGTGCAGGCCGCCGTGCTGGCGGATGAGAGCGCGGCTGTCGATCGGAATGATACGTCGATCCGGGAAGCATTCCCCGATCAGGCGGGCTGCCTCCGTATCGGCCGGATCATCGAACGCCGGGACCAGCACACAGCCGTTCGCGACAAGAAAATTGGCATAGCCGGCCGGCAGACGATGGCCGTCCTCCGGATCGTACTGGGCCGCGGGCAGGGGCAGCGCGACTAGGCGATAGGGCGTGCCAGCGGAATCGGTCAGCGTGGCCAGCTCGTCGGCCATGGCAGTGAGCGCGTCATGCTGTGCGTCGTCCGGCCGGTCGCACCCCTGATACACGAGCGTACCCACATCGACGAAGCGGACCAACGTATCGATATGGCCGTCCGTGTCGTCGCCGATCAGCTCGCCGTGCGCCAGCCAGTGCACGGTGTGTGCGCCAAGCCGTTCGGCGAGCAGGGCATCCAGCGCCTCGCGCGTGGCGCCCGGGTTACGCTTGCCGTCGAGCAGGCAGCGGCGCGTCGTCAGGATGACGCCTTGCCCGTTGGTCTCGATACTGCCGCCTTCAAGGACCTGGTCCACGTGCTCGAGCGGGTCGGCCCCCAGCCAGCCGGCAGCCTGCAACTGGGCGCACAGTTCATCGTCTGCACGGGCCGCGAATTTGCCGCCCCAGCCATCGAAGCGGAAATCCACGAAATGTCGCCGCCCCTCGGCCATGACAGTCACGGGGCCGGTGTCGCGCGCCCAGATATCGTCGGCGGCAACGTCGGCCACCACGAGGCCGTCGTGGGCCAGACGGCCATCGGATTGACGCTGGCCGATGTCGTAGCGGGCATCGTTGTCCGGGGCGACGAGCAGGACCGGCTGATAGGCAACCAGCGCATTGGCCATCGCCTGCACCGTGTCGCGAGCGGCATCCAGCCCGTTGCCCCAGTCACCGCGCCAGCGCGGCCAGACGAGCAGCGTCGCGGCCTGCGGTGCCCATTCTGCCGGCCACAAGCGCGCGCCTAAGCTGGCCACGGTGAGCCCGATCGACGCAGAAAAGACGATGAGCGGTGCGTTCGCACGCTCGCATGGATCGGCATGACGGCTCCCCAGCGCGCGATCGGCGCGCAAAATGTTCGTGTCCCCGGTGGCGACGGTGTGATTAAATCGCGGCCATGTTTAGACCGCTCGAACTCTACATCGGCCTGCGCTACACCCGCGCCAAGCGCCGTAATCATTTTATCTCGTTCATCTCATCGATATCGATGGGCGGCATCGCGCTGGCGGTCATGCTGCTGATCACGGTGCTGTCGGTGATGAACGGGTTCCAGTCCGAACTGCGGGACCGCATTCTGGGCATGGCCGCGCACGTCGAGGTCCAGTCGGCCAATGGCGACCTCCAGGACTGGCAGCAGCTGCGCAAAAACGTGGACGACCACACCAAGCAGGTGGTGGCCTCGGCGCCCTACATCACCGGCCAGGGCATGGTCCGCAGCGGTCGCGCGATCTCGGGCGTGATGCTGCGCGGGGTGGACCCGAAACTGGAAGCCAACGTCTCCGATGTGGCGTCGAACATGGACGCCGGTTCGTTCGACTCGCTCAAGGGCGGGACCTACAACATGCTGCTGGGCAAGGATCTGGCCAATCGGCTCGGGGTCTGGCGCGGCGACGATATCGATGTGCTGATTCCCAAGGCCACGGTCACTCCCGCGGGCATCGTGCCGCGTTTCCGACGTTTCCACGTCAGCGGCATATTCTCCGTCGGCATGTACGAGTACGACAGCGGCATGGCGCTGATGTCCATGAAGGACGCCCAGACGCTCTATCACATGGGCAGCGGCGTTTCCGGTGTACGGCTGCGTCTGGACGACATGTTCAAGGCGCCGCAGGTCAGCCAGGAACTCTCCCAGTGGTTGCCGTATCGCTATCGCGTGACCGACTGGACCCAGCAGAACGCAAACTTCTTCCACGCCGTGGCGACCGAAAAGACGATGATGTTCATCATCCTGTCGCTGATCATTGCCGTGGCGGTGTTCAACATCGTCTCGATGCTCGTCATGGTCGTCACCGACAAGCAGGGCGATATCGCGATTCTGCGTACCCTCGGCATGAAGCCGCGGTCCGTCATGGCCATCTTCATGATTCAGGGCATGCTCATCGGCGTGATCGGCACGGCCATCGGTGTGGTGCTGGGTATCCTCTTATCGGTGAACATGGTCCACATCGTCCCGTTCGTGGAGAAAGTGCTGCACACCAATCTGTTCTCCGCCGATGTCTATTACATCAGCCAGCTGAAGGGCGAGCTGCACTGGTCCGATGTCTATCGCATCTCCGGGCTGGCGCTCGGGCTGGCATTCCTTTCGACGCTGTATCCGGCCTGGCGTGCGGCCCGCGTACAGCCGGCAGAGGCGCTGCGCTATGAGTGATTCGTCCTCCCCACTGGTGCTTTCCGCACGCGGGCTGACCAAGACGTTCACGGAAGTTCGCGAACCGGTGACGGTGCTGTCCGGTGTGAATCTGGACGTACCGCCCGGCGCGCGCATCGCCGTGATCGGCGCGTCCGGCTCCGGCAAGTCGACCCTTCTGCATCTGCTGGGCGGGCTCGATGTGCCGACCGAAGGTACCGTGCACATCGCCGGCCAGGACATGACGCAGCTGTCAGACGCCGCACGCGGCCGGCTGCGTAACGAACAGATGGGCTTCATCTACCAGTTTCATCATCTGCTGCCCGAGTTCACCACCGTCGAGAACGTGGCCATGCCGCTGCTGTTGCGGCGTGGTTCCAACGGCCCGGCGCTGTCACGCGCGCGGGAATTGCTGAAAAAAGTCGGGTTAGGGCAACGCCTGGATCACAAGCCGACCGAGCTATCCGGCGGCGAGCGCCAGCGGGCGGCCGTGGCCCGGGCACTGGTGAGCAACCCGGCCTGCATCCTGGCCGACGAGCCGACCGGCAATCTCGACCACCGTACGGCGGCCAGCGTGTTCGACATGATGCTAGAGCTCAATTCATCGCTGGATACCAGCCTCGTCATGGTCACCCACGACCGAAGCCTTGCCCAGCGCATGGACGAAATCTGGACACTGACCGATGGCCATCTCGCGCCGGCCGAAGCCGAAGAACTGACGACGGGCTGAGCGGCCGCCCCGTGTGCCGCCGCAAGCGGCTGCCTCACCGGCGGGTAAAACGCTCGCCGATAGATGACGAAAGTGGCATCCGACCTCATGCGAACAAAGCCGCAGGTCCGACCACGCCGGGCGGTCAGGGCAGCATGGCCCGTCACCCGCTCGGCCCCGCACCGCAATAGCGCGAAGAACACGAGCACCGATGGCCTGGTGTGCTCGGCCGGCCCGATGTCATGACAGACAGCCCACTCGAAACCGGCGCCGTCGTTAGACAATAACGTCTGTAAACCGCGCGGCCGCCATCCTCCGAGCTGGCTGGCACGTCCAAACAAGAGCCGGCAAAGCCTGCCAACCGCGAACACTGCGCCGCCCAGACGCGTCAAAATACGCGCCAAAATCGCGCCCCTCACGAGGCGGCACGCGTGAACGCGGCCTGCGGACACGCCAACATAGTGTCCGCGAATACCGACACCACACCCAAGCCGAGTAACCTGCGGCCAAATGCCGTTTTACGGCGCTCCAACGCAGAGCTATGTCGACGCAAAAAGCGGTTTAGACAATCCGCTGCCCTCGCAAACGATCTAGCTAACGCCTGCCAGCTGCCGTGCCTTGCACGGCGGTATGGCAGTGTTGCTATACGAAAAAGCTCAGCAATGCTATACCTAGTTTCAGCCGTATACTTGGCGTTGTACGGCGGTTGGTTTGTGTTGTGGTCGAGCTGTTGCGTCGGCTAGCGAAGGCGAGCCGGTAGCCGAGCCTTGGCCCGTCTTTCTCGTTGCTCGCTAGTTTCCGGCTCAGTGGCCGTCGATCCATGTCGGCGCCTTCCCATCAGTAAGCATCCGCGGTAAGTTCGAGTTCGGGGGAATTCTTTCTTTCGGCGCGTCGGGCTTTGTGGTCCGCTGGCAAGTTGGGGGGAGCGTCAAATGGTGCAGCTCACGTACAACGAGTCGCTGCAGCCGACCGCCCAAAACGCTGGCGCGCTTTGGGTTCCCTCCGCGGCCTACGGCCGCTCCGGCGGCGGCTGAGCTTCGGCGTTAGGCGGCGTGAACTTGACCCCGTGGCTTTGGAACGAGCTTCGCAACCTCTTCGATACCGACGACGGCTCGCTTCCCGAGATTCGTGTCGACTACCGGGACTCAGCAGCCACGGTCGCCGGATACGCGCTGCTTCGTGGCCGAGCCGCTGGAGTTGTCAGCGACAAGGCCTATTTCTGGTCAAAGACCCATGACGCCGAAGTCTCGCTGGACTTTGTCTCCAATGCCGCCGCGCTCGTCGCCTCCGGCGAGGCCGAGGCGTTTCACGTGGTTCTCGGTGGAATCCAGTCCCGGGGCATTGCTGTCCCCGACCTGGGCGTCTTCGTGTTCCCGGGGCAGCTAGCTCTCGACTACCGAATCGGGCCCGCCTGGGGTTCAAATGAGCTCGAGGCTTTCTTTAGTCTGCTAGGCGAACTCGTGTCGCTCGATCCGGCCGCTACCCTATCTCTCGAAAAAGGAGTGCTTCCTGATGTGGTCGCCCGGTTCCAAAACGCATGGCGGCGTTGGTCCACTGAACATGCCACCTAACAACAGCATGCAGCTGACGGCGCTGCGCGCCGCCGCTGATGCTGAGCGTTAGGCCAAAAAGATTTAGATATGGCAGATTACGAAGATTTTAAAAAAGACCTTGAGAGCTATCTTGATCAGAAAATTTCCGAGTCTCATAGTCCTGAGTCGGTTCGGGAAAAGTATGAAGGTGTTGTTTTGATAGCGCTTGGGCGATTTCAGCTCCTCGAGTTTGGGCTGAAAAAGTACATTGCGTTACTTGCGTCGTCGCTGGGAGACGACCAGATTCGGAATACAGTGACAGATGGGCTGGAAGAAGCCCCACTGGGCATATTGCTCAAACGGCTGAGAAAGCTAAGCCCCGAGAACGCCCTTACGCCGAAGATAAAAGAGCTTAAAAGCTTTCGCGACGAGTTGGCGCATCGGGCTCTTCTCACAACAACCGGCGATGTCGAAATCGATGTGAGCGACCACTTTTACGCGACTACGGCCTACGCTTATCGCGCAATGGAAGTCGAAGATTGCCTCAAAGAGGTATTAAATGAATGCAAACGTCTAGCACGGGAGGCCTAACTGGTCGCTGCGGTTGACCGCCGAAAGCGCTGGCGCGCTTCTGGCGGCAACTGAGCTACGGCGTTGTACGGCGGTGGGTTTGTGTTGTGGTCGAACTCTGGCATTGGCTAGCAAGGTCGAGCCAGTAGCTGGGCCTTGGCCCGTCTTTTTTGGTGGCTCGCTAGTTCCGGGCTGAATGGCTATCGATCCATGCCGGCGCCTTCCCGTCAGCGATCATCCGCGGTAAGTTCGAGTGCGGGGGGATTCTTTCTTTCGGCGCGTCGGGCTTCGTGGTCCGCAGGCAAGGTGGGGGAGCGTCAAATAGTGGAGTTCACTTACAACGAGTCGCTGCAGCCGACCGCCCAAAACGCTGGCGCGTTTTGGGTTCCCTCCGCGGCCTCCGGCCGCTCCGGCGGCAACTGAGCTTCGGCGTTATGTATTATTGCTAGCTGTGAATTCTCGGGAGCCCGGTGATGGGAGAGGAGTACGTAAGCACCTTTATCGAATATTCCCTCTTTCTGCTCAAAATATTAGGTGCAACGTCATTGTTGGGGCTAATGGGCTTCGTCACGGCCTACTACGCGCTACCACCCAATCTGGCGATAGCCGAGATAAAGGATAAAGGGCAATTCAACTTTGAGTCCCGCCTTCAAGTAGAGAATATTGGCCGTCTTCCAGCTTTTCGAGTAATTGCGGACGTAGAGCGAATGAATTTTGTAATGGGCGGGATGAACATGTCGAATATGGCGGCTACGGATTGCGGCATCCCAACCGCAAAGCTAGCCGCCGGCGAACGGATGGAACTTCCGGCATGTCCGCACGTTGGCGTACCACCTGGCTCCAATCTAAGCTCTTGCGATTACGTTTTAAAACTGAAGTACGAATTTAGGCTCCCTTTTTTCTCAAAAAAAATATGCAAGCGGTGGGACGTCGAACTTAGAAATGCCGGTCAAGAATTTACGTGGCAAATTGCTTTGAGATAGGTTTACATAACAAATCGCTGCAGTTGACCGTCCAAAGCGCTGTCGCGCTTCGGCCGGCAACTGAGCTTCGGCGTTGTACGGCGGTTAGTTTGTGTTGCGGTCGAGCTGTTGCGTCGGCTAGCGAAGTCGAGCCAGTAGCTGAGCCTTGGCCCGTCTTCCTCGTTGCTCGCTAGCTCCGGGCTCAATGGCGTCGATCCATGTCGGCGCCTTCCCGTCAGCGATCATCCGCGGTAAGTTCGAGTTCGGGGATTCTTTCTTTCGGCGCGTCGTGCCTTGTGGTCCGCAGGGAAGTTGGGGGAGCGTCAAATAGTGGAGTTCACGTCCAACGGGTCGCTGCAGTTGACCGCCCACAGCGCTGCCGCGCTTCGGGGTCCCTTCGCAGCTTTCGGCTGCTCCGGCGGCAACTGAGCTTAGGCGTTGTACGGCGGTTAGTTTGTGTTGCGGTCGAGTTGTTGCGTCGGCTAGCGAAGGCGAGCTGGTAGCCGAGCCTTGGCCCGTCTTTCTCGTTGCTCGCTAGTTCCAGGCTCAGCGGCCGTCGATCCATGTCTGCGCCTTCCCATCAGTAAGCATCCGCGGTAAGTTCGAGTTCGGGCAATTCTTTACTTTAGGCGCGTCGGGCTTTGTGGTCCGCAGGCAAGCTGGGGGAGCGTCAAATGGTGGAGTTCACGTACAACGAGTCGCTGCAGCCGACCGCCCAAAACGCTGGCGCGTTATGGGTTCCCTCCGCAGCCTGCGGCTGCTCCGGCGGCGGCTGAGCTTCGGCGTTGTACGGCGGTGGGTTTGTGTTGTGGTCCAGCTGTTGCGTCGGCTAGCGAAGTCGAGCCAGTAGCTGAGCCTTGGCCCGTATTTCTCGTTGCTCGCTAGCTCCGGGCTCAATGGCGTCGATCCATGCCGGCGCCTTCCCGTCAGCGATCATCCGCGGTAAGTTTGAGTTCGGGCAATTCTTTCTTTCGGGGCGTCGGGCTTCGTGGTCCGCAGGCAAGTTCGGGGGAGCGTCAAATAGTGGAGTTCACGTACAACGAGTCGCTGCAGCCGACCGCCCAAAACGCTGGCGCGTTTTGGGTTCCCTCCGCGGCCTCCGGCCGCTCCGGCGGCGGCTGAGCTTAGGCGTTATTGGGCCGTTACCAGTCCGTCAACGATTTTGTGATATGCACCTATTAGCACAAGACTACCGAGATGAGTTCCTCGCTACTCCGCAACTGATCCGATTCGAGCACGCTGACGGTGCCGATAACAAACAGGCAACACTATTATTAAAGGCTAGTACGCTTACGCTTAAACTCGTTGTCCTCCATGCCTCTCTGGAGTTGATCCTTACGCTGATCGAAGACAACCGATTCTTGTATGCCCTAAAAATAAAAGATGATGACCAGCACCCCTGTGTAGTTTGGTCCATACTTGAAAATGAGAGAGAAAAAGCAGCTTTGTTGCAGCTAACGCGTACTGGTGAATTTCCAGTATTCCTATTTAATGAGCTCGCGGTCAATGTTGCGTGGGCGAATGGACAGGTCGTGCCGAACGACGGCGCAGAACGACTAACTGAATTGGCTACATTAAGCGACGTAGACTACGAGTCTATAAAGCCCGCCGCGGTTGAGTTTTTAAATCACTTTGACAGTAAGTCAGCCAGCGATCCAAATACGTTTGTATTAGAGCTCTGCATAGCATCCGAATGGCAAGCGGTTTACAGCACGTATGTTACCAGTCGCTCTTTCGCAAGCCCTGTAGGACTTTTTCACGCCGATGAGGGCGGTCAACAAGAACAGATTGCCATCTGGCTTACCGACAATCTTGATCCGTTTCACGTCATCCTGTCGCCGCAAATTCCTAAAGATGGTGGTACTCGCGAGCTTACTGATGTCTTGCTGAGTTACGCATACGGTTCGATACTGATCGAATCGAAGGCGTTAACGATATTCGGCCGTAGTGCTCTTCCTAGCCGAACTAAGCTAGCGAAAGATGTTTCTAAGCATTTGAAAAAAGCCACATCGCAGCTTAAGGGCGCAATCAGGTCTTTGCGCGGTAACGTTCTGATCACTGATTCGGAGGGGGTGGAGCTAGAGGTTCAAAGAGAGGCTCCGGCTCACGCAATCGCGTTAGTTCCCGAATTGGACCTCATTCAAGACCAAGAAGCGTTTGGCGGGGAATTTATACGCAACTTCATGGCAGAAACCGGTGGGTTCGTACATATATTAGATATAGGCGAGCTACTTCGGATTGTCCAAGCTGCTGAAATGATCGCAGAGCGTTCTGAGACGATCACCCCATTGATGGCATTTGATTACTACTTAGTAGAGCGGGCAAAGAAAACATTGGAGACTGGTACGTTGTGTATCGAAGTCTTGCTAAGGTTTCAGGAAGAATAGAATCTCGCGGCGGCTACCAAAAAGCCCAACAGGTCGCTGCAGTTGATGCCGGCTGCGCCGCCACAACTGAGCCTGGGCGTTAGATCAATGGGAAACGGAAGTCGGATTTAGGGGAGAGAAATGTCCGAAGTCGAGGGCGAAGAGGTAGGCTTCATAAAATACCGAGGCGAGTCGGTTTTGCCGGGAATTCTAGATGCGGGAAAAGCGGGGCAAGCACTTACTGGACTGGATGACGCTCTCCGTTTCTTTAACGCTAAGCAATCATCAAAGCTTGCGAAATCTCCGTACGAGGTGCCCGTCCGTGTTGAAGAAGGCTCTTGGGAAGCGATCGTTATCGCGGGCGCTAGTATGTTCGCCGCTGCATATTTCGGCACTGCTGGAAAAAAGATGGCCGAGAGAGATTTTGGAGGTGTTGGGTTTAAAGATGTGTTCCAAAGTTCGCTGAAGGCTATAAGGCATCTTGTGCGTCTGGTTAAGCATACCCGCCGCACAAGCGGATGGGATTTAGATAACGTCCGTTGGCGAGAAGACAACACTGAAATTGGGATACGGAATTCACGAGGCGAATTCGAATACTTTCCGGCTACTTATGTTAAGTGGTATTTATCTGCTTCTCCTGGGCTTTTGCGCAAGCTTGTGGAAGTCGTTGAGCGCGAAAGAACGCTAATAGTAGGTACAATCGAAAACGGTAAAGTTATTGAAGAGCAAGTCGATTTAAATGATAAGGCTGCTTTCGTCGGTGAGGAGTCTCCTGATAACGAAGGAGACTTTTTATTTCCGGAGCTTGAGCATGGTCAAGAAGTGGAATTAGAAGGGCGCTTGACACGTGGTAATGCGTCAACAAACTCATTGGGGTTCGAATACGCTGGCCACGTTCTTAATTGCTATCCAGAAGAGGGAAGTATTGTGCGCTTTAAACCGGTGCTCTTCTTACGATGTCTGCTTTACGGGGAAGTCTCTCGCTTAGGCGATAAGCGTTTTGTTACAGCTCGTCGACCAACTTTGATAATCAAGCGGGTAACGCCTCTTGAAGAGGATGCTCAAAGATCACTGTGGTGAA
Source organism: Salinisphaera sp. Q1T1-3 (assembly GCF_003602005.1). Lineage (GTDB taxonomy): Bacteria > Pseudomonadota > Gammaproteobacteria > Nevskiales > Salinisphaeraceae > Salinisphaera. The sequence goes on along the minus strand of NZ_QZWD01000014.1, from coordinate 1,101 downwards.
TCTAACTGGGCACTGCAGTTGCCGCCCAAAGCGCTGCCGCGCTTTGGGCGGCAACTGAGCTTGGGCGTTAGGTTGTATTGATAGTGGACGAGCTGTACGAACAGGCAGAAACTCTCCAGAACCTGCTCATTTCTCACGCTACTGGAGGAAGTGAGGATAATGCGGAGTTTGCCCGATTGCGTCAGGCCGTTATAGCCAACTCTTCGCTCGAAGAGCTTGCTCCTCAGTTCGTGAGAACGAACCGTAATCTTTCGCAATTCTGGCAGTTTATAAAATACAAATTCGGAACCTACGCAGAGCGACGAGACTTCATTTGGAGCGAGTTTCAGCCGCTATTAGGTGCACTGGAGCGAAGTACTATCGCCCCTTCTGACGGATCTGTTTCGGCTGTCCTAGGTCGGTTCGATGCTGGGCACGTTCAAGCTGCTTGGTCTAAAGCATTGGACCGGCGTTCCACCGATCCCGAGGGTGCAATTACTTCCGCCCGCACTCTTATAGAGTCGGTCTGTAAGCATATCCTTGATCAAGCTGGCGCCGAATATAACGATGGCGCCGAACTTCCAAAGCTATACAAGCAAACCGCGGAGGTGCTGAATCTAGCGCCTTCGCAGCACACCGAGCAGGTGTTCAAGCAGATTTTGGGAGGGTGTACATCTGTGGTCGAGGGGCTTGGATCATTGCGTAATCGGCTCAGTGACGCACATGGAAAAGGTAAAGTTGGTACTAAACCGGCACCGAGGCACGCCGAGCTAGCAGTAAATCTGGCAGGAGCTCTTGCCACCTACTTGCTAGGAACCTGGGAAGCAAGGAATGAAGCCAAGACCTAACGAATCGTATATGGACGCCTCCCGCAAGAGGTAGAGTCGACGATTGATGTTCTGGCAGCCCGAAGAACGGTTGCGGTCGTATATCCGGCTTCTGATGGGCATCTGCCCGAGCCTTTATGGAATCCGCACGCCGAGGGCCTATCGCTGAACGGCTTTGATAGCCGGAACTGTTATCGGCCTTTCTCGACGCGGGTCCGACCTCGTCTGCCATAACTGCTGTCGTCTCTACGCAACCGGGGGAGGGAACTAATCGTTCAAAGTTATGCGGCCATGG
>NZ_QZWD01000013.1 GCF_003602005.1 Salinisphaera sp. Q1T1-3 | reverse complement strand
TCGACCGGTCTCAGGCCCTGTTCGATCACTCGACGCACCAGCACCTGTCGACTGTGAACGGTGAGTCGCGCATTCTTATGCGTGTTCATCCGGGTCGCTCCTTAGGTCTGACGGATTTCTGCACCCATCAGCTTCAAGGACTGCGGCTCGGATGAACAATCTACTGAGAGGTCACACCTAGAGCGCGTCGTCACGAGATAGAACCTCGCACCCGCGGCCAAGTGGCGACAAGATGAGGCATCGTGAGCCTGGGGTGGCTTAGCCACGTGAGCGCGCGATAACGCCGGATTGGCGTGGCCCTTCGGGCGCTCTATCTCGTGATGACACGCCTTGATCGAGCCGGGCCGTCCCCGGGCATCGTGCCATTCCGGGGGGCAAATCCTGCGCCTGCTGCTGCCGATGCGAAGCCCGACAAAGAAAGGCCCCGCCGTGATCCGGCGGGGCCTTGTCGATTCGCGGCCGGGCTTGATGCCCGCGCGGCGTGATCAGCCCTTGTTGTAGGCTTCGATCGACTTGTTGATCTCGGCCTTGGCCTTATCGGCGCCTTCCCAGCCGGAGATCTTGGACCACTTGCCGTCTTCGTGATCCTTGTAGTGCTCGAAGAAGTGGGCGATCTTGTTCTTCAGGCGCTCGTCGACGTCGTCCAGATCACGCACGTCCTTGTAGTAGCCGGTGCTGATCTTGTCGGTCGGCACGGCCAGGATCTTGGCATCCAGACCGGATTCGTCTTCCGTGCCCAGCACCGCGACGGGGCGGCACTTGATGACCGCGCCGGGCACGATCGGCTCGGGCGTGAGCACGAGCACGTCGACCGGGTCGCCATCGTCGTACAGCGTGTTCGGTACGAAACCGTAGTTGGCCGGGTAATGCATCGACACGTTCATGAAACGGTCGACCATCAGGCAGTTGGTGTCCTTGTCGACTTCGTACTTGACCGACGAGGCGCCCTCGATGATCTCGATGATGACGTTGATTTCCTCGGGGGCCTTGTCGCCCGGAGTCAGTGCTTCATAGCCCATGGCTTGTCCTTTCTGGATCAGTGACAGTGGATGAATGGCAACTGCGCGCAGTCTACTGCCTGTTTTCTAGACCTTGAAACCGTCGGACAGTTTCTTGTCCACGGCTGCAAGCTTGAGTTTCGCGTATTTCGGCAGGCCATCGACGTAGGGCGGATAGCTCTCACCGGCGATCAGCGGGCCGAGATAACGCCGTGCCTTGTCGGTGATATGGAAGCCGTCCTCGCTGATGAAATCGGCCGGCATCATCTTCTCGACATTGGCCACATCGGCCAGCGGCGCCTCGCCGATCGTCCATTCGTAGGGCGCATCGTTCTGCCGATCGATGGTCACCATGATGCCGGAGCGACCCTGAACCGCGTATTCGACGGCGGCCCGGCCCACGGCATAGGCCTGTTCGACATCGGTGGCCGAGGCGATGTGGCGCGCGGCCCGCATGAGATAGTCCGCAATCGCGTAGTGGTATTTGTAGCCGAGTCCGGATTTGATGATCTCGGCGAGCTTCGGGGCCACGCCGCCCAGTTGGACATGACCGAAGGCATCGGCCTCGCGGCCGTCGCCGCGCATGAACGATTCGCCGATTTCGACGCCCTCGGAGGCGACGATGGCACAGAAACCGTATTGCTTGACGGTTTCATCGACGCGTGCCAGAAACTTCTCGCGGTCAAAGGCGATTTCGGGGAACAGCAGAATATGCGGCGCATCGCCTTCGTTCTCGGCCGCGAGCCCGCCGGCGGCGGCGGTCCAGCCTGCGTGACGGCCCATCACCTCGAGGATGAACACCTTGGTAGAGGTCTTGCACATGCTGTGCAAGTCGTAACCGGCCTCGCGGATGGATACGGCCGTGTACTTGGCCACGCTGCCGAAGCCCGGTGAGCAATCGGTATGGGGCAGGTCATTGTCCATCGTCTTCGGGATATGGATGGCCTGGATCGGGTAGCCCATCTCTTCGGAGATATGGCTGATCTTTTCGCAGGTATCGGCCGAGTCGCCGCCGCCGTTGTAGAAGAAATAGCCGATGTCGTGTGCCTTGAAGACCTCGACCAGGCGTTCGTATTCGGCACGGTTATCGGTCAGCCCCTTGAGCTTGTAGCGTGCCGAGCCGAAGGCCCCGGCCGGGGTGTATCGCAGCGCCGCGATGTCTTCGGCGGATTCGAGCCCGGTATCGATCAGATCCTCGTTGAGCGCGCCGACAATGCCGTCGCGCCCGGCATAGACCGTGCCGATCGTGTCGCTGTGCGCGCGGGCGGCTTCGATGACGCCGGCGGCCGAGGCGTTGATAACGGCCGTTACGCCGCCGCTTTGTGCATAGAAGGCGTTTTTCTTCGTCATCCGGAAATATTCCTCGATGGAGCCGGCCCGTATCGACAAGCGCGGCGGTGTGCGGCAATCAATGCGGTGGGCAAGGATACGTGAGCGTATCTTCTTCGCACAATTGACTTGCGGCGGGCGCGCCAGTAACTTCGTCGGTCGCTCGCGTTTGGGCGGATCCAACGGCGCGTGCAATCAAGAATCTTTTGATACCAAGGTCTTCTGGCGGGAATGTCATGCTGAAAATCGTTCTGCTGGGCGCGCCCGGCTCGGGCAAGGGAACGCAAAGCGCCAAGTTGGTCGAGCGCTATGGTGTACCACAGGTATCGACCGGCGATCTGTTGCGCCATGCGGTCGCCGAGCGTACCGAGCTGGGTCTGAAGGCCAAGGCGGCCATGGATGCCGGGGAACTCGTCTCCGACGATATCGTGGTCGGCATGATGCGCGAGCGTCTTACCCAGCCCGATGCCGAAAACGGGTTCATCCTCGATGGTTTCCCGCGCAGTGCCTCGCAGGCCGAAGCGCTGGATGAGATGTTGACCGAGCTGAACCGCCCGCTGCAGGCGGTCGTGCATCTGAAGGTCGACAACGAGGAGATCGTGGGTCGTCTCATGGCGCGTGGGCGTTCCGATGACAACGAAGAGACGATCCGCAACCGGCTCGGCGTGTTCGAGGATCAGACGGCACCACTGGTCGCCCACTATCAGGCACAGGGTCTGCTCAAGCAGGTACACGGCCAGGGCGACGTGGAAGAGATCTTCGCGCGTATCGAGGCGGCACTGGCCGACGTCTCGTAAAACCGGGCCTCACTGGCCCGCAACGGCCGCTCAGTTCTGCTGAGCGGCTGCCACGGCCCGCTGCACGGTTTCGCCGGCGATCGTCCGCCGCCAGCCCTGCAGCAGCCGTAGATCCCGTCGTCCGGCCACGAGCCGCGCGATCTCCGCACGGCTGGATAGCGTCGGCGCCGGCACGTCGCTCTGCCGAGCGGCGTCCTCGAGTGCCTGCATGCCGGCCTTGATCTGGCGTTTGGTGGCAGCATCCGGCGGCCCGGCATCCGGATCGAGCACGACGGGGTTGCGCGCCAGGCCGCGGGCCACCGCGGCCAGCAGTGCCTCGCCGTGTCGGGCCAGTGTCTTTTCCGGCAATGCCGGGGTATCGGCCAGCGTCAGGTCGTCGGTCGGTGCGGTTTCGGCAAGTGCGATGATCGCATCATCGGCCAGTATCCAGCGACGCGGCCGATCGGCCGTCAGCGCTTCGTGCTCGCGCCAGGATGCGAGCTCGGCCAGAATTTGCTGGGCGGCCGGGGAAAGACGCGGCCAGGCCTTGATGCGCCGCCAGGCACCGTCGATTTCGGGCGCGAATCGATCCGGCACGGTCAGGCGCTCGGCATCCTCCATCGCCCAGGCCAATCGGTCACGCCGTGCCAGCTCGTCGACGATGAGCCGATAGGCCACGCTCAGATAGCGGACATCGTCCGCGGCGTAGGCCATCGCCCCCTCGGGTAGCGGGCGCTGACGCCAATCGGTGCGCGTGTGGGCCTTGGACAGTTTCACATCGAGCAGGGCGTCGACCATGCGGGCATAGCCCATCTGGTCATCGAGGCCGGCGAGCGGGCCGGCCAGCTGCGTGTCGAACACGGGGCCGGGCATCGTGCCGAAGGTATGCAGCAATACTTCGAGATCCTGCTCGGCCGAGTGAAAGACCTTGGTCACGGTCGTGTCGGTGAGCAGCGTGCCGAGCGGTGTCAGATCGTCAATCGCCAACACATCGATGACGCCAGCCCGCTCCGTGTCGGCGATCTGCACGAGACACAGCTGTGGATGATAAGTGCGCTCGCGCAGGAATTCCGTGTCGATCGCGATCCAGTCGCGCTGTGCCATGTCCGAGACGAAAGTCGCGAGCGTCGTGGCATCGTCGATGGTAAGGACGTGGGCGGGTGGCTTCGGTATCATCGAGGGTCGCGATTTTCGCTCGGAATCCATAGGGACCTGCCTTGACGATGGTATTTGCTCGCCGACTTGTCGACCTGGTGCTGTTTCGCCGCGGTCCGCAGGACCTGCCCGGTGACCAGTCGACGCTCATCGCGAGCGCGGTCGCCTATTGTATCGCTCAGTTCGTGCAGATCGTGATGGTGGCTGCGAACGCCGGCCCGGCGTTGTTCCAGGCGCTGTTGGCTTCGATCCTGCTGGGGCTTTATGCCGCGCTGGTGCTGCGGCTCCGGCGCCTGCCCAACCGGTTCAACCAGACGGCCACGGCGCTGTTCGGGGCCGGCACGATCATCACCTTGCTGATGCTCGCCCCCACGCACGGCCTGGCGAGCTATATCGAGAGCCTGCGGGCTGCCAGCGCCAGCGCCGCCAGCGACGTGGCCACGCCGTCGCCGCTGGCGGCGTTGGCTTATGTCGCGCTCGGCATCTGGGGGCTGGCGGTCTACAGCCATATCTATCGACATGCACTCGAGGTGCCGATCGCAGCCGGCGTCGCAGTCACGATCGGGTTCGAGATCGCCGTGCTGCTCGTCTTCTCCGTGCTCGGTTGACCACACCGCGGAGCATTCGCTCGCTTCGACATTCGCTACCAAGGACTTTTCGCCCATGCACGTGCATATTCTGGGCATCGGCGGTACTTTCATGGCGGGGGTGGCCATGCTGGCCCGGGCAGCCGGCCACACCGTGACCGGTTCCGATACCGGCTTGTATCCGCCGATGAGTACGCAGCTCGCCGAGGCCGGCATCGAGGTCATGGACGGCTATGCGGCGTCGCATCTCAAGCCGGCGCCGGATCAGGTCGTCATCGGCAATGCGATGTCCCGCGGCAATCCGGCCGTCGAATACGCGCTCGATGCCGGCCTGACCTACGTCTCCGGCCCGCAATGGCTGGCCGAGAACGTCCTGGCCGGGCGCCATGTCATCGCGGTGGCCGGCACCCACGGCAAGACCACGACAACGAGTATGCTGGCGCACATCCTGCGTGAGACCGGTCATGCGCCGGGGTTCCTCGTCGGCGGTATCGCAGCGGATCTGGGGGTGTCGGCCGCGCTCGGCGAGGGCGAGGCTTTCGTCGTCGAGGCCGACGAATACGACACCGCGTTCTTCGACAAGCGCTCGAAATTCGTTCACTACCGGCCGCGCACGCTGATTCTGAACAACCTCGAGTTCGATCACGCCGACATCTTTATCGATCTGGCCGCCATCCAGCGCCAGTTCCATCATCTGCTGCGAACCGTACCCGGCACCGGCTGCATCGTGCACAACGCGCAGGAGCCGGCGCTGGATGAGGTCATCGCCATGGGCTGCTGGAGTCCGACCGTGTCCTTCAACGAGGCAGCCGGCTGGCATGCGCTCGCCGATACGCCGGACTGGCAGCGACTGCACATCCATCACGGTTCGCATGCCATCGGCGCGCTCGATTGGTCCCAGCGCGGTGCCCATAATGCCGCCAATGCCTGTGCCGCGATCGCGGCGGCCGCGCATGTCGGCGTGGCGCCGGAGGCTGCCATCACCGCGCTATCCGGATTCTCCGGGGTCAAGCGTCGGCTCGAATTACGCGGCCGGCCGGGCGATATCGCGCTTTACGACGATTTTGCCCATCATCCAACCGCCATCCGCACGACGCTGGCCGGACTGGCGCCGACACCGGCCGATCACGGGCGTCTGCTGGTCGTTTTCGAACCGCGCTCGAACACGATGCGGGCCGGTGTGCACGAGGCGACGCTGGCCGATAGTTTCGCCCAGGCCGACCGGGTGTTCGCCTACGACCATGCGCTGGCCTGGGATCTGTCTGCGGTGCTCGGTTCGCTGGGGAATCGACTGGTGGCGCGTTCGAGTGTGGACAGCCTTGTCGAGGCCGTGGCGGCCGAGGCGCGCCCGGGAGATACCGTGGTCGTGATGAGCAACGGCGGTTTCGAGGGCATTCACGACAAGCTGCTGGCTCGGCTGGCGGTCTGAGCGACTGACAGGATGCGCGCCACCGGGCGGGCAGTCGCGATGGGCCTCCACCGGAGGCTTCGGCCACGTTGAGACGAAAAAAAGGCCGCTGAAGCGGCCTTGAGTGACTGCCGAGGCAGCCGGTTCTTGTTGTTTTTAATTCGTCGTATCGGGCCGGCTACGCCGAGGCACGAGGGGGGGACCGGGGGAGGCCGGCCCGACCGACGAAACAGGGGACGATCCGGCGGATCGCCACTGACTAAATTCGCACTGACCGGACCACGTTGCCGAGGCACGAGGGGGGGACCGGGGGAACAATGATCCGGCCAGGCGAAACCTTGGGCAGCGCGCTAATTGTTGTCGCGCGACTGCATGAATGCGATGTATTCCTTCTCCGTGACTTGTCCGTCGTGGTCGGTATCCATGGCATCGAATTGCTGTGCCCAGAGCGTGTTCTCCACCTCGGCACGCGACAGCTTGCCGTTACTGTCGGCGTCCATCGTGGCCCAGGCGGCCGGCACATGCGGCACGTCCGAATCAGCCATCGAGACAGCCGAAACCGAGCAAGCCAGCAGTGTCATGAGTACAGCGCCAAACGATCTGGACATCACCAATCGAAATGCAATACCAACCAATCTGTGAGTCGATTCAGCAAGCCCTGTGCCAGGACTGATAAAGCTATTTAAATCAATGGCTTGCTGGGCAATTTGGTGGTTCGGTGGACAGGGCGGTGACGGCATGCCCGGCAGATCGCCGAAAACCGTCGTCAGATGGCGACAGCGCTGGGGCCGTTATCGCCTTTAACGCGCTCATACGGGCATTCCGGGGTGTCGCCGATTGGCGACGGTGTGCGCGATGGGGCTGTTTCCGCTGTCGTTTGGCGGCAACAGATCAGTCGCTGCGCTTGTATCGGGCCGGGTCGAGTGCGTGCCGTGAGAGCAGTTTGTAGAACTCGGTGCGATTGCGCTGGGCGAGTCGTGCCGCGCGCGAGACATTGCCGTCGGTGACACGCAACAGTTGGACGAGATAGTCGCGCACGAACTCGTCGCGTGCTTCGGCCAATGGTCGGATCAACCGGGTGGCCGCTTCCGGATCGCCGTGCTGGGCCAGTGCCTTGTCCACGGCGTGACGATTGATCACGGCGCCGCGGGTCAGGGCGACGTTGTGCTCGACGACGTTGGACAACTGACGGATGTTGCCGGGCCAGTCGTATGCGGCCAGCCGTTCGAGGGCATCGGGCGCATAAACCTTGGTGGCGGTGTTGTTGGCGCGAGAGGCCCGTTCGAGGAAATGTCGTGCCAACGGGGCGATGTCTTCGGGACGCTCGGCGAGCCGCGGCAAGGTGAGCGTGACCACGGCCAGCCGGTAATACAGATCCTCGCGGAACCGACCGTCGGCGATGGCCTGCTCCAGATCGCGATGGGTTGCCGAGAGCACGCGCACGTCGATCGGGATCGGCTGCTGGCCGCCGACCGGTCGAACCTCGCGCTCCTGAAGCACGCGCAGCAGCTTGACCTGAAGCGCGAGCGGCATGTCGCCGATCTCGTCGAGGAACACCGTGCCGCCGGCCGCGCCGCGCAGCAGCCCCTGTTGCGCCTGTTTGGCGTCGGTGAAGGCCCCTTTCTCGTGACCGAACAGTTCCGATTCCAGTAACTGTTCCGGCATCGCGCCGCAGTTGATCGCCACGAACGGGGCGCCGCGACGTGCGCTTGCCTCGTGCATGACGCGCGCGATGACTTCCTTGCCGGTACCGGATTCGCCCGCGATGAGCACGCTGGTATCAGTGGCGGCGACCAGCCGGGCTTCGTCGAGCCGCTCGATCATGCACGGCGCGCGCGTGATGATGCGTGCCTGCCAGGTCTGGGCCCATTCACCGCGGCTCGGACCGGCCTGGGACAGGGCCTGGGTGACACGGTCGAGCAGTTCGGTCTTGTCGATCGGCTTGGCCAGAAAATCGAGTGCGCCGGCGCGAGTCGCGGCCACGGCTTCGGGGATCGTGCCGTGGGCGGTGATCAGGATCACCGGTAGATCCGGATGCTCGGCTGCCAGCCGTTCAAGCAGACCCATGCCGTCCATGCCGTCCATGCGCAGATCGCTGATCACACACTCGATCGGCAGCGTGGCCACCGCATCGAGCGCCTCGGCTGCACTGCCGACATCACTGACCGTGTGCCCGGCGCCTTCCAGACGGAGCGTGAGCAGGCGTCGCAGGCTCGGATCGTCGTCGACAAGCAGCAGATGGCCGGTACGCATGCCTGTGCTCATGGGCTGTCGCCGTTATCGTCGATTCGCTGCTCGATGTCGGACAGCGCCTCAAGCTTCGTTCGGGCCTCGCCGAGCTGCGACTCAAGAGTCCGGATCCGGTCGGCATCCGCATCGGTATGCTGCGTGGCCAGGGTGAGCCAGCGCGCCATATCGCCCAGATACTGCCGGGCGTTGTCGTCCCACGGGTTGGGTGCGGCATTGAGCGCCAGCCGTGCATAACGGGCGGCTTCATCCGGGGTATAGAGCCGCTGGTGAGGCGCGGCCAGGGCCAGCGCCAGATGGGCGTACGTCGTCGCGCCCGGTGCTTTGCGGACCTGTTGGCGGGCGTCGTCGACGGCGGTTTCGCGGCCGGCCGGTGTGGTATCCGACAGCCGGCGGGCATAGCGCAGCAAATCGAGCGTCGGCGCCGGCCTGGCGGTTGCGGTCTGAACCGGTGGTTGCGGCGCGGGCGCCAGGTGTGCACAGCCGCCAAGGCCGGCGACGATGACAAGCGCAAGCGCGGTGTTTCCGATGACGGTGATCGACACGCTGTCAGTGCGTGACATGATAATGCGGAATACGGACATGAAATATGCTGGCGAACGACTGACTGCTGATGACACGGGCATCGCCACCATGGGCCCGTGCGCAGTCGCGAACGACGGACAGGCCGATGCCGGTGCCCGACACGCCGCGGGCCTCGGGCGGCGTATTCTGGCCGCACGCGAAGGCATCGAAGATGCGTTCCCGATCCGCGGGGGCCACGCCCGGGCCGTCGTCGCCGACGTAGAGATGCGTTGCTTCGGCATCGTGTTCGATGGCGACGTGGACGAGACCGTGCGGCGCGGCGTATTTCACGGCGTTGGCCAGTAGATTGTCCACGATCAGCTGCATGCGGTCGAGATCGGCAGTGATCTCGGCGGGCGCTGCGGGGCGGTCGACCCGGAGTTCCCGGGCCCGGATGGTGAGTTGGTGACGGGCGACCAGTCGTTCGATCAGGGCGGTCAGGTCAAAGCGTGAGACCTCCAGGCGTGCGTTCTGCTCGCGCCAGGCGGCGAAATTGAGCAGATTTTCAATCAGCCCGACCAGCTCCACGCTGTTGCGCCCGATGATCCCGGCGACTTCATGCTGGGCATTCGTGAGCGTGCCCATCGAGCCATCGGTCAGTAGGTCGGCGCCTTCGCGGATCGAGGCCAGCGGGGTCTTGAGCTCGTGCGACATGTGACGCAGGAACTGCTGTTTCTCCTGCTCCTGTGCGGCCAGCCGCCAGCGCATCCAGTCGAGTCGGTCGCCCAGCTGGTCGAGCTCGGCGACCGGGGCGACCACGCGGACCGGATCGGAGAGCTCGCCGGCCCCCAGGCGATTGATGGCATCGAGGATCTGTCGCAGCGGCCGGGTGATGACATAGGTCAGCGCCAGGCCGAGGACAATCACGACCGGAATCAGGGCGAATACACAGGCCATGAGAAAGCGGCGCGCCGAGGCGGCCGTGGCCTGCAGCAGGTCAAGCTCGTCACGCACGAAAGCCGTGCCGCGATCGCCGATACGCTCGGTGGCGTGCCGGACGTCGCCGAGCGCGGCGATGACGTCGTCGGTGGCGGTTTCACTACGGCCGATTTGATCGGACAGATGGCCGACGCGCTGGTCCAGCGCATGCAATCGCGATGGTTTCAGTGTGGCCAGATCCAGGCCGGCCAGGGCGTCGAGCTGTTCTCGATAGCGCGCCGCCTGATCGTGAAAACGCGCGAGCACGTCGGATGAGCCCAGCACGCGATACTGTCGCGCGCTGCGCTCCATGCCGACCAGCAGACTGGTCAAGCGCTTGGAGTCGCGCGTGACCGCCACGCCCTGCATGACCAGGCGTTCGCTCTGGGTATGGAGGCTGTCGACGTAGAACACGCTCGCGGCAATGGCCACGATCAGCGGTGCGGACACCAGCACGAAACCCGCGATCACCAGTCCGGTGATCGAGCGTGGCCGTATCCACAGACCGGCCGAACCGCGGCGCCGGGCATCGGCGCTGCTCGGGGCGATGACGCTGGACATGTCGGCAATATACGCCTGCCTGTCGGTCGGTGCATTGCTCCGTGTCGCTCAGGCGGCTATTTTGGCCGCTTTCGTGGCAACCCCGACGGGCGATGGCTGACGACGATGCATTCTCTGCCGGCTGGCGCGACCTGCCCGGCGAATCCGATCTGCGCGAGGCGCTGGCCGATATGCTGGCCCGTGCCCGGGGACTTGGCGCCGATGCGGCCGAGGCCAGTGTCAGTGCGTCTCGGGCGCTGTCGGTCTCGGTGCGCAATCAACAGCGCGAGTCGATCGATTTCGAGGGCGACCGAGGCGCCTCGATCACCGTGTATCGCGGTGGGGCGACCGGTTCGGCGACGACCACCGATCTCAGCGCGGACGGACTGCGGGCGGCGCTCGGCCAGGCCGATACGATCGCCCGTTTCACCGAGACCGATGCGTATGCGGGGCTGGCGGATCCGGCGCTGATGGCCACGGATTGGCCGGCGCTCGATCTGTTTCATCCCTGGCCGCTGCGACCGGACGAGGCCGAGGCGCGGGCGCTGCGTATCGAGACCGCGGCCCTTGCCGCCGATACGCGCATCGGCCAGACCGAGGGCGCGACGGTGGCCACCGAGGACGCGATTTCGGCCTATGCCAACACCCACGGCTTCGTGGGGGTGGAAACAGCGAGTCGGCATGCTGCCTCGTGCACGGCCATCGCCCGGGCCGCGGGTGGCAGCATGCAACGTGAGATCGCCTTCTCGCAGGCCCGTGATGCGGCCGAACTCGACACCCCCGAGCAGATCGGCGGGCTGGCCGCGCAACGCGCGCTCGCCCGGCTCGACGCCGGGCGAGCGCCGACCGGTACGGCACCGGTGCTGTTCACGCCGCGTGTCGCCCGCAGTCTATGGAGCCATCTGTTCGGCGCGGTGAGTGGCGGCTCGCTGTATCGCAATGCCAGTTTTCTGAAGGATCGGATCGACACCTCGATCGCGGCACCCACGCTGGGTATCACGCTGTACCCGCATCGCCGGCGGGGTCTGGCCAGTGCCGGTTTCGATGCCGACGGCGTGGCCACGCGGCAGCGCACGCTCGTGTCCGACGGCCGGCTGAGCGGTTATCTGCTGTCGGCCTATTCGGCCCGGCGTCTCGGCCTTCAGACGACCGGCAACGCCGGCGGCGTCTTCAATGCCGATATCGCCCCCGGCACCGCCGATTTCGAGACGCTGGTGGCCGGTATGGGCACGGGCCTGGTGGTGACCGAGTTGATGGGCCAGGGCGTCAATCTGGTCAACGGCGACTACTCGCGCGGCGCCGCAGGCTGGTGGGTCGAGAACGGCCGCCTTGCCCACCCGGTCGAAAACGCCACGATCGCCGGTAATCTCGCGGATATGCTCATGGCGATCGAGGCGTTCGGCAATGACGTCGAGTATCAATCCGCGCTGCGCACGCCGTCGGTGCTCATCGGCGGCATGACGATCGCCGGCGGCGACTGATCGACGGGGACGATCGCCGGCCGGACAGCGCGCCGGCGATCAGTGCGTGAGAAAGATCGTGCCGAGCCCGAGGAACGCGGCGAAGCCGATGACGTCTGTGAACGTGGTCAGGACGACCGATCCGGCAAGCGCTGGATCGATGCCCATGCGTTTCATGGCCAGCGGAATGGCCACGCCGGTCACGGCCGCATTGAGATGGTTGATGATCAGGGCTGCGGCCATCACGGCGCCGAGCGTGGCATTGTCAAACCACAGGATCGCAATACCGCCGACCACTGCGCCCCACAGCAGGCCGTTGATCAGGGCGACGGCGATCTCTTTCATCAACAACGCACGTGCGTTGCCGAAACCGATCTGGCCCAGCGACAGGCCGCGGATCATCAGAGTCAGGGTCTGGGTGCCGCCGATGCCCCCCATGCTCGCCACGATCGGCATCAGCACGGCCAGGGCGACCACTTGCGACAGGGCGCCCTCGAACAGGTTGACCACCTGCGAGGCCACGAAGGCCGTCATCAGATTGGCGCCGAGCCAGATCGCGCGGCGACGCGCGCTGCGCGGGATGGGCGCGAAGACATCCTCTTCCTCGTCGAGCCCGGCCAGGCTCATGATGCGATGCTCGGCCTCGTCGCGGATCACATCGACCACGTCATCGATCGTGATGCGGCCGAGCAGGACGCCGTCGGCGTTGACGACCGGCGCCGAAATCAGATCGAGATCCTGAAAACGCTTGGCGACCTGGGCGGCCGGCATATCCACCGCCAGCGCATCGATGTCCGTATCCATGACCTCGGAGACATCGCGCTCGGGATCGAGCGTGACCAGCTTGGACAGGGGCAGCAGACCGATGTAGCGGCCCTGGCGACTGATCACGAACAGCGTTTCGGTATCCTCGGGCAGCCGTCCCTGCCAGCGCAGGAAACGCGCGACCACGGCCAGCGAGACATCCGGGCGGACCGTGACCGTGTCGTTGTTCATCAACCCGCCCGCCGAGGCCGGGTCATAGGCGAGCACGGCCTTGAGACGCTCCCGGTTGTCCGCGTCCATGGCGCGCAGCATGTCGCGCGTGACCGGGTCGGGCAGATCCTCGATCAGATCCGCCAGATCGTCGATCGCCAATCCTTCGGTGGCCGCCAGCAGCGTGTCGTGTTCAAGAGTGTCGACGAGCTCGGCGCGCACCTCGCCGTTGACGTGGAGGAGCGTTTCGCCGTGATCGTCGTCGGGAATCAGGCGCCAGACGGTTTCGCGCTTGTCGCGCGGTATCGACTCCAGCAGCAGCGCGGTTTCGGCCGGGTGCATGGCCGCGAGCATCGGTTTCAGGCGCCGCGTGCGCCCGGTTTCGAAGGCTTCGTCCAGCGAGGCGAGTCGGGTATCCAGCGTGTCTTTGTCGACGTCGGTTTCGCTCATGACGAACCAGGCAGCGAGGGGTCTCTAAAGCTAGCCGACGCAGCGCTCTTTTTTAAGACACGCGCGGCAATTTACCGCTGTGCGCCGACCAACGGCGTGGCCGTCGGCCGGCTTTCGCGTCAGGCCAGGGTTTCCCGGCCCAGGGTGTCGAGCGCTTCGCGGTAGGCGCCGGCGTCGGTGAGCGAGAGGATCTCGCCGGCGCGCTGGCGCAGACGGGCGACGTCCGCGCCCATCACCGCGCGCTTGACCTCGAGCACGCTGGCCGGGTGCATCGAGAATTCCGTCAGCCCGAGTCCCAGCAGCAGCGGGGTATAGCGCTTGTCGGATGCCATTTCCCCGCACATCGAAACACTGATGCCGGCCGCGCGTCCGGCATCGATTGTCATGCGGATGAGATTGAGCACGGCCGGATGCAGCGGGTCGTAGAGATAATTGATCTCGTCGTCGATACGGTCGATGGCCAGCGTGTACTGGATGAGATCATTGGTGCCCAGCGAGAAGAAATCGCAGTAGTGGGCAAGCGTCGGTGCCGCGAGCGCTGCCGCCGGCACCTCGATCATCGCGCCTACCGCGAGATCTCGATCGCGGGGCAGGCCCTCGGCGTCGAGCTCGGCGGCGACCTCGGCGATCAGGTGCCGCGCCTGTCGCATTTCGCCGACCGTGGAGATCATCGGCAGCATGATGCGCATCGGCCCCTCGGCCGAGGCCCGCAGCAGCGCCCGGAGCTGAGTGCGGAACAGGCCGGTCTCTTTCAGACACAGCCGGATCGCCCGCAGTCCGAGCGCCGGGTTGGTCGCGATCTTGGTCGTCCGGCCGATCTGCTTGTCGGCACCGGCATCCAGGGTTCGAATGGTGATCGGCCCGGCCACCGTGCCCAGAACCTGTCGATACGCGGCCAGTTGTTCCTCCTCGCTCGGCGAATCCTCGCGATTCATGAACAGGAACTCGGTGCGATAGAGCCCTACGCCCTCGGCGCCGACCTGGGCGGCCTCGTCGGTATCGGCCGGCAGCTCCACGTTGGCCAGCATGGTCACCCGGACCCCGTCGGCGGAGACCGCCGGCTCGTCGCGCAAGACGGCGAGCATGCGTTGATAGCGGGCGTTGGCAGCCTGGCGGTGTCGAAAGAACGCCAGCGCCCCGTCGTCCGGGCCGGCGATGAGATGGCCGGCTTCGCCGTCGACGATCACGGTCTCGTCGTCGGACAGGATCCGGCGCACCGCACGCACGCCGACCAGGGCCGGAATGCGCAGACTGCGCGCCAGGATCGCGGTATGCGACAGCGGGCCGCCGTGTTCGGTGACCAAGCCCGCCACCCCCTGCTGATGCAGGAGGATGATATCGGCCGGCGCGAGTTCATCGGCGACGATCACCGGTGCGTGCGTGTCCGTGGCAGGGTCGCCCCCGGCACGAACCGGGTGCTCCTGCTTGAGGAGCACGCGCTGCAGGCGCGCGGTCACGTGCACGATGTCGTCGCGACGGGTGCGCAGATAGCTGTCGTCCATCTGATCGAAGACATCGATCAGATCCTCCGATTGCAGCTTGAGCGCCCATTCGGCGTTGCACCGATCCTCCCGGATACGGGCGGCCACCGTATCGATCAGGGCGGTATCGTCCATCATCAGCAGATGGGTCTCGATGAACGCGCCGATCTCGGCGGGCGCGTTGGCCGGAATCTGTTCCCGGACCGAGGCGAGCTGGGCACGCGCGTCGATCGCGGCCTGGGTGAAGCGTGCGATCTCGTCATCGACCGCGTCCGCGCCAATGCGATATTCGGGAATGTCGATATCCGCGCCGTGCATCCGGTGCACCGGGCCGATGGCCACGCCGCGCGAGATGCCGATGCCGGAGAGCCAGAGACTCATGGTGGCCGCCGGGCCGTCCTACTGGGCTTCGCCGAAGCGATCGGCGACCAGGGCCTCGATCGCATCCAGCGCTTCTTCGGCATCGTCGCCCTCGGCCGTGACCGCGATCGCCGAGCCGCGGGCCGCGGCCAGCATCATCACGCCCATGATGGATTTGCCCGAGACCTCGCGGGCATCCTTGGTGACCGTGATGCGGGCGTCGTAGCGTGATGCCACGGTCACGAACTTGCTCGCCGCACGCGCATGCAGACCGAGTTTGTTGACGATGGGCAATTCGCGAGTGGGCATCCGGATCTCTCTCCTGTCAGCGGTCGGCCTCGCCGGTCTCGCGCGGCGTCAGACAGACCGTGTGCCGCGCGCCGGTCTCGACTGCAATCTCGACCAGTGCGGTCAGCGTTGCGTCAGCATAATTGTAAACACGTAGCAGCATCGCGAGGCTTGCCGGCGCGACACAGGCCACGCCGGCCAGCCCATCCGCCGCGGCCAGGGCCGCGTTGGCCGGCGTAGCGCCCGCGATGTCGACGAGGACGAGCACGCCGTGGCCCGCATCGAGCTCGGATAGTCGGGTCGCGATACGACGCTGTGCCGCATCCGGCGACTCCGCTGCCTCGACATCCACGACGGCGACATGCGCGCCGCGGGTGCCGACGACGTGTGCGGCCGCCGCATGCAATGCGCCGGCCAGCGGCGCGTGGCCGACGACAAGCACACCGACGCGTGCCAGATCGTCGCTCACAGTTCGTTATGGCGCACCAGGACGTGCGCGTGATCGGCCTTGAGTTGTTCGGCGATACGCTCGGCGAGATAGACCGAGCGATGCTTGCCGCCGGTACAACCGATCGCGACCGTGATGTAGGTGCGGTCCTGGATCGCGAAATCGGGCAGCCAGCGCTTGAGAAACGCACTGATGTCGTCGCGCATGGCAGGAATCGCCGGCTGGGCGGCGAGGTGCGCGGCGACCGGTTCGTCCAGCCCCGTGAGCTCTCGCAGTTCCGGGACCCAGTGCGGGTTGGGCAGGCAGCGCACGTCGAAGACGAAATCGACGGCCGGGGGCAGGCCGTACTTGAACCCGAACGACTGCACGAGGATGGACAACTTGCCGTGGGTTGCCCCTTCGACCTCGTTGCGCACGATGTCCCGCAACTGATGGATGTTCAGTCGGCTGGTGTCGATGCTGACATCGGCGCTCTCGGCGATGGGCCGTGTCAGATCGATGTCCGCGCTGACGGCATCGACCAGCGTGCGATTGTCGCCGCTGAGCGGGTGACGCCGCCGCGTCTCGGAATAACGCCGCAGGATGGTGTGTTGATCGGCGTGCAGATAGATCACCCGGATGTCGATGCCGGCGGCGCGCAGGCTGGCGATGCGCTCGGAAAACCGTCCGATTTCGGCTTCGCGTGCCCGGGCATCGATACCGACGGCCAGTCGATCGAAATCCAGGCCCTGTCGATTCAGGGTTTCGGCCGACACCTCGCCCAGCAACCCGAGCGGGAGATTGTCGATGCAGTAATAGCCGAGATCCTCGAGCATGTTCAGGGCCACCGATTTACCGGCGCCGGCCAGACCGCTGACCACGATCAGTCGCATGAATTTCGTCCTATGGCTTGTGCTTGGCGCTGGGCGAACTGCTCGTCGGAGTGCTGGCCCTGCATGCGCAACAGATGGTCACGCGCGGCGGCCTCGACGAGCACCGACAGATTGTGCCCGACCGCGACCGGCAGGCAGATTTCCGGGATTCGTGTTTCCAGAATCTCGCGCGTGGCGCGTGCGCCGGTCAGGCGGTCGGGTTCGACTGCGGTGCCGGCTTCCGGGCGGTCGAGACGGATGATCAGGCCGAGCTGTTTGCGACGCTTGATCGCGGCCTCGCCGAACATCGCCCGGATGTTCAGGATGCCGAGACCGCGCACTTCCAGAAAATCCTGGAGCAGGGGCGGACTGCCGCCGTTGAGATCGTCCGGGCCGAGCAGCACGAATTCCGGCGCATCGTCGGCGACGAGCCGGTGGCCGCGGTTGATCAGCTCCAGCGCCAGCTCGGATTTGCCCACGCCCGGCTCGCCGACCAGCAACAGGCCGATCGACAGTACTTCGAGGAATACGCCGTGCAGGGTGATCTGGCGCGCGAGTGTCTCGCCGAGGAAATGGCGCAGCCGGTAAGCCACGCGATGGCCGGACGCCGGCGTGGTGAAGACCGCGATCCCGGCCTGGCGCAGCGCGGCGTGCAGGGCCTCGGGCAGACGACAGTCATCGGCCAGGATGACCAGCCGCGTGCGGCCGGTCACGATCTGGGTCTGGACATGGGCGGTCAGATCCGGTGACAGGTCGGCCAGATAGGCGATCTCGGGCTGGCCGACGATCTGCACCTGGGGCGGGTGAATGAAATTGAGATAGCCCACGGTCGGCACGCGCCAGCCGTGGTGCGTGGTCGCGCCGATTGTCTCCGCCGCGCCGATGGCCGGTTCCGGCCAGCGCAGATCGAGCGAGGCGGCCAGCCGCTCGAACACGGTCTCGATGGCCACGCGTCGCGCATCGGACTGGGCCACGGCCGAATGGATCGCCGTTTCGATTTCGATCATGCGGCGGTTCGTCGAACGAGAGAACGAGCGCTCACGACCCGGGCCACGTATCAGCCGGGGATGGTGTCGTGGGCGAGCAGGGCGCGATGCAGCGCGGCATCGTCGCCGGCTTCGCGCAGATCCGCCACGATCTCGTCTGCTGAGAAGATCTCGGCCAGAGCGCGCAGCAGTTTGAGGTGTTCGTCGGTGGCCGACTCCGGCACCAGTAGACCGAAGATCAGGTCCACGGGGGCCTCATCGGCGGCTTCGAAATCCACGCCCTGGGGGAGTTGGATGAAGGCACCGATGGCGTCATCGATGCCTTTCAGGCGGGCGTGTGGAATCGCGACACCGTCGCCGACGGCCGTCGTGCCGATCTTCTCGCGGCCGATGAGGCCGTTGAAGACGTCGGCGGCGGTCAGATAGGGCGTGCCATCGGCGAGTATCTCGGCCAATTGTTCGAGCGCGCGTTTTTTCGACTGGACGTCCGGGACGATCCGGACACGGTCGGCGGCGACGATGTCTGCGATATTCATGTGGCGCGGATCAGTCCGTGCTCATGTCGATATGGCGGGCATCCCGGTTGTGGTGATCGCACGCCTTCTCCTTGTGCCGGATCGTCTGTCGGTCGAGCTTGTCGACCATGCAATCGATGGCGGCATACATGTCCTCCTTCACGGCCTCGGCGTGCAGCTTGGCGCCACGGATCTGCATCGTGGCCTCAGCCTTGTGTCGCAGCTTTTCGACCTCGAGAACGACTTCGGCATCCAGCACGTGATCGAAATGACGCTCGATGCGTTCCATTTTCGAGGCGACGTAATCGCGCAGTGCGTTCGTCATGTCGACGTGGTGGCCGGAGATATTGAGGTTCATCGCGTGCTCCTTGGCAGCATTGTGGACGAGCAAGGACGGGGCTCAGCCTGTCTTCTGACGTCGCTCGTGCGACGGCGGAATCGACAGTGCTTCGCGATACTTCGCCACGGTTCGCCGGGCGACCTGGATTCCGTTGTCCAGCAGAAGCTCGGCGAGCTTGCTGTCGGACAGCGGCTTGCGGGCGGTCTCGCCGGCGACCATGCGCTTGATCATGGCCTGAATCGCGGTGGCGGAGGCGGAGCCGCCATCGGTGGTCGAAACGTGGCTCGAGAAGAAGTACTTGAGTTCGAACACGCCACGCGACGTCTGCATGTACTTGTTCGCAGTCGCGCGCGAGACCGTGGATTCGTGGATTTCGAGCTCTTCGGCGACATCGCGCAATACCAATGGCTTCATGGCCTCTTCGCCATATTCCAGAAAACCCCGCTGGGCTTCAACTATGCATTGCGCGACCTCGAGCAGGGTGTCGTTACGCGATTTCAGACTGTTGAGGAAGAAGCGGGCTTCCTGGAGATGCGACTTCAGCGTGGTCTGGTCGGCCGATTTGTCGGCGCGCTTGATGAGGGCCAGATACTGGGCGTTGATGCGCAGCCGCGGGGCGATGTCGGGATTCAGCGCGACGTGCCAGCCCTCGCTCGTGCGCGTGACGAAGACTTCGGGCACCACGTAATCGGCTTCGTGCTCGGCAAACGCATCGCCCGGGTGTGGCTGCAGCGTCTGGATCAGGGCGATGGCGGTATCCAGCGCTTCGAGTTCGACCCCGAGCCGCGCGGCCACGGCATCGCGCTTCGGCTCGGCCAGGCACGCCAGCGACTCCTCGCGGATCAGACGCCGGGCCAGGGCATGGCCCGGCGTGTCGGAATCGATGCCGGTGAGCTGGATGTCCAGGCACTCGGCCAGCGACCGCGCTGCGACGCCGGGCGGGTCGAAATCCTGGACCACGGTCAGCACGGCCTCGACGTGGGCCGGCGTCAGTTCGAGATCGGCGGCGATGCGCGGCGCGATCTCGTCCCAGTCGAGCAGCAGGCCGTTGGCATCGATCGCATCGATGATGACCTCGGCAGCAGCACGCTCGCCCGGGCTGAACGAATGCATGTCCGCCTGCCAGACGAGATGCGCATGCAGATCCGGCGTGCTGGTCAGATTGGCCTGACGGAACGCCCAGTAATCTTCGTCGTCGGTGCTGCTGGCCGCCGGGGCCGCGGGCGCGCTGCTACCGGCGTAGATATCGTTCCAGTCGGCATCGACCGGCAGATTCTCCGGAATCTCGGCGTCGCTGCTGTTGGTGCGCTCGGATGATTGGGCGGCGGCCTCGCGCGCATCGATCTCTTCGTGGCCTTCGTCGGCCTCCAGCATCACGTTGGATTCCAGCGCGTCCTGGATCTCGGTTTTCAGGTCAAGCGTGGACAGTTGCAGCATGCGGATCGCCTGCTGCAACGCTGGCGTCATCGTCAGCGTCTGTCCGAGATTGAGTCCCTGCGACAGCTTCATATCGCGTCGTGCCTGCACTGGTCGGCCAAACCATCGGTTCGGTGGCGTGTGACAACACGGGGCGGCGCAGTCCAAACCGTCGCATCACGCACATCCGCTGTCGGGCGGTATCCGGTGTGCATGGCCCCGGCATGGGGCGTGGCGGATTGCGTCATAAGCGGAAATCCTCGCCCAGATAGACGTCGCGGACCTTCTGGTCGGCCAGGATAGCGTCGCCAGCACCATCGGCGATGACTTCGCCGTCGGCCAGAATATAGGCCCGATCACAGATCGAGAGTGTCTCACGAACGTTGTGGTCGGTAATCAACACGCCGATACCACGGCCCTGCAGATGGCGGATGATGCCGCGGATATCGCCGATCGAGATCGGGTCGATGCCGGCGAACGGCTCGTCGAGCAGCATGAACGTGGGTTCGGCGGCCAGGGCCCGGGCGATCTCGACACGGCGTCGCTCGCCGCCCGACAGGCTCATGCCCTTCGAGTCGGCGATATGGCTGATCGACAGCTCGTCGAGCAGGTTGGTCAGCTCGCCTTCGATGTCGGCCTTGGACAGGCCCTCGCGGACCTGCAGTATCGCGCGGATGTTGTCGGCCACCGACAGCTTGCGGAAGACAGAGGCCTCCTGGGGCAGGTAACCGATACCCAGGCGGGCACGGCGGTGCATCGGCAGGCCGACCAGATTCCGGTCGCCGAGACGGATCCGGCCCTCGTCGGGATTGACCAGGCCGACGATCATGTAGAACGAGGTGGTCTTGCCGGCCCCGTTCGGCCCGAGCAGACCGACGACCTCGCCGCGCGCGACCCGCAGGTCGACGCCGGCCACGACTTCGCGGCCCTTGAAGCGCTTGCGCAGGCCGCTGGCGATGAGTTCGGCTTGGGTGTCGGAAACAGGGGATGTCGCAGCCATCACGGATTGTCCTGATTCGGCTGAATGGTGATGTGCACCCGCTGACCGTCCTGGCCGCCGCCCTGTGCATGGGTGACACCGCTGTCGACATTGCGGGTGATCACCGGGCTGTTGATGGTGTCGCCGCCGCTGCGCTCGAGTACGGCATTGCCGCGCAGCGTGAGCTCGGCGTTGCTGTTGGTGTAGGTGATCGAGCTGGCGTGGCCGGTCACGGTCTCGTTGTTCTCGGCATCCGGCTTCTTGTCGATGTGCGCCGGACTGCCGGTGAGCACGGCCTTGATGTTGCCGCGATCGTTGATGCGCGTGACCACCAGCTTGCTGCCGGTCAGCGTCATGCCGCCGCGTGTGAGCACGACATCGCCGGTGTAGGTCGACACCCCGGATTTCTGGGCGAAATCGGCATTGTCGGACTGGATCTGGATCGGCAGCTGTCGACTGCCGGCATCGGCCGCCGTGGCGTTGCCGGCAGCCAGTGTGCACAGCGCCAGTGTTGCAACGAGTGTCAGCGACGTCTTACGGAGCATAGGTGACATGCACATTGTTGAGGAGGTTCAGCTTGTTGGTTTCGAGATTGACACGCATGCCGTCGCCGGTGACGGTCTGGCCGGGCTCGAACGCCTTGACGTGGGCATCGGACTCGATGAGGTTGCGATCCGGATAGACCCAGGCATGCGTGGTCTCCAGGCGTACCATCGCGCCGTTGTCGCGGGGATGACGCCCCGTCACGCCGTCGTAGAGATAGAGGCTGTGGGGCTGATCGGCAGGCACGTGCCCTTTGTTGGCATGCAGATGCCAGTACGTGGGCGTGCCCTTGACGTAACGCACATCGATATCGCTCAGGCGCGCCGAATCGTCCGGGAAATGCAGCGCCTCGACGCTGTGGGCCCGGTAGGCGAGACGACCTTCGGGCGTCAGCTGGTAGATCGTGGCGTCCTTGAGGTAGTAGTCGCTGTTTTCGGGCGTTGTCACCGGTGTCTGATCGGCGGTGCGCTGGCTGGCCTCGCGATGCGCGGCCAACCAGCGGCCGGCCCCGATCAACAGGCCGAGCACGATCACGAGCGCTATCGCCAGCCGCCACATGATCAGCGGGCCTCGCGGGCGTCGAGGATCAGGTCGCAGGCCTGGCGCACGGCGCCGTGGCCCCCGGGAGCGGCGCTCACCCAGTGGGCGGCCCGGCGCAGGGCCGGTACCGCATCGGCGACCGCCAGCAGCAGGCCGGGGCCCGCCGCCAGCGATTCGGCCAGTGCCAGGTCGGGCAGATCGTCACCCATGATCGCGATCGCCCGATCGGCGATGTCCAGCTGCGCGGTCAGCGCGGCAAGCGCGGCCGGCTTGTCCGCACAGGCCAGATGCACATGCGTGATACCGAGTTCGGCGCAGCGCGCCGCCGTGGCCTGCGAGGGGCGGCCGCTGATTACCGCGATCTGGACGCCATGCTGCATCAGACGTTTGAGACCGAGGCCGTCACGCACGTGGAAGGTCTTGGTTTCGCGCCCGTCCTCGTCGAGATAAAGCCGGCCGTCGGTCATCACGCCATCGACGTCGAACACGGCCAGTGTGATGCCGGCCGCGCGTGTTTCCAGCCCCGTCGCGGGGCCTTGCGGTGACAGGAATGTCATATCACGCCCGCCCGCAGCAGATCCTGCATGTTCAGTGCGCCCACCGGACGGTTGTCGTCGTCGACGACCATGAGGGCGCCGCCGCCGATGCGATGCGTCTCGAGCAGGCGCACCGCTTCGGCGGCGAGCACGTCGGCCGCCACGGTCTTGGGTTCGACGGTCATGTGGTCCCCGATGGTCGCGGTCTTGATGTCGATGTCGCGATCGAGCGTACGCCGCAGGTCGCCGTCGGTGAACAGGCCGGCCAGACGACCGTGGGCATCGATCACGCCGGTCATGCCGAGCCCCTTGGCGGTCATCTCCAGCAGCGCATCGCGCAGGGCCGCATCGCGATCGACCAGCGGCAGGGCATCGCCGGTGTGCATGAGGTCGGCGACGGTCAGCAACAGGCGCCGGCCGAGCGAGCCGCCCGGATGACTGCGCGCGAAATCCTCGATCGTGAACTCGCGTGCTTCGAGTAGCGCAATGGCCAGCGCATCGCCCATGACCAGCGTGGCCGTGGTCGAGGCCGTCGGCGCCAATTCCAGCGGACACGCCTCGGTTGCCACGGATACGTCGAGATGCACGCTGGCATGCCGGGCCAGGGTGGAATCGGCGCGTCCGGTCAGGGCGATCATCGGCACGCCCATGCGGCCGAGCAGCGGTAGTAGTGTGAGGATCTCGGCGGTCTCGCCCGAATAGGACAGGGCGATGACGACGTCGTGGGCCGTGATCATGCCGAGATCACCGTGGCTGGCCTCGCCCGGATGGACGAAGAAGGCCGGGGTGCCGGTCGATGCCAGGGTCGCGGCCACCTTGCCGCCGATATGCCCCGACTTGCCCATGCCGGTGACGATCACGCGCCCGGTGCAGCCCAGCAACGCATCGGCGGCGCGTGCGAAGTCGTCGTCGATGCGTTCGGCGAGCGAGGCGGCGGCGGCGGCCTCGATGCCGATCACGCGTCGAGCGGTGGCGATGAGCGTCGTACTGTTCATGGGGGCGAGTCTATCGCAGGCCGGGGGGGCGACGTGCAACAACGATGCCATGTGCAGGCGTTGACAGATCGGCCCCGTTGGGGTCGGGGCCGGACACGCGTATACTCCGCCGCCTTGCCCGATCATCGACGACTCATGACGGATACCGCGATATCCTTTCGGGATGTCCACAAGCGCTTTGCGACCACGCACGCGCTCAAGGGCGTTTCCTTCGACATCAAGCGCGGCGAATACTTCGGCCTGCTCGGGCCGAACGGCGCCGGCAAATCGACATTGATCTCCATCACCGCCGGGCTGGCTCAGGCCTCGTCCGGCAGCGTGGCCGTGCTCGGCCATGATGTGGTCACCGACTATCGGGCCGCGCGTCGCGCGCTCGGTGTGGTGCCACAGGAGCTGGTTTACGACCCGTTCTTCTCGGTCCGCGAGATGCTGCGTCTGCAGGCCGGTTATCAGGGCTGTGGCAAGGAGGTCTGGCCCTGGATCGACGAGCTGCTCGAGCGGCTCGAACTCGAGGACAAGGGCGCGAATTCCATCCGCCAGCTCTCGGGCGGGATGAAACGACGGGTTCTGATCGCCCAGGCGCTGGTGCACAAGCCGGAAGTCGTGATCCTCGACGAGCCGACCGCCGGCGTGGATGTCGAGCTGCGACGCACGCTGTGGGATTTCACCCGGGAACTGCATGCGGCCGGCCACACGATCGTGCTGACCACGCAC
Source organism: Salinisphaera sp. Q1T1-3 (assembly GCF_003602005.1). Classification (GTDB taxonomy): domain Bacteria; phylum Pseudomonadota; class Gammaproteobacteria; order Nevskiales; family Salinisphaeraceae; genus Salinisphaera. Next base: position 95,375 of record NZ_QZWD01000013.1, on the reverse strand, counting down.
TATCTGGAAGAGGCCGAGGAGCTGTGCGATCGCATCGGTATCCTCAACCACGGCGAGCTGCAGGTGCTCGAGGACAAGAACGCGCTGCTGGGTCGGCACCCCTATCGGTTCCTGTCGCTGGAGCTGGCCGCCGAGGGCACGACCGAGGCACTGCCGGCCTATGTGGAACGCCTGGTCGAGGATCGCCACGACAACACCATCGATCTCAAGCTCAAGCAGGGCGAGGACTTCATCGGTGAAGTCATTGAAGGCGTGCGCGGCGCGGGCTGGCGCATCGTGGATGTGCACACGCGCGAGCCGTCGCTGGAAAACATCTTCGTGGAGCTGACGATGGACGAGGATTCCGCGACCACGGGAGACACGGCATGAACTGGCGCGGCTGCTACACCCTGTTCATCAAGGAAGTCCGGCGTTTCTACAGCGTGATCCTGCAGACCGTGGGCGCGCCGGTGATCACGGCGCTGCTCTACATGCTCGTGTTCGGCCAGGTACTGTCCGGCCAGACCATCGAGGGCGTGCGCGCGGTCGAATTTCTGGTGCCGGGGCTGATGATGATGTCGATCATCCAGAACTCGTTCGCCAACACCTCCTCGTCGATCACGCAGTCCAAGATCATGGGCAATCTCGTATTCCTGCTCATGTCGCCGCTGTCGGCCTTCGAGATCTATCTGGCCTATATCGGGGCCTCGCTCGTGCGCGCCGTGCTGGTCGCGATCGTGCTCTATATCGTCACGCAGTTCTTCGTCACCGTGCCGATCCACCATCCGCTGCTGATGCTGGTGATGCTCATCTTCTCCGGCGGTACGCTCGCCGTGATGGGCATGATCGCCGGAATCGTGGCCAACAAGTTCGATCATCTGGCGGCCTTCCAGAATTTCTTCATCCTGCCGATGAGCTTTCTCTCCGGCGTGTTCTACTCGATCCACAACCTGCCGGCCTTCTGGCAGAAAGCCTCTTACTTCAATCCGTTCTTCTACATGATCGACGGATTCCGTCACGGTTTCTTCGGTGTGGGCGATGCCAATCCCGTGGTCAGCCTCATCGTCGCGGCCGCGTTCTTCGTGATCGTGTCCGCCGTTGCCATCGCCATGCTCGCGCGCGGCTACAAGATCCGCGGTTGATCGCGTAGCATCCGCGTCAGTTTTTGAAGGACGATTCGTCATGTACAGCCCCGACGCCATTCGCGAACTCATCGAAGCCGGACTGCCGGATGCCCAGGTCGAAGTCATGGGCGACGACGGCACCCATTTCGCCGCCCGCGTGATCAGCCCGAGCTTTGAAGGCAAGGGCATCGTCGAACAGCACCGCATGGTCTACGCCACGCTCGGCGAGCGGATGGGCGGCGAGATCCATGCGCTCTCGCTCAAGACGCTCACGCCCCAACAGGCCGGCACGGCCTGATCACCGGAAAACGCCATGGACCTGCTGCGTATTCAGGGCGGTGGCCCGTTGTCCGGCACCGTGCGGGCTTCGGGTGCGAAGAACGCCACGTTGCCGATCATGACGGCCGCGTTGTTGATCGATGAACCGTTGTTCGTCGAGAACGTGCCGCATCTCGAGGATGTGACGACCACCAACGTGTTGCTCGCCCATATGGGCGTGTCGGTGACGGTGGGCGATTACATGGTCATCGAGGCCGATGCCTCCACGATCACGCACTGCGTGGCGCCCTATGATCTGGTCAAGACCATGCGCGCCTCGATTCTCGTGCTCGGGCCGCTGCTGGCCAAACGCGGCGAGGCCGAGGTCTCGTTGCCGGGCGGTTGTGCCATCGGTGCCCGGCCGGTGGATATCCATCTGCGCGGCCTGGAGGCGATGGGTGCCGAGATCCGTGTGGAAAACGGTTACGTCAAGGCACGCTGCAGCCGTCTGAAGGGCGCGCACATCACGATGGATCTGGTGACCGTGACCGGCACCGAGAACCTGATGATGGCCGCCACGCTGGCCGACGGCGACACCATTCTGGAAAACGCGGCCCGCGAGCCGGAGATCGTGGATCTGGCCAACTGCCTGACCGCGATGGGGGCCGAAATCCACGGCGCCGGCACCTCGACGATCCGGATTCGCGGCAAGAAGAAGCTCCACGGCGCGACCCATCGCGTGGTCCCGGATCGTATCGAGACGGGCACCTATCTGGTGGCCGGGGCCGCCAGTCGTGGCAAGGTCACGGTCACGCATACCGAGCCGGCGCTGATCGATGTGGTGCTGGCCAAGCTGGCCGAAGCCGGCGCCGAGGTCACCCAGGGCAACGACTGGGCCTGCGTGGACATGCAGGGGCGCCGGCCGCGTTCGGTGGACGTGCGCACCGCGCCGCACCCGGGGTTTCCGACCGACATGCAGGCCCAGTTCTGCGTGCTCAACGCGGTCGCCGACGGTGTGGGCATGGTGACCGAGACGGTCTTCGAGAACCGCTTCATGCACGTCTGCGAGCTGGAACGCATGGGCGCGCGCATGCGCCAGGAAGGTCACACCGTGCGTGTGACCGGCGTGGAGCGTCTGACCGGTGCGCCCGTGATGGCGACCGATCTGCGTGCCTCGGCCAGCCTGGTCATCGCCGGCCTGATCGCCGACGGCGTGACCGAAGTCCGGCGGATCTATCACATCGATCGCGGCTATGAGTGCATCGAGGAGAAGATGGCGCAGCTCGGCGGCGTGATCCAGCGGGTGCCGGACAAGGCCCCCGTCACCGCGCGCGAGGTCGTCTGATGAACGCTGCTCCCGATACGCTGACCCTGGCGCTGTCCAAGGGTCGTATCCTGGACGATACGCTGCCTGTGCTCGCGGCCGCCGGCATCGAGCCGGAGGAGGATCCGGACACCTCGCGCAAGCTGGTCTTCGCGACCAACAAGCCGGGTCTGCGGCTGCTCGTGATCCGGGCCTCGGACGTGCCGACCTTCGTTACGCATGGCGCGGCGGATGTCGGCGTGGCCGGCAAGGATGTGCTCATCGAGCACGGCGGGGCGGATCTCTACGAGCCCGTGGATCTGGGCATTGCCCGGTGTCGGTTGATGACGGCCGGGCTGCCCGGGGCGATCGAGGCCGCGGCACACCGGCCACTCCGCGTGGCGACCAAATACGTCGAGACCACGCGCGCGCATTTCGCCCGGCTGGGTCGTCAGGTGGAGATCATCAAGCTGTACGGCTCGATGGAGCTGGCACCGATCGTCGGGCTGGCCGATGTCATCGTCGATCTCGTGGATACCGGCAACACGCTCTATGCCAACGGGCTCGAGCCGTTCGATCTGATCGAGGACATCAGTGCGCGTCTGGTCGTCAACAAGGCGGCCCAGAAGATGAAGCACGCCCAGATCGAGGAACTGGTCACCCTGTTCGCCAACGGTTCGGGGCGCACGGCATGATGCGCCGTCTGGCCACCGATGATGCCGACTTCGGCGCTGCCTTCGCGGCGCTGACCGATCGCGACAGCCCGGCGCTGGCCGAGATCGATGCGCGCGTGGCCGAAATCATCGCCGACGTGCGTGATCGCGGCGATGCGGCCGTGGTCGAGCACACCCGACGCCTCGACCGGCGTCCGGATGCGACGATGGCCGCTCTCGAGATCGATCGATCGGCCATGACCGCCGCCCGCGATGCGCTGGACCCGGCCGATCGCGAGGCCCTGGAAGCAGCGGCCGCGCGCATCGCCGAATTCGCGCGCTCGCAGTGCCTGACCGATCACAGCTACACGGATGCCCACGGCAACCGGCTCGGCCAGGTCGTGCGACCGATCGAGCGCGCCGGCGTCTATGCGCCGGGTGGCAAGGCGGCCTATCCATCGAGCGTCCTGATGAATACCGTGCCGGCGCGCGTGGCCGGTGTGTCCGAAATCACACTGGTCTCACCGGCTCCGGACGGCACCGTCAACGACTGGGTGCTGGCGGCGGCGGCGGTCGCCGGTGTCGATCGTCTGTTCACCATCGGCGGGGCACAGGCCGTGGCCGCGCTGGCCTACGGTACCGAGACGATTCCCGAGGTCGACAAGATCGTCGGACCGGGCAATGCCTATGTGGCCTCGGCCAAGCGACAGGTCTTCGGCCGGGTCGGCATCGAGTCGGTCGCCGGGCCCTCGGAAGTGCTCATCGTGGCCGACGGCACGGGAGATCCGCGCTGGACCGCGCTGGATCTGTTCGCACAGGCCGAACACGACGAAATGGCGCGTGCCATGGTGGTCTGCCCCGATCGGGCCTATCTCGACCGGGTCGCTGCGGCCGTTGCCGACATGATCGACGATCAGCCGAGGTCCGAGATCATCCGGGTCTCGCTGGCCAATCACGGCGCGCTGATTGCCTGTGCCGATCTCGACGAGGCGATGATGCTGGTCAATCGCATCGCGCCGGAGCATCTGGAACTGGCGGTGGCCGCACCCTGGTCGCTGGTCGATCGGGTGATGCATGCGGGAGCGGTTTTCTGCGGTCATCGGACGCCGGAGGCGTTCGGGGATTACTGCGCCGGCCCCAACCACGTGTTGCCGACCGGGCGTACGGCACGTTTCTCGTCGGCGCTCGGCGCCTACGACTTCCAGAAGCGTATCTCGGTGGTCGAGGCCAGTGCCCCGGGGGCAGCGGCACTCGCTCCGATTGCGGCGCGGCTGGCCCGCGGGGAAGGGTTGTTCGCACACGCGGCGTCAGCCCGGGCGAGATCGGACGAGGCGGGCTGAACGCCGGGCACGTGGCCCATGCTATAGTCGGGATTCGCTTGGGCGCCGGCACCGTCGTGCCGCGTGATCGGGAAATCGTCTATGGCCAGCCGTCGTTCTTCCATGACTCTCTACAGCCGCGACAACTGTGTACACAGCCATCGCGTCCGGCTCGTGATGGAAGAGAAAGGGGTCGCCAACTACGAGATCGCCTGGCTGCGTGATGGCGAGGAAAGCGAAGATCTGCTCGATCTGAACCCGTACAACTCGGTGCCCACGCTGGTCGAACGCGAGCTCGTGGTCTATGACCCGCGCATCATCGTCGAATACATCGACGAGCGGTATCCGCATCCGCCGCTGATGCCGGTCGATCCGGTTCTGCGAGCCCAGTATCGGCTGGCCATCTATCGCATGGAATGCGATCTGTATCCGTTGTTCGAGGATCTGGAGTCCACGCCGGCCGTGGCCCGCAAGGCGCGGAACCGCATGACCGAGCTGTTGACCACGCTGGCCGCCGATTTCTCGCCGCGCCAGTACATCGGGGAAGAATTCTCGCTGTTGGATTGTACGTTGGCGCCCATATTGTGGCGTCTGGAACATCATGAAGTGACCTTGCCGAGCAAGCAGGGCGAGCGATTGGCGAAATACGCCGCGAGACTGTTCGCCCGGCCGGCCTTCGAACGGAGTCTGTCTCCGGTCGAGGCGGAGATGCGCCCGGCAATGGCCGCAAACTGACCGACTCACGACGACAATCTTTCGAGGCGATCACCATGGCCGAGCAGCAGCTGACTTCTCGCCGTCCCTATCTGATTCGTGCCCTCTACGACTGGGTGCTCGACAACGGACTGACGCCGCATCTGCTGGTGGCAGCCGATGCGCCCGGTGTGGATGTGCCACGCCAATTCGTGACCGACGACGGCAAGATCACCGTAAACGTCAGCCCGGGCGCGGTGCGCGGACTGTCGCTGGACAACGAGATGATCCACTTCTCGGCCCGTTTCTCCGGCGCGAACTACAACGTGGTCGTGCCGCCCGGCGCTGTGCTCGCGCTCTATGCGCGCGAAAACGGCGAAGGCATGCTGTTTGGCGAAGTCGAAACTCCCGAAGAGGGGCCTGCGCCGGTGGCCACTGATGACGGCGGGACCGAGGATGTCTCTCAGGCCGACAACGCCCGCGACGATGAGGCCAAGAAGAAGCGTGCGCATCTGAAGGTCGTCAAATAGACCGAATCGCGGGGCAGCGCCCGTGATTCGGTCGGCAAGGCTGAGCGGCGCCTGCGTTATTAACCCGGCCTAAAAATAGATGATTTTTCGGGTTGATAACGCGCGCGTGTGCGACAGCATGCGCGCCACGCCCAACGGCCGTGAAGCCATTGAAAATAAAAGGACGGACAAGGGCCGGCGTTTCTTTCGATGGCGTTGAAAACAGCGGACGTCGTCAGCTGTTCTGGTACCGGATTAATAACAAGACTGGGCAGGCGCCGTCGTCACGCAGGCGATATAGGCGCGGCCCGTTCCGGCCTGCCTGGCGCGGCGATCATGGCCGTCAGTCTATGGCGACGGCTCCGCGTCGAGCCAGTCCTCGATCAGCCGGCATATGCAGTGGATGAACAGCAGGTGCATTTCCTGAACACGCGCGGTGACGGTATCGGCCACGCGCAGTTCGATATCGTCAGAACCCAGCTGTTGTGCTATACGCCCGCCGTCGCGCCCGGTCAGGGCGATCACCCGCATGTCGCGGGCCTGGGCGGCATCGATTGCGGCAACCACGTTGGCCGAATGGCCGCTGGTCGAGATCGCCAGCAGGATGTCGTCGCGGCGTCCGAAAGCCTCCACCTGACGCGAAAAGACTCGTTCATAGCCGGCATCGTTGGCGATGGCGGTCAGGGTCGACGACTCGGAGACCAGCCCGATCGCCGGCAGGGCCCGTCGATTGCGCTCGAATCGATTGACCAATTCGGAGGCGAAATGCTGGGCATCGCCGGCTGACCCGCCGTTGCCGCACGACAGGATCTGCCCGTCATTGGAAAGACAGGCGATCATGGCCTCGGCTGCGGCAACCAGCGTGTCGCGATTGTCGGCTAGGGTGTGTTCGTTGATGGCGCGATTCGCCGCGAACATGTCATCGATGACGAGATGACGATCGTCGGGCTTGGCGGAGTCATTCGGCATAGAAAGCGTTCTCTATCCAGTCCAGGTTATCCTCGCCGTCCACGCCGACGACATCGAAACGGATCGCCAAGCGTGCCCAGCGCGGGTTGTCGGCCAGCAGCTGGCGTGTGGCCGAGACGATGCGGCGCTGCTTGGTGCGGGTCACGGTCGCCGCAGCGCTGCCATAATCGCTGCGCGCCCGGTATCTGACCTCGACGACCACGAGCGTATCGGCCTGGCGATAGACCAGGTCCAGCTCGCCGCCGCGGGCATGATAGTTCTGCGCGACCCGACGCCAGCCGCGCTGCCGGGCCGCACGATCGACGTGCCGCTCGGCAGCCTGGCCGCGTTCTAGTTTCGTGCGCCCGAAGACCACTGGTCGCCAGCGCCGTTATCCGAGTCGGGCGCGTAGCTGTCACGCTCGCTCATCGGGGCGCCGTTGTTGCCGCTCGCGGGCGTGCTCGACGACTCGGCCTTGCCGGTGCCGGTGGCGAAGTTCGGCGTGTTGCGCGCATCCGAGAGCCCCGGCATCGACAGCGTCTGCGGCCGACCGTTGCGGAAGACCGCCCAACCGAGATAGCGGGTGATATGGCCGCTCTGCTCGGGCTTGAGCACGCCGGTCATGCCTTCCAGGGGCTGACCAGCGGTGAGATCGCCCTGAGCGGCCCGACGGGCCAGGACCCAGGCATCCATGCCCATGGCGAACAGCCGGGCATAGGACGTGGCTTCGTCGCCGTAGGCCGAAGCGGCTTCGCGACGCAGACGCTCGATGGTGCCACCGGAGCCGAGCAGCCAGGGCATGTCCACGAAATAGACGCCGTCGAGGTCGATGTCACTGCCCGGGTCGACCTGCCCGGAGAAGCTGTGCGAGGTGCTGACCATCGGCAGATCGGCAGCGTGGTAGTACTTCAGCTGGCTGCGGATGAGCCGGGCCTGCGTGGGCTGGGCCGCAACGAAGATGAAGTCCGCGGCACGCTGATTGCCGTTGCCCAGAAGCTGCTGGATCGCCTGACTGTGGTCGTGCGCGCTGCCGTCGTAGCTCCGATAGTCGACCAGGCGGCCCCCTTCGCCGTTGAAGGTCTTGCGAAAGCCATCGAGTACCCGGTCACCCCAGTCGCCCCGCGGCACGAGAACCAGGGCGTTTTGGTATCCCTTGTCCAGGGCGTGGCGGGCCGCCGATGCCGCTTCGTCGGCGGGATCGAGACCGAACTGATAGAACCCGTTGCGGGCGACGGGCTGGTCGATCGTGTTCAGGGCGATCTCGGGAATCGACAGCGACTGTCCGGCCATGGCGCCGACCTTGGACTTGTCCAGCGGCCCGACGAGAACGCCGATGTTGTCACTCGTGGCGCGCTGGGCCAGGGCGCTGGCGCCCTGATTGCTGCTGTCGTAGAACAACGGCTTCGGCAGGCCGGCGCTGTTGTTCTGATAGGCGAATTCGAACCCGTCACGAATGGCCTGTGCGGCGTTCTGGAACTGGCCGCCCATCGGGAGCGCCAGCGCGACCTGCCCGTTCGGGGCGCTGACCTGCGCATTGCCGGGGCCGCCCTGGGGCATGCCTCGTTCGGTGGGGGTCACCGACATGGTGTTGTCGTAGTTGAAACGACGCGGCAGCACATCGCGATTGGCCGCATGGCCCGGGTAATCCTGTTGCCACTGGGCCAGGGCCTTGTCGCGGGCGTCGGCGCTGGAGTACTGGGTTTCACCGATATTGGCGAGTGCGAGCCAGCCGCGGGTCGTCTGATCGGCGTTGGCGGCGTCCGGGCTGTCCGGGCCGATGCCGAGACCGATGGCATCGCTGGCCTTGTCGTAGATGCGCTCGTCGTTGGCGCGCATCGCTGCGTTATCGTCGAGCCAGGCGTCGCGCTGCACGAGTGCCTTGATGCCGGCAACAATATTGTTGTTGGCGAACTGCAGGCTGGCCCGTTTTCCCCAGACGCGTTCGGCCACGGCCGGTGCGGTGTTGCGTGCCGGCGGCGGCAGATGGGACAGCGCCTCGCCCGGCGGCAGATCGGCAATGGCGATCTCGCGCTGGGCCAGGTTGTAGCGCGCGTGATCGACATCCGAGAGCGTGCCCGGATCGATGTTGCCGAGCATTCGGCGCGCTGTCTGGGCGTCGCCGGCCTGGGCGGCCGCGAGGCCGGCTTCGAGGCGGTAGCTGCGCTGCGCCTCGGGCTGACGAGCGTTGACGGCGGCCTGACTGTAGAGCTGCGCGGCGCGGTTGTAATCGCCCTGCGCGGCCGCGGTGCGGGCGGCGTCGATCGGGCTCTGGCCCATGCCGCCGCTCGGGCTCATCGACGATGTGGCACAACCGGCCAGCACCAGGATGAACACGGCGGCGAACGCGCCGCGTAGACTCTGCATTCTTGCACTCATTATATTCGTGGCTCCCTGGGCTCGATCTGGCGCGCAGCCCCCGTCTGCGCGACCATGTCGATCATAGCAGTGCGGCTTGCGCCGTGTGGTTGCTTGCCGTTCAGCCGGCGTCCGGTTGTCGCCGATGCGGCGAAATGCGTCCTTGGAATCGAATACCACCGAGCGATCGATGCAGCAGATATCGGGAACGCTATGGATCGTGGCCACGCCGATCGGCAATCTGGCCGATCTGGCGCCGCGCGCGGCCGACATTCTGGCAACGGTCGATGTGATCGCGGCCGAGGATACGCGTCATACGGCACGCCTGCTGACACATCTGGGCATCGATACACCGCGGCTTTCGCTGCACGAGCACAACGAGGCCGATCGGGTGCCACAGCTCGTCGGCCGTCTGGCGCGCGGCGAGAATATCGCGCTGGTCAGCGATGCCGGCACGCCACTGATCAGCGATCCCGGTTATCGGCTGGTCGCTGGCGTGCGCGAGGCCGGTCATGTTGTTCAGACCGTGCCGGGCCCATGTGCGGCGATTGCCGCACTCTCGGTGGCCGGCCTGCCGACCGACCGGTTCGTTTTCGAAGGCTTTTTGCCGGCGCGCCCGGCGAATCGGCGTACCCGTCTGGCCGAACTCGCCGATGAATCCCGCACGCTGGTCTGCTACGAATCCAGTCATCGTATCTGCGCCACGGCGGATGATCTGGGAGCGGTGCTCGGCACGCGGCCGATCACGCTGGCGCGCGAGTTGACCAAGCGTTACGAGCAGAGTGTCACCCTGGGGGCCGAGCGTCTTCCCGAATGGCTGGCGGCCGATAGCAATCGCCAGCGCGGCGAGTTCGTGCTGGTCATCGCCGGCGCGCCGACCCGGCCGGCAGCGGCGGCCGGCGAGATATCGCTCGATGCGCTGCTCGAGGAACTGCTGCCGCTGGCCGGAACCAAGAAGGCCTCGACGATTGCGGCACGTTTGACCGGCGTGGCGAAGAAAACGGCTTATGCGCGGGCGCTTGCCCTGTCCGAGTAGTGGCGAAACGGTGCGGCAGGTCGGTCGCAGTGGGGTGCGAATGGGGTCGGGCGTGCGCGGCCGTGGCCGGAAATCGACGCTCGCGCCGTCGGTACAGACGCCTTACAATCGCAGCCGGAGCCGGCCATGCAGTCGCGGCATCGCCCTGCGGTGTCGAGGAAAGTCCGGGCTCCACAGGGCAGGACGCCAGGTAACTCCTGGGAGGCGCGAGCCTACGGAAAGTGCAACAGAGAGTAGACCGCCTACGGTCCGCATGCGGACCCGGCAAGGCTGAAAGGGTGCGGTAAGAGCGCACCGCGCGTTCGGTAACGAGTCGTGGCACGGTAAACCCCGTCCGGAGCAAGACCAAATAGGAGGACGACGTGCGGCCCGCATAGTCCTCGGGTAGGTCGCATGAGGCGTTCGGCGACGAGCGCCCCAGATGAATGACTGCGCGCGACAGAACCCGGCTTATCGGCCGGCTCCTTTTATAGAACCCCAGAAACCGCGGCCCATGCCCGCGGTTTTTTTGTGGGCGGCTCACCCACCAATGCCGCCAGGGCTCGGGTTTTCCCCCACTTTGATCCACGGGCCGTGCGGATTTGTTCCGGGCGTGCGAAATCGCGTATTTAATGCTGTTTTTATATACAGTTTTAAGTGCCAAGCACTTGATGGAAAAGTGCTTGCCGGTGCCATGAGTCGTTCGGCAATTTGTTAAAGAAGCGTTTGGAACTTACTGATTGGCCGACTTTTTTACCGCGGATGTCTTCTTGACACTCTGTTTCGCCGCTGCCTATAGTGGCGCCGAAGGGAAAATTGTGGGGCAAAGTGGTTTAATCAGCTCCCGGGGGCCACCAGGTGTTCAAGGGGTCACACTCGGTCACGATCGACGCGAAGGGTCGCATCGCGATTCCAGCGTCTTATCGTCAGTCGTTGCTCGACGACTGCGGCGGCCGTCTTGTGGTCACGCGGCACTGGGACGGCTGTCTCCTGATTTATCCCGCACCCGAATTCCAGTCTTTCGAGTCGCAGCTGTTGTCGCGCGGCAGCCTCAATCCGAAGGTCCGCAACATTCAGCGTTTTTTCATCGGCAATGCACGTGACGTCGACATGGATCGCCAGGGACGTTTGCTGCTCCCTTCGAATCTGCGTGCTGCGGCCAGTCTCGAGAGCAAGGCCGTGCTCTCGGGAATCGGCAATCTTTTCGAGCTGTGGGATGAGGACACGTTCAATCAGCGCAATGCCGACACCGCCGACGCACTGGCCGAGGAAGCGGCCAACGGCGATCTGCCCGACGTGCTGATGGACATCAGCCTATGAATCCGCACGTCCACGCTCGCCTCAGCGAATCCCGGAGGGCGCCCATGCCCGAGGCCGATCACAAACCGGTTCTGCTCGATGCCGCGCTTGAGGCGCTGGCGATCCGTGCGGACGGCGTCTACGTCGATGCGACGTTCGGCCGGGGTGGCCATACGCGCGCGATTCTCGATCGGCTCGGGCCGCAGGGACGTCTGATCGCCTTCGACCAGGACCCGGATGCCGCGGCCGAGGCTGCCCATCTGCGCGATGACTCGCGCTTTGTGTTCATCGCGTCGTCGTTCGCCCGTCTCGGGGATGAACTCGCAGCGCGAGGACTGGTCGGAGGCGTCCATGGTTTGTTGTTCGATCTCGGCGTGTCCTCACCTCAGTTCGATGTCGCCGAGCGCGGCTTTTCGTTTCGTCATGCCGGGCCGCTCGACATGCGCATGAACACGCGGCAGGGCACGACGCTCGCCGACTGGCTGGCCGTGGCCTCGCACGGCGAGATCGCCCGTGTGATCAAGCAGCTGGGCGAGGATCCGATGGCCGGGCGCATTGCCTCGCGCATCGTGGCCGCGCGCGATGCCGGTACGCTCGACGACACCGCGCAGCTGGCCGCCGTGATTGCGGAGGCCGTGCCAGCCAAGATCAGCCAGGGCAAGCGCACGCATCCGGCCACGCGCACCTTCCAGGCCTTTCGCATGCACATCAACGATGAACTCGGCGCGCTGGATGCGGGGCTGGCCGGTGCGCTGCGCGCCATGACGCCGGCCGGGCGACTGGCGGTGATCAGTTTTCACTCGCTCGAGGATCGGCGGGTCAAGCGTTTCCTGCGTGCCCAGGCCCAGCCGGCGCAGCCGCCGGTGCCGATGGCCGAGCCGGTGGCGCCAGCCCTGAACCTGGTCGGCAAACCGGTGCGTGCGCGTGCTGACGAGGTGGCGGGCAATGCCCGTGCCCGCAGCGCGATCATGCGAGTCGCCGAGCGCACCGAGGCACCCGAGGTCTCGGCATGAGCCGGCGAACCCTCATCATCACTGCGCTGCTGGTGCTCAATATCGCCAGTGCCATCGGCGTGGTCGAGTCCAAGCAGAAGACCCGCGAGTTGTTCCATCAGCTGCAGGTCGAGCGGGTCACGCGTGATCGTCTGGCCACCGAATGGGCCCAGATCCAGCTCGAAGACAGCGCCTGGGCAAGCCCGGATCGTGTCTCACAGGTGGCACGCACGCGGCTGGGCATGATCCAGCCGCGCGATTACGTCGTGCTCGGAGACCAGTGATGCGGCGGGATCGGAATTCGACGAACAGGCTGCCCGGTCGCTGGCGGGCGTGGGTGGTGCTGCTGTTGTTTGTGGTCTTCGGCGGTGCGCTGGTCTGGCGTGCGGTCGATCTGCAGATCTACGACGAGCAGTTTCTGACCCATCAGGGCGACATGCGTCATATCCGCACCGTTGAGGTGCCGGCCAATCGCGGTGCGATCGTCGATCGCAACGGTCGGCCGCTGGCGCTGTCGGCGCCGACCGAATCCGTATGGGCGGTGCCGTCTGCGGTGCTGGCCGCGCCCGACAAGATCGCGCCGCTGGCGCGCCAGCTCGGCATGAGCCGCGCGGGCCTGCGTCAGCGGCTGGAGAAATACAAGTCGCGCCAATTCTTGTACCTGAAGCGCCAGCTCTCGCCGTTCGATGCGCATCAGGTGACTGCCGTGGGCGCGCCGGGTATCTTTCTCCAGCGCGAATACAAGCGATATTACCCGGCCGGTGAGGCCGCGGCCCAGCTCGTCGGCCTGACCAATATCGATGACGAGGGTCAGTCCGGGCTGGAGCTGGCGCGCAATCAGTGGCTCGAGGGCGAGCCGGGCGAGCGCAAGGTGATCAAGGACGGTCGTGGCCGCGTGGTCGACGACCTCAACGAGTTCAAGTCGCCCAAGCCCGGCCACAAGCTGCGTCTGACCATCGATGCGCGACTGCAGTATCTGGCCTACCGCAACATCAAGCAGGCCGTCGTCCAGCACAAGGCCAAGGACGGTGTGGTGGTGATGATGGACCCCAAGACCGGCGAGCTGCTGGCCGTGGCGTCCTATCCGAGCTTCAACCCCAACGATCGCAGTTCGATCGATGCGGCGGGCATGCGACTGCGAGCGGCCACCGACGTGATCGAGCCCGGCTCGACGGCCAAGCCGATCGTGCTGTCGGGGGCGCTCGACCAGGGGCTTTACGACACCTCGAGCATCATCCACACGAAAGGCTGGTTCCAGGTCGGTCGGCTGACGGTCAAGGACGAGATCAACTACGGCGACGAGGATTTCGCCAAGATCCTTCAGAAATCCTCGAACGTCGGCGCCGCCCACGTCGGACTGTCGATGGGGCCGAAGGGCGTCTGGCGCGATTTCCGCAATTTCGGTTTCGGCGAGACGACCGGTACCGGCTTCCCCGGTGAGCGTTTCGGCGTGCTCAAGGACTATTACACCTGGAACGACGTCGAAACAGCGACGGCATCGTATGGCTATGGCTTTGCCGTGACGCCGCTGCAGCTGGCCCGGGCCTACGGCGCGATCGCCAGTGACGGCGAGTTGCGCAGCATGCGTCTGATCCTGGGCAAGGGCGCCGACATGCATCCGCCGCCCCAGAAGGCGATCTCGCCGGCCACCGCGAAGACCATGCGCAAACTGCTCGAAGGCGTGGTCTCACCGCAGGGCACGGCGAATCGGGCATCGGTGCCCGGCTACAAGGTGGCCGGCAAGACTGGCACCGCGCGCAAGATCAGCGCTGACGGTTATCACCGCAATCAGCACCGGGCGTTGTTTGTGGGCATGGCGCCGGCCGACAATCCGCGGCTGGTCACACTCGTCGTCGTCGATGCCCCCACCAAGGGTTCCTACTACGGCGGCACGGTCGCGGCGCCGGTCTTTTCGCGCATCATGTCCAGCGCGCTGCGGATCCTGCACGTGCCGCCCGGCAACCCCGACATGCTCACGGCCGCGGCCGAACGCAACACGGCGGGAGGCTGATCATGCTGCCAGCGCCCAGGATCACACGGAATCTGGCTGACCTGCTCGCCGGTTTCATTGACCACGGTGTTCCCGAAGCCACGGTTCGCGATGTCGTGATCGACTCGCGCGCGGCTGTGCCCGGCGCGCTGTTTCTGGCCTGTGCCGGCGAGGCCGGGCATGGCCTGGAACACGCCGAACACGCGCTGGCGGCCGGCGCATGCGCGATCGTCTACGACCCGGCCGGCGTGCATACACCGCCCGGCTTCGATGTGCCGATGATGGCTCTCGGCGACCTGTCGGCCCGTGCCGGCGAGATCGCGGCCCGCTTCTATGGGCGGCCGTCCGAGTCGTTGTTCGTGGCCGGCGTGACCGGTACCGACGGCAAGACGTCCTGTGCCTGGTTGATCGCCCAGGCGATGCGGCACGTCGATCAGGCCTGCGGTTATCTGGGCACGCTCGGTTTCGGCGATCCGAGTGATCTGGCGCTGGCCACGCACACCACGCCGGATGCCACGCGCATTCAGCACTGGCTGGCCCGGATGGTCGCTGCCGATTATACGGCCGCCGCGCTCGAGGTCTCCTCGCACGCCCTGGCACAGAAGCGGGCGGATGCCGTGGCCTTCGATGTGGCGGTGCTCACCCAGATCGGGCGCGATCATCTGGACTATCACGGCGATGACGCGGCGTACGTCGCCGCCAAGCGCCGGCTGTTCGATCAGGCCGGGGTGCGTCACGTGGTGCTCAACGCCGACGATGCCCATGGCCGCGACTGGCTCGTCGAGTTCGGTGGCCGCCCGGGCCCGGCGCCGCTGGCCTACGGCCGTCATGAGTCGGTGCCCGATCACGCCCATTTCGTGCATGTCACGGCGGTCGAGGCACATCCCGACGGCTTGCGTGTCCATGTGCACACCCACGTCGGTGAGGCAGATCTGGTCACCGGACTGGTCGGTCTGTTCCATGCCGCGAATCTGGCGGCGTGTCTCGGTGTGCTGCTGGTCCGCGGTATCGCGCTGGAAGCGGCAGTGGCCGCTCTCTCGCAGGTGGCCACCGTGCCCGGCCGCATGGAGCGTATCGCTGGCCCGCGCGTCGAGGCGCCGCTCGTGATCGTCGACTACGCCCACACGGCCGGCGCCCTGGAAGCCGCGCTCGAAGGCGTGCGCGCGCATGCCCGGGGCCGGGTGCACTGTGTGTTCGGCTGCGGCGGCGATCGTGATCGCGGCAAGCGCGCCTTGATGGGCACCGTGGCCGCGCGTCTGGCCGATTACCTGTGGCTGACCGACGACAATCCGCGCGGCGAAGCGCCCGAGGCGATCGTCGCCGAGATCACCGCCGGGCTGCCGGCTGACTGGCAGGCGCCGTCGCATTACCGAATCGAGCACAAGCGTCGACGTGCCATCGCTGCCGCGATCGCAGCGGCCGGGCCGGGCGACGTGGTGCTGATCGCGGGCAAGGGCCACGAGACGACCCAGCAATACGGCCCGCATATCTACGAATTCGATGACCGCGTGGTGGCTGGCCGCGCACTGGAGGGCGCATGAAGGGCCGTCTGTCGGAATTTGCGGCCGCACTCGACGCCGAACTCGTCGGCGAGGACGCCGTGTTCTCCGGTGCGGCGATCGACACCCGCCGTATCACACCGGGGGCGTTGTTCTTCGCGTTGTCTGGCCAGAACAACGATGGCCACGATTTCGTGGCGCGTGCCGGTTCGGCCGGTGCGGCCGGGGCCGTGGTCGCCCGGGCCCAGGATACCCGCGTCCCGCAGCTCGTCGTCAGCGACGTCACGGCTGCGCTGTCGCGCGCGGCACGGCTGGCGCGTGCCGGTTTCGCCGGCCCCGTGATCGGCGTGACCGGGTCCAACGGCAAGACCACGGTCAAGCAGATGATCGCCGCGATCTTCGAGGTCGCCGGCACCGTCATGGCCACCGAAGGCAATCTGAACAACCATCTCGGCGTGCCGCTGACGTTGATGCGTCTGGACGCCGGTGCCGAGCGGGCCGTGATCGAGATGGGGGCCAACCATCCCGGCGAGATCGGCCAGCTGGCCGGCATCGCACGGCCCACGGTGGGGGTGATCACCAACGCCGGCTGGGCGCATCTGGAAGGCTTCGGTTCGCGCGAGGGTATCGCCCGTGCCAAGGGCGAGCTGTTCATTCGCCTGCCCGAGGACGGCATCGCGGTGATCAATGCCGACGACGACTATGCCGGACTCTGGAAGGAATTCGCCGGTGCCCGGCGTGTCGTGACGTTCGCACTCGATGCCGACAGTGCGGTGGTGCATGCCCGCGACGTCGAAATTGATGCCGAGACCGCTGCCTTCGAGCTGGTTGTCGGCAACGAGCGAACCCGGGTGACGCTGCCGCTGGCCGGCGAGCACAACGTGCGTAACGCCCTGGCGGCCGCCGCCGTGGCGCATGCGGTCGGGCTGGATATCGCCACGATCGCGGCCGGGCTGGCCCGCATGGCCTCGGTGGGCGGTCGGCTGGCGATCACGCCGGCCATTCACGGTGCCCGCGTGGTCGACGACAGTTACAACGCCAATCCGGCCTCGCTGGAAGCGGCGCTGGCCTGGCTGGGGCGCCAGTCCGGCGCCCGCTGGGCGGCGCTCGGCGATATGGGGGAGCTGGGGACATTCAGCGAAGACGCCCATCGCCAGGCCGGCCGCGATGCCCGGGCCGCCGGTATCAGCCGGCTGTTCTTGACCGGTCCGTCGAGCCGGCTGACCGCCGAGGCGTTCGGCGAGGGCGCCGAGTGGTATCCCGATCACGACGCGTTGATCGCCGATCTCGAAGCCGGGCTGGCAAGCACTGACGATGTGGTCGTGCTCGTCAAGGGCTCACGTAGTGCCCGCATGGACCGGGTGGCCGATGCCATCGCACGACCGACCGAAGCCGGAGCAGGTGCCGTATGCTGATGTATCTCGCGCATCTGCTCGAGCCGATCTTTTCGGGCTTTCGCGTATTCCAGTTCCTGACGCTGCGCGCGATCCTCGGCGTACTGACCGCGATGATCTTTTCATTCGTGTTCGGCCCGAAGATGATCCGCCTGTTGACCGTGCGCCAGATCGGCCAGTACGTGCGTGACGACGGCCCGCAGAGCCATCTCGTCAAGGCCGGCACGCCGACCATGGGCGGCACGCTCATCATCGCGGCGGTGATCATTTCGACCCTGCTCTGGGCGAATCTGGCCGATGCCTGGGTCTGGCTCGTGCTGTTCGTGACCGCGGCCTTTGGCGCCGTCGGGTTCGTCGACGACTATCGCAAGCTGAAGTTCGGCAACAGCAAGGGGCTGTCGGCGCGGGCCAAGTATGGCTGGCAGACGGTCATCGGTCTGGCTGCCGGCCTTTGGCTCTATCTGGTCGCAGCCAGTCCCGCGGAGACCAGCGTGCTGATCCCGATGGTCAAGGACGTCGCCGTGCCGCTGGGCGTCGGTTATGTCGTCTGGACCTATCTGGTCGTGGTCGGCTCCTCGAACGCCGTGAATCTGACCGACGGCCTGGACGGGCTGGCGATCATGCCCTGTGTGTTGGTCGCTGCGGCACTGGCGATCTTCGCCTACGTCACAGGGCATGCCGAATTCTCGCGCTATCTGGGGTTTGCCTATATTCACGGGGCCGGCGAACTGGCGATCTTCTGTACCGCGATCGCCGGGGCCGGACTCGGCTTCCTCTGGTTCAACGCCTATCCGGCCCAGGTGTTCATGGGCGATGTCGGCGCGCTGGCTCTCGGCGCGGCGCTGGGCATCGTCGCGGTGATCGTGCGTCAGGAACTGGTGCTGCTGGTCATGGGCGGCATCTTCGTGGCCGAGACGGTCTCGGTGATGATCCAGGTCGTCGGCTACAAGCTGACCGGGCGCCGGATCTTCCGCATGGCGCCGCTGCATCACCATTTCGAGCTCAAGGGCTGGGCCGAGCCCAAGATCATCGTCCGGTTCTGGATCATCACGCTGGTGCTGGTCCTGATCGGCCTGTCGACGTTGAAGATCCGATGAGTGCCTGGGCGCGACAACTGGCCGATCGCCACGTGCTGGTGGTCGGCTGTGGTGCCACCGGCGCCTCGGCGGCGCGCTTTGCCGCCGAACGAGGCGCGCGCGTGCGCATCGTGGACAGCCGTGAGACGCCGCCGGCCGCCGAGATGCTGGCCGACGCGTTTCCATCCATCGAGATTCGGACCGGTGGGCTCGATCCCCACGCGCTGACCGGCATCGACGAGCTCGTGGTCTCGCCCGGCGTGGATCTGCGCGAACCGTTGATTGAGGCCGCGCGTGCGGCCGGCCATGCCATCGTCGGCGATATCGAATGGTTCGCCCGCGTGGTCGATGCACCGGTCGTGGCCATTACCGGTTCCAACGGCAAGTCCACGGTCTCGGCCTGGCTGCATGCCGCAGCCGAAGCCGCCGGCATCCGAGCGGTGATCGGGGGCAATTTCGGCACGCCGGCGCTGTCGCTGCTGTCGGATACGGTCGCGCTTTATGTACTGGAACTATCGAGTTTCCAGCTGGCGCTGTGCGAAACGCTCGCGCCGGTCGCGGCAACGGTGCTCAATATCTCACCGGATCATATTGATCGTCACGGGGATCTGGCCGATTACATCGCTGCCAAGGCCCGGATCTTCGATCGGGCCACGATCGCCGTGCTCAACGCCGACGATCCCGAGGTCGCGGCGATGGCCGCCGACTCGCCGCGCGTGGTGCGTTTCGGTGCCGGCCACGACGTCGACTATCGCCTGACCGACGACGGCGATCTCGCGCGGGGCGACGATGTATGGCTGCGCGGCGATGCGCTGAGCCTGTCCGGTCGTCACAACGCGATGAACGCGCTGGCGGTATGGGCGCTGGCCGACGTGCTGGCCATCGAATGGCGGGCCATCGCCGAGACGCTGACCGGCTTTGCCGGTCTGGCGCACCGTTGTCAGCCGGTGGCGACGGTCGACGACGTGGTCTACGTCGACGATTCCAAGGGTACGAATATGGGCGCCATGCTGGCTTCGCTGGCGGGTATGGATCGGCCCGTGGTGTTGCTGGCCGGCGGCCAGGCCAAGGGCCAGGATTTTGCGCCACTCGGCCCGGTTGCCGGGGCGCGTGCACGCGCGGTGATCGTGTTCGGCCAGGACGCCGAGGCTGTGGCCCGGGGCGTCGGCACGCATGCGCCGGTCACTCGCGTTGCCGATCTGGCTGAAGCGGTGCGCAAGGCCCATGCGCTGGCCCGTGCCGGCGATGTGGTGCTGCTCTCGCCCGGCTGTGCCAGTTTCGATCAGTTTTCCGGTTATGTCGCCCGTGGTCAGGCATTCGCCGCGGCCGTTTCGGAGCTTGCCGCATGAAACGTCTGTTGAATGCATCGAACCTGCCGCGGGTGACGCCCGACGTATGGCTGCTGGCCACGCTGGTCGTGATCGCCAGTCTCGGGCTGGTCATGGTCGGTTCCGCTTCGGTGGCGGTCGCCGAACGCATGACCGGCGATTCCCTGCATTACTTCTACCGGCAGGCGATCTTCGGTGTGATCGGTCTGGGCGTGGGTTTCGTGGTGCTGCATGTTCCGATGCAGGCTCTGGCGCGACACACGTTCACGATGCTCGGCGCCGGGCTGGCGCTGTTGTTCGTGGTGTTGATCCCGGGGCTCGGCCACTCGGTCAACGGCGCCCAGCGCTGGCTGGATTTCGGCCCCGTTGCGCTCCAGGCCTCCGAGCCGGCGCGTTTGTGCCTGATTCTCTATATTGCCGGTTATGCCACGCGCCGACAGACCGAGCTGGCCACCAGCTGGGGTGGGCTGTTGCGTCCGATGCTGTTTCTGTTCATCGCCTGTTTCCTGATGCTGCTGGAGCCGGATTTCGGGGCCAGCGCCATTCTCGTCGCCGTGGCCGGCATCATCCTGTTCCTGGCCGGCGCGCGGCTGTTCAATCTGATCGTGATCGCCGGCGGCGCGGCCGGGGCGCTGGTGGTGATGGTGCTGTCTTCGCCGTATCGCATGCAGCGTCTGATCAGCTTCTCCGATCCTTGGGCGCATCCGTTCGCCAGCGGTTTCCAGCTCACACAGTCGCTGATCGCCATCGGCCGCGGTCATCTGTTCGGCGTGGGACTCGGCAATTCGGTACAGAAACTGTCGTATCTGCCGGAGACCCACACCGACTTCCTGTTCGCGATCTATGCCGAGGAATTCGGGCTGGCCGGTTCGCTCGTGCTCATCGCGCTGTTCTCGATCGTGGTCTGGCGCGGTTTTGTCATCGCCCGGCGCGCGCTGGACGTCGACCAGCTGTTCGGCGGTTTTCTGGCCTACGGTCTGTCCGCCTGGATTGCGCTGCAGGCGTTCGTGAACATGGCCGTCAACATGGGGCTGTTACCGACCAAGGGCCTGACGTTGCCACTGATGAGCTACGGCGGCTCCTCGCTGGTCATGATGTGCATGCTCTGTGCGCTGTTGTTGCGCGTGGACCTGGAAAGCGCGGCCGCACAGCGCGAGGCCACGTCATGAGCGCCGATCTGGATGGACTGCGCGTGCTGATGATGGCCGGCGGCACGGGCGGACACGTCTTTCCCGCGCTGGCCGTGGCAAGGGCGCTCGGAACCCGGGGGGCTATCGTCGAATGGCTGGGCACGGCGGCCGGGATCGAGGCGCGCCTCGTGCCGGCCGAGGGCATCACGCTGCACACGATTCGCGTGGCGGGCCTGCGCGGCAAGCACCTGACGACGCTGCTGGCGGCGCCCATGGCTATCACGCGGGCGCTGTGGGAGGCACGCGGCGTGCTGCGTCGCGTACGGCCGCATGTGGTCGTCGGCATGGGCGGTTTCGCTGCCGGGCCGGGCGGGGTGATGGCGCGTCTTGGCGGTATGCCGCTGGTCATTCACGAACAGAATGCGGCCGCCGGACTGACCAACCGGATTCTGGCCCGACTGGCGCGCCGTACGCTGCAGGCTTTTCCGGGCACGTTCGCGGCCCGCCACGGCGCTGTCACGGTCGGCAATCCGGTGCGCGCCGAGATTCTCGCCCTGGCGCCGCCGGCAACGCGCTGGGCCGAGCGGCACGGGCCGCTGCGGCTGCTCGTGCTCGGGGGTAGTGGCGGGGCGCTGGCCATCAATCAGCGGGTGCCCGAAGCACTGGCCGGTCTGGCCGACGCCGAACGACCACAGGTCTGGCACCAGGCCGGCAAGACCCTGGAGGCCGCCGAGACGGCGTATGCCGAGCGTGGTGTCGCAGGTCGAGTCGAAGCGTTCATCGACGACATGGCCGCGGCCTATGCCTGGGCCGACGTGGTCATCTGTCGCTCCGGTGCCTTGACCGTGGCCGAGCTGGCCGCGGCCGGCGTGGGGGCGCTACTGGTGCCGTATCCGCACGCCGTCGACGATCATCAGGCGGCCAACGGCGCCTATCTCGTCGACGCCGGTGCCGCACGGCTTGTGCGTCAGAACGAATTCACCGCCGACCGGCTCCGTGAAGAGCTGGTGGCACTCGGTGGCGATCGCCCGGCGCTGCTGACGCGTGCCGAAGCGGCACGCGCGGCCGCCTGGCCCGAGTCCACCGATCGCATTGTCGAGGCCTGTATTCAGGCTCGGGAGGCCACATGATGGACGTCAACTGCCCCGGCGCGGCCGAGGCTGGCTTCCAACCATTGACACACCGGCCCATGCGGCGTGTGCGCACCGTGCACATGGTCGGCATCGGCGGCGTCGGCATGGCCGGCATCGCACGCGTGTTGCTCAATCTGGGTTACACGGTGACGGGCTCGGATGCCAAGGCCAGTGCCGCGACACAGGCCCTGGCCGCGCTCGGCGCCACGATCTATCTCGGGCATGCGGCCGCGAATGTCGCCGAGGCCGACGTTGTCGTCGTCTCGACCGCGGTCTCTGCCGAGAACCCGGAAGTGGTGGCAGCCCACGAACGCCTGGTGCCGGTGGTGCGGCGTGCCGAGATGCTCGCCGAGCTGATGCGTTTTCGTTATGGCATCGCCGTGGCCGGCACTCACGGCAAGACCACGACCACGAGTCTGGTGGCCCAGCTGTTGGCCGACGGGCATCTCGACCCGACCTTTATTGTAGGCGGCAAGGTGTTGAGCACCGGTTCGAACGCCCAGCTGGGGGCGGGGCCGTATCTGGTGGCCGAGGCCGACGAGTCGGATGCCTCGTTTCTGCTGCTCACGCCGATGATGGCGATCGTGACCAATATCGACGCCGATCATCTGGAAACCTACGGCGGCGATTTCTCTCGCCTGACCGAGACGTTTCTCGAGTTTCTGCACCATCTGCCGTTCTACGGTCTGGCCGTGCTTTGCGTGGACGATCCGGTCGTGCGCGAACTGCTGCCCGAGGTGGGCCGGCCGATCCTGACGTACGGTATCGACCACGAAGCGGATTTCCGCGCCACGGACCTTCGCTACGACGGTGCCGGCACGCGGTTCAATCTGACGGTGCGCGGTGAGCCGGCGTTCGAGGTACACCTGAACCTGCCGGGCCGTCACAACGTGCTCAATGCCCTGGCCGCGGCCGCGGTGGCACACGAGCTCGGGGTGGACATGGCCGCGATCGGGGCCAGTCTGTCCGCGTTCGCCGGGATCGGTCGCCGTTGCGAGGTGATCGGCGACATCGCCTATGGCACACGCCAGGCACTGCTGGTCGACGACTACGGCCATCACCCCCGTGAGCTGGCCAGCACGATCGCCGCGGTCCGCGGTGCCTGGTCGGATCGACGCGTCGTGGTGGTCTTCCAGCCGCATCGTTTCACCCGGACCCGCGATCTGTTCGAGGACTTCTGCGAGGTGCTGGCCGATCTCGACGTGTTGGTGCTCTGTGAGGTCTATCCGGCCGGCGAGGCTGCGATCACCGGCGCCGACGGACGCGCGCTGTCGCGCGCCGTGCGCGCCCGGGGGCGGGTCGATCCCGTTTTCGTCGATGACATCGCCAAGCTCGATGCGACGCTCGACGGCGTGATCGCCGACGGCGACGTGGTGCTGACACTCGGCGCCGGCGACATCGGCGGGGCGGCACAGACGCTCGCGCGGACCCGTGGGGTGGGCCGTGATGCATAACCGTTGTTCTGTTTTCTCGATTGCCGGCGGTGGCCGGCAACTGCCCGGGGGGCGTTCGTCATGAGCAAGTCAACCACACGCTGGATCCGTGATCTGTCCATTGGCGCGCTACTTCTCACCGGTGTGGCGGCCTGTACCTGGCAGGGCATCAAACCGGACGACTCGGGTCCGCGGCGGCTCTATATCAGCGGCCATTCGGCGCACGTCTCCGACGGCGAACTGGCGCGCCTGGCCGCGCCTTATCTCAAGGCCTCGTTCTTCGATGTCGATCTGAAGGGGCTTCAGGACAAGCTGGCTGCCAAGCCGTGGCTGACCGATGTCTCGGTCTCGCGCCACTGGCCCAACGGTGTGGTCGTGCACATCGCCGACCGCAAACCGGTGGCCTACTGGGGCAATGACCGGATGCTGGGCGCCGACGGCGAGATCTTCGCGCCCGACAAGCGGCCGCCCGGTCTCGTGCAGCTCGACGGCGCGGACGACCAGGCCGCGAAAGTCTATGCCCAATACCGCCGACTATCCGGTATCCTCGCCGGTCATGGTGCGCATCTTGCGTCATTGAAGCTCGATGCGGACGGTGATTGGCAGGGTCGGCTCGACAACGGGTTGGCACTGCGACTCGGGCACGATGAGCTCGCAGCGCGCATGCAGCGGTTCGTGCGTTTCGGGCTTGAACGCTCGGCGGCGTCCAGTGCGTTGGCCGAAGCCGGCTATGTCGATCTGCGCTACAGCGACGGTTTTGCAGTTGGCGGCACGCGCAAGCAGGTGGCGTCAGCCAGCGGGCAGGAGAATATGGGATGAGCAAACGGCCGGAGAAGAACCTCATCGTCGGCCTGGATATCGGCACCTCGAAGGTGGCCTGCATCGTGGCTGAAGTCCACGACGGCCAGCTCGAGATCATCGGCCTGGGATCTGCCCCCTCCAAGGGGATGAAGAAGGGCATGGTGGTCAACATCGAGTCGACGACCGACTCGATCCGTCGCGCGGTCGAAGAGGCCGAGCTGATGGCGGGCTGCCGGATCCAGACCGTGCATTGCGGCATCTCCGGCGCGCACGTGCGCTCGCTGAACTCGCACGGCATCGTGGCGGTGCGCAACAAGGAAGTCACCGAGTCCGATATCGAGCGCGTGATCGACGCAGCCTGTGCGGTGGCGATTCCGGCCGACCAGAAGATTCTTCATGTGCTGCCGCAGGAATTCGCGGTGGACGACAACGAAGGCATCCAGGAACCGGTTGGCATGTCGGGCGTCCGGCTCGAGGCCAAGGTGCATATCGTTACCGGGGCGGTGACCTCCGCGCACAACATCCAGAAATGCGTGGCGCGCTGCGGGCTGGAAGTCTCCAAGCTTTCGCTCGAGCAGCTGGCCTCCTCGTACGCGGTGCTGACCGACGACGAGAAGGACC
This sequence comes from Salinisphaera sp. Q1T1-3, assembly GCF_003602005.1. GTDB lineage: Bacteria > Pseudomonadota > Gammaproteobacteria > Nevskiales > Salinisphaeraceae > Salinisphaera. The sequence continues at coordinate 70,523 of NZ_QZWD01000013.1, read as the reverse complement.
TCGGCGTGGCGCTGGTCGACATCGGTGGTGGCACCTCGGATATCGCGGTGTTCGTCAACGGCTCGATCCGGCATACGGCGGTCATCCCCATCGCCGGCGACCAGGTCACCAACGATATTGCGGTGGCGCTACGTACGCCCACCCAGCACGCCGAGCAGATCAAGATCCGCTACGGCTGTGCATTGCCCGAGCGCATCGAGGACGACGATGCGATCGAGGTGCCGAGCGTGGGCGAGCGGCCGCCGCGTCGCCTGTCGCGTTACACGCTGGCCGAGGTCATCAAGCCGCGTTATGAAGAGCTGTTCATGCTCATCCACAAGGAGCTGGTACGGTCGGGTTTCGAAGACCTGCTGGCCGGCGGCGTGGTCATCACCGGCGGTTCTTCCAAGATGGAAGGGCTGACCGATCTGGCCGAGGAAGTCTTTCACATGTCGACGCGTCTGGGCACGCCGCAGAAGGTTCGCGGGTTGTCCGATGTGGTACGCAATCCGATACATGCCACGGGTGTCGGGTTGCTCGAGTTCGGAAACCGGACACAATCACGTGGCGTGATGGAGGCCACGGGCGGCGACACCACGTTCGCCCAGGTCTGGGAACGCATGAAAGCGTGGTTCAAGGGCAATTTCTAGACGCGTGATCCGAGGGGCGACGGCCGGGGCACGGGGCGAAAAGTCTTTCCCGCGGGAAGGACAGGCGAAGCAACAGAGGTGCAACATGCCAGAAGTATTCGAGTTTGCTGATCAGACGAACACTCAGGCGGTCATCAAGGTGATCGGCGTTGGCGGCGGCGGCGGTAACACCGTCAACCAGATGGTCGCCGGCGGCATCAAGGGTGTCGATTTCATTTGTGCCAACACCGACGCCCAGCATCTCGAGCGCTGTCAGGCCGACGTGCTCGTGCAGATGGGCATGAACGTCACGCGCGGCCTCGGTGCCGGTGCGGACCCGGCCGTCGGCCGTCAGTCGGCCGAAGAGGATCGCGAGCGGATCCGCGAGGCCATCGAGGGCGCGGACATGTTGTTCATCACCGCCGGCATGGGGGGCGGTACCGGTACCGGTGCGGCGCCGGTCGTCGCCGAGATCGCGCGCGAGATGGGCATCCTCACGCTGGCCGTCGTCACCAAGCCCTTCCCCTTCGAGCGCGGCAAGCGCATGGAAGTCGCCCACAAGGGCATCGAGGATCTCGGCCAGTTCGTCGATTCGCTGATCGTCATTCCCAACGAGAAGCTGCTGACCGCGCTCGGCAAGTCGATCACGCTCAAGAACGCCTTCCAGGCTGCCAACAACGTGTTGCACAACGCAGTGCAGGGCATCTCGGATCTGATCACTCGGCCCGGCATGATGAACGTCGACTTCGCGGACGTGAAGCGCGTGATGAGCGTTCAGGGCATGGCCATGATGGGTCGGGCCACGGCCAAGGGCGAGGATCGTGCGCGCGAGGCCGCCGAGGCCGCACTCGCCAGTCCGCTACTCGATGATCTATCGCTGCACGGTGCACAGGGCCTGCTGGTCAACGTCACCGGTGACGAGAATCTGGGTATCCATGAATTCCAGATCGTCAACGAAGTCGTGGCCGAGATGGCCGGCGACAACGCCGAAGTCATCGTCGGCATGGCCGAGGATTCCGAGTGCGGGGACGAGCTGACCGTGACGGTCGTGGCGACCGGCCTGGGAAACCAAGGCGGTGAGCGCGACGCACGCCGCCCGGTCAAGCGCGATGCGGCTGGCCAGATGCGCTATGAAGATCTGGATCGGCCGACAGTGATCCGTCAGTCGCCGCGGCAGAATCAGAACGACAATGCGGCTGTCGACATGGATTACTTCGACGTGCCGGCCTTTCTGCGCAATCAGGCCGATTAGGCGCTCTGCGTTTCGCCTTCTTGTTGCCTCGTGGCCGGGTGAGGGGAATCGCCCGGCCACGGACAGGAATCGGCGCAGGTGGCGATGAACAGGCTGCGACACTGTGATAGATTGGCGGGTTTTCCGGCGCGGGCGCACGCGCACATCCGCCACGACTGAATTAAGTCGAAGTTAAGACTGTGTTACTAGACTGTAAAGCATAACGATGACGGTAGTGTGACGTTTCAATCGTCACGGCTCGTCGAGAAACAGGGAAGTCCGACTCATGCTACGACAGCGCACGCTCAAGAACCCGATCCGGGCGACCGGTGTTGGCCTGCATACGGGGCAGAAGGTCTACATGACGCTTCGCCCGGCCTCTGCCAACAGTGGCATTGTGTTCCGGCGCATGGATCTGTCGCCGAACGCGGACGTGCGCGCCGAGGCCTTCAATGTCGGCGATACGACGCTGGCAACTACGCTCGTCGATGATGGCGTGCGTGTCAAGACGGTGGAGCATCTCATGTCGGCGCTAGCCGGTCTGGGAATCGACAATGCCGTGGTCGAGTTGTCCTGCGACGAGTTGCCCATCATGGATGGTAGTGCCGGGCCGTTCGTCTTCTTGCTGCAGTCGGCCGGTATCCAGGAGCTGGATGCGCCGAAACGCTTCATTCGTGTAAAGCGGCCGGTCGAGGTCGCCGAAGGCGACAAATGGGCGCGTTTCGATCCGTTCGACGGCTTCAAGGTCAATTTCTCGATCGACTTCGATCATCCGGCCTTCGCCGACGGCATGCAATCGGCGACTGTGGATTTCTCCACGACATCGTTCGTGCGTGAAGTCAGTCGAGCGCGCACTTTCGGCTTCATGCGTGATATCGAGTACCTGCGCTCGAACAATCTGGCGCGGGGCGGCTCGATGGATAACGCTGTGGTGCTCGACGATTACCGTGTGCTCAATGCCGATGGTCTGCGCTACGACAACGAATTCGTGCGCCACAAGATTCTGGATGCGATCGGTGATCTCTATCTGACCGGACGCGGCCTGATCGGCAGTTATTCCGGTCACAAGTCGGGCCACGCCCTGAATAACAAGCTCGTGCGGACGCTGCTTCAAACCACGGATGCGTGGGAAGAGATCACGTTTGACGAGCCGGAATCGCTGCCGATCTCCTACATCAACGCACGCCCGGCAGTTGTCGCTGCCTGATCGCGCGTTTTCATCGAGACAGCGCCTACGAAGAGCCGGCCGCGAGCCGGCTTTTTCGTGGGCGGTATCGCCGTATTGGCGATAACCTTGCCCGCATTGGCGTAACGCACGCGCCAGTGCGCGCGCCGGAGCCTCGGATTAGCGTGTTGATGGTGTCGTGCGAGTCTTTTATGCCCATTGCCTGCTGAAAGGGACCAGGGGCGGCGAGACGAGGCGTGGAACGCATCGTGTTTGGATTTTTTGCCTGCCTGCCTGCCTGCTCGCGCGCTGAATCGCCGTGGCGTTTTGATTGGGGCGTTTATCTCGAGGGGATGGCCGCCCTTGAACAGTCGACTGGGCGGCCACGGGGGCGCGTGGCCACGCCAGGATTGGCGACTCTTGCCTGGGACGAGGCCTGGGACGAGACGCCCCGGGTTGGTCTATCGCAGCAGCCCGCGCCGATACAGGCGCCAGAGCACCGGCCAGCCGTAGATCAGGGGATGACGCCGCAGTCGATCCGTGACCTCGATCTCGACGCCTGTGTGGCGGGCCAGTTTCCAGGCCCCGTAGTCGACGGCGTTGCCGAAGGTGAAGCAGGCCTTGGACAGGCGGGCGACCGATAGCGCGCGGCCAAGCGGGCGTCGGATGCGCCAGCGCCGGGCAGCGCGGCGCTTTTGGGCCATGCTCGGATAACAGCGAAAACGGCCGGTCGAATCGATTTCGGTATCGAAGGCCAGGTGGCCTCGCGCTGCATGCAGCCGGCGTGCATATTCCGCCCGATCGGTGTCGATGACGGTCGTGCTGCGGCGGCTGTCTTCGGTACGCAGCTCACCGGAATAGCTGAGCGCGAGCGCCTCGGCAAATGCCTCGGCCGGCGCGCGCGCTGTATCCGAAAGCGCGGGCAGGCACTCGTCGAGCAGCGTGGCGACGGCGCGCCCGAGATGGGCACGGAATCGTGTCCGCGTATCGGCGTCCCGGGTGGTGACGATGGCCACGGGCTGTGCAAAACGTCCCCAGATACTGGACAGCAGGGCCGTGGTGCAGCCACGGGCCAGCTCGGCCTCATCGATCACGGCATATTTGCAGCGAAGCAGACCCTGCGCGCCGTCGGCTTCCAGGTAGTAGACGTTCGGCGGCACCAGCCGGTTGGCGAGCGCGCTGATCGGGCGATCGTGGGCTGCGCGGTAATTGTCGACGACCACGTAAAGATCCACGAGACCATCATGGATACGGCCGCTGCGCAGGCACGAACCATAGAAGATGATGCCCGACACGGCCGTACCATGACGGGCTTCGATGGCCGTGATCAGTGGTGAGAGCGCCTCGGCCACCGGGCTGTGGCATGGCCCGGCGATGGCGGCGAAGCCGTCCTGCGTCTCGGCGGCGGTACTCACAGCGAGACAAACGACAGACGACCCGCCACCGACAGGCGCACTGGGCCGTCGGCCGCTGCGCTGCGGAAGAATTCACCGTCCACGATGAAACCGCCTTCGAAGTCGAGCTCCAGGGTGTCGCTGTTGTGGCTCAGATAATCGATCGGCTCGGCACGACCGGCCCGCGACGAGCCGCGCACGATCAGCGGAATCCGCCAGAACAGTCGGTTGGCCCCGTGACGGATTACGGTCCAGGCGATCGCGGCGTCCTCGCGGCCCCAGAAGGGGTGAAATCGCAATACCAGGCGATGCAGTGTGGAGGCGACCATGAGCAGCGCCTCGTCGTCCATATACTGTTGCTTGTCGTCGCGCAGACTCAGCCGCGTGGGCGCGAAATGGCGACCGTCGCCGGTCAGCACGGACTTCAGAAAACGCAGGAACGCAAGCGCCGGGCCGACTTCACCGCGCAGCCCCACGCTATGCAGTCGTTTCTGCGTATGCTCGACCGCATGATGGACCGCACCGGCTCCGAAGAACATGCCGGCGATCGCGGCGCGGTCCCCGCCGGGCTCGATGCGCAGTACGCTGCGCTGACGAAGCCGTGCGCTGCGCTGACCCGCGGCCCAGTCGCACAACGGCTGCCAACCCCGGCGTCGCACGTTGATCGCGCCGGCATCGCGCGCAGTCATGTTGGTGCTGCCGGTGGGGATGAGCGCCAGCAGGGGTGGTTCGGCGAAATGCTCTTTCAGGAGAATCTCGCCAAGCACGCACTGCACGGTACCATCGCCACCGGCCACGGCGAGCAGGTCAACGCCGAGGCCGGCCAGCTCGGCGACCGCAGCGGTGATTTCGGCCGTGGTATTGGCCTCGATGGCTGGTACGCCGGCCGGCGGTGCGTGATGGCCCCAGCGTCGGCGATGTCGTCCACTCTGTGCGTTGTAGATGATGCCCAGCCGCCGTGGCGTGCTGGCGGACGCTTTCTCGACCATGCCGGCTCCTGGAATCCGCGGGTATTCGGCCCCTGTGCTCGAGCCAGCCGGACGCCGCGTCTCGGCTCGTCGAGGTGCCGCGCATTCTAGAGCCTGTTGATGTTTCGTACGAGTCCGCGCCAAGTGCTGCGCTACGACAAGCCAAGGCCTGGCGCGCTGGATTGCCGTCGTATCTTTGATTCGGGGCGCCTGTTCCCAAGGGTTGGGCCGCCCATGAAAAATCGACGATGGGCGCCCTGCGGCGTTGCCCGTCTGGATCGTGGCACGCCACGATCGGCGACTCGCGCCTTGCCGGACACACGGCGGTCTCTCGACGAAAAGGCGCTCGAACGAAACATCAACAGGCCCTAGCAGAACACCCGGCAGGCAGAAACAGAGCGCTCGGGCGAACACGCCAGCCCGCCATATTGAAGGCCCGGTCGCCGCGCGCTGCGAGCGCCTCGCACGCCGGTTTCACTGGGCCGGCCGGATCGGCGTCGTCTCATCCGCGGCCGTTGAGAATGGCCTCGACCTGACGCAGGTCGGCCACCGAGTCGACGTCGATGGCGGCCTCCGGTGTGGTGAGCAGGCTCGGTGCGACCCGCACGCCGCTGCGGCGCGAGAGTTGATTGAAGGCCTGTTCGAGCGTCAGGCGCCGCAGGGCGTATCGAATCAGAGCGCCCCAGCCGAGCATTCCGGAGACCACGCGCGCCGGGTGCTTGCGCTCGTCCTCGACGCGGCGCCAAGCCGCGACCAGGTCGCGCCCGCGGGCCGAGTGCAGGGCGAACAGATTGCAACCGCAGTATCCACGCCCCCCGAGCCGGATGGCGGTACGTTGCGATGCCGGATAGGCGCTGGACACGCGAGCCCGCTCGATCAGGCCGACCGTCAGATCAACGTCGTCGCGTGTCTGGCACATCGCATCGATCATGCGCGGTGTCAGCAGGGCATGGTCGGCCGTGGTGATCAGCACGCGGCGATCGGAATCGATATCGGCCAGTGCGGTCATGGCGCTGGCCACCGGCGAGTCGGCGGGGGAATGCCAGCGAGCGCCGGATTCGCCGATCAGGGAGGCCAGCGTCGGGTTCGCGGCCACGATGTCGGCACGCGGGCCGACGACGTGACAGGTATCCAGCCCCGGGGCCTCGGTGATCGTGTCGAGCACGCGGGCGAGCAGGGGCTTGCCCGCGATCGGCGCCATCGCCTTGCAACCGGCGCCCGTGGCTCTGGCCACCGGGTCGTTGGCGCCACGATCGCCGGCCAGAACGATGACATCCCAGCGTTCGGCCGGCGCGCGCGTATCATGCGTCATGTCAATGTCTTTTCGTACATGCGATAGGTCTTGTAGGCATGGCCGCCCAATGCCTCGATGATATCGCGCATGCCGTGATTGTCGGCGAGAATCCAGGACAGCTCGCTGCCCGAGGCGCCGTGTCGGCAGAACGCGGTTTCCATGGCATCGATCACCCCAAAGGCCAGCGCCGCACCCAGCGGACCGCCCTGATAGGCCTGGCGCACGCCCATGAGCGGCACACGCACGGTCTTCGGAAAACGGACCTTGAGGCGCCACAGCAATTTGCCGATGCCGATCGGGCCGAGCCGTCCGCCGAGATCCCGGGCGGCTTCGTTGATATTGGGCAGGCCGACGATGAAGGCCGCCGGGTGTCCATCGACTTCAGCGATCTGCACGAGATCGTCGGCAATCAGTAGCTTGAGCGTATGGCCCAGATCGCGGAACTCGGCCTGGGTGAACGGTACGAAGCCCCAGTTGTTGGCCCAGGCGTCGTTGAAGATGTCGCGCAGAGTATCCAGTTCGCGGTCGTAGTGCTTGCGCTCGATCGGGCGGATCCGTATCCGGCCGGCATAGCGTGAGAGCAGTCGCTGCATGGCACGCGGCCGGGTGAACGGCAGGTCGAGCCAGAACGCGAGCATGTCGACGGCGGTGTGGTAACCGGACTGTTCGACCAGCCCGGCGTAGTAGTCCCGGCCGTGCGGCATCATCGCCATCGGCGGGGTTTCGAAGCCGTCGACGAGCAGGCCGCATTCATCATTGATCGTCAGATTGAACGGGCCCTGGATGGTGTGCATGCCGCGTTCGGCCAGCCAGGCCTCGGCCGTGGCCATCAGCGCGGCTGCGGCGTCGGCGTCATCGATGCATTCGAACATCCCGAAAAAACCGGTCGGCTCGGTTTCGTCGGCGGTGCGCAGCGCATCGATCTGCGCGGTGATCCGGCCGATGTCGCGACCGTCGCGCACCGCGATCCAGGCTTGCCAGGTTAGATGCTCGAACGCCGGATTCTGTTTTTCCGACAGATGCATGCGTCGCTCGAGCATCAACGGCGCGCGCCACTCGCGGCGCTTCGCGTAGACAGTGTGCGGAACTTTCAGAAAGCGCGTCAGTTCGCGCTTGCCGGCAACAGGGACGATCTGGACAGCGCGATCGGGGTGCGGTGCGGCCATGGCGGATTTCGGGTTGCGGCTGACAGGCGGCAATATACGCGAGCCCGCAACGCATAGCAGGTGTGCTCGCTCTGAACGATTTCTTAACCCACGATGGTTCACAATCCCGTCGCAGGAAAACGTCGTCGCACAGCGTGCGAAGATTGCACGGACATCGGTCCGGCCAGGATGCCGGAAAACCGGGTAAACGCCCGGATCGACTGTTGCCACTAGTGCAAACTGATGCGCTTTGCAGTAGGATTTCGCAGTTGATGTCTGGTGCAACTTCGGTTCGAACAGCGTGATTTGGCAAAGCTTGCAGTGTCGTGACCCATTCGACATGCCCGTCCGGCTCGGCCGACACGCCCAGTTCGCTGCTCGATGATTGCACGCATGCGACGGCTTCCCGTGCCTTCGATGTTCGCGCGACGAAACGGTCGTGCACCGGCGCGCTTTAACTTCGTTGCAGTGCTCGTTACAGGACAGGTAGATCGATGATGAAGCCAACGCCCACCGAACACCGGTTGCCGATGCGTCGCGCCGACTTTGCCACACTGGGCGACGCGCTGGACTACGCAGGCGAGGGCGAGACGGGCTTCAACTTCTACAACGGCCGGGGCGAGCTGGCCCACGCCCTGAGTTATCGCGAGCTGCGCGATCGCGCTCGCGAGACCGCCTCGCGCTTGATCGGGCTCAACCTCGACGAAGGCGCGCGCGTGGCGCTGGTGGCCGATACGCTGCCCGGTTTCATGATCGCTTTCTTTGCCTGCCAGTACGCCGGTTACGTGCCGGTGCCGCTGCCGGTCACGGTGGGGCTTGGCAGTCGGGATGCCTACACTCGCCAGCTGCGCTCGCTGCTGGCCGGCTGCCAGGCCGATGTGGCACTGGCGCCCGAAGACTTCATGAGCTTTCTGACCGACGCGGCCGAGGGCATGACGCTCGCGCATCTTGGCACCTACGAGTCGCTCGAGGCGCTGCCGCCCAGCGAATCGCCGCTGGCCGCGCCGGATGTCACGCGGACCGCCTATCTCCAGTACACCTCGGGCAGCACCCAGTTCCCGCGTGGCGTGGTCATCAGCCAGGCCCAGGTCATGCAGAACCTGTCGAGCATTCTGGAGCTGGGCGTGCAGATGCGCGCCGATGATCGTCTGGTCTCCTGGCTGCCGCTATACCACGACATGGGGCTGGTCGGTTTCATGCTGGCCGCGCTGACCTCGCAGCGGTCGGTCGACTATCTGGCCACGCGCGATTTCGCCATGCGGCCGCGCCAGTGGCTGTCGCTGATCAGCCGCAATCGCGGCACCATCTCGTTCAGCCCCTCGTTCGGCTACGAGCTCTGCGCGCGTCGTATCCGCCACAATGCCGACGATTTCGATCTGTCGAGCTGGCGCATCGCCGGCGCCGGCGCTGAAACGATCCGTCCGGATTCGCTGGGCCGGTTCGCCGAAACGCTTGCCCCGGCGCATTTCGATGCGCGCGCCTTCGTGGCCTGCTACGGCATGGCCGAGTGTTCGCTGGCGATCAGTTTCGCACCGCTGGATGTGGGGCTTTCGACCGACACCATCGATGCCGAAGCACTGGCCGATACGCGCAGGGCCGTCCCGGCCGAAGCCGATCAGGCCGGCCGGACGGTCCGCTTCGTCGATTGTGGCGAGGTGTTGCCCGAATACGATTTCGAAATTCGTGACGACGAGGGCGAGGCGCTCGGCGAACGCTGTGTCGGCGCCGTGCATGTGCGTGGCCCGAGTGTCATGTCGGGTTACTTCCAGCGCCCCGAGGAGACCGCGCGCGTGCTCTCGGATGACGGCTGGCTGGACACCGGCGATCTGGGCTATCGGATCGGCCGTCGCATCGTCATCACCGGCCGGGCGAAGGACTTGATCATCGTCAACGGCCGCAATATCTGGCCGCAGGACCTCGAATGGCTGGCCGAGGCGCAGCCCGAGCTGCGTCCCGGCGACGCACTGGCGTTCGCCGCGCCGTCGGAGGACGGCCACGACGCGGCGGTCCTCGTCATCCAGTGCCGTGTGCGTGAAACGACCGCCCGGCGTGAGCTGATCGGCCGGCTCGAAGGGCTGATGCGGCGCGAATTCGGCGTCGAGTGCCTGGTCGAGGCCGTGGCGCCGCACACGCTGCCGCGCACCTCCTCGGGCAAATTGTCGCGTGCCGGTGCGCGTAACGATTACATCCAGCGGCTCACGGACCGCGTGCACGCGCGCCAGGCGCCTGCCACGACTGCGTCGGACGCCAGCGAACGCCAGGCAGGCTGATCTCATGGCGCGTGTCGCCGTTACCGGCGCGTCCGGTTTCATCGGGCGCGCCGTCGTCCGAGCCCTGATCCAGGCCGGGCATTCGGTCAACGCGTTGGTGCGTCGCCCCGAAGCGGCGGGCGAGGTGCGCGCACTTGGCGCGGCGCCGGTGCGCGGCGATCTGACGAGCGGGCAAGGGCTCGATGGCCTCGTGGCACGGGCCGATGCCGTGGTGCATGCCGCGGGTGCCGTGCGTGGTCGCGATCTGGCCGACTTCGAGCGCGTCAACGTCTACGGCAGCGCACATCTGTTCGCGGCCGCGGCACAGCGCGGGCTGCCGGTGCTCGCGCTCTCGTCGCTGGCGGCGCGTGAACCCGACGTGTCCGACTACGCGCGATCGAAATACGCGATGGAGTGCCTGCTGGCGGGCGTCGATGCGCCTGCGCCGGCACTCGTGCTCCGGCCACCGGCGGTCTACGGCGCCGGTGATACGGCGCTCGGTCCGTTGTTCGCCCTGATGGGCCGTGGACTGGCGGTGACGCCCGGCGACGCGGGGGCCCGGTTCTCGATGTTGCATGTCGATGATCTGGCGTCCGCGGTATGTGCCTGGCTGGCTGACGGTGCGCGCGCCAGCGGTGTCTACGAGATCAGCGACGGCAAGCGCGGCGGCTACCGCTGGGCCGATGTGCTGGCCGAGGCTCGTCGTCTGCGCGGTGCTCCCATTCGTCGTGTGGGCGTTTCGGCACGGGGATTGCAGATGGCCGCGCGTGCCAATCAGCGGTTGGCGCAGTGGGCCGGCTATACGCCGATGCTCACGCCCGGCAAGGCACGCGAGCTGACGCATCGCGACTGGGTCGCCGACACCCAACCGCTGGCCGAGCGGCTCGACTGGCGCCCGACCATCACGCTGGCCCGCGGGCTGGCGCTCACCTGTGACTGGGCGCGCGAACAACGCACGCCCGACGACGAGGACCATTCCGATGAGCAGTCGCTACGACGAGATCTACGCGCATCTGATCGAGCTGCTGAGTCCGTACGTGCCGGATCAGCTCACGATCACGCCGGCCACACGCCTGGTCGACGACATGGGGCTGGATTCGGTGCAGGTGATGGAAGTGATGATGGAGCTGGAGGACCGTCTGGACACCTCGATTCCGCTGAACTTTCTGCCGGACGTGGAGACGATGGATCAGCTGACCCGAGCGCTGAACGAGGCGATCGACGCGTAAGCCTGTTCGACAAGTTCGAACCGATCGCCGATGTCCGGCGACAGATGAAAGAGGCCGGCATCGAGCCGTTGGCCGTGCCGCTCGACCGGGTGCTGTCGTCGACCGAAGCGATCATTCGCGGGCAACGCACCATCCTGGCCGGCAGCAACAATTATCTTGGGCTGACCTTCGACGAGAACTGTGTCGAGGCCGCGGTGGATGCAGTGCGCACGCTCGGCACCGGCACCACCGGCTCGCGCATGGCCAACGGCTCGTATGCCGGCCATATCGCGCTCGAGCAGGAGTTGGCCGATTTCTACGGCATGCGTCGCGGGCTGGTCTTTTCGACCGGTTATCAGGCCAATCTGGGCATGCTCTCGACGCTGGTCGGCCCGCGCGACACCGTCATGCTGGATGCCGATTGTCATGCCAGTATCTACGACGGCCTGCGTCTGGGCGGTGCCAAGACACTGCGATTCAAGCACAACGATCCGGCCGACCTGGATCGGCGGCTCAAGCGACTGGGCGAGACGGCCCGACAGACGCTGGTTGTGGTCGAGGGCATTTACAGCATGCTCGGCGACGCTGCGCCATTGGCCGAGATCGTCGGCGTGGTCAAGAAGCACGGCGCGTACATCATGGTCGACGAAGCCCATTCCATGGGCATCGTCGGGGCAAAAGGGCGCGGCGTCGTCGAATCCGAGGGGGTGCTCGACGCGGTTGATTTCGTGGTCGGCACGTTCTCGAAATCGCTCGGCTCCGCAGGCGGTTTCTGTGTGAGCCCGCATACGGATCTGGACATGATTCGGTATGCCAGCCGGCCCTATATCTTCACGGCGTCCTCGGTGCCCTCGGTGATCGCCTCCACGCGCGCGGCGCTGGCGCGGCTGCGCGACGACGACACCCTGCGCGAACGGATCTGGGACAATGCGACCCGGCTTCATCGCGGCCTCGCGAATCTCGGCTTCGAGCTGGGGGCAGCGCCGGGGCCGGTGGTCGCCACGGTCTACGATTCGCGTGAGGCGGCGCTGGGGATGTGGCAGGGCCTGCTCGATCGCGGCGTATATACCAACCTGATGCTGCCGCCGGCGGCGCCCAACGGCCGATGTCTCGTGCGCGCCAGCCTGTCGGCCGGTCATACGACCGCACAGATCGAGACCATGATCGGTGCCTTCGCCGACACCGCCATCGCCCTGCAGAAAATGCAGCGCGAGGCCGGCTGAGCACCACGGCGGCCGGCAGCCATGGCACGGCCCGCACCGTCGGAGGTCACGCTCGTGACCGGCGCCTCTTCAGGCATCGGGCGCGCACTGGCCATCTCGCTGGCGAGCCGGGGCGACAGGGTCATCGTGCTGGCTCGCCGCGCTGCGCTGCTCGAAACACTGGTCGAGGAAATCACGGTGGCCGGTGGCCAGGCCCGGGCTGTCGTGGCCGATGTCACCGATCGTGAGACACTGGCGGCCGCGCTGGCCGAGGCGACCGCGCATACCGGTGCCATTACCCGGCTCGTGGCCAACGCCGGCGGCGGCAGTCGCACGGACATGACGGCTTATGATGCCGCGACGATCGCCGATATCCTGCGGCTCAACGTCGAAGGGGTCGTGAACAGCGTCGGCTGTGTGCTGGCCCCGATGCAGGCGGCCGGTCGCGGTCATATCGTGGTGATGGGCAGCCTGGCCGCCACGCGGGGGTTGCCGAACGCGGCGGCCTATTCGGCGGCCAAGGCCGGCGTCGCCCGTTTCACCGAGAGCCTGGCGATCGATCTGGCGGAGACCGGCATCGATGTCACGCTGCTCGAGCCGGGCTTCGTCACCAAGCCCGGCAAGCGCGTGAAATGGCCGCGCATGGCCATGACGCAGGCGGTCGAGCGGATGAGCCGCGCGATCGTCCGTCGAATCCCGTATTGGCGCGGGCCGTCAAGTCTGGTATTTGCCGCGGGTATCCTGCGGTTGCTACCGTCTCGCGCCTATATCCGCATCATGGCCGGTCGCGGGCGTCGCTGACCGGTCGCGCTCGTCCGTGCCTTCGGACGTCTTAATCGAGGTTGATCATGAGTGCAGACGGCAAGGGTTTTTCCGATCTCCGGCGCAAGAAGATCAAGAAGGTCGGCAAGCGACTGTTCCGCGGATCGTTGATGGACTTCCTGTCGTCGCAATCCAAGATTCCGGACACGCCGGTGCTCGATAACGCCCTGTTCCCGTGGGCCGAGAACCTGCGTGCCCAGTGGCCGGTCATGCGTGACGAACTCGATGCGCTGCTCGAGCGGCGGGCGGCCCTGCCGAGCTTTCAGGAGATCAGCCCGGACCAGGCGCGCATCTCGACCGACGATCAGTGGAAGACCTTCATGCTCTGGGGGTTCGGCACGCGCATGGACTTCGGCTGCGAGCTGTGCCCGCAGACCGCGGCCGCGCTCGAACAGGTGCCAGGGCTTTCCAATGCGTTCTTTTCCATCCTGGGCCCGGGCAAGCATATTCCGCGACACCGCGGCGTGACCAAGGGACTGGTGCGCTGTCATATCGGTCTGCGCGTGCCCGACTCGCCCGAGCGTTGCCTGATTCAGGTCGACGACGTGGACTGTGCCTGGGAGGAAGGCGGCATGTTCTTCTTCGACGACACGTATCCGCATGAAGTCTGGAACGAAACCGACGGCTATCGCGCCGTGCTGCTGTTCGATATCGAACGGCCGATGGGCATGCCCGGCAAGGCTGTTTCACGGGCGATGATCGCTGCGCTCCGCCGTACCGGCTACTTCCGTGACGCGCTGGCCAATCAGCGTGCCTGGGAGGAACGTTATCGGGCGGCGATGGCCTAAGTTCCACATTACGGCCTGCGGCTGACGTCGACTCGGGGGAGAGCGTCACGCCGCGGGCCATCCTGCAGCGCACGGAACTCGGAGGAGCACGAGGGCTATGCCGCGGTTCTATTTTTCCACGCGCCGGAGCCATCAGGTGCCGGCGTGGTTGCGCCAGCCGATCTGGCTGGCCGAGGCGGCCGGCGTGGCCGCGGTGGTCGGGCTTTTCCGTATCCTGCCGTTGCGGCTGGCGCTGGCGCTCGGCGCGCGTCTGGGCGAGGTGTTCGGCCGTTTTTCGCCGCGCCTCGACAAGGTCCGACGCAATCTCAACGTGGTTTTCGCCAACGCCGATGCCGGCTGGCTCACCCACCTGACGCGAGCCTCGTTCGCCAATGTCGGCGTGGCCATGGCCGAGCTGGCCAATCTCGGCCGTATCTGGCGGGCCCGGTCACGCCGGATCGAATTTCGCGAGCTGCCCGGCGCGGTCACGCCGAGCCCCGAGCGGCCAACCGTTTTCGTCACCGCCCATATCGGCCCCTGGCAGCTCGCGCCGCTGGTCGGGCGCCAGTACGGACTGGTCATCCCGGTGATCTATGCGCCCGAGCAGAATCCTTACGTCGATCGTCTGCTCAATCGATTGCGGGGTGTCTTCGCGGCACCGCTGGTCTCGCGCGACGGGGCGATGCGGGCCTTCATGCGCTCGCTGGGCAGGGGCCAGTCCATCGGGCTGACGGTGGATACGCGACTGGACAGCGGGGAATCCGTGCCGTTCTTCGGCGAGCCGGCCATGACCAACACCGCACCGGCCCGTCTGGCACTGCGCTTCGACTGTGATCTGGTGCCGGTGATCGCCGAGCGTCTCCCGGGCGCGCAGTTCCGCGTGAACATCCATCCGCCGATTGCCGCGGGCGCGACCTGCGCAAATCGCGATGAGGCCGTTCTAGACATGTCGCGTCAGATCAACGCGCTGTTCGAGGCCGAGATCACGCGGAATCCGGACCAGTGGCTCTGCCTGAAACGGCGCTGGCCCAAACAGGTGCATCGACGTTACGCATGATCGCGTGCATCAATGGGTGCATGCGGTCGTATAATGGCGCGGCATCAATCGCTGTGAGTGCAACGGGCAGGTAAGTCGTGGCCATTCGTATCAAACGTGTCGCTGAAACGCTGATCGAGGGCGATTTGCGCCATGCCGACTCCGGCCAGCGTGCGCCGTTGTGCATCACGCTGGCGCCGCACGCCGATGTGACGCCGTCGGAGGCGCCGCCGGTGCGTATCTTTCTCGGTACGGAGGCCGTGCAGTTCCGTGCGGAGCGGGCGTTCGTCTATTCGATCGAGCGTGTGCGCGATCCGGCCCGGACCTATGAAATCTACCTCATGAAGGATTTCGAGGGGTTCGAGCGACGGCTGTGGCTGACCGGTTTCACGAACTATCGCTTCATGATCCCCGAGCTGGCCGGCGGCACGGGCCGTGCGATCTACAACGACACCGATCAGATCTATCTGCGTGACCCGGCCGAGCTGTTCGATGCCGACATGGGGGAGGCCGGCGTGCTGTCGATCAACGATCACGACACGTCGGTCATGCTCATCGACTGTGCCCGGATGGTTCGTCTGTGGAACGGCCGCAGCGCACGGCGCATCGGCAACCGCGAGCTCGAGCGGCGCATGCGCGAGGCCGATCTCTGGGGTGATCTGGACAACGCCTGGAACGCGCGCGATGCCGAATATGTCGCGGACGCGTCGAAAGTGGTGCACTACACCACCATTCACACACAGCCCTGGCGGCCGACGCCGCAGGATTTCGTCTACGGTGCCAATCCCGCGGCCGATATCTGGCACCGGATCGAGGCCGAGGCCGATGCGGCTGGCTTTCAGGTATGGAACAGCGCGCAGCCATCGCCCCTGCTCAAGCGCCGTTTCGACATCGGCGATTTTGCGGCCCCCGCGCGGGCGCGGCTGGCGGATTTCGTGGCCGCGGCCACCGACGTTGGGGCGCGCCGCGCGGCCTACTACGGCTATGATCGCGGCGCGCGCCTGCGCCGGGCGATGGCGGACATCGAAATCACCATGTGCGATTTCGCCGATCTCGTTGCCCCGCGCGCCGAGCCGGCACCGGTCGACATGGTGTTCGCCGACGGTCTGGCCGAAATCCCCGACACCGATACGCCCTGGATTCTCGATGCGCTGTTCGCGCGCGCCCGGCGTGCGGTCGTGGTCGCGGTCACTCTGGATACCAGCGAGGAACGAGACACCCCGGCGGATGCGATCTGGTGGTACCAGCAGCTGGTCTCGGCGGGCTCGCGGGCCCCGGATCGTCACTGGCGTCTGGTCGTGCGCAAGCCGCGACGTATCCGCAAGCCGCGCGTCTGGTACTGGTCGGGGGGGGCACTAGCGCGGCGCGATCCCCAGGTCTGGGCGCTCACGCATTACAAGACCGGCCATCGCAGCCAGACACTCGGCGTGGCACAGGCGCTTGGCTGGCCCGTCAGCGAGCACGCGATCCGTCGGTCGCCGCTGACCTATGCCGGGGCGATCGTGCGCGATGCGCTGGGCATCGGCGCAGCCGAATGGCCGCACGGACTTGCCGCACCCTGGCCGGACGTGATCGTGGCCTCGGGCTGGCTGCCGGCCGTGGCCGCGCGGGCTGTGGCACGTCGCAGCCGGGCCCGGACCCGACTCGTGCTCATGGGGCGTCGTGGTGGGCGGATTGGCGAGACCCAGAACATCGCCATCGTCTGCAAGCACTTCGATCTGCCGCCGAATCCCCGTCAGATCGAGACATTGCTGCCGCCGAGCAAGGTAGCCACCGCGCAGCTGCGTGAGGCCGAGGCCGAATGGCCGGATCTGTTCGCCGGCGCAGAAGGCCCGCGGGTCGCCTGGTTGGTCGGCGGCGATACCGTCCAGCATGCCCTGGACGATGACACCGCGCTGGCGTTGACCCAGCGCATCCGCGATCAGGTCCATGCGGCCGCGGGGCAGCTTGCCGTGCTGACCAGTCGGCGGACCTCGCAGTCGGCCACGGATGCCATACGCGCCGGGTTGTACAAGCGCGATGCGCTGGTTGGCTGGGGCGAACACTCGGCCGACCGCAACCCGTATCTGGGCTATCTTGCACACGCCGACGTCCTGGTCGTGACCGGTGAAAGCGAGTCGATGCTGGCCGAGGCGGTGGCGACCGGAAAGCCGGTCTATATTGCCCCGCTGCCGACGGCCCGGCCCAATCTGCGACGTCGCCTGGCGGACCGGGTCATCGCGCAGGCCGGGCAGGACCGGTTCAACAAGCGCGGTTCGGCGCGCCCGCAGGAAGGGTTGCAATATATCTGCGCGCGCCTGGTCGAACGCCGGATCTTCGTGCCGCGTCGCAACATGCCGGAATTGCACGATGCCCTGGTGGACCAGGGCGTCGCCCGCATGCTCGGCGATTCGCTGACGGGCTGGCGGCCGCCGGCATGGCACGAAACGGAATGGCTGGCGCGCCGTATCCGGGCGCTGCTGCCGCTGCCCGGTGAGCGGGCGGCCGAGGCCGAGAGCGAGACGCCACGGACCGGGGACAGCCGCGTTCGTGTCGGCTGAGGCGAGCGAAGCCGGCGCGGAGACGCCGCACGTCTGGGTGCTGCTCGGCGAGGGCGCCGGGGGAAACGCGCAGATGATCGCGCTGGCCGAGGCACTCGGCTGGCCGTACGAGACACGCCAGTTGTCCTGGAATGTGTTGAATCATCTGCCGAATCCAGTGATCGGCGCGCATGCGTTCACGCTCGATCGTGACGCCGCGACGCTGCAACCGCCGTGGCCGGATCTGGTGATCGCGGCCTCGCGTCGCGCTGCGCCCGTGGCGCGCTGGATCAAGGCTCGCTCAGGCAACCGCACGCGACTGGTACATCTGCTCCATACGCAGATGAACCCGCGGTATTTCGATCTCGTGGTGACGAGTGCTCAGTTCCGGGTACCGACGGCGCCCAACGTGTTGCGAACCACGCTGCCACTCAACGTTGTCGAGCCGGCAACCCGCGAGGCCGCAGCTTGTGCCTGGCGGCCCCGGCTTTCGCATCTGCCCGGCCCCTGGATCGGCGTGCTGGTGGGTGGCACGAGTTCGAGCCATCGCTTCGATGCCACCACGGCCCGAGCCCTGGCCGAGCGCGCGAACGCCATGGCACAGGCGACCGGCGGTTCGCTGCTGGTCACCACGAGCCGACGCACGCCGTGCGAGGCGGCCGATGTGCTGGCCGCCGGTCTGACCGTGCCCCATTACTTTCATGCCTGGCGCGCCGACGATCCGGACAACCCGTATCCGGCATTTCTGGCCTTGTGCGCACGCTTCCTCGTGACCGGCGATTCGGCCTCTCTGCCGGCCGAAGCGGCGGCCACGGGCGCGCCTGTCACACTGTTCGAATGGCCGTCCATACGGCCGCCACGATCGTTACCGGCTATGGTCAAGCCGATTCATCGTGCTTTAGTCTATAACGGCTGGTACAAGCCGCGCCGCGATTTCGCAGCTTTCCACGCCGGGCTGCGCGATGCGGGGCTCGTCGACACCGAGTCGCCGGCAACGCCGCCCGACGATATGGCCCGGGTCGTGTCGGCCGTGCGCGCGCTCTTCGAACGCGATCGGCCGATGGACTCGGCTGCCGCGATCTGTCAATCGACTGGACACTCGTCATGACGTATCTGGACTTCGACAAGCTTGCCGCCATGGATGGCAAGGCCTTCCGCGCGACCGACCCGTATCCCTGGATCAATCCGGCCGGCCTGCTCACCGACGAAGGCTATGCGCGGCTGCTGGCCAGCATGCCGAGCACCGAGATCATGACGCCGCAATTCGGCCAGGCACGCTCGCACGGGCAGAAACCGCACGACCGCTACTCGCTGGAATATCGACCGCGGGTGGGCATTTCCGATGACTGGCAGGCCTTTATCGACGAACTGCAGTCGGATGCCTACTACGACTTCGTCAAGAAGATGTTCGGGCGCGGCCTGTTCAAGCTCAATTTCCACTGGCACTACGCGCCCCGAGGCGCTTCGGTCTCGCCGCATTGCGATGCCCAGCGCAAGCTCGGTTCGCATATCTTCTACTTCAGCTCGCCGGAGACCTGGTCGCCGGATTGGGGCGGCGATACCGTGATTCTGGACGACCACGGCGCCTTCGATCGCAAGTCGGCGCCGGAATTCGAGGATTTTCCGGACGCCTACGAAGGCGAGAGCGTGGGCAACTACAGCCTGCTGTTCCAGCGGCAGTCGAAATCCTGGCACGGCGTGCGCGAGATCACCTGTCCCGAGGGCATGCATCGCAAGGTCTTCATCGTGGTCATCAACGACCGGGTGCGTGCCGCGGTCCGGCGCGTCAAGGGCCGGCTCAAGGGCGAGGAGATCCGCGATGTCTGAAGCCGATGCCGCGGCCGTGGTGCCGCCGCCGGATCCCGAGCGCTCGACGGTGGTCGCCGTGCTTGGTGCCGGCCGCAGCGGGACAAGTGCGATCACGCGCGGTCTGTCGGCGCTCGGCGTTGATCTCGGCGCCAATCTGCGTCGTGCCGGCGGCAAGAATCCCACCGGGTTCTTCGAGGACAACGACGTGCTGGCGATCAGCAAGCGCCTGAAGTCGGCGCTGGGGATTCGTGGGCATAGCGTGCGCCTGCTCGATGATGCCGAGTTCGAGACGCCGCGCATGAAGGCCATCCAGGCGGATGCCGTGGCCACGCTGGGCGCACGGTTCGGCAACACACCGCTGTGGGGCTACAAGTATTCGCGGACCCTGCGCACGATGCCGTTCTGGGAAGGCATTCACGCCGCCCTGGGTCTGGATACGCGCTACTTGATCGCCTTGCGCAATCCCATGTCGGTCGCGCGCTCGCGCGGCAAGATCAACCCGCAGCGTGGCCGACAGGTCTGGTCCGACATGGAATGGCTGGTCAACGTGGTGCCTTATTTCGCGCGCACGGCAGGTCGGCCGCGTGCGGTGGTGGATTTCGATCGACTGATGGCCGATCCGCGTGGCCAATTGATGCGTGTCGCCCGGGACCTCGGGTTGCCCGTCGGCCCCGATCAGGCTGCGGGCATCGAGGAGTACGCGACGAAATTCCTGCAACAGGACAAACCGGCGTCGCGATTCTCGCGCGAGGATCTGCTGGCCGATCCGGCGGTCAATCGCTGGACCGCCGAGGGATATCAGTTGCTGGATGCCGTGGCGGCGGACGAGCTCTCGCAGGCCTCCGATGAGTTCGGGCGGCGCTGGCAGGCGTTGGCTCGTGACGTCGAGGCGTTGGGGCCGTTTCTGGCCGAGTTCGATCATCGCCGCGCCGAGACCGAGCGCGTCCGTTGGAATCCGGCCAGCCCGATCCAGGCGTTGCGTCAGGTGATTCGCGATCTCGAGGCCAAGTGAGGCGACGGCATTCGGCTCGGGCCTGTTCAACACGAATGAATCGGCGTACCGCAGGCCATTGGGTGCAAGACAAAACGCACGTGCCCGCGGTGTCGCCGGGCCAATGCGTGAACGGCAAGGCTGAATGGCGGGACCATGAGCAGCTCCCAACCGAGTCGTGACGAATCCGCTGTCCGGCGTTTTGCATCGCCCCATCGGCCCAGCCCGCCGTTGTGGCCCATGCCTGGCCGCTGATGCGACTGCCTGTGTCCTGACGACACTAAGGCCTGTTGAGGTTTCGTTCGAGCGCCTTTTCGTCGAGAGACCGTCGTGTGTCCGGCAAGGCGCGAGTCGCCGTATCGTGGCGTGCCGCGATCAAGGCTCGCAACGTCGCCGGACGCCCATCGTCGATTTTTCATGGGCGGCCCAACCCGAAGGGACAAGCGCCCCAAAATCAAAGACACGACGGCAATACAGGGTTCCAGCACGCTGGCGCAGAATGACACGCTATGCGTGCGACGCCTCGTCTTGCGCAGAACAGCGCTTGGCGCGGACTCGCACGAAACCTCAACAGGCCCTAAGGCAGAATGACGGCCGTACGCGCCCGATGCCTTGTCTTGCAATAAAAATGAGTGCCGGCGCGGCGCACGCGGGACGTGTTATGAATCCGGCACCAAAACAGCTGACGACGTCAGCTTTTTTCAACGCCATCGAAGAATAAACACCGGCACTTGTCCGTCTTTTTATCTTCAATGGCTTCACGGCCGTTGGCCGTGGCGCGCGTGCTTTCGCACACGCGTGTTATCAACCTGAGAAATCATCTATTTTTATGCCGGGCTAATAACAGGCTCTAGGCTGGAATCGAAGCCTCGGTCGGGGCTGAGGGCCTGGTGGCCGCCGGATCTAGCAACGCGGCGTAGCAGGCGGCGGCGTTGTTGGCCGAGTAGCGCTCCGCGTGCTCACGGCGCACGGCGACCTCTCCAGGCGTGTCGAGTGCGGCCTCGATGGCGCGCGCCATCGCGATCTCGTCGCCGACGGCCACCAGCGCGCCGTATCGGCCGTTGTCCAGAACCTCGGCACTGCCGCCGGGACAATCCGTGGCCACGACCGGGCAGCCGCAGGCCAGCGCCTGGATCAGCACGCCCGGCAGCCCCTCCCAGCGGGACGGCAGGACGAAAACCCCGGCTGCGGCCATCGCAGAGAAGGGTTGTTCATCCCAGCCGGGCAGGGCGACATCGTCGGCCACGCCAAGTCGGGTGGCATGGTCGGCCAGCGCAGCCCGTTCGTCGCCGTCGCCGATCAGCACCAGGCGCACCGGGCGATTTGCCCGCACGCGGGCGAACGCACGCAGGAGAGTGTGGGGATCCTTCTGGTCGACGAGCCGCCCGACGCCCAGCACGACCGGTGCCTGGCCGGGCGCGAACCAGCCGTCTCGTCGCGGCTGGCCGGCATGATGACGTAGCGTGGTATCGATCACCGGGTTCGGAGCGGTGTGCAGTCGGGCGCGGTCCAGGCCGGCGCAGTCGATCAGATCGTCGGCCACGGCCTGCGAGACGCCGATGATTGCATCAGCGCGAGCATAGGTACGGCGCACGAGCGGCGCGAGATGACGCCAGCGTGACTTGTCTTGATATCGGGTAATGAACGACGAGAGCATGTTGCGTTCGCTGACCACCACGCGGCCGGGACGACCGGCCAGTCGATGGGCCCACACGGCCACGAGATTGCACTGTGTCATGGCCGAGAGCAGGCCGATCGGCGGTCGCGCGCGCAGATGGTCGCGAAGCCCGGCCAGAAAATCGAGCTTGCGCCAGGTTTTGAGCGGCCACAGAACCGTCGGCCCCAGCTCGCGCCAACCGCCCGGATCAGCCGCCAGCGCCAGTAGACGCCCGAGGCCGGCGGTACTGGCCGACAGAACGGTCACGTGAACCCCGGCCCGTCGTAGTTCGCCAGCCAGGGTCGGGTCGTCGTGACACACGATCAGATCCACGGCGTAACCGCGGTCGACCAGCGCGACGGCTAGATTGCGCATCGAACGCTGGACACCACCGCCGCCGAGAGACGACGTGAAAATCGCCAGACGTGACCGGTCGACGCCGCTCATCACGGGGCCATCCTGGGGGGCGCTGGACGCCGGACACATGCCGCCAACGCCACTGCGGCGCCCGACGCCTGGAGACTGTACGATGCAAGCGACAGCAATGGTGAACAGACGAGCGTAAAATCGAGCGACGAAGGATACCGCGTCGTATCTGAACGCGTGCATCACGGCTGGTGACAGTCGTTGAACATTGTGCGCCCGGTATGGATCAACGATGAGTCCGAGCACGTGCAACTGATCAGAGATTTCTTTCGCAATTACCCGAAGCAGGTCATCGTCGTCTGGCTGGCGCTGTCGATCGCCAGCGTGGCCGAGGGGCTGAGCCTGTCGACACTGTTGCCGCTGCTGAGCATCGCCACCGGCGACAGCGCCAACATGGTCGGCCACAAGACCACCGACTTTCTGACCCAGACCCTGCACTGGGCCTCGATCAATCCGACGATCTCGACCATGGTCGTGCTGGTCGTCATCGGGTTGGTCGTCAAGGCCGGGTTGACGCTGCTGGCCTATCGCGAGGTCGGTTACACGGTCGCTGCGATCGCCACAGACACGCGTCTGGCTTTCCTGCGGGCCCTGTCGGCCTCGCGCTGGGAATATTTCCTCAGCCAGCGAACCGGTCGACTGGCCAATTCCATCTCGACCGAGGCCACGAACAGCGCCGGCGCGTTCCAGAGCCTGGCGAATCTGGCCTCGATCAGTTCACAGTCGGCGGTGTTTCTGGCCGTGGCGCTGCTCATCAACTGGAAGATCGCGGGGCTGGCGATTCTGATCGGCGCCGGCATCTTCATGCTGCTCAAGATCATGGTCTCGATCTCGCGCGAGGCTGGCAGCCAGCAGAAGGGCGCCTTTCAGCAGCTCATGGCCCTGTTGACCGATTCGCTGTCCTCGCTGAAGCCGCTCAAGGCAATGGCCCGCGAACAACACATGGATCAGATGCTCGAGCGGCAGACGCGCCATCTCAACGATGCGTTGCGGACCAGCGTGCTCGCTTCGGAGACTCTCAAGGCGGTTCAGGAGCTGCTGATCGGTCTGGTGCTGGTGGCCGGTGTCGCGGCGTCGCTGACGCTGCTCGACCTCGAACTGTCCGAGATCATGGTGCTGACCATCGTCCTGGCGCGTCTGCTGACCAAGTTGTCGAAACTGCAGCAGGAGTATCAGAAACTCGTGTCCAAGGAAGCCTTCTACTGGGCCATGGACGAGGCGATCGACGAAGCCCGCGATGCCCGCGAAGAGGGATTCGGCGAGCGCAGTCCGAGCCTGCATCGGGGGATCCGGCTCGAGCACGTCAGCTTTGCCTACGGTGGGCGTACCGTGCTGCACGACGTGGATATCGACATCCCGGCCGGTCAGTTCACCACGCTGGTCGGCTTCTCCGGAGCCGGCAAGACGACGCTCATCGATCTGATCATCGGGCTGCTGCGTGCCAGTTCGGGCCGGGTGCTCATCGACGACGCACCGATCGACGATCTGGATATCCGCGCCTGGCGGCACATGATCGGCTACGTGCCACAGGATACGGTGCTGCTGCACGAGACGGTCTACAACAACATCGCCATCGGCGACGACAGCCTGACCGAGGCCGACGTGGAGACGGCACTCAGAAAAGCCGGCGCCTGGGCATTCGTCAGCGCGCTCAGCGAGGGCATGCATACCAGTGTCGGCGAACACGGCGGCCGCTTGTCCGGCGGCCAGAGACAGCGCATCGTGATCGCGCGGGCGCTGGTGCACAAGCCGCGTCTGGTCATTCTCGACGAGGCCACGAGCGCGCTCGACCCGGACACCGAGCGCGAAGTCAGCGCCACGCTGGCCGCACTCGGCGAGGAACATACCGTGCTCGCGGTATCCCACCGCGCAGCGCTGACCGAGCGCTCGGATATCGTTTATCGCATCGAGAACGGGCACGCCACCCGCATGGCCGATGACGCGCGCGCGACGGCCTAGAATGTGTCGACCTAGGGCGTGTTGAGGTTTCGTGCGAGTCCGCGCCGAGTGCGCCCTGAAATTGACGATGGGCGGCAAGACGAGGCGTCGCACGCATAGCGTGTCATGCTGCGCCAGCGTGCTAGAACGCTGGATTGCCGTCGTGTTTTTGATGTTGGGGCACTTGTCCTGAAGGGTTGGGCCGCCCATGAAAAATCGACGATGGGCGCCCCGCGGCGTTGCGAGTCTGGATCTTGGCACGCCACGACCGGCGACTCGCGCCTTGCAGGACACTGCGGTCTCTCGACGAAAAGGCGCGCGAACGAAACCTCAACAGGCCCTAGTCCGGGTCCTGTCGCCCAGCCGCGGCCAGGCGTCGAAGCGCATCGGCCAGAGGCGCATCCTCGATGTAGTGGGCGGTCCGTTCGATATGCTGGCGCGAGCTCGGTGACAGATAGCGCGGGCGGTCCGTCGGCTGGAACGGGCCAAGCCCGACCGGGCGCACCTTGATGTCGATCCGGTCGATCTGCAGCCGCATGCGCTGGGCCAGCGCCTGTTTCAGCGCGGCGTCCATGTAGCGCAGGCGGGTCGCCCAGGCAGCATTGCTCACGTGGAGCCGCAGCACGTAATGATCGTAGGCAGCGACCTGGAATTCGGCGGCGATCGCAGCCGGGAGCACGTCGAGCAGCGCGCGTCGCATGCGCGCGAGGAAACGCGCGCGCCCGAGCACGTCCGCGAGGTCCGGAGCCGCGATATGCAACAGGGACTGGATTGACTGCGGGGTCGACCCCATAACGTACGATGTACGGCGCAGGTGTGAATTGGCATGGTAGCAGCCGCAGCGGCCGCGACCGTCGTCTGCACGCAGTTTTAAGAGTCTGCCGGAGCTTGCGTTATCATCGCGGTCTTTCCATTGAAGGGATTTCGCCGCTCGGGCAATACGACGAGGGTTCATGAGCAATTTTCTGACCAAACTCATCGGCAGTCGCAATCAGCGTGTGGTCAAACGCATGCACAAGATCGCCGACGCCGTGAATTCCCGCGAGGCGGATTACGAAGACCTGTCCGACGAACAGCTCGCGGCGAAGACGGTCGAGTTCCGCGAACGTCTGGCCGACGGTGCCGACCTGGACGATCTGCTCAGCGAGGGCTTCGCGGTGGTTCGCGAGGCCGCCAAGCGCGTGCTTGGCATGCGGCATTTCGATGTCCAGCTGGTCGGCGGGCAGGTGCTGCATCAGGGCAAGATCGCGGAGATGAAGACCGGCGAGGGCAAGACACTCGTCGCCACGCTCGCGACCTATCTCAACGCGCTCGAAGGCAAGGGCGTGCACATCGTCACGGTCAACGACTATCTGGCCGCGCGCGACGCCGAATGGATGGGACGGCTCTATCGATTCCTGGGGCTGACCGTCGGGGTGATCTTCTCGGGCCAGGACACGGATGCCAAGCGTGCGGCGTATGCCTGCGACATCACCTACGGCACGAACAACGAATACGGCTTCGACTACCTGCGCGACAACATGGCCTTCACGCCGGCCGATCGTGTCCAGCGGGCGTTGAACTACGCCATCATCGACGAAGTCGACTCGATCCTCATCGACGAAGCCCGGACGCCGCTGATCATCTCCGGGCCGACCGATGACGACCCGCAGACCTCGCTGTCGGTCGACACGCTCGTCGAGCATCTGAGCGAGCAGGCCGAGGAGGACGGCCCCGGTGACTATTTCACCGAGGAGAAGAACAAGCAGGCCTATCTGACCGAGGACGGTCATCAGAAGGTCGAGCAGCTGATGCGCGAATCCGGTCTGCTCGACCCGGAAGAGTCGCTCTACGACGCGAATAACGTGGCGCTCATGCACCACATGAACGCGGCCCTGCGCGCACACACGCTCTATACCAAGGACATTGAATACATCGTCGCCAACGGTGAGATCGTCATCGTCGACGAGTTCACCGGGCGCACCATGCCCGGTCGGCGCTGGTCGGACGGCCTGCATCAGGCCATCGAAGCCAAGGAAGGCGTGGCGATTCAGAAAGAGAATCAGACGCTGGCCTCGATCACCTTCCAGAATTTCTTCCGGCTCTACAACAAACTGTCGGGGATGACCGGCACGGCCGACACCGAGGCTTTCGAGTTCCAGTCCATCTATGGCCTGGAAGTGGTCGTGATCCCGACCAACCGCCCGCTCGCGCGTCGCGACCTGCCTGACCAGATCTATATGAGCGGGCGCGAGAAATTCGAGGCGATCGCCGAAGAGGCGGTTACGGCCAGCCAGGCCGGGCAGCCCGTGCTCATCGGCACGGCGTCGATCGATGCCTCGGAGCTGCTTTCGCAGCTTCTTTCCCGTCGCGGTATCCGCCACGAAGTGCTCAACGCCAAGCAGCACGAGCGCGAGGCCGATATCATTGCCCAGGCCGGGCGTCCGGGGGCGGTGACCATCGCCACCAACATGGCCGGCCGTGGTACTGATATCGTGCTCGGCGGCAACATCGAGGAGGCTTTGGCCGCCCTCGAGGAAGACGACGAGGCCGGCCGGCAGCGCCTGCGCGACGAGTGGTCCAAGACGCACGAGGCCGTGCTGGAGGCCGGTGGGCTGTACGTGATCGGCTCCGAGCGCCACGAATCGCGGCGTGTCGACAACCAGCTGCGCGGCCGTTCCGGGCGCCAGGGTGACCCCGGTGCCTCACGCTTCTATCTGTCGCTCGAAGACAGTCTCATGCGGATCTTCACGCCGCCGCGGCTGCGCTCGATGCTGCAGAACCTCGGTCTCGAGGAAGGCGAGGCGATCGAACACAAGTGGGTGACGCGGGCGATCGAGAACGCTCAGCAGAAGGTCGAGCGTCATCATTTCGATATCCGCAAGCAGCTGCTTGAATACGACAACGTGGCCAATGACCAGCGCCAGGTTGTCTACGAGCAGCGCAACGAGATCATGGATGCCGAGGAAGTCTCGGAACTGGTCGACAACATCTGGACGGATGTCGTCGAAGCCGCCATCTCCGAGCATGTCCCGCCGGCCAGCCTTGAGGAACAGTGGGATGTCGAAGGGCTGGAGCACGCCATCGAAAGGGATTTCGGTCAGGCCATGCCGATCCAGCAGTGGCTCGACGAGGAAGACCGGCTCGACGAGGAAGGGTTGCGCGAGCGGATCGCCACGCAGCTGAGAAACACCTACGAGGAAAAACGCGAATACGCCGGCGCGGCCAACATGGCCCAGATCGAGAAGTCGGTGGTCCTGCAGGTGCTGGACTCGCTCTGGCGCGAGCATCTGGCGGCCATGGACTATCTGCGCAAGGGCATCCATCTGCGCGGCTATGCCCAGAAGGATCCCAAGAACGAATACAAGCGCGAAGCCTTCGAGATGTTCAACAACATGCTCACGCGTTTGAAGCACGAGGCCGTGACCGTGCTTGCCCGCGGGCGCGTGGATGCCCAGATCACCGAAGAGGCACGCGAGGATCGGCGTCGCCAGATGGCGGCCATGGAATACCAGCACGAGGAGGCGTCCTCGGCTGCCGAACAGGCCATTGCCGCGGCCCAGGCGAATGCCGCCGAGCCCCAGGTCGAGGTCGCCGATGCCGCCCCGATCGCGCCGGAAACCGCCGCGCAGGCGAATCTGCCCGGCGCTGGCCAACCCGTCGATTCGGGTCCCACTGTCGGCGATGAAGGCGATCGGCCCGAGACCTTCGTGCGTGACGGACGCAAGATCGGGCGCAACGAGACCTGTCCCTGCGGGTCGGGCAAGAAATACAAGCACTGCCACGGGCGAGACGCCTCGTGAACCAGTGCGGGCATTCCCACCAATGAGTGGCTCATGGCAGTAAATCTCGAGGCTCCGGCGTCGCTGGCGCCGGTCGCCGGCACGCACTGGTCGACCATCGGTGCGGCGATCAAGGCCCCGGATCGTGACGATATCGCTGTACTCTGGCTCGATGCCGGCACGCGAACGACCGGCCTGTTCACGCGCAATGCGTTTGCCGCCGCGCCGGTCCAGATCGCACGCCGTCATCTGACGGCAACCGCACCGCGGGCCCTGTTGGTCAACAGCGGCAATGCCAATGCCGGGACCGGCCTGGCGGGTGAGCAGGACGGGCTCAAGCTGTGTGAACAGATCGCCGACGCCGCCGGGCTCGAGGCCGCCGAGGTGTTGCCGTTCTCCACCGGTGTCATCGGCCAACGCCTGCCGTTGTCGCGCATGATGCCGGCAGTGGGGCAGCTGAGTGCGGACCGTCCGGACAGCGGCTGGCTTGCTGCGGCACGAGCGATCATGACCACCGACACCGTGCCCAAGGGCGTCAGCCGAGAGATCGCGCTCGGCGCCGGGCAACGTGTCCGGTTGACCGGCATCGCCAAGGGCTCGGGCATGATTCGCCCGGACATGGCCACCATGCTGGCGTTTCTGGCCACCGACGCCGATATTCCGGAAGCCGATCTGCACGAGGCGCTGGTTGTCGCCAACCAGCGCTCGTTCAACAGCATCACGGTCGACGGGGATACCTCGACCAATGACGCGGTCACACTCAGCGCGACCGGCCAGAGTGCCTCGCTCGACGCCAGCCAGCCCGGCTGGCCGGCGTTCGTGGATGCGCTCGTCGAGGTGATGACCGAGCTGGCCACGGCGATCGTGCGTGATGCCGAAGGGGCCACGCGTTTCATCCGAATCGCGGTCGCCGGGGCAGGCGACGAGGCCGAGGCCCGAGCGGTCGGTTTCACGGTGGCGCAGTCGCCGTTGTTCAAGACAGCTGCCTTCGCCGGCGACCCCAACTGGGGCCGTATCCTGGCGGCCGTGGGGCGCGCGCCGATCGAGGCGCTGGCGATCGATCGGGTGGATATCGCGCTCGACGACGTCGCGATCGTGGCCGGCGGCCAGCCGCGGCCGGATTACATCGAATCCGAGGCCGCCGCCGTCATGGCGCGACCGGAGTTCACGGTGCACGTCGATCTGGGGCGCGGCCAGGCCGCGACGACGATCTATACCTCGGATCTGTCGTACGAGTACGTACGCATCAACGCCGAATATCGCAGCTGATGGTGCCGATCGATATTGCCGTCGGCGTGCTCGTCGATTCGCGCGGCCGCGTGCTCATCGCGCGTCGACGGCCGGATACGCCCGGTGCCGGCTTCTGGGAGTTTCCGGGCGGCAAGCGCGAGCCAGACGAGTCGATCGAGACCTGTCTGTCGCGCGAACTGGCCGAAGAGATCGGCGTCACCAATCTGCGCAGTCGACCCTTGATCCGCTTTACGCACGACCGCGGGCCGCGTCCGGTGCGGCTGCACGTGGCACGTATCGATCAGTGGACCGGTGAAGCTGCCGGTCGAGAAGGGCAAGCGGTCCGCTGGTGTGATCGCGATGCGCTTTCGGGCGTCGAGTTGCTGCCGGCCACCGACGTGATTCTGGCCGCGCTGTCGTTGCCGCCGGTCTATCTGATAACGCCGCCGGTCGGCCGTACGCGCGAGGCGCGCGAGAGCTGGTTCTCGGCGCTCGACCGGGCGCTGCGCCATCAAGGTACGCCGGATACGCCCCCGATGCTGCGCCTGCGCCAGCCCCAGCTGGAAGACGATGACTACGCGGCGCTCGCCCGAGATGTACTGGTCCGTGCACGACCGTTTTCGGCCCGTGTGCTGCTGGACCGCAGTGCGGCGCTGGTCGAGCGCCTGAACGCGCACGGCCTGCACTGGTCGGCGCGTCGTGCTCAGCGTGCCGACGACCGCCCGATCGGACGCGATCGCTGGTTCGCGGTATCCACGCACGACAGCGACGAACTCGCACACGCCGAAACGCTCGGCGCGGATTTCGCCACGCTTTCGCCGGTCGCGCGGACGGCGTCACACCCGGAAGCGCGACCGCTCGGGTGGCCGGCCTTCGAGGCGTATCGCGGCGAGCGCGCGTTATCGGTGTACGCGCTCGGCGGACTCGGGCCGACTGATCTCGCGCCGGCCCTCGACCATTACGCGCAGGGCGTGGCCGGCATTCGGGAGTTCTGGCCCGGCAGCTGACCAAGCACGGCTGCGTTCAGTGTGGCGTGCCGTCATCGTCCAGCCCCGACATGGGCGTCGGGGCCGTGCCGTCCGGGTCGGCGATCCGGTTCGACTCGTCCAGCCAGTCGCCCAGATCAATCAGCTTGCAGCGACGCGAGCAGAACGGGCGATAGACGTTGTCGCGACTCATGTCCGCGGGTTCGCCGCACTGTGGGCAATCGATGGTTTTTTGGGTGGTCATGCCGGCCCCCGCAATCGTGGGAGAATAAAGCTGCGCCGGGTCGGGTTCATCGATCGAGGCCCGCGCGCACGGCGGATTCAGAAACGGCAGCAAGCCATGCCGAACGAAATGTCCTGGTCGGTCTGGCGGACCCGGCCCCGTGTCGGGTCGACGCTCATGAAGCGTACCGTGGCTCGATGGCGTCCGGCGCTGATTTCGGGAAACACGCTCGGGGCATCGAGCATGACCCGAATGAGCTGGGTTCCCGGCGCGGTATTGTGCAGATAGACCCCACCGCCGGCTGTCTGACGGGACATCTCGCCGGCATCGCGCAACAGGCGCAGCAGGACCGTCACACCGTTTTCGATCGGGCTCACGCGCGACATCCACGCCGCGATGTCGGCGTCGAGTCGCGCCGCTGGCTGGGCCAGCCAGTGGCGATAGCCGGGCAGGTCGAAGCTGCAGGTACCGCCGGCGATCGCGCTGCGGTTGTTCACGCTGGCCAGCAATTCGTTGTCGCGCAGGAGATAGGACGAGAACTGCGGCGGGATGCGTGCCATGTCGTCGCTGACGGCGTCGAGTTCGGCGAGCACCCGTGCCAGTGCGCCGCCGTCCACGTCGTCGCGATCGGCGAGCTGTGCGAGCGTGCCGCGCCGGTGGACAAGCGCGCGGCTCACCTCGCCGCGGATATCGTGGCGCGACATGATGTTGAGCAGATCCAGAACGGCATCGACAGTCGCACGTCGACCCCAGAAGCTGTGATCGGCCGCATGGTAGTGGAAGCGCGCCGTCAGATGTTCCAGACGCAGGAACGTACGCACACGCTCGTTGAGCGGCTGTTCGTAACAGAGCAGGCCATCGTCGCCCATGCGGCTCTCCGGCGTCGGTGACGAGATACGATCAGCAAGCGGCGGATCGCCACTGTCGACCCATCCGGCCATTCGATTCAGCCCGGCAGGTGCAAGGGCGGCAGATCGGCGATCTCGCCACGGGCCAGGCGCTGGTAGCCGGCATGGAATGCCGCGGCCAGATCCGCGATGTCCTTGCGCGGTCCGGTGTTGATCAACACATCGTGCGCGACCGCCAGGCGTTCGGCACGATCCTCCTGCGCGGCGATCATCTTGCGTGCCAGTGCATCGTCGATGTCGTCGCGACCCATCAGACGTTCGAGCTGAACGGACTCCGGGGCATCGATGACGAGCACCCGGTCGACCAGATCGATCATGTTGGACTTGGCCAGCAGCGGCACGACCAGAATGCAGTACTCGGATTCGGCCGCGTCCCGCTGGATACGAAGCGCCTCGCGAATGCGCGGATGCGTGATCGCTTCAAGATCGCGCCGGGCCTCGGCGTCGTCGAAGACGATTTCACGCAGTGCGCGACGCTTGAGCGCGCCGTTGTCGTCGATCAGATGCGCGCCGAAGCGTGCCCGGATCTCGTCAAGCGCCGGTTCGCCGGGGGCGACGATCTCGCGGGCGACGGTGTCGGCATCGACAACGCTCACGCCCAGGCGCTCGAACGCTGCTGAGACCACCGACTTGCCGCTTGCAATACCGCCCGTCAGGCCGATCGTGAGTCGATCACTCATGATGTCGGGCAACGGAGATTGGCGAGGCGGCGAGCCGCAGAGAGGAACATGAACACGTCTAGCGCAATCCCGAAAGCGTCAAATAAGCGGCCATAATTGTATCGCCTGCGATGAGCGCCAGCCAGCCGGCGCCGGCAAGCCAGGGGCCGAAAGGCATGGGCGTGCCGCGGTCGAGCCGGCCGGTGGCCATCAGCGCGATGCCGATCAACGAGCCGCCGAGCGACGCCATGAGCAGGACCAGTGGGAGTTGTTGCCAGCCCAGCCAGGCGCCGAGTGCGGCCAACAGCTTGAAATCGCCGTGGCCCATGCCGTGCTTGCCGGTCAGGCACTTGAAGGCCGTGAAAACGAGCCAGAGCACGCCGTAGCCGGCCGCCGCCCCGATGATGGCATCGGCCGGCGAGACGGCGGTGGCCGGCCCGATGCCGATGACGCTGGCCAGCAGTCCGAGCCATAGCAGCGACAGCGTCAACACGTCGGGCAGCAGCTGGGTCCGGGCATCGATGACTGCCAGTGCCAGCAAGAGCCAGGAGGCGAGCAGGGCGGTCCCGCCGGCCGGCGTCAGCCCGAACCGATAGAGTACGAGACAGGCGATCGCGGCCGCTGCGGCCTCGACCAGAGGATATAGGGCGGAGATACGATGACCGCAGGCGGCACACCGACCGCGCAGCCCCAGATACCCGAGTAGTGGCACGTTGTGCCAGGCCTTGATCGGCGTCCGGCAATGCGGACAGTGCGAAGCCGGGGCAGCCAGGCTGACCGGCGTCGTATCGGCGAGGTCGGATGCGTCGGCCGCGGCGGCTTCGGCCGCCCAGCGTGCCTCGAGCATGCGTGGCAGTCGCAGGATCACCACATTCAGAAAACTGCCCACGATCAGACCGAGCACGATCGCGGACAGGACAACGAACCAGAGGGGCAGACCGGCGTAGGCCTGCATCAGACCACGGACCCGAGTTTGAAGATCGGCAGATACATGGCAATGACCAGGCCGCCGACCAGCACGCCGATCACGGCCATGATCAGCGGCTCGAGCAGCGACGAGAGCACATCGACGCGGGCATCCACCTCGGCCTCGTAGAAATCGGCCACGCGCGAGCACATCGCATCCAGCGCGCCGGCCTCCTCACCGATCTTGATCATCTGCTGTGCCATGCTCGGAAAACGTCCCGTGTTCTCGGTGGCAAGCGCCAGTGACTGACCGGACGAGACCTGATTGCGCATCTGGAAGATCGCATCCTCGAAGACCACGTTGCCAGCCGCGCGTGCGACCGAGTCCAGTGCTTCGACCAGCGGTACCCCGGCCGCGAACATGGTCGCCAGCGTCCGGGAAAAGCGGGCCACGGCCGCATCGTAGACGATGTTGCCGATCACCGGCAGGCGCAGTGCGGCACGATCGAGGCCACGGCGGAAACGGCGCGAGCGTCGACGGGCGGTGATGAAACCGTAGGCCGCGCCGCCGACAGCCAGCAGGATGAGCCACCACCACCGCTGCACGCCGTGCGACAGCCCGATCACCATCAGGGTGAAGGCGGGCAGGTCAGCGCCGAAGCCGGCGAACAGCGACTGGAACTGGGGCACCACGAAATACAGGAGAATGCCCATGACCACGATCGCCACGGCGATCACTGCCGACGGATAGAACAGGGCCTTGCGGACCTTGGCCTTGATCGCCTCGGTTTTCTCCTTGTACGTGGCGATCTTGTCCAGCAGGGACTCCAGCGCGCCCGACCGTTCGCCGGCCGCGACCAGGTTCACGTAGAGATCGTCGAAATGCCGGGGATGCCGGGCGAGTGCCTCGGCCAGCGGCATGCCGTTTTCGATGTCGTCCCGGATGGTGCGGACCAGCGCGCGCAACGCCGGATTCGTGGCGCCGCCGGCCACGATATCCAGCGACTGGACCAGCGGCACGCCGGCCGAAAGCATCGTGGCCAGTTGCCGGGAGAAGACTGCGATATCGCCGCTGGTGATCTTCTTGCGGCGTTTCTTGCCCAGGCCGAACAGCGTGGTCTTCTTGCGCACCCGGATCGGGTTGATCTGCTGACGACGCAGCAATGCCCGGACCATTGCCTCGTTGGGGCCCTCGGTCTGGCCCTTGATGCGCTCGCCGTTGCGATCGGTGCCGATCCAGAAAAACAGCTGATTGTCGGTCTCTGCCTGTGCCATGACGCGATTCGCTCCCCGGGCGCGTGAGCTCGACGATACCGCAGCCGAGGCCGACATGGGGGCGCTGCCCGGTTTTCAGCGTTCCGGATCCGTGGCGTGAATGCGACAGACCGGCCCATCGTCACACGTCTCGGCGTGTCGACGGGCGACATAGGCCCCGCAGCGCACGCAACGCACGGTCGACTCGAAACGGCGCGACTTGCGATCCAGTCCGTGCCCCTGCGGCCAGCGAATGCGTCGGAGCACGAGAAAGACCGCGAAGATCGCCAGGCCGATCAGGATCAGACGGCCCATGACGCGCTCCGTGGCCGGGCAACGGGCGAGCATGAGCCGTTTTTTAAGCAAGTTGTGATCATATGCGCAAGACGCGACAATGCGCGCCGATTTATGGGTTTTGACACATAGTGAGGCGATGCCATGAACGTTCACGAATATCAGGCCAAGGAAATCTTTGCACGCTACGGCGTGCCTGCGGGGATCGGGCGCGTCGCGCATTCGGCCGATGCAGCGGCAACCGTGGCCAACGAGCTCGGGGGCGAGCGCTGGGTCGTCAAGGCACAGGTCCATGCCGGCGGGCGCGGCAAGGCCGGCGGCGTGAAGATCTGCGATTCCGTGGACGAAGTGAAGAAGGTCGCCGGCGAGATGATCGGCGCCACGCTCGAGACCAAGCAGTCGGGCGGCGTCGCGCTGCCGATCAACTGTGTCTACGTGGAAAAGCCGGCCGACATCGATAACGAGTTGTATCTGTCGGTGCTGGTCGATCGCGCGACGCGTCGCGTGACCTTCATCGCCTCGCCGGAAGGCGGCATGGACATCGAGGAAGTGGCCGAGGCCACGCCCGAGAAGATCATGCAGATCGCCATGCATCCGGCGGCCGGATTCCAGGCCTATCAGGCCCGTGAAGTCGGCTTCTTCCTGGGCCTGGACAAGAAGCAGGTCGGTGAATTCGTCAAGGTCATGAAAGGCCTTTACGAAATGTTCACCGAGTGCGATGCCTCGCTGGTCGAGATCAACCCGCTGGTCACCACCAAGGATGGCGGCCTGATCGCGCTCGACGGCAAGCTCAACTTCGACGACAACGCGCTGTTCCGGCATGCCGAATTCGCCGAGATGCGCGACATCAGCCAGGAGAACGAGCGCGAGGCCAAGGCAGCCGAGCACGACCTGAACTACATCCAGCTCGATGGCAACATCGGCTGCATGGTCAATGGCGCGGGCCTGGCCATGGGCACCATGGATCTCGTCAAGCTGCACGGCGGTGAGCCGGCCAACTTCCTGGACGTCGGCGGCGGCGCGACCACCGAGCGCGTGACCGAGGCGTTCAAGCTGATCACCGCGGGCGAAGGCGTGAAAGCCATTCTGGTCAACATCTTCGGTGGCATCGTCCGATGTGACCTGATCGCCGAGGGCATCATCACCGCCGCCAAGGATGTCGGCATCAACGTGCCGGTGGTCGTCCGCCTGGAAGGCACCAACGCCGAAGAGGGGCGCAAGGTTCTGGACGAGTCCGAATACGATCTCATCGCCGCGCAGGACCTGACCGACGCCGCCAAGAAGGTCGTCGCCGAGGCCGCCAAGTAAGCGCTGCCCGATCGCCCATCCCGACAGCATTCAAGATCAGGATCGACTCATGAGCATTCTCGTCAACCAAGACACCAAACTCATCGTCCAGGGCTTCACCGGCAGCCAGGGCACGTTCCACTCCGAGCAGTGCATTGCCTACGGCACCAACATCGTCGGCGGTGTGACCCCGGGCCGCGGCGGCCAGACCCATCTGGACCGGCCGGTGTTCAACACCTGCGCGGACGCGGTCCGCGAGACCGGCGCCAACGCCACGATGATCTATGTGCCGGCGCCGTTCGCCGCCGATGCCATCCTCGAGGCCGAAGCCGCGGGTATTGCGACCATCATCTGCATCACCGAGCACATCCCGGTCATGGACATGCTCAAGGTACGCGCCGTGCTCGACGAATCCGATTCGGTGCTTATCGGCCCGAACTGCCCGGGCGTGATCACGCCGGGTGAGTGCAAGATCGGCATCATGCCGGCGCATATTCACCAGAAAGGCAAGATCGGCATCGTCTCCCGGTCCGGCACGCTGACCTATGAAGCCGTCTTCCAGACCACCCATAACGGTCTGGGCCAGTCGACCTGTGTCGGCATCGGCGGTGATCCGATCCACGGCCTGGACTTCACCGACGTGCTCGAAATGTTCGAGAACGACCCGCAGACCGAAGGCGTGGTCATGGTCGGCGAAATCGGCGGCACGGCCGAGGAAGAAGCGGCCGAATACATCAAGCACAACATGAGCAAGCCGGTCGTGGCCTACATCGCGGGTGTGACCGCGCCCCCGGGCAAGCGCATGGGCCATGCCGGTGCCATCATCTCGGGCGGCAAGGGCACCGCAGACGACAAGTTCGCGGCTCTGGAAGCCGCCGGTGTTGCCACCGTGCGCTCGACCGCCGAGATCGGTACCAAGATGGAAGAAGTGCTGGGCTGATTGCCACAATCGGCTTCGTCCGTCGAAACCGGCATCCTTCGGGGTGCCGGTTTTTTTTGTTCTCCCGCGGGTGAGGCCGTTGGCCGGCGGTCGGGCCAATCCAGGGCCTGTTGAGGTTTCGTTCGAGCGCCTTTTCGTCGAGAGACCGCCGTGTGTCCGGCAAGGCGCGAGTTGCCGATCGTGGCGTGCCACGATCCAGACTCGCAACGCCGCAGGGCGCCCATCGTCAGTTTCAGGGCGCGCTTGGCGCGGACTCGAACGAAACCTCAACAGGCCCTGGCGTGTTATAGGATCACATCGCCGGGTCGTGCTGTGATGCTTTCATCACTTGTAACCGTTCGATCCATGAGCGAGACATACGAACTGAGCTGTGACTGTGGCCATGTGACCATGACAGCGACCGGTACGCCCAAGGTGTCGCTGTACTGCCACTGCGGCAGTTGCCGGTCCCTCTATTCGGTGGATGTGCTGTCGGCGACGGGCTGGGACGACAACGACGTCCAGTTACCCGACGAAGCCCGGCTTTTCGTGCACACGATGACGGACAAGGATATGACGCGCTATGGCTGCCCACAGTGCGGCATGATCATGTACGGGCGTCATGCCCCGGGGATTCCGGTAATCCCGCACGGGGTGTTCCGAAAGGCCAACGGCGGCAAGCTGCCAGCTGCACTCGCGCCGTCGCTGCATCTGTTCTATCGCGAGCGCGTGCTCGATGTGGACGACGATCTCGAGAAATCCATGGGTGGTGAAGCACTCGGGATGTAGTCGAGGTGGCCTGGGGCCTGTTGATGTTTCGTTCGAGCGCCTTTTCGTCGAGACACGGCAGTGTGTCCTGCAAGGCGCGAGTCGCCGATCGTGGCGTGCCACGATCCAGACTCGCAACGCCGCAGGGCGCCCATCGTCAGTTTCAGGGCGCGCTTGGCGCGGACTCGCACGAAACCGCAACAGGCCTTGGGCGCCCGGATCGTTTTATCGGTCATCGCGCCGTGCGATCATAGGGCGCTTTCGAGCCGGAGCGGCAATTGGCCCAGACCTTTCATCTGACCTGCGATTGTGGCGCGATCCAGCTGGACGTGGACGGCACGCCAGTGCTGAGTGCCATCTGTCACTGCCAGAGTTGTCGCGAAATGTACGGCGTCGATCTGTTCAACGCCAGTGCCTGGCCCAGCGAGGCGATCAAGCGTCGGGTCGGTACCGGGGCGGATCTGATCGCGCATCGCCAGTTCGGGCGCCGCATGTGGCGCTATCATTGCTCCAACTGCGGCCGGCTTGTCCATGGCCGCAATCGCCGCGGTCATATCGTCATTCCCAACGAACGATTTCGGGCCGCCAACGAGGACAGCCTGCCGGAACGCGTCCAGCCGAGCGTGCATCTGTTCTATGCGCAACGGGTTGTCGATATCGCCGACGCGTTGCCCAAGCATCCCGATGATCTCGACGCCGTCGAGCTCGATTCCACCGACGTCTGAAGAAACATCGCATGGCTGACTCATCGTTACGGATCGCCATGGCCCAGCTCAATGTCTGGGTCGGCGACATCGAGGGCAACACACGACAGATCACTGAAGCCGCTGCGACGGCCCGTGATCGCGATGCCGCCGACGTGGTGGTGGTGCCGGAGCTGGCGCTCATCGGTTATCCGCCGGACGATCTGCTGCTGCGGCAGGGCCTGCCGGCGGCGATCGATGCCGCGCTGGCGACCCTGACCGAGCAGATTCACGGCATCACGGCCGTCATCGGCTATCCGGAATATGTCGGAGAGAGCATCTACAACGCCGCAGTCGTTCTGCGCGACGGCGAGCGCATCGCGCATTATCGCAAGCAGTGCCTGCCCAACTACGGCGTATTCGATGAGCGTCGCCACTATCGCCCGGGCGATGCGCCATGCGTGTTCGAGCACGCCGGTCGGCGTATCGGCGTGACGATCTGCGAAGACATCTGGGAAGAGGGGCCGGCCGCTCAGGCGGCTGCTGCCGGTGCCGAGATTCTGGTCAATCTCAATGCCTCGCCGTTCCATGCCGACAAGCAGGCCGAACGTGAGGCTCTGGTCGGCCAGCGGGCGCGCGACAATGGGCTGGCGGTCTGCTACATCAACTGCGTCGGTGGCCAGGACGAGCTGGTCTTCGACGGCCGCTCGTTTGCCGTCGGCATGGATGGAGCGCTCGGCGCCCGCGCGCCGGCCTTCGATGCCGGCGTCTACACGCTGGCCTGGCAGGACAGTGCCGTCGACGGCGACGTCTCGCCGATGCCCTCGGCCGAAGCGCTGATCTACGATGCCCTGGTCCGGGCCACGCGCGACTATGTCGATCGCAACGGGTTCCCCGGTGTGTTGATCGGTCTGTCCGGCGGGATCGACTCGGCGCTCGCCCTGGCTGTAGCGGCCGATGCGCTCGGCGGTGAGAGGGTCTGGGCAATCTCGCTGCCGTCGCGTTATACCGCCGATATCAGCAATACCGATGCGGCCGATCAGGCTGAACGCATGGGCGCACGCTACGAGGAGGTGCCGATCGAGGCGAGCTTCGAGGCGATGCTGTCGACCCTGTCGCCGCTGTTCGGCGACAGGGCGCCGGATACCGCCGAGGAGAATCTGCAGTCGCGAATTCGCGGCGCGCTGCTGATGTCGTTGTCCAACAAGTTCGGCCATGTCGTGCTGGCCACCGGCAACAAGTCGGAAATGGCGGTCGGCTATGCCACGTTGTATGGCGATATGTGTGGTGGCTTCGCTCCGCTCAAGGACGTCTACAAGACCTGGGTCTATCGGCTTGCCCGTTTTCGCAACACCCGCGGTGCAGTTATTCCCGAGCGTGTGATCACCCGGCCGCCGTCGGCCGAGCTGCGCGACGATCAGGCCGATACCGATACGCTGCCCGAGTACGACACGCTCGATCCGATTATCGAGGCCTATGTCGAAGACGATGCCTCGATCGAGGACATCATCGCCCGTGGTTACGCGGAAGCCGATGTCCGACAGGCCGCCGGCCTGATCCGACGCAACGAATACAAGCGCCGCCAGGCCGCGCCGGGGCCGAAGATCACGCATCGCGCGTTCGGGCGGGATCGGCGCTATCCGATCACGGCGGTCTACGGCGATCTCTGAGCCGGTCGGCCGCATGTGATCGCGGCGGGTTCCAATTCGCCGCGATCACAGCTGTTATTAACCCGGCATAAAAATAGATGATTCTTCGGGTTGATAACGCGCGTGTGCGACAGCACGCGCGCCACGGCCAACGGCCGTGAAGCCATTGAAAATAAAAAGACGGACAAGTGCCAGCGTTTCTTTCGATGGCGTTGAAAACAGCTGACGTCGTCAGCTGTTTGGGTGCCGGATTAATAACCCACCGGTCGCCGGCGGTCCGGGACGTGGCGCATCTGACTTTCGGTTGAAAGAAGAATCATGAGTTGGCGCGCGTGAACGCCCGGCGAGCCAATCGAATCACGCCACAAGCCGGGGCGATGTTGCGATAACGCGAACCGGTATCACGGGCCGCGCGGCGGCGATCACGCAAGGCCGCTCTTGTCTTGTGCGACCGCGCGCCCTGGGGCATGTCGTCACGGGATGGGCAACCCCAAGGGCCAGCGGCCAAGCGACGACAATCTAGCGTTATCGCGCGCTCACGTGGCTGGGCCTCGCCAAGCGCTCACGATGCCTTGTCTTGTCGCCGCCTGGCCGCCACTCGCGCCCTGCGGCGTTGCGAGTCGCCGATCGTGGCAGGCCACGATCGACAACTCGCGCCTTGCCGGACACACTGCGGTCTCTCGACGAAAAGGCGCTCGAACGAAACATCAACACGCCCTAAGGCGAGTCGGTGTCGTGCTCGGGCAGGCGGCGCGGATCATGCGTGCCGATGCGGCCGGAGCCGAGCGACCAGCCACTGTCCTCGCTCGAGCCCGAAGCCGGGCTCGTCTGATTGCCGGCGGGCTGGCTCGTGGACGACGTGGCCGCATCGGTCGTGCTGTTGGCGCCGGTGTCGTCGTCACTGTCGTCATCGGAGACTGGCTGTCCGGGTGCCGGCGGCGCGTCGATCGCGGGCAGCTTGTAATTCGGCTTGTCGCCGGCCTGCTGACGATAGAACTCGTCACGGTGCAACAGATAGTTCGGATACGAGGTCTGGAGCAGGGCGTGCGTATCCTCGGCCAGGTCCGGCTGATCGAGCTTCAGATACGCGCTTTCCATGACCTCAAGCGCGCGCGGGACGGCGGTCGAGCCCTGGTAATTGGTCACGATGTCCTCGGCCCGGCGTGCGGCAGCCACATAAGCCCGGCGCTTCTGGTAGTACTCTGCGATGCGCAGATCGAACTCGGCGACCCGGTTGCGGATGTCGATCATGTGCAGCTGGGCGTCCTTGGCGTAAACGCTGTCCGGATAATTCTTGACCAGCAGACTGAAGTCGTTGAACGCCTGCTTCAGATACACCACGTTGCGCTTGTCGGGGTTGGCCAGCAGCAGGCCCGGCTGGTTGCGCGCGTAGTTGGAAAGCCCACGCATGTAGTACGCGTAGTCGACATGCGGGTTACGCGGATGCTGTTTGATGAACCGGTCCGCGGCATCCACGGCCTGGTCGTAATCGGTCGTCTGGTAATGGGCCGCCACCGTTTCCAGCTCCGACTGCGGGGCGTATTTCGAAAACGGGAAACGTGCCGTCACCTCGGCGTACAATGGCAGTGCCTGACCGGGCTGGCCATGCATCAGATAGTCACGCGCCGAGTCGTAGATCCGCTTGGCATCCGCCGACTTGAGCTTTTTGCCCTGGCGGTCCACAAGCGGTTTCTTGCTGTAGCCGGATTCGTCGATGCCCTTGTCAGAAGCACAGCCGGTCAGAACCAGCGTGGCTACCACGCCGAGCGCGAGAACAATCTGTCGCATGCAAGCCCCGAGCGCGTTGATCCGCGCTTTTGATATGCAAAACAAGTCGAAAGTATACCTATGATGTTTCCAGCGAGTCATACGACCGTGGCGTGCAAGACGCTCTTCACGATGGCGAAACGATGATGTCGGATCACAACGCCGACGACGAGATCATCGTTCGGCTGCCCGAGAGCGCCGCCGGGCAGCGGCTGGATCGGGCCCTGGCCGACCTGTTGCCCGATTATTCCCGGTCGCGCCTCAAGCAATGGCTCACCGAGGGCACGCTGACCGTCGACGACGGTTCGCCCGCGCCCAAGACCGCGGTGGCCGGCGGCGAGCTCGTGCATCTGCGCGTGCCCGTGACATCACATGACGAGACGCTTGCCCCCGAGCCGATCGCGCTGAACATCATTTACGAGGACGCCGATATCATCGTGCTCGACAAGCCGGCCGGGCTGGTGATGCATCCGGGGGCGGGCAACCCCGACGGTACGCTCGCCAATGCGCTGCTTGCGCATGATCCGGCGCTGGCAGCACTGCCGCGCGCCGGCATCGTGCATCGGCTGGATAAGGACACCTCGGGCATCCTCGTCGTCGCGCGGACGTTTGCCGCGCACAAGCAGCTCGTCGCCGATCTGGCCGAACGGACCGTCAAGCGCGAATACGAGGCGGTCTCGGTCGGCGTGATGACGGCCGGCGGTCATGTCGATGCGCCCATCGACCGGCATCCGATGGATCGCAAGAAGATGGCCGTGCGCGAAGAAGGGCGGGATGCCGTCACCCACTATCGCGTGATCACCCGCTATCGGGCCCATACACACGTACGCTGCCAGCTCGAGACCGGTCGCACGCACCAGATCCGTGTGCATATGGCGCATATCCGCTATCCACTGCTGGGCGACCCGGTCTACGGCCGACGCCTGGCGCTGCCCAAGGATTCCGCGCCGGCGTTCGTGGATGTGCTGCGTGGTTTTCGGCGACAGGCCCTGCATGCGGCCCGCCTGGGATTGACGCATCCGACCACCGGGGACGACATGGCCTGGGAAGCCCCGCGCCCGGCGGATTTTCAGGCGCTGCTCGACGCCCTGGCGGCCGATGCCGCGGATCATGCGCCATGAACCCGGCCACTGACTTTGTCGCCGCAAACTGGTCGGCGCCGCCGCATATGCGGGCCGGCACGACCCGACGAACCGGTGGCGTCAGCGCGCCGCCGTTCGATACGCTCAATCTGGGGATGCACGTCGATGATGTGCCTGCTGCCGTCACGGCCAACCGGCGGGCATTGGTCGCCGCGCTCGATCTGCCCGCCGAGCCGGTCTGGCTGACCCAGGTTCACGGCACCACCGTTGTGGATCTGGATGCCCAGTGCCCGGGCGAGGCCGACGCCGCGATCGCCACCCGGCCCGATCGCGTGGTTGCCATTCTCACCGCGGACTGCCTGCCGGTCGTGTTCTGCGACCGCGCCGGACGATGCTTCGGGGCTGCGCATGCCGGCTGGCGCGGGTTGGCCGCCGGGGTGCTCGAAGCCACAATCGAGGCGTTGCCGGCCCACCCGCGCGATCTGCTGGCCTGGTTGGGCCCTGCGATCGGGCCGCGACGTTTCGAGGTCGGCGCCGAGGTCCGCGCGGCCTTCGTCGATGCCCACGGCGACGATCACGTCGCCTTTCGCGAGACCGGTCGGCCCGGGACGTTCCGAGCCGACATCCATGCCCTGGCACGTGCCCGATTGCGCCGGGCCGGTCTGCATGAAGTCAGTGGTGGGGATGTCTGCACCGTCGAGTCGTCGGACTTCTACTCGCATCGCCGCGACCAAGGGCTCACCGGGCGGATGGCCACGCTCGTCTGGTCGACCGCTCAGGTGTGAAGGGGGGGCGCGCCCGTGACGGCGCGACCATGGCACTCGGCCCCGCATGAAGAGGCCCGCCCGCCATCATCGACGAGCGCGCGGGCCGCTATCGCATCACGTCTTCGTGGTGTTCTTCTTGCGGGATGTTGTCGATGCGCTCTTCTTGGTCTTCTTTTCCTTTTTCGGCGGCAGGGCGAGATCGCGCTTGTCGCCGGCGGTGTTGTGCCCGGTGCCCGGGCGGCTCTCGCCCAGTAACGGCTTGAGGAAACGCCCCGTGTGCGAGGCCTCGATCGCCGCGACGTCCTCCGGCGTGCCGGTCGCGATGATGGTGCCGCCTCCGGCGCCGCCTTCCGGGCCCAGATCGATCAGCCAGTCCGCGGTCTTGATCACATCGAGATTGTGCTCGATGACGACCACGGCATTGCCGGCTTCGCGCAGACGCAGCAGCACGGCCAGCAGCTGTTTGATGTCGTGGAAATGCAGACCGGTGGTCGGCTCGTCCAGCAGATAGAGCGTGCGCCCGGTATCGCGCTTGGACAGTTCACGGGCCAGCTTGATGCGCTGGGCCTCGCCACCGGACAGGGTGGTCGCGTTCTGGCCGAGTTTGACGTAGGACAGGCCGACATCCATGAGCGTGTCGAGCTTGCGTTTGAGGCTCGGCACCGGGGAGAAGAACTCGCGCGCGGCCTCGACGCGCATGTCCAGCACGTCAGCGATCGTCTTGCCCTTGTAATGGACCTCCAGCGTCTCGCGGTTGTAGCGCGCCCCGTGACAGGTCTCGCAGGTGACGTAGATGTCCGGCAGGAAGTGCATCTCCACCTTGATCACGCCATCGCCCTGACAGGTTTCGCAGCGGCCGCCCTTGACGTTGAACGAGAACCGCCCCGGCTTGTAGCCGCGCTGCCGTGCTTCCGGGGTGTTGGCGAACAGTTCGCGAATGGTGCCGAACAACCCGGTGTAAGTGGCCGGATTGGATCGCGGCGTCCGCCCGATCGGGGCCTGGTTGATATCGATGACCTTGTCGAGATGCTCCAGGCCGTCGATGGCGGTGACC
This sequence comes from Salinisphaera sp. Q1T1-3, assembly GCF_003602005.1. Taxonomy (GTDB): domain Bacteria; phylum Pseudomonadota; class Gammaproteobacteria; order Nevskiales; family Salinisphaeraceae; genus Salinisphaera. Next base: position 25,897 of record NZ_QZWD01000013.1, on the reverse strand, counting down.
GGGGCGGCCCGGGCGACTGCGCGATTGACCTGGCGCGCGGCGGCCGGAAACAGCGTTTCGTTGATCAGCGTGGACTTGCCCGAGCCCGAGACCCCGGTGATGCAGGTCAACTGCCCCATGGAAAAGGCGGCATCGACGTTCTGCAGATTGTTGCCGCGGGCCCCGCGGATGGAGATCTGGCGCGCGGTGTCGTAGGCGATGCGCTCGGCCGGCACCGGGATCGTGGCCTTGCCGGACAGATACTGGCCGGTCAGCGACGCCTCGCAGGCCGCGACTTCGTCGGCCGTGCCCTGGGCGATGAGTTGGCCGCCGTGATCGCCGGCGCCGGGGCCCATGTCGACCAGATAATCGGCTTCGCGGATGGCATCCTCGTCGTGCTCGACCACGATCACGGTGTTGCCGAGATCGCGCAGGCGCTCGAGCGTGTTGAGCAGGCGGCGATTGTCGCGCTGGTGGAGCCCGATCGAGGGTTCGTCCAGGACATACATCACGCCCACCAGCCCGGCGCCGATCTGGCTGGCCAGGCGGATGCGCTGGGCTTCGCCGCCGGACAGGGTCTCGGCCGAGCGCGACAGGGTGAGGTAGTCGAGCCCCACATCCAGCAGGAATTTCAGCCGCTGGTTGATCTCCTTGAGAATCGGCGCGGCGATCTCGGCGCGGTGGCCGGGAATCGAGAGCGTGTCGGCGATCTCGTAGGCATCGGCGATGCTCGCGGCGTTGATGTCCGGCAGCGTCCGGTCGGCGACACGCACGTGCCGGGCCGCCACGTTCAGACGCGTGCCGTGACAGGCCGGGCAGGCCTTGTCGGACAGGTACTTGGACAGCTCCTCGCGGACCGCCATCGAGTCGGTCTCGGCATAGCGACGCTGCATGTTGTCGAGCACGCCCTCGAACGCGTGCTTGCGACGGCGAGTGTTGCCGCGGGCATTGGTATACCGGAATTCGATCTTCTTGCCACCGGAGCCGTGCAGGATGACCTGCCGGGCCTCGTCCGGCAGCTCGGCCCAGGGCGTGTCGACGTTGAAGTCATAGGTTTCGGCCAGCGATTCGATCAGGCCGAAGAAATAGGGGTTGCGGCGATCCCAGCCGCGTACCGCGCCGCCGGCCAGGCTCAATGTATCGTCGGTGATCACCCGATCGACGTCGAACACGCTCTGCGAGCCCAGGCCGTCGCAGGTGGTACAGGCACCGTGCGGCGAGTTGAACGAGAACAGGCGCGGTTCCATGTCGTTGATGGCGTAGCCACAGACCGGGCAGGCGAACTGCGAGGAAAACACTTCCGGCTCGGATGCGCCCCGCCAGGGCATGATCCAGGCGATGCCCTCCGACAGGCGCAGGGCGGTCTCGAAGGACTCGGCCAGACGCTGCTGGATGTCGTCGCGAATCTTGAAGCGATCGACCACGACTTCGAGATCGTGTTTCTTCTTCGGGTCCAGCTCGGGGACGCCGTCGTCGAGCTCGACGATCTCGCCGTCGACACGCATGCGCACGAAGCCCTGGCCGCGCATCTGTTCGAAGATCTCGCGATGTTCGCCCTTGCGCGAACGAATCACCGGGGCCAGCAGCATCCAGGCCGACTCGGCTTCCTTGGTCAACGTCTGGTCGACCATCTCCGAAACACTCTGTGCGGCCAGCGGTTCGTCGTGATGCGGGCAGTAGGGCGTGCCCGCACGGGCGAACAGCAGGCGCAGGTAATCGTGGATCTCGGTGACGGTGCCGACCGTGGAACGCGGGTTGTGCGAGGTCGATTTCTGTTCGATCGAAATCGCCGGCGACAGGCCCTCGATGGAATCCAGATCGGGTTTTTCCATCATCGACAGGAACTGCCGCGCATAGGCCGACAGGGACTCGACATAGCGTCGCTGGCCCTCGGCATAGATCGTGTCGAAGGCCAGGCTCGATTTCCCGGAGCCCGACAGCCCGGTGATCACGATCAGCTGATCGCGGGGCAGGTCGACATCGATATCGGCCAGGTTATGGGTCCGGGCGCCGCGGATGCGGATATGGCTTTCCATGCGATGGCTCGCGCAGGGATAAACCACACAGTATAGCGCTGGCTACAAGCCGCGCCGTGCCCGGGAATACACCGGGCCTGTGATAGGCTTGCGCGCCTGTCGCCGGACGCGCCGGCTGCCACGACGCGCCTCGGCCGATCCGCACACGCCGCAAGCCGTGCGGTGCGGCAAGATCACTGGGTCATCGAGGGGCGGCCATGAACCGAATCGAATCGCGTGCGGCATTCTCGCTCGCGGGTATTTTCTCGTTACGGATGCTGGGTCTGTTCATGATCTACCCGGTGTTCACCTTCTATGCACAGAATCTGACCGGCTCGACGCCGACCACGGTCGGGCTGGCGCTCGGCGCCTACGGCCTCACCCAGGCGATCCTGCAGATCCCGTTCGGCTTCGCCTCGGACCGGATCGGGCGCAAGCGCATGATCGCCCTGGGCCTGCTCATCTTCGCCGCGGGCAGCGTCGTGGCCGCGCTCTCGACCACGATTTACGGCGTCATCTTCGGGCGAATCCTGCAGGGCGCCGGAGCCGTCGGTTCGACCATTCTCGCGCTCAACGCGGATCTGACCCATGAGGAGTCGCGTACCAAGGCGATGGCCACCATCGGCCTGACGATCGGGCTGGCCTTCGCGCTGGCGCTGGTGGCGGGGCCGCTGCTCAATGCGTGGGTCGGGGTGCCTGGCATCTTCTGGTTCACCGCGCTGTTGGCGATCGCCGGGATCGCGGTGCTCTATCTGGTCACGCCGACGCCGCGCAATGTGCGTTCACATCGCGACACCCAGGCTGTGCCGGCGCTGTTCGGCCGGGTGTTGGCCGACGGCGAGCTGTTGCGCCTGGATTTCGCGATCTTCGCGTTGCACGCCATCCTCACCGCCAGCTTCATCGCGCTGCCCAACATGCTGCGCGGCGTGCTCGGCATTCATCAGGACTGGCAGTGGATCATCTATCTGCCGACGCTGGCGGTCTCTGTCGCGCTGATGATTCCGGCCGTGATCCTGGCCGAAGCCAAGCGCCGGATGAAGCCGGTCTTCGTGGCCTCGGTGGCGGTGCTCTGCCTGACGCCGGCCGTGTTCGCGGTCTATCGCGACAGTCTCGTCGAGATCCTGGTGCTGCTGACGTTGTTCTTCGCTGCCTTCAACATCATGGAGGCGAGTCTGCCGTCGCTGATCTCCAAGGTCGCGCCGGCCGATGCCAAGGGCACGGCAATGGGCATTTATTCCTCATCGCAGTTCCTGGGCATCTTCATCGGCGGCACGGTCGGCGGCTGGGCCTACGGATTTCTCGGCGAGCCGGGCGTGTTCGGCTTCTGTGCGCTGGTCGGTGCCGTCTGGCTGATCGTGGCGATCAGCATGCCGCAACCGCGCTTTGCCCGGACGCACATGGTCAACGTCGGCGTGATCGGCGATGATGAAGCCCGCCGGCTCGCGGCCGAGATCGAGACCGTCGACGGTGTGTTCGAGGCCGTCGTGGTCCCGGACGACGAGGTGGCATACATCAAATTCGATGGCAAAGTGGTGGCGCCGGACGCGCTCAACCGTTTCGCCCGACCCTCGCACGACGCCGCCGCGCAATCCGCGTAGGCGCCGGGCGCAACCGATCACGGAGTCTTTTCATGGCCAGCCGAGGCATCAACAAAGCGATCATCGTCGGGAATCTGGGCGCGGACCCGGAAACCCGCTATACCGCCGGCGGCACGGCGGTCACCAACGTCAATATCGCGACGTCCGAGACGTGGCGCGACAAGTCGTCGGGCGAAACACAGGAGCGCACCGAATGGCATCGCGTCGTGTTCTTCGCGCGGCTTGCCGAAGTGGCCGGCGAATATCTGCGCAAGGGCTCGAAGGTTTACGTCGAAGGTCGGATCCAGACCCGCAAGTGGCAGGGCCAGGACGGTCAGGATCGCTACACCACCGAAATCGTGGCCAACGAAATGCAGATGCTGGACTCGCGTGGCGGCGGCCAGGGCGGTGGCGGCAGTGCACCGTTCGGCGGCGGTGGCCAGCAGCGCAGTGGCGGCGGTCAGCAGGGCGGTGGCAACGGGAACAACCAGCGCGGCGGACAGCCGCAATATCAGTCGCCGCAGCCAGCCGGGGAGCCGAGCTTCGACGACGATCTGGACGACGATATTCCGTTCTGATCGGCGCGATGCGGCGTTGGACGCGCGAACGCATTCGGCCTGAGCCCGTTCAGGCGCGGGGTCTGTTCGGTATCCCGCGCCGAGCCGACCGCCGTATCGGGGTGGCTGTTCGTGTGCCGGCCGCGCTGTTGTCGATGCGGATCGGGCGATCGCACGATCGAGCCGCCCGCACGCGCGCCCGCCGACTCATGAACGCCTGATGCCATCCGAACGACCCGAAGTCGTGGGCTTCTACCACGAGCCCACTGGCAGCGTGCAGTACGTGGTGATCGACAATGCCAGCGCTCGATGCGCGATCGTCGATCCCGTCTGGGATTACGACCCGGCCAGCGGGCGCACCTCGACCCGGCACGCCGACGAGATCCTGGCGTTCATCGAACGGCGGGAGCTGGGGGTGGACTGGGTTCTGGATACGCATCCCCATGCCGATCATTTCTCCGCGGCCGGTTATCTCGGCCGTATGACCGGCGCGCCGCGGGCTATCGGCGCCGAGGTGATCGCGGTTCAGCAGCTCTGGCAGGCGATCTACAATCTCGGAGATGCGCTACCGGCCGACGGGCGTCAGTGGGACCGGCTCTTCGCGGACGGCGAGACCTTTCGGATCGGGCATCTGACGGCGCACGTCATGTTCTCGCCGGGCCATACGCTGGCGTCGATCACGTATCGCGTCGGCGACGCGGCCTTCGTTCATGACACGCTCTTCCAGCCTGATTTCGGCACTGCCCGCGCGGATTTCCCCGGGGCCGACGCTCGCGCGCTCTACGATACGATCCAGCGGATTCTCGCGTTGCCGGACGAGACCCGGCTGTTTACCGGCCACGATTATCGGCCCGGCGGCCGAGCACCGGCCTGGGAATCCAGCGTGGCCGCGCAGCGGGCGCACAATCCCCATCTGCAGGTGGCCGATGCCGCGGAATACGTTGCGTTGCGCCAGGCGCGGGATACCGAGCTGCCCATACCCGACCGCATGCTCGCGGCGTTGCAGATCAACCTGCGCGGCGGGCAGCGGCCGCCGGCCGAGGACAACGGCAGCACTTACCTGAAGATACCGCTCGATCGGTTCTAGGGCCCGCCTTTTCGTCGAGAGACCGCAGCGTGTCCGGCAAGGCGCGAGTTGTCGATCGTGGCGTGCCACGATCGGCGACTCGCAACGCCGCCGGGCGCCCATCGTCGATTTTTCATGGGCGGCCCAACCCGAAGGGACAAGCGCCCCAAAACCAAGAACACGACGGCAATCCAGCGTTGTCGCCCGCGGGTGCAGAATGACGGCACGGCGCGCACGACGCCTCGTCTTGCCGCCCATCGTCAATTTCAGGGCGCGCTTAGCGCGGATTCGCAAGAAACATCAACACGCCCTGGGGTGTAGGTCGTGTCGTCAGGCGATAGAACCTGGCGGATTGATCCGTGCGCCGCCCTGGCGCAGCCTCCCACAAGGCACCGACAGGCCTTCGAACGATCGCCGGGCTCGCTCGGGCCGGGCGATCGGTCGTCAGAAGGTGCGTTGGCCTGTTATGAATCCGGCACCAGAACAGCTGACGACGTCAGCTGTTTTCAACGCCATCGAAAGAAACGCCGGCACTTGTCCGTCTTTTTATTTTCAATGGCGTCACGGCTGTTGGCCGTGGCGCGCGTGCTGTCGCACACGCGCGTTGTCAACCCGAAAAATCATCTATTCTTATGCCGGGTTAATAACGATCGTCGGTCGCAGACATCACCGCACCGAGCCTTCATGACGGATTGCCACGCGGTCCGGTCGCCGCGCCGGGGCTCTGAGTCCACGCGACGTATCGCGAGGCGGCAACGGCGACATTGTGCGCGGATATCCAGCGCCTGACCGGTGCTGATGGCGCCGCGTCGCCTCAGGCGTGCGCATCCGGGCGCCCATCGTGTTGCGATGTGTGAGGCAGGCGGTGCGTTATGCCTTTTGACGGGCAGGGCCGATCACCGGCGGTGCGACAAATTGTCCCTGCCTAATCGTATAAGACTATAGTATTATTTACTCACGATACGGCATGGCTATCGCTGAGTAATTCGTCATGGAAAGCGCAACCGCCATCATGCTCACCCGCCTCGATTTTGCCTGGGTGGCCAGCATGCATTTCCTCTATCCGCCGCTGACCATCGGTCTGGCGCTGTTGCTGTTCTTCGCCGAGTGGCGCTGGATGCGCACCGAGGACGATGCCTGGTATCGGTTGACGCGCTTCTTCGAAAAACTGTTCATCATCAACTTCGGGGCCGGCGTGGCTACCGGTGTGACGATGGAGATGGCTTTCGGCATCCTCTACGGTCCGTTCTCTCAGGCCGCCGGGCCTTATTTCGGCAATGTGCTGGGTTACGAGACGATCACGGCTTTCATGTACGAGGCCGGGTTCATCGGCCTGATGATCTTCGGCTGGGGCAAGATCAGCCGGCGCATGCATCTGTTTGCCACGTTCAACGTGATGCTGTCGTCGACGCTGTCGGCGTTCTGGATCATGAATGCCAATTCGTGGATGCAGACGCCTGACGGCGTCGAGCTGCGTGACGGTATCTTCAACGTCACGGACTGGGGGGCGGCGATCTTCAATCCCAGTTTCCTGTCGTCGTTCTTCCACATGTGGATCGCAGCCACGGAAATGGCGTTGTTCTTCGTGATCGCCGTGGCAGCCTATTTCATCCTCAAGCAGCGCCACGTGGCTCTGTTCCAGCGCCCGCTGGCCTGGGCGCTGCTGGCGGCTGCCCTCGTGGCGCCGCTGCAGATCTACATGGGCGACGAGCTCGGTCAGGTCATCGGTGAAAATCAGCCGGCGGCGCTGGCGGCCATGGAAGGCCACTATCACACGTACAACGACGACGGCAGCGTCAATACCGGCTGGCATATCATCGCCTGGCCCAACGATGCGGCCGGCGACAACGACTGGGCGATCACGATTCCGCATGCCTTGAGTCTCATCGAGACCCACAGCTGGAACGGTGTCGTGCCTGGCCTGGACCAGTTTCCCGAGGCCGAGCGGCCGCCGGTCTGGGTGCCGTTCTACGGTTTCCGGGTGATGGTGGCTATCGGTGTGTTGCTGGCGCTGCTTGCCTTCTGGGGCGTGCGCCTGATCTACAAGGGCCGCCTGACGGCGCTCGGCGTGACCGAGACCCGTTGGTTTCTGCGCGCGGCGATCGTCGGCGGTTTTCTGCCGTTCCTGGCGATCTGGACCGGCTGGTGGACGCGTGAAGTCGCACGTCAGCCCTGGCTGGTCGACGGCATGATGCGCATCGAGGACGGCGTCAGCCGCATGACGGTGGCCGGTGCCACGACGTGGCTCGTCGGTTTCATCGTCTTCGAGCTCGTGGTCTGGGCTTTCACCTGGTACTTCATGGCCAAGGTGATCCGTCACGGGCCGGACATGGAAGCGCCGGTGCTGCGCGGCGGCGACGAATGGCTCGGCCATCTTGAATCCCAGCCCGACGACGATGATGCGGCGCCGGCCTACGAACGCCCCTGAGGACAGATGACGTGACGCCCGATATCACTGACCTGCGTTGGCTGATCATTCATGCGTGGTGGTTCGCGCTCGGATTCAGCTTTCTGCTCTATATCATGCTCGACGGTGCCGACCTGGGTGCCGGCGTGTTCTCGCTGTTCGTCCGGGACCCGGAGGCCCGGGGCGGGGTGACCGCGGCGATGGCCGGCACGTGGGATGCCAACGAGACGTGGCTGGTGGTGGCCGGCGGCATTCTGTTCGGCACCTTCCCGCTGGTCTACGGCTCGGCTTTCCATTATCTGCTGGTGCCGTTGGCGATCGTCTTGTGGAGCATCATGATGCGAGCGATCGCACTCGAGTTCCGTCACCATTCGGCGCGTAGTCGGCCGCTGTGGGACGGTCTTTTCGGCTTTGCCAGCCTCACCACGCTGTTCTTCGCCGGCATGGCGATGGGCGCCACGCTCGAGGGTTTCCCCTTGAGCGACGATCAGGTGCCCACCTATGCCGGCGGGCTGTGGCGTTTCGTTTCGCCGTTCAGTGTCTGGACCGGGCTCGGCGCAGTAATCGCGGCCTGTCTGGCGGGCAGTCTGTTCGTGCGGGCCCGCTTCGAGCGGGATGAAGAGATTCGCCAGCATGCCGCTCGCTGGGTCGATCGATCCTTCCATGCCTCGTTGATCGCGGTGGTGATCACCGTGGTCTGGAGCCTGCTCAAGTTCCCCTGGGCCAGTGACAAGTGGCTTGGGCCCTACGCCTGGGTCTGGGCGATCGTGGGCCTGGCCACGGTCTATACCGTGGTGCGCATGCGCCGCTCGGCGCGCGCTGAACGCGATGTGGCGGCGATCATGTGGCTCAACGCCGCCATTGCCATCATGTGGCTGGCGATGATGTTCACGATGCTGCCGTGGCTGGTGCCGAATACCTGGACGATCTACGACGCAGCCAGTCCCTCGGTCTCGCTGGTCACGTTCACGATGGCCATGGGGGGCTTTCTGCCGGTCATGCTGGTCTACAACTGGTACCAGATCTGGGTGTTCCGGGCGCGTGTGTCGAAACTCACCGGCTACGGGCCGAGCCATCACTAGGCTCGCAGGCGTGCGCTGTCATCAGAGGTCGGGCCGCTCATGAGGCATCGACGATGGGTGCCGTGCGGCGCTGCGATGTCGGATCGTGGCAGGCGGCGACCGGCGACGCGCGCCTTGCCTGAACCACGGCGGACGCTTGAGGCAAGCGCGTGAACGACACACCGACAGGCGCGAAGACGGGCGCGTATTCCCGGCGACGCCGGGGCCTGTTGGCGCTGGCCGCGGCGGGGTTCTTGCTGCCGCCCGTGCTGGGCCTGGTGCTGGTCGATCGGCTGTTCGGTGGGCTCGGCACCGGGCTGTGGTTCGCCGGCGGCGGAATGGCCGTGTTCGCGCTGTCGTTATCGTTGATCCTGTGGCGCGCGACCGGCCCGGCGCCGTCCCACCGGGGACAGTCGTAGGCCCGAGGTAGGGCGGCTATGAGCAACAACACGTCGAAGACGGTCACCCGGACACGAGAGCGCTGGCTCAAGGCGCGTCTCGACGGTCGACGCGGCGTGCTGCGAGCTGCCGTCGCGGCCGGCCTGCTCGATGCACCGCTGATCCTGTTGCAGGCGTGGTTGCTGGCCGATGTGATCTCCTCGGTGGTCATCGACGGGCAGGGGCTGGATGCGCTGGCATATCCGCTGGCCGGTCTGCTCGGCGTCTTCGGGGCGCGTGCGGTCGTCGGGGCGTTACGCTCGGTGTTGTCCTTCGAGCTGGCCGCTCGGGCGAAGCAGGAGCTGCGGCGCGATCTGTTCGCCCATCTCATCGCGCTCGGGCCGGCCTGGGCGCGCGCGGCGCGCAGCGGGCAGGCAGCCCATCTGGTCGCGGATGCGATCGAGTCGATGGATCGCTATTACCGGGATTATCTGCCCCAGGTCGCGCTGGCGGCGGCATTGCCGTTGATCATGCTCGTCGTGATCTTTCCAAGCGACTGGGTCTCGGGCGTGATCCTGTGCGTGACGGCGCCGATCGTGCCGTTTTTCATGGTGCTCATCGGCAAGGGCACGGAAGCGCTCAATCAGCGCCAGTGGCGTCGTCTGGCCCGCATGAGTGGGCACTTCTTCGATGCCATCGAAGGCCTGACCACGCTTCGACTGTTCGGCGCCGCGCAGCGGGAAATCGCGGTCGTGGCCGACATGTCCGCACGCTATCGCCGCGACACGCTGGCGATTCTGCGACTGGCGTTCGTTTCGTCCCTGATTCTGGAATTCGTCGTCACGCTGTCGATCGCCATGGTCGCGGTCTACATCGGTTTCCGGCTCTACTACGGCGAGATGTCTTTCCTACCGGGGTTGTTCGTGCTGCTCGTTGCGCCGGAGTTCTATCGGCCGCTGCGTGACATGGGCAGTCAGTATCACGCCCGCATGGAAGCGCTCGGTGCCGCCGAAGGGCTGGTCGCCATGCTGGATGAGACGACGCCGGCGGCGACCGCCATCGGTAGCGCCGCGCCATCCGGGCCGGCGGCCCATCTGCGATTCGACCGCGTCGGTTTCCAGCATGCCGATGCCCGGACACCGCTGTTCGAGGATGTCTCGTTCGAGCTGACGCCCGGGCGCACGCTGGCGGTCGTCGGGCCCAGCGGGGCGGGCAAGACGACACTGGCCTATCTACTGCTCGGGTTTCTGGCACCGAGTCGTGGTGGCATCACGGTCGACGGCCGGGATCTTGCGATGATCGCGGATGCCGGCTGGTTCGATCAGATCGCCTGGGTGCCGCAGACGCCCACGCTTTTTGACGGCACGATCGCCGACAATATACGGCTCGGCTGCCCGACGGCCGATGCCAGTGCGCTGCACGAGGCCGCACGGCGGGCCCGCGCGGATGGCTTCATCAAGGCGTTACCGCACGGCTACGACACGCCGGTGGCCGATCGCGGCGAGGGGCTGTCCGGGGGCCAGATCCAGCGTATCGCGCTTGCCCGGGCGTTTCTGTCCGATGCGCGCCTCGTGGTGCTGGACGAGCCCACGGCCAGTCTCGATCCGGACAGCGAAACCCGGCTTGGCGACGCGCTGGCCGATCTGGCCCGGGATCGCATGGTTCTGGTCATCGCACACCGGCTCGACACGGTCCGGCGCGCCGACGAGATTCTGGTGCTGGCCGAGGGCGGTATCGTCGAACGTGGCACGCACAAGGCGCTCATGCGCGCCGACGGCCGCTACGCGCGGCTGTGGTCGCTCTATCGTGCCGATGAGGCCGGCCCATGAGCGATTGGCGACGTCTGTTCGGATTGCTGACCGGGCAGCGGCGATTGCTGCTGGCCGGTATCGCGCTGGCCACGCTCGTCATTCTGGCCAACGTCGCCTTGATGGGGCTGTCCGGCTGGTTCATCACCTCGATGGCGCTGGCCGGCCTCGGCCGTGTGGCGATCGATTTCTTTGCGCCGGCGGCCGGTATTCGCGGGCTGGCCATCGTGCGCTCGGTCGGGCGTTATCTGGAACGGCTGGTCACGCACGATGCGACGTTGCGCGTGCTGGCCACCCTACGTGTCGATTTCTATACCCGGCTCATTCCGCTGGCCCCGGCGCGGCTGCAGCCGTTTCGAACGGCCGACCTGCTCAGCCGCATGCGCGCGGACATCGATACGCTGGACAATTTCTATCTGCGTGTCCTGGTGCCCGTGGCCGCGGCCGCGCTCAGCCTGGTGGCGATCGAGTGCTTCGTTGCCGGTTTCAGTCCGGTCGTCGCCCTGGTCAGCCTGCTCGGATTGCTCGGCGCCGGGGTGGTGCTGCCGCTGCTGGCGTTCTCGCTCGGACGCGCCACGGGCCATGCGCGGCTCGCGGCGCTGGCCACGCTGCGGACAACAGCGGCCGACAGCGTCCGCGGGCTAGGCGAACTGTGGGTCTACCGGGCGAGCGCTGCCGCGGCGAGTCGTATCGCGGCACAATCCGCGCGCCTGATCGGTGCGCAACGCGCCGATGCGATCCGCGATGCCGTGGCCGATGCGATCGCCGGACTGCTGACGCATCTGACCGTGTGGGCCACGCTCATCGTCGCGATTCCACTCGTCTCGGCACAGGCGATCAGCGGCCCGGTGCTCGCCATGCTGGTCTTTCTGGTCATTGCGAGCTTCGAGGCGGTGGCGCCATTGCCGGCGGCGTTTCGGGCGCTCGCCGAGACACGGGCGGCGGCCCGGCGCGTCTTCGAGATCATCGATGCCGAGCCCGCGGTCGCCGAACCGGTGACGCCGGTCGCTGTGCCCAGTCGCTTCGACGTAACCTGGCAAGGCGTGACGATGCACTACGACACATCGCCGGCACCGGCGCTCGACGGCCTCGATCTGAGTGTGCCAGCCGGCCAGGCGCTGGCGCTCGTTGGTCCGAGCGGTGCCGGTAAGACAAGCCTGATCAACACGTTGCTGCGTTTCTGGCCGATCGAGGCGGGCCGGGTCATGATCGGCGGCGTCGCGGTCGATGCAATGAGCGGTACGGCGCTGCGCGGGTTGACGATGGTCGTGGCCCAGCGCACCCATCTATTCAATGCGAGCGTGGCCGCGAATCTGCGGCTGGCGCATCCGACGGCCGACGAGGCGACCCTGTGGTCGGCGCTGAGCGGTGTCGGACTGGCCGAGCGGGTGGCGGCACTATCGCACGGACTGGCCACGCCGCTCGGTGAGAACGGGGCGCGATTGTCGGGGGGCGAGCGTCGACGGTTGGCCATCGCCCGCGCGATTCTGGCCGATGCGCCGATTCTGATCCTCGACGAGCCGACCGAGGGCCTGGATGCCGAGACCGAAGCCGACGTGCTGGCGTATCTGGCCACACTCATGGCCGGCCGCACGACGATCCTGGTCAGTCACCGGCCGGCGGCTCTGCGCCTGGTCGACGAGATCGCGCTCATCGAGGCCGGCCGCGTCGTCGAGCGCGTGCCGCGCGCCGCGGCGGCACGCGGTAACGCGCGTTTCTGGCGCTATCTGCGTCTGCTCTGAACGGACGCCGGGCGTCGCCGGCGCGCGAAAGCGATGCACGCGCGCCGCGCCATCGCCACAAGATGAATCAGCCGAGTTTGGCGCGGGTGGCCTCGAGCAGCGGCGACCGCGGGTTCAGACCGGCCGCCAGACCGAGCTGCATGGCCTCGTCGGCCGGCGTGCCCTGCAGATGACGGGCGCGATAAGCGATGAGCGCGCCAACGCGGTTGCTGCTGGCACAGTGCACCAGCGCCGGCGTGGCCTCGGGGCCGGACAGGGCGTCATCGAGCGCCTGCGCGTTGGCATCGTTGATGTCGTCCGGACCGGCGACGGGGATGAGCACATAACGCATGCCGGTCTCGGCCACGAGCGCGCTTTCGTCGTATTCGTCGAATTCGCCGGCCGGACGCAGATTGATGACCGTGTGCACGCCGGCCGCTGCGGCGGCCTGCAGCTGCGCTCGGCTGGGCTGACCGGCGGTGACGATATCGCCGCCGATATCACGGGCGTTGTTCAGATCGTTCGGGTAATCGGACATGGCTACGGCTTCCTCAGCGTGGGCGACCGGGTGTCTCTGGCGTCGGGGCGCGCGCTCGGCGATATCGGGCCGCCTGGCATCGCCTGTCGTTGCTGGCAGGCCCCGACGCGATTGATACGCCAGTGTAGCCATCGTATGCGGCCCGCGCAGCCGCTGACGCCGTGCCGCTCGAGTCAGCACCGGCTTGTCGCATCCGGGGAATCGGATATGGCTTGTCGTTGATTCAATTGACCTAGCGCGTGGAACCGATCGATACCGAGCGTCGTCGTAGGGGCAGATTCCCGCGACCGGCCGCCGGGCGGCCAAAGAGAGCACGACGATGCCCGTGGCGTCTTCTCGTATCCATGCCTTCGACTCGCTGCGCGGCCTGGCAGCGGTCAGTGTGCTCGTGAGTCATCTGTTTCTGGTGATGCAGGGCCAGGCGAATGCTGCCTATGCCCGTTTCTTCGACTGGACGCGGATGGCGGCCGCCACGCCGCTGCATGTCTTCTGGCAGGGGCATGCGGCGGTGGTGGTGTTCTATGTCCTGAGCGGATTCGTGCTCTATCTGTTGCTGGCGGGCGCACAGGTCTCGATGCCGGCTTATGTCGCCAAGCGCGTGGTACGACTGTATGTGCCGTATCTGGCGGCTATCGTGCTCGGCATCATCGGGGCGCACGCCGTGATCGGCGATACGCTGATCGGCTTCAACGGCTGGATCAACAAATTCTGGTCGTGGCCCGTCACCTGGCCGGCGATCGGCGCGCATCTGTGGTTTCTCGGCCAGTTCAACGCCGATCGTTACGACTTCACGATCTGGACGTTGGTACACGAGATGCGCATCTCGCTGGTGTTTCCGCTGATCTTTTTGATGGTCCGGCGTCTGCGCTGGTGGGCCGCACTCATGCCGTTTCTGGTGGCCAGTGTGACGATGGTCGCGCTGCGCCAACCGGCCGAGCGCGAGGCGATGCACATCGCCGGCTTCGCGGCCCACGGCGGGCTGACGGCCTATGTCTACACCGTGCACTATCTGCTGGCGTTCGCGCTCGGGGCGAGCCTGGCCGCACACCGTGAGCGGCTGTTCGCGGCCTATGCGAATCTGCCCGGGCGTACGCGTGTTCTGCTCGGCGTGCTGACGGCCACGCTCTACGTGTATGGCGGCCGGGCGATGCACGTCACCGGCCTGACGACGATGATGCCCTACGATTGGCCGTTGATGATCGCGGCTGCACTGTTGCTCGTCACCGCAGCGGCCGAGCCGGGGGTTCGGCGTCTGCTGGAAAGCGGGCCCGGTCTGTATCTGGGGCGGATCTCCTACAGCCTGTATCTGTTCCATCCGCTCGTGCTGCTTGCCATGCTGCACGTCTTTGCCGGCCATGTGCCGCTCGGCTGGCTGCTGGCCGCGATTCTGGTCATGAGTTTTGTCATCAGTGACCTGGCGCATCGCACGATCGAGCAACCGGCTGTGGCGCTGTCGCGCACCGCGGCCGCGCGCGTCGAGTGGCTGCGGGCGCGTTGGCCGGCCATGCGCGCCCGCGCAGCCCGGCATGCCGCGACGTTCGACCGAATGGGTTAGACTGTCCGGTCAATCTCGGATTTCAATCAACGGTTCGATCGCGATGTCCGAAACGGTGGATAGCAACAGCGCGCCGAAAGTGTTCGTGGCCACCTGGGGTTGCCAGATGAACGAATACGATTCGGCCAAGATGGTCGACGTGCTGGCCAAGGATCGCGGCGCGACACGGGTCGGCTCGCCGGAAGAGGCCGACATCATCCTGCTCAATACCTGCTCGATCCGCGAGAAGGCGCAGGAGAAGGTGTTCTCGCAGCTGGGCCGCTGGAAGCCGCTGAAAGACGCCAACCCGGATCTGGTGATCGGGGTCGGCGGCTGCGTGGCCTCGCAGGAAGGCCACGTCATTCGCGAGCGCGCACCGTTCGTGGACATGGTCTTCGGCCCGCAGACGCTGCATCGCCTGCCGCAGCTGCTCGACGACATAGCCGACAACGGTGCCGGCATCGTCGATATCGCGTTCCCGGAGATCGACAAGTTCGATCACATGCCGCCGGCCCGGGCCGAAGGCGCGACAGCGTTCGTCTCGATCATGGAAGGCTGCTCGAAATACTGCAGCTTCTGCGTGGTGCCCTATACCCGCGGCGAGGAGATCTCGCGGCCGTTCGACGACGTGATCCTGGAAGTCGCCGAGCTCGCCGAGCAGGGCGTCAAGGAGATCACGCTGCTCGGCCAGAACGTCAACGGTTATCGCGGGCCGATGGCCGACGGCTCGATCTGCGACCTGGCGATGCTCGTGGAGTTCGTGGCCGAAATCGAGGGCATCGAGCGGATTCGTTACACCACCAGCCATCCGCTGGAGTTCTCGGACGCGCTGATCGAAGCCTATGCCCGGGTGCCGAAGCTGGCCAATTATCTGCATCTGCCGGTGCAGTCGGGTTCGAATACGGTGCTCAACCTGATGAATCGTGGCTATAGCGTCGAGCACTTCATCGCACGCATCGAGAAACTGCGTGCCGTGCGGC
Source organism: Salinisphaera sp. Q1T1-3 (assembly GCF_003602005.1). Classification (GTDB taxonomy): domain Bacteria; phylum Pseudomonadota; class Gammaproteobacteria; order Nevskiales; family Salinisphaeraceae; genus Salinisphaera. Next base: position 10,276 of record NZ_QZWD01000013.1, on the reverse strand, counting down.
CGGACATCAGTCTGTCCACCGATCTCATCGTCGGCCATCCGGGTGAGGGGGAAGCCGAATTTGCGGCCACCATGGCGCTGGTCGATCGGATCGGTTTCGATGCGGCGTTCTCGTTCATCTACAGCGCCCGCCCGGGCACGCCGGCCGCCGACATGCCGGACACCGAGTCGCGCGAGCTCAAGAAACAGCGCCTCAAACAGGTCCAGGACCGCATCGCTGATTTCAATCGGCAGTTCATGAATGATCTCGTGGGCACCACCCAGCGCGTGCTCGTCGAGCGGGAATCCAAGCGCGGGGGCGGCCAGATGGCCGGCCGCACGGATTCCAATCGCTGGGTGAATTTCGAAGGCCATCCGCGCATGGCCGGCCATTTCATCGAAGTCGAGATCACCGAGGCCTTGGATAATTCGCTGCGAGGCCGCATAAAAACGTCTGAGCCGGCAGACGAGACGCCGGCCCTGGCGACGGTCGACTGATCGATCGTCATTCGCCTTTCAACCCTGCTGGATCGTTTTGGCCGATAACACCGTACGCAAGACGCTCGAACTCGACCCGCCCGACATGACCCGGCTGGCCCATCTGTGTGGCCCGCAGGATGGGCATCTGCGGCTGATCGAGAACACGCTCGATGTGGCCGTGCACAACCGCGGACACCTGTTTCAGGTCGAAGGGGCCGAGCCCGCGGCCGAGGCGGCCATCGACACGCTCAACGAGTTGTATGCCGCCACCGCGTCCGGCGCGCTGGACACCGAGCGGGTCCATGTCGTGGCGCGTACGGCCGAACGCGAGCGGCACGAAGCCGCCGCTGCCGTTTCCGAAGACGAGCCGCGCCGCGATGTCGTGATCAAGACCCGTAACGGCCTGGTGCGCGGTCGAGGTCCGAACCAGCGGCGTTATCTCGCCAATCTGGCGAGTCACGACTTGAACTTCGGCATTGGCCCGGCCGGCACCGGCAAGACCTATCTCGCCGTGGCCGCGGCGGTCGACGCGCTCGAGTCCGAGCGCGTGCGACGCCTGCTACTGGTGCGGCCGGCGGTCGAGGCGGGTGAGAACCTCGGTTTCCTGCCCGGCGATCTGGCACAGAAGATCGATCCCTATCTGCGGCCGCTCTATGACGCGCTTTACGAAATGCTCGGTTTCGAGCGCGTCGGCCGGCTGATCGAGCAGCAGGTCATCGAGATCGCACCGTTGGCCTACATGCGCGGGCGCACGCTCAACGAGGCCTTCATCATTCTTGATGAGGCCCAGAACACGACCGTCGCCCAGATGAAGATGTTTCTGACGCGCATCGGGTTCGGCTCCACGGCCGTGGTCACGGGCGACATGACCCAGGTCGACCTGCCGTCGTCCAAGGCCAGCGGGCTGTCGCACGCGGTGCGTCTGCTCAAGCGCATCGACGGCATCAGTGTGACCCGTTTCGCGGCGGCCGATGTGGTACGCCATCCGCTCGTGCAGCGCATCGTGGCTGCCTACGACGAAGAGGCCGAGCGCGAGACGTCGGCGGGCGATGCGAACCGCCACGCCGGATGATCACGCTGGAGCTGGCCGTCGCCGATGGGCTTGATGCCGCGCCCGATCGCGCGGGTCTCGAGGCAGCCGTGGCCGCGGTGTTGGCCGAGGCCGGCATCGCCGACGATGACGAGACCGTCGTTGCCCTCGACGTCCGGCTCATCGAGCGCGCCGAATCGGCGGACCTGAACGGTCGTTTCCGCGACAAGCCCTACGCGACCAACGTGCTATCGTTTCCGGCGGATGCCGCGTTGCCCGGGCTGCACATGCTCGGCGATCTGGCGATCTGCATGCCGGTGGTGGCCGACGAGGCCGCCGCCCAGGGCAAGACCGAGACCGCGCACCTGCTGCACATGGTCGTGCACGGGACGTTTCACTTGCTGGGTTACGATCATATCGGCGACGATGAGGCCGAGATCATGGAAGCGGCCGAGCGCCGGGTCATGGCGCATCTCGGCTATGCCGATCCCTACGGTGCGACGGCGGCGGCCACGCCGCCCGGCTGATCGCCGGCAGGGATGGCGTCCGACAATCGATGGGAGGAGGCGGCACCGGCCGCGAGACCATGAGCGACGACGACAGCGACCAGTCTAGAGGCGGCTGGCTGCGCCAGATCGGCATGAGCCTGGCGGGCCCGCCGCGCGATCGAGAAGAGCTGGTCGAAGTGCTGGCCGAGGCACAGGAGAATCAGCTGCTGGATGTCGATGCCCTGTGGATGATGCAGGGCGTGCTGCGTGTTTCCGAACAGCACGTGCGGGACATCATGGTGCCGCGCTCCCAGATGGTGGTCATCGAGTCCGATGCGGCACTCGCCGAGGTGCTCTCGGCTGCCGTGGAGTCCGGGCATTCGCGGTTCCCGGTCATCGGCGAATCGCGCGATGAAGTCGTCGGTATCCTGCTGGCCAAGGATCTGCTGGGCGTGGCGGACGCCGCCGGCGACGACGCGGGTTTCTCGCTGGACCGGGTGCTGCGGCCGGCGGTTTATGTGCCGGAATCCAAGCGCGTCAACGTGCTGCTCAAGGAATTCAAGGCCTCGCGCAATCACATGGCGGTTGTGGTCGACGAATACGGCGGTGTCGCCGGGCTGGTGACCATCGAGGATGCCCTCGAACAGATCGTCGGCGAGATCGACGACGAATATGACGAGGCCGAGGGCGCGAACATCCTGCGACAGGACAAGAACCGCTATCAGTTGCATGCGCTGACGCCGATCGAGGAATTCAACCGTTATTTCGGCACCGCCTTTTCCGACGATGATTTCGACACGGTCGGCGGTCTGGTCATGCACGAGTTCGGGCACATGCCCGGTCGCGGCGAGACCACCATCATCGATCGCTTTCAGTTCAACGTGCAGCGTGCCGACTCGCGGCGCATTCATCTGTTTCAGATGACGGTTCTGCCCGAAGCCGCCGAATAGCGCGTCCGACGTCCATGACGCGCCTCAAGAAGCTGTTGGCCGACGGTCTGCTCCCGGCACTGTTCGGCGTGCTGGCCACGCTCGGGTTCGCGCCGTTCGCGGCCTGGCCGGCCACACTCGCCGCCGTGCTCGGCCTGGTCGCGCTATGGCGTGGCGTCGGTGCGCGACGCGCGGCCTGGCGAGGTTTCGTTTTCGGCGTTGCCCAGTTCGCCACCGGCATTCACTGGGTCTATGTCGCCATGCATGCCAACGCCGGCATGCCGGCGGTGCTGGCCGGTCTGGCCACGGCCGGACTCGCGCTCTATCTGGCGTTGTATCCGGCGCTGGCGGGGGCGCTCGTCGGGGCGATGCGCCGTTTGCCGCTCACGCCCTGGGCGCTGTGCGTCGTACCGGCGACCTGGACGCTGGCCGAATGGCTGCGCAGCTGGCTGTTCAGCGGTTTCGACTGGCTGGCCATCGGTTATGCCGCAACGGATATCCCGGTCAACGGGATCGCGCCGGTGGTGGGCGTGCACGGCTGGTCCTTCCTGCTCGTCAGCGCCGCCGGGGGCATCTATATGCTCTATGTCGGCGGGCTGGTGGCGCGTCTGATCGCTTGCGGGCTGGCGCTGGCGCTGCCGCTGCTCCTGTGGTGCCTGCCGCCGGCGGTGCACTGGACCCAGCGCGCCTCGGCGCCGCTCTCGGTGGCCGTGATGCAGGGCAATGTCGCCCAGCACGACAAGTGGCGCCCGGACAATCTGGCGCCGACGATCGATCGCTATGCCGCGATGACACGGCGAACCGACGCCGATCTCGTCGTCTGGCCGGAGGTGGCCGTACCCGCGCCGATGGCGTTGGTGATGCCGGCGCTGGACGCGGTCGGCAAGACGGCACGCGCCGAGGGCAAGACCGTGCTTGCCGGTGTCCTGCGTGGCGGGCGGGAACCCGGTTCCTATTACAACGCGCTCGTGGCGTTGGGGGCGGGCCAGGGGGAATACCACAAGCGCCATCTGGTGCCGTTTGGTGAATACGTGCCGGGCCCCGCCTGGCTGGACGCGCTGCTCGACGGGCTCGGCGCGCCGATCGGTCGCCTGGCCACGGGCGCCGCCGATCAGCGCCTGTTGCACGCCGGGTCGGTGCGTCTTGGCGCCACGATCTGTTTCGAGGATGTGTTCGGTCGCAACGTGATCCGCGATCTGCCGGCTGCCGGTGTGCTTGTCAATGTGACCAATGACGGCTGGTTTGCCGGCACCATCGGCCCGGCCCAGCATCTTCAGATCGCACGGATGCGGGCTGCCGAGGCCGGGCGGCCGATGGTCCGGGCGGCCAACACCGGGATCAGCGCCATCATCGACTTCACCGGACGGGTCTACGATCGGACCGCTGAAGACACCACCGCGCGGCTCGTCGGGCATGTGATTCCCCGGACCGGGGCCACGCCCTATGCACGGCACGGCGAGACACCGGTCGCGAGCGCCTCGGCAGCCATCGTGTTGCTCGGCGGTCTGGCGGCGGGGCTGCTGGGATGGCGGCGGCGACGTCGAGACGGCATCGCCGAGCGACGGCGCGAGCTTGCCCGGCGGGTATAGGCCGACCCGGTGAGTCATGGCGGGACACGGCCCGGGCTAGGTATTACACTCTCGCTCTTTCCTTGTCTTCTGCCGGGCTGTTTCGCGCCATGGAACCGAGCTATCGTTTCGACACCATCGAATCCGACGTCCAGCGACGCTGGGCCGACGCCGATGCGTTTCGCGTTGTCGCCGACGATCGCGAGAAGTTCTATTGCCTGTCGATGTTTCCGTACCCGAGCGGCAAGCTGCACATGGGCCATGTGCGCAATTACACCATCGGGGACGTGATCAGCCGCTATCACCGGATGTGCGGCCGCAACGTGCTGCAGCCGATGGGCTGGGATGCCTTCGGTCTGCCGGCCGAGAACGCGGCCATCAAGAACGGCGTGCCGCCGGCGCAGTGGACCCGCGAGAACATCGCGGCCATGCGCGGCCAGCTCAAACAATTGGGCTTTGCCTATGACTGGTCGCGTGAGATCGCGACCTGCGACCCGGATTACTATCGCTGGGAGCAGTGGCTGTTCACGAAGCTGTTCGAGCAGGGCCTGGTGTATCGCCGTGAATCGGTGGTCAACTGGGATCCGGTCGATCAGACCGTGCTGGCGAACGAGCAGGTGGTCGACGGGCGGGGCTGGCGGTCCGGGGCGATCGTCGAGCAGCGGGCGATCCCGCAATGGTTCGCCCGGATCACGGATTACGCCGACGAACTGCTGGATGATCTCGATGGCCTCGACGGCTGGCCGGATGCGGTCAAGACAATGCAGGCCAACTGGATCGGCCGCTCGACCGGTCTCGAGATCGATTTCGACGTCGCCGGCCAGGACACGCCGCTGACGGTCTACACCACGCGCCCGGATACGCTGCACGGCGTGACCTACATGGCACTGGCGGCCGACCATCCGCTGGTGGCCGCCGCAGCCGATACCGATGCCGAGCTGGCAGCCTTCTGCGAGGAATGCCGGCGCGCCGGCACCGCTGAGGCCGGCCTGGAAACGCGCGACAAGAAGGGCTATCGCCTGCCGATCGAGGCTGTGCATCCGCTGTCCGGCGCGCGCCTGCCGATCTTTGTCGCCAACTTCGTGCTCATGGGATATGGCACCGGTGCCGTGATGAGCGTACCCGGCCACGACCAGCGCGACTGGGAATTCGCCACGGCCTACGATTTGCCGATCGTGCCAGTGATCGCCGACGCCGAGGGCAACACGCCGGACATCAGCTCGGCTGCGGCGGTCGAGAAGGGCGTACTGATCAATTCCGGCGAGGACGACGGCAAGACGTTCGAGCAGGCCTTCGGTGACATCGCCGATCGGCTGGAGGCCCGCGGCACGGCGCGCCGCAAGACACAATATCGGCTGCGCGATTGGGGACTGTCACGCCAGCGCTACTGGGGTGCGCCGATCCCGATCATCCACTGCGACGATTGCGGGCCGGTCGCCGTCCCCGAGTCCGACCTGCCGGTCGTGCTGCCTGAAAACGTCACGCCCGAGGGCGCCGGCTCGCCGTTGCCGGACATGCCCGAATTCGTGAATTGCACGTGTCCGCAGTGCGGGCGCGACGCCCGGCGCGAGACCGATACCTTCGACACTTTCATGGAGTCGTCCTGGTATTTCGCGCGGTTCACGTGCCCCGATGCCGATTCGATGATCGACGACCGGGCGCATTACTGGATGCCGGTCGATCAGTACGTCGGCGGTATCGAGCACGCGATTCTGCACCTGCTCTATGCCCGTTTCTTCCAGAAGCTGATGCGAGATGTCGGCCTGGCGCGCGCGGACGAGCCGTTCAAGGCGCTGCTGACGCAGGGCATGGTGCTCAAGGACGGGGCCAAGATGTCCAAGTCCAAGGGCAACACGGTCGACCCTCAGGCGCTCATCGAAACCTACGGCGCCGATACGGTGCGCCTGTTCTCCATGTTCGCCGCCCCGCCGGACCAGTCGCTGGAATGGTCGGAATCCGGCGTGGAGGGGGCACATCGCTTCCTCAACCGGCTGTGGCGGCTGGTGGCCACGCACGTGGACAACGGGCTGGTCGCGCCGGCCACGGGGGCCGAGGGCGAAGCCGCGGCGGAACTGCGACGCAAGACCCACGAGACCATCGCCAAGGTCGGGGACGATGTCGGCCGGCGCCACACCTTCAACACGGCGATCGCCGCCGTCATGGAACTGGCCAACGCCATCGGCCGCGTCGAAGAGACGTGTGATGCCGAGACCCAGGCCGTGCGCCAGGAATCCCTCGAGGCGATCATCAAGATGCTCGCGCCGATCGCCCCGCATATCTGTGACGCGCTCTGGCGTGCGCTCGGCCACGATACGCTGGTCATGGCCGAAGCCTGGCCGGTCGCCGAGGCGGCCGCGCAGGTGCGCGAATCCATCACGCTGGTTGTCCAGGTCAATGGCAAGGTGCGGGCACGTATCGATGTGCCTGCGGATGCCGATCGCGATACAGTGGCCAGGACCGCCGTCGAAGATGTCAACGTGGCGCGTCATATCGACGGTCAGCCGATCAAGAAGACGATCGTGGTGCCCGGTAAACTCGTGAATCTGGTGGTGTGACGATCATGCATGTCCACGTCATTCGCACAGCGTCGAAACGATCGGCGACCGGCCTGGGGCGGCTGGCGGTCGGCAGCCTGCTCCTGCTCTGGCTCGCGGGATGCGGTTTCCACCTGCAGGGCGCGAACCCGTTGCCCAAGGGCATCGATCGCATGGACGTGACCTATCACGACGACTACAGCGTCGGTGACCCCGAGCTCGTCACCGCACTGCGCCAGCGTCTGCGCCGGCGGCATCTGCTGGGCGACGGCGGGGCGCCGGCCGAGCTGCGCATCGTCAGCGTGCAGAGCAATCAGCGGACCGTGGCGGTCAGCCCGGTGGACGGCGACTCGTCGGTCTACGAGGTGACGGTCCGAGCGATCTTCAATTACAGCGTGCGGGGTGCCGACCAGCTCACCGGCGAGACCGTCGTGGACAGTCGTGAATACACCAGCGATGCGACGCAGCAACTGTCCTCCGACGACGAGCGCCGCCATCTGCTGAATCAAATGCAGGAAGATCTGGCCAACCGGGTGCTCGAGCGGATCGCCCGACACAACCAGCGCGATGTCGGCGCCACGGGCGATCCGGCATCGGGTGCAAGCACGGACTAGGGCCTATTGATGTTTCGTGCGAATCCGCGCCAAGCGCGCCCTGAAATTGACGATGGGCGGCAAGACGAGGCGTCGTGCGCGCCGTGCCGTCATTCTGCACCCGCGGGCGACAACGCTGGATTGCCGTCGTATCCTTGATTTTGGGGTGCTTGTCCCTTCGGGTTGGGCCGCCCATGAAAAATCGACGATGGGCGCCCGGCGGCGTTGCGCGTCTGGATCGCGGCACGCCACGATCGGCGGCTCGCGCCTTGCCGGACACACAGCGGTCTCTCGACGAAAAGGCGCTCGAACGAAACCTCAACAGGCCCTATGGCGATGACCGATCGACAAGCGATGAGCGAAAGCCCCGTGAGCCCGGTCGATGTGGCGACCCTCATCAAGGGTCGACGAACCGTCGATCATTTCGTGGCCGGCGAAGTGCCGCCGCGCGAAACGATCATCGCGGCCATCGACGCAGCGCGCTGGGCGCCGAATCACCATCTGACCCAGCCATGGCGTTTCTCGCTCCTGGGGCCGAAAGCGCAACAGGCAGTCGTGGCCCTGAACACCGGACTCCTGCAGGCCTCACGCGGCGCGGAAGTCGCCGAGGCCAAGCGCGAGCGCTGGTCGCAGATGCCCGGCTGGCTGGTGGTCACGTGCGAAAAGACCAACGAGACACAACGAGCCGCAGAGGACTATGCGGCCTGCGCCTGCGCCATACAGAACCTGAGCCTGTATCTGCACGCTGCCGGCATCGGCACCAAATGGGCGAGTGGGGCAATCACGCGAGAGCCGGATTTTCTCGAAATCGCCGGTGCCGATCCCGCACGGGAATACGCCGTCGGCCTCATCTGGTACGGTTATCCGAAGCGCCGGCCCCGTAGCCAGCGTGTCGCCCTGGAGACCATCATCCGGAAGTGCGAGTAGCCTTGGACAGTCCTTGCCGTCGTTTGCGAAAAATAGCGTTGCAAAACGCGGGCGGCGGCTATAGAATTGCGCGCTTTCGCAGCGGCGCTGCTGTGTTTCGCTACGGCTGACGAGTATTGCAATGAAGACGTTTTCCGCGAAGAAAAACGAGGTTCCCGGCGACTGGTTTGTCGTCGATGCGACGGACAAGACGCTGGGCCGTCTGGCTACCGAAGTCGCGTTCCGCCTGCGCGGTAAGCACAAGCCGGAATACACGCCGCACATGGATGTCGGTGATCACATCGTGGTCGTCAACGCGGCGAACGTGAAGGTCACAGGCAAGAAGCCGCAGCAGAAATTCTATTACCGCTTTACCGGTTACGTCGGCAACATGAAGTCGATCTCGCTGGAAAAGCAGTTGGCCACGCATCCCGAGCGCGTCATCGAGCACGCCGTGAAGGGCATGCTGCCCAAGGGCCCGCTGGGCCGTCAGCTGGCGCGCAAGCTGCGTGTCTACCCGAACGCGGACCATCCGCACACCGCTCAGCAGCCGCAGACGCTGGAGATTTAAAGCATGGCAACCGAACAGTCCTACGGCACTGGCCGTCGCAAGACCGCCGCCGCCCGCGTCTTCATCAAGCCGGGATCCGGTCAGATCACGGTCAACAAGAAGACGCTGGACGAATATTTCGGTCGTCCGACCTCGCGCATGATCGTGCGCCAAGCACTTGAGGCCACGGACTCGGTCGATCGTTTCGATATCACGATCACCGTCAACGGCGGCGGCCCGAACGGTCAGGCCGGCGCCATTCGCCACGGTCTGGCCCGTGCGCTGGTCGACTACGACGAGGGCATGCGTCCGGCGCTGCGTGCGGCTGGCTACATGACCCGCGACGCCCGTAAGGTCGAGCGCAAGAAGATCGGTCTTCACAAGGCCCGCAAGTCGCCGCAGTACTCCAAGCGCTAAAGCGACTGCACGACGGGCGTATGGTCGAGTGCGATACGCCCGTCGAACCAGGTTACTGGGGATTCGTCTAATGGTAGGACTACGGACTCTGACTCCGTCAGTGGGGGTTCGAATCCCTCATCCCCAGCCATAACAAAGGCCCGCGCAAGCGGGCCTTTTTTATGGCTGGCGTTGCGGCCCAGACGAGAAGCCCGTGTTCGACGGGCGAGTAAGCTCGCCCGGACAGTCGCGTCACGCGACTGGGCCCGAAGGGCCGAGCAGTCGGCCTTTTGGCCGAATGCGAGCAATCCGTAGGCAAACGCTCTGCCGCGGTTGATAGCAACCACCATATACAGGTTGCTGGTATGAATGTCCGCGCAAGCGGGCCTTTCATGGCTGGCGTTGCGGCCCAGACGAGAAGCCCGTGTTCGACGGGCGAGCAAGCTCGCCCGGACAGTCGCGTCACGCGACTGGGCCCGAAGGGCCGAGCAGTCGGCCTTTTGGCCGAATGCGAGCAATCCGTAGGCAAACGCTCTGCCGCGGTTGATAGCAACCACCATATACAGGTCGCTGGTATGAATGTCCGCGCAAGCGGGCCTTTCATGGCTGGCGTTGCGGCCCAGACGAGAAGCCCGTGTTTGACGGGCGAGTAAGCTCGCCCGGACAGTCGCGTCACGCGACTGGGCCCGAAGGGCCGAGCAGTCGGCCTTTTGGCCGAATGCGAGCAATCCGTAGGCAAACGCTCTGCCGCGGTTGATAGCAACCACCATATACAGGTTGCTGGTATGAATGTCCGCGCAAGCGGGCCTTTCATGGCTGGCGTT
>NZ_QZWD01000012.1 GCF_003602005.1 Salinisphaera sp. Q1T1-3 | reverse complement strand
GCCGATCACTTGCCTTACTGGCTCCACCACTATAACTGGCATCGACCCCATGCCAGCCTCAACCACCAACCACCCGTCAGCCGATTGTCGCTCTCCGTGAACAATGTGGTGGGTTTACACACCTAGGCCAGAATGACGGCCGTACGCGCCCGATGCCTTGTCTTGCAAAAAAAATGATCGCCGGCGCGGCGCACGCGGGACGTGTTATAAACCGGCATAAAAATAGACGATTTTTCGGGTTGATAACGCGCGTGTGCGACAGCACGCGCGCCACGGCCAACGGCCGTAAAGCCATTGCAAATAATAAAGACGGACAAGTGCCGGCGTTTCTTTCGATGGCGTTGAAAACAGCTGACGTCGTCAGCTGTTTGGGTGCCGGATTAATAACAGGCCCTAAAGGCATCGCTCTTGATACGGGCGGGCGTCGACCCACATTAGAGGGTTGACCGATCACCACATCACACGAAGGAACGGTTCATGAGCGCCAAGGCGATGGAAGTCATCAAGGAAGAAGTCGAGAACAATCCGATCGTGCTCTACATGAAAGGCACACCGGACTTCCCGCAATGCGGGTTCTCGGCGCGTAGTGCCGAGGCACTGAAGGCCTGCGGCGTCTCCTTCAAGGCCGTCAACGTCTTCGACGATGAAGAGATCTACCGACAAGGCGTGAAGATCTATTCCAACTGGCCGACGATCCCGCAGCTGTTCGTCGACGGCGAGCTGGTCGGTGGCTCGGATATCGTCATCGATCTGTTTCAGTCGGGCGAATTGAAGCCGATGCTGGAAAAGGCCGTGGCAGGTCACGACGCATCGTGATGCCTGTGCCGGGCGATGAAACATCGCCCGGCACGACCGGATTCATTCGACAGGAATCGTGATGGCGCAGACGGCTGACCCGCGCTCGGTGGGTATTGTTCTGATTGGCGACGAGTTGTTGTCTGGCAAGCGCGCCGACAAACACATGCCGGCCGTCATCGATCGCCTGCACGAACGAGGCATGGAGCTCGCCTGGGCGCGCATGGTTGGCGACGATGCGGCTTTGCTGACCCGCACTTTGCAGGAGACGATGGCCGGCGCTGATATCGTGTTCAGTTTCGGCGGCATCGGGGCCACACCCGACGACCGGACACGTCAATGTGCCGCGGCGGCTGCCGGCGTTTTGCTCGAATACAATGCCGAAGGCCGCGCGATTCTTGAAGACAAGTTCGGCGATCGCGCCTATCCGGATCGCATCCATATGGTCGAATGGCCGGTCGGATCGACTGTCATTCCCAACCCGGTCAATCGTGTGCCCGGTTTCTCGCTGGGCGACCATCATTTCGTGCCCGGCTTTCCGAACATGGCCTGGCCCATGGTTACCTGGGTGCTGGATACGCATTACGCGAACCTGCATGTGGCGGAACGACAGGTCGAGTATCTGATCGAAGTACTCGACACGCCCGAAAGCGCCTTGATCGGCGTAATGCAGTCCGTGATGGACGCCCACCCCGAAGCACGCATTGCCTGTCTGCCCTCGGCAGATGGTCGGCGCGCCATCGAATTCGGTGTCAGGGGGCGCCCCGCGGTGGCCGCCGATGCCTTCGATGCCCTGCACGGCGCATTCGTCGAGGCCGGTCTGCCTCTTGGTGTTGCCACGACGCGCTGATCCAGCCGTCGGCTCGGCTCCGCGCGCTAGCGACAGGCTGCCCGGGCGAGCGCGCCGCGCGCCGCATCAATGCTCGATCCGGAATCAGACGGCCGACTGATCTGTTGTCTCGTAATCCTCGGACGGCGTGACCGTCTGACCGAAATCGGGGACCACGAACTGCGAGTCCGGTACCTCGTGTTGCTGCAGGGCGGCGACCAGATCAATGGCCGGTTGCGCCCGGTCTTCATCGGTCAGCCGGAACGTGCCGAAATGTATGGCCATCGAGCGTCGAGCTCCCAGCAGCTCATGAGCCTGTACGGCTTCGTCGGGATTCATGTGTTGGCGCGCCATGAACCGGCGTGGCTCGTAGGCGCCGATCGGCAGCAGCGCCAGATCCGGCTGGCCGGTGTGTGCTGCGATATCACGAAACAGTTCGGCCCGGAAACCGGTATCGCCCGCGAAATAGAGTCGTGTCGTATCGGTTTCGATCATATAGCCCGCCCAGAGTACGCGATTGCGATCGCCCAGGCTGCGTCTTGACCAGTGTTGCGCGGGCACCGCGGTCAGCCGGATGGGGGTGTGCGTTGCGTTGCCCGGCACGTCGTGGCCTTGCCACCAGTCGAGCGTGACGATCCGTCGCGCGCCGCGACGCGCCAGCCAGCCGTGCAGGCCCAGCCCGGCGACGAAGAGTGGATCGTGTGTGTCGACCAGCCGGCGTACCGTGGCACTGTCGAGATGATCGTAATGGGCGTGGCTGATGACCACGATATCGATCGGCGGTAGATCGGCCCAGGCGATGCCCGGTGGGTGCACGCGTGCAGGGCCGAGGCCGGGAATCGGGTTCACGGTCCGGGCATAGACGGGGTCGGTCAGCAGATTGCAGCCGTCCGTCTGGATCAGCGCCGTGGCATGGCCGATCCACGTGACTTGAGTTCGCCGAACACGCATCGGCGGCCGTGCGCCGGGGCGACGTGCCGGGATGGTCCACGGCGCCAGCTGACGTCGCTCGACCAGCAGCCAGTGCCAGAACGCCCGGCGCGAACGCGTCGGCCGGGCCAGTCCGGGATTGAAAAAGCGCTCGCCGTCGAAATGATCGTGCGGGTGCTCGGGCAGATCACCGCGTCCTCGGCTCAGCAATGCGCGGCGTCTGTTTTGTCGTGTGTCACGGTCAGACTTTCTTGTCAGCCAGATACAGCCATGTTGCCACAACGGTGTCCGGGTTCAGCGACATCGATTCGATACCCTGATCGAGCAGCCAGCGGGCGAGATCGGGATAGTCCGACGGCCCCTGGCCACAGATGCCCACGTACTTGTCGTGACGTTTGCAGGCAGCAATGGCTTTTTCGAGCATGATCTTGATCGCCGGGTCGCGTTCGTCGAACAGGTGCGAGATCAGCCCCGAGTCGCGGTCCAGGCCCAGCGAGAGCTGGGTCATGTCGTTCGAACCGATCGAGAACCCGTCGAAGTATTCCAGGAACTCGTCGGCCAGCACGGCGTTCGAGGGCAACTCGCACATCATGATGATCCTGAGATCGTTCTCGCCGCGCTTGAACCCATGCGAGGCAAGCAGGTCGGTCACGCCCCGGGCTTCGGAGAGTGTGCGCACGAACGGGATCATGATCTGCACGTTGGTCAGCCCCATCTCGCCCCGGACGCGACTCATGGCAGCAAGCTCCAGCTCGAAGCAGGCCCGGAAGTCGTCCGACAGATAACGCGAGGCGCCGCGCCAGCCGATCATCGGATTCTCTTCATCCGGCTCGAAGGCCTCGCCGCCCAGCAGGTTGGCGTATTCGTTGGACTTGAAATCCGAAAGCCGCACGATCACCGGCTTGGGATGAAATGCGGCAGCCAGCGTCGAGATGCCCTCGACCAGGCGATCGACATAGAAATCGCGCGGGCTCGCGTAGCCGGCGATATGGGCATCGATCTGCCGCTTGAGATCGTCGGGCTGGTCGTCGTACTCGAGCAGGGCACGCGGATGTACACCGATCTGGCGATTGATGATGAACTCGAGCCGGGCCAGGCCGACGCCTGCATTGGGCAGGGTAGCGAAATCGAAGGCCCGGTCCGGGTTGCCGACGTTCATCATGATCTTGGTGTCGATCGGCGGCATCTTGTCCAGCGAGATCTCGTCGATCTTGAAATCGACGATGCCCTCGTAGACATAGCCGGTGTCGCCCTCGGCACAGGAGACGGTCACTTCGGCCTTGTCGGCCAGCCGCTCGGTCGCATCGCCCGTGCCCACCACGGCCGGAATGCCGAGCTCGCGGGCGATAATGGCCGCATGACAGGTCCGGCCGCCACGGTTGGTCACGATCGCGGCGGCCCGTTTCATCACCGGTTCCCAGTCCGGATCGGTCATGTCGGTGACCAGGATGTCGCCGTCCTCGACCTTGTTCATTTCCTTGATCGAGGCGACGTTGCGTACGCGACCGGCGCCGACTCGCTGGCCGATCGAGCGGCCCTCGACGAGCACCTCATGCCCGCTCGCATCGAGGTTGTAACGTTCCAGCGTGGTGCTGTTGGACTTCACCGTCTCTGGACGCGCCTGCAGGATGAACAACTGGCCGGTCTCGCCGTCCTTGCCCCACTCGATATCCATCGGGCGTCCGTAGTGGCGCTCGATGATCAGCGCCTGGGCGGCCAGGGCTTCGGCGTCGTCGTCGGTGATCGAGAATCTCGCCTGCTCGGCGGCGTCGACGTCGACGAATTCGGTTGTCTTGCCGTGCGATCGATCGGCGGTATAGACCATCTTGACCGCCTTGCCGCCCTTGACCCGTCGCAGGATCGCCGGGCGGCCGGCGTCGATGTTGTCCTTGTAGACGTAGAACTCGTCGGGGTTGACGGCGCCCTGGACCACGGCCTCGCCGAGCCCCCAGGAGCTGGTGATGAACACGACCTTGTCGAAACCGGATTCGGTATCGATCGTGAACATCACGCCGGAGGCGCCGGTATCCGAACGCACCATGCGCTGGATGCCGGCGGACAAGGCCACCTGGCTGTGATCGAAGCCCTTGTGCACGCGATAGGAGATTGCGCGGTCGTTGAACAACGAGGCGAACACGTCCTTGATGGCCAGCATGATGTTGTCCAGGCCGCGGACGTTGAGGAATGTCTCCTGCTGGCCGGCGAACGAGGCATCGGGCAGGTCCTCGGCGGTCGCCGAGCTGCGTACCGCCACGGCGATGTCATCGTGATCGGCGGACAGCGTCTGAAAAGCTTCGCGAATGTCGGCTTCCAGGGCTGGCGGGAAGGGATGATCCATCACCCACTGGCGGATCGCTTCGCCGGTCTCGGCCAGCGCGTCGACATCCTCGATATCGAGCGCGTCGAGCCGGGCATTGATGCGATCGGCCAGGCCGTCGTGCGCGAGAAACTCGCGATAGGCATCGGCGGTGGTGGCAAAACCGTCCGGTACCGATACACCGGCATCCGCCAGATGGCTGATCATCTCGCCGAGCGAGGCGTTCTTGCCGCCGACCGAGTCGACATTGTTCATCCCGAGCTGGCTGAACCAGATCACGTGCGATTTATCCACGCTTGCGCTCCTTGCAACAGGGCATACCAAGGTCGGATGGCATTCTACACAGCCGTTGCGGCGCTGCGTGGTGGTAACGATTCCCTGCCCGGGCGGCGCCGGGGACACGGTCCGCTGGGGCGTCGACGGGCGGCCAACGGCCGGGCACTATGCCGCGATGAACGATACGAACCAGCCCAGCCGCGCGGTGTTCTTCGTCTCCGATCGAACCGGCATCACGGCCGAGACACTCGGGGCGACACTGCTCACCCAGTTCGACGAACGCCAGTTCCGTCAGTCGACGCTGCCGTTCATCAATTCGGCCGACAAGGCGCGGACTGCGCTCGAATACATCGAACATACCGGTCGGAATCTCGGCACCCGGCCGATCGTGTTCTCGACCACCGTCTCGGACGATGTTCGCGAGATCCTGCGGGGCGGGGCGGTGGTCTTTCTCGACCTGTTCGATGCGTTCGTGCCACAACTCGAGGCCGCACTCGAGGCCAAATCGTCGCATCAGAGCGGCCGGGCTCACGGTATCGCCGATCAGGCGGTCTACGAATCGCGCATCGAAGCCATGAATTTCGCGCTTGCCCATGACGACGGCGTCGGCGAGAACGGCTATGAGCGTGCCGAGATCATCCTCATGGCCCCGTCGCGTTGCGGCAAGACCCCGGTCTGTGTCTACATGGCCATGCAGCACGGCATCTTCGCCGCCAATTACCCATTGACCGAAGACCAGTTCGAATCGAATCGACTGCCGGCGGCGCTCGCGCCGTACAAGCACAAGCTCTACGGGCTGTACATCGCCGCCGATCGGCTGCACCAGATTCGCAGCGAGCGCCGACGCGGCAGTCATTATGCCGCGATCGGTCAGGTCAGCTATGAATTGCGACAGGCCGCCGCCCTCTACAAGCGTCACGGCATTCCTTACGTCGAGACCACCAACCGCTCAATCGAGGAAGTGGCCGCCGTGATCATGCAGGACCGCGATCTCCGCCGCCGATCCTTCTGATGTCATTTGAAAACCGCGGCGCCTGCCTTATAGTCCATCTATGCCGAAATTGAAGCGAAATCACTGGCTCGCGTCTGCTCAGCCGCGCAGTTTCACCGGCCTCATGGGGCTCTACGAGAGCAATTTCCGGCGTTTCGAGCGGCTGGCGCCGGAGCTCGAACTGCCGTTCGAATCGGCGACTTCCCAGGGCGAGGACGCCGTACTGCATCTGCGAGTCATCGAACGCTGTCGCTACACGACCACGGTCAACCTGACCTATTGGTTCGGTGAGGGGGCGGCGGCCCATCCGGATCCGGATCTCACGTTGCGGGTGTATCGTGATGCCGAGCTGGCCGAAGCCATCTATTGCGATGCCCGGTCGCGGTATGCAGCGCTGGCCGGTGTGCCGAACATCGACGAAGACGTGCTTTCGGAGCAGTGGCCACGCAATCTTCTGCTCAACAAGTGGCTGGCCTACTGCCTGGCCCAGGGCCACGGGTTCGGTGGCGCGAACCGGCCGCGTCGACAGCCGGCCGACGTCTCGGGCTGACGTAGCTCCCGGTTGCCGTCCGGCCATCTCGCGGCGGCCGAGATGTCCAATATTCCGTCGCCGGCCCGATCGCATCGCGGCGATCGGGCCGTGCGGGGTGGTCAGGCCTGTTCGATGGCCTTGTCCGGCTCGCGATCGCGCAACTGCAGGCCCAGCTCGGCGATGGCGCCATCCGATAGATCGCGCACGATCAGACGCACCGGGCCGAGCTCGACCACGTCGCCGGCCACCGGGCGTCGTCGCAGGCGCCGGCGGACCAGTGTACCGAGCGTCTGCCCGGCTTCTTCCGCGGTCAGTTCAATGCCATAGACCTGTGCGAATTCGCCGGCGGTGGCCTCGCCGTGCACCGTGAACGGGCCGAAGAAACGGGCCGGTTGGGTCGCGCGGTCGCGTCCCTCGCCGCGGAACAGTCGCCCGAGTTCGGTCTGGAAACGTTGCGGGGCGAGAACATAGACCGTATCGCCCACCGCATAGACGAAGCCGTCGCGCGGGAACCGCAGCCGCTCGCCGCGTGTCGTCGCGATCACCCGCAGCCCGTCGTACCGGGCGAGCGCATCGCCGGCGGTGTTCGCCAACGGCGATTCCTTCTCGATGACATAGGCCAGCACGTGGAAATGGTCGTCGCGTCGCCCGCTCAGCGGGAACGCTGCGATCGGCGCCGGC
Organism: Salinisphaera sp. Q1T1-3; assembly: GCF_003602005.1. Lineage (GTDB taxonomy): Bacteria > Pseudomonadota > Gammaproteobacteria > Nevskiales > Salinisphaeraceae > Salinisphaera. The sequence continues at coordinate 120,269 of NZ_QZWD01000012.1, read as the reverse complement.
TCGGGCGGAACTTCCAGGCGCAGTAGCCGGGCCATGGTGCCCAGCGATGTCCCCTGAATGATCAACGACATGAGCACCACGGCGAACGCGATATCGAAGAGGAATTGAGCATCCTCCAGATTGGCCATCAGCGGAAACAGCGCCAGCACGATGGGTACAGCACCGCGCAGCCCCACCCAGGCGATGAAACCCTGTTCGCGGATCGGGAAACGAAACGGCAACAGGCTGACCCAGACGGCCGCCGGGCGAGCGACGAAGATCAGCAACACCGCGATCAGGAACGCCGGTGCGGCATCCGCCCAGATCTGGCTCGGATTCACCAGCAGTCCGAGCACGAGGAACATGCCGGCCTGCGCCAGCCAGGCCAGGCCGTCCATGACGCGGAAGACATGCTCCGTGGCCTGGGCACGTCGATTGCCGACCACGAGTCCGACCAGATAGATGCCGAGAAAACCACTGCCGCCGAGCTGGTTGATGGCCGTGAACGCCATGACGCCGCCGGAGGCGATCAACAGGGCATACAGCCCCTCGACCAGCGGCAGACGGGCGACCAGCCAGGACAGGGCGTAGCCGAGCGCCAGCCCGCCGACGATGCCGATGCCGAACTGTTGCAGCAGTTCGATGACCACGTTCGTGAATTCGAAGGGCCGGCTCTGGCCGATCGCGGTCATCAGATAGGTCACGAGGAAGATCGCCATCGGGTCGTTCGTGCCCGATTCGATCTCCAGCGTCGCCGAGACACGCTCGTTGAGCGTCACGCCGCTGCTGCGCAGCTGCGAGAACACGGCGGCGGCATCCGTACTGGCCACGATCGCGCCGAGCAGCAGACCGTAACGCCAGTCCACGGCCAAGACGTAAGCGATGAACGCACCCGACAGCGAGGCCGAGATGAGCACGCCGACCGTGGCCAGCGACAGGGCCGGCCTGAGACCGACGCGAAACGCCCGGATCGGTGTTCGCAGGCCGCCGTCGAGCAGAATGATCGCCAGCGCGAGATTGGCGATGAAATAGGTCAGCGGCACGTTCGAATAGCCGATCTGACCGATCCCTTCGTTGCCGGCCAGCATGCCGCAGACCAGAAAGATGAGCAGCAGGGGCGGGCCGAACCGGGCGAGCGCGCTGGCGAGCACGCTCAGAAAGAGGATCAGGCCGACGACAAAGAGAATGATGTTGGTTTCGGTCATTGCGCGAAAAGCGTGCCGGATACAGCGCCATTATGGACAGCACGCCCGGTGATGCGTTGCGCGCCGCTTGGATCCCGAGGCAAGCGAGCGGTCGGTGCGGCGCTGTTATGCCTCTTCAAATCGATAAATAGAATATACAAATAATATAAAATGCTATCGAGATTGACAGGGGGCGCTGGTCACAGGCGCCGTGCTTGTGCTGAGTATTGTCTTTGGAATCGTGGTGGGTCTGGCGCTCGGATTGACCGGCGGGGGCGGCTCGATCTTTGCCGTGCCGCTTCTGGTCTACGGGCTGGGCCTGTCGGCGCGCGAGGCGATCGCGATATCGCTGGTCGCGGTGGCGCTGACGGCCGGCACCGGTGTCGTCGAGGCTGCGCGTCGGCGGGTCATCGAATGGCGGGCGGGATTGATCTTCGCGCTGGCCGGGGTCGCGGCCGCGCCGGCCGGCGTCTGGCTGGGGCAGTACGCCGCTGATGGCACGACGCTCGGTGCGTTCGCCCTCCTCATGTTGGCGGTCGCGCTGCGTCTGTTGATCAGGGCGCGGCACGCCCCGGCCGAGGCTGCCGTGATTCGTGCCCGCATCGCGCCCGAGGCCGTGACCGATGCAGGAACGGTCTGTCACTACGCACGCGACGGGCGTCTCCGCCTGAATGCGCCCTGCAGCGCGGCCCTGGTGGTCGCCGGGCTCGTGGTCGGCGTGCTGTCCGGTTTCTTCGGCGTGGGGGGCGGTTTTCTTATCGTGCCGGCCCTGATACTGATCACGGACATGGGGATTCATCGGGCGGTCGCCACGTCGCTTTTCGTCATCACGCTCGTGGGCCTGTCGGGCGTCGTCTCGAACGTGGCAGGCGGACGATCGATCGATCCGGCGATCGCCGGGCTGTTCGTGCTCGGCGGGGCGATCGGCATGATCGGCGGCCGCGGTCTGGCGCGGTATCTGGCCGGTCGGACGTTGCAGCTCGTGTTCGCGATACTCATGGCCGCGACCGGCCTTTTCATGCTGGCCGAGCGGTTGTTCGTCTGAACGCGGGGCGGTCGGCACCGCCCGCGATGGACGGCGAAACATGCGAAAAAATACGGGTTCGCAAAGCCGCCGGGCTTGTTACGATCAAATCTTCGATTCTGCAGCCACGGAACCGCCATGGATGCGCTGGTACACATCGTGGATGACGACGACGCCGTTCGCGACTCGTTGCGGTGTCTTTTGGAAACGATCCCGGTCGATTGTGCGGAATATGCCTCGGGCCATGCGTTCGTCGACCGTTCGCGCACGCCTCATTCCGGCTGCGTGCTGTTGGATCTGCGGATCCCGGACATGAGCGGTCTGGCTGTCCAGCGTGCGATCTGCCAGACCGATCCGCACCTGCCGATCATCTTCATGTCCGGCTACGGCGATGTCGCGGCGACGGTCGAGGCCATGCGGGGCGGCGCCGTGCATTTCCTGGAGAAGCCGGTCGATGACGATCTACTGATCGCCACCGTGCGCGAGGCCATTGACGATAGCCAGGCGATGATGGCCGAACGTCGCCAGAGCGACGAGGCACGCGCGCGCCTCGGCCGCCTGACGCCGCGCGAGGTGGATGTCATGGACGAGGTCGTGGCGGGGTGGTCCAACAAGCATATCGCGCGACGACTGGACATCAGCCCCAAGACCGTCGAACTACACCGGGCCAACGTCATGCACAAGATGTCGGCCGGTTCGCTGGCCGAGTTGGTGCGTCTGCACCTGACCGCCACCGGGGCATCGCCGACGGCGATGGAGAATCGCGGGCCCGCACGGCCCTGAACCGCTAGGGCCTGTTGATGTGTCGTGCGAGTCCGCGCCAAGCGCGCCCTGAAATTGACGATGGGCGGCAAGACGAGGCGTCGCAGGCATAGCGTGTCATTCTGCGCCAGCGTGCTAGAACGCTGTATTGCCGTCGTGTTTTTGATTTTGGGGCGCTTGTCCCGAAGGGCTGGGCCGCCCATGAAACTCGACGATGAGCGCCCTGCGGCGTTGCGAGTCGCCGATCGTGGCACGCCACGATCGGCGACTCGCGCCTTGCCGGACACACGGCGGTCTCTCGACGAAAACGCGCTCGAACGAAACATCAACACGCCCTAGCCGGAAGCACTGCATGGAGCGTCCGCGATCGGGCAGAATAAGCCGCCCGTTTCCATCCTGCGGTCTGAGGCATGGCTGTTGATGCGCCGTCCGGTGCCCGAACCGATGAATTGTTCGATGCCGATCAAGCGCCGCGACCGGGGGTTGCGCCGGTTGTTTCCGATGCACATCTGGGCGGTCTGGCCGACGCCTTGCCCGGGCGTGCCCGTTTCGGCACATCGTCCTGGAATTTTCCGGGCTGGAACGGGCTGGTCTGGGACGGGGACTACGACGAAAAACGGCTGTCGCGCGACGGGCTTGCCGCCTATGCACAGCATCCGCTGTTCGGCACGGTCAGTCTGGACCGTGCGTTCTATCAGCCGCTCAGCGTCGCTCAGTACGCCGACTACGCGGCCCAGGTCCCGCGCGATTTCCGGTTCGTGGTCAAGGCGCCGGCGCGTATCAGCGATGCCCTGGTGCGCGGTACCGGTGGGCGAGCGACAGCGGCCAACCCGGATTTCCTGGATGCCCGAATCGCCCGCGATATCTTTGTCGAACCGGCCTGTCGCGGGCTGGGCGAACGGCTCGGGGTGCTCGTCTGGCAGCTGAGCCCGCTGCCGAGGGATCTGCTCGGCGATATGGCCGGGCTTGTCGCGCGTCTCGATCGGATGCTCGCGACGGCGGCCGAGATCGTGGCCGGTCAGCCCGGTGTCGTGATCGCGGTCGAGGTCCGCAATCCCGAGTGGCTCGGCCGGACGTTCGTGGCCACGCTCAAGGCGCACGGGGCGACGTATTGTCTCGGGTTGCATCCACGCATGCCGCCGATTGCCGAGCAGCTGCCAATCCTGCGGGCGCTCTGGCCAGGGCCCTTCGTGGCGCGCTGGAATCTGAACATGCGACACGGCGCCTACGGTTACGAAAAAGCACGGGCCGATTACGCGCCGTTCGACACGCTCATCGACCCGGATCCGGCCACGCGTGACGCGCTTGCGCGCGTAATCGCCGGGACCACCGGCGCCGGCCAGCCGGCGTTTGTCACGATCAACAACAAGGCCGAGGGCAGCGCGCCATGCTCGGTGCGTGCGCTTGCCGAGGCCGTGATCGCGGCACGTCGGCCGCCGACGGGCGATCCACGCGCATAGAACGCGGTGAATTCGTTATTCTTGCGCGCCTGTCCATGCCAGTCACGGAATCCAATACATGAGTGAAAACAGCCTCACGCCTGAATTTCGCGCACGCGCGGATGCCATCATCGATCTGTTGAACCAGCAGGCCAGCGAGGTGCCGACCGGGCAGGTCAGTGCCTCGGTCATGTACGCCGCGGCCCGCTTCAATGCCTTCCAGGTCGCGGCGACCGCAGAGAACGCCGAGGAAATGGCGGCCGAACGCGAGGCCGCCGTCAATTATTTCACCTCGCAGTACCGCAAGATGTTCGAGGACCACTTCGGCGAATGTCTGAAGCATTTCGATCGCTACACGGGCCGCGGCGGCGACTGAGGCACAGGCATGGGAGCGCAGGGCGCGGTAACGGTGCGCGTCAGACACGCAAGGCGGCCGGCGGCCGGGGCACCGCGCACAGGCGGCGCCGGCCGTCTGCTGCTCGTGGCGGCGTGGCTCGTGCTTCTGGCCGGTTGTGCAAACCATCCGCCGCAGCCTGGGTCGGTCTTTCAGCGCGGCAAGGCGAGCTATTACAGCGATGCGCTGGCCGGGCGACGCACCGCCAGCGGCGAGATCTATCGACCGTCTCGGCTGACAGCCGCCCACAAACGGCTTGCCTTCGGCAGTCGCGTCCGAGTGACCAACCGGCTCAACGGCCGCTCGGTGGTGGTGCGCATCAATGATCGTGGGCCGTTCGCCGGTGGTCGCGTCATCGATCTATCACGTGCGGCCGCGCGGCGGCTGCACATGATCGGCCATGGCGTGGTTCCGACGACGCTCGAACTGGTGCGGACGCCGCCCGCGCGTTGAGACGGCATGGCATCATGGCGTATCGCTTTTTGCAATCAAGCACGTCATGGACGATCAGACCCGTATCGAAGTCGAAGCCGCCGCGTTTCGCGGTCTCGTCAAGCATCTGCAGAAACGCACCGATGTGCAGAACATCGATCTCATGAATCTGGCCGGCTTCTGTCGAAACTGCCTGTCGAAGTGGTATCTCGCCGAGGCCGAGGCCCACGGTGTGGCGATGGACTATGACGAGGCCCGCGAGCGGGTCTACGGCATGCCCTACGACAGCTGGAAACAGGCCTATCAGGACGAGGCCAGCGAAGCACAGAAAGCCCGTTTCGAGGCCAGCCGCGCCGATCACGCGGATACCTCGGCAGGCAATTGAAAGGACGGCCGGCGGCCCGTCGCTGCCGTGTCGGCGACGACGGGCCGGTTCTTCGTCAATTGATGCCGATCCGGCGCAGCGGCTTGCCGGCCATCAGATTTTCTTCGATGCGCTCCAGTGAGATCCCCTTGGTTTCGGGGATGAGCAGGAGTGTGAAAACGATGAACAGGAAATTGAGCGCGGCATAGAGCCCGAAGGTTCCGGCATTGCCGGCGACGTTGAGTAGGGTCAGGAACGTGGCGCCGATGACCATGTTCGAGACCCAGTTCGTGACCGTCGAGCAGGTTACCCCGAAATCCCGGCCCTTGAGCGGCTGAATCTCGGAGCACAGAATCCATACCATCGGCGCGGCCGACATCGCATAGCTGATCACGAACAGGCACAGCAGACCGATGGCGACATACTGGGCCGAGGCGCTGTCCAGGCCGTATTCATAGAGCGTGCCCAGCAACACCATGCAGATGCCCATCACCGAAAACCCGGTGTAGAGCAGCGGCTTGCGCCCCAGGCGGTCGACGAAACCGATGGCGATGAACGTGGCCAGCGTCATCAGCAGGCCGATCAACACCGTGCCCCAGAGCTGTTCTCGAGCACTCGCGTAGCCGGCCAGTTCAAGAATGTGGGGCGCGTAGTAGAGGATGACGTTGGCGCCGGTGAATTGCTGCATGAACTGCAGCAGCATGCCCAGTCCGGTGGAGCGCCGGAAATTCCGGTTGCGTTTGAAAAGCGACCAGCCGGCCTCGGACAGGTTCGCACTCTTGCGGATCAGGTCGATTTCGGCATCGATGCGTCTCGCGTCGTCGCCGCGCAGCTGTGCCAGGACCTGTCGTGCCTCGTGCTCGTGGCCGGAGTCCATCAGCCAGCGCGGGCTGCGCGGCAGGGCGGCCATGCCGATCACCATGGCCAGTGCCGGCAGGGCGATGACGCCGAGCATCAGGCGCCAGCCGCCCAGGTCGACGAATACGGCGTTGACGAGATAGGCCGCGAGAATGCCGCCCATGATCATCAGCTGATAGAACGAGATCAGCCGGCCGCGGATGTATTCCGGTGCGATCTCGGACAGGTAGATCGGCGCGATGTAGGACGACATGCCGACCGCGATCCCGAGCAGGATGCGGGCCCCGACGAGTGCACCGGGCGACCAGGACAGGGCACAGGCGATCGCTCCGAGGGCGAAGACGAGGCCGCTGATGAGCAGGGTGCGACGACGACCGTAGCGCCGCGAAATGGTGCCGCTGCCGGCGGCACCGATGGCCGCGCCCAGCATCATGGCGCTGACGATCATCTCCTGCATGAAATCGCTGATCGCGAACGCGTCCTTGATCAACGGCAGCGCGCCGGAAATGACGCCGATATCCATGCCGAACAGCAGGCCGGCGAGGGCGGCAACGAAGCCGATGGTCCAGATCGTGCCGCGAGCGGCGGGGGTACGCTCCGGCGCAACGGTCTGTGATGTGCTCATGGGTTTCCTCCGTGGACGCAGGGGCGCTGCGCTCGGCGGAAACAATCAACTTATGCGATCAAATGTTCAACATAGACTTTGGGTTGAGACCGGCATGGGCGCGCCGTCCCTCGGGGTCAGTTGGGGGTCAGATCGTGGTGCTCATGCTTGAGGCCGAGCGCATGGCTGGTGCCTTCGAGCACGGCATAGGCCGCGTGAAAGGCGGCCTGCGGCTGACGCATTCGAATGGCCTCCATGAGATCGCGATGGCGTTGGAGGCTGTCATCCGGATCGCGTGCGCTGCTGTTGGATTCCACGACGAGCAGATCGATCGACGGACGCAGGATATGCGACAGCTGAGCCCAGACGATGTTGTGCGTTGCACGGTAGATCGCCACGTGAAAGGCAACGTCGGATTCGCTGTGCAGCCGACGAGCCTCATTCTGGCCGGCACCACGCATGTGCCGGGCCATGCCCTCGAACGCTTCCTCGATGGCGACCAGATCGCGGGCACTGGCGTTGCGTGCGGCCACCATCGCGACCTGGGGCTCGACGGACAGGCGAAACGACAGGATTTCGCGCTGGATCTCCTCGTTCGGGGCCGCGTAGCGCGACAGCCACCGCGTGACGAGCGGATCGAGGATATGCCATTCGGAGACTTCACGGACACGCGAACCGTAGCCGGAGATCCGCTCGATCAGGCCGCCGTCGACCAGCTGGGCCAGATGCCGGCGCACGACCGTGCGACTGAGCCCGGAGGCCTCGCAGATCTGCATTTCCTTGGGGATGAAATCGCCGGGCTGATATCGGCCGGCCAGAATGTCGGACGCGAGCTCTTCGCTGAGATTGCGTTCGGATTGCACGGCGCGTCGGGACATCGGCGAAAACGATTGTGATCAAGACAGTCTGACCGGACATGATATCACCCGCGTGATCGAAGGCCGTCCGCGGGTGATCGGAACCGGTCAACCAGCTCCGACGAAAGTCGGTCTGATGTAAATGTTCAACAAAAAATAGTATATGTCGAATAATTAGCCGAGGAGCGCATCATGACACGTCGATATTCGCGGCTCGCCGGGGCGTCGCGGCAAGCCGCGCGCCCCCTGCGAAGATACGCGTCGTGCAACGGCGCTCGTCTCGGTTGCATGCCCTTGTCTCGATTCGATACGCCTCCGAGCCGCTTAATGCAAGTCGCAGCGGCCGGCTTTATCGACGAGCGCCGGGGTCTGCGGCGCCGCGTTCGGCCTCGGTGCCGGCCCGGCCCGCTGTGTCGGTTGCCGACCGCGAGGCGCGCAACGCGATCCCGGCATGACACGCCGGTCCACTCAATTATCCATGGAGCCCCCTATGCCCTACACCGCACAAGACTGGTTGATTTCGGCCGCGTTGTTGCAATTTCCCGGCACGCTCGACGATGGGCGCCACGTCAACGAGGCCGACGTGGCGCACTGGCGCGATGTATTCGCCGAAGTCCGCGATGCCGGCTTCTCGGATGTCGATCTGTTCGACGGCTGGGTCCGGCCGGGCGATCTGTCGAGCGCACGGCTGACCGCCCTGAAGGAGGCCGCCGACGATGTCGGTGTCGGTCTGCCGGCGATCTCGGTCGTGCGCAGCAGCGTGATCGATGCCGCCAACGGCCAGGCCAATCTGGACTATAGCCATCGCACGCTCGAAGCGGCTGCTGCGCTCGGTTCGCGCGTGGTCTCGGTCGGGCTGCATCAGGCGCTCACACCGGCCCAGAAGGCCCAGCTCTGGTTCTGGACCGTCGAAGGTTACAAGGACCCGGATGAGCGTGAGGCCTGGGATCTGGCGGTGGCTCGTCTGCGTGAACTCGGCAAGCACGCCGAGGAACTCGGGCTGATTCTCTCGCTGGAAATGTACGAGGACACCTATCTCGGCACGGCCGACTCCTCGGTCGCCCTCGTCGAGGCCATCGACCATCCCTGTGTGGGCCTGAATCCGGACATGGGCAACCTGATCCGGTTGCATCGGCCGATCGAGAACTGGGAGGCCATGGCCGAGAAGATCATGCCCTATGCGAACTACTGGCACGTGAAGAACTATCAGCGCGACGAAGACATCGCGCGCGATATGTATGTCGCGATGCCGGCGCCGCTGGAATCCGGCCTGATCAGCTATCGCAAGGCCTTCCAGATCGCCATCGCCAACGGGTTCCAGGGCGTGATCTGCTGCGAGCACTACGGCGGTGACGGTCTGTCCGTCTCGGCTTCGAACCAGCGTTATCTGCGCGAACAGGTGCTGCCACGCAGTGCCGACTATGCACTCGGCGAAAGCCGCGTGCGTCAGAACTGATCCTCACCGACAAGGAGCAATACATGACCGACAAGATCGCTATCATCGGCTCGGGCTACATGGGCGGCGGCATCGCCCAGGTCATGGCCCTGGCCGGCTACGACGTCCACATCGCGGATGTTTCCTTCGATGTCACCAAGGACAATCGCGCGCGGCTCATGAAGGAAACCGCGGATTTCGTCGCTGACGATCTGTTCCCGGCCGACGCCGTCGAGCGCATCGAGGCCCGGTTGACCGCGGCCAAGGACATCGAGACCGCGGTCGCCGACGCCGTGCTCGTCGAGGAGGCGGTGCCCGAGAAGATCGAGATCAAGCACGAGACGCTGCGCCGTATCGCCGCGGCCGCCCCGGGCGACGCCATCATCGCCTCCAATACGTCGACGATCTCGATCGGCGCGCTGGCCGAGGCGGTGACATCGCCCGGCCGGTTCCTGGGCGTGCATTTCTCCAACCCGTCGCCGTTCATTCCGGGTGTGGAAGTCATCCCGCATGCCAGCACCGATCAGGCCACGATCGATCAGGCCTGTGCGTTCGTGCATGAGACCGGCAAGGAGACCGCGGTCGTGCGCGACGTGACAGGCTTCGTGCTCAACCGTCTTCAGTATGCGCTGTTTCATGAGGCGACCCAGCTGCTCGACGAGGGCGTGGCCACCGCCGAGGACATCGATACGCTCGTGCGGACCACCTTCGGTTTTCGGCTGCCGTTCTTCGGGCCGTTCGCGATCGCGGACATGGCCGGACTGGATGTCTACAACTTCTGCTACAAGTCGTTGCAGACCGATTTCCCGGAGCGCTTCGCGACGCCGCGCGTGCTGTCCGAGCTGGTGGAGTCCGGCAAGCTCGGCACCAAGAGCGGCGGCGGCTTCACCGACGTGCCGGCCGAGCGGATTCCGGAGCTGATCGCCTATCGCAACAAGGCCTATGTGAAGCTCAACGAGCTGATGGCCGAGCTGGGGCCGCCGCCGATCGACTAGGGTCTGTTATTAATCCGGCACCAAAACAGCTGACGACGTCAGCTGTTTTCAACGCCATCGAAAGAAACGCCGGCCCTTGTCCGTCTTTTTATTTTCAATGGCTTCACGGCCGTTGGCCGTGGCGCGCGTGCTGTCGCACACGCGCATTATCAACCCGAAAAATCATCTATTTTCATGCCGGGTGAATAACACGTCCCGCGTGCGCCGCGCCGGCGCTCGTTTGGTTGCAAGGCAAGGCATCGGGCGCGTACGGCCGTCCTGTCGGGTTGCGCGTAAAAACCGGCCATGCGCCTTGCGTGGCCGGTTTTTGGGCGGCAACGCGGCCACGCCCGAGGTGTTGACAGGCCCTGGATCACGATGCGACTTCGCGGGCGCGCGGCTGCACGTGCCCGCCCGGCGCCGGGCAGCGGATGCGGCGGATCGATGCCATCGATACGCCCTGCAATCGATCCGCTTGACGGTGGTTTCGGTACTGTTTGCACAGGCGGGCCGCTCGCGAACCCGGCTTGGCGCGGCGTATTCGAGCCGGCCGGGCGTTCAGCCGTGGTCTCGGAAACCGGGCCGCGCGTCGGGCCGATGCGCCCGGCAAGCCGCCGTATCAGCTGTTGGATCGGCTGAAAGCGCCCGCGACGGCGAGCGCCTACGCTGCTCGCTGCTCAGGCCAGCTGGGTGAGCCAGCCGCGCGTATCGGCGCTGTGGCCGTACTGGATGTCCAGAAGCTGGCGCCGCAGTCGCTGGCTGACGTCGTTGTTGGTCTCTGGCGTCTCGATGGTCTCGTCTTCGGTGACCAGCTTGCCGATGCTCGTGATCACGGCAGCCGTGCCGCAGGCAAAGACTTCCACGATCTCGCCGCTGCGCACGCCGTCACGCCACTCGTCGATGCTGATCGGACGTTCCTCCGGAGTCAGATCCAGATCGGCGGCCAGCGTCAGCACGGAATCGCGGGTCACACCTTCCAGAATCGTCCCGCCGGTGGGCGGGGTAACCAGCCGGCCGTCGGCATAGACGAAGAACAGATTCATCCCGCCAAGTTCCTCGACCCATTTGTTCTCCGCCGCGTCGAGGAAGGCAACCTGATCACAGCCGTGGTCGATGGCTTCCTGCTGGGCAACCAGCGACGAAGCATAGTTGCCGCCGGTCTTGGCAAAGCCGGTACCGCCGGGTGCGGCGCGGTTGTAATGCGACGACAGCCAGATCGAGACCGGTTTGCCGGCGCCCTTGAAATAAGAGGCGGCCGGTGAGGCGATCACGTAGTAATCCACCTCCGCGGCCGGTTTCACACCCAGAAATCGCCCGTTGGCGATCATGAACGGCCGTAGATAGAGGCTGCATTCGTCATGCGCATCGCGTGGGGTCGGGACCCAGGCCGAATCCCGGGCGACCAGCGCCCGCAGTGACTCAATGAATGTTTCGTCGTCGAGCTGCGGCAGTGCCAGACGTGCGGCGGAACGACGGAACCGTGCAGCGTTGCGCTCCGGACGGAAACACCAGACCGAACCGTCTGCATGCCGATAGGCTTTCAAGCCCTCGAAGATTTCCTGTGCGTAGTGAAAGACCGGTGCGGCCGGGTCCAGGGCGAGCGGACCATAGGGCACCAGTTCCGCGCCGTGCCAGCCGGCATCGCGCGTCCAGCGCACATGACTCATGTGATCGGTGAAATACTGGCCGAACCCGGGGGCGGCCAGAATCGACTCGCGTAGATTGTCTGACACAGGCGTGGTCGTCGCGCGGATCTCAAAACGGGGGCTGGGCACTGCGTACGTCTCCGATTGCTGGGCATCGCTCATGGGCACCGAGCCACATGATAAACGACGGGTCGGGGTACGTCCGTCGGCGTGGCCGGTCGATATCCTGTGTATTGTGCATCATCGATGGTACCGGAGACGAGCCGCCGATCGTGGCGTGCCACGATCCGGACTGAAAACGCTGCAGGGCAGCCATTGTCGATTGTTCGTGAGCGGCGCGCCCCTTTCGGACAAGCGCCCTGGGAGCAGCAACACGACGGCCATCCAGCGTTCCCGCACGCTGGCACCGAATGACACGCTAGGCGCGCTACGCCCTGTCTTGCCGGCCGTCGTCGATTGCAGTGCGCACGGGGCGCGGACACGCACGGAACATCAACAGGCTCTCGCGTGCCCGTGCCGGCCTGGCTCCGATACCCGGTGGGGCGGCACGTGCCACGGGCCCGGTTTCAGGCGCCCGGCTGGCTGCCGCCGAGCGCGGCCTGCAGGGCGCGCGTCGCCGTACCGAAGGCGGCCGGCCAGGGCGGCAGCCAGGGGACGAGCGCGATCGCCGCGCCTGCCATCAACACGGTGGCGATCGGGCGTCGATAATCGAAAAGCTTGAGTGCGGTACCGAACGAGCGCTTCAGACGCGCACCCTCGAGATCGATCGCAAAGCATTCGTCGAGCAGCAGATGGACGACCATGCCGAGCGCCATGGCGCCACCGTCCAGCCAGGCAGCGCGTGCCGGCTGGGCGAAAAAGCGATAGCTGATCACGCTCGTGGCCACGGTGACCCCGGCGGTTGCGAGCAGCGAGTGCCAGCTCGCCCGGTGGCGGGTCGTCATGCGGAAACCCACGCTCACGCCGTCACGAATCGCGATATAGAGCCCGAGCGCCAGACATAGCACGCCCATCGTCGACAGATAGCCGCGCCCGATCGACAGTGCGATGAACGCGGCCACCACGGCCAGCACGGTGAAGATCAGACGGACCGAATGCGACTTGTCGGCATCGATATCCGGCATGATGCCGCCGAGCGTGGTCAGCAGCACCAGACTCGGCGCGTGCACCAGCGTCCACCATCCGGCATACAGGCCGTAGCTGGTCGCAGCGGCGCCCACACCGGCCGCCACGGTCAAATGAGTGCGAAAGTTCGCCACGGCGTAGGCCGGTGTATAAACGTGCAGTTTAATTCGGAAAAAACCATTTGCCAACAACGCATTGGCGAATCCGGCGTCATGGCGATCGAAAGATCGTCTGCGCTGGCGGCGACCCGAGCGGGCCGGACTGTACCCGCGGGCCGAACAATCCGTGCTCAAGGCCGGCCGCGCCCCGGATTGTCGTCGTCGGGGCAGTCGCCACGTACAATGGCGACAAGCCCCGAACCCGGCGACCCTGATGCCCGGATCACCCGAAAAAAACCGCCACTGGCTCGACCGCTGGGTCTTCACGATCTGGACACCGGTCGTGCTGGCACTCGTGCTGTGCCCGATATTCTGGGCGGCCCGCGGCGGCAACCTGACCGCCGGCTATATCGTGACGATCGCCATCGAGACACTGGGCGCGTTGTTGATCGTCTCGCTCGCGATCAAGATCTGGCGCGACCAGAAATCGCGCTAGGGCCTGTTGATGTGTCGTGCGAGTCCGCGCCAAGTGCGCCCTGAAATTGACGATGGGCGGCAAGACGAGGCATAGCACGCATAGCGTGTCATTCTGCGCCAGCGTGCTAGAACGCTGGATTGCCGTCGTGTTTTTGATTTTGGGGCGCTTGTCCCTTCGGGTTGGGCCGCCCATGAAAAATCGACGATGGGTGCCCGGCGACTCGCGCCTTGCCGGACACACGGCGGTCTCTCGACGAAAGGCGCTCGAACGAAACATCAACAGACCCTAGGATGTTTCGTGTGAGCGCCGCGTTGGCGCTCGCCAGTTGTATTCTGCGATACGCAAGTCGTGGACCCCGGCTTCGTCGGACCACATGATCAGCACCACAAAGCGCCGCTCCGGCCGCCCGGCGTGCCCGTCTGTCGGCTCCGTGAGGCAGTGTTGCGATCCTTGATCCGGCGGGCGCTGCACTGGATGGGCCGTACCATGTGTCGGATACGTCCGCCGAGGCGGCAATGTAGTTACCCTTCGTCAGCGCAACATGCCCCGAGCCCGCCAGCTGGCGGGCTCGGCCATGAAACCATTGAAAAACGGACGACGGGCCGATGCCGAAATGGTCTCGACGGCGCGTACCTTGGTCGCTGCTCGGCTCGTCGAATCGACCGGGCGGGTCGGTGGGTGAACGACTCCGGGCGACGCCGTTGCGCGACACGTGGCATCGGGCCGAGGACGGCACCGAAAGACGGCCGTCGATATGCTGCCGATGGGTGCGGGCTGTGTCCGGTCGGCGTTAGTCGTGCTGTGCGCAGCGTGCCTGCGTGATGACGCTGCCGGGGGCGACGTCGTGTGTCAGCCAGACGTTGCCACCGATCGTCGAGCCAGTGCCGATCGTCACTCGACCGAGGACTGTGGCGCCGGCATAGATCACCACGTCGTCCTCGACCACGGGGTGTCTTGCCTTGCCCTTGACCAGTTGCCCACCGGTGGTCGTCTCGAAGCTCTTGGCACCGAGTGTGACGGCTTGATAGAGCCGGACGCGATCGCCGATGCGCGCGGTCTCGCCGATCACCACGCCCGTGCCGTGATCGATGAAGAATGCACGCCCGATCACCGCGCCGGGATGGATATCGATCCCCGTGGACGAATGCGCGAGTTCAGTGATGATGCGCGCAATGAGCGGTAGGCCCAGTTCGTGCAGGACGTGCGCCACGCGATAATGGAGGAGGGCGTGGATGCCGGGGTAGCACAGCAGGATCTCGTCGACGAATCGCGCGGCGGGATCCCCCGCATAAGCCGCATCGATGTCCTCGTCGAGCGCCAGTCGGATGTCGGCCAGGCGTTCGGCGAATCGTCGAACCCGATCCACGGCCTCGCGGCGATGAGCGTCGCCCCCCGAGCGTTCACGACAGTCGAGTTCCAGGCGTGCTTCCTCGACCAGGCCGGATAGCGCGAGGTCGATGGCATAGCCGACGTAATGATCCTCGGCTTCCCGCTGCAGATCGGCCGGGCCGAGCCGCAGCGGGAACAGCGCGCCGCGCAGTTGCTTGATCAGTCCTTCGATGCGCTCGACGGAGGGAAACTCACGGTCGCCGAGATCGGTCTCGCGATCGACATGGGCCCGCCACTTGCGGCGTGCCTCGCGCAGATCCGCGACCACGGTCGCGACGTCCCAGCGTCGCGGCATCGATTCAGACATCTCGGGAGCGGTGTTCGCCATCGAAAACCTCATCATACATCGTCGGCCGCGTCGCCGATCGACATGTCGAAAAGCCCGCGCCGTCGATTGGGGATGGGCGAAAAAAGCGCCGATCCGAGGTGCATGGTGCGCCCGGTAGGATTCGAACCTACGACACCCGGCTTCGAAGGCCGGTGCTCTATCCAGCTGAGCTACGGGCGCGTGGTGCTGATTCTAGGCCCTGTCGTCGTTTTGTGCGAGCCCTGATCGTCGTTTTCGTCTGGGGATAGTGCCTGGCGGGCATGTTGAAACCCGCGCAACCGCGATCGACGGCCCGCGTCGTCACTTGCGGTTCAGTAACGCTGTGCGGTGATGGCGCGGATTTGATCGAACCGAAGGCGAAAGCTGGCCACCGCGGCCTGGCGGTCACGGTATCTGGCAGAATCTCGCCGGTTCAGAAATACATGCGCAGACCGCCACGAGATCGATCGGTGGCTGCGTCCGTTCCAAAGAGGATGAGATGAACAAGTACACGCAAGCCGCCGCGATTCTTCTGGCCGGCGCGCTGGTTTCGACGACGGCCAGCGCCGGTGCGCTCGACAACCTGAAGAACAGTGCCGATAACGCCGTGAACGGCGCATCGAATACGCACAATGCAGCCGGCGGCAGTGCACTGCTCTCGCAGCTGACCACCGGTTCGCTCAATCTGGGCAACGTGAACAGCGTCGCCGGGGTGCTCGGCTATTGCCAAAAGCAGGGCTTCACCGAGGGCCCGGTGGATCGCGTCAAGAGCCAGCTCATGGGCAAGCTCGGTGGTGATCAGAACGCACAGAACGATGCCGATTACCAGAAGGGGCTGTCGGGCGTGCTCAACAGCAAGCAAGGACACGGTTACTCGTTGACCGGCATGAAGGCAGAGGTCGGCAAGCGAGCCTGTCGCCTGATTGCCAACAAGGCCGCGTCCTCGTTTCTGGGCGGCTAGGTCGAGCTCCGGTCCCGGCCGTTCGGCCGGGACTCACGCACGCATTCGGCCGGTCTCGATGGCAGTCGGCCCTTGAGACCGCGCCGTCCACCGACGCATCCGTTTGTCGGTTTGGCCCATACGATGGAATGAAAGCGAGTCGTCAGGAGATCGGCAGTCCGCCAGCGGCAGGAGGCCGCGTTGCGGTCCGGCGCGCCACGTGCTGTCGCCCGCGCCTGGCCTGATACCACCGTCGCGGTCAGGCCGCTGCCGATCTATTGACGATTTGCGCTGAAAGCCAACCGGATGCCATCGATGCGAAATACCGACGACCGTCGCGCGACCTATCATCAAAGCCGTCAGAAAGCGTTGGCTCAGGCCGACAATCTGCTTGCCGTCGAGGCCGTGCGTCTGCAGGCCGAGGCCGTCGTCGCCGTGACCGGCTGGTCTGAATTTCAGGCGCTGGCCGAGGCCGCGGTCGAGAAACAGCAGTCGTTCGAGTCGGATGAGGCCGCGGCATCACGTCTACCGCCGGTCGATGCGGGCGACGTGAACCACGAATGACACAGACGCCGGGCTGTCGCCAGCCGGCTGAGTCCGCGGATGCGGCACACCGTGCTGCCTGCCATCGATAATCGCACGGTCGCTGAGCGGGCGTCGGCAGTGAGGGCCACGAGCCGGGACATGGCACGGCCGCGTGCACGGCCGGAATCCGAGCCGCTCTTCAGGGCATGAAAACGGCATACTCGAACGAGCAGAGCGGGTTCGTGCCTGCTTTTCGCGCGGCCGCGCATTGCGCGTCGGCCGAATTCATTTCCGGATCCTGGTTGTCATGCCGCATCTCTTCACGAACCGGCCGCGTGTTCCGTCGCGCGAGCCGGATACCGAAACACTTGATCTCAGCTGGCTCTGGGAGACCCGTAACGCACTGCTCTACGAACTCGGCGGGGTGTTGTTCATCGTCGGGAGCGCGCTCTTCCTGCCGCGTTTCGAGGCCTGGCAGGATATCGGGGCCTGGCTGTTCTTCGTGGGCTCGCTGGTCTATCTGGTGGTGCTCATCGATGACCTGCTCGAGACCAGTCATTTCTGGCCCAAGCCGCGGCCGATCTCGATCAGCCGTCTTCTCGAGGTTGCCGCACTGTGGTGCTACATCGTCGGGACGCTCCTGTTCACGGCGGGCAGCCTGTTCTTCCTGTCGTGGTGGGGCTGGCGAACGACGGGCGCCTGGACGTTCGTCATCGGCTCGGCGTTGTTCGTGGTGGGTGCGTGCCTGAACGTGTTGATGATCATTCGGGCCTCGTCGGTGATCACCCTGCAGCTGATGAATCTCATCGCCGTGATGTTCATCGCCGGCTCGCTGTTGTTCCTGGTCGCTTCCGTTCCGTATCTGTGGCAGTTCGAGGCCGAAGCGGACCGACAGGTCGTGCACGGATTTCTGGCCTGGCAGTATCTGGCGGGCAGCGGGTTGTTTCTGATCGGCGGGCTGCTCAACCATTATCGATCGCATCTGGTTCTGAATCATCGTCGTCAGGCGATCGCCCGCGATCCGAAGGCCGATGAGCGTCTGATGTCCTTCCTGCGGGGCGAGATCGACGAATACGAGTTCGAGCATCAACAGCGTGGACCGCGGCCCTGATGGGCTCGACGTACGTGTGTTCGCTCGGCCGTTGGCGAGCGGCCGGCGCGGCGTGGCCGGCTTGACAAACCGATACAGCTATCGGGGGCTGTCCGGTATCTGAACAACTCACAGAAGCTGTGGATAAGCCGGTGGGCGGATTGGTTCTTTGCCTGCAAGCACCTCGCTCCGAGCGGAATGGTCAAAAATTCGTCATCCCCGCGCTGACGGTCGCGATCCGCGGGCGGTGCCGGGCTGGGCAGTCCTATCGACGACGAGACGCGTTTCGGGCGGTTTTCGCGTCGCCGCAAGCCGGTACGTCCATCAATCGGCCCGCGACACCGGGGCGATCAGGCCGGTGCGTCGTCGTCGCCCGCGTGGTCGCGGTCCCGCGCCTCGGCTTCGAGCTGGGCGTTGAATTCGGCTCCCATCAGAACGGTGACCACGGTGACGTAGGTCAGCGTCAGCAACAGCACCACGCCGGACAGGGAACCATAGACCGCGGTATAGGAATCCGAATAAGCCAGAAAGACCGAGAACAGTATCGAGGCAATGGCCCAGAACAGCACGACCACGCCGGCGCTCAGCCGCACCCAGCGCCAGCGCGGCGGGTGCGTGCGATCCGGAATGAACCGATACAGCAACGCCAGTCCGAAGAACAGGACCAGGCCGCCGAGGGTCATGCCGATCGCCCGGGCCATTTCCGAGAACCAGATCGGTTTGCCGAGCGACTGGGCAATGACCGGCGCCCCGATCGCCAGCATCGAAACGAGCAGCAACCCGGCGATCACGGCCAGCGCCAGACCGAGCGAGCGCAGGACATGACCCCAGGTGCCGACGTCCGGCCGTCGTTCATAGGCCGCGTTGAAGGCGATCATCAGCGCGCCTACGCCCTGTTGGGCGCACCACAGCGCAATGATCGCACTGAAGAAACCGGCCACCCAGAGCGTGCGTGTCGCACGGGTGGCCACGTCGTGCATCTGGCCGATGAGATTGACGACCACATCGGCCGGCACGAAGCCGGACAGGGCACGCATGTCCGCAACCACCACGCCCGGATCGGCGAACAGGCCATAGAACGCCACGAAGGCAGAAATCGCCGAGAAGATCGCGAACAGGGCAAGGAAAGAAATCGCCGCGGCATCCACGCTGACTTCGTGACGGGCCAGGGCCCGCATCACGCTGCGCAGGATCGACCACCACCCGGTCGCAGGGATGTCGCGCGGCCAGACGGATGCGCCGTCTCGTCGTGTGAATTCGTCACGGCGCATTGAATCGGGCCGGGGGCAGTCATGGGCGGATGCCCATCATGCCTGAGCGGCCGCCGGGCGGGCCACGCCGCCCGGCGGTCTCGGCTCAGTGGGAGGCCGATTCAGGATAGGGATGATCGATCGCGTGGGCGTCCGGTCGGTGAAACAGCAGTGTCAGCACTACCGACGAGGCCGCCAGTGCGGCCAGCACGATGAAAGCCTCGGCGAAGCTGTCCTGCCGGCCGACCACCCAGCCGGTGACGGCCGGGGCCAGAAAGCCGGCGATGGCGAATCCGAAGTCCATCACGCCCAGTGCCGTGGCCGATCGGTCCGGGGCGATGTCGACGTTGATCGCGTAATAAGCCGAATTGGCGCCCATCGAGGCCGCCAGTGCGATCGTGATCAGGACCAGCGACAGCGTCAGACTGGGCGAGAAGGCCACGGGCACGATGGCGATGGCCGCGACAGCCTGCGTGCCCGCGATGAGATAGGTCCGTGCCACGCGCAGACGGTGCGTGCGCGCCAGCAGCGCGTCCGAGACATGGCCCAGACAGAACAGGACAACGGCGGCCGCGGCCCAAGGCACGACCGAGAACCAGCCGATCTGCTTGACGCTGAGATGGAACAGCGACTCGAGATAGCCGGGCAGCCACGTCATGAAGAAGAACAGGAAATAGCCGAACACGAAGAACGCCCAGTAATTGGCCAGCAGGGTCGGATTGGTCGCCAGACGTTTCCAGGACGAATGTATCGCGCCGTCGCTGCGGGCAGGCCGGCGACGACGATTCGCGCCGGCGGTGCCGGCCTCGTCCGCCGATTCTCGATCAGCGATGCGGGCCAGTTCTCCGGCGTTGACGAAGCGCGACTGGCGCGGTTCGTCACGAAACAGGAACCACCACAGCGGCAGCCATAGGAAACTGATCAGCGCCAGCACGTAGAATGTGCCGCGCCAGCCGAAGGCCGCGATCAGCGTGGAGATGATCGGCGCGCCGATGGCCAGCGAGACCGGCACAGCGGTCAACGACGATCCCATGGCCTTGCCGCGCTCGCGCGGCGACAGCCAGCGGCTGATCGCCCCTGTCATGCCGGGGAACATCGGGCCTTCGGCGAGACCCAGTGCCGCCCGGGCGACCAGTGCCAGCGCGAAGCCTTGCACGAGGCCGGTCACGCCGATCGAGACCACCCACAGGGCCACCGAGAACGCCAGCACGATACGGGCGCCGAAACGGTCGACCAGGATGCCGCCCAGAAACGTCGTCAGCGCATATCCGATGCCGAATGCCCCGAGTACCAGACCGCGCTGGGCGTCATCGAAGCCGAGATCGCGCGCCATCGGCCCGATGGCATAGGAAATCGCGGAACGATCGATGTAATTGATGACGATGATCGCGAACAGCAGCGCGACGACGACCCAGCGATACCGGGTCGGATTCGAACGCGCCGGGCTCGAGGCGTGCGATGTGCGGGCCATGCGGGAAGCTTCCTGGAATGGTTGAATCATGCAGACAATAGCACCCGCCGCCAGCCCGTCTGGCGGTTGATCCCGCTGAAGTGCCGTGTCCGGCGCAGACAAACGGGCGTCATCGCCGGCCCTTCGGGTGGCCCCGTCGGGGGCGCCACGCCGCGTTTCGCTGATCGGGCCCCACGGTCAAGGCCTGCAATACCGCATGGCGCGCCCACCGGTGCGAGGCCTTGTCTCACGACGACAGACCCTAGCGACGTCGCCCCGTCGCCCCGTCGCCACCGTCATTCTTTATGTCCGAGGACGATAATCGACGGTCGCGGGCCATATCACAGTGGTTTAACATTAGCCATACAACGAACGGCAAATGCGTGGTTGGGTCCACACCGCGCCGTGCCGCTATCCGGGCCGGGGGAGTTCGGCTCGATCCAGAACGGTCGTCAGGGAGTTTCGACCATGCCGCAAGCCATAAAACCGTCCAGACTGGGCGCCGTCGTGCTGGGTCTCAGCGCGCTCGCCGGTCTGATCATCGCGTTGTACGCCTATCTGGCGCCGTTGACCGGTGTGACCGGCACCCTCGGCGCACTGCTCGTGATCGGCGTCAGCGCACTGCTCATCGTCATGGCGCTCGTGCTGATGGCGTTGTCGGCCGGCGGCGGCCGCATCGCCTGGCGCGTGCTGATTCTCATCGCGCTCGCCGGCAACGCCTTTGCCGCGGCGCTGCTGCACGAGTGGTGGCTCTGTATCGCGATGGGCGTCGGGCTGATCGGCCTGATCATCGACATGTGCTCGCCCGCCCGGGCCCAGGGAGTCTGAAATCATGACGCAACGTCACGCTTCTCTCGTCCGCCGTTTCCGACATCTCGCCGTGGCCGCCGCGCTCGTCGGCGCGAGCGCGCCAGTGATCGCGGCCGGCAATGACAGCGCCGATGCCGTCGGCAGCTCGATCAATACCGACCAGCCGGTCTGGAATAGTTTCCACGGTCAGCTCAACGCCCAGAAATACAGTCCGCTGAAACAGATCACCGCCGACAACGTCGGCCAGCTGGAAAAAGTCTGGAGCTACCATACCGGCGACGTGTCGGACGGCAGCGGGGATGTGCCGGCCACGGTCTGGTCGGCCACGCCGGTGTTCGCCAACGACACGCTCTACATCGGCACGCCGTTCTATCGGCTGATCGCCCTGGATCCGGCGACCGGCAAGAAGAAATGGTCGTTCGATACGCATACGCCGAAAAAGGCGCTCACGCAGCCGGTGCTGAAGAATCGCGGCGTCGCCTATTGGGCCGCGGATGATCCGGTGCCCGGCAAGCCCTGTCAGAAGATCGTCTACATGGGCACGATGGATGCCCGGCTGTTCGCGATCGATGCCGATACCGGCAAGAAATGTCAGGGTTTCGCCGACAACGGCGTGCTCGACGTGAATCAGTGGAACACCACGCACGACAAGTGGCCGTTGTCGCTGCTGCAGCCGCCGACCGTGGTCGGCGACCATCTGCTGCTCGGCTGGGCCGGCAAGGACTGGGCGTTCGAGCAGGCCCCGCCGGGCACGATCTGGTCGATCAATGCCCGTACCGGCAAGCGCGAGTGGACCTTCCAGGCCCTGTCCGACGAAATGCGCGAAAAGAGCGGCACGGCCAACGTGTGGACTCAGATGTCCGCCGATCCGAAGCTCGGTCTGGTCTATCTGCCGGTCTCCTCGCCGTCGCCGAACTACTGGGGCGGCAACCGGACCGAGAAGGCCCCGCTGGCGACTTCGACGACCGCGCTCGACATCGAGACCGGAAAGGTGGTCTGGTCGCGTCAATGGGTTCATCACGATGTCTGGGACTACGACATCAACGCCGCGCCGACGCTGATGGATATCACCGTCGACGGCAAGAAGATTCCGGCGTTGGTCCAGGCCACGAAGATGGGCTTTCTGTTCGTGGTCAATCGCAAGACCGGCAAGGATGTCTGGCCGATCGAGGAACGCCCGGTGCCCGGCGGTGACGGCTCGGTCAAGGGCGAGAAGCTCGCGCCGACTCAGCCGTTTCCCACCAAGCCGGCGCCGCTGCTCGACCAGTCGAAAAAGCCCGATGTCTGGAAGCTCGCCGATATTGTCGGCGGCGGTCAGTGCTCGCGTCTCTGGAACAAGCTCGAATACCGCGGCATGTACACGCCGCCGACCACCCGTGGCGAAGGGACGATGGCCTTCCCCGACAGTGCCGGGGCGGTCCAGTGGGGCGGTGTCGCCTTCGATCCGGCCAGTGAGACCGCGATCGTCAACACCTCGCGCATCGTGCAGTACATCAAGCTCTACGATCGGGCTGCCTACGACAAGGCGAACAAGAGCTCGGGCAACGAGTCCGGGTTTTCGCCCCAGACCGGTGCGC
This sequence comes from Salinisphaera sp. Q1T1-3, assembly GCF_003602005.1. Classification (GTDB taxonomy): domain Bacteria; phylum Pseudomonadota; class Gammaproteobacteria; order Nevskiales; family Salinisphaeraceae; genus Salinisphaera. The sequence goes on along the minus strand of NZ_QZWD01000012.1, from coordinate 97,278 downwards.
CGTACGGCATGCGCCTGAAGGTCGCGCGGAACTGGCTCGGCATGCCGTGCTGGAAACCGCCCTACGGCGAGATCGTGGCGATCGACATGCACACCGGTGACGTCAAGTGGCGGCATCCGGTCGGTGCGTCGCAACAGTACGGTTTCTTCATGCCGGAAAGCTGGGGGTCGCCCACGATCGGCGGGCCGGCGGTCACGGCCGGCGGGGTGATCTTCATTGGCGCATCGATGGATGCCAAGGTACGGGCGTACTCGCTGGCCACGGGCAAGGAACTCTGGTCCGATCAGGCCGAGGCGCCGGCGGTGGCCAATCCGGCGGTGTATGAATACAAGGGCCGGGAATACGTGGCCTTCGTGGCCGGTGGCAACACGATCCTCAAGGATCAGGTCGGCGATCAGGTGGTCGTCTACGCCTTGCCGAAGAAGCAGTGATCGAGCCCGGCCTCGGACCGCGCAGGCGGGCCGGGGCCGCGACGCGCAAGAGGGCCGGGGACGTGTCGTCAGCCGATCGGCAGCCGCGCCCCGGCGGACCCCGGACGGCGGCACCACAGGCCATCGCGAGTGCGGCCTGGTAGAGGCGCTAGGTGAACGCGCGATAACGCCGGCTTGCCGGCGCTTGGCCGCCCTTGGCTCCCCGGGTTATTCCCGCCGGCAGCGCCATGCTGCGACACCCCGCGGGGGCAATGCGGCGCGCTTTGTCCTGACGACGCGCCCCAGGGCTTGTTAATACGTCTTGCGTGCGCCGCGCCGGCGCTCGTTTTTTTGCAAGATCAAGGCATCGGGTGCGTACGGCCGTCATTCTGGCCTAGCGAACGACAACGCCGGATTGCCGTCGTGTTTTTGATTTTGGGGCGCTTGTCCCTTCGGGTTGGGCCGCGAATCCCGTCCGGCGGCGTTGCGAGCCTTGATCGTGGCACGCCACGATCAAGGCTCGCGTCTTGCCGGACACACTGCGGTCTCTCGACGAAAAGGCGCTCGAAGGAAACCTCAACAGGCCCTAGAAGACGATCGCGGCCAGACAGACGGCCGTCAGATATTGCGCCACTGCGAAGATCAGATGGCCGATCAGCATGTTGCGGATCGCGGTCTTCTGATCCGCCAGCCCGGCGCCGGCCACGCCGGCGCCCAGCCCCGGCAGAAAGATGAACAGGCCGGCCAGCGTGGCAATGATCACGCCCACGATCAGCGGCGGTATGAGCGTCGGATGCACCGCAAACGCCGCGCCAGCGATGAGAAACAGGAAAAAGCCGTAGACGATGCCGACGCCGTAGTGGAACAGCCACCCGACGGTCCGGTCGGTCGCACTCGGCGCCGCGGTGCCATCCCGCAGCACCCATTCGCCGCGGCTCAGCCCGCGTACCCAGCGCCCGGCCGTGCCCCAATCCGGTGCCGGTACGCCCGCCACGCGTTGCTGGATCTGTGCCCAGATATCCAGAACCAGCGTCGATACGATGCCGATGATCAGCGAAAAGACGATTATCGTGGCCAAGAGGATTCCTTTGAACGGGGCATGAATCAAGTGGGTCGCCGAGTGTAGCAGCCGTCGTTCGGTGCGCCGCGGCAAGGCCGGGCAACTGGGGCGACCCGGAACCGTCGTGCCGAACGGTCTGCCCGCGGCCGTCGATTGTCTGTTACAACGACAGAAGTCCGACGCGCGCGCAGGAGACATCGTGACCGAACGCATGAACGCGCTGGCCAGCCGCGACAGCCTGGCGCCCTTGATGCCCGTACTCTACGTCGCCTGGGCCGACGGCGAGCTCGTGGTTTCCGAAGGCGAACGCATCCGCGAGATCGCCGACGGGATCCCGACGCTCGACGCGGCTGATCGTAGGGTGCTGGATGCATGGCTCGATCCCGGCAGCGCCCCGGGCCCGCGCGAGATGTCGCGCCTGCGACGCTGTATTCGCGAGCGTGTGGCGCACCGACAGGGGTCGCTGGCGGATCTGAGTGCTCGCCTGGAGACGGCCGAAGGCGCCGGTTCGGGGATTGCACCAGCCGTGGCGGCCTATGCGCGCGAGCGCGGCATCAGCGGCGTCGGCGTCTCGGCGGAGATCTTTCAGGACGCCGGCGCGCCGGTGTGCATGACGTTCGACGAGTCGCCGACCGGATTCAATCCGCGCGCGGTCCAGGCCGTGCTCGAAGGCGACTATGCAGGCCAGTGGGCGGATGTTCGTGCGGTGCTGGCCGACGATGTGTTTGCCTTTGCCTACGACGAAACCGGTGAACAGCAGCGTGCGCGTGTCCTGGGCTGGCTTCAGCATATCGCCGCCCATCGCGGGATGGCGCTGGAAGCGCTGCCGGAAAGCGTGGGCGGGCGTGGCGACATGGCCGGCTTCATCCATGTGTTCACCGCACTGGCGATGTTCGATCTGTCGCTCGTGGTCAAGTTCGGCGTGCAATACGGGCTGTTCGGCGGCAGCATCATGTTTCTCGGCAATGAGACGCACCACCAGCGTTATCTGCCCGATATCGCCTCGCTCGATCTGCTCGGTGGTTTCGCGATGACCGAATCCGGGCACGGCTCGAACGTCCAGGAGCTCGAGACCACGGCCACCTACGATGCCGAAGCCGGGGAGTTCGTGGTCGATACGCCGAGTCTTTCGGCCCGCAAGGAATGGATCGGCAACGCCGCACGTGACGGTCATGCGGTGACCGTGTTCGCTCAGCTACGTACCGCCGGCGAGAGTTTTGGCGTACATGCGTTCGTGGTGCCGATTCGCGATGCCGCCGGACGGCCGATGCCGGGCGTGCGCATCGAGGACTGCGGCCCGAAGATGGGCCTCAACGGCGTGGACAACGGGCGACTCTATTTCGACCACGTGCGCATCCCACGTGAGAACCTGCTGGATCGCTACGGTCAGGTCGCGCCGGACGGGACCTACGAAAGTCCGATCGCCAGCGACAACAAACGCTTCTTCGTCACGCTCGGTACGCTGGTCGGCGGTCGCATCAGTGTCGCTTCGGCCTGCGTGACCGCGGCGAAGAAAGCGTTGTCGATCGCGACCCGCTATGGCGCGCTGCGGCGTCAGTTCGGCGGTGCGGATGGCGGCGAGCTGTGCGTGCTCGATTACGTCACGCATCAGATGCGCCTGTTTCCGAAGCTCGCGCATACCTATGCGCTGCATTTCGCCGTCGAGGATCTGATCGATCGGTTCAAGCACCGGACCGAGGAGACGGCGCGCGAGGTCGAGACACTCGCGGCCGGTCTCAAGGCGATGGCCTCTTGGCATGCGATCGACGCCAGTCAGCAGGCACGCGAATGCTGCGGTGGCCTCGGATTCCTGTCCGAGAACCAGATCGCCACGATCCGGCGCGACATCGATGTCTTTGCGACTTTCGAGGGCGATAACATCGTGCTGCTGAACCTGCTGGCCAAGAATCGGCTGGCCCGCTACGCCCGGGGTTTCGAGCAGAATCTGGTGATGACCGTCGCCCGCGAGCTTGCCCGACAGGCGCGCGATCAGTTCAAGGAGCTCAATCCGGTCACGGGCCGGCGTACCGACGAGGCCCATCTGCGCAGCGCCGATTTTCATCTCGAGGTCCTGGCGCTTCGTGCTCACAACCTGCTGGTCTCGGCCGCGCGTCGGCTACGCAAGCGCATCACCGACGGCATGGATCCATACATCGCGTTCACCGCGATTCAGGATCATCTCATGGCCTATGCCCGCGCCGAGATGGATCATCACATCGCAAGCTGTTTCGCGAGTGCGGTTGCCAGCCAGCCGGAAGGCCCGGTTCGGGACGCGCTGGAGCGCATGCGCCAGCTCGCCGTGATCGACACGCTCGTCGAGGATGGCGGCTGGTATCTTGAAAACGGCTATTTCGCCCCGGCCAAGACCAAGGCGCTGCGCAAGCTGCGAATCCGATTGCTCGGCGAGATCCGTCCGGACGCGCTGGGTTACTGCGAGGCATTCGCCATTCCGGAGGGTTGTCTATCGGCGCCGATCGCCTTCGAACACTACATCGGTCGCGAACCGCTGAAAAAAGACGCGACCGAGGCGGCCGGTGCGGCGGGCATCGACTGACGGGATGCCCGCACGCCGGCTACCGGCGTCAGCCGGCCGGGCCGGGCAGACGTTTCTCGATGGCCTCGAAGAGCTGCGCCGCGATGTTGATGTCGAACTGCGCCTCGAGTTCGCGCACGCAGGTCGGGCTGGTGACGTTGATCTCGGTCAGTTTGTCGCCAATCACGTCCAGGCCGACGAACAACAGGCCCTTGTCACGTACGTAGGGCCCGACTTCGCGCGCGATACGCAGATCGTCCTCGGTCAGTTCGCGGCCGACGCCGCGCCCGCCGGCCGCCAGATTGCCGCGCAGCTCGCCCTGGGCAGGCACCCGCGCCAGCGCATAGCCGACCGGCTCGCCGTCGACCAGCAGCACGCGCTTGTCGCCGTCGGTGATCGCCGGCAGATAGGCCTGGGCCATCGCATAGTTGCTGCCGTGCTCGGTCAGCACTTCGAGAATCACGCTCGTGTTGTCGTTGCCTTCGGTGACCCGGAAGATGCGCGAGCCGCCCATGCCGTCAAGCGGTTTGAGGACCACGTCCTTGTGTTCGGCGATGAAGCGCTTGAAGGCATCGGCACGACGGGCGACCAGCGTCGGCCCGCACAGATGAGCGAAACGATTGATCGCCATCTTTTCGTTGACATCGCGCAGTGCATCGCAGCGGTTGACCACCAGCGTGCCTTCGTTTTCGGCCAGCTCGAGGATATAGGTCGCATAGATGTATTCGGTGTCGAAGGGCGGGTCCTTGCGCATGAGGATCACGTCCAGCGCCGACAATGGGATCGTGTGCGACTCGCCGGTGTAATCGAACCAGTGATCGTTGTCGTCGGCGACCGCAATGGGGCGTGTGGTGCCGTAGCCGACGCCGTCGGCGACGAACAGATCGCTCATGGTGAAGTAATGGATCGTGTAGCCACGCCGCTGTGCTTCCAGCAACAGGGCCAGAGTGGTGTCCTTATAGGGGGTGATGTCCTCGATCGGATCCATCACCACGCCGAGCGAATAGCCCATAACCGTCATCCCTTGGCGGTCGCTGCCGCCGATGCTTGCATATTGTCGCGCATGGTAGGCCTTGTCGTGCATCGGCACGAGAGTGCCGGCGCCCGCCGCGGGGCGGAGCGCTTATCAGACGACAAGATCGCCCCACTGCGTCTGGAGCGCGGCCAGCGCGGCCATGCCGGCCGTCTCGGTGCGCAGCACGCGCGGCCCGAGCGTGATGCCTTGCCAGCCGGCGGCCGCGGCGCGGACGATCTCGTCGTCGGCCAGGCCGGATTCGGGGCCGATCAGCAGGGCCGCCCGGGTGCATCGCCCGTGCGCGGATAGCGGCTGCCCGGCGTCCGGGGCCAGCATCAACGCGCGTTCGACGTGCATCGGCAGATCGAGCACCTCGGCCAGGTCGGCGGCGGTATCCACGCACGGGCAGACGAGTCGGCCGGACTGCTCCGCGGCCGAAACCACGACCCGCTGCCAGTGAACCTGTTTCTTGGCCAGCCGCTCGCCGGCCAGCTTGACCTGGCCGCGCGCGGTGAACACCGGCTGGATACGGGTCACACCCAGCTCGACCGCCTTGGCAAGGGCGAAATCCATGCGATCACCGCGGGCGATCGCCTGGACCAGCGTGACATCCAGGGGGGATTCGCGCCCCGGTGTCTCGGCGGCAGTGATCTCGATCTCGGCCCGCTTGCGATCGGCGTGGACGAGCGTGGCCGTGAATTCGCAGTCGGTATCGTTGAACAAGATGAGCGGATCACCCGCGCGCAGACGCAGTACGGTGGCCAGATGATGACGTTTGTCGTCGGGCAGGGGCACCCGCTGGCCGACGGCCAGGGGCTCGGGCAGGTGGACGCGTGGGATGTGTCGGGCACGTGCCATGGCTCAGGCGTTGTCAGCGAGCGGTTTGATGAAGACGGTCGAATTGCGCTGGTAGTTGTAGAGCGCGCGCTTGGCCAGCGGCAGATCCTCGATCGTCGCGGCCGAGAATCCGTGTTCAATGAACCAGTGCGGGGCCTTGGTGGTCAGCACGAACAGCCGGTCGAGCCCGGCCGCCCGGGCCCGTCGCTCGGCCTCGCCGAGCAGGGCGCCGGCACGATGCTGACCGCGATAGGACGGGTGCACGGCCACGCACGCCAGCTCACCGATCGCCTCGTCGGCGTAGGGAATCAACGCACAACAGGCCGTGATCAGCCCGTCGCGGGCCATGACGATGTAATGGCCGATGTCCAGCTCGATGGCCTCGCGCGAGCGTGGTACCAGCAATCCGGCCGCGGCCAGCGGTTCGATCAGGGCCAGTACGCCGCCCAGATCCTCCGGATTGGCCGTGCGCAGGGCATCGTAGGAATCGGCGGCGACCATGGTGCCGATGCCGTCGCGCGAATACAGCTCGCGCAGCAGCGCGCCGTCGGTTTCGAACGAGACCAGATGGGTGCGATCAACGCCGGCCTGGCAGGCAGCAATGGCGGCCGCCAGGCGCGCACGGTCGGCGCCCGAGAGCCGGTCATCGTCCGTGGCGAGCAGGCGCCGCGCGGCTTCGATCGACAGGCCGGGGGCGGTATCGCTGAAACGGGCGTGCATGGCCGCACCGGGGTGCAGCAGCACGAACTTGTCGGCGGCCAGCGCCGTGGCACTGGCCGCCGCCACGTCCTCGGCGACGAGATTGAAGATCTCGCCGGACGGCGAATAACCGATGCACGAAAGCAGCACGATATGGCCGCGCGCCAGATGCGCGTTCAGGCTGGCCGTGTCGATCCGACGGACCTCACCGGTATGGCCGTGATCGACGCCGCCGGCCACGCCGACCGGTCGGGCGGTGACGAGATTGCCGGAGACCGTGGCAATGCGCGCGCCGCCCATCGGCGTGCTCGCCAGGCTGGTCGACAGATGCGCCTCCAGCGTCATCAACAGGCTGCCGACCGACTGGCGCACGCAGGCCAGGGCCGCCGAATCGGTGACACGCACGCCCTCGATGAAGCGGGTGGGGACATCGTCGGCAGCAAGCGCGGCATCGATCTGGGGGCGGGCGCCGGCCACCAGGACCAGACGCACGCCCAGGCTGTGCAGCAGGGCGATGTCGTAGATCAGGTCGGCGAAGCGCGGTGAGGCGGCGGCCTCGCCCGGGATATGGATGACGAACGTCCGGCCCCGATGGGCGTGCACGTAGGGGGCCGAGGCACGCAGGGCGGCCACCAGGCCGGTATCGTCGGAATCCGTAGCGGGCGCGGGTGTCCAGGCCATGGCAATATCAGTGGGTGCGAAAAACGGCGGTGCGGCGGCCGGATCGTTTCGGCCAGCCGCCGATCATACCGGGTTGCGACAGAATCGATCGATGAGCCCGTGCAATATTCGCTGCGTCGGGGGGATGCGGTCGAGCGCCAGATATTCGTCCGGCTGGTGCGCGAGTGCGATGTCGCCGGGCCCGAGGACGATGCTTTCCATGCCCATGGCGTTGTAGAAGGCGCCTTCGGTGGCGAAATCGACCGCCGCGGCGGTCTGCCCGGTCAGTGTTTCGCAGGCGGCGACGATCGGCGAATCGGCCGGTGTCTCGAACGCCGGTGTGCCGGGAAACAGCGGTGTGAAACGGACCTGACAGTCGCTGCCGGCCAAGGCGCGGTTCACGCGCGAGCGCAGTTCGTCGCGTAGCTCGTCGATTGCCATGCCAGGCAGAAAACGCAGATCGATGTCCAGACGGCAGCGCGCCGGAATACGGTTGGCCGCGTCGCCGCCGCGGATCGCGCCGGCGTTGAGCGTGCTATGGGCCACTGGAAAGCCGGCCGCCTCACCTCGTGCGCGCAGCGCATCACGAAACGAGAGCACCGCGCCGAGCGCCTGATGCATGGCTTCGATCGCATTCGCGCCATGCGCCGGATTGCTCGAATGGCCGGCGGCACCCAGCGTTTCGATGGTCTCCATGAAGATACCCTTGTGCTGGCGAATCGGCACGAGCGAGGTCGGCTCGCCGATCACACAGAAGCGCGCCGGGGCGGCCGTCTCGGCAAGCAGACGGGCGCCGTCCATGCCGCATTCCTCGTCGGCCGAGACCACGATCGACAACGGCGCGGCCAGGGGCGTTGTCGCATATTCGCCGGCTGTGGCCGCGGCCAGCGCGATGAAACCTTTCATGTCGGTGGTGCCCAACCCGTAGAGTCGGCCGTCGCGTTCGGTCAAGCGGAACGGATCGCTCGTCCAGCCATCGATATCGTAGGGCACCGTATCGATATGACCGGCCAGGGCCAGCCCGCCGGGCGATCTCTCGTATTCGTCGCCGCCCAGCGTCGCAACCAGATTGACCTTGTCATCACGTCCGGGCAGCGGCGTGAGACGACAAGTGAAACCGGCGTCGGCCAGTTGGTCGGCCAGCGATTCGACCGCGGTCCGATTACCGCAGTCCAGCGCCGGGTCGTCGCTGCTGATCGTGCGATGAGCGATCATTCGTTCGAGCAGGTCTCGCCAGTGCAGGGCCGTCATGGCATCGTGATTCGATAAAGACGTGGCGTTCATGATACGCGTGCCGCGCCGGTCGAGGGCGCAGTCCGTGCTATAAGACGTACGTTACGAACGGACAATCGGAGCGAGGCCCGTGATGCAGCGACAAGGCTATCGATGGCTCGGCATGGCCGCAGCGGCGCTCGGGCTGCTGATGGTCGGATGTGCACATGCCGAGGGGCAGGCCAGCCAGCAGCGGATCTATCTCGATCCGGCGACCGGCGACGTGATCGACGCGCCCGGCGAGGCCCACGGATCCGCGCAGCGCGCCACGCGCACGAACGATGGCGATTCGCCCTACAAGGCCTGGCAGACCGAGGACGGCACGAAGATGCTGTCGGTGGCGCCGGGTGGCGGTGCAGCCGAAACCGTCGTGCATTGCCCCGATGGCAGCCTGCGCATGGGCCATGCCGGCGATGGGTCTGACGAGGCCGATCGCAAAGCGCTTTGTCGCGCCGGCGGTGCGCAATCCGGCGACTGACGCCGGCATCCACACGCAGCCGGCCGAGATGAACGGCCGGTGGCCGGTCATGTCGAGCGGCCATTGCAAGGCGGGCCGAGTCCGCCCACGAAAATCAAGATAGAGCGGTCCGCGCCGCTCCGAGGGATGAACAATGAGGCGAGGGGGAAGCCGTATCGCGCTGGCGATCGGTCTGTTGGGGCTGGCCACCGGCGCGGCGGCAGCGGATTTCAACATCACGAGTCCGGACGTCGGCACAATGCGCGGATTCGACAGCACGCGCAGCGTCTCGCCGGTCGGTGGCAACGATGCCAAAACGCTTGGCGCCCAGCGACGCAATGCGCTGACCTATGCCGCCAGCATCGTGCTGAGCCGGCTATCCAGCCCGGTACCGATCAATATCGAGGCCACCTTCGACACGCGCAACGACAGCGATCTGTCCTGCCGCCGGAATTCGGCCACGCTGGGTTACGGCGGGCCGACGAACTATGTCTATGGCTTCCGCGATGCGCCGCAGGCCGATGTGCTCTATCCGTTGGCGCTGGCCAATGCTCTGGCGGGTCGCCGACTCGCCGATCGCCGTACCACGCCCGACATCCAGCTGATGTTCAATTCGCGGTTGGATGCCGGTCGCGACAGCTGTCTCCAGGGTACGCGCTGGTATTACGGCCTCGACGGCAAGCCCGGTGCCGACCAGCTTGATTTCGTGGCCACCGCCGTGCACGAAATCATCCACGGCCTGGGCTTTGAGTCGCTGGTCGCGCTCACCGCACGCGATGATGCGCGGCCGGGCCAGTTTCCCTTGTTGCCGGACGGCGCGCGCTATCCGGATGTCTTCAGTACCTTCATCCAGGATCTCTCGCTGGACGGCCAGCCCCGCTGGCCCCGGCTCAGCGACGACCAGCGCGCAGCCTCGCTCACACACGGTCCGGACGTGGTCTGGGATTCGGCGACGACCAGCAACGCCGCATACGGTTATCTCTCGGCCGGGCTCAATCAAGGGCGCGTTGAGATGTTCGCGCCGTCGCCTCTGGTCGAGGGCAGCTCGATCTCGCACTGGGCGAGCACGCTGTCGCCGGACCAGATCATGGCGCCCTACGAGTCGCCGGACACGAGCGTGTTGTCCGGCATCGGCATGGCGGCCTGCGCGCTCCAGGATCTCGGCTGGCGGCTGGCCGGGGGGGCGCGCTGTCCAGACATCGAGACGCCGCCCCTGGCCGGTGACGTGGCCGGTGGCTTCGTCGCCGACGCCGACGACTGGTCGCGCGGCGATCCGGACAACCTCTCGAGCGGCGATGACGACAACGACAACGACGGCGGCGGCGGCGGGGGCTGTACTCTCGACCCGCAGGCGCGTTTCGACCCGATCTGGCTGATGCTGCTCGGCCTGTCCGTCGGCGTGGTGCTGATCCGGCGCCGATATCGACACGCATCGAGGCCGTAGACGCGATCGTCCCGGCCGGGCCTGTCTCGCGCTTGGTCGGCTGGGCTACACTGCAGGGAATCGACGTGTCGCGCCTCGCTCGACGCGGCGAGACGCCGACACGTACCGACAATACATCCAAGGCCTCGGTCTGCGGGGCCTGCGATCCACAAGAGCCCCATGAGCCAAACCGATATTTTTGCTGCCCTGAAGACCGGCCTCACGCAGGCCGGCTCGGTGCAGACGCCCGGCGAGACGCACGGCACGCTCACCGGCATGCTCTGCATGGATAACGAAGCGGCGCCGGCTGCAGCTGTCGACGACGTGACGGCCCCGTCGCTGACCTCCGCGCTCGATGCGCTGCGCGAGATCACGCTGGAAGGCCTGTTCGATCCCGATCTGTCGTTCCGGCCCTTGCTGCCGGATGACGAGACGCCGCTTGAGACGCGGGTCGCGGCACTCGCCCGATGGTGCGGCGGTTTCCTCTACGGCTTGAGCTTTTTCGGTGACTTCAACCCGGCCCGGTTGTCCGCCGAAATCCGCGAGGTCGTCTCCGATCTGACCGAACTGTCCAAGGCAGAGCTGTCGGCCGACCAGGACGACGAGTCAGCCGAGACGGATTATGCCGAACTGGTCGAATACGTGCGCGTCGGCGTCCAGATGATCTTTCTGGAATGTCAGCCGAAGCGTGAAGGTCCCGAAACCCGAGAGACGCTCCATTGATTTCCGACGTATCGCATCTAGACCACGCCGATGATCTGGCCGGCCCGGCACGTCGCCGGGCCGCACTCGCCGCTGTGCTGGGCCGTGACGGCATCGCCGTGCTGGCGGCCACGCCCGAGCGCAATCGCAACAACGACGTGGACTATCCGTACCGGGCGAACAGCGACTTCCGCTATCTCACCGGCTTCGTCGAGCCCTCGGCAATTGCGGTCCTGGCGCCGGGCGCCGAGATCGGAGAGTACATCGTGTTCTGTCGCGAGCGGGATCCGGCGGCCGAGACCTGGATCGGCAAGCGGGCCGGCACCGAAGGTGTCGCGCGGGAGTACGGCGCGGACGCGGCCTTTCCGATCGATGAATTCGAGGCACGCATCGGCGATCTGCTGGCGCGCCGCAAGACGCTCTATACCACGCAGGGCATCAACCCGGAATTCGAGACACAGCTGCTGGCACGGCTCAACGGTCTGCGCGCGCGAGGTCGCCATGCGGAGCCGCCGGAAACGATCGTTTCACTCAACAGCGTTGTCCACGAGATGCGTCTGATCAAGGACGCCGACGAGATCGCGCTGATGCGCCAGGCCGCGGCCACATCAGCCGCCGGCCACATCGCCGCGATGCAGGCGGCAGAGCCGGGCGTCATGGAATATCAGCTCGAGGCCACGCTGCATTACGTCTACGGCCTGGCCGGCATGCACTGGGCCTATCCGACGATCGTCGGCGCCGGGGCCAACGGCTGTATCCTCCATTACATCGAGAATGCCGCGCCGCTGGCCGACGGGGATCTCGTGCTCATCGATTCCGGCGCCGAGTATCGCGGCTACGCCGGCGATATCACCCGCACGTTCCCGGCCAACGGTCGCTTCTCGGACGTGCAGCGCCGACTCTACGATATCGTGCTCGCGGCCAACGAGGCCGGTATCGCGGCCTGTACGGTCGGCGCACCGGCCAGCGCGCCGCACCAGGCTGCGCTCGCGGTTCTGGTCGATGGCCTGATCGCGTTGGGTTTCGTGACCGGTGATCGCCAGACCGTGATCGAGAACGAACGTTACAAGCCGTTCTTCATGCACGGTACCAGCCATTGGCTGGGCATGGACGTGCACGATGTCGGGGCCTACAAGAAAGATGGTGAATGGCGCCCGCTTGCTGCCGGCATGGTGTTGACCATCGAGCCCGGGCTCTACGTGCCGCCGGGCAGCGAAGGCATCGACGAGGCCTACTGGGGCATCGGCATTCGTGTCGAGGATGACGTGGTCATCACCGACGACGGACCGGAGGTGCTCACGGGCGATGTGCCGAAGACGCCGGACCGGATCGAGGCACTGATGGCCTCGAACGCGCGCTCGTGAGCGCGCCCTATGACATCGCCGTTGTCGGCGGCGGTCTGGCCGGGGCCAGCCTGGCCTGTGCGCTGGCCGACAGCGGGTTGTCGATCGCCCTGATCGAGGCAGCGGCCTTCGATGCGCCGACCGACGACAACATGCGTGCCCGTACTACCGCGCTGGCCTGGGGCACGCGGGCGATGTTCGACGACCTCGGGCTATGGGGCGCCATGGCCGACGATGCCGCGGCGATCACCGATCTGCACGTCTCCCAGGCCGGTCATTTCGGCCGCGTGACCGTGGCTGCGAGTGAATACGGTTTGCCGGCGCTCGGCTATGTCGTGCCCAACGTGACGATGATCGAGGCCCTGCGGGCCAGGCTGGCCGAGCTTCATCACGTGGACGTGATCGCGCCGGCCCGCTTCGAATCGCTGGTCACGAACGACGGGACGGTCACGCTGCAGCTGGCGGCGGGCGAGACATCGCGCACGCTGGACACCCGGCTCGTGATCGGGGCCGACGGTACGCACTCGGCGGTCCGCCGGGCGCTGGGTATCGGCGCCCAGGTCGACGATTACGAACAGTCGGCGATCATCACCATCGTCGAGCCGGAGCGGGCGCACGGCGGCCGGGCCTACGAGCGTTTCCTGCCCGACGGGCCGTTGGCGATTCTGCCGCGCACGCCCGATACCTGTGCCGCGGTCTGGGCGGTACCGACGGCGCGGGCCCAGGCGTTGTGCGAGACCGCCGACGAGCGTTTCACACACGAGATCAATGCCGCGTTTGGCCACAGGCTCGGTCGGTTGCGTCTTGCCGGTCCGCGCGGTGCGTATCCGTTGTCGCGCGTCCTGGCCGATCGAGCCGTCGCGCATCGTGCGGCATTGATCGGCAACGCCGGTCATGCGTTGCATCCGGCGGCCGCCCAGGGGTTCAATCTGTCGATCCGGGATGCCCTGGCGCTGGCCGCCACTCTGACCGAACAGCAACAGCTTCGCGGCGCGGCGTTCGACCCGGGCGCGGCCGATGTGCTGGCCGGCTGGGCGGACAAGCGACGCCCGGACCAGCACCGGGTCGCGAATTTCACCGATGGCATCGTGCGGTTGTTCTCCAATCGAATCCCGTTGCTCGGCCATGTCCGTGGCGCCGGCCTGTTCGGTCTGTCGCTGGCGCCCGGTGTGCGAGCTGACATGGCACGCCGCAGCATGGGGCTGGCGCTGCTCGAGGACATGCCGCGCGCCGCGTCGTTGCAGGGCGCCCAATCGAGACAGACACGATGAAAAGAAACGCGCGATACGACGTGGCCATCGTCGGCGGTGGCATGGTGGGGGCCGTGGCGGCCGTCGCCCTCGGGCAGGCCGGTTTCGATGTCGCGCTGGTCGAGGCCAAGGCGCCGGCCGCGTTCGACCCGGCGGCGGATTTCGATCTGCGCCAGTCGGCGATCGCGCCGGGCCCGCGGCGTCTGCTGGATAACCTGGGCCTGTGGGCGCGCGTGGCCGATTCGCGCATCTGTGCCTTCACCGGGATGAAAGTCTGGGACGCCGGGCATGAAGCACGTCTGTTTCTCGAGCACACCGCGATCGGGCTGCCGGAACTCGGCCATATCGTCGAGAACGGACTGGTCGTTGATGCGGCCTGGCAGGCGCTCGATACGGTGGACGTGTTCTGTCCGGCCATGCTTGCCGGTCTGGATATCCACGAGGCATTCGTTACCCTGCATCTCGACGACGAAACCGAGGTCACGGCGTCGCTGGTGGTCGGCGCCGAGGGGGCGAATTCGGCGGTTCGCGATGCCGTGGGCATCGGCACCACTGGCTGGTCCTATGATCAGCGTTGCACGGTGGGGGCCGTGACTACCGAACGACATCATCAGCATATCGCCTGGCAACGTTTCACCGAGACCGGGCCCGTGGCTTTTCTGCCGCTCTCGGACGGTCGTTGTTCGCTGGCCTGGCACGCCGATGATGCACTGGCCGCCGAGCTGGCCGATCTGGATCACGATGCCTTCTGTGCACGGCTGACCGAGGCCAGCGGCGGGGTGCTCGGGCGTATCGAGCGCATGGATACCCGGGCGGCGTTTCCGCTCAAGCTGATGCACGCAGAGCGCTATGTCGAGCCCAGAGTGGCCCTCATCGGCGACGCAGCCCATGTCGTCCACCCGATGGCGGGTCAGGGCGTGAACCTCGGGCTGCTGGATGTGGCCGAGCTGGTCGAAGCCCTGGAAACCGGGCGCGAGGCCGGAGCTGATGCCGGGGCGCTGACGTATCTGCGGCGATATCAGCGCGCCCGCATGAGCGACAATCTGGCCATGCTGGCGGCGACCGACGGACTGAAACGGCTCTACGGCAGTGCCAACCCGGTGCTGCGGCGCCTGCGCGGGCTGGCGATCTCCGGTGCGTCGGCACTATCGCCGGTGCGCCAGATCATGTTGCATCAGGCCGTTGGCCTGTCGGACAGCGGCGCGCGTTTGCTGCGCTGAGACGGCGTGCGCCGGGCCCCAGGGCCGCGCCGTGGCTTGGCGTGGCCGGGTACGCCCGGTATAGTCGTGCCACGATCGCAAGACGCGTGGGAGAGCGCGACGGGCTCGGACCGTCGCCGCCGAAGGCGCAATTCCCGCCCGGAAACGCTCAGGCCCATGGACTGCGTGTCGGCTGCGTGAAGCAGCCACGGTCGACTCTGGAGAGCAATCGCGGGACGCGATTCACCGACGGGGCTAATCTCTCAGGTGCCAGGACAGAGGGGCGGCGGATTCAGGAGCGCGGTTCATTGCAATGCCGTCGCGCCGCCACCGCAACGAGAGTCGATCGCATGGGCAAGCACACGCCGCTTCACGACGAACACAAGACCGCCGGCGCCAAGCTGGTGGATTTCGCCGGCTGGGACATGCCGATCAACTACGGCTCGCAGATCGCTGAGCACAATGCGGTGCGTGAGTCCGCCGGCATGTTCGATGTCTCGCACATGCGACCGGTCGACGTCGAAGGCGCGGACGCGCGCGATTTCCTGCGCCATGTGCTGGCCAACGACGTCGCCAAGATCGATACCGTCGGGCGCGCGCTGTATACCTGCATGCTCAACACGCGCGGCGGCGTCATCGACGATCTGATCGTCTATCACCTCGGCGAGACGTGGTATCGCATCGTGGTCAACGCCGCGACCGCGGACAAGGATCTCGGCTGGCTGCACAGCCTGGCCAGCGATTACGAGGTCACGGTGACCGAATTCGAGGATTCGTCGATCATCGCGGTGCAGGGCCCCGAGGCACGCGAAAAATGCCGGGCCGTACTGGGGGCGGCCGAGGACGAGGTCATGGATCTGGCGCCGTTTCGAGCCCTGGCGGTCGGCAACTGGTCGATCGGACGGACCGGCTATACCGGCGAGGACGGATTCGAGATCGTGCTGCCGGCCGCAGAGGCCGTGGATACCTGGCAGGCGCTCGCTGCTGCCGGTGTGCAGCCCATCGGTCTCGGCGCGCGCGATACGTTGCGCCTGGAAGCCGGGCTCAATCTCTACGGCCACGAGATGGACGAGGATGTGACGCCCCTGGCCTCGGGGCTGGGCTGGACCGTGGCCTTCGAGCCCGCCGCGCGAGATTTCGTCGGTCGTGATGCATTGGAAATGGCGCGCGACGCCGGCAACGCACACAAGCTCGTTGGGCTCGTGCTCGATGCACGCGGTGTGATCCGTGAAGGCGCGGCCGTGCGCCGGGCCGGTGACGAAGCCGGGGCCGAGGAGTCGACAGGCGGCGAGGTCACGAGCGGTAGCTTCGGCCCGACCGTCCAGCGCTCGATCGGCCTGGCCCGGGTGCCGGTCGATTGGGAAGGGGCTGTCGAAGTCTCACTGCGCGGCAAGTGGCGGGCTGCGCATATCGTGTCCTATCCCTTCGTTCGTCACGGCAAGATTCGTATTGCGCTCGACTGAGCGTATGCCGGCTGCCTCAGGCGGCCGACCTGTCCGCAGGAGTCGTTCGGCGACGACCCGCGAGACCGACGCAAACAACCCGCGTTATCAGAGGAAGCAAGACCATGAGCGAAATCCCGAAGGATCTGTCCTATACCAAGACCCACGAATGGGTGTCCAACGACGGCGACGGCACGATCACCATCGGCATCACCGAATACGCCCAGGGCTCGCTCGGCGATCTGGTCTTCGTGGAACTGCCCGAGGCCGGCAGCAAGTTCGCGGCGGGTGACGCGGTGGCGGTCGTGGAATCGGTCAAGGCTGCCTCCGATATCTATGCGCCGGTCGAGGGCGAGATCGTCGAGATCAACGAAGACCTCGAGGAATCGCCCGAGCGCGTGAACGAGGATCCGTTCGGCCAGGGCTGGCTGTTCAAGATGTCGATCGTCGACCCCGAGCATCTGGCTGACCTGCTGGATGCCGAGGCCTATGGCGAGATCGTGGAAGCCGAGCAGGACTGATCGCTTCGCGCCGGGGCGTCCTCGCTCCGGCATGATTTGCCAACGCAGACGTACTACGCCATGCCGTTCATTCCGCACACCGAAGACGATATCAAGCAGATGCTGGCGACCATCGGTGCCGGCTCGATCGACGAGCTGTTCTCCGAAATCGATACCAGCCTGCGCGATGTCGATATTTCCGCCGTGCCGACCCGTGCCTCCGAGCAGGCGATCACGCGTCTGATGCAGGCGCGGGCCCAGCGCGATTCCGGCGGCCTGTGCTTCATCGGCGCCGGCGCCTATGAGCACCATGTGCCCGCCGCGGTCTGGGAGATCACCACGCGCGGTGAGTTCTACAGCGCGTACACGCCGTATCAGCCCGAGGCCAGTCAGGGCACGCTGCAGGTCGTCTACGAATATCAGTCGATGATGACCGGGCTGACCGGCATGGACGTGGCCAACGCCTCGCTCTACGACGGGGCCTCGGCGCTGGCCGAAGCCGTGCTGATGGCCGTGCGCGCCAATCGCAAGTCCAAGTCCGCGCGGATTCTCATGCCGGAGAGCGTGCATCCGTTCTATCGGCAGGTTGCTCATAACATCTGCGCAAACCAGCAGATCGTGTTCGAGACCATCCCCGCGGAGGCGACGAGCGGCCGGATCGATCGTGACGCGCTGGCGGCTTGGGCCGATGAGGATGTGACGGCGCTGGTCATCCCGCAGCCGAATTTCTTCGGCGTGCTCGAGGATGTCGATGCGCTGACCGACTGGGCACAGAACCATGACGCGCTGGCCATCGGTGTGGTCAACCCGTTGTCGCTGGCGCTATTGAAGGCCCCCGGCCAGTGGGGGCACGGTGAGGGCGTCGATATCGTGGTCGGTGAGGGGCAGCCGCTGGGCGCACCGATGGCCGGCGGCGGGCCGTATTTCGGCATCCTGTGCTGTCGCAAGAAGCACGTGCGTCAGATGCCCGGTCGCGTGGTGGGCCGCACCACCGATCTCGACGGACGCGACGGCTACGTGCTCACGCTTCAGCCGCGCGAACAGCACATCCGCCGCTCCAAGGCCACGTCCAATATCTGCACCAACCAGGGTCTGCTGGTCACGGCCGCCACGATTCACATGAGCCTGCTGGGTGCGACCGGGCTGGAGAATGTCGCATCGACCTGTGCCGCGACCACGCGCGATCTGGTCTCGCGCCTGACCGCGATCGACGGCGTCGAGCGTGTGCACGACGCCGTGTTCTTCCACGAGTGCGCCCTGCGCGTGCCGGGCCGCGCGCAGGATGTGCTCGAGGCACTGGCCGCGCGCGACATCTTCGGTGGCGTCGACCTGGGGCGGTTCTACGAGGGCATGGACGATTGCGTGCTCGTCTGCGCGACCGAAACCAAGACCGGCGAGGATCTGCAGGCCTATGCCGACGCTCTGACGGACGTACTCACCGAATCCAGCGAGGCTGCCTGACATGTCTGTGACGATCACGCGACGCGGTACCGAGATGGCCGTGGTCGACGGCTTTCCGGGTGTCGACGAGACGTTGCCGGGGTTGCGTCTGACGGGGCACGACCTCGTCGACGTCGGTCTGGACGATTTCGCCGGGCGCGCCAAGATATTCAATATCTTTCCGAGCCTGGACACGCCGACCTGTGCGCTGTCGGTCAAGCAGTTCAATGCCCGCGTCGAATCACTCGAGGGCGTCACACTGCTTCAGATCTCGGCCGATCTGCCGTTCGCGCACAGCCGTTTCTGTGCGGCCGAAGGACTGACTCACGGCGTCACGCTGTCGATGATGCGCGACAAGACGTTCGCGACCGACTACGGCGTGCTGATCGAGTCCGGGGCGATGGCCGGGCTATGCGCCCGAGCCGTCATCGTCGCCGATGCCGACAACCGCGTGCGGCATGCCGAACTCGTTGCCGAAATTGCCGATGAGCCGGATTACGACGCAGCCATCGCAGCGCTGGCGCGCGCCTGATCCGGCGTTTTCGCCTTTCTTGTTCCGTGCCGTGCCCTGTGCGCGGCGCCACAACTGAACAACGCTCATGACCGAAAAGCTCATCTTCGAACACAGCCGTCCGGGGCGCGCCGCCGCCGCACAGGTGCCGGCCGAGGCCCCGACGATTGATGACCTGCCGGCCGCGATGCGCCGCGATACACCGCTCGGGCTGCCTGAAGTCTCCGAGCTGGACGTGGTGCGACACTACACGCGTCTGTCACAGGCCAACTTCTCGATCGACACGCATTTCTATCCGCTCGGGTCGTGCACGATGAAGTACAACCCGCGGGCCTGTAATACCCTGGCCTCGCTGCCCGGGTTTCTGAATCGTCATCCGCTGGCGCCGGCTTCGCACGGCCAGGGCTACATGGCCTGTCTGTACGAGTTGCAGGAAATGCTCAAGACCGTGACCGGCATGGCCGGTGTGTCGTTGACGCCGATGGCCGGCGCCCAGGGCGAGTTCGCCGGCGTGGCCATGATCAAGGCCTATCACGAGGCCCGCGGTGACACCGAGCGCACCGAGATTCTGGTGCCCGATGCCGCACACGGTACCAACCCGGCCACGGCCGTGATGTGTGGCTGCAAGGTCGTCGAGATCCCCACGGACAGCGACGGTGACGTCGATGTCGACGCACTGGCCGAGAAGATCGGGCCGAAGACCGCCGGCATCATGCTCACGAACCCGTCCACGCTGGGAGTGTTCGAACAGGACATCCTGACGATTTCGAAGATGATTCATGAGACCGGTGGTCTGCTGTACTACGACGGTGCCAACCTCAACGCGATTCTGGGCAAGGTTCGGCCGGGCGACATGGGCTTCGATGTCATCCACATGAACCTGCACAAGACGTTCTCCACGCCGCACGGCGGCGGTGGGCCGGGCTCTGGCGCGGTCGGGGTCTCCAAACGTCTGCTTGATTTCATGCCGATCCCCGTGGTCGGGTGCAGCGGCGGCGGCGACGATCCGCGCTACCACTGGCTCGACGAGACCGATGTACCGCACTCCATCGGCCGGCTGTCGGCGTTCATGGGCAACGCCGGCGTGCTGTTGCGCGCTTATGTCTATGCGCGTCTGCTCGGGCGCGAGGGCATGCAGCGTGTGTCCGAGTTCGCCACACTCAACTCGAACTATCTGATGACGCGCCTCAAGTCGGCGGGTTTCGATCTGGCATTCCCGGATCGCCGGGCCAGCCACGAATTCATCGTGACGCTCAAACGCCAGAAGGCCGAACTCGACGTCAGCGCGACCGATTTCGCCAAGCGGCTGCTCGATTACGGCTATCACGCGCCGACAATCTATTTCCCGCTGCTGGTGCCCGAGTGTTTCCTCATCGAGCCGACCGAGACAGAATCGCGCGAAACGCTCGACGGCTTCGTCGAGGCCATGGTCGCGATCTGGAACGAGGCCAAGAACGATACGGCGACGCTCACCGAGGCGCCGGTCACGCTGCCAGTGCGCCGTCTGGATGAAGTCACCGCGGCCAAGAATCTTGACCTGAAGCATGACGCGGCTGCCCAGGACACGCGCTCGGTCGCCTGACCGGGGGCTGCCCATCGCAGCCTGTCGTGTGTGTGTACCGGGGCGGGCTGCTCGTGGGCCGGTTAGGGCCTGTTAACACGTCCCGCGAGCGCCGCGTTGGCGCCACAAATCGTGTCCGGCAAGGCGCGAGTTGCCGATCGTGGCGTGCCACGATCAAGGCTCGCAACGCCGCCGGGCGCCCATCGTCGATTTTTCATGGGCGGCCCAACCCTTCGGGACAAGTGCCCCCAAAATCAAAAACACGACGGCAATCCAGCGTTCTAGCACGCTGGCGTAGAATGACACGCTATGCGTGCTATGCCTCGTCTTGCCGCCCATCGTCAATTTCAGGGCGCCCTTGGCGCGGACTCGCACGAAACCGCAACACGCCCTGGGCCGGGCATGACGGGCGTTCATCAACACGCATGGGTGGGAGACGAAATGCCGTGGGGGAATGGCGCGCGTGGGCGTCGTGCCTGGTCGCTTTGCCGTGGCTCCTGCCCGGCTTGGCGAGTGCGGCCGGTGACAGTCCGTCGGCCGCGCAGGCCGTCGATGCACCACAGGGCCGATCGTCGGCGGCACCGGACCAGCCCGAGCCGGATGACAGTCCTTATCTGTCGGACTGGTACCACCAGCGCTTCCAGATCATCGGATCGAAGGATATCCGTTATGGCCGCGTCCGGTCGACGACATCTATCTCGAGTACGAATTCTCGGGCACCAAGGGGCCGTTGGATCTCTACGGTTATGTGGACTTCAACAAGAGATTCGGCGTCGGCAGTGATGACGACGTCGGCGTCTGGGACGACGACGGGTCGCCGGTCTTTGCCGAACTGGAACCGCGTCTGTCGATCGATCGGCTGACGGGGCAGGATCTGTCGATCGGGCCGGTCAAGGAATGGTTTCCGGCCAGCGACTATATCCTGGATCTCGGCCACGGGCGTGATAGCCAGCAGAACGTGCTGTATTTCGGCCCTGGCGCGGCGTTCGATACTCATTCGCCGGTCAATTTCGAGGTCAATTTCTTCTTCCGGCGCCAGTTTGCCAACTACGGCGCGGCCAATGCCTATTCCTGGGACGGCTATCGCTTGCAGGGCAACTGGTCGGCGCCGCTCGGCAAGTTCGCGGGCGGCGGTCTGTTGTACGTCAATTTCATCAACTGGGATTTCGATTCCAAACTGGGTCGGACGCCGGAGTCGCCGCGTACCGACTATGCCGTGGTCGACACCAATGTCCTGATTCTGGACTACACCCATCTGCACTATTTCTTCGCTGCCCGATATTTCAAGAACGGCGGTCAGTGGCGCGACGGCGCGGTGGTTGATCTCGGCAACGGCCCCGAACGGCTCGACGAGACCGGCTGAGGCTATTACCTGGCCGTCGGCTGGAATTTCTAGTGTCTACCGTGACGAGAGCAACAACAATCGAAATCCGGGCAGGGATGGTTGTCGCCGGGGCCATGTCGGCATGTGCTTTGCCTGTCGCTTCGAGCGGATGGTGACGCCCGGTTGCGCGACGAGCCGGGCTTGGTCGGCGCTCGGTTCGATCAGCACAGCCGCACATCGCCGGATGGCGGCGGGATCAACGAGAGCACGAGATGAGCGAAAGACCGAATCAAGCAGACGCCGCGGCTAGCCGGCAGTCCGAGAATGTGGAAACCGTCGGTATCCGGCCGATACCGGAGGCCCGGCGCAACATGTCGGCCCTGTCGTTGTTCTCGATCTGGGGGCTGGCTTCGGCGTCGGCGACCACGCCGGTCATCGGTCTGCTGCTCTACGACGTGGGGCTGACCAATTTCTGCATCGCGGTCGTCATTGCGGGCCTGATCGGCATCATCCCGGCCGGCCTGTTCTCCGAGCAGGGTCGCGAGGTGCCGTTGATTTCGCTGGTGACGGCGCGAGCCACGTTCGGCCCCGGGGCCAGTTTTCTGCTCGCGCTTCTGTACACGATCACCGGCGCCGGCTGGTTCGGGCTCAACACCGATGTTGGCGGCCAGATCCTGTCGACGCTGTATCCCGGCCACGGCAATCTCTGGTACTGGCTGCTCGGCATCGGCCAGACCGCGCTCGTGTTCCTGGGCATGAAATGGCTGGAACGTTTCTACAACTGGACCGCGTTCATCTTTATCGCCTCGTATGCCGTGCTCATTTATTACATGGTCAGCCGTTATACGATCGTGTGGCCGGTTGCGCCCAGCGGCGCCGTCCACTGGGGCGCCATCGTGCAGACGATCCTGAGCTTCTCGCTGCTGGCCTGGGCATACGAGTTCTCGACCGTGTCGCGTTTCTGTCCGCCGCGCGCGTCGAGTGAATCGCGACTGCGACGGGCCTCGTATTTCTGTGCCGCGACCGTCGGCGTACTGTTGCCCGTTCTGTTGATGGGCACGCTCGGCCTGGTCGGCAAGGCATCCACGGGCGAGTGGAACATCGCGCTCATCGCCAAGGACCTGCCGTTGACCGGCGCCATTGCGGCGCTCGGCGTGATCCTGGCGATCGCCCATACGAACGCGATGAATCTCTATCCGGCGGTGACCAAGCTTCTGGCGGCCGGCGAGACCTTTCGCACGCCGCGCCGTTACGATCAGCCGCTGGCCTCCTTGGTGCTCGGCGCCATCGCCACGGTTCTGGCGGTGGCCGGTATCCTCAACTTCGTCGAACCGTTCCTGCTGCTGCTCGGCGTGTTTCTGTTCCCGTTCACGTTTCTGATGATGTTCGACTGGGTCGTCGTACAGAAACGGGCGACGCCGGTGGCGGCATTCTTTGAAAAGAAGGGGACAGCGGCCGAGCTGTTCCGTCCCAGTGCATGCATCGCCTTCGTGTTCGGCGTGGTCTTGTCGGCGCTGGGCCACTTCGGCGTGTTGCCCGCGATGCTGACCGAGCACCTGCCGTGGCCGGTCGTGGCCTCGCTCATTGCCTGCGGGCTGTATTGGGGGCTGCTACGCGTGTGCAACGATCCGCCCGTGTATCGAGCGGATGTGGCGGCGCGCTCCGGCCATGAGTGACGTCGTGGACTGGGATCTGCTGGTTGCCCGTGCCGAGGCCGCGCGCGGCAACGCGCACGCGCCGTATTCCGGTTTTTCAGTGGGCAGTGCGCTGTGGGTCGGCGACGGCCAGGTCTTTGCCGGCTGTAACGTCGAGAACGCCGCCTTTCCGAGTGCGCAGTGCGCCGAGGCCAGCGCCATTGGCGTCATGATCTCGGCGGTGGGTGCGGTGCCGATCCGGGCGGTGGTCGTGGCCACGCGCGGCGATACGCTGACCTGGCCGTGCGGCAACTGTCGCCAGAAACTGGCCGAATTCGCGGCTCCCGATGCACTCGTGATGGCGGTGACCGAAACACGCCGGAGTCCGCCGCGTCGACTGACCGATCTGCTGCCGGCCGCGTTCGTCGATTTCGAGGCGCAGCCACGATGACCGGGGCCGGACGACGCGCGATCGTGGTGGTCATGGATTCGGTGGGTATCGGGGCCGCTCACGACGCCGCGCGTTACGACGATCTCGGTGCCGATACGTTCGGGCATATCGAGGCCGCGGCGAGCGCGGCACGTGGCGCGCCGCTGGCCGATGGGTTGGGCGCGAATGCCGAGTCCGGCGCGACACAGGCCTGGGCCGCGCCGCAGGGCTGTCCCAGGGGCAGCACCGGCGGCCACTGGGAAATCGCCGGTGCGCCGATCATGGACGACTGGGGGTATTTCGGCCGGGCGGCGGCGGCGCCGTATCCGGTCGCGCTGCTGGAGGCGCTCGTCGAACGCGCTGCACTGCCCGGCCTGATCGTGGTGGGGCGGGCATCGGGGACGACGGTCATCGCTGAACATGGCAACGCGCATATCGCCAGCGGCCGACCGATAGTCTATACCTCGGCCGACAGCGTCTTCCAGATCGCCGCGCACGAGCGACATTTCGGTATCGAGCGGCTTTACGAGGTCTGTCGCATCGCACGTGAACTCTGCGATGCACATCGTATTGCCCGTGTGATCGCCCGGCCGTTCATCGGCCAGACACCGGACACGTTCGAGCGCACCGCGCGGGGACGTGACTTCGCCATGCCGCCGCCCGAAGATACGCTGCTCGATGTGTTCGAGCGGGCCGGAGTGGCGATCACTACGATCGGCAAGATCGGCGATCTGTTTGCCCGGCCACCGGTCGAGAGATCGAGGTCACCGCGCTGGACGCGGTCTTCGATGCCATGCACGACGAACTGGCCAGCGTGCCGAGCCGGCCGACGTTCATCTTCGTGAACTTCTGCGATTTCGACGCCCAATACGGGCACCGGCGAGACGTGGGCGGCTATGCCGCCGAGCTCGAGCGCTTCGATGCGCGCCTGAGCGCGCTGCGCGCGGCACTGGGCGCCGACGATCTGTTGATCGTCACGGCCGACCACGGCAACGACCCGACATACCCGGGCAGCGACCACACCCGTGAGTACGTACCGGTGCTGGTCTCCGGCCCGGGGATTGCCGCAGGCAGTCATGGCCGACGCGAGAGCTTCGCCGATATCGGCGCGACCGCCGCGGCGCATCTGGGCCTCACGGGAACCGGCGTCGGCCGGGCGCTTCAGGACGACTGAGACCGATGTGTTAGCGGTCTCGGCATGGGGCAGCGCCAGGCTGTCGGTCCGGCCGTCATCGATTATTAATCCGGCACCAAAACAGCTGACGACGTCAGCTGTTTTCAACGCCATCGAAAGAAACGCCGGCACTTGTCCGTCTTTTTATTTTCAATGGCTTCACGTCCGTTGGCCGTGACGCGCGTGCTTTCGCACACGCGTGTCATCAACCCGAAAAATCATCTATTTTTATGCCGGGTTAATAACGCGAACACCGCAGGGCAACCCTCATGAGCAAGATGCGGCAGTATCACATCGGCCTGGCCGCGACCGATATCGACAACGCAGAGCACGTATTGCTGCCGGGAGACCCGGGCCGAGTGCCGGATCTGGCCCGAGGACTGGATCCGGATGCGATCTCGCTCGGCCAGCATCGCGAGCATCATGCCTGGCTGGCTCGTCTCGGCGATCGACGTGTGCTGGTCTGTTCGACCGGCCTGGGCGCGCCGTCGACAGCGGTGGCGGTCGAGGAGCTGGCCAATATCGGTATCCGGCAGTTCATCCGCGTCGGCACGACGGGGGCGATACAGCCATTCATCGACTATGCGGATATCGTCATCAGCAAGGCCGCGGTCCGGCTGGAGGGCACCTCCAGCCACTATGCACCCATGACTTATCCGGCCGTGGCGTCGTTCGAGCTGACGCGCCGCCTGGTCGATGCCGCACGCGAGCTCGCGATCCCGCATCATGTGGGCATCACCGCGTCGTCGGATACCTTCTGGCCGGGCCAGGAACGTTACGACAGCCACGGCGGCTACGTGCGTCGCGCGTTTCAGGGCTCGCTGGCGGAATGGCGGCAGCTCGGGGTGATGAATTTCGAGATGGAAGCCGCGGCTCTGTTCACGGTCTGCTCGACGCTCGGCCTGGAGGCAGGCTGTCTGTGCGGCGTGATCGCGCGTCGGGTCGAATCCGAATCGGTCGCGCACGAGGCCTACGGGCTTGCCGCCGAACGTTGGCAGGCGATCCTGGCACGGGCACTGGCCGCATGACGGGCGCGATACAGCGCCTCCGGGGATGTACCCGGCGGCCTGACGCATGGCGCAGGATGCTGCCCCGGAAAAAAACACGCGGTAACTGTGGCACCATGGCGGACTTTGCCGGCCCGTGCGGCCGGATTGCTCAGGTTTGACTAGGGAAGTGCTATGTCCGCTCTGATCTGCGGTTCCATCGCGTTTGACACCATCATGGTGTATTCCGGGCAGTTCAAGAACGAGATTCTGCCGGACCAGGTTCACATGCTGAATGTGTCGTTCCTCGTGCCGGATATGCGGCGCGAATTCGGCGGATGCGCCGGCAATATCGGCTACTCGCTCTCGCTTCTGGGCGGCGAGGGACAGATCATGGCGACCGTTGGCAAGGACTTCGATGTCTACGGCGAGTGGATGGACTCGCACGGCATCGATCGCCAGTACGTCAAGGTGATCGACGAGGCTTACACGGCCCAGGCCTATATCACGACCGATCTGGACGACAACCAGATCACTGCCTTCCACCCGGGGGCGATGAATCATGCCCACGAACAGACGATACCTGCCGATGCCGGCATTACGCTGGGCGTGGTGTCGCCGGACGGCAAGGACGGGATGGTCGCCCACGCCGAGCAGTTTGCCGAGGCCGGTATCGATTTCATGTTCGATCCGGGGCAGGGATTGCCGATGTTCAACGGCGACGAGCTCAAGGACATCATCGGCAAGGCGGCCTATCTCGCGGTCAACGACTATGAATCAAAGCTCGTTCAGGACCGCACGGGCCTGTCCGAGCAGGAAATCGCCGATCAACTCAAGGCCCTGATCGTCACCCGCGGCGGCAATGGTTCGGTGATCTATGCCGATGGCCAGGTTCATCGTATCCCGGCTGGCAGCCCGTCTGCGCTGGCCGATCCCACCGGCTGTGGCGATGCGTTCCGGGCAGGCCTGATCTACGGCCTGCAGCAGGGCCACGATTGGGAAACCACCGGTCGTATCGCCTCGCTGCTCGGCACGATCAAGATCGAACGCCCGGGCACCCAGAATCATCATTTCACGATGGACGAGTTCAAGACGCGCTTCGCGCGTGAATTCGGCCACGAACTGGGCTGATCTCGTGCGCCGGTTCGCGACCGGCCGGCCGGTTTCGTGATGATCACGATGCCGGCCACGCTGCGTACGGCGCGCCTGCATCTGCGCGCGCCGTGCGCCGAGGATGCGCCCGGGGTGCTGGCCTATGTAGGCGATGCCAGAGCCATGCGTTACATGGTCTGGCCGATGGCCGAAACCATCGAGGATGTCTACAACCTGCTCGATGACATGGCCTGGGGATGGCATGACGGCGATGATTTCGCCTATGCCATTACGGCGACCCACGAACAGGCGCTCGTGGGCATGATTTCCTGTCAGTTCTCCGACGATGGTGCCGAGCTCGGATTCATCCTGCATCCCGATCACTGGGGGCGCGGGCTGGCCCGGGAAGCAGGCGCGGCCGTCATGGCTGCGGCCTGCGAGATTGATGATCTCTACCGAATCTGGGCCTGTTGCGATGTCGATAACACGGCCTCGATGCGCGTGCTCGAGCATCTCGGCATGCAGCGTGAAGGCGTGTTGCGTCGTCGCTCGAAACGTCCGAATCTGTCCGCCGCCGACGAACCGCGTGATGATGCGGTCTTTGCCTGGGTCCGCTAAAGAGACCGTTCGCCGGTACAAGCGCCGGTAACGCGTCCGTCCTGTCCTACTGCTAGAATCCGCTGCCATGTTCGTACGCCCCGATTTCGACCCGGTCGCCTTTTCGGTCGGTCCGCTGGCCGTGCACTGGTACGGTCTGATGTATCTGCTGTCCTTTCTCATCGGCTGGGGGCTGGGTGCGTTGCGTACGCGCCTGGCGCACGTCCACTGGAAGAGCGAGGAGGTGGGCGATCTGCTGTTCTACGTCGTGCTTGGCGTCGTGCTCGGCGGTCGCCTGGGGTATGTCCTGCTCTACCAGCCGGGCTATTTCCTGGCCAACCCGCTGCAGATATTTGCGATCTGGGACGGGGGCATGTCGTTTCATGGCGGCATGATCGGCGTGTTTCTGGCCTCGGCCTGGTTCGCACGCAAGACGCGTCGCACCTTCTTTCAGATCACCGACTTCGTGGCGCCCATCGTGCCGGTTGGGCTGTTCTTCGGGCGGATCGCCAATTTCATCAACGGCGAGCTGGTCGGCCGGGTCACCGATGTCCCCTGGGCGATGGTCTATCCGCATATCGGCCCGCAACCGCGACATCCCTCGGAACTCTACGAGGCAACCCTCGAAGGGCTCGTGCTGTTCGCGATCCTTTGGGTCTATGCCGCCCGGCCGCGCCCGCGCGCGGCGGTCTCGGGATTGTTCCTGCTCGGCTACGGCACGTTCCGCTTCTTCTGTGAGTTCTTCCGGCAACCGGATGCGTTCGCCGGCTTTGTCGCGTTCGGCTGGATGACGCTCGGCCAACTCTATTCCGCGCCGATGATCATCGCGGGTGTGATCATGCTGATCTGGGCATACGTGCGGACCGACCCCAATCAGCAGGACACAGGCAGCGCAGAATGAACACGTGCCGGTTTTGGTCGCAGGCGATGCCTATCGCGCATCACCTCGTGTTTTCTGCAAGCCATGGCAGGGCAGGCCGTTGATGACCGATTCCCAACCGCTGGAACAGCCGTATCTCGAGTTGATGCGGGAGGTGCGCGATCACGGCGTGACCAAGGCCGACCGCACCGGCGTCGGCACGAAATCGGTCTTCGGCCGGCAGATGCGTTTCAATCTGCAACACGGCTTCCCGGTGCTGACGACCAAGCGCTTGCATCTGCGTTCGATCATCCACGAATTGCTCTGGTTCATCGCCGGCGATACCAACATTGCCTATCTCAAGCAGAACAAGGTCCGCATCTGGGACGAGTGGGCAGACGAGAACGGCGATCTCGGCCCGGTCTACGGCTATCAGTGGCGCAGCTGGCCGGCACCGGACGGCCGATCGATCGATCAGCTCGCCCGAGTCATCGATGCGATCAGGCACAACCCGGATTCACGCCGTCATCTCGTGACTGCCTGGAATCCGGCGCAGGTCGAGGATATGGCCCTGCCGCCGTGTCATGCGCTGTTCCAGTTCTATGTCGCCGAGGGGCGACTATCCTGTCAGTTGTACCAGCGCAGCGGCGATATCTTTCTGGGCGTGCCCTTCAACATCGCCTCCTATGCGCTGCTGACACACATGATCGCCCAGGCGTGCGGTCTGGCAGTCGGCGAGTTCGTTCACACCCTCGGGGACGCGCATCTGTATCTGAACCATCTCGATCAGGTGGCGACACAGCTTGCGCGGACTCCCTTCGCCGCCCCCCGGCTGTGGCTGAATCCGGAGAAGAAGAATGTCTTCGATTTCACCGCCGACGATATCGAATTGGTTGATTATGAATATCATCCCGCGATCAAGGCGCCCGTGGCGGTCTGAACGTCGCACCGCGTTCCTTCGTTCAGCGGCTGTTTGTGGACGTCTTGGGCTCGGCTTGCGCTAGACTTCACGGCATGGCGTCTAAACCCTAGTACGCGCGGTGGAAAACAGAAAAGTCTCGATTCGTGTTCTCGTCGTCGAGGATGAGGAGCTGGACCGCGAGCGGGTGGTACGACTGCTCGGCGGGATCCCCGATACGGCCTATGCGTTGACGTTCGCGCACGACAGCGTTGAAGCTGAAGCAGAGCTCGCGCGGGCAAGCCACGATATCTGCCTGCTCGATTATCGACTCGGCGCCGCCACCGGGCTGGATGTGCTCAAAAGTGCCGCGTGTCAGTTGTTCGCCGGCCCGGTCGTTGTCTTGACCGGGAACGACGACCGGGCGATCGATCTGGCCGTCATGCATGCCGGTGCCACCGATTTCGTTTCCAAGGATGCGCTGACGAGCGTGAGGCTCGAGCGCGTCATCCGGTATGCGCTGGCCCATTGTGCGAGCCAGCGACGCTTCGAGTATCTGGCCGACCATGATCAGGTCACGGGGCTTTTGAACCGGCGTGCCATCGAGCAGCACATCGCAAAGCGGGTGAGCGCGGGCTCGAACGCGGCGTTGACGGCAAAGCCATTCACCGTCGTCTATCTGGATCTCGACGGTTTCAAGGGCATCAACGATTCGCTCGGCCACGCCGTGGGTGACCGTGCTCTGGTCATCGCCGCTCAGCGGCTGCGGGCGGGTTTCGGCGAGCGGGCGGTTCTGGGGCGGGTTGGTGGCGATGAGTTTCTCGCCGTTCTCGATGAAACCGATCGACTGGCCGTGGATTCGATGCTCGCGCGCACGCTATCGCGCATTCGCGAGCCGATGGCCATCGCTGCGCATCGGGTTCAGCTCAGCAGTTCGATCGGGGTGGCGCGCCACCCCGAAGATGCCGGCGATGGCAGCCATCTCATCGCCCATGCCGATGCGGCGATGTACGCGGCCAAGCGGGCAGGGCGCGACCGTTATCGCTGGTTCGCCAGCAGTACTCAGGCCCAGGCCGGGGCCGAATCCTTGACGCTTGGTAACGAGCTGCGGCGCGCTTTGGCACGCGAAGAGCTTTATCTCGTCTATCAACCGCAGTTCGCGCTTGGTACCGGACGGATCGTCGGCCTCGAGGCGCTGGTCCGCTGGCAGCATCCGAGGCTCGGGGCGCTGGCGCCGACGCGATTCATCGCGTTGGCCGCGGCCCGGGGGTTTCTCGGTCTTCTCAGCGATTGGGTGCTCGAAGCCGCCTGTCGTCAATATCAGGCATGGCGCGATTACGGCCTGATCGAGCCGGATGTCGTGCTGGGCGTCAATATGCCCTCGGAGCTGATCACGGGCGGTACTCTGGTGGATAGCGTCCAGCGCGTGGTCACCAGGCGTGGTATTCCGCGTTCGTGTCTCGCGCTCGAGTTTCGCCAGGCGGCGGTCGCCCCGGGCAATCCGGCTTTCGACAGTGCAGCGAGTGCACTCCAGGCGCTCGGCGTGGGTGTGGTGATCGACAATGTCTGTTGTGGTGATTCATCGCTGACAGCGCTGCACGGGCGTCCCGCGGATGCGCTCAAGATCGATCTCGGATGTCTGCGCGGCCTGGATCAGGATCCGCGCGATCAGGCCATGGCCCGATCAGTGATTTCGCTGGGGACCAGATTGGGCATGCGCGTAGTCGCCAACGGTGTCGAAAATGCGTGCCAGGCACGGTTTCTGGCAGACAATCACTGCGATTTCGCCCAGGGATTCCTCTACGCGCCCGGTCTCGCCACGCCGGACATGACCGAGCTGTTGGCCGGTGATATGCCGAATCCTCTGCAAGCGCGCAACGGGCATGTCTGTCTCGCCCGCTGATGGTCACCGAGCAGCACAAAGACAACGCCGACGAGGCCGTCACCGGCCGTGCGCCCGCGGAGACGAACGACGGATTTGCCCGGCGTGCGCTCAAGCGCCTGCTGGCCGACGAAGCGGCGGTGGCCCTGTGCGGCCTGGCGCTCGACGGGCGTATCCGGATCTGGCATGAAAGCGCCGAGCGACTGCTCGGCCATCCGGCGCACGATGTCGAAGGTCGCCGGCTCGATCATCTGGCGCCAGCCAGCGATCGACGCCTGCAGGCGTTGCCGCGTGCGTTGTTCGCGGCCTCGGCCGCCGACGGTGCATCGCTGGATCTGGCACTAATCGGGCGCGACGGACGTCTGACGAGCTGTCGTCTCGAGATCAGCGCACAGGATGAGCACTGTCCGGGCTTTACGGTACTCATTCGGGATATAGGCCACCAGGTTGACGGACTGTCCACGCCGCCCGGCGCCGAGACGCGGGCCGCGCATCGCGCGAATCTGGCGCTGATCGGCGGCGAACCGGGCTGGATCGGGCTGAGCCTGGAGGCCGAGATTCAGCACATCAGCCCGCACGGCGCCGCCGCGTTGCAGATCCAGGCGCGCGAATGGATCGCCTGCGAGATCAGCGAGCTTCTCGTGCCCACCGACGCGCCGGACTGGCACACGCTGTTGCATCGTGCGGTCCGGACAGCGCGGCCGCAGACCGTGCAGATCGCGCGCGTGGATGCCGGTGAAGCCGCCCTGGCATGGTCGGCGACGGTGGTCGCATTGGTCGATGAACAGACGGGGGAGCCGGTTGGTTTCACGCTCGCCTTCGCCAGTCGCACGTCACATGCCGACCGGCGCACGGCGCCTGCGGCCGGCGATACGCTGTCGCCGGAACGTGCGTGGTTCAATGCTGCCGTCCACGATCTGCGCGAGCCGTTGCGGCGAATGCGCGACTATGTCGATATGCTGCGCGATTTCTCGGCCGAACCCGGACTCGGTGAGTATCTGTCGCGTATCGACGGGCTGGCCGAGCGCATGCAGCATAATGTCACAGGCGTGTTGCGACTGGCGCGGGTCGACCGAACGAGTTTCCTGCCCGAGCGTGTCGATCTGGACGCGCTCATCGCGGGCGTCCGGGACGATCTGGCCGTGCTCGTCGGTGAAAACGATGCCATCATCAACACCCAGACGCTGGGCAGCGTCACCGGCGACGAGGCCCAGCTGCGGATACTGTTCCGCAATCTGATCGATAACAGCATCCGTTATCGGCGTGCCGAGACCGCCCCGCAAATCGAGATTCGCGCGGTGGCAGCAGATCAGACGTCGGACAACGCCGACCTCGTATTGCGGTATCGCGATAACGGGCGCGGGTTCGCGGAATCCCGAAACGCGCCGACCGACGCCCGGGCGGTGAGCATCGAGGGCAGTGGCATCGGACTCGATCTGGCACGTCGCATCGCGCGACGGCATCGCGGTGATCTGGTGCTGTCGGACACCGGGCCGCAGGGCACGACGTTCCTCATTTCATTGTGCGATGCCGCCGCCGACAGCACACCGACCGAAAGTGACGCCGAGACATGACGAGACCCCGCCTGACACTGATCGCCGCCATCGCCGACAACGGTGTGATCGGGGCCGATGGCGGCATGCCGTGGCACATTCCCGGTGATCTGCCACGATTCAAGCGCCTGACGCTCGATAAGCCCGTGCTCATGGGGCGGCGAACCCACGAGTCGATCGGCAAGGCCTTGCCGCGACGCCATAATAT
Source organism: Salinisphaera sp. Q1T1-3 (assembly GCF_003602005.1). Classification (GTDB taxonomy): domain Bacteria; phylum Pseudomonadota; class Gammaproteobacteria; order Nevskiales; family Salinisphaeraceae; genus Salinisphaera. The sequence goes on along the minus strand of NZ_QZWD01000012.1, from coordinate 64,327 downwards.
CGTGATGTCGCGTCGTCCAAGGCCGCCCGAGTCGAACGGCGTGACCTGGGTGAGCGATCTCGACCGGGCGATGGTCGCGGCCGGGCCGGTGCCCGAGATCATGGTCATGGGCGGGGCGGAGATCTATGCCCAGGCCCTGCCGTACGCCGATCGCATGGAGTTGACGCATATCGCGGCCGAGTACGACGGTGATACGCGGTTCCCGGACGTGGACTGGTCGGTGTGGGAGGCGATCGCGACCGAAGCCGTGGCCGCCACCGAGCAGGCCCCGGCCCATCGTTTTGTGACGTGGACGCGCGGCGGCCGGTAGACTGCGAAACGGCGCGATCGACCGGTCATCGCGTCCCGGTTTGACTGATAATGAACAAGGAGCATCAGATGGCCGATCTCAAGGCGGACTTCGAACAGGCGCAGACGGATGTCGAGACGCTGAGCAAGCGTCCGAGCAACGACGACCTCCTGGCGCTCTACGCGCACTACAAACAGGCCAACGAAGGCGACGTCAGCGGCAAACGCCCCGGTATGACGGATTTCAAGGGTCGCGCCAAGTACGATGCCTGGGCCAAGCTCAAGGGCATGAGCCGGGATACCGCCATGCAAGGCTATATCGACAAGGTCAATCAGCTCCGCGACGCCGACGCTTAATCGAAACGCCGGCACGCGCCATCGTGATTTCGCGACCGGGGCGCCTTGCCGTGACGAGACATCGAACAGGCGCGCCGCGGCGCGACCGTGCATCGCCCGCGGCGGATGCGTCGTATGTTCAGCACGTTCTGAAGGCGCTTCTGCCCGCAATCCCTATGCCGCCAATCCCCGATAACGCCATCGAATGCATTGGCGCCGGCGTCGAATCGATCTCGTCCGGGCCGGTGAGGACATGTCGACACGTCATGTGGCTCGTCGTCGCGCCGGGCTCTAAAACGGCGGCTTTTGCGGCGCTGGATCCGGCATGAACGGTTGTCTCTCGGAAGCGACCGATCCGCTCGATACGCCGCACGATGTTGCGATGGTCCGGGCGTTCATCGCCTCGCACCGACGTCTTTTCGTCTTGACCGGGGCCGGCCTGAGCACGGGATCCGGCATCCCCGACTATCGCGATCGTCAGGGCGGCTGGAAAGGCGCCAGTCCGATTCAGCATCAGGCATTTGTCCAGCAGCTCGCCAAGCGGCGACGTTACTGGGCGCGCAGCATGGCGGGCTGGCCGCCGGTGGCGCGGGCCAGGCCGAATATCGGTCATCGTGCGCTGGCACGGCTGGGCCATGCCGGGCGTATCGGGCTGTTGGTGACCCAGAACGTGGACGGCCTGCATCAGGCCGCCGGCAGCACCAGCGTGGTCGATCTGCATGGCAGACTCGATCGCGTCGTGTGCCTGGATTGCGGTACACGGGTGCATCGCAACGAGGTGCAGTCCACACTCATCGAGACCAACGCCGGCTGGCTGACCGATGCCGAAGCGATTCGGCCAGACGGCGACATCGAGCTCGGCGACGTGGACTACGACCGTTTTTCGGTGCCGCCATGTCCGATGTGCGGTGGCGTCCTCAAGCCGGACGTGGTCTTTTTCGGCGGGGCGGTGCCACGGTCGCGGGTCGAACGGGCATGGGCCGGCCTGGCGGCCTCGGATGCGGTCCTGGTCGCCGGTTCCTCGTTGATGGTCTGGTCCGGTTTTCGTTTCGTGCGCGAGGCAGCGGCCCGAGGGCTGCCGGTCATGGCGATCAATCGCGGCCATACACGGGCGGATGGGCTGCTCAGTGCCAAGATCGACAACGATTGCACCCAGGTGCTCGATCAGGCGATCGATTGATTCGACGCCGCGAATCACCCGCCGTTTCGGTTTTTCCGGGTTGTGCTAGAGTCCATGGGACACTGGTTCCAACGGAGCTGAAATGGCAGACAAGAATTCGGACAAGGGCTATATCGCGCTTCTCGGCTGGGCGATGGGGGCCATCGAGGCCGCCGCGAAATTCGACCGCCGCTATGTAGTGGTGGCGCCCGAATGGGCCGAGGACTACTGCAAGGAACACGATATCCCCTATGTGCCGTGGAATTTCGAGCGGCTCAACGATCGGTCGATGGAAATCGCCGAGACCCTGCGCGAGATGGGGGTGGATGCCGCCGTGCCGCTGTTCGAGGAAGTCGTCGAATGGGCCGGGGCGATCAACGCTGTGCTCATGGACAACCCGCGGCTGCACGGCCAGGCCGTCCTGTTCCGCGACAAGGCACTGATGAAGCGTCGGGCGCAGCTCGGCGGCATTCGTGTCGGTATCTTCGAGGAAGCACACGAAAAGGACGACGTGTATCGTTTCTTCAAGCGCGTCAACCAGACGTTGCTGAAGCTCGACGGTGACGTGGACGATCCGATTCATCTCAAGGCTTTCGACAAGGCCGGATGCCTCGGACATCGCATGATCCGTTCGGCCGAAGAGATCGAACAGATCCCGGACTCCGAATATCCGCTGTTGATGGAAAGCCATCTTGACGGCTGGGAATTCGCTGTCGAAGCCTGGATCTGGAACGGCAAGATCCAGTTCCTGAACATCTCCGAATACGTCACGCTCGGCTATTCGGTGTTCGTGCCGGCCACGCCGGAGCTGGAATCCTGGCGCAATCTGATCACCAAGCAGATCGAACTGTTGATCAAGACATTCGATATCCAGTTCGGTCAGATCCATCCGGAATACTTCGTGACCTCGGACGGCACGATGTACTTCGGTGAAGTGGCCTATCGGCCGCCGGGGTTCAAGGCCTTCGAACTCATCGAGCGGGCCTATGGCTTCAACGCGTATCAGGCCTCGATGCTGGTCTTCGACCCGAAGACGACGCAGGCGGAAGTCGACGCGTTCTTCCCCGAGGAAGTCACCGGTGCCAAGGGATATGCCGGCTGCTTCGGTGTCTATCCGCGCAAGCGAGTCGTCTCCAAGCTCGAGATGCCGACCGAAGTCACGGAACATCCGTACTTCGATTTTCACGAGCTGACCGCGCCGCTGCAGGAGACCGTGACCAAGCGCAACGCCTTTGGTACGCACTGGGGGCTGGTGTTCTTCTTCGGCGACGATCCGCACAAGATGCGCGATCTGCTCAAGCACCAGGAAGAGCTGGACTATTACGTGTAGCCCCAGGCCGTCTGCCCGACGCCGCACCGGCGTCGGGCAGACACCCGGGTCAACGGGCCGGCATCAGTCGGTCAGGCCGAATCGCTGGCCCCAGCCGGCGGCAATCAGACGACGAACCGCCGTCACGTCCCGGTCGGGCACCTCGGCCAGTGTGCCGATTTCCTCTGCCCGATAATGAAAGACGTAGATGCGCGCAGCGAACTGTGCGAAGGGCAGGGATGATTCACCCTCGAACTCGTCGGCGTCGTGTGTGGATGTCAGGATGTCCTGGCCCCAGTTCTGGGCCTTGTCCTGGTTGGGATTGAAGAAATAGACCCGCCAGTCGCCGTCGGGACCGCGCGCCACGCGCTGGATCGCCACGGCGTGCCAGCCGACCCATTGTCCGGTATGTGTCGTCGAGGCAATGCCGCAGGGCTGGGCATAGACCAGTTCGCGCCCGCCGTTGTAAGCCGGATGATAGGCGGCATGGAAGCGACGAATGAACGTCTCGCAATCGGTGATGAGGCCGCCGGCCGGCAGTTCGATCAGTTCGGCGAAGTCCGGCAGCACCCACCAGCCGTGCAGTTCGCGATTCACCCATCGATGCCCGTCGCCGACCCGGCCGACGGTGCGACGTCCCATTTCGACGTAGATGCGGTCGATGTGTGGCGTGAGCAGTCGTGAGATCGGATCGAGCTCGGGATGCAGTTCGCGGGCCATGCCGGCTGCAAGATCCGATGCGCGAAGGCTTTGTCCCTCGAAATCCATGACGAGATCGTTGTCGCGCGCCGCGCGTGCGATGAGATCGAGTAGATATCCCGGATCGTTCTGTGCCCACAGGCTGATGGCGCGCGCCGACTGGCAGGTCGGGTTGTGGCCCTGATCGATACCGCGGGGCTGGCCGAGCACCGACAGAGTGCCGGCAAGCAGGCGCGTAGTCGGCGCGACGTCTGCGGCATCAACCGACGGCGGGTTGCCTTGGCCGAGCACCGCGACACTTTCAGGATGCAGCGTGATGCGCATGAGACGCTGCAGACCGGCCAGAATCGGACGGTCGAACAGGAGACCGGCGTTGAGCAGGCGCGACAGGCCGTAGATCGCGCGTGCCGTGGCCGGCGTGATCGCCGCGATGATGATCGGGGTCAGGCGCTCGCCGTGGGCAGCGAGACTTGCACGACCGACCTCGTCGAGGCCCAGCGCCAGCGGTAGCAGTGCCGGCGCTGTCGCGGTCAGATGATGAATCAGCTGCGCGTGGGCCGGACTGACCAGACCGGTCTCGTTCATGGCAGCGCCGAATACGCCGGCCTCGGCGGTCAGCTGGTCGTGATCGCAATCGGCCAGCGCGGCGGCGTAATCGGCTTCGGCATGGGCCTGGGCGAGCGCGCTCGGGCCCTTCAAGGCGGCAAGCCAGTGTCGGGCGATGCCCTGGATGGCGACATCCGCGATACCCGCGGCCAACGCCTGATCGGCGGCTCGCAAGAGCGCGTCGGCGCGCTGGGCACGCACCGGACGCTCGGTCATCACCCGGCTGACCTCGTCGAGCAGGTCACCGATGATCGCGCCGGCGCCCAGCCGCGCCAGTAGAAAATCGAACAGCACGCGAATGCGCTCGGCATCGATCGCTGCGCGTTCCCGCTCCTGTTCGGTTGCAACAGGAAAGGCCAGATCGAGATTGGCTGCCAGCACCTGGCGCAGGAACGCCCGGGCCTCCTCGGCTGTCAGGACGGCAGCCGCGTCGCGGCCGTCGGCGATCGCCAGCATGCGCAGCTCGCTCAGGCATTCGAGGACTGCCGTGTCGCCGCCGGCGCGTAGGGTGGGGCCGACCAGCCCGGGCACCAGGCCGGCCGGATCTGCCCAGTCGCTGCCGTCGAAGACACCGGCCGGCCCCAGGCGTTCGGCATGACGATAAAGCGCGGTGATGCCGGCTTCGCTCTTGAGCAGTCGGGCGGCATGGCCGAGCAGCTGCATGACGTGTGTGAACTTCGAGAACGCCGGCGCCTGCTCGAGTCGGTGGAGTGTCCGCTCGAAATCATCGATGAATCGATCGATGTGTGCGGCACCGGGGGACGAGGCATGGGACAAGGACGACTCCGGCGGCGATGTCGCGGGACAAATATCTACGGATGAGGCTAACACGGGCCGACGCCCGCGGACGCTGTCGTCGCATCGGCCGTGGGGTCTGTTGACCCGACCCGCGCGGATCGGGTCAACAGACCCTAGACTGGCATGGGCCGGCGATCGGCGAACGCGACGATGCCCCGCACGAAACGATAGAAGCACCAGATCCAGAGCACGAAATAGCCGAGCAACCCGATCCCGATGGGCGAGAGGATCAGACAGACCGCGCTCCAGAGCATCGTGAACCAGAAGGTACGCATCTGCCAGCGATGATGGGTCCAGGGCCCGCCGTGGCGGCGCAGCTCGCCAAGCTTGATGTGATTGACGATCACCCCGGCCACCGCCGTGATGAAGAAGAAACAGCCGAGCCCGTAGAGCACGTAGGTAACGAGCAATACGTTACGTTCGCTGTCGCTGCCGGCATCGTCGGACATCGCGTCGTCGTCGGTTCGGTCCAGTTCCTGGCTCATGGCGTATCTCTCGTCTGTTGTCGCGCTGCGTTTGCTAAGCTTTTCGGCCTGTTTCCGTCGTCATCCGGATCGTCATGCTCAAGCTGTTCACGCATCACCGCAGCGTTTCGGCGCACCGCGTACGCATCGCCCTCAATTGTAAAGGTGTGGCCTACGAATCGATTTTCACGGGGCTGGACGGTGCCGCTGCGGATCGTCAGTCATTTCGCCGAATCAACCCGGAAGGGCTGATCCCGGCGTTGTGGGTCGATGACGATCTGGTGATCTCACAGTCCTCGGCGATCCTGGAATATCTCGAAGAACGTTATCCGGAGCGGCCGCTCCTGCACGGCGATATCGGCCAGCGCGCCCGGATCCGGTCGTTCGCCCAGATCGCCATCGCCGATACCCATCCGCTCAACAATCTGCGGGTGCTGCGTTACCTGCGCGACGAGATGGACGTGGCCTACGATCATCGCCGTGCCTGGTTCGAGCACTGGCTGCATGCCGCCTTCGGGCCGATGGAATCACTGCTGGCCGACCAGCCGGCGGGCGAACATTCGTTCTGTTTCTCGGCGCGACCGAGTCTCGCCGATGTGTGCCTGGTGCCGCAGATCTCCATGGCCGAGCGGTACGGCGTGCGGCTGGATGCCTACCCGACGCTGCGCCGCGTGTATCGGGCCTGCCTGTCGCTGGCGGCATTCCAGGCCGCGGCCCCGGATACACAGAGCGACAGTCATAACGACTGACCATCTTTGGTCGATAACCGGACGGCGTGTCTTGTTTCGCGCACGGGCCCGGCGTAACGTCGCCGCAGAGCCCGATCGTTGTCCGTGATGAACACCCAGACCGCTGCCGTGATCGCCCAGGTACGAGCGCTCGTGAGCGAAGACGAGACCCTCGCCGATCGTCAGGCGATGAGCGATTTTGTCGAGACCTGCCTCGACGGTGTGCCGGCCGAGGCACTCCGTGTGCGTTCGGTCGAGCGTCTCTATGCAGCGCTGCGAGCCCACTACGAACTGCTGGTCGAGCCACGCCCGAGCGGCACGCGACGAGTCGCCCTTGAAGCCATCGACGACCCGACCTCGGCCTGCGATACAGCCCTGCTGACGGTCGCCGACGACATGGCGTTTCTCGTCGATACGGTCGCACTGGCCGTGCGTGAAACCGGTGCCGAGATCGACTGGATCATGCATCCGGTGCTGCGTATCGCCCGCGACGACGAGGCACGGCCCGTTCGGATCGGGCCGGCCGGGGCCGAACGCGCGGCCGGCAACGAAGAATCGTTGATCCGGCTCGAATTCGCCGCACCGGCGGGGCTGGACCACGAAGCGTTGATTGCGCAGGTGGAATCCAGCCTGGCCGATCTGGCTTGCGTGGTCGCCGATTGGCATCCGATGCGGCGCAAGCTCCAGACCGTCATCGACGAACTCGAACACGCGGCCAGCGGGATCGATCGCGAAGAACGCGTCGAGACCCAGGCGTTCATCTCCTGGCTGGCCGACGACCATTTCACGCTGCTCGGTTATCGCGGCCGCGAGATCGAAGCCGACGACACCGGCGAGGCGATGATCGATGTGCCCGGCACAAGCCTCGGGTTGCTGCGCGACGACCGCCCCGGACTCGACCCGGACGGCTATGTGGCCCCGGCTGGCGTACTCGACGAATACACCCAGTCCTCGCGTCTTCTGGTCATCACCAAGGCGAACCGGCATTCGTGGATACACCATCCGGAGACCATGGATGTCGTGGCGATCAAGCGGCTCGACGCCACGGGCAACGTGATCGGCGCCCATCGGTTTCTCGGGCTGTTCTCGGGCGAGGCGTACCGGGCGAGCCCGCGGGACATCCCGGTGCTGCGGCGCAAGATCGGCCACGTCATGGCACGCGCAGCGCTGCGGCCGCGCTCGCATGCGGCCAAGAGCCTGCGTTACATCCTCGAGACCTTCCCGCGCGACGAGCTGCTCCAGGCCAGTGACAACGAGCTCTACGACACGGTGCTCGGCGTGCTCAACATGCGCGAGACCGAGCGGCTCCGGCTGTTTCTGCGCCGTGACCGGTACCGCCGTTTCTATTCGGCGATCGTCTATATTCCGCGCGAGCGCTATACGGTGTCGTTGCGCATGCAGATCGAGCAGGCACTCGAACGCCAGCTCGACGGCCGCGTTCAGGACGCCGACGCTGATTTCCTGCGGGGCGCGGTCGTCCGTCTGCTGTTCCAGATCGCCACGGACGAGACCGCCGATTCGGTCGATGTCGATGCCGTCGAGGCGGCGCTGGTGGCCACGACCCGTGCCTGGCCCGATCGATTCGCCGCCGCCGCCCGCGCGGCGGGAACCTCCATGCCGGCCTATGCCAATGCCTTCGAGGCCGCCTATCGTGATCGCACGTCGGCGGATGCCGCCGTGGCCGATGCACAGCTGCTCGCCGGGCTGGATGCCGAGTCGGTGCCGGTGCTGGCGGCGATGCCGCCCTCCGAGGCCGGGGCATTGACGCTCAAGCTGTACGGCAGCGGCCCGGAACCGGCGTTGTCGCAGGTGCTGCCGGTGTTCGAGCATTTCGGCCTGTCGGTGATCAACCAGCATCCGTTCTCGATCAATCGCCCGGGTTTCGCGCCGCAGTGGATACACGAATTCGAGGCACGCCACGATCAGGCCGCCATGCTGGCCGAGCCGGCCCGGCGCGAGGCGCTGGCTGCCACGTTCGCTGACATCATGGCCGGACGTGCCGAGGACGACACGCTGAGCCGGCTGGTCATCGATGCCGGATTCTCGCCCCGGCAGGTCGTGCTGGTCCGGACCATCACGCGCTATCTGCTGCAGACCGAACTGCCGTTCTCACCGGTATATATCGGCGATCGTCTGGCCGAGCAGGCGCCGCTTGTCGGACGTCTGGTCCAGTTGTTCGAGCTGCGCTTCGACCCGGACCAGGCCCGTTCGCAGGCGGGCGAAAACGCGGCCCATGAAGCCATCGCCCACGAACTCGACGCGATCGCCAGCCTGGATACCGATCGTGTACTGCGTGCGTTCTATGCCGTGGTTCGGGCCATACTCCGGACCAACTACTTTCAGCGTGACGCACAGGGGCGGCCGAAGCCCTACGTCTCGATCAAGCTCGATTCCAGTGCCCTGCTGGAATTGCCCGAGCCGCGGCCCTGGGTCGAAACGTTCGTCTATGGACCGGACGTCGAAGGCGTGCACCTGCGCGGCGGACCCGTGGCACGCGGCGGTCTGCGCTGGTCCGATCGACGCGAGGATTTCCGCACCGAAGTGCTGGGACTCATGAAGGCCCAGATGGTCAAGAATGCCGTCATCGTCCCGGTGGGGGCCAAGGGCGGCTTCGTGTTGAAGAACCTGCCGGCCGATATCGACCGCGAAACGCGTGCCACACGCGGCATCGCCGGCTATCGCGTCTTCATCCGTGGTTTGCTGGATATCACCGACAACCGCGTCGGCGATGCCGTTGTCACACCGGACCGGGTGGTCGCCCACGACGGTGAGGATCCATACCTGGTGGTGGCCGCGGACAAGGGCACCGCGACCTTTTCCGACATCGCCAATGCCCTGTCCGCGGAATACGATTTCTGGCTCGACGATGCATTCGCCTCGGGCGGTTCGGCCGGCTATGACCACAAGGCGATGGGCATCACCGCGCGCGGCGCCTGGGAGGGGGTGAAACGACATTTCCGCGAGCTGGGGCGGGATGTCCAGAGCGAGCCGTTCTCGGTGGTCGCGGTCGGCGACATGGGCGGCGATGTGTTCGGTAACGGCATGCTCGCCTCGGAGCAGATCCGGCTGGTCGCTGCATTCAATCATCTGCATATCTTCATCGATCCGGATCCCGATCCGGGGGCCAGCTACGCCGAGCGACAGCGATTGTTCAAGGGCCCGGCCTCGAGCTGGCGGGATTACGACACCCAGCTCATTTCGCGCGGCGGCGGCGTGTACGATCGCAGCGCCAAGACCATCGAGTTGTCCGCCGAAGCCCGTGCCGCGCTCGGCATCACGGCCGATCGGTTGAGCCCCAACGCGTTGATCAGCGCGATCCTGGCGGCCCCGGTCGACCTGCTGTGGAACGGCGGGATCGGCACCTACGTCAAGGCCAGCCACGAGTCGCACGCCCAGGTCGGAGACCGGGCGAATGACGCATTGCGTATCGACGGGCGCGATCTGCGCGCCCAGGTGGTCGGCGAGGGCGGCAATCTGGGGCTCACGCAGGCCGGGCGCATTGAGTATGCCCTGGCCGGTGGCCGCATCAACACCGATGCGATCGACAACTCGGGCGGGGTGGATTCCTCCGATCTGGAAGTCAATATCAAGATCGCACTGGGCACGGCCGAGGCCGCCGGGCGTATCGATCGGGCCTCGCGCAATACACTGCTGGCCGAGATGACGCCGGACGTGATCTCGCTCGTATTACGCACCAATTATCTGCAGACCCAGCAGATCAGCCTCATGGAGGCCGAGACCGTCGCGCGCTTCGACGAGCAGGTCAGTTTCCTGCGGGCACTGGAGCGTGACGGGCGCCTGGATCGGCGCCTTGAGAATCTGCCGGACGACGAGACGATCGAGCTGCGCACGCGCGAGCGCGTCGGCCTGACCCGGCCGGAGATCGCGGTGCTGATCTCCTACAACAAGATCGCGCTGGCCGATGCCGCGCTCGATGCCGGCGTGGCCGACGATCCCGGGCTCGAGCAATGGTTGCTGGACGGTCTGCCGGACCAGCTCGTCGCGCGTTTTCCCGAGGCGGTCAAATCCCATCGGCTGCGCCGCGAGCTCATTGCGACACTGGTGACCAATCAGATGGTCGACCGGCTGGGCATTGCCAGCGCACACCGGTTGCCCGCGGGCTTCGGCACGCGCATGGAGGCTGCCGTGCGGGGTTATGTGCTGGCCGACGGCTGGCTCGACGGCGAATCGCTGTTCAGTACGATCGATGCGTTGGACAACCGGATTCCGACGGAGGCGCAGTATCGCGCGCATCGCATCGTCATCGCGCTGCTCAAGCATGCCATGAACTGGTGGTTGTCGACGCCCGGCATCGACGGCGACATCGGCACGCTGCTGGCGCGTTATCAGGCCGGCGCCCGTGGTTTGCTCGCCGATCTGCCGGACTATCTGGCCGGTGCCTATCGTGAGCGCTGGGAGCAGAGTGTCGAGACCTGGCAGGCAATCGGCGTCGAAAGCCCGGTCGCCCGGCGAATCGCCGCGGCCGATGTCGGCGGCGGCATCATGGACATCGTCTCGCTGGCCGAGGAACGCGGCGTGGCGGCCACTGACGTCGCCTCGATCTTCTACCAGCTTGGCGATGAACTCGGTGTGCCGTGGCTGCAGGAGGCGATCCATCAGCTGCCGGCCAACAGCCGCTGGCCGGCACTGGCCCGCATGAGCCTGCGCGGCGACAGCTATCGGATTCATCAGCGGATCGTCGATCAGGTCCTGTCCGAGGGCGGGCCGCGACCACTCGATACCTGGCGTGAGACCAATCGCCAGACCTACGATTTCATTCAAGCCCGGCTTGCCGAACTACAGGCGATCGCCAACCCCGGGCACGAACATCTGGCCGTCGTGGTCCGGGATCTGGCGCGCCTGACCCAATCCGGGCGTACCAGCCTCAGCGGCGCTGCCCAGACTTGACTCGACGGGGCTGCGTCGGCCTCATGATGGCGACGGGCGATGCCGAAGACGCATCGCAATCGCCTGGAGGCCGCGCAGTGCCAGCACGGCGATGAACGGCTCGATCGCGAAACGGAATCGCTGGTTCTCGTCGATCTCGAAGGCATTGCCGACCACGCTCACGTAGAGTACGTTGAGCCAGCAGAACAACAACAGGGCATCGCCTTGCGACAGATGCCGCTCTCGCAGACAGCGGATGGCCACGAGGGCACCGAAACCGACCGCCAGCAGGTAACCGGCCATGATGAACCAGCCGACATGGCCGATCCGGAGCGCGAACGTCGCAGTCTGCGGATAGATCGGCTGTCCCGCGATCAGCTTGCCGTAGAGCCGGTTCCACGGGGCGAGATGTGTGCGGTTTTCGCCAAGCAGCGGATAATCGCTGGCCGGTCGGAAGAACATCAGCCAGGCTGTGCCGACACTGCGGGCGAAGATGCCGGGATGGGCTCGAATCGTGGCCAGCGCATCCCGCGTGGCGATATCGGCGCGTTGTGCAAAACGCGCATAGTTGTAATTGACCGCACCCGTGGATTTATAGAGCGTATCCAGCACCGGGCTGCCGGTCTGCGGTGGGCCGCCCAGCACGTCGATATCGGCCGCGCGTAGGCCGTAGGCGCGGTCATCGCGGGCCAGCGGCGACAGCCGGCCCTGGCGTATGAGCGTCTCGCGTGTCTGCGGCGAGAGCTTGAGCGTGGTCATCTTGGCCAGACTCAGTCCCAGCCAGTCGGACGTGGAGAACTGGCCGACAAGCACCACGTTCTTGGCATACAGCGCAAGGATCAGTACCAGCGGGACAAGAGCCGCCAACCCGACGCGTCGCCTGGCGCCAGGTGAGGCCAGGATCACGAAGACGGCGAGCACGATGAACCATTCGATCTGGAACAGCGATCGCGTATAGATCAGCCCCGTCATGGCCAGGAACAGCAGCAGGCCACGACCGTAGCCGGGCCGGGCCAGACAACGGTCGAGACAGCACGCGATCAGCACGAGCCAGGCCAGTACCATCAGAGTGTAGTAGGGCATCGCCTCGTAGAGCACGAACGCCGGCGAACAGATGAAGATCGCCATCACGATCAGCGCGGTGCGCTGCTCCACTCGGGCGCGATGGAGAAGGTCGTGGCTCAGGGCGATGGCCACAAGCGCGAGAGCGCCGTAGAAAACACGGAAGATCCAGGTCAGGCCAACCGGCCCGACGGCCAGCGCGTCGCCCAGCTTGAGCAGCGCCCCGATCGCCAGATTGTACAGGGGCGGCTGGCCGGGCATGTGTAGCACACCGGCCAACAGATCATGGCGCAGCACCTCGGGATCCAGCAGCTGCCAGGCGGTATTCAGGGTGTCGAGATGAAACGCCACGCCCGCCTGCCAGGCCAGCGCGCGCGACACGAGATAGATCAGGCCGAGCAGGGCCAGATCGCCGGCGCGTCCGGCCGCTCGCCATCGGGCGCGCAGGCGAGCGATCACAGCTTCGTGCGGTGGAACACCGGGCGCGGCACCATCCGGATGATGGCCATGATCAGCCGCCAGAAGCCTGGCGTGTAGATCTCGGCACGACGCTTGTCCATGGCGGTTACGATGTCGCGTCCGACGCGCTCGGCGTCGGCGAACAGCGGGCCCTTGTCGATCTCGGCGGTCATCGGTGTGTCGACCAGCCCGGGCTTGATCGTCAGGATATCGATATCGGTATCGGCCAGACGATGACGCAGGCCGTCGAGAAAGGCCGCCAGTCCGGCCTTGGCGCTGCCGTAGACATAATTGCTGGCCCGCCCGCGATCACCGGCCACCGAGCCGATCACCGCGATCAGCCCGTGGCCCTGGGCCTCGAGTCGATTCGCGATCGCGGTGACCAGTGCGATCGGCGATACGGCATTGGTATGCCAGGCCGCGACGGCGCTCGCCGGATCGGCCTCGCAGGCCTGTTGGTCGGGCAGTGTGCCGTAGGCCACCAGAACCTGGTCAATCACGCCCAGAGCGTCGACCGCGGCATCGAGCATCGCGCCGTGCGCGTCCAGGTCGTCGGCGTCCATGGTGTGGGTGCCGGCCTGCGATGCGCCCCGAACCTTCAGGTCTTCGGCGATCGGGGCAAGCTTGTCGGCCCGTCGGGCGACCAGATACAGGGCATCGCCGCGTTCGGCGAAGCGACGAGCCGCACGCTCGGCGATGGCCGAGGTCGCGCCGATGATGACGATATTGCTCATGCATGCTCTCCGGCGATGCGGCGCCAGAACGTCGAGGAGAAGGCAGGATCGATCTGGTCCGCGAATTGAGGCCAGCGCGGGAAGAACTGGCGAAAGGCTTCGGGCGCCATGCGGGCGTCCTTGGCCGGGTAGACGGCGCCGTCGGCAGCACGCACGACGCTGTCCAGTGCATCGAGCAGCTGCGTGGTCTCGGCGCCGCGATTGGGGAAATCCAGGGCCAGCGTGGCCCCGGGGCGCGGAAACGACAGCAGCCCCGGCGACGGGATGTCGCCGAAGATCTTGAGGACCGACAGGAATGACCCCTGGCCGGCCGCGGCGATGCGCTCGAGCAGTTCGGCAATGACGGCCGGCGCGTCGCCGGGCGGGACCACGCACTGGTACTGATAGAAACCGCGCGGCCCGTAGACCCGGTTCCAGTGACGAACGGCATCCAGCGGATAGAAATAAGGCTGGTAATGCGAGGCCGCACGATCGCGTCGTCGAGCGCGTCGATGGAAATACAGACTGTTCAAGGGCCCGAGCGTGGCGCGGTTCACCAAGGAAAATGGCGGCGTGGCGAACACGCTCGGCCCGGGCCCGCGCGGGCGTTGTCGCGGCTGGGCCAGTCCGGACAGATGGTTGGCCCGCATGAACCAGCCGCGGCCGAGCCGATTGCCGCGGGCGCTGCAGTCTACCCAGGCGACAGTGTACTCATGGCTGTCGGCCGAGTTTGCCGAGAGCGCGAAGAAATCCGCCAGTGTCTCGAAACGAATCGTCTCGACGTCCATGAACGGCCCGGGGATGCGCTTGAGCCGCAGTTGCACGCGCGTGATCAGGCCGGTCAGGCCGAGTCCGCCGATGGTGGCAGCGAACAGGTCGCGATGTGCATTGTCGGCGCGGCAGTGAATCTCGCCGACATCGCTTCGCCAGAGATCGAACGCGGCGACATGCGCCCCGAACGTGCCGGCCACGTGATGATTCTTGCCATGCACATCATTGGCCAGCGCGCCGGCGATGGTAACGAACTGCGTGCCGGGTGTGACCGGCAGGAACCAGCCGGCCGGCACCCCAAGACGCAGAATATCGCCGAGTTGCACGCCGGGTTCGCATTCGATGACGCCGGTTCCGGCGTCGAAGGCGATGAACCGGTCGAGGGCAGCGGTATCGATCAGGCCGCCGCCGTCGTTACGTGGCACATCGCCGTAGCTGCGACCACAACCGTAGGCCAGCCACGAGACATCGCGGGCCTCCGGCCGTGCATCGGCCCGCTGTGCGGGCCGCAAGACACGGGCCGGTCCCTCGTGGCCCGGCAGGCGACCCCAGCTGGAATAGGCAGCGTCGGTCATAGGGCGGCGATCATGATCAGTCCGCCGAGCAGAATACAGATCTGGCTGGCGCGATCCCGGGCAGCGAAGACGATCGGGTCATCGGTCATGCGTCCGCGCATCGTCATGAGCCAGATCCGGCTGATCCAGTACAGCACGACCGGGCACAGCAGCCAGACCCGCGCGGGATGATCGTACTGCTCCGTGATGTCCGGGCTGTTGATGTAGAGGGCAAGAATCACCACAGCGGCATAGCCGGCCGCTGTGCCCAGGGTCTTGAGTGTTTCGATATCCGCTTCACGATAACCGCGGCCGAGGGAGGCCGTATGGCCGGAGCGCACCAGCAACAGCTCGGTGCAACGCTTGGCCATGGCCAGGCTCAGGAACATCGACATCGACAGCGCAAGCAGCCAGAACGACAGATGGATGCCGGTCGCCACGCCGCCGGCGATCAGCCGCAGCGTATAGAGCGCGGCCAGCGTGACCACGTCGATCAACGCCACACGCTTGAGCACCATCGAATAGGCGAGTGTGAGCACGTAATACATGCCCAGTACCGCCCCGAACAGCGGCGGCAGGAACAGGGCAATGAGCGCGGCGGTGGCCATGAGCACCGGAATGGCGATGATGCCGTGCAACAACGGCAGGGCACCGCTGGCCAGGGGACGGAATCGCTTGTTGGGATGCTGGCGATCATCGGACAGATCGACGAGATCGTTGAGCAGATAAACGCTCGAGGCCAGCAGACCATAGGCCAGAAACGCCATGCAGGCCGCCGCCAGCGTGTCGATGCCCACGAGCGAGTGCGTGGCCATCAGCGGGACGAAGATCAGGATGTTCTTTGCCCACTGATACAGCCGCATGGCACGCAGCCATGTCGCAATGCCACGATGGGGACGATCGAAGCTCTCGGTCACGTGAACGTTGCGTTCGGCCCAGTCGCGTGTCCCGTTGTCGGCGCCAACCAGCAGCGTGCCCTGTGCCGATGCCCAGATCACGCGATCGTCGCTGTGATCGGCGGCGTACTCGAAGGGGGTGTCGTCGCCGAGATAGGCTCGTATCGCGGCCAGCTTGCGCTCGCCCGACAGATTCGTTGTCTCGTCGCTGGCCAGGACGGCCTCGAACAGCGACAGATGCGCAGCCACGGCCTCGGCATATCGTCGATCGGCGGCCGTGGCCAGCACGATACGCCGGCCGGCGGCGTGTTCGGTCTCCAGATACGCGATGAATGCGCGATTGTAGGGCAGGCGGCCGACATCGAGCGCCGCGCGGCTGGCGATCTCGTGTTTGAGCGTGGCCTTGCCGGCACACAGCCACGCCGGCATCTTGAGCAGGCTCCGAGGGCGCTCGCGTGCCAACACGAATGCTGATTCGATCAGCAGATCCGTGTGAACCAGCGTGCCGTCGAGATCGACGACCAGCGCAGCGTCGGAAGCACTAGCTTGCGTCATGTGGAAGGTCTCCCGTGGGCAGGCAGCCAGCGGTGTTCGATTTCCAGTGCCACGAGACAGCACAAACCGAGCAGTACCGCGAACCAGAGTGTCGCCAGGCGGGCGATGAGTACGACGGTCAACGCGGCGGTACTTGCGATGCCGGTCAGTTTCAGCAGAATGGTCATGGCGGCTTCCGTACTGCCGAGCCCGCCCGGCACGAACGACAGCGCCCCGATCAGCATGCTCGTGGCATAGATACCCACCGCCATGGTCACGCCGAGCGAGATATCCAGCCGGTCGGCGATCAGATACAGCGCCACACCCTCGGCTGCCCAGGCCAGGCAACCGATCAAAAAGCCCCCGATCAACGGTCGCCACGACAACAGCACGAACGCCCGCTCCCAGGCGTGGACGAAGACATGCGCCACGCCGGCGATCATGCCATCGGCGCCTTCGACCCGGCGTTGGACATATTTTAGCAGCCGACGGTTGTGCATCGCCGCGAGCAGGCCCGCGATCACGGCCAGTGGGGCGATCACCCAGACGGCGTAGCCGCTGAACGACAGGATCGCCAGACAGGACAGGGCGATGATCGCCAGTAGATCCAGCAGGCGCTCGGCGAACATCGCGGCCACGCTGTGCGCATAAGGAATGCGACGACGCGCCAGATAGACCGCTCGCACGCCTTCGCCGGCCTTGCCCGGCGTGGTGGTCAGCGCGAAACCTGCCAGATAGACCAACAGATGCCGCACGAGCGGCACCCGATGCCCCAGCCAGCGCATGTAACCGTGCCAGCGGACGAATCGAAGACCGTAGTTGGCGAGCGACAGACCGAATATGCCGAGCCAGCCGGCAGGATCCATGCGCTGTATGGCCGCGAGCGTTCGCTGCCCGTCGATACCGGCGACGAGCGAAAAATAGAGTAGAACGCCGATCGCCAGCGAAGCGACGACGGTGGTCAGGCGCGGCAAGCGAGTTTCACCGTCATGCCGTACAGGTCGTCGGGAAGCGCCCGACATGGTGCAGCTTGAGCGCAGTTTATTGGCATACGATCCGTACCTGAGTCAGGCCCCGATTCCCCTCGTGCCAATCGTGAATATGTCGATCGGCGCGAAGGCTAGCAAACCGTAAAGCGCCCGCAAGCTGAACGGGAACGATTTCATCGGCCTGCGTGAACCGGTCCGTATCCGGGGCCATCCGGGCGGATCGATCGGGCCTGGCCAACGATCACGCCGGATGCGGCTCGCGGCTACTCGTCGGGCTGGAGTGTCGCCCGCAGGGCGAGCTTGCTGAACTTGCCGGTGGCCGTGCGCGGGATCTCGTCGACGAAGACATAGGCCTCCGGCACCATCCACTTCGGCAGCCGGGCGAGTAGATGCGTCCGGATATCGGCGTCGGTGAGCGTTTGCCCGGCGCGCGTGACGATCGCGGCCAGCGGTCGTTCACCCCAGGTCTCGTCGGGCTGGGCGATGACCGCTGCCTCGGCCACGCCGGGATGGCCCATGATCTCGTTTTCGAGATGGACCGAGGAAATCCATTCGCCGCCGGATTTGATGACATCCTTGGTGCGGTCGGTGATGTCGACATAACCGTCGGCGTCGATCGTGGCGATATCCCCGGTTCGCAGCCAGCCGTCCGTGGTGAACTTGTCGCGGTCGTTGTCCAGGTGATAATAGCTGCCGGCAATCCACGGGCCGCGGATCTGCAGCTCGCCCATCGTCCGGCCGTCGCGCGGGGCGAGCCGGCCAGACTCGTCGACGATACGTGTCTGGGTGAGGGCGACCGTGGTGCCGACCGTGGCCCGGCGGGCGTAACGTGCGTCCTCGTCGAGTTCGGCCACCGCGGGCTTGATCCCGCCGCTCGTGCCCATCGGCGAGGTTTCCGTCATGCCCCAGGCCTGGACCAGTGTCAGGCCGTGGCCGTCGAAGCGTCGCAGCATCGATTCCGGTGCGGCCGAGCCGCCGACGACCATGCGCAGATCCGCGCGCAGATCCCAGCGATCGGGTTCGGCGTCCAGCGCGTTGAGAATCCCCATCCAGATGGTCGGCACGCCGGCCGAGATATTGACGCGCTCGGCGGCGTACAGATCGAGCAGACTGGCGGCGTCCAGATGTGGACCGGGCAGGACCTGTTTCGCGCCCGTCAATGCAGCCGAGTAGGGCAGACCCCAGGCATTGACGTGGAACATCGGCACCACCGGCAGCACGGTGTCGTTGTAGGACAGATCGAGATTGTCCGGCAGTGAGGAGGTCAGCGCATGCAGTACCGTCGAGCGGTGTGAATACAGCACGCCCTTCGGACGCCCCGTGGTGCCCGAGGTGTAGCACATGCCGCAGGCATCGTCTTCGTGTTTTGCGGGCAAGACGAAGTCGGCCGGCGCATCGGCGAGCAGGGTTTCGTAATCGGTGTAGGCCGGATCAACCGACTCGCCGGTCAACGGTACGACGATGATCCGTTCGACATTGATGGCATCGGCGAATCGTGCATAGAGCGGCAACAGTACATCGTCGACGATCAGGATCCGGTCCTCGGCGTGATTGATGATCCAGGCGATGTCCTCCGGCGCGAGCCGGATATTGACCATGTGACAGACGCCGCCCATCGCCGGGATACCGAAATAGGCCTCGAGATGGGCGTAGGTGTTCCAGCCCAGCGTGGCGACCCGGTCGCCGGGCTGGATGCCTGCGGCGTGGAGCGCGCCGGCCAGCCGCCGCGCGCGCTCGGCCATGTCGCCGTAGGTCTGGCGATGCAGACGCTTGTCCGGCAGTTGCGTGACAATCTCGTGATCGGCGAATTCCGTGGCCGCACGTACGAGAATATCGTCGATCAGCAGGGGGCAGTCCATCATGGACGATCGCATGGGCGTCTCCGTGGCCGGTATCAACATCGTCAGGCCGCCGCCCGCCGGCCCGATGGCATCCGGCAGAGCGACCGTGCGAAACGCTCAACGTGCCCGCCCGCCCGGCGATCGTCCACGCATCTTTCGGCGTATACGGACGCCGGATCAATGGTAGCGATGCGTTGTCAGTGTCGGTGGGCGGTACCGATGTACTCGGCCGTGCTCATCTCGTGAAGCCGGCTCGCGGTACGCTCGAACTCGAAGGTGAGGGCTGTGCCGGCATACAGATCGTCGGGGCCGGCGTCGGCGGAGACGAAGAGATTGACACGCCGATCATAGAATTCGTCCACGGCGTTGATGAAACGACGCGCCGCGTTCTCGTCACGATCGGTGAGTATCGGGATGTCCGAAATCATCACGACGGGATATTCCCGGGCGATCTCGATGTAGTCGCCGGCCGAGCGGGCGCTGCGGCACAGCGCGTCGAAGTCGAACCAGACGGCGTTGTCGGCCCGATAACGCGTGGCGATCTTGCGGCCGGTGATCTCCACGTTGCCGGCGTGGACGACGCGCCCGGCGGCCAGGCGGTCGAAACTCTCGCCGAGCCGAGCATCCGCTTCCGGGCCGCTCGGGGTCTGATAGGTATCCGACTCCTCGATGTGGTCGAGTCGATAATCCGTACCGTCGGCCAGATGCATGACACGACAGTGTGTCTTGATGCGCTCGATCGCCGGCAGAAAGTTCTCGCGCTTGAGGCCATCGGAATACAGATCGTCCGGATCCACGTTGGATGTGGCGACCAGCGTGACGCCGCGTTCGAAAAGCGCGCCGGTCAGACGCGACAGAATCATGGCATCCGCGATGTCGGAGACGAAGAATTCGTCGAAGCAGAGCACCCGGTCGGCGGCCCATTCCTCGGCGATCTTCACCAACGGATCCTGCTGGTTGGCGTAGCGCTTGCGCGCGGCATGCACCTTGGCCATGAAACGATGGAAGTGCAGCCGCGTCTTGTCCTCGAACGGCAGGCTGTCGAAGAAACAGTCCATCAGATAGGTCTTGCCGCGCCCGACGCCGCCCCACAGATACAGCCCGGCGACGGGCTCGCGTTTCTTGCGGCGTCCGAACAGCCCGTGGCTGGTGGTGCGCTGTGCCACCAGTGCCTGGTGAATGTCCTCGAGTGCGGCAACCGCTTCGGCCTGTGCCGGGTCACGCGCGAAATCGGCGCGTTCGAGATCGGCCTCGTAGCGTTGCTGCGGGGAGAGCGGAGTCGGTCGGGACATGGAAAACCGGGGCCTGGCTGGCTCGACAAAGCCAAACATTATACGCTCGCGTGATGGCTGCCATCGACGCTATCGAACCCGCTGTCGTCGACGTGATCGAGCGTTTTCTCGACGGTCTCTGGGCCGAACGCGGCCTGTCCGACGCGACACTGGCGGCCTACCGTACCGATCTGGCGCGTTTTGCCGGCACGAGCCAGTGTCCGTCGGCGGGTCTGCTGGCCGCGACGGCCAGCGATATTCAGGCCTATCTGGCGACCGTGAACAAACCCGGCAGCAGCCCGCGCAGTGCTGCCCGGCTTCTGTCGAGTCTGCGTCAGTTCTATCGCTACCAGCAGCGGGCCGGCGCCATCGAGAGCGACCCGACCGCGCTGATCGACATGCCAAGCCAGGGCCGGCGCTTGCCCAAGACGTTGACCGAGGCCGATGTCGAGGCCCTGTTGAAGACGCCGGACGCCCAGACCGATCTCGGGCTGCGCGACCGGGCGATGCTGGAACTGATGTACGCCGCCGGGTTGCGTGTTTCCGAACTGGTCGGTGCCACGCTGGCTCAGGTCAACACGCGCCAGGGTGTGATCCGCGTCATCGGCAAGGGCCAGCGCGAACGGCTCGTGCCACTTGGTGACGTGGCCGGCGAATGGATCGCGCGGTACACGGCCACGGCGCGTTCCGTGCTGCTCGGCGCCCGGCGCTGCGATGCGTTGTTCGTCACCGGCCGCGGGCAGGGAATGACAAGACAGAACGTCTGGCACCGCATACGGGGCTATGCCCAGCAGGCCGGGGTATCAGCCCACGTTTCGCCACACGGTCTGCGCCATGCCTTCGCCACGCATCTGCTCAATCACGGTGCGGATCTGCGTGCGGTCCAGATGCTGCTCGGCCATGCCGATCTCTCCACGACCCAGATCTATACACACGTCGCCCGTGCCCGTCTGAAGGCCCTGCACGGCGCCCATCATCCGCGCGGCTGAGACGACGCGCCACGTGGCACGCAATATTGAAATCAAGGCCCGGATCGCGGATCGCGCGACGTTTGCCCGGCGGGTTGTTGCGCTGGCCGGCGATCGGATCGCGACGATGACCCAGACGGACTGGTTCTTCGGCTGCGCCAATGGGCGTCTGAAACTGCGTGATTTCGGCGATGGCCACGGCGAACTCATTGCCTACCGTCGCCCGGACGAGACGGCGGCTTCCATCTCGTCTTACACGCGAACACCGACCGATGATCCAGACGGTCTGCGCCGGGCGTTGGCCGATGCGCTTGGTGTGCACGGCCGGGTTCACAAGACCCGCTGGCTCTATCGTGTCGGACGTACGCGAATCCATGTGGACCGCGTGGCCGGGCTCGGCGATTTCATGGAACTTGAGGTAGTGCTGGCGGATTCGGCCGCCGTGGCAGACGGTGAGGCCGAAGCCACCGATATCGCCCGCCGACTCGCGATTGATGCCGCCGACCGATGTTCGTCGGCCTACGTCGATATGCTGTCGCAGGTTGCCGCCGCCGATTGTGACGAGGATGACCAGGCAATCTCATCATCGTGGCGTCGGTAGTGCCGCCCACGGCCGTCTTCTGGACAGGCGTATGCCACGTGTCGTGCC
The DNA here is from genome assembly GCF_003602005.1 of Salinisphaera sp. Q1T1-3. Classification (GTDB taxonomy): domain Bacteria; phylum Pseudomonadota; class Gammaproteobacteria; order Nevskiales; family Salinisphaeraceae; genus Salinisphaera. The sequence goes on along the minus strand of NZ_QZWD01000012.1, from coordinate 42,346 downwards.
GGCAGGCGGCGGCGACGCCGACCGGCCCTTGGGCCTGTTGAGGTTTCGTTCGAGCGCCTTTTCGTCGAGAGACCACAGTGTGTTCTGCAAGGCGCGAGTCGCCGATCGCGGTGTGCCACGATTCAGGCTCGCAACGCCGCCGGGCGGGATTTGTGGCCCAACCCTTCGGGACAAGCGCCCCAAAAATCAAGAACACGACGGCAATCCAGCGTTGTCGCCCGCTGGTGCAGAATCACGGCACGGCGCGCACTACGCCTCGTCTTGCCGCCCATCGTCAATGTCAGGGCGCGCTTGGCGCGGACTCGCACGAAACCTCAACAGGCCCTAGCGTTCCAGCAGCTCGCGCTTGTTCGGCTTGTCGGCCCACTCGTCGGCATCGTCCGGCGGTGTCTTGACCTCGGTGATCACAGGCCATTTGCTGGCCAGCTCTGCGTTGAGCGCCAGGAAATCGGCCTGGTCCTCGGGCAAATCATCTTCGGAGACGATTGCCTCGACCGGGCATTCCGGTTCGCAGAGGGTGCAATCGATGCACTCCTCGGGATCGATGGCCAGAAAATTCGGGCCTTCATGGAAGCAGTCCACCGGGCAGACTTCCACGCAATCGGTGTATTTGCACTTGATGCAGTTTTCGGTGACAACGAAGGTCATTGCGTCAGCCTCGTCCCTCGGAAATCGACAGATGGTTGAATGGCAAACGGCGGCAGTCTACCAGCAGGCGCCGGTTTCGGAAGGCCACAGGGCGCGATCGACGCCGTATTATTAATCCGGCACCAAAACAGCTGACGACGTCAGCTGTTTTCGACGCCATCGAAAAGAAACGCCGGCGGCTATCCGTCGTTCATTTTCAATGCCTTCGCAGCCGCTGTCTGCGGCGCGGTTAATAACGAAGCCGAAAAGACGTTGCCGGCTCGAGCATGACCTGCCGTGCTCAGGCCGGATCGCGGGCCAGATGCATCGCGTTCCAGTCCTGGGCATCCAGTCGCTCGACGTGCAGCCCGTTGTGGCCACGGCGTCGGTCATCGACATAGCGCTCAAGCGTGCGATGAATCGTCGGAAAGGCCAGTTGCGCCCAATCGATCGCGGCCGGATCGACGAAGGCGACTTCGCTGCTTTCCGGACCGGCCGGCATGCGTTCACCGATCAGCGTGGCGGTGAAGAACATATGGACCTGGCCGATGTGCGGCACGTCCAGCATCGAGAACAACTGCGGGTCGGTCACGGTGACGCCGGTTTCCTCGAACGTCTCGCGCACCGCGCCCTCGGCGGTGGTCTCGTCGAGCTCGAGAAACCCTGCCGGCAGTGTCCAGAAATCCCGCCGTGGTTCGATGGCGCGTCGACACATCAGGATCGCACCGTCGTACTCGACGATGCAGCCAACGACATTGCGCGGATTGTCGTAGAAGATCTCACCCGTGGCGGTACAGACATTGCGCTTGCGATCATCGCCTTCGGGAATGCGGTATTCGGTGGGCGCGCCGCAGTTCGGGCAGAAGCGCATTGGTCGAGGCATGGCACAACACACGCAGATCCTGGAAACCGGCATCCTACCGCAGCGTGGTCTTTGCGACAGGCCCGACGAGGCGATGACTGCAGATTCGACCCGAAACGCTGCTATCCTCGGTCCCAGGGAAAACGATTCCAGAACCAATCGAATATGAATCCAGCGATCAACGAAAAGCATCCCGCCACCGGCTCGGCCGACCAGGCTGCGGCCGATCGCGAACTGCGTGCTCAGGTCCGACGCGCCGGCGCGCTGCTGGGCGACGTGCTGCAGTCTCAGGCGCGCTCGGAAGTCTTCGATACGGTCGAGGCGCTGCGGCGCGGCTTCATCGGCCTGCGCGAGAATGACGACGCCGAGGAACGCGCCCGTCTGATGGCGCTGATCGACGAGCTGCCCGCCGAAACCATGACCGAGGTCACCCGGGCGTTCGCGATCTACTTCAATCTGGCCAATCTGCTGGAAGAGCTGCATGCCCATCGCACGCGACGCCAGCTCGCCGCCGACGGCGACCCGCGCTGGCTGGGCTCGTTCAATCGCACGTTCGCCGACATGGCCGCCGACGGGGTGTCGCTCGACGATCTTCTGGGGCGTCTCGAGAAGCTGTCCTTCATTCCGGTATTCACCGCGCACCCGACCGAGGCCAAGCCGCGCGCGGTACTCGACTCGCTGCGACGTATCTTCGAGTGGTTCCAGGAACTCACCTTCGGCAACCCTGACGAGCTCAAGCGTGCCGAGATCGAAGAACACATCCGCCAGAACATCCAGGTGCTCTGGAAGACCGAGGAGCTGCGTCGCTCGCGGCCGACGGTCGAGGACGAGATCCGCAACGGCCTGTATTACTTCCGGGCTTCGTTGTTCGCCAGTGTTCCGCAGATCTACAACAACCTGGAAAAGGCGCTGGCCAAGGCCTACGGTGTCAAGGCAGTGGATGCGCCGCCGGTGCTGACCTTCGGTTCCTGGATCGGGGGCGATCGCGACGGCAACCCGTACGTGACTGCACGCGAGACACGCTACGCGCTGCGTCTGCAATCGCGCGAGATTCTTCAGGAATACGAACGACGGATCGACGAGCTGTCGAGCCGGCTGTCCTTTTCGGCGCGCTGGTGTGCGCCCAGTGATGCCTTTCTCGCCTCGCTCGAGGCGGACGAACAGCGTATCGCTGCCCATACCGGCGTGCGTCCCGAGCGCTATGCCGCTGAGCCGTATCGGCGCAAGCTCTATCTGATGCGGCGCCGCATCTCGGCGATGATCGATCAGATCCAGACCGAGCTGCGACTGCGCGCCGAGCGCAGCGAACGGCCGCCGCTGGCCTATCATGCCGCCGACGACCTGCTCGAAGACATCCGTATCATGCGTGAATCGTTGATCGGCCACGGCGACGAGGCCATCGCCAACGACCGCATCAAGGATCTCCAGCGTCTGGTCGAGACCTTCGGTTTCCATCTTGCCCGTCTGGATCTGCGCGAGGAGTCCACCCGTCACACGCAGTGCGTGCACGAACTCATGGCCGCGCTCGAGATCGAGCCCGACTACGACTCGCTCGACGAGGACGGGCGCGTGGCGGTGCTCAACCGCGAGCTGGGCCGTGACGAACTGCCGGCCATCGGGCGGGTAGACGTGTCTTCCGACGTCGAGGACACGCTGGAATCGCTGGACGTGGTCTGCGAATTCACGCGCACGCTGGGCCATGCGGCCTTCGGCAGCTACGTGATCTCCATGACCCACAGCGCCTCCGACGTGCTGGCACTCGTCTGGCTGATGCGCATGACCGGCGTTTACGACCCGGCCGGCGATGTCCGACCGCCGCTCGGCATCGCGCCGCTGTTCGAGACCGTGGCCGATCTCGAGCACATCGAGCCGGTACTCGACAAGCTGCTCGAGAATCCGCACTACCGGGCTTTTCTGGAAGCCGGCGAAACCGACGGCACGAAGCGTCAGGAGGTCATGCTCGGCTATTCGGATTCGTGCAAGGACGGCGGCATCATGACCTCACGCTGGCAGCTCTATCGCGCCCAGCAGGAGGCGGTCGCGCTGTGTGAGCGGCACGGCATCGACTGCACGCTGTTCCACGGTCGGGGCGGCACCGTCGGTCGCGGCGGCGGGCCGACGCATCAGGCCATCATGAGCCAGCCGCCGGGCACGGTGCGCTCGCGCATCAAGTTCACCGAGCAGGGCGAGATGATCTTCGCCAAGTACTCGAATCCGGAAACGGCGGTCAACGAGCTCACGCTCGGCGTCACCGGCACGCTCAAGGCCAGCGCATCGCGCCCCTCGGATGCGGACTATTCGGATGTCGCGGCCCGGCTCGCGGATGCGGGGGAGCGCTTCTATCGCGATCTCACCGAGAACACCGAAGGCTTTTTCGATTACTTCAAGGCGGCCACACCGACGACCGAGATCGGGGCGCTCAACATCGGGTCACGGCCGAGTTCGCGCCCGTCGCGGGCCAAGCTCGACAAGGGCTCGATCCGGGCCATCTCCTGGGTGTTCGCCTGGGCACAGTCGCGGCACACGCTCCCAGGCTGGCTCGGTCTCGGCACGGCACTGACCGAAGCCGGAGTCGAGGCCGAGACACTGCAGCGTCTCTATCAGGACTGGCCGTATTTCCGGACCATCATCGATAACGTGCAGATGTCGCTGGCCAAGGCCGACATGCCGATCGCGACCGAATACGCCCGTCTGGCTGCCGATCATGCCCATGTCTTCGATGCGATTCGCGCCGAGTATGACCGCGCGGTCAGCGGCGTGCTGAGGATCACCGGCGAAAAGCAGATCCTGGACGACGATCCGGTACTCCAGACCTCGCTGGACCGGCGCCGGCCGTATCTCGATCCGCTCAACCATATCCAGACCGCGGCTCTGACCCGTTATCGCGAAAACGGCGATCGCGTCTGGCTGGATCCGGTACTGCGCTCGATCAACGCGATCGCGGCCGGCATGCGCAACACCGGCTGACGGCTGTGTCGGTGCGTATCCGTGGCGATGGGCATCGGCGAAGCGGTGCGTTTCACCAGAGCGTGCTGCTGCGGCTGGCATATCGACTCGTGCTCGCCGCGGCTCTGGCCGGCGCGATGTCGGTGTGCGGAATGGGTTCGGCCATCGCGGCCGAGCCGACGGCTGCGACCACATCCGCGCAGTCGCCCGGTAGCGCGACGCAACGACCGTTGTACCTGGAGATCGTGCCCGCCGAGACGGCGGGCGATGATCGTATCCTGCCGGCGGATCTGGTCGAGGCGATGGCCCGCGAGACGCTCTCCGGCCTGAAACGTGCCGTCATCACGCTCGACGTCGGCCAAACGCCGCCGGACCGGGTTCAGGTGCTGCGTATCATGGTGCTCACCAGCCGGCATCAGGACGAGACCGGCAGCGTCTACACCGCGGCGGCCACGACGAGCCTGTTCACCACGCCCAGGCGTGGCCAGGCCGTCGATGCGCTTCGTTACCAGGGCATGCAACAGGAACTTGTCACTTCGGGTAACGCCGATGATGCCCGGCGTCGGCTGCGTGAACACTTCAAGACCGATCTCGCGCGTCGTGTCTCCGATGCCATGGCCGCATTGCCGGGCGACTGATTCATCGCACCTCGGCTGCGGCTGTTATCCTTCGCCGCGTTCAATCCATTGCCACAAGGAAGAGACGTCATGGCCGAGAACATGCCGGAAATCAAGATCGATGCCGACAACATGTATCGCGAGGAATCCTTCACGGATCTCAAGGTCGGCAGTATCCGCAAACTGACGCCGGTCACCGCCACCGGCGAGGACGACACGAGCCGGGACGTGCATTACGAAGGCTCGGCCAGCCTGATGACGCCGGCAGGCAACCTGCCGTTGTCGTTCGATCTCGAAGCCAGCGATCTGGCCGAGGCCATCGAGAAGTTTCCGGAGGCCGTCAACGCCGCCGCCGAGCGCGCGATCGACGAGCTCAAGGAAATGCAGCGTCAGCAGAGTCAGCGTATCCAGGTGCCGGGCCAGGGCGGCGACGGTGGTTACGGCGGCGGCCAGGGCGGCGGTCGTATCCAGTTCTAGGGCGTGTTAACCCTTTGGGTGCAACCCGACGGGACGGCGGTCCTTTTCCGCAATCCGGCGTTGCCGTTCGCGACGCCAGAATGACGGCCGTACGCGCCCGATGCCTTGGCTTGCAAAAAATGCGCGCCAGCGCGGCGCACGCGGGACGTGTTAACAGGCCTGGGGCCTGTTGATGTTTCGTGGGAGTCTGCGCGAAGTTCGCCCTGAAGTTGACGATGGGCGGCAAGACGAGGCGTCGCGGGCGCCGCGCAGTCATGCGGCGCCTGCGTGCTGGAACGCGGGATTGCCGTCGTGTTTTTGATTTCGGGGTACTTGCCCCTTTCGGGTGGGCCGCCCATGAAAAATCGACGATGGGCGCCCTGCGGCGTTGCGAGTCTGGATCGTGGCACGCCACGATCGGCGACTCGCGCCTTGCCGGACACACAGCGGTCTCTCGACGAAAAGGCGCTCGAACGAAACATCAACAGGCCCTAGTAGTGCGGCGGCGGCGCGTCGTCGACCGGGGCGTCGGATTTCGTTTCGCGTAGCTGCTCGATCTGTTGTTCAAGCTGGCGACAGCGCTCGCCCAGGCGGTCGAGCATCTGGCTTTGACGATAGATCTGTGTGCTGAGCTGCTCGATCGTATCGTCCTGATAAGCGATGCGGACCTCGAGTTCGGCGAGAGTCGGCTCAGCCACGGGCAGACTCGATCCGGCTCAGGCGCAGTGCTTGGCTCAGGTCGGTGATCAGCCGCTCCAGTGTCTCGGCGTCATAGGCCGGGCCGCTGCCGGGCAGATGGCCCCAGACCGGTTTCGGCCAGCAGACATCGTCGTATTGGCGCGCCACCACATGGATGTGCAACTGCGCGACTTCATTGCCGATCGCGGCAACGTTCATCTTGTCGGCCTCGAACCAGTCGCAGGCGAACGCGCTCAGCTGGCGCAGCTGGAGGGCGATGCGCTCGTATTCCGCATCGTCGAGTTCCTGCCAGTCCGTCGCATCGGTATCGGGCACGAGAAGCAACCAACCGATGGCCGCATGGCGGTGCAGCAGCACGGTCGCGCGCTCGAGACGGCCGATGACATGGCAGTCGGCGACCAGCCGCGGATGCAGGCGGGCAATGGGGTCGGAGGCGGCTTGTCGAGCCGCGGTCGGGGCAACAGAGCTCACGGAGACTACTTGGCCTTTGTCGTCGAGTGACATGCGTGGATATTTCGAGTCCTGCGCATGATACAAGTTCCGTTCGGCAGGGCCATGACAGCGCCATCGTCGCGTCGGAACCGAGAGGCGAGCGTCATGTCATCTGCGCAAGCCAGTATTGCATCCGTTGTCGCGAGCGGCGATTCGTCAGGCGGGATGTGGCGACGGTCTCCGGCCGTACGCGCAGGGCCTCATTGTCGTCGCGGCGGATGAGAAAACGACGTGCAAAACCGAGCGCACGCGCATCCGGCCCGTAGTTGATGATGGCGGTCACATCGACCGACTGCAGATCCTGCGTCTGCAGGATGGTGCGATCGGGGTCGATGAGGCCATGGTCCCGCGCGGCCTTGTCGATCAGTGAATCGAACCGGCCGATCCGCATGGCGTGACCGGACAGTAACGGGCCCTGACGCGTCACCGAGGTCCCGCTGTCGTCCATGCCACGAGCGCTCTCGGCGCGATCGAGGTCGGTGATCGACGATGTGTAGCGGGCCTCGCCGGTGTTCAGTGCCAGCACGAGACACTGGATATAGACCGGTTCGTGACTCATGTTGCTGACCAGACACACAGAGGCGCAATCGTCGCCGTAGCACTGGTTGATGAGCACGCGCGCCACGCGCTGACGCCGGAAACTGTGCGTGAGCAGCTGGGCATAGAAAAACCACAGTGCCACGGTGACCAGACCGGAGACGGCCGAAAGTGCCGATGCATTGTCTTGGATCCAGGACCACATAATATCTCGTCTTTTTGGGGCGGATGGCCGTTATCGGAGGCGGGCGGGCGACGTGCGATGGTCATCGCCGGTCAGGGATGTCGATTCAGCGGTGGTCTTCCGATTTCGGGCAGGCACCGCGAGTGTCCGGGCCAATCGCCGTGCCGGCTTGCACGCGATGCACGGTTCCTGGGGGCGGGGTGTTGGTCGTTATGCTAAGGAACCTCTGATCTATTCATCTACGGTCGCGCCGGTGTCTTTTGCGCGCGTCTGACAAGACGCCGCGAGCGCCGTTTGCTGAATGCAAATGAGCGAGCGGCAACGCCGCTCAGGCGCGCGCAAAAGCCCGGCCGCCAAGCGGTTTGGCCCAAAAGGCCGCGCTACGGCGTTATGTGCACGACGGTCAATACATGGAAGGTCTTCGCGCATCTGGCACGGTCTGCGGCGGCGACCGCCGAGACGCCGGAGGCGATTTCAGTGGCGATGCGATGAAACGGCTCGACACATGCTGCCGTCCGTCATCGGGATCGTGGTGCCCGGGGCGAGACTCGAACTCGCACTCTGTCACCAGAATCGGATTTTGAGTCCGACGCGTCTACCAGTTCCGCCACCCGGGCCACGACGCCGCGCAGTATAACGACGTCGGCGCGCCGGGTGAAGAAAAATTCGCGGCAATCCGAATCTGCCTGTGCTCGAACACGACCTGTGGCGGTGTTGTGGCGCAACCAGCCGTCGACCGTTCGGCTCGTATCGCGACGATGTCATGCACCATGCGTCAGTAGTTCGCCAGGATGTTCTCCAGATCGTGCTGATACGCGGTCACCGTCTGTTGATAGCTCAGCGCCGGATCCTGCCTGGTGCCGTTGATCACGATGCCGAAGGCCGCAAAGCTGCCGTCGGACAGCCGCATGTAGCCGGCCAGGGCCCGCACGGTGACCGGTTCGGACAGGGTGCCTGTCTTGGCAACGATACGAGTCTGGAAGTCGAAATCGCCTTGCTTGAGCGTGCGTGAAGGTGCCGACAAGGGCACGGGAATAGCGCCGTAGAACGACGGGAAGAGGGCGTTCTGATGAAACATGTAGTCGAGTAGCGAGACCAGATCGCGCGCCGAGAGGTTGTTGCCGAGCGACAACCCGCTGCCGCTGGTGAAGTCGGCGCCGCCGCGCTTGAGCTGTGGATAGGCGAACTGGTTGGCACGTTCGGAAAGTGCTTCGAGCGATTGTGCGGCGCGGGGCAGCGTGAGCGGCAGGTTGTAGCCACTGTCGGCGGCAACGTCCAGCGTCAACGCATCGGCCATGTAGTTGTTGGAATAGGCCAGCATCGGGATCAGCTGCTCGGCGAGCGAGCTGCTTTCCACGGTGGCGAGCGTCGCCCCCTCGCTGTCGACGTCACTGGATCGCGTGCGAACACGGCCCTGGACGTGTACGCCGGCATTGGCCAGTAGTGCCGAGAGCACGCGGGCGGTCTCGTCCGCGGCGCCGGTGACCGCACGTTGCAGATCGTATGGCCCGTAGCCGACCGGCAGCGTGCCGCGCAGATGGAGCGTCGAGCGGCCGTTGGCATAGGTGCGCCAGGCCATGACGCCCGCCTTGCCGTCGCGGGAGACGGTTCGAACCTGGTTGTCGATGTCGTAACCGGGCAGGTCGGCCGGATGCAGAGCCACCTGTACCGTCGCGCCGCTGTGTGCGCCCGGATAGAGGCTGGCGGTGACGGTGCCGAAGTTCACGCCGGCCGAGGACAGCGGGGCGCTGTAGGCATGCGAGGCGCGGGTCTTGGCGTTGCAGCGATCCTGGGTGAGACAGGGCACGGTGCCCCAGAGCCCGTCGTCGACGATCAGATCACCCGTGACGCTGTGTACGCCGCGGGCCTGCAACCGGGCGACGAGTTCGCGTAGATGCTTGTTGTCCAGTGACGGGTCCCCGCCGCCGACGAACACCAGGTCACCGTCGAGCGTATTGCCGCGGACCAGGCCGTGGCTGGCGAATCGGGAAGTGAATCGATGATCCGGGCCAAGCTGCTGCAGTGCGGCCGAGGCCGAGAACAGCTTGCTCACCGAGGCCGGCGTTAGTCGCTGATCGGGGTTGAGCGACGCGATGGTCGCCCTGTCGGACAACCGAACCACCATGGCCGAGACCTGGGCATGCGAGGCGAGATTGCGCAGGTTGGACAGATCCGCCGGCGCTGCAACTGCGCCGAAACTGGCGAGCCATAGAACGAACAGCGGGCCAAGCCGCGCAGAGCCGCGGGTTGTCTGGCGCCACAACGACTTCGCGAGCACGACGGCGGTCATGTTGGGTTTCCTTGGGAGCGATCGGCGCCAGTCTAGGCACAGACTTGCAGGCGAAACAATCGCCCGTGATCGACGCCTGTCCGCGCGGCGACTAAACTGCGCGCCATGACGATCTACGAACCGCTATCGCGCGCCGGCGAGGCCCGGCGTGGTCGTGTCCATCTGCCGCACGGTACCGTCGAGACCCCGGCTTTCATGCCCGTCGGCACCTACGGCACCGTCAAGGGCATGACGCCGCCGGAGCTCGAGGGGCTGGGGGCCGAGATCGTGCTCGGCAACACTTACCATCTGATGCTGCGTCCCGGCACCGAAATCGTCGAAGCTCACGGCGGGCTCCACGAGTTCATGCAGTGGGAGCGCCCGATTCTGACCGACTCCGGCGGCTTCCAGGTGTGGAGCCTGGCCGAGATGCGCAAGCTCAGCGAGGACGGAGTGGCCTTCCGCTCGCCGCTCGACGGAGCCAAGTGGTTCCTCACGCCCGAACGCTCGATCGCCGTGCAGCATTCGCTGAATTCCGACATTGTCATGTGTCTCGACGAATGCACGGACTTCCCGGTCGCCAAGACTGCGGCCGCCGAGTCGATGCGGCTGTCGATGCGCTGGGCCGCACGCTGTCGCCAGGCCCACGGTGATTCACCGAACAAACTGTTCGGCATCAATCAGGGCAGCGTCTATTCCGATCTGCGGGCCGAGTCGATGGCCGCTCTCGTGGATATCGGGTTCGATGGTTATGCCATCGGCGGCGTATCGGTCGGTGAGGGATGGGACGACAAGGCCGCCGTTCTCGACAATATCCTGCCGCTGACGCCGGCCGAGGCACCGCGTTATCTCATGGGGGTCGGCACGCCGTCCGATCTGGTTGCCGCCGTGGGCTACGGCATCGACATGTTCGACTGCGTGATGCCCACACGAAACGCCCGCAACGGTTATCTGTTCACCCACGACGGCATCGTCAAGATCAAGAACGCCGTGCACAAGCACGATACCGGCCCGCTCGATCCGGCCTGTGATTGTTACACCTGTCGCCACTACAGCCGGGCGTATCTGCATCATCTGCATCGCTGTGGCGAGATTCTCGCGGCCCGTCTGAACACCTGGCACAACCTGGCTTATTACCAGGGGCTGATGCGTCGCATCCGCGAGGCCATCGAAGCCGGTGACTATGCTGCCTTCCAGCGTGCTTTCTTCACGTCGGCCGAGGGGGCCGGGACGCCACAGGCCGCACACGGCGGTTACGGCACGGCCTGACCCGACTGTGGCGCTCGCCTTGGTGCCCGGCGCGGGCCTTGTGGCGGCATTGTTTCGATGGCCGTCGGCGGCCGGTGTGTCATACGAAACGCGATAGACCCTATGGCATACTGTGGCGCTCGATTTGCCCGCCCGGTGGTTTGCGTCGGCGGGTCTCGTTCATTCTTCGAGGGCAGAACAAGATGGATTTTCTGATTCCGGCCGCCTATGCACAGAGTGGCGGCGCCGAGGGCGGCAGCATCATCCCGACCGTGCTGATGGTCGTCGTGTTCTTCGTGTTCATGTATTTCATGATCATTCGGCCGCAGATGAAGCGCCAGAAGGAACACAAGCAGCTGCTGGAAAGCCTGGACAAGGGGAGCGAGATCGTCACGGCCGGCGGCCTGGCGGGCCGTATCCGTCAGGTCGGCGAGAATTTCCTTGTCGTCGAAGTCGCCGACGGCATCGAAGTGCGCGTTCAGAAATCCTCCGTGACCAGCGTCGTGCCCAAGGGCACGATCGAGTCGCTCTGATCGACGCGTTGTTCGTGCCTGCTTTCTGTCCACCCATCGGGGCGTTATGAATCGTTATCCGATCTGGAAATATGCGTTGTTGCTCGTCGTCCTCGCGGTTGGCGTGTTGTACGCCTTGCCCAACCTCTACGGCGAGCAGCCGGCGGTTCAGGTCTCGCGTGCCGATGGCGGCGGCGCCAGCCAGCAGCTGGTCCAGCGTGTCGACACGATTCTGTCCAATCAGCAGATGGGCGCGGAGAGCGTGTCGCTCACCGATGGCCGTCTGCTGGCGCGCTATGCCAGTACCGATGCCCAGCTCAAGGCGGCCGGCGTACTCAAGCGCCAACTCGGCGACGATTACACGGTCGCGCTGAACCTGGCACCGTCCACGCCGGCCTGGCTGCGGGCGATCGGTGCTCAGCCCATGTCGCTTGGTCTGGATCTGCGCGGCGGCGTGCATTTCCTGCTCCAGGTCGACATGGACACGGTCTACAACAACACGTATCAGCGCTATTCGCGCGACGTGCCGGCCTATCTGCGCGACAACAACATCCGCTACAGCCGCGCCTATCAGGACGGCCGTTCGGTACGTGTGGTCTTCCCGAACCAGCAGTCTTTACAGGCGGCACAGAATGCGCTGCCCGGCCAGTTCTCCAATCTGGAGTTCAGCCCGGCGCCCCAGGCCGACAACACGCTGGTTGCCAAGCTCACGGACAAGCGGGCCACGGATATCCGGACGTTCGCGCTCGAGCAGAACCTCACCACGCTGCGCAACCGCGTCAACGAGCTCGGCGTGGCCGAGCCGCTGGTCCAGCGTCAAGGCCAGGATCGGATCGTGGTCGAGCTGCCGGGCGTACAGGACACGGCTCAGGCCAAGCGCCTGCTGGGCAAGACGGCGACGCTGGAGTACCGACTGGTCGACCAGTCGCACGACGCCCAGCAGGCCGAGCGCACCGGCAACGTGCCCAGCGGCTCGGAGCTGTATCACACCAAGAACGGCCAACCGATCCTGCTCAAGGATGACGTCATCGCCTCGGGTGACCAGCTCGTTGATGCCTCGTCGGGTTTCGACCAGCAGACCAGCCAGCCGGCGGTGTTCGTCACGCTGGACGGGCAGGCGGCGAGCAAGATGTTCAACGTCACTTCGGCGCACGTCGGCGATCCGATGGCGGTGCTCTACACCGAGACCCGCTTCGAGACGAATTACGTCGACGGCAAGAAGGTCACCAAACCGGTCACCGATCAGCGCGTGATCAGCGTGGCCAACATCCAGAGTGCGTTCGGCAAGCGTTTCCAGACCACCGGGCTGGAGCGCGGCGAAGCGCATGATCTGGCGCTGTTGCTGCGTGCCGGCGCATTGGCCGCGCCGGTCAACATCGTTCAGGAGCGCACGATCGGGCCGAGCCTCGGTGCCGACAACATCGCCGAAGGGCGTAACGCGGTCATCGTCGGCTTTCTGGTCGTGGTCTTCTTCATGGCCATCTATTACCGGGTGTTCGGTCTGATCGCGGATGCCGCGCTGTTCATGAATCTCGTGCTCGTGGTCGCCGCGCTATCGTTGATGCAGGCCACACTCACGCTGCCCGGCATCGCGGGCATCGTGCTGACGATCGGCATGGCCGTTGATGCCAACGTGCTCATATTCGAACGCATACGCGAGGAGCTGGATGCCGGCAGTCCACCGCAGTCGGCGATCAAGATCGGTTATGACAAGGCGTTCACCTCGATCTTCGATGCGAACATCACGACGCTGATTGCGGCCGTCATGCTGTTCGGTTTCGGCAGCGGGCCGATCAAGGGCTTCGCGGTCACCCTGTGCCTGGGCATCGTTACATCGATGTTCACTGCGATCCTCGGGACCCGTGCGGTGGTCAATCTCATCTACGGTCGCAAGGCGCGGCTGAAGAAGATCTCGATCTAGGTTGTTGTTATGCGTCTGATCAAGAACACATCGATCGATTTCGTCAGCTTCGGCCGCTATGCGGTCATCATCTCGGCCGTCCTGTTGCTGGCCTCGGCTGCATCGCTTGCGATCGGCAAGCTCACGTTCGGTATCGACTTCACCGGCGGTGTGGTCGTGCATGTCCAGTATCCGAACGAGGTCAGCCTGCCCGACGTGCGCAACGCGCTGGACAAGGCCGGGTACGACGATCGTACGGTCCAGCACTTCGGCAGTGCCGATACCGCGCTCATCCGGCTGCCCGCGGTGGACGGCGAAAAGAGTGCGACCGTCGGCGACAACGTCATGAACGCGTTGCAGAAGTCCGGCCCGTCGGGCGCCAGCCTGCAGAGCGTGGAATTCATCGGTCCGCAGGTCGGACAGGATCTGGTCAACAAGGGCGGTCTGGCGCTGCTCTACACCGTGATGGCGATCCTGATTTACGTCATCTTCCGCTTCCACTGGAAGCTGGCGGCCGGGGCCGTGGCCGCACTCGTGCACGATATCCTGATCACCCTGGGCGTATTTTCCTTCACGCACATGGATTTCGATCTGACCGTGCTGGCCGCGCTGTTGGCGGTGCTGGGTTACTCGCTCAACGACACCATCGTGGTGTTCGATCGTATTCGCGAGAACTTCCGCCGCATGCGCAAGGCCACGCCGACCGAAGTGATCAATGCCTCGGTCAACCAGACGCTGGCACGAACGCTCATGACCTCGGGCACGACCATCATGACGTTGCTGGCCCTTTTCTTCCTGGGTGGGCCGGTCATCCACGGGTTCGCGGCTGCGCTGCTCGTCGGGATTCTCACCGGGACGTACTCGTCGATCTTCGTGGCAAGCGCGCTGGCGTTGGCACTGAAGATCAACGCCCACGATCTGTTCCCGCCGAAGGAAGAAGACGCCGAGAAGGCGGCCAAGGCGACACGCTGAGCGGCAGTTGCCCGGCGCCGATTCGGTGTCTGGCCACGAAAAAGGCCGCCCATCGGGCGGCCTTTTTTTATGGATGGCTGATCGACCGGCCCGCGTGGCACGCGCCGCGCGTGCCGGTCATGGCACTGCGGGTCAGCCCTTCGGGGTCTTGGCGATCTTGTCGAGCAGCTGCGGGTAGATCTTGGCGTTGGCTGCCAGGATGTTGCCGGTCTCCAGCGGGTTGGCGTCGTTGTCGGCCGCGTCGCTGGCGATGCCGCCGGCCGCGCGTACCATCAGCACGCCAGCGGCCATGTCCCAGGGGCCCAGGCCGTATTCCCAGTAGGCGTCGTGTCGGCCGGCGGCGACATAGGCCAGGCCGAGCGCGGCCGAGCCGAGACAGCGCATGCCGCCGCTCGCGCAGAGCAGACGATTGTAGAGCGGCAGACGCGTGGTGATGTCTTCGTAGCGCGCGTAGGTGAAGCCGGTGGCCAGCACCGCGTCGCGCAGGCGCGGCCGCGTCGAGACGCGGACCCGACGGCCATCGAGAATCGTGCCGACGCCGCGATCAGCGGTGAACAGTTCGTCCTTGATCGGGTCGTAGATCACCGCGTGTTCGATAACGCCCTTGATCCGGCAGGCGATCGAGACACAGAAATGCGGAATGCCGCGGATGAAGTTCGAAGTGCCGTCGATCGGGTCGATGATCCAGACCGCCTCGGCGGTGTCCGGATCGCCGGACTCGCCGGATTCCTCGGCGATGAAGGCATGATCGGGATAGCTGCGACGGATGGTGTCGATGATCACGCGTTCGGCTTGATGATCGGCATCGGTGACGAAATCGTTCTCGTTCTTCTGCGACACCTGGCCGGTCTCGCCGCGACGGTAGTACGACAGAATCACGTCGCCGGCACGCCGGGCGGCGTTGACCGCGATGCTCGTCAGGGGGTGAACGTTGGCCATGGCTTCGGGTCTGGTTCTTTGAAAGCGCAGGCGAGTATATTGCATCGCCCCGATCATTCCGACTCGTTGCCACGGATTTCCATGCAGGACACCGCTTTCGCCCGCCTTCGCATCGTTCTCGTCGGTGCCCAGCACCCCGGCAACATCGGCGCTGCCGCGCGCGCCATGAAGGTCATGGGGTTGTCGGATCTCGTGCTCGTTGCCCCCGAACGCTATCCCGATCCCGAGGCCAGCGCGCGCGCGTCCGGCGCCGAGGATATTCTGGAGGCCGCCCGCGTGGTCGGGAATCTGGACGAGGCGCTGGCCGACTGCGTACTGGCAGTCGGCACCAGTGCCCGCACCCGACGGACCGAATGGCCGTTGGTCAACCCGCGCGTGGCTGCAGAGCGTGCGGTGGCCGCCGCGACCGAAGGCCCCGTGGCGATCGTGTTCGGGCGCGAACGTGCCGGCCTGGACAATGCCGAGCTCGACCGCTGTCAGCTGCATCTCCAGATTCCGGCCAATCCCGATTACAGCTCGCTCAACCTGGCCGCCGCGGTCCAGGTCGTGGCCTACGAGCTGCGCATGGCGGCCGGGGCCGATGTCGTCGGCACGCTCGCGCATGAGCCGGTTTCCGGCGCGGACATGGAAGGCCTGTTCTCGCACTGGCAGTCGGTGCTCGAAGCGTCCGGGTTTCTCGATCCGGCCGAGCCGATGCTGCTGATGCGGCGTCTGCGACGCCTGTTCTATCGCGCGGCTCCCGATCGCGTGGAGGTCAATATCCTGCGCGGCGCGCTGCGCTCGCTGGACCCGCGCGGCGGTGCCAACCGCGGCTCGCGAGGCCAGTGAGTCGGTTGCGGTGTGCCGGCTGCCCGGACTTGCCGGCTTGTGTAGGCTGAGCGATACCAGAATCACGGTCGATCCGTCTGTCGGGCTTGATCCGGCGATATCCGGCCCGACATAGGCAACACCCACACCGGGCCCGACCCTCGGATCGGCCGCCACGGCACCGCAGGGCGGTGCGTTGGAAACCATATGCTCGCACGGCTCAAAGAGGATCTGGACGCGATATTCGAGCGCGACCCGGCCGCGCGCAGTGTCTGGGAAGTGATCTTCACCTATCCCGGACTGCACGCCTTGTGGTGGCACCGTCTCGCGCACTGGTGCTGGCACCACGGCCTGCCATGGCCGGCGCGTCTGATCGCGCATCTGGCACGCTGGCTGACGGGCATCGAGATTCATCCCGGGGCCCGTATCGGGCGGCGTTTCTTCATCGATCACGGCTTTGGTGTGACGATCGGCGAAACCACCGAGATTGGCGACGACTGCACGATCTATCAGGGTGTGACGCTCGGTGGCACGAGCTGGAACGAGGGCAAGCGCCACCCGACGCTGGAAGACGACGTTGTGGTCGGCGCCGGGGCGCAGGTGCTCGGACCGTTCACGGTCGGCCGCGGTGCCCGCATCGGTTCCAATGCTGTCGTGGTCAAGGAAGTGCCCGCCGGCTGCACGGCCGTGGGCGTGCCAGCCAAGCTCGTCAAATGCCGTGACGCGACGCCGTCGGATCGACGGCAGGAAACGGCTGATCGTATCGGCTTCTCGCTGTACGGCGTGACACAGGACATGCCGGACCCGGTCTCGCGGGGCATCGATGCCATGCTCGATCATATCGATGCTCTGGAGCGGCGCCAGGATGCGCTCGAAAAACGCGTGCAGGCGCAGTCGGCGGACGGCGCGGATGCCCAACACGTCGACAGACCGGACTGAGACGGTCGTCATGGACGCCGATATTTATCTCGATCATGCGGCGACCACGCCGCTGGGCGCGGCCGGGCGTGCCGCGATGCTCGCGGTCTTCGACGATGCCAGTGCCAATCCATCGGCGCTGCACCGTCCGGGAGAGCGGGCTGCCGCACACATCGCGACCGCTGAACAGGCCCTGGCCTCGGCCATCAATGCGCCCGCGGGCTCGCTGGTCTGGACCTCCGGGGCGACCGAGGCAACGAATCTGGCGATCCGTGGTGTCATCGAATTCGCGGCCCGCGGTCGGGATATCGCTCAGCGCCCGCTGCATATCGTGTCCTGCGAGACCGAGCACGCCGCCACACGCGATCTGTTGCGGCATCTGTCCGGACGGGCGGATGTGACCGTGACCTGGCTCGGCGTGGACGGCGACGGGATGCTGGCGCCGGGCGCGCTCGACACGGCACTGGCGGCCGGCGCCGATCTGGTCAGCCTCATGCACGTCAATAACGAGACCGGCGCGATCCACGATATTCCGGCGATTGCCGCACGCTGCGCCGAGGCCGGTGTGCCGCTCCATGTGGATGCGGCCCAGAGCCTCGGGCGATTGCCGATCGACGTGACGGCCACGCCGATCGCGTTGATGTCGATGTCGGCGCACAAGCTGGGCGGGCCGCCCGGTATCGGCGCGCTCTATGTTCGAAAGCGACCGCGGGTCGGGCTGGCACCGCAGATCCTGGGCGGCGGGCAGCAGAACGGTCGACGCGCCGGCACATTGCCGACGCATCAGATTGCTGCCTTCGGGGCGGCGGTCGCGGCGACCCAGGCCGAAAGCGCCGCCGGACAGGCCTCGCTTGGCCGGCTTCGTGACCGGTTGTGGGCAGCGTTGTCGGCTCTTGACGGCGTGACGCGCAACGGGCCGACCGATACCCGTGTTGCCGCGCCGTTTCTCAATGTGTCGGTCGAGGGCGTGCACGGCGAGGCGCTGCGTACGGGCCTCGCCCATGGGTCGCCGGCGGTGGCGGTGTCCGGCGGCGCGGCGTGCAGCGCGGCCCGGGGCCAGTCGTCTTATGTTCTGCGCGCGATGGGCTGTGCGCCCCGGGATGCCGCGGCCAGCGTGCGGTTCTCGCTGGGTATGGATACCGACGAGGCGGGTGTCGATGCAGCCGCAGCCCGCTTTATCGCGGAAGTCGTGCGCCTGCGCCGGCTGGCGGCGGCACTATGACCGGCCGGTCGCCCGTCATGGCGCACTTTCTGGCGCCGGCCCATGCCCGCTGCGATGTTGACAGCGACCAGTGGCATGCCGATGCTGTGATCGAAACGCCCGGTGCGGATGCACGGGGCCGGCTTTTTCTCCGCGTGGACGATCAGGGTCGATTGACGGCTGCTTTCGCCGCTTACGGGCCCCCGGTCGTGATTGCAGTGCTCGACGGGCTCTGCGCGCGGGTTTCCGGCCAGACCGTGGCATCGGCACAGTCTCTGATGCCGAACGATATCGAGCAGGCCTTTTGTCTTTCCGCAACACAGCGTTATGCCGCAGTCATGGCAATCGATGTGTTGGCCAAGGCCTTGTCGAATCTGGGACGATAGAAGCTATGAGCGAAACCACCGAAGACATCGCGAGCCAGACTGCGGGGCTGTCGATCACGACAGCGGCCGCCGAACGGATCCGTCATCAGCTGGAAAAGCGCGGACATGGCCTCGGCCTGCGCCTGGGCGTGCGCAAGTCCGGCTGTTCCGGCTATATGTACACCATGGACTACGCCGACGAAGTCGAGGCCGAGGATGATGTCTTCGAGCACGACGGCGCCAAGGTGGTCGTTGCGCACAAGCATATGGACGTTCTGGCAGGCACGACGGTCGATTTTCGTTCGGAAGGGCTGAATCGCATGTTCCGATTCGACAATCCGCGTGCCAAGAACGCCTGTGGCTGCGGTGAGTCGTTCATGGTCTGAAGCCTGAAGACCGGCAGGCGGGGCGGTCATCGCGCGATGACCGCCTGATACGGGACAACCGCCTGTGTCGTGCTGTCCTGCTTCAGGCCGAACGTCCCGACGATGGGGTGTGTCCATGCGCCCGGTTACACCCACGCCTCAGCCGCGATACAATAGGCGTTTGACATCGCGTGCACGCCGCGGCACGCGATCTATCGCAACCGCAAGTTCCGTAGGAGATCCCATGGCCGCAGAGCGCACCCTGTCCATCATCAAGCCCGATGCCGTCGCCAAGAACAAGATCGGCGAGATCTATCGTCGTTTCGAAGACGCCGGCCTGGCCATTGTGGGCGCGCGCATGATCCACCTGTCGCGCGAGCAGGCCGAGCAGTTCTATGCCGTGCACGCCGAGCGTGGTTTCTTCAACGATCTCGTGTCGTTCATGATTTCCGGCCCGGTCATGGTTCAGGTCCTGGAAGGCGAGGACGCCATTGCCAAGAACCGTGATCTGATGGGGGCCACCAATCCGAAGGAAGCCGAGGCGGGCACCATTCGCGGCGATTTCGCCGAATCGATCGACGCCAATGCCGTCCACGGTTCGGATGCGCCCGAAACCGCGGCCGACGAGATCGAGTTCTTTTTCGGCCAGGGCGGTCTCTGCCCGCGCTAGACAGCCCGGCCCACGCTGAGGCGATGCCATGAGCGACGTTGTATCCGAACCCAGACAGTCTCGAGCGACGCGGCGACCCGCGCGCGTGAACCTGTTCGGCCTGGATCGCGAGGCCATGGCGTCGTTCTTCAAGCGGCACGGCGAGTCGGCCTTTCGGGCCAAGCAGGTCATGCAGTGGATCTATGCCCGCGGCGTGACCGACTTCAGCGAAATGACCGATCTGTCGAAGAAGCTGCGCGAGCGGCTGCCGGAGATCGCCGAGATCTGTCCGCCCACGCGCATTCGAGAGCAGTCCAGCCGTGATGGCACGCGCAAATGGTTGTTGGCGGTCACCCAGGATCTGGACCCCGATAACGCCATTGAGGCGGTCTATATTCCCGAAGCCGATCGCGCGACACTGTGCATCTCGTCGCAGATCGGCTGTGCGCTGGACTGTTCCTTCTGTGCCACTGGCAAGCAGGGGCTCAATCGCAACCTGACCACGGCCGAGATCATCGGCCAGGTCTGGATGGCCGAGCACGACCTGCGGGCCCAGGGCGCGGTTCATGGGACACGGGCACTCACGAACATCGTGTTCATGGGCATGGGCGAGCCGCTGGCCAATTACCGCGAAGTGATTCCGGCCATTCGCATCCTGCTCGACGATTATGGCTTCGGCCTGTCCAAGCGTCGTGTGACCGTCTCGACGAGCGGACTCGTGCCTTTCATGGACCGGCTGCGCGAAGAAGTCGACGTGGCGCTGGCTGTCTCGTTGCATGCCCCCAACGACGATCTGCGCGATGAGTTGGTGCCCATCAACCGCAAGTATCCGTTGTCCGAGTTGATGTCGGCATGCGATCGCTACATCGAGGGCAAGGAACGACGTGCGCACGTCGTCTACGAATATGTCCTGCTGGCTGGGGTCAACGACCAGCCCGAGCATGCCCGTGAACTCGTGCGTCTGCTGGGCAATCGGCCGGCCAAGATCAACCTGATTCCGTTCAACCCGTTCGAGGGGTCGGGCTATGACCGCCCCGCGGAGTCGGTGATCCGGGCATTTCAGGATCTGTTGCACGCCCGCGGTCTGCGCACGACGGTGCGTCGCACGCGTGGCGACGATATCGATGCGGCCTGCGGTCAGCTGGTCGGCCGCGTGGCCAGCCGTCAGAAACGACACTTCCGGGACGTGCCGATCCGCGTCGAGGGCGCTGCCAAGCCCGCGTCCGGCGTATGAAGGCAATCGGTGCGGGCGGCATCGCCGTGGCAGCGCTCTGGGCGCTGTCGCTCACCGGCTGTGCCACCGATGCCGGGGTCGACAAGCCACAGGCAGCGGCCGCCAATGCCAACGTCGGCGCCGAATATCTGCGCAAGAACGATAACGAACGGGCAGCCCAGGCCTTCCAGCGGGCGCTGCACTACGAAAGCGATGATTTCACCGCGAACTGGGGAATGGCTGTCGTCAGTGATCGACGTAACGCCCCGGCCGATGCGCGGCGCTATTTCGAAAAGGCCCTGGCAGCGCGCCAGTCCCCGGCGGTCTACAACAGCTTTGCTGCGTTTTTGTGCAAGCACGGTGACACGCAGGCCGGTCTGGCCAACTTCCAGAAAGCGCTGTCGGCGCCGAATGTGACCGATCGCGCGGATACGCTGGCCAACGCCGGGCTGTGTCTGGCGCGGGCCGACCAGACCGCCAGGGCTGCCGACTATTTCGAACAGGCACTGGCGATCGATGCGCGTCAGCCGACGGCCCTGACGCAGCTGGCCGATATCGCATACCATGCGCAGGATTACATGAAGGCACGGGCGTATATCGAGCGTGCCGATTCAGCCACGACACTGGATGCCGAGCAGCTGCGTCTGGCGGCGGATATCGAATCCGCGATGAACGATCGCGCAGCCGCCGAGTCCTATCTGAAGCGCTACCACAACGCGAACCAGCCCGCGGCGAGCTCATCGCCGGGCCAACGGGAGCCATCGCGGCAATGACTGCACCGCACGACGACCACATCGAAGAAGATCCCGCGACGACCGGCCTGTCACATAACAAGGCCGATGGTGTCTCGCCGGGCGAGATTCTGCGCGAAGCCCGTCTGGCGCACGAATATTCGATCGATGATCTGTGTGCGCAGACCAAACTGTCGCCCAAGACCGTCGCGGCCCTGGAGGACAACGATTTTCAGGCGTTGTCGCAGCCCGTGTTCGCGCGCGGCTACTATCGCCAGTGTGCCAAGGTTCTGGATATCGACCTGGATCGCATGATGCGGGCGTATTCGGCCTGGGCCGGGCCGACAGCCGGGGCGCACACGGCCTCGCCGAGCCATGTCAACGTCATCCCGCAGGACGTGACCCCCAGCGGATCGCGCTTTGGCCGGCTTTTCCTGTTACTGGCCATCGTGGTCGTGGCGATTCTCGTCGCGTTGTATTTCGTCCCTTCCAATCCGGTGACCTCGGGAGCGAGCGACAGTAACGAGGAAACGACCGTCCAGACCGAAGCGGACACCCAGCCAGACACCACGGGCCAGCAATCCAGCGCCGCTGAGAACACGCCGGCCGAGAGCGGCGCCGACGACGGCATCGCCGGCGGTAACACGCCCGATGTGGTGGGCAGTGGCAACAATCAGCCGCGGACCGGTCAGACCACCGGCGGGCGCAACGTCAACCAGACGCTCGGCATCCAGCCGCCGGGCGGCGACAATTCGTCAGGCCCGGACGAGAACGGCGGCAATACCCAGCAGACGACGCCGTCCGTGCCACCGAATCGTCTGGTGCTGAATTTCAACAAGCGATCCTGGGTTCGGGTCACCGATGCCAACGGCAATCGGCTGGCCTCCGGCATCTTCGAATCCGGGCAGACCCAGACCTTCAACGGCGAACCGCCGTATGAAGTGCGACTCGGCTTTGCGCCCGGCGTGAAGGTCACCATCGGCGGCCAGCCGGTCGACGTGGCCTCCCAGACCAACGGCTCGAGCGTGGCCACACTCAGCGTGGCCGCACCGTCGGGTGCCGCCGGCGACAGCAGCAACGACTAACAAGGAATTCCGGCCGATGAGCCAGCGTATTCAGTCCATCCGTGGCATGCATGATGTCCTGCCCGCGGAAAACGCGCTCTGGCACACACTCGAGCGCGTCGCGCAGGAAGTGTTCGCTGCCTACGGTTATGAGCAGATCCGGGTGCCGATCATGGAGCACACCGGGCTGTTCGAACGCGGCGTGGGCGATACCACCGACATCGTGGAAAAAGAGCTCTATACCTTCGAGGACCGCGGCGGCGAGCGTATGTCGCTGCGCCCGGAGGGCACGGCAAGCGTGGTGCGTGCCGGAGTACAGCACGGTCTGTTGCACAACGCCACGCAGCGGCTCTGGTACGTCGGGCCGATGTTCCGCTACGAGCGACCGCAGAAAGGCCGACAGCGCCAGTTCCACCAGTTCGGTGTGGAGACCTTCGGCCAGACCGGGCCGGACGTGGATGTCGAACAGATCGCCTTGTCGGCGCGCCTGTTCGCACGGCTTGGCATTCGCGGTCTGCGTCTGGAGATCAACACGCTCGGCACACCGGCCGAGAGACAGATCTATCGCGATGCCCTGCATGCCTACTTCAGCAATCATTTCGACGCGCTGGATGCCGACAGTCAGCGACGTCTGGATCGCAACCCGTTGCGTATTCTCGACAGCAAGAATCCCGATCTTGCCGCGCTGATCGCCGGGGCGCCGACGCTGACCGATTATCTCGGTGAGGAATCCGCCGCCCATTTTCAGGGGCTGTGCGACGGCATCAAGGCGCTCGGCATCGAATACACGGTCAACCCGAGACTCGTGCGCGGGCTGGACTACTACACGCGAACCGTCTTCGAGTGGCTGACCGACGACCTCGGCGCGCAGAACGCCGTATGCTCCGGCGGCCGCTTCGACGGCCTCGTCGAACAGCTGGGCGGCAGCGCGACGCCGGCCACGGGCTTCGCCATGGGCGTGGAGCGGGTGGTTGCCCTCATGGCGGCGCAGGGCGTGGCCATCGACGATGTCGGCCCGCATGCCTATCTCGTCCACCAGGGTGATACGGCCACCGGCCGGGTGACAGCGGTCGCCGAAGGCCTGCGCGATGCGCTGCCGTGGCTGCGTCTGCGCGTGCACGCCGGCGGCGGCAGTTTCAAGTCGCAGTTCAAGAAGGCCGATCGCAGCGGGGCCCGTCTGGCCCTGGTGTTCGGGGATGACGAGGCGGCAGCAGATACCATTCAGATCAAACCGTTGACCGACGACCGGGAACAGGAAGTCGTGGCACGTGACGACGCGCCGACGCGTATCGCGGCGCTGCTTTCGCATACGGACTGATCAACCGACACCGAGACCGCCACCGAGGCGGCGTGCCTGATTCAAGGGGATTGCATGGCCCAACTGGAAAACGAAGAGTTCGATACCGCCCGACGCTGGTGGCGCAAGAACGGCACGGCGGCCATCGTCGGCATCGTCATCGGTGTCGTGGTGCTCGCCGGTTGGTACGGCTGGCACTGGTATCAGGCACGCCAGAACAACCAGGCGGCCGACATGTACGCCCAGGTCTCCAATGGCATCGGGCAGGGCAATGTCACCGGCGGCATGGTCAATCTCGTCAACACGCTCCAGAGCGACTATGCCGGCACGCCATATGCCGGCGCAGCTGCGCTGGCGCTGGGCGGTTATTACGTCGACCAGGGGCAGCTGGACAAGGCCGCGCCGCGCCTCGACTGGGCTGCGAACAACGCGCAGGACAAGGGCATGCGGGCCATCGCCACGGTGCGTGATGCCCGGATTCGCTGGGCGCAGAACAAGCCTGATGCAGCACTGAAACTGCTCGACGGCGATCATCCGCCGGCTTTCGATGCGCTGTTTGCCGAGCTGGCCGGCGATATCCATCTGGCCCAGGGCGATCGGCAGGCCGCCCACGCGGCTTTCCGGAAAGCACTCGACCGGTTGCCTTCCGACGTGCCGCGACAGCCCTTGACCGAAAAACTCCAGTCGAGCGCGCCGGCTGGCGCGACGTCGTCCGATGCGGATTCTGCCTCGGACTCGGCCTCCAACAACGCTTCCGACGCATCATGAGAAATCTTCGACACGCGTTCGCTCCGCTGGCGCTGCTCCTGGCAGTGTCCACGCTCGGTTTGACGGGCTGCGGTGGCGGCAAGAGCATTGCCCAGCCGAAACCGCTGACCGATCTGCCGGCACCGACCTATCGCATGCAGGTCGTCTGGCACAGCAACGGCGGCAAGGGCCAGGGCAAGTACGAGGACGGCTTCGTGCCCGCGGTTTCCGGCAACCGGGTCTATACCGCGAATCGCGACGGTGAGGTCGCGGCCTTCAACCTGGCCAACGGCCGGCGTCTGTGGCATACGCGTCTCGATGCCACGCTGGCCTCGGGCCCGACGACGGTCGACGACCGGCTGCTCGTCGGCACGCGGGACGGCCAGGTCATCGCCGTCTCGGCCGATGACGGGGCCAAGCAGTGGCAGACCGATCTGTCCAGCGAAGTGATCGCGCCGCCGGCCGGTGCCGACGGTATCGCGGTCGCGCGGACGGTCGATGGACACGTCGCTGCCATGGATCTGGCATCCGGCAAGCGGCTGTGGACGATCGAGGGCACGGTGCCCAACCTGACCATGCGCGGGACATCGACGCCGAAGATCCGCAACCAGACCGTCTACATCGGCATGGACAGCGGCAAGATGCTGGCGCTGGACCTGCAGACCGGCGAACAGAAATGGTCGCAGACCGTGGCACTGCCGGACGGTCGCTCGGAGCTGGACCGCATCGTCGATGTCGACGCCGCGCCGCTGCTCGATGGCGACACGATCTTCGCGGCCAGCACGGGCGATGTCGTGGCCGCGCTATCGCGCAACACCGGCCAGATCCGCTGGAAACACGCGATCGCCTCCGGCCTGAACATGGCGCTGGACAATGGCCAGCTCTATGTCACCGGGCTGGACGGCGTGGTATGGGGCGTCTCGGCGGCCAACGGCGAACCGGCTTGGAAGAACGACAGCTTCCAGTACCGCAAGGTCTCGGCGCCGACGGTCCTGGACGGCAATGTCCTGGTCGGCGATTACAAAGGCTATCTGCACTGGTTGTCGCGCGATGACGGGCACGAGATCGCCCGCGGCCGGCCGTTCGGGCAAGCGATTCGCGCCCAACCGGTCGTCGTCGATGGCAACCAGGCCATCGTGCTCGGTGCGGACGGCGAACTGGCGCGTGTGCGCTTCGTGCCGAACGGGCAGTAGGGCCTTTTCATGTCCGAACTCGGGGCCGCGCTGCCGGTCGTCGCACTCGTCGGTCGGCCGAACGTCGGCAAGTCCACGCTGTTCAACCGGCTGACGCGCTCGCGCGATGCGCTGGTTGCCGACCAGCCTGGCGTCACGCGTGACCGGCACTATGGCTATGCCGTGCACGCCGGTCAGCGCTATATCGTGGTGGATACCGGCGGGATCGGTCAGGACGACGAGGATATTGACGCCCGCGCACTCGCCCAGACCAACGCCGCGCTGGAAGAAGCCGACGTCGTTCTGCTCGTGGTGGATTATCGCCAGGGCATCATGAGCGGCGACGAGGCGATCGCAGCGCAGCTGCGTCGTCAGGGCGCGCGGGTGATCATCACCGTCAACAAGAGCGAAGGCCAGACCACCGTGGGTGCGTCGGCCGAATTCCACGCCCTGGGGCTGGGCGATCCGTGGGCGATCTCGGCCGAACACGGCGATCGCGTCAATCTGCTGCTCGATGATGTCTTCGCCGATCTGCCGTCGCCGCGCGCCGCGGTTCGGGCCCATCGCTCGGATGCCGTCCGCCTGGCGGTGCTCGGCCGCCCGAATGCCGGCAAGTCGACGCTCGTCAATCGTTTGATTGGCGACGATCGCATGCTCACCCAGGACGCGCCCGGCACCACGCGCGATGCTGTGGCCAGCGAATTCACGTTCGACGACAAGCCCTACGTGATCGTGGATACCGCCGGCGTGCGGCGTCGGGCACGAATCGACGACGCGCTGGAAAAAATCAGCGTCATCAAGGCCATGCAGGCGGCTGAGCAGGCGCAGGTGGTATTGCTCGTCATCGACGGGGCCGCTGGGCTATCCACACAGGACATCCGCCTGCTCAATCTGGTGGTCGAGCGTGGGCGGGCCGCGGTCATCGCGGTGAACAAATGGGACGGGCTCGATGCCCGGTATCGCGAGCGCCTGCACGCGGATCTGGTCGAGCGGATGGGCGTTTTCGATTTTCTGCCGCTGGTCTTCATCTCGGCGTTGCACGGCTCTGGCCTGCGCAATCTGCTGGACGCGGTCCAGGCATCGCATCGCGCTCTGTTTGCCGAGCTGTCCACGCCGCAGCTCTCCCGCGCGCTGGAGGCGGCGGTGGAAGCCCATGCGCCACCGGCGATTCACGGGCGTCGGATCAAGCTCCGGTTCGCGCATCAGGGTGGCCAGAACCCGCCCAAGATCGTGGTCCACGGCAACCAGACGCAGCGTCTGTCCGCCGAGTACAAGCGCTATCTGGTCCGGCGTTTCCGTGAACACTTCGATCTGTTCGGCACGCCGATCCATCTGGTGTTCAAGAACAGCGAGAATCCGTACGCGGACAAGGCGAAGGCCAGACCCAGGCCGCGCCGGCGCTGATTCGGTGCACAGCGGCCATCGTCGGCCCCGACCCTCGGTTCATGCAGACCGCGGATGGTTCGCCGGGGGGCGGCCAGGATATCGGCCAAGCCATGGATGCGCGTCGCGGGCAGCGGGCCCGGTACGGCGGCATCGGTTTCGATGATCGGGTGGCCGTGCGTCTTGCGCGTCGCGCCCACGCCGGGCCAAGCCTGACTCGAGGCGCGGCGCCGATCGAAACGGTGGTTCTCAGAGCCCGGTCATATTCACCGACATCGCTACAGGGCGGTTGTCGGCACCCGGAATCGGCCGCCTGCCGCTGATGCAGTCGGTTCGATATGTTCGGTGTCGGTGGGCCAGGGCCGGACGGTCAGTGCCGGCCACAGGCTGGACCAGCGACGAGTCTTGGCCTGGTAGATTTTCGGTCACGCGCGTCGCGGGTTCGGGCGCAGCGTCATGGCGAACAGGTCATGAAAGCCGAGCGGCGCATAGACTTCGTGCTCGTCTCCGAGACGGCGCACGCCGAAACAGGGCGACTGGTTCAGAAAGTGGTCGATACCGTCGCAGCTGCTTGTCAGGGGCGCACAGGCTTGGCCGAATTTCTCGGCATACCAGCGATGCACCCGTGCCTGATTGCGAACCTGGATATCGATCGGCAGATCGGCGAACAGACGCTCCGCCGTACGGATCACCGCGTCTTCGGCTTCCCAGCCGGTATCCGCGTCGTCGAAATAGAAGAGGTCATGATCGAGGATGCCGCGTTCCGGTGCGTGGCCGCATTGCAGATTCCAGAGCGTCTGGAGCAGGCAGCCGGACACAAGCCAGCCGACGGTCAATGCGAGTTGCGGCAGCCGGTCGAGAATCGTCGCATTAAGCGGGTTCCGTCGGATTCAATATAGGCATCGGACCTCGGGCGCTGGTTCATGCATACGGTCGCCCATTGACGACACAGTCGCGTCAGGCTGCGGGCCCGGTCTCTACCGTCCCCGCAGCCTGTCTGCGACGCGGCCTACTGCTTCTTGAGCAGGAAGTCGGCGACCCAGCCTTTCTTGCCATCCGCGAACTGGACATAGCTCCATTTGTTCTCGGACTTCACGATCTCGACCGTATCGCCTTTCTTCGCCTGCCTGAGCACATCCGACTTGGTCGTCGGCTTGCTGCGAATATTGACGACGTTGCCGGTGATGGTCGCCTTCGGCAGTTCCGGCTTCGGCGGTTCGGCCGGTTTGGGCTCGCTGGGCGCCGGCGCCGGTTGGGCCGGCTTCGCGCTGGCGGTGTCTTCAGCCGGTGCCGGTGCCGGTTTCGGCGCCGGACACTGGTGGAACAGCCGTTTGAACCAGTTGCAGTTGTCTGCCTGCTTACCCGATTCGTCAGCCTTGCCGGCACTGCCGCCGCCCTTGTAGGACGACGCTGTTTCGGCGTTATAGGGCTCGGTATGGCCGTCGTTGAATACCAGATGCGGGTACATCTTCTGTGGTTCGACGACGAGTTTACCGACGTTGATGCTGCTGTCGCGGGCGTCCGGCATCGATGTGGGTTTCTTGCCGTCCACATAGAACTGCCAGAGTTCGGTATGCAGGGTGTTGCCTTCGCGTTTCCAGCCGAGCACCACGCCCTGGTTGTTGTAGGTGTAGTACAGGCGCCGGATCTGCATCCAGATCATGGCATCGTCCATGTTCTCGAAGTGGCGCTCACCCTCTTCATAGCGCAACTTCGTGATGCCGTTGGCGTTGTCCCAGACCTTGGGCGTGCCATCGTAGGTCAGCCCGTTGGTCTTGCCGCCGGCGAACGACGACGCGCGCGGGTCGACGATAGCGCCGCGACGCAGCCCGTCCCAGTCGAACACGCGACGCAGACCGGGGCCGGCCTCGATCTTCATCTTGCCGGCGGCCGTATTGGCCACGACCTGCTGGCCGTCCTTGAGAACGACGTGTGCGCTCGAAGGCACATTCGGCCCGGCGTCGGGAATGGGCGGCGGATCAGGTGTCACCAGGCGGGGACCACCGGTGACACAGCCGGTCAGGGCAATTGCCGAAGCCAGTGCCGAAGCAGTGGCCAGGCGTCGCATCGTGATTGCGTGCGGCGAACTCGTCATGATCGAAAGTCAAACCCCTTGCAGATGTCGCGGCGATCGCTGTGCGCACGACGATGTGATTCAGTCAGTCCGTCTCGGGTCCCCTGCGTGATTGCACCTCGCAATCCAGCCGCCCTCGTGCCAGATCGATCGCGATGTGATCGCCCGGGGACACGGCTTCGGCCGTGCGAATGACCCGACCGTCGACATCGCGAGCTATAGCATACCCGCGCGCCACCGTTTGCAAAGGGCTGACCCCGTGCAGGGCGCGCACGACACCGCGTACCCGTGTCTCGGCCTGGCGATATCGCTGCAGGCCCGCTCGATCAAGCCGTTGCGCGAGCCCGGCGACGTGACGCTGCTGCCGCGCGACCCGCGTGGCAGGGCGGCTGCGCTGCAATCGGTCTTCGACTAATTGCAGAGAGCGACGCGCCGCCGCCAGGCGTGTGTTGGCGATGCGCTGCAGCCGCATTTCCGCCTCGTCGAGCCGTTGCGCGGCGGTTTCGAGACGGCGGCGCGGGCGTTGTCGATCCAGTCGCTGATGCAGCGCGGCGAGCCGGCGCTGGTTTTCGACCAGACGGCCGATCATGCGCTGGGCCAGACGTTGTTCCATCTGGGGCAGGCGGGCACGGGTGGCCGACAGATCCGGGCAGACGAGTTCCGCGGCCGCCGACGGCGTGGCGGCACGCACGTCGGCGGCCAGGTCCGCGATGGTGACATCCACCTCGTGGCCGACGCCGGAGACCACGGGCACGGGGCAGGCCACCACAGCGCGGGCGACGCGTTCATCGTTGAAGGCCCACAGATCCTCGAGCGAGCCGCCGCCACGCACCAGAAGCAGCACATCGCAATCGGCCCGTTCGCCGGCTCGCGTCACGGCCTGGCTGATCGCAGGGGCCGCGGCCTCGCCCTGAACCGGAACGGGGTAGACACGCACCGCACCGAGCGGGTAACGACGCGACACCACGGACAGCACGTCACGAATCGCCGCGCCGGTGGCCGACGTGATCACGCCGATGCGCGCCGGGCTGGCGGGCAGGGTGCGCTTGCGCTCGGCAGCGAACAGCCCTTCGGCATCCAGCCGGGCTCGTAGTTCTTCGAAGGCCCGTTGCAGTGCGCCGGCGCCGGCGTCCTCGGCATGCTCGACGATGAGCTGGTAGTCACCACGGGCGGCATACAGGCTCACCCGCGCCCGCACCCGGATCTGGGTGCCGTTGTCGAGGGCGACACGCAGTAGCCGGGCCTTGTTGCGAAACAGCGCACAGCGCACCTGCGCCTCGCCGTCCTTCAGCGAGAAATACACGTGTCCGGAGCGCGGCCGGGCCAGGTTGGAGATCTCGCCCTCGACCCAGAGCAGGCCGAAACTGTGTTCGAGCAGATCGCGCACGGCGTGATTGAGCTCGGTCACGGAAAAGACAGTGGGCGTTTCGCCTGGGCGCATGCAGTTCTCGCGGGCCGGTGCGATGCGACGAGCGCACGGCCGGATGATGTTTCGGGCGTGATCGCAACCCGGCTTGCCTGTATAATCCGCAGTCTTTGCGGCGTCGCTTGCGCGTAGATGGTCACGCAAAGCAGCGTCGCTCACACCGCGCGAGCCTATGACCCTGAGAATCAACGAGCAAGCCCTGACGTTCGACGATGTGCTGCTCCAGCCTGCGTACTCGGACGTGCTGCCCCGCAACGTGGACCTGTCCACGCGGCTGACGCGCGGCATCACGCTGAACATACCGCTGGTCTCGGCGGCCATGGATACCGTCACCGAGGCCGCGCTGGCCATTGCGCTGGCCCAGGAAGGCGGCATCGGCATCATTCACAAGTCGATGTCGGCCGAGGCCCAGGCGCGCCATGTGCGCCAGGTCAAGAAATACGAATCCGGTGTCATCTCGGACCCGATCACCGTGCGCTCCGATGCCACGATTCGCGAAGTCCTGGAACTGACCCGCCAGCACGGCATCTCCGGCGTGCCGGTTGTCGACAACGGCCAGCCGATCGGCATCGTCACGAGTCGCGATCTGCGTTTCGAGACCCGCTTCGACGCGACCGTCACCAATGTGATGACCCCGCGCGAGCAGCTGGTCACCGTGCGCGAAGGGGCGCCGCGCGACGAGATCCTGTCGTTGTTCCATGCCCATCGCATCGAAAAGGTCCTGGTCGTCAACGACGACTTTGCGTTGCGCGGCATGATCACGGTCAAGGACATCCAGAAGTCCACCGACTTTCCCAACGCCTGCAAGGACGCCAACGGCAGCCTGCGCGTCGGCGCGGCTGTGGGCCCCGGTCCGGATGCCACCGACCGCGTGGCCGCCCTTGTGGAGGCGGGCGTGGATGTCGTGGTTGTCGATACCGCGCACGGCCATTCCTCGGGCGTACTCGCCACCATCAAGGAACTCAAGACGCGGCATCCCGAGCTGCAGATCATCGGCGGCAACGTCGGCACGGCCGAAGGCGCACGTGCCTTGGTCGAGGCCGGCGTGGACGCGGTCAAGGTCGGCATCGGGCCCGGCTCGATCTGTACGACGCGCATCGTCGCCGGTATCGGCGTGCCGCAGATCTCGGCGGTGGCCAACGTGGCCGACGCGCTGGCCGATACCGACGTACCGGTGATTGCCGACGGCGGCATCCGATTCTCGGGTGATCTGGCCAAGGCACTGGTCGCCGGCGCGCACGCCACCATGATCGGCGGCATGTTTGCCGGCACCGAGGAAGCCCCGGGCGAGATCGAGCTCTATCAGGGGCGTTCCTTCAAGGCCTATCGCGGCATGGGCTCGCTGGGCGCCATGAGCGGCAGCCAGGGTAGTGCGGACCGCTATTTCCAGGACCCGTCCGAGGAAATCCAGAAGCTCGTGCCCGAGGGCATCGAAGGCCGGGTGGCTTACAAGGGCCCGCTCGGCGGCATCGTGCACCAGCTCATCGGCGGCCTGCGTGCGGCCATGGGTTATACCGGCTGCCACGACATCAGCGAGATGCGCACCAAACCGACGTTTGTGCAGATCACATCGGCCGGCATGAAGGAAAGCCATGTCCACGACGTGAACATCACCAAGGAAGCGCCGAACTACCGCGTCGACTAGCGGGCGTTCGGCGTTTCGAGTACAGCCGGCGCAGGTCGTTCGCGATCTGCGCCTTCTTGTTTGGGGCCGGCGTTGCACCGGCCGGACCGACCGCAAGCCACGGGAATAGCGATGACCCAGGATATCCACGCCGAAAAGATCCTCATCCTCGACTTCGGCAGCCAGTACACCCAGCTCATCGCCCGCCGCGTGCGCGAGGCCAATGTCTACTGCGAGATCTATGCCTGGGATGTGGCCGATCACCACGTTCGAGATTTCGCACCGAACGGCATCATCCTCTCCGGCGGGCCGGAATCGGTGACCGCCGAAACCGGCCCGCGCGCACCGGCCGCCGTGTTCGAACTCGGCGTACCGATTCTCGGCATCTGCTACGGCATGCAGACCCTGGCCGCCCAGCTCGGCGGCGAGGTCGAGACGTCGGAACAAAAGGAGTTCGGCTATGCCCGGGTCCGGGCCCGCGGTCATTCGAAGCTGTTTGCCGATATCCAGGACCACGTCAACGACGAAGGCCACGGCCTGCTCGATGTCTGGATGAGCCACGGCGACCGCGTGAAAGAGTTGCCCGACGGTTTCAAGCGCATCGCCAATACCGACAGCGCGCCGCTGGCCGGCATGGCCGACGAGGATCGCGGCTACTACGGCATCCAGTTCCACCCGGAAGTCACCCATACGCCGCAAGGCAAGCGCATCCTGGCCCGCTTCGTCCATGACATTTGTGGCTGTGGCGAGCTCTGGACCAGCGAACACATCATCGAAGATCTGGTCGCCCGTATCCGCGAACAGGTCGGCGACCAGCGCGTATTGCTCGGTCTGTCCGGCGGGGTGGATAGCTCCGTCACTGCCGCGCTCATCCACGAAGCCATCGGCGAAAACCTCGTTTGCGTGTTCGTCGACAACGGCCTGCTGCGCCTTAACGAAGGCGACGAAGTCATGGCCACCTTCGCGGAGCACAAGGGCCTCAACGTCATCCGGGCGGATGCCGAAGGCGAATTCATGGCCAAACTCGAAGGCGTCACCGACCCGGAAGCCAAGCGCAAGATCATCGGCAACACCTTCATCGAAGTCTTCGACGCCCACGCCGCCGAACTCACCAATATCGACTGGCTCGCCCAGGGCACCATCTATCCGGACGTCATCGAATCCGCCGGCTCGGCCACCGGCAAGGCCCACGTCATCAAGAGCCACCACAACGTCGGCGGCCTGCCGGAAGACATGACCCTCGGCCTGGTCGAGCCGCTACGCGAACTGTTCAAGGACGAAGTCCGCGAACTGGGCCTGGCCCTTGGCCTGCCGCGCGACATGCTCATGCGCCACCCGTTCCCCGGCCCGGGCCTGGGCGTGCGCATCCTCGGCGAGGTCAAGAAGGAATACGCCGACAAACTCCGCGCTGCCGACGCCATCTTCATCCACGAACTACGCCAATCCGGCTGGTACGACCAGGTCAGCCAGGCCTTCGCCGTCTACCTACCGGTTTCCAGCGTGGGTGTCACCGGCGACGGCCGCCGCTACGAGCACGTCATCGCCCTGCGTGCCGTCGAGACCATCGACTTCATGACCGCCCGCTGGGCGCACTTGCCCTACGAGCTGCTCGAACACGTCTCCTCAAGGATCGTGAACGAGGTCAGCGGGATTTCTCGGGTGGTTTACGACGTGACCGGGAAGCCGCCGGGGACGATTGAGTGGGAGTAGGGCAGGCCCTGCTGTTCTAAAGCAAACCGCATCTCTACTGAAGTGACTTTTCTTCCCGCCGCCAAAAATACGAAATCGGGCGTTTGGGCGTTCTGCACCGTGCGGTATCGAGCTGCGGCCCGTACCGTGTTTTACCCCGCCACCAAAAAGCCGTACAGTTTATTTAAATAAGCCGTACGGTATTGGCGATGGCGATAGAAACATCCAAGCTCACCATTCGTTTGCCCGTGGAGGACGTGGACTTCGTTAAACGGTATGCAAAAGCGAACGGCCTGAGCGTGACCGAAGTCATCGATCGCTATCTGCGGCGTATGCGCCTGCTGGATAACGAAGCGCCGCCAGCTGCGCTGGATGAAATCACGGGTCTGCTACCAGCCGATATGGATGCCGAGGCCGAAATGCGTGAGCGTCAGTCCACCAAGCACGGCCAGTGATTCTTATCGATCTGAACGTCGTTCTCGACGTGGTCCAGAAAAGAGAACCGCACTACAGCGCGTCGGCGGCCGTGATGGGGCGAGTGACGGATGGCCGCGTTGCCGCGTGCCTGCCGGCTCACGCTTTCACCACGCTTCATTATCTGGTGTCACGACACCAAACCGCAGCGATCGCCAACCGCGTAGTGGATTGGCTGCTCAGATATTTCGAGGTCGCCGGTATTACCGATAGTGAGTTGAAAAGAGCAAGAATTTTGGATTGGCCGGATTTCGAAGACGCGGTCGTCGCAGCTGCGGCCGAATCGCATTCGTGTACGCATATCGTGACACGTAACGTCCGAGATTTTCGCGACTCACTGATGCCGGCTTTGACGCCGGAAGAATACCTTTTTGATATCCGATAGTGCGGGGTTGGCACGCTTCAAATCGTTGTCTATTAAGAATAATTTCCGAAATCAACCGTAACCCATTCATATAATTTAAAACCAAATTTTATGACCAGCACCGAACAATTCGATGAACTCAAGCGTCGTATCTGGCAGATCGCCAACGAGGTGCGCGGTACGGTGGACGGCTGGGATTTCAAGCAGTACGTGCTCGGGGCGCTGTTCTACCGTTTTATCAGCGAAAACTTCTCCCGCTACATCGAGGGCGGGGATGACAGCGTGGACTACGCCAAGCTTAGCGACGACTTCATCACCGATGACATCAAGGACGACGCCGTCAAAACCAAGGGGTATTTCATCTACCCCAGCCAGCTGTTCGAAAACTTGGTAGCCGGGGCCAACACCAACGAGAACCTTAACACCGACCTCAAGGCCATCTTCACCGCTATCGAAGGCTCCGCGCTGGGCTACGACTCAGAAGAAGACATCAAAGGCCTGTTTGATGACTTCGACACCACCAGCAACCGCCTGGGCAAAACCGTCAAAGACAAGAACGCCCGCCTGGCCGCTGTGCTCAAAGGCGTCAATGCGCTGGAGTTCGGGCGCTTTGAAGACAGCGAGATCGATGTCTTCGGCGATGCCTACGAATACCTAATCGGCAATTATGCGGCTAATGCCGGCAAATCCGGCGGCGAGTTTTTCACGCCGCAGCATGTATCCAAGCTTATCGCCCAGCTGGCCATTCACGGGCAGGCCAGCATCAATAAGATCTATGACCCCGCAGCCGGCTCCGGTGCGCTGCTGCTGCGGGCAAAAAAATACATGGCTGACCACCTCATCGAGGACGGCTTCTTTGGGCAGGAGATAAACCACACCACCTACAACTTGGCGCGGATGAACATGTTCCTGCACACCGTGAACTACGACAAGTTCAACATCCAGCTGGGCAATACCCTCACCGATCCGCATTTTCGGAGCGATAAACCCTTCGATGCCATCGTCTCCAATCCGCCGTATTCCGTGAAATGGATCGGCAGCGATGACCCCACGCTGATCAACGACGATCGCTTTGCCCCAGCCAGCGTCTTGCCGCCCAAGTCCAAAGCGGATTTCGGGTTTGTGCTGCATTGCCTCAACTACCTGTCGGCCAAGGGACGAGCCGCCATCGTTTGCTTTCCCGGTATTTTCTACCGCGGCGGCGCAGAGAAGACTATTCGGCAATACCTGGTGGACAACAACTTTGTCGAAACGGTCATCTCACTAGCGCCCAACCTGTTCTACGGCACCACCATCGCCGTGAACATCTTGGTGCTCTCCAAACACAAGCACGATACGAGCGTGCAATTCATTGATGCCTCGGGCGAAGAGTTTTTCAGAAAAGGCACCAACACCAACCTGATGACCGACTGTCATGTCGATAAGGTTCTCGAGCTGTTTGACCGCAAGGAAGACGTCGCCCACGTCGCCCAATCCGTGCGCATGGAGATGATTGCGCAGAAGGACTACAACCTGTCCGTCAGCTCTTACGTGGAAGCCAAAGACACCCGCGAGATCATCAATATTGCCGAGTTGAATCGGGAGATTGCTGCCACCGTGCGCAAGATCGACGGGCTACGACACGATATTGATGCGATTGTGACGGAGATTGAGGGATGAGCGAGTTGCAAGACGCTGCAGCCACCGCACGAGTGCCGGCTTTCTTGGAGCGGCTGCTTGATGGCGCAGACGTGGAATGGGTGCCGTTAGGGAACGATCAGTTTTTTGAAATCGCCAATCGAGGCCGACGACCTGTGAATGCATCTCTGCGCGTTCCAGGTGAAACCCCGTATTACGGCGCCAACAACGTGCAAGATTACGTTGAAGGCTATACTCATGACGGCGAGTTCGTTCTTATTGCGGAAGATGGCTCCGCAAGCTTGGAGAATTATTCGATCCAGTACGCGGAAGGGAGGTTTTGGGCAAACAATCACGTGCACGTAGTGGGTGGAAAGGATGAAGTCAGCACCAGATTCCTATACCACATTTTGTCCACAGTAAATTTTTTGCCCTTCTTATCCGGGGGCGACCGTGCCAAGCTCACGAAGGCAAAACTGCAGATAATACCCGTACCAATTCCCTGCCCAGACAACCCCGAAAAATCGCTGTCGATTCAGACACAGATCGGCCGCATACTGGATCGTTTCACCGAGCTGACCGCCGAGCTAACCACAGAGCTGACCGCCCGCAAAAAACAATACGCCTACTACCGCGATCAGCTCCTCACCTTTGAGGAGGGCGATGTGGAGTGGAAGACGTTGGGTGATGTCTGCTTGAATTCCTATTCTGGCGCAACACCGAAGGCTGGTAACGCAAAATACTATGATGGTGGTGAGATACCTTGGCTGCGTACCCAAGAAGTTACCTTTGCCGAAATTCACGAAACTGCGGTAAAAATCACTCAGGCGGCCGTAGAAGAGACCGCCGCTAAATGGATTCCTGAAAATTGCGTTATTGTTGCAATTTCTGGCGCAACCGCAGGCCGGTCGGGGATCAATAAAATCCCTCTTACAACCAATCAGCACTGTTGCTGTTTAGAAATTGACTCTGAGAAAGCACTTTATCGTTACGTGTTTCACTGGGTCAGTAAAAATTATGAAAAATTGAGGGATATGGGGCAAGGCGCCCGAGGCGACCTAAACTCCGGGATCATCAAAGGATTCCGCATCCCAATACCATTCCCGGAAGACCCCGAAGAATCCTTCGCCGAACAAGCGCGCATCGTCGCCATTCTTGAT
The DNA here is from genome assembly GCF_003602005.1 of Salinisphaera sp. Q1T1-3. Taxonomy (GTDB): domain Bacteria; phylum Pseudomonadota; class Gammaproteobacteria; order Nevskiales; family Salinisphaeraceae; genus Salinisphaera. The sequence continues at coordinate 4,746 of NZ_QZWD01000012.1, read as the reverse complement.
AAGTTCCACATCCTCACACATTCCATCAGCGAAGGGCTGCCGCGTGAAATCGAACTGCGCCAAAAACAATACGAGTACTACCGCGACCTGTTGCTGAGCTTCCCGAAGCCCGATTTCCCCGATGAGGCGGTGGCCTGAGATGAGCCAGAGCCTGCGAGACATAGCCAAGCAACTCCGGGCGAGTGACAAGAAAGTACAGCTGATCTATGCCTTCAACGGCAGTGGTAAGACGCGTCTTTCTCGTGAGTTCAAGACGCTAGTCGCACCCAAGCTTGGTAGCGAACTTGAAGACGACGAAGAGGTGGAAGCCGTTTCGTCGCCTCTGAAGATTTTGTACTACAACGCGTTCACTGAGGATCTCTTCTATTGGGACAACGACCTGGCCGAAGACTTAGCGCCCAAGTTGATGATCCAGCCTAATGCTTTCACGAAGTGGGCGCTGGTCGAGCAAGGGCAGGATCAGAACGCGATAGAGCATTTTCAGCATTACAGCAGCGACAAGCTCAACGCAGTTTTCAATCCGGACTTCTCCGAGGTTAGCTTTTCGTTTGAGCGCGGGAACGAGGCGCGACAACCCAACGTCAAGCTCTCAAAAGGTGAGGAAAGCACGTTTATTTGGAGCGTGTTCCACACGATGTTGGACTTGGTGGTGGAAACGCTCAATGTTGCCGAAGAGGGTGAGCGCGACACTGATCAGTTTAACGCCTTGCAGTATGTGTTTATTGATGACCCGGTCAGCTCGCTGGATGACAATCACCTGATAGAGCTAGCGGTGGATATTGCCGGCATTATCAAGCGCAGTGAGAGTGCCCTAAAGTTCATCATCACCACGCACAACCCGCTGTTCTACAACGTGTTGCACAACGAATTCGGGAATGCAAGTAAGTATCTGCTTCAAAAGGCGGAAGACGGTAGTCACACCTTGAAGAATCAAACGAGTGATTCGCCATTCTCCTACCACTTGTACCTAAAGCGGGAACTCGAAACGGCCATTGCAACCGGTCAAGTTCGCAAGTACCACTTCAACTTTTTGAGAAACCTTCTCGAAAAGACGTCCACCTTTTTGGGCTACGAGAAATGGGCAGATTTGCTGCCCACGACCTCGGACGGGAGAACAAACCCCTACGAATCCAGAATGATCAATCTGTTCAGCCACTCAAAGCATTCAGCGGCAGAGGTGACGGAGCTTAGGGACGACGACAAACGCATGCTGGCGTTTTTGGTAAGCAAGATCAATGAGACCTACCGCTTCAAATCGGCGCCCGGCACGCCCGCTGCAAACGCGGAGCACGGGGCATGAGCGAACAAAAAACCATAGCCGAGACCAGTCAGTTCATTGTCCTCGACCGCTTCCAGCGCGGTCACGAGGTAAGGGAGCAGTATCAGAGCGAGGATGCTCTCGAACATGAGTTCATCCGTGATCTGGAGAATCAAGGCTACACCTACGCCCGTGACATTCGTTCGATGCAGGCGATGCTGGCCAATGTGCGTGGACAGCTGCAGCGGCTGAACGATGTGCAGTTCAACGATGACGAATGGCAGCGCTTCGTTGACCAATACCTGGACCCGGCTAGCGAAAAGAGCACGGACAAAGCCCGCAAAATTCATGAGGACTACATCCATGATTTTGTGTTCGACGATGGGCACATCGAAAACATCTACCTGTTGGACAAACGCAATGCGTTGAATAACCGGCTGCAGGTGATCAAACAGTTCGAGCAAACCGGCAGCTTTGCGAACCGCTACGACGTGACCGTTCTGGTCAACGGCCTGCCGCTGGTGCAGGTGGAGCTCAAGAAGCGCGGCGTGGCCATCCGCGAAGCCTTCAACCAGGTGCATCGCTATAGCAAGGAGAGCTTCAACTCTGACAACTCGCTGTACAAGTACCTGCAGCTTTTCGTGATCTCCAACGGTACAGACACCCGCTACTTTGCCAATACAACCAAGCGCGATAAGAACAGCTTCGACTTCACCATGCACTGGGCGAAGTCGGACAACGCGCTTATCAAGGATCTGGAGGACTTCACCGCGACGTTCTTCCAGAAGCACACGCTACTGGAAGTGCTTTTGAAGTATTCCGTGTTCGACGTGGGCAATACGCTGCTGGTGATGCGGCCGTACCAGATTGCCGCCACTGAGCGCATTCTGTGGAAGATCAAGAGCGCGTATCAGGCCAAGCAGTGGAGCTCGACTGAGGGCGGCGGCTTCATCTGGCACACCACCGGCTCCGGCAAAACGCTGACGAGCTTTAAGGCGGCGCGGCTGGCAACCGAGCTGGAATTTGTCGACAAGGTGTTTTTCGTCGTGGATCGAAAGGACCTCGATTACCAAACGATGAAGGAGTACCAGCGCTTTTCGCCCGACAGCGTGAACGGCTCGGACAGCACCGCCGGGCTAAAGCGCAACTTGGACAAGGACGACAACAAAATCATCGTCACCACCATTCAGAAGCTGAACAACCTGATGCGCGGTGATGACGAGCTGCCGGTGTACAGGCAGCAAGTGGTATTCATTTTTGATGAGTGCCACCGGAGCCAGTTCGGTGAGGCGCAGAAGAACCTGCAACGTAAGTTCAAGCGCTATTACCAGTTTGGCTTTACCGGTACGCCGATCTTTCCGCAGAACGCCTTGGGCGCGGAGACCACGAGCAGCGTGTTTGGGCGCGAGTTGCATTCGTATGTGATCACCGACGCCATCCGCGATGAGAAAGTGTTGAAGTTCAAGGTGGACTACAACGATGTGCGGCCGCAGTTTAAGGCGATTGAAACCGAGCAGGATGAGCAGAAGCTCTCTGCCGCCGAGAACAAGTTGGCGCTGCTGCACCCGGAGCGTATTCGCGAGATCACCGGTTACATCCTCGAGAACTTTCGCCTGAAGACGCACCGCGCCCACATGGGTAGCGGGGAAGTAAACGGCGGCTTCAACGCGATCTTTGCCGTGAGCAGCGTGGATGCTGCCAAGGCGTATTACGAGGCATTCGGCGAGGCGCAGGCGGGCGTAGAGGACAACAAGCGTCTGAAGATCGCGACGATCTTTTCATTCGCCGCAAACGAAGCGCAAGACGCGATCGGCGACATTGCCGACGAAAGCTTTGAGGTGACTGCCATGAACAGCAGCGCCAAGGAGTTTCTGAGTAAGGCCATTGGCGACTACAACGCCGCGTTCAAGACCAACTTTGGGGTCGACAGCAAAGGCTTCCAGAACTATTACCGAGATCTAGCCCTCCGGGTTAAGGGCGAAGACAGCGTCGGGCGCAGGCTCGAACCAGGAGAACAAATCGACCTGGTCATTGTAGTGGGAATGTTTCTGACGGGCTTTGATGCGCCGCGTCTCAATACGCTGTTCGTCGACAAGAACCTGCGTTACCACGGGCTGTTGCAGGCGTTTTCCCGTACCAACCGCATCTTTGACGCCACCAAGACCTTCGGCAATATCGTGACCTTTCGTGACCTGGAACAGAACACGATTGATGCGATCACCCTGTTTGGCAACGCCAATACCAAGAATGTAGTCCTGGAGAAGAGCTACCGGGAATACATGGAGGGGTTTACCGACATTGCCACAGGCAAAACCAGCCGTGGCTACGTGGACGTGGTCGAGGAGCTGCAAAGCCGATTCCCGAACCCGGCCGATATCGTCAAAGAGCAAGATAAGAAAGACTTCGTAAAGCTGTTTGGCGAGTACCTCCGGGTAGAAAACGTACTGCGCAATTATGACGAATTCACCAGCCTGCAAGCCCTGCAAACGCTAGACGTGAACGACGCAGACGCAGTTGAGGCGTTCAAGGCCAAGCATTACCTCAGCGACATCGACTTGGAGTCGATGCAGAAGATCAAGGTGCCGTCCGAGCGCCTTATTCAGGATTATCGATCAACCTACAACGACACACGGGACTGGCTACGACGGCAGAAGGACGGAGAGCAGAAAGACGAATCCACCCTGGATTGGGATGATGTGGTCTTTGAGGTAGACCTGTTGAAGTCCCAGGAGATCAACCTGGACTATATCCTTGAACTGATCTTTGAGCACAACAAAAAGACCAAGAACAAAGAAGATCTGATCGACGAAGTCCGACGGCTAATTCGGGCCAGTATTGGCAACCGGGCAAAAGAAAGCCTGATCGTGGATTTCATTCATCAGACTGATCTTGACGACATTAGCGATAAAGCCAGCATCATTGATGCCTTCTTTAACTTCGCCCAAGCTGAGCAGAAGCGAGAAGCACACACGCTGATCCAGTCCGAGGGGCTGAACGAGGCTGAGGCTCGCCGCTACATCAAGGTGTCGCTGAAGCGTGAATATGCCACTGAGAACGGTACGGCGCTCAATGCCACCCTGCCGAAAATGAGCCCGCTCAACCCGCAGTACAAGACCAAGAAGCAGACCGTATTAGATAAGATTTCGGCTTTTGTTGAGAAGTTCAAAGGGGTAGGTGGGCAGATTTAGTGAATCGCACTGGGATTTCCCGTGGCTCCAACACTTGAGAGACTGGAGCCATGAAACAGAACAGACGGTATTCTCTGGAAGAGATATAGAGATATAGAGATATAGGGGACGGACCCTGAGGGTTCCCCACAAATCAGGTCGATGTTGGATAGCAATAGAGATCGGCCTTAAGAGCTTGCCAGGGCGGTTTTTTGACGTTGGGTATGCGCTGCATGGTTTGTCGTAACAGCGCCCATCCCCGACTCAGCAACGCGATCCGGAATCGTGTCTCGTGCTCTGATCGTGTGGCCAGAGCCGCCA
>NZ_QZWD01000011.1 GCF_003602005.1 Salinisphaera sp. Q1T1-3 | reverse complement strand
CCCCAGAGGCCGAACCAATCCAAGGCGAATCAAGCGGCGTACGAAAGACTATTTGTCGCGAAAAGGCGATGAACCGCTCAATCGAAGGCCGGATTATTCCGTGCGAATCGTAAAGTGAACGGCATTGGGGACAGACCACGTTAAGCATCTAAATACTGCCCAATAGCACTCGTTACGGCATCCGAGTACTTATAAATATCGCTAATCCTCTCTAGCTCAAACCGCTGCTCTTCATCCGGCGTAAACACCTCGATCGACTTTTTCCTTGCTCCGAAGTGCAGCCGGCAGATCGTTCGTCGGTTATTGTCGTCGAAAAGGATGGCGCAGTATCGCTTGGCGTCTCGCATATGGATACGCTCGGGGTCGGTGATGCGAGCGCCGATGGCTTGAACGATGCGGTACGCTCGCCATTCCTCCGGTGTTGTGACGATGCCGGGCTTGGCCGAGCCGGACGCGTCTGGTTCGGCGTTCGGATCTACGGGCTCGGAAGGATCAGGCGATGGAGTGCCCTCGCTCTCGAACGCGCTCTGGATACGGTCGTTCACGCGGTCCCGAATGAATTCGGCACAGGCGGCTTTCGTCAGAGCCGCGAACTCCGCCTTAACGCTGCTGGTCAACCGACCGCTATACACGCGACCTGAAATCATCTTGACGAATTCTTCGCTCGGGTCTTTGAACTCGGTGGCGATCTCGGCTTTCAGAGCCCGGCGATACTTGAGATTGCTGGCGGTGCTCAAGATGTTGTCGAGGTCAAACGTCGATTTGGTGAACTGCTTCAGTTCTTCGACCCGTGCCTCGTTGAAGTCGAGTAGGTTGAACTCGAAGAACGAGCGATCGTCCATGCGGTTGGCACGGTCGAGATCGCTATAGAAGAGATAACGAGCGCCGTCGGTAAGGATGGCGAAGCGGGCGTCCGTGACACCGAAATAGCGGAAGAGCTGGCCGGCATATTTGGCATCGAGCTGGGCGCCGAGCGGTTTGCATTCGATGAGCACCATGATCTGGCTATCGAGCTTGATCGCGTAGTCGACTTTCTCGCCCTTTTTCACGCCGTGGTCAGCGGTGAACTCAGGGATGATCTCGTTCGGATTGAATACGTCGTAGCCAAGCGCTTGAAGGAACGGCAGCACGAACGCTGTCTTAGTGGCTTCTTCGCTGGCGACATTATCTGATTGGCGCTCTACGCGGCTCGATAGATCGCGCAGTCGATCGGCTAGATCCATGGCATTTCCCCTCGTCCCTCTCAAAACCCTACAAGGGAATCCGATAAGACGGAATACCCGATTTGGGCATCGGGGGACAGTAGGCTTAACCCCACGCAGCTTTTCCTGACCCGCCTAGAATCCGCTTATGGCTCGCCTAACCCTCAGGGACAGACCACGATTAATCGTTGGCGGGATCATGCCGCATCGTGCCGATGCACTTCCTCGAGATCGTAATCGGCCTGCAAGCCCATCCAGAATTTCTCACTCGTACCGAAATACCTCGCCAGCCTAACAGCGGTATCCGCACTAACGGCCCGCTTACCCAGCACGATCTCGTTGATACGGCGGGGCGGCACGCCAACCGCATTGGCAAGCCGTGTCTGGCTTAGCTGCATCGGCTTAAGAAATTCTTCCAGCAAGACTTCGCCGGGGTGAATATTCGCTAATTCCGTCATGACAACACCTCAGTGCTAATCCACGATTTCCACGTCATCGATCTGCCCGTAATCCCAGATAAAGCAGAGCCGCCACTGCTGATTGATCCGGATACTGTGCTGGCCTGAGCGTTTGCCTTTGAGTGCTTCGAGCCGGTTCGCCGGCGGTATCCAGAGTCGCCGCGTTGCCCGCGTACGAGGTTCAGCCAGAGCACGCTCTGCATATCGGCCGGTAACTTCCTTGAAGCCTGCCCGCGCCAGATACGCTATGCCTCTCGATCTCGGAAACTTCGGATCATGGGTCAACACAACGTGCCGCGTTATCGTTTATTCGCCCGCAGCACGATAAGCCGGTAAAGAGCCGGCCTCTGGGCAATCGCGCTTAAATCGTGCGATGTGCGTGGACCGCTAACTCCGGCTAACCCAGTAGCCCGGGCGCCGATGCAAGTGCGCGATCGCTACGATGCTGATCGTGCCCTCGTTTATGCGATAGATCACACCGTAGGGAAAACCGTTGACGAGGCAGCGCCGGGTTCGTCGGCTGAGCAGTGGGTAGGCCTCAGGAAACTGGGCGATTCGTTGCAATACCGCCTGGATAGCGAGTCGGTAGCGTACGCCGAGACCGGGTAGCTGGTGTTCGTAGTATGCAATCGCATCGTCTAGCTCGGCTTCTGCGGCCTCGTAAAACTGAATATCCAACGCTAATCGTATTTAGCGAACACTTGCGACGCTGGAGTCGCCTTCATTTCGCCTCGATCTGCGGCGTCGATGCGTGCCTCGGCCTCGCTCGCCCATAGGGCGTCTACATCCGGGTCAGGTCGATCAAGACTGGCGATCAGCTCTTCCACCAACGCCGCGCGCTCATCAGCCGATAGGCTTAGCGCGTCCTCCAGTACCTTGTCGGTGTTCGTAGCCATGGCGTTCGATTAGCTCGATACGGTTCCAAAAAGCATAGAGCCATAAGTGAGGTGAGTAAATTCACGGCCCGGTTTGCGATCGTGTGCTGGGTACTCTCGCAATAAAAAGGCCGGCAAGAAGCCGGCCTTGAGTCTCACGCGAAAAAGCAGCGCCGCTACTTTTTCTTCTTCGGCATATACAGGTCCGTCAGTGTCCCAGCCTCGGCCTCGGCGGCCATGCCGACGGTTTCGGCCAGCGTGGGGTGGGGATGGATCGTGAGCCCGATGTCGTCGGCATCCGCGCCCATTTCGATGGCCAGGCAGGTTTCGGCGATCAGGTCGCCGGCACCGGTGCCGACCGCGCCCGCGCCGATGAGGCGGCCATCCGAGCCGAACAGGAGCTTGGTGTTGCCGTCGGTGGCGTCCAGGCCGATGGCTCGGCCATTGGCGGCCCAGGGGAAGGCGCCCTTGGTGTATTCGATGCCTTCGGCCTTGGCCTGGGTTTCGGTGACGCCGGTCCAGGCGACTTCCGGGTCGGTATAGACGACGGAGGGGATGACCTTGGCGTCGAAGGCGGCTTTTTCGCCGGCACAGCATTCGGCCGCGACCTTGCCCTGATGGGTGGCGCGGTGGGCCAGCTGGGGCTCGCCGGAGACGTCGCCGATGGCAAAGATGTGCTCGACGTTGGTCCGGCACTGTTTGTCGACCGGGATGAAGCCGCGCTCGTTGACTTCCACGCCGGCCTTGTCCGCGCCGATCTTGGCGCCGTTGGGCTTGCGGCCGACGGCAACCAGCACGCGGTCGTAGTCCTTGGACTCGGGCGCGTCCTTGCCCTCGAAGCGCGCTGTGAGCTTGTCCCCGGCTTCCAGCCCGGTGACCTTGGTGGACACCCAGATATTGCCGCAGCGGCTCTTCATGCGTTTGGTGAGCGGCTTGATAAGGTCCTTGTCGGCCCCCGGGATAAGGGCGTCGGTCATCTCGACGACGTCGACGTCGGTGCCGTGGGCAGCATAGACGTTGGCGATTTCGCAGCCGATGATGCCGCCGCCGACCACTAGCAGGGAGCCGGGCAGTTCATCCGGCGACAAGGCCTCTTCGGACGTCCAGATGCGCTCGTCTTCGGGCCAGCCGGGCAGCATGACCGGCTCGGAGCCGACGGCGATGATGGCCTTGTTGAAGGTGACCTGGCTGACCTCGTCGTTGCCTTCGATGGCCAGGGTGTGGTCGTCGGTGAAGGTGGCATGGCCGGTGACCACGTTGACCTGGCGCTTGGAGGCCATGGATTTCAGGCCGCCGGTGAGCTGGTCGATGACGGACTGCTTGTAATCCAGCAGCTTGGCCAGGTCGATCTCGGGCTTACCGAAGGTGACCCCGTGGTGGGCCATGTTGGCGGCGTCCTCGATGACCTTGGCCGAGTGGAGCAGGGCCTTGGAGGGGATGCAGCCGACGTTGAGACACACGCCGCCCAGCACGCTGTGGCGCTCGACCATGGTGACGTTCAGGCCCATGTCGGCCGCGCGGAAGGCCGCCGAGTAGCCGCCGGGGCCGGAGCCCAGCACGAGCACGTCACAGTCGTAGTTGTGGTCGTCGCTGGCCGGCGTGGTGGCCTTGGGCTCGACCTTGTCGCTGGCGTTGTTGGCGGCGGGGCGGTCGGCGCCGCCGGCGGTGTCGGATTGCTTGCTGGTCTTGTCCTCGGACTTGGCCGCGTCTTTCTGCTTGGCGGCTTCGTCGTCGGCCTTGGCGGCATCGTCGTTATCGGTCGGCTGATCATCGGCCGCGTCGCCGTCTTCAGCGGCCTCCAGCATGGCGATCACATCGCCTTCGGAGACCGAATCCCCCTCGGCGATCTTCAGCTCGGTGATCTTGCCGGCGGCCGGGGAGGGCACTTCCAACGTGGCCTTGTCGGACTCCAGCGTGATGAGCGGCTGCTCTTTTTCGACGGTGTCGCCCTCGGCGACCAGCACTTCGATGATCTCGACCGAATCGAAATCGCCGATGTCGGGAACTTTGATTTCCTGGGCCATGGTTACAGCACCTTTGACCGGCGCGCGGCCGGATTTTTCAATTCCGAAAAGAGGCCGATCGAAGCGACACCGCTCGGACCGGCCCGGCGCGCGTCATGCGGCGGCAAGACAGGGCGCGGTGATCGCTGTGTAGTCGCGCTACACGAGTGAGCCGCAACGCCGGATTGCCGCCGCATGGCCGCGGCCCCTAGAGAAGCAACGTACGCAGGTCCGAGAGTTTCTCGCTGATGAAGCCGGTAATCCGCGCCGCCTTGGCGCCGTCGATCACGCGGTGGTCGTAGGAGAACGACAACGGCAGGAGCAGCCGGGGCTCGAATTCGGTGCCGTTCCAGACCGGCTGCCAGCTATGCTTGGACACGCCCAGGATGCCGACTTCCGGCGAGTTGACGATCGGCGTGAACGCGGTGCCGCCAACGCCGCCCAGGCTGGAGATCGAGAAGCAGGCACCCTGCATGTCTGTGCCGCGGATTTGTCCGTCGCGGGCCCGGGTGGAGACATCGTCCAGGTCCCGGGCGATGTCGTAGATGCCTTTCTTGTCGACATCCTTGATCACCGGCATGAGCAGGCCGTTCGGCGTGTCCACGGCCACGGCGATGTTCACGTACTTCTTGTGCACGAGATGCGCGCCGTCTGCGGTGAGCGAGCTGTTCAGATCCGGGAACTGCTTCAGCGCGGCCGCCGCGGCCTTGAGCAGGAAGGCCAGGGGGGTCAGCTTGACGCCGTCCGCCTTGGCTTTTTCCTTGTTGGCCTGACGGAATTGCTCCATCTCGGTGATGTCGGCGTTGTCGAACTGGGTGACATGCGGGATGAGCAGCCAGTTCTTGTGCACGGCCTTGGCCGAGATCTTGCGGATGCGCTCCAGCTCGACTGTCTCGACCTCGCCGAACTGGCTGAAGTCGATATCCGGCTGGGTTGGCACGCCGCCACCCCCACCGGCGGGTGCCGCCGCGCCGCCCGCGCTCTGGCCGCTCTGGGCCTGTTCCAGGGCTTTCTTGACGTAGGACTGGACGTCGGACTCGGTGATCCGGCCCTTGCGCCCGCTGCCGTCGATACGGCCGAGATCCGCGCCGAGCTCGCGGGCGAACTTGCGCACGCTGGGCGAGGCATGGGCCTTGCCGAAGCGCTCTTCGTCCACGGACTTGAGCTTGGAGGCATCGCGCGACGCGTTGCCCGTGTTCGACGGCTGCGGGGCCGGCTTGTCGTCCTGGGACGCGGTCCCCGGGTCCGGCTTTTTGGCGCCGCCGTCATCAGGCGTGGCCTTGGCGTCGCTGGCCTGGGCCGTGCCGCCGTTCGAGGCCGGTTTGTTGTCGGATTTCGACGCCGCCTTGTTGCCGCCGCCGGCGGTCTGCACGGTGGCAATCACGTCGCCTTCGGAGACGGTGTCGCCTTCGGCGATCTTGAGCGAGGCGATCGTACCGGCGGCCGAGGAGGGCACTTCCAGGGTGGCCTTGTCCGATTCCAGCGTGATCAACGGCTGTTCGTTCTCGACCGTGTCGCCCTCGGCCACCAGCACTTCGATGACCTCGACCGAGTCGAAATCGCCGATATCAGGCACTTTGACCTCGACGGTCTCGCCACCGGCCTGATCGTCGCCGCCGTCATCGGCCGGGGCAGCCTGTTCGCCGGCGTCGGCGTTGTCGTCGGTCGTCTCGGACGAATCGCCGTCGCTGGCCGCAGCCGGGGCGTCGTCGGACGCGTCGTCCGAGCCGGCCTCGTCGTCGGCTTCGACCATGGCGATCACGTCGCCCTCGGAGACGGTGTCGCCCTCGCTGATCTTGAGCTCGGTGATCTTGCCGGCCACGGTCGACGGCACTTCCAGCGTCGCCTTGTCCGATTCCAGCGTGATCAACGGCTGTTCGTTCTCGACCGTATCGCCTTCGGCCACCAGCACTTCGATGACCTCGACCGAGTCGAAATCGCCGATATCCGGGACCTTGATTTCCTGCGCCGCCATAAAATGTTCCTTGGCTCGGGCCGCGACGGTTGTTCCATGCCCGTCGCGGTCTTGTCTCGGTTAAAGCGTACTCATGCCTTGCGTGCGATCAGGCGTAGAGCGGTTCCGGCTTGTCCGGGTCAATGCCGTACTTGTTGATCGCCTCGCCGACCACACGACGCTCGATCCTGCCTTCATCGGCCAGGGCCTTGAGCGCGCAGACGGTGATCCAGCGACGGTCCACCTCGAAGAATTCGCGCAGCGCCTCACGCGTGTCCGAACGGCCGAAGCCATCGGTACCCAGCGTGTGGTAGTTCACCGGCATGTACGGCCGGATCATCTCGGGCAGGGCGCGGACATAGTCGGTGGCAGCAATCGCCGGACCCTTGGCATCGGCGAACTTGTCGGCCACGAAGCTCACACGCTGCTCGGCTTCCGGATGGAGCATGTTCCAGCGCTCGGCGGTCAGGCCGTCGCGCTTGAGTTCGGTGAAGCTCGGCGCGGACCAGATGGTCGCGCCCACGCCGTACTCGTCCTCGAGCAGCTTCGCCGCCGCGATGACTTCGCGCAGGATGGTGCCCGAACCGATCAGGTTGACCTGGTTTTCCTTGTCCGTGCCGGACTCCGAGAACCGGTACATGCCGGCGACGATGTCGTCCTCCACGCCTTCCGGCATGGCCGGGTGGGCGTAGTTCTCGTTCATCATCGTGATGTAGTAGTAGACATCACGCTGCTCTTCGTACATCTCCACCAGGCCGCGATGGATGATGACGGCCATCTCGTAGGAGAAGGTCGGGTCGTAGGCCTTGGCGTTTGGCACGCAGTCGAACATCACGTGGCTGTGGCCGTCCTGGTGCTGAAGGCCCTCGCCGTTGATGGTGGTCCGCCCGGCGGTGCCGCCCAGCATGAAGCCACGCGCCCGCATGTCGCCCGCGGCCCAGCAGAAGTCGCCGACCCGCTGGAAGCCGAACATGCTGTAGAAGGCATAGAACGGGATCATGGTGGTCCCGTGGTTGGAATAGGCCGTGGCCGCTGCCATGAAGGAGCTGATGGCCCCGGCCTCGGTAATGCCTTCCTCGAGAATCTGGCCGTCGACCGCTTCCTTGTAGAAGGCGAGCTGGTCGGAGTCCTCGGGTACGAACAGCTGGCCGACCGGCGAGTAGATGCCAAGCGAGCGGAACATGCCTTCCATGCCGAAGGTGCGGGCCTCGTCCGGAATGATCGGGACGATGCGGTCCTTGATGTTCTTGTCGCGGGTCAGAATCTGCAGGATGCGCGTGAAAACCATGGTCGTGGCCATCTCGCGGTCGCCCGAGCCCTGCAACAGCTTGTCGAAGGCCGAGAGCTCGGGGATCCTGAGTGCATCGCCCTGGGTGCGCCGCTGGGGCAGATAACCGCCCAGTTCCTTGCGTCGGGCGTGGAGATACTGGATCTCCTCGGAGTCTTCTTCGGGCTTGTAGAAGGGCGCATCCGCGATCTTGTCGTCGGAAATCGGAATCTCGAACCGATCCCGGAATTCCTTGAGCGCGTCCTCGGCCATCTTCTTCTGCTGGTGGGTGATGTTCTGGCCTTCGCCAGCCTCACCCATGCCATAGCCCTTGACCGTCTTGGCCAGGATGACGGTCGGCTTGCCGTTGTCCTGGTTCACGGCCTGATGATAGGCCGCATAGATCTTGTGCGGGTCGTGCCCGCCGCGGTTGAGCCGGCTGATGTCCTCGTCGGACATCGAAGCCACCATGTTCTTGGTCTCTTCGTACTTGCCGAAGAACTGCTCGCGCGTGTACTTGCCGCCCCGGGCCTTGTAGGCCTGGTATTCACCGTCGACGGTCTCGTTCATCAGCTCGACGAGCTTGCCCTCGTGGTCCTGGGCCAGCAGGCCGTCCCAGAGCGAACCCCAGAGCACCTTGATGACGTTCCAGCCGGCACCACGGAAGAAGCCTTCCAGCTCGTCGACGATCTTGGCATCACCGCGCACCGGGCCGTCCAGGCGCTGCAGGTTGCAGTTGACCACGAAGATGAGGTTGTCGAGGTTCTCGCGGGCGGCCATGCCGATGGCGCCCTTGGACTCGGGCTCGTCCATTTCGCCGTCGCCGCAGTAACACCAGACATGGCGGCCTTCGGTGTTCTGGATGCCGCGGTTTTCCATGTAGCGCATGAAGCGCGCCTGGTAGATCGCGTTGATGGGACCGATGCCCATCGAAACCGTGGCGAACTGCCAGTAGTCCGGCATGAGCCAGGCGTGCGGATAGCTCGACAGGCCCTTGCCGGTGGACTCGGCGCGGAAGTTGAGGAGCTGGTCCTCGGTCAGGCGGCCTTCGAGATAGCTGCGGGCATACATGCCCGGCGCGGAATGGCCCTGGAAGAAGACCAGATCGCCGCCGTGCTCCTCGCTGGGCGCATGGAAGAAATGGTTGAAGCCGACTTCATAAAGCGTGGCCGCGGAGGCGAAGCTGGCGATGTGCCCGCCCACACCGGCGTGATGCCGGTTGGCCTGGACGACCATGGCCATGGCGTTCCAGCGGATGATCGAGCGGATCCGCCATTCGATCGCCGGGTCGCCGGGGCTCTTGGCCTCCATGTGCGGCGGGATCGTGTTCACATAGGCCGTATTCAGCGAATACGGGATCTGGGCGCCGGTCCGACGCGACCGGTCGATGAGCATCTCCAGCAAAAAGTGGGCGCGCTCCGGGCCCTCTCGCTCGATGACGGCATCGAGCGCGTCGCGCCATTCGGCGGATTCTTGGGCGTCGACGTCACTCACGTCGCCAACGTGCTCGGGATGGGCGCTCGCTTGAGCCATAGGATGCTCCTTCGACAAAGCATTTCGGGATCGTTGATCGCCGCCGATATTACGCTTCGCGACTGAAACGCGACAACTCGACCACTGGCCGAGTGACGCCGTCATGACGGGCGAGCGGGGCAGGCGACGATGCCATTTTCTGGTCGGACCCGGGCCACGGCGGCCAAGTACGACGGGCCTGACAGATTGCCATACTCGGCTCGAACATGCTGGCGCGCAATCTATCGGCACCCGATCGGGGCCGGCGACGCGCCCGCGTGGCGGGACGGCGGGCATAAAAAAGGCCGGCGGAGAATCCGCCGGCCCGATGTTTCATATGGCTCGAGCGCATCAGAGATGCTTCTGTTCGAACTCCTTGAGCCAGAGTTCCACGGTTTCCCGTGTCTCGCCGTACTTTTCCTGGATACGGCCGACCAGATTCTCGCGCTTGCCCTTGGCCTGTTCCAGATCGTCGTCGGTCAGCTTGCCGAAATGCTCACGCGCCTTGCCACGCAGGCGATCCCAGCGGCCTTCCCATTTGTCATCCGTTCCTTCGACCATTTGAATACTCCGGCGATAAATCGTCTTGCGAGCATATAACAAAACCGCACGCTGCGCGGTCAGCCTTGATTCAGCTTTCCGAGGCCGTATCGCTATAGGCGACCTGGGCATAATTGATGACGGCGACCATGAGCACACCGCCGATGATGTTGCCGATGAGCGTGGGTACGAAGAACTGACCGATATACGCCCAGAGGGTGTAGCTGCCTTCGAACACGCCATAGAGTGCAGCCACCGAGCCGGCGATGATGTGCGGAAAATGCGCCAGGCCGATGAGGAAAGTGACCAGGATGATCACCCCGACGCGGGCCGTTTCGGCAAACGGCAGCAGCCAGAGCATCAGAGCCACGAGCCAGCCGGCGAAGACGGCACGGATCAGTGTTTCCCCGAACGAGGCAGCATATTCCGAGTCGGCGATATGCCAGAGCGCCGGTGTGATGGTCTCCTCCAGTACATGGCCATAGGCCAGGGCGGCGGCGAAGATCGCCGTGCCGAGGATATTGGCTGCCAGCACCACGCCCCACAGATTGAGCGTGCGGATCAGCGTTTCACGCTTTTTCGAACGCAGCACTTCGAGCACCGGCGTCAGGGTGTTTTCGGTGAACAGCTGCTGTCGCCCGAGGATCACGAACAGAAATCCCATGGCATAACCGAGGCTCGAAATGATGCGTTCCCAGCTCATTTCGGGCGAATAGGTCTGCAAGAGCGCCTGGGCCACGAAGGAAAAGCCCATCGCCAGCCCGGCCGCGAGCCCGGACCAGGCCAATCCGGGCAGGGGCCGGGTCAGTTCGGATTCGGCCTCGGCCCGGATGGCCTCGTAGACCACGGCCGCACTGGGCGCCTCGCGGCGTCGCGCATCGCGCCGCTGGTGGTGGTCGAGATCGTTGTCATCGGTGTTCTGTCCGGTCGCGCGGTTGTTCTGCGATGATTCGGCCATCGATGTCCTATCGGATGGGATCGTGAATTCCCAGTGTAATCCGAAACGCGCGCTTTTTACCGGCGTTCGCACGCCGTTCGTCGGCTTGTTATTTCTGTTGCTGTCACTGGGCGCGAACGCGGCCCTGGCGGCGCCCACGGCTGACGTGGTGGCGCGCTATCCGCATGATCCCGATGCCTTCACGCAGGGGCTTTTGATCTGGCACGGCGCCCTGTACGAGAGTACCGGCCAATACGGGGTGTCCACGCTGCGACGGGTCGATCTGCACAGTGGCCGGGTTCGGGCACAGCACGTGCTGTCCGGGCTCTATTTCGGCGAGGGGCTGGCTCGATACGACCAACGCCTGTATCAACTCACCTGGAAGGCCGGCATGGTGTTCCTCTACGATGCGCGGACGCTGGCGCCGGCCGGTCATCTGTCGTATCAGGGCGAGGGCTGGGGCCTGGCCCGATGCGGCGATACGCTGGCGATGAGCAACGGCAGCGCGACGCTGCGTTTTCGCGATCCGGAAACTTTCAAGGTCCGGCGTCAGATCACGGTCACCGACGACGACCGCCCGCTGGCCCGGCTCAATGAACTGGAAGTCATTCACGGCCTGATCTGGGCCAATGTCTGGCAGACCGATCGCATCGTCGTGATCGATCCGAGCACGGGCCGCGTCGTCGGCGGCTTGGATGCCGGCGCACTGAGCGCCGAACAACCGGCAGGCGCCGACGTGCTCAACGGCATCGCCTACGACACGGCGGGCCACCGAATCTATCTGACCGGCAAGTACTGGTCGACGCTCTATGCGCTCGGCAACGATCCCGACCCGGCGCAGTCGGTACCGGCGAGCCATCGCTGCCCGGCACGCTGAGCGCGATCTATTTGCCGATACAGAAGCTCGAGAAGATCTCGCCGAGCAGGTCGTCGCTCGATACGCGGCCGGTGATTTCGCCGAGCGCGTTCTGAGCCTGTCGCAGTTCCTCGGCCACCAGGTCGCCGGCTGCCTCGACGACCAGCCGCTCGCGAGCGGCTTCCAGTGCCGTGGCCGCGGCATCCAGCGCCACCAGATGGCGACGCCGGGCCACGAAGGCGGGCTCGCCGCTCGCATCGACCCCGGCGAGCCGTTTGAGATGGGTGGCCAGCTCGTCGAAACCGCGACCGTCGATCGCGGCCACGCGCAGTGCCTCGCGACCGGCGAGTTGACACGGCCCGGCGGAGGCACCGGATAGATCGATCTTGTTGGCGATGAGCGTGACGCCGACGCTTGTTTCCAGCTCGGCCAGCAGCGCGGCGTCTTCGGACGTGAGACCGGCGGCGTCGTCTAGAACGAGCAGGGCCCGATCGGCGCCGGCGATTTCGGCCCGGGCCCGGCGCACGCCTTCGGCTTCGACCGGGTCGTCGGTCTCGCGCAGTCCGGCCGTATCCACGAGCGTGAGGGGCAGGCCATCGATCGACAGCCGCTCGGAGAGGACGTCACGCGTGGTGCCGGCAATGGCGGTGACGATCGCGGTGTCGCGGCGCGCGAGCCGGTTCAGCAGGCTCGATTTGCCGACATTGGGCCGGCCGAGAATGACCAGACGCAGACCGTCGCGAAAACCGGCGCCCTGACCGGCCTGGTCGCGTAGCGCGGCCAGATGGTCCCGCAATGCATCGAGCCGTCCGAGAATCTGGCCATCGGCAAGAAAATCGACGTCTTCCTCGTCCGGAAAATCGATGGCGGCTTCGGTATAGACACGCAGGGCCGTGAGCGCGCCGACCAGCGCATCGACCTCGCGGGCGAAGACACCTTCCAGCGACCGCATGGCCGCTCGTGCCGCCACGGTACTGCCGGCGGCAATCGCATCGGCGATCGCCTCGGCCTGATCCAGACTGAGCTTGTCGTTGAGAAAAGCCCGCTGCGAAAATTCACCGGGCCCGGCGAGCCGGGCACCGAGCTCAACCAGCCGGGCCAGCAACAGATCGACCAACACCGGCGAGCCATGGCCATGCAACTCGAGCACATCTTCGCCGGTGAACGAGGCCGGGCCGGCGAAATACAACGCCAGCCCCTGGTCGATGGTCTGGCCTGCGGCGTCGCGGAAATACGCCAGCTCGGCCCGCCGCGGCGGCGGGCAGCGGCCAAGCAGGGCACCGGCGATCGCCCTGACTGCCGGCCCCGAAACCCGCACCACCGCCACCCCGGCCTGGCCGGGGGCACTGGCCAGTGCGGCAATGGTCTGTCGATCGGCCCCCGGGCTGTGCATCAGCAGCGCTGCGCGCGACCGCCGGTCAGCTGGCGGTCTTGCCGTGGCTCAGCCCTTCGTTGTCCAGCTTGCGGTAGATGTACCACTGCTGGGCGATGGTCAACAGGTTGTTGGTGCACCAGTACAACACCAGACCGGCCGGGAAGAAGGCGAAGAAGACCGCCATGCCGATCGGCATGATCTGCATGATGCGCTGCTGCATCGGGTCCATCGCCGCGCTGACGTTGAGCCGCTGCTGCAGGAACATCGTCAGGCCGAAGACGACCGGCAGGATGTAGTACGGATCCGGCGCCGACAGGTCCTGAATCCACAGCACGAACGGCGCGTGACGCAGTTCGACCGATTCACGCAGCACCCAGTATAGCGAGATGAACACCGGCATCTGCACCAGCAGCGGCCAGCAGCCGGCCATCGGGTTGAAGCCCTCCTCGCGGTAGAGCTCCATCATCTTCTTCTGGAGTTCGGCCTTGTCGTCGCCGTACTGCTCCTTGAGCTTGGCCATGCGCGGCTGGAACTTGCGCATGCGGGCCATCCCGCGGAACTGGATCTCGGACAGCTTGTAGAAGAGCGCCTTGATCACACAGGTCAGCAGAATGATTGCCAGGCCCCAGTTGCCGACCCAGGAATGCAGGAATTCCAGCACCTTGAAGATCGGGCGCGCGAGCACCGAGAACCAGCCGTAGTCCACCGTCAGACCGAGCCCGGGGGCAACCGCGGCCAGCTGATCCTGATACTTGGGCCCAATGAACAGGGTGGCGTTGAAATTGGCGCTGTTGCCGGGGGCCACGCTCTGTTGCGGGCCGACGAAGCCAGTGGCGTAACCGCCGGAAACCCCCTGGATCGCCTTCGGCCGCGCGAAATAACGCACTTCGGCGTTTTCCGGCGGAATCACGGCGCCGATGAAATAATGCTGGATCATGGCGATCCAGCCGCCTTTCTGGTTCAGACTCAGCGGATCGCTCAGGATATCGTCGCGGCTGCGCGTGTTGTAGGCGTATTCATCGCCGCTCTTGGCCGCATACCAGCCGGCGCCAAAGAACGCGTGCGAGAAGGGCACATCGCCGGTGTTGTCGTGCGGTGCGCGCCAGTAGCGCACGTACTGTGAGAGATTCCAGGGCGCGCCCGCCTCGTTTTGGGCCTGCTGATCAAGCCCGATCTTGTAGCTGCCGCGATGGAAGGTATAGACCTTGGTGACCTTGTGACCTGCGTTGTCGGTCCAGGTCAGCGGTACCGACAGCGTATCCTGACCGTCGGCCATCTTGTAGCTGTCCTGGGCGCTGTCGAACCGGGTGGTGTGGTTGGGCGCATCGCCGTCCTTGGCGATCAGTCCGCTCTGCTCGACAAAGAAATCGGGCAGACCGTTATTGATCAGGCGCAGATTGGTGTCCGGCTGCGCCGAAGACAGCGGCACACCGCGCAGGGCGACCTGGGACAGGCCGCCGCCGAGTGTGTCGATCCGCACATCGAGCTTGTCGGTGACGACATGGATCGTCTTGCCGCTGTTCGTCGGCCCGCCGTCCTGATCACCGGATTGGCGATTGCCAGCGATGGTCGCACTGCCACCGCTGCCGCTGCTCGCCGTGCTCGAGCCCTGGCTCGACGGTGTGGCACCGATATCCGGCACGTCGGACGACTGTCCGTCGTTGCTGGCCGGCGCCGAGTCGGCCTGCTGGCTGACCTGAGGCGATGAGGGGGCGTAATCCGTCTGCCAGGCCTGATAAAGGAAGAAGCAGACTGCCGCAGCGGCGCAGAGCAGAGCAAAGCGAATGTTATCCATCGTTCCGATGTCCCGGTTCGCGAGGTGACGCGCCGCTCACACTACGGTTCGGAGCGTGTCGACGCCGGCGATGCCGCGATTCTGCCCCAGAGTCGTGTCAGCTGATCGAACAGATCGGCATTGTCGATCCGATCGGTACGACTGCGCGCCAGCACGACGACATCGATGCCCCCGATCTCATCCCGGTGGCGCCGAAACGATTCGCGCACGATTCGTTTGACGCGATTGCGATCAACGGCGCGACGGATGCGTCGCTTGGCCAGTGCCAGCCCGAGCCGGGCCTGGGTATTCTCGCTGGTCGCGGCGATCACCACGAAGCCCGGGCAGACGAATTTCTCACCCCGGGCGAAAACCGCCCTGAACTGCGGCGGCCTGAGCAGGCGCGCCTCTCGTGGAAACGCCGCCTGCGACATGACGACGCTTAGGGCGTCAGACGCTTGCGGCCCTTGGCACGACGAGCGGCCAGCACGCGACGACCATTCTTGGTGGCCATGCGGGCACGAAAACCGTGGGTGCGCTTGCGGCGCAGATTGCTGGGCTGGAATGTGCGCTTCATGACGACTGCTCTTGCGCCGTTGACGACGCATTGTGCGTAAAAGAGCGCGGATTCTAGTCGCGTTGTCGACGGACCGCAAGCCTTGAATACTCCTGTGGATAAGCTGTGGTGAGTGCGTTAACTTATGCAGCCGCGCGCCTCGCGGAAGCCCACCTGCCGCCACGGAGCGATCGATTTGGCCAACACCCTCTGGCAGCGCTGTCTAACCCATATCGAGACACGGCTCCCGGAAAAGGACGTGAATCTCTGGTTGCGGCCTCTCGAAGCCCGCTTTGGTGAGGACGGTCTGGATCTGATGGCCCCGAACGAAGTGGTTCGGGATCAGGTCGAGCGTGAATTGCGGGCGCCTATCGCCAACGCGCTATCGGAACTCGGCGAACAACCGCGTCGTATCCGGGTCCTGGTCGGCGGCGGCGCCCAGAAGAACGCCGCGGCCGAGGAAGACGACGGCCCACCGCTGACGGATACGACGCGGCACAACCTGGATGCCCGCTATACCTTCGAATCCTTCGTTCAGGGTAAATCGAACCAGATCGCCCGGGCCGCCGCCGAACAGGCCGCTGACCCGGAGAACATGGCCTATAACCCGCTGCTGATCTATGGCGGCGTTGGCCTGGGCAAGACCCATCTCATGCAGAGCGTCGGCCACCGGCTGTTGACGAACAATCCACGGGCCCGCATCGCCTATGTACGCTCCGAGCATTTCGTCAACGAAATGATCACCGCCATCCGACATAACCGGATGGACCGATTCAAGGATCATTACCGCACGCTCGATGCCCTGCTGATCGACGACATCCAGTTCTTCGCAGGCAAGGACCGATCGCAGGAAGAATTCTTCCACACCTTCAACTCGCTGCTCGAAGCCAACCAGCGAATCGTCATCACGTGCGATCGCTTCCCGAAGGAGGTAGATGGGCTCGAGGACCGGCTGAAGTCGCGTTTCTCCTGGGGGCTATCGGTGGCCGTGGAACCCCCCGAGCTCGAGACGAGGGTGGCAATCCTGTTGTCGAAAGCCGATTTCCACGGCATTGAACTGCCACAGGAAGTCGCGTTCTTCATCGGCAAGCGTGTTCGGTCGAATGTCCGTGATCTCGAAGGCGCCCTGCATCGACTCAAGGCCTCGGCACAAATCACCGGCGCGCCCATCACCGTCGACTTCGCCAAGCAGGCGCTCTACGACATGCTCGCAGTCTACGACCGTCTCGTCACCCTGGAGAACATCCAGAAGACGGTGGCCGAATATTTCAAGATCCGTCTGGCGGATCTGCTCGGCAAGAAACGCACCCGCACGATCGCACGACCTCGACAGCTCGCCATGGCACTGGCCAAAGAACTGACCAATCACAGTCTTCCCGAAATCGGCCAAGGCTTCGGCGGTCGGGATCACACGACCGTTCTTCACGCCTGCCGAAAGGTCAAGGAACTGCGAGAGACCGACACCCGCTTCGACGAAGACTACGTCAACCTCAGCCGAATTCTCACCAGCTAACTGTGGATAAACCGTTCATAACTTCGGCAGACTGAAACGAAGCGACAGACTGGCAAGATCGACCCACAGGCAGTCCACAGGTCAGCAACAACAAATCAGTGGGTTTGAAAACAGTGTTAGTAAGTTAGTAAATATCTAATTTAGAAAAAGAAAAAGAGATATCCACAGAAAATCATCACAGTGATTATTACTACTACTAACTTTCTTTTAGAGCTTTAAGACAGCACAACGGATACCGCCCGGAGATCAAAGCCCATGCAGTTCACCGTTCAGCGCAGAGATATCCTGTCGGCGCTCCAGACCGTTATCGGCGTCGTTGAAAGACGACAGACCATGCCGATTCTGTCCAATGTCCTCATCAAGAGTGAGAACAACCAGCTGACGCTGACAGCAACCGATCTCGAACTCGAACTGGTCACGCATGCACCGGCCGTGATCGAAAACCCAGGCGCCATCGCCGTACCCGCACGCAAACTGCTCGATATATGTCGTGGGTTACCCGATGATGCCGAGATCCAGTGCACCCTTGATGGCGCTCAAACCCGTGTCCAGTCAGGCCGGTCTCGTTTCACACTGGCCACACTTTCGGCCAATGACTGGCCGCATCTCGACGAAGTCGAAAGCGGTGAAGCCATCACGTTGCCGGAGAGCATGCTCAAGCAATTGCTGGACCGGACACACTTCGCCATGGCACAGCAGGATGTGCGCTACTATCTCAACGGTCTTCTTCTGGCTCTGAGAAGTGATCGCATTCGATGCGTCGCCACAGACGGTCATCGCCTTGCCCTGAGCGAAGCGGCCCTCGATCTCGATATTTCCGAGGCAACCCAGGCCATCGTGCCGAGAAAAGCCGTTACCGAACTTGTCCGTCTCTTGGGTAACAGCGAAGCAGAGATCACGGTCTGGTTATCAAACAAGCACCTGCGACTTCAGCTTCCCGGCCTCAGTTTCACCACGAAACTGATCGACGGTCGGTTCCCTGATTACGAACGGGTTATCCCCGACGATCCACAAAACCAGATGACTGCCCCGAGAGATACCATTCGGCAAGCCCTGTCGCGGACCGCGATTCTCTCGAACGAGAAATTCGGTGGTGTGCGACTGTCATTGTCGGAACACACCCTCAAACTGCAGGCACAAAACGTCGAACGGGAAGAAGCAGAAGACGAAATCGAAGTGTCCTACGACGGGCAGCCGATGGAAATCGGCTTCAACGTCACGTACCTGCTGGATGCGCTGGGCGCAATGACCCAGGAAGAGTTCACGTTGTCGTTGTCAGGCCCGGACAGCAGTGGCCTGCTTCAGGCGATCGGTGATGACAGCAGCCGCTATGTCGTCATGCCGATGAGGTTGTAGGCCTCTGCTACGCGACGGTGCATCTCAACTCTCTTTATATCGATTCGTTCCGGTGTATTCGCGAATGCAATATCCGACCATCGGAACGAATCAATTGCATCGTTGGCGATAACGCATCGGGCAAAACCAGCGTTCTCGAAAGCATTTATCTGCTCGGCCGCGGGCAATCCTTCCGACAGAATCAATTGTCCAAGGCCATCCGTGAGAATGCCGACGCCTTCACGATTCGTGGGCGTGCTCAGGAAAACGGTCAGCAACAGCTGACTCGCCTCGGTTGTCACGTCACCGGCCGGAGCGCACAGTTCAAGCTGGACAATCTCACAGCCACGCGGCGTTATGATCTTGTTGCCGCACTTCCGCTCCAACATATCGACCCCAACGTTCATCGCCTGTTGGAGCAGGGCCCCCAGCATCGCCGTCATTTTCTGGACTGGGGGGTGTTCCACGTGGAACATGCCTTCTTCCCCGCCTGGCGGCGTTACCGTCGTGCTTTAAAACAACGAAATCGTGCACTACGGTTTCACCGGCCGAAACATGAGGTCATCGCCTGGGATAACGAGCTCGTCGGACAAGGCGAAATCGTCGATGCCTGTCGACGACGATATCTCGAGCTGATCAAGAAACAGTTGCCGGAAAACACGAATGCCCTGATCGGTGAAGACGCGCTCGAGTTTCATTATCAACCCGGATGGCGCGGTGACGACGGTTACGGCGCCGCACTCGCGGGATCACTCGAACAGGATATCAAGGCACGCATCACCCAGAACGGACCGCATCGTGCGGATATCCGCGTCAATATTGCCGCCACTCGCGCGCGGGATTGGGTTTCTCGGGGTCAACAGAAGATACTGACCGCCGCATTACTGCTCGCCCAAGCCCATATTCTCTACACGTTGAAAAATGTCAGACCGATTCTGCTGATCGACGATATGGCCGCGGAATTGGGGAAGCAATATCGAGAAACACTGGCCGAGGAAATACTTCGTTGCGGCGCACAGTCTTTTGTGACTTTTCTTGATCCATCTTTGATTCCACGTGCATTCCAGGATCAGACGTTGTTCCACGTGGAACAGGGGCGTGTTTCGGCCTGATCGCGAGGCATTCCACGGCACGTCTCGATCCATCGCCCGGTGGCCGCTCTGAATGATGCGCAACAAACGACGGTAGCGAACGCTGGGTGTTTCGCAGCGATATCGTATCGGCGGCCGGTGTCAGAAGACGTAAGTCCGGGCGGCGACTCATGCTCGATATGTCGATGATACGAATTGACGGGGTGATGACTGTCTTTCGTGGTAAAATTCACGATTTCCCGTAATACCAGCCGAGGTCGGCGCATGGCGGAATCCAACGGCGATTACAACTCCAGCAGCATCAAGGTCCTGAAAGGGCTAGAGGCCGTTCGCAAACGCCCCGGGATGTACATCGGGGATACCGATGACGGCACCGGTCTGCATCACATGGTTTTCGAAGTCGTCGACAACGCCATCGACGAAGCGCTTGCCGGCTATTGCAAGGAAATCGTTGTCAAGATCCACCGGGATCAGAGTATTACGGTGTCCGACGACGGTCGTGGTATCCCCGTCGACATGCATGAAGGAGAGGGCAAGCCCGCCGCGGAAGTCATCATGACGGTGCTGCACGCCGGCGGTAAGTTCGATGCCAACTCCTACAAGGTATCGGGCGGCCTGCACGGTGTGGGTGTTTCGGTCGTCAATGCGCTGTCCGATTATCTGCAGCTGGATATCCATCGTGACGGCCACCATTACCGACAGACGTACAGCATGGGGGAGCCCACGAACGAGCTCAGCGCGTTGTCGGAGACTTCGCTGACCGGAACCTCGATCCATTTCCACCCGAGTGACGAGGTCTTTTCGAACATCGACTTCAATTACGACATCCTCGCGAAGCGGCTGCGGGAGCTGTCGTTTCTGAACTCGGGTGTGCGTATTCGCCTGATCGAAGAAGCCAGCGAGCGCGATGTCGTCTTCGAGTACGAGGGCGGTATCCGGGCCTTCGTCGAAAATCTCAACGAGAACAAGACCCAGCTCCACGAGAACGTCTTCTACTTCACCGGTGAACGCGACGAGATCGTCGTCGAAGTCGCGATGCAGTGGAATGATTCGTATCAGGAAAGCGTGTTCTGCTATACGAACAATATTCCACAGCGCGATGGGGGAACCCACCTGGCCGGTTTTCGTGGCGCCCTGACACGCTGTCTGAACGGCTACATCGAGGCCGAGGGGCTGGCCAAGAAAGAGAAATCCTCTCCGACCGGTGACGATGCCCGTGAAGGTCTCACGGCGGTCATTTCGGTCAAGGTGCCGGACCCGAAGTTTTCCTCGCAGACGAAGGAGAAACTGGTCTCCTCGGAAGTGCGTGCGGCGGTGGAATCCCAGGTCAGCGAGCGGCTTCATGACTTCCTGATGGAAAACCCGCGGGATGCCAAGGTGATCGCTTCCAAGGTCATCGACGCAGCGCGTGCACGTGATGCGGCACGGCGCGCACGCGACATGACCCGGCGCAAGGGCGCGCTCGACATCGCCGGGCTGCCCGGCAAGCTGGCTGACTGCCAGGAAAAGAACCCGGCCGAATCCGAACTGTTCCTGGTCGAGGGGGACTCGGCCGGTGGCTCGGCCAAGCAGGGGCGGGACCGTCACAACCAGGCGATCCTGCCGCTCAAGGGCAAGATTCTGAACGTCGAGAAGGCCCGCTTCGACAAGATGCTCTCCTCGGCCGAGGTCGGCACACTGATCACCGCATTGGGCTGCGGCATCGGTCGTGATGAGTACGATCCGTCCAAGCTGCGCTATCACCGCATCATCATCATGACGGATGCGGACGTTGACGGCTCTCATATCCGTACGTTGCTGCTGACGTTCTTCTATCGGCAGATGTTCGAGCTGATCGAAGCCGGCTACGTCTATATCGCTCAGCCGCCGTTGTACAAGGTGAAGTCCGGCAAGCAGGAGCACTACGTCAAGGACGACAAGGAACTGTCGAGCTATCTCCTGCGGCTGGCGCTGAACAAGGCCGAATTCCGTGTGTCGGCCGATACGCCGCCGATCTCCGAGGATGCCCTGGCCGATCTGGCCCATCGCTATACGGTGCTGCTCGAGGATATCGACCGCTGGGCGCGTCGCTATGATCCGGCGACACTCACGGAGATGACCTATCTGGCCCCGGTGACCGCGGAGTCGTTCGCCGACGCCGACTGGATGGCCGGCTGGGCCGAGCAGCTGCAGGTGCGTCTGGACGCGCGCGAAGAAGCGCGTCATCGCTACGAGGTACAGATCAAGCCGGCCGACGACGAGCATCCGCTGCATCTGCAGGTCACGCGTTACAGCCACGGCATCCCGCATATCTTTGTCTGGCACGAGGACTTCTTCACCAGCCCGGAATACCGTCGCATGTCGAGCCTGGGCACCGAGCTGACGGAGCTTATCGGCGAGGGCGCCCGCGTGACGCGTGGCGAGCGCGAGGCCGAGGTCGCCACGTTCGATGAGGCTTATCGCTGGCTGCTCGAGCAGGCCAAGCGCAATCTCAACGTCCAGCGTTACAAGGGGCTGGGCGAGATGAATCCGGAGCAGCTGTGGGAGACGACCATGGATCCGGAGAGTCGTCGCCTCATGCAGGTCAAGATCGACGATGCCGTCGGGGCCGATCAGATATTCACCACGCTCATGGGTGACCACGTGGAGCCGCGGCGGGAGTTCATCGAACGCAACGCGCTGATGGTGTCCAACCTGGATATCTGATCGGGTAGTGCGCCCCCGGGCTTCGGTTCAGCCCTCGGTCGAGTGTCGGACGCGTTCGGCCAGGATGTGTTCGACCGCACCGGTCAGATCATCGAACATCGCGACGCTGGCCCAGCGTTGATCATCGGTATCGATCGGTTTGCCGGTACGCACGCCGAGCGCGGCCATGCCCGCTGCATGTGCGGCCTGGATATCGGTGGGGCTGTCGCCGACCATCACACACTCTGTTGCCGCCAGATGCCATCGACTCATGATGTCGTCCAGCATGCCGGTGGCCGGCTTGCGACACATGCAGCCGGCTTCGGCCGTGTGGGGACAGAAGAAAACCCCGTCGAGCGCGACGCCGAGATCGGCGAGCTGGCGTGTCATCTTCTCGTGCATCGCCAACAGCGCGTCGTACTCGAACAGGCCGCGGCCCAGGCCCGACTGGTTCGTTGCGACCATGACACGCAGCCCGGCATGCCGCAGCCGCGCGATTGCCTCCAGACTGCCCGGGATCGCATGCCATTCGGCCGGCGACTTTATGAAGGCTTCACTGTCCCGGTTGATCACGCCGTCTCGATCGAGCACGACGGTCGATAGCGTCACTGCGTGCTCTCCACCGACAGGCAGGAAACGTCAGCCACACGACGACACAGGGCATCGATCGTGGCGAGCAGCGCCAGCCGATTGGCACGACGATCCACATCGTCGGTCATGACCATGACTTCATCGAAGAACGTATCGAGCGGGGCGGCGAGCGAGGCCAGCGCCGACAGCGCCGCCGTATAATCGCTGGCTCGGGCATCGCGTTCGATGTCTGCCTGAACCCGGGTGAGCGCCTCATGTAGTGCGATCTCGGCAGATTCGCTCAGCTGGGCGCCGGTGACGGCATCGGCGATTTCGGCGTCGCTGTTGCGACGCAGGATATTACGGATGCGCTTGTGTGCCCCGCAGACGATGGGGGCGGCGTCCAGCCGCGCAAAGGCCGCCACAGCATGGAGGCGGGCATCGAAATCCACCAGATCAGTGACGCCCTGGCCGGCAATCGACTCGAACTCGGCCGGCGTGAAGCCACGCTCCAGCCCGTAGCCGCGCAGACGTTCCATCACGAACTGCCAGAGGGCCTCGGCTGTGCCCGCCGGCGGGGTGACGGGCTGCGCAGCCAGTGAGCTCCCCAGGGCGGCGGCCAGATCCAGCCGGATATCGCCCTCGATGAGCGTCCGGACAACGCCGAGCGTCGCACGCCGCAGGCCAAAGGGATCCTTGTCGCCGCTGGGGCGCTTGTCGATGGCGAAGATGCCCGTCAGCGTGTCCAGACGATCGGCCATGGCCAACGCTTGGCCGGCCGGCGACACCGGGATCGGGGCGCCGGCGGCCGCGGGGGCGTACTGTTCGACGATGGCCGTGGCAACGGCCGCCGGTTCGCTGTCGTGGGTGGCGTAATACCCGCCCATGATGCCCTGCAGCTCGGGGAACTCGTCGACCATCTCGGTCAGTAGATCGGTCTTGGCAAGCCGGGCGGCACGCGTGACGACTTTCGGATCGGCACCGGTCGCCTCGGCCAGGCGGCCGGCCAGGGCCTGCACGCGGGTCGACTTGTCGGCGAGGCTGCCCAGTGCCTGCTGGAAACTCACCGCCGCCAGGGCGTTCACACGTGCCTCCAGCGATTGCTGGCGATCGGCGTTCCAGAAGAACAGCGCATCGGCCAGCCGCGGGTGGACCACACGCTCGTTGCCGGCCACGACCTGCGCCGGATCACGACTGGCGATATTGGCGACCGTCACGAACCCGGCAATGAGCGCGCCCGTCTCACCGGCCACCGGGAAATAGCGCTGATGCCCTTCGAGCGTGGCGATCAGCACCTCGCGCGGCAGCGCCAGATAACGTGTGTCGAAATGCCCGGCAATGCCGACCGGCCATTCCACCAGCGCGGTGACTTCCGTGATCAGGTCGGGGGAGACAAGGGCCGTGCCGCCGAGCGTGGCCGCGGCCGCGTGCACTTCCGCGGTCACCAGGCGCTCGCGTTCGACCATGTCGACGATAACATGACCGGGGGCTCGCAATCGCGCGATATAGTCGTCGGCCTGGGACAGCGGGATATCGTCCGGATGATGGAAACGATGGCCGCGGGTGGTGGCCGTAGCCGTGATGCCGAACACCGACAACGGCAGCACCCGGTCGCCGTGCATGGCCACGACCCAGTGCACCGGCCGTACGAACGCGGCCTCGGAATCCCCCCAGCGCATGCGCTTTGGAATCGGCAGGCTGCGCAGTGCCGCATCGACGGCGGGCTGGAGCAGATCGGTCAACGGCCGGCCTTCGGCGACACCGCGATAGACCAGACGCTGGCCCTTGTCCGAATCCTCGACCTCGAGATCGTCCATCGAGACTCCGACCGAGCGTGCAAAGCCCTCGCCGGCCTGGGTCGGTGTACCAGCCTCGTCATAGGCAATGGCCACGGTCGGGCCCTGTTTTTCGATCGTCTCGGACTGGCCCTGGGCGGCGACGTCGGCCATGCGTACGGCCAGTCGCCGCGGCGTGGCCAGGGGTTCGATCGTGCCGTGGGCGAGACCGGCCTCGTCCAGCTGGCGGCCCAGCTGTTCGGCGAAGGTCTCGGCGAGCGGGCGCATGGCTGCCGGTGGCAGCTCTTCCAATCCGATTTCGACAAGCAGAGTGGCTGTCATGCCGCGTTCGCGTCCTTGTTCTGTTCGAGCATGGGAAAGCCCAGCGCCTCGCGGGCGTCGTAATAGGCCTTGGCGACGGCGCGCGCCAGCGTGCGCACGCGCAGGATGTAGCGCTGACGCTCGGTGACCGAGATCGCATGTCGCGCATCGAGCATATTGAAATTGTGCGAGCACTCCAGCATGCGTTCGTAGGCCGGCAGTGCGAGACCGGTCTCCACGAGCGACAGACATTCGGCTTCCAGTTCGTCGAAGCGGCGAAACAGGGCCGCCACCGGTGCATGCTCGAAGTTGTAGGTCGATTGCTCGACCTCGTTCTGATGGAACACGTCGCCGTAGTAGACCTTGCCCTGGGCCGAGTCGGACCAGACCAGGTCGTAGACCGATTCCACGTTCTGGATATACATGGCGATACGTTCCAGCCCGTAGGTGATCTCGCCGGAGACCGGGCGACAATCCAGCCCGCCGACCTGCTGGAAATAGGTGAACTGCGAGATCTCCATGCCGTTGAGCCAGATCTCCCAGCCCAGCCCCCAGGCGCCGAGCGTCGGGGATTCCCAGTTGTCCTCCACGAAACGTACGTCGTGGATCGACATGTCCAGACCCAGCGCTTCCAGGCTGGCCAGATATTGCGCCTGGATATCCTTGGGCGAAGGCTTCAATAGCACCTGGAACTGATAATAGTGCTGGAGGCGGTTGGGGTTGTCGCCATAGCGCCCGTCGGTTGGTCGACGCGAAGGCTGGACATAGGCGGCGCGCCACGGCTCCGGGCCGATCGAACGCAGGAACGTGGCGGTATGAAAGGTGCCGGCGCCGACGGCCATGTCGATCGGCTGGACGACGACACAGCCCCGTTCGGCCCAGAACTGCTGCAGCGTGAAGATCAGCTGTTGGAAATCCATTGGTATGCGCACTTTGATGCAGACCCCTATTGTAACGGACCGACTGCCTGCATCGGTGTCCGTGCTGCGCACCAGATCGGCGCACCAAAAAAGACGATGAATTATTTTAGTGCGTCAGTTGTCTGATAAAAGTGCACTGACGGGGTGCAAGGCCGGTGTCACGCCGGGATGACGTGGCACGGAACCTGCCTTTATAGTGCATCCGTTGAACTGGCTGCGGGATACGGCAGGCGGTCAGCGCCGATAACCCATCAAGGAGTGATCATGGCGAGTAAAGCGCTCGAACTCATCAAGAAGACCGAAGCCAAGTTCGTGGATTTCCGTTTCTGCGACGCCCGCGGCAAGGAACAGCACATGACCATGCCCGCCAGCGTGGTCGATGAAGAGTTCATGGAAGAAGGCAAGATGTTCGACGGCTCGTCCATCGACGGCTGGAAGGGCATCAACGATTCGGACATGGTCATGATGCCGGACGATGATTCGGCCGTGCTCGATCCGTTCTTCGAGGAGCCGACGGTCAACATCCGTTGCGATGTACTCGAACCCAACACCATGATGGGTTACGAGCGCGATCCGCGAACCGTGGCCAAGCGTGCCGAGGCGTATCTGGCCTCCACCGGCATCGCCGACACGGCCCTGTTCGGCCCGGAAGCCGAGTTCTTCATCTTCGATTCCGTGCGCTGGCACAACGAGATGAAGGGGGCCGGTTTCGAGATCGATTCCGAGGAAGCGGTCTGGAATACCGGGCGGGCCTATCCGGAAGGCAACATGGGCCATCGGCCGGGCGTGAAGGGCGGCTACGTCCCGGTGCCGCCGGTCGACTCGCAGCACGACATCCGCTCGGCCATGTGTCTGGCCATGGAAGAGATGGGCCTGACCGTCGAAGTGCATCACCACGAGGTGGGCACGGCCGGTCAGGGCGAAATCGGCATGTTGTTCAACACGCTGGTCAAGAAGGCCGACGAGACACTGACCTACAAGTATTGTGTCCAGAACGTCGCCCATGCCTTTGGCAAGACCGCGACCTTCATGCCCAAGCCGATCGTGGGCGACAACGGCACCGGCATGCACGTGCACCAGTCGTTGTCCAAGGACGGCAAGAACATCTTCTCGGGCGACGAATACGGTGGCCTGTCCGAGGAAGCGCTGTACTACATCGGCGGCATCATCAAGCACGCCAAGGCGCTCAACGCGTTCACCAACGCCTCGACCAACAGCTACAAGCGTCTGGTCAAGGGCTTCGAGGCGCCGGTACTGCTGGCCTATTCGGCGCGTAACCGCTCGGCCTCGATCCGTATTCCGTGGGTGTCCAGCCCGAAGGCCCGTCGCATCGAGGTGCGTTTCCCCGATCCGACCGCCAACCCGTACTTCGCCTTCGCCGCGATGATGATGGCCGGCCTCGACGGCATCCAGAACAAGATCCATCCGGGCGAAGCCATGGACAAGGATCTCTACGATCTGCCGCCCGAGGAAGAGCAGAAGATTCCGACGGTGGCACAGTCGCTGGAAGAAGCGCTGAAGTCGCTGTCCGACGATCGCGACTTCCTGAAGAAGGGCGATGTCTTCACCGACGACCTGATCGACGGCTACATCGAGCTCAAGCAGGAAGAAGTGCTGCGCATGAAGATGAGCACGCACCCGGCCGAGTTCGACATGTACTACAGCTGCTAGAGCGGCACGCTGTCGCATGATCGAAAAGGCGCATCCGCATGGATGCGCCTTTTTTGTTGGATACTCGTTCCACGGCCGGCTGCGAGGGAGGACGTTGCCATGCAGACTCATCGCCGACGACGTGCACGTCTTCGGGTTCGTTGCCTGATCGGGCTCGTATTCATGGGCGCAGCCGCGCCGGCGCTTGCCACCGTCTACACGTGGACAGATGCCAAGGGCGTGACCCACTACAGCGATCGGGCCGGTGCGCGTGGCGCCGAGCCCATGCGGCTGCAGGTACGGGCGCTGGGGGATACGACGCCGCATGCTGTCAGCGCCGGTGATGCGAAGGCATCAACGGCGGCCACGGGGTCGCAGAGTCAGGCCACACACGCGCCGCGTATCGTGTCGCCGTCATCGGATGCGGTGATCGACGCTGCTGCCGGGTCCATGGTGGTCTCGGTTGCGATCGGCGACGATGCGACGCTGACCCCGGATGAAACGCTGGTCTATCGCCTGGACGGACGCGTGCTGGAGGCGGCCCCACCGACGGCGACGCGCCTGGCGATCGACAACCTTGCCCCGGGCCGACACCAACTCTCCGTGACGCTGGCTCGGAACGGGCAGGAGATCGGTCGCCAGGATGCCGTGACCTTCACCGTCGCCGCTGCCGATCAGTCGCCGTCGGGCGATGCAGCGACAGCGTCATATCCGGGATCGACGATGCGGTGAGACACGAACTCGTTCGTCACCGATGTGTGTACCCATCAATGGCTCGAACCTTGCTAGGTGGCGGGCATGACTGAAGATTATGTACCGGACGTCGCGCCGGACAATATTCTGGACAACCTCAGGACCGCGGTGGTCTGCCTCGACGACAGCCTGCGCGTGACCTATCTGAACACCGCCAGTGAAATGCTGTTCGGCGTCTCGGCTCGCCACTGCCAGAAGGAAGTGTTCGATCGGGCGTTGCCTTATCTGGCCGACCATCGATCGCGGCTGACGCACGCCCTGACCGAGGGCGCGGCCTATACCGACCGCGAACTCCAGCTGGTGGCCGGTGACGGCGAGGCGTTGATCGTGGACTGTACGGTCACGCCGTTCACGCAGCGCGACGGACGAGCCGCCCTGTTGCTCGAGTTCCTGTCGCTGGACCGTCAACTGCGCATTTCGCGTGACGACCAGATGCGGGTTCAGAACCTGGCCAATCGCGAAATGATTCGCGGCCTGGCGCACGAGATCAAGAACCCGCTCGGCGGCCTGCGCGGCGCTGCCCAGCTGCTCGAGCGCGAGATTGGCGATGCGGCCCTGACCGAATTCACGGCCGTGATCATCCGCGAGGCCGACCGTCTGCAGAATCTCGTTGATGACATGCTCGGCCCGCGTCGGCCGCCGGACAAGACACCGATCAACATTCACGAGCCGCTGGAGCACGTGCGGGCGCTGATCACCACCGAGCTGCCCGCGGACGTGCGCCTGATTCGTGATTACGATCCGAGCATCCCCGAGATCCCGGCCGACCGGGAACAGCTCATCCAGATCTTCTTCAATCTGGTCGGCAATGCGGTCACGGCACTCGGCGGCTCGGGCGATATTCTGCTGCGCACGCGCACCCAGCGACTCTTCACGATCGGTGGCATACAGCATCGGCTGGTCAGCCGGGTCGACGTGATCGACAACGGGCCCGGTATTCCCAAGGACCTGCTGCCGCGCATCTTTCATCCGATGGTCAGCTCGCGGGCCGAGGGCTCCGGCATGGGCCTGCCGATCGCGCAGTATCTGGTCCATCTCCACGACGGTCTGATCGAGTGTGAAAGCCGCCCCGGGCAGACCGTATTCAGTGTGTTCCTACCCATGGAGGCCGCGCATGGCTGATCTGACCGCCTGGGTCGTCGACGACGACGAATCGATTCGCTGGGTGCTCGAGCGCGCCTTCGGCGCGGCCGGTATCGAGGTCGCCTGTTTCCCGGGCGGGGCCGAACTGCTCGACGCGCTGGACGAATCGATGCCGGATGTACTGCTCACCGATATCCGCATGCCCGGCATCTCGGGGCTGGATCTGCTCGAGCGCGTCCACGCCATCAAGCCCGATCTGCCGATCATCATCATCACCGCGCATTCCGATCTGGATTCCGCGGTCGCCTCCTATCGCAACGGGGCCTTCGAGTATCTGCCCAAGCCCTTCGATCTCGACGAGGCCGTCGAGCTCGTGCAGCGTGCGGCCCTGGTCGCCGACGAGGACGATCCGGCCCGCCCGGTGGAGGGCGAGGGCAGTTCGACGATCATTGGTGAGGCCCCGGCCATGCAAGAGGTCTTCCGGGCGATCGGGCGGCTCTCGGCATCCAACATCACGGTATTGATCACCGGCGAGTCGGGCACCGGCAAGGAACTCGTCGCCCACGCGCTGCACGAGAATTCGCCGCGTGCCCAGCGTCCGTTCATCGCGGTCAATACCGCCGCGATCCCGAAGGATCTGATGGAGTCGGAATTCTTCGGCCATGAGAAGGGCGCGTTCACCGGCGCGGCCACACAGCGCCGTGGGCGTTTCGAGCAGGCCCACGGCGGGACGCTCTTTCTCGATGAGATCGGCGATATGCCGGCGGATCTACAGACGCGGCTGTTGCGCGTGCTGCAGGACGGCCAGTTCTATCGCGTTGGCGGGCATCAGGCCGTCAAGGTCGATGTTCGTATCGTGGCGGCAACGAACCAGAACCTCGAAGCGGAAGTGAAGAAAGGCCATTTCCGCGAGGACCTGTTCCACCGCTTGAACGTCATCCGGCTGCGGGTGCCGCCGCTGCGCGAGCGGCGCGAGGACATCCCGCTGTTGCTCGATTTCTTTCTCGCCCGGGCCGCGGCCGATCTCGACATGGAGGTCAAGAGCGTCGGTTGTGGTGCCCGCCAGTATCTGACCGGGCTCGACTGGGCCGGCAACGTCCGGGAGCTCGAGAACCTGTGTCGCTGGCTCACCGTCATGGCGCCGGGGCGCGAGGTGGTGCTCGAGGATCTGCCGATCGAGCTGCGACCGGGCAGTGATCAGGGCGATACACCGTCGGCGATGGGTTTCGGGGCCGAATCGACAATGTCCGGTGAGGCGCAGACGCCGGTGGCGGCCAGCGCGACCGGCGAATGGGATCGGCTGCTCTCCGGCTGGGCCGATGCACGACTCGCGGCCGGCGCCGACCACCTGCTCGATGAGGCCGTACCGCGGCTCGAGCGGGTGATGATCCGCGCAGCGCTGGCTCATACTGGCGGCCACCGACAGGAAGCCGCGCGCCTGCTGGGTTGGGGGCGTAATACGCTCACCCGCAAGATCAAGGAGCTGGAGATGAGTACGGCCGAGCACTGAGTTGATCGGTCGGGTCGGGCGGACTCGCGCGACAAGCCGAGACGGCTTATCGTCGGGACTGTTTTGCTCCAGAGGCCAGAGACATGTGTCTGATCGTCGTCGCCTGGCAGACGGATCCGGAGTTCGATCTGATCGTGGCCGCCAACCGGGATGAATTTCATGATCGGCCAGCGCGATCCGCTTACTGGTGGCCGAGCGTGCCCGGTCTGTTCGCCGGACAGGATTGTGTGGCCGGCGGCGCCTGGTGTGGCGCGGGACACGACGGCCGTTTCGCGGCCGTGACCAACGTTCGTGATACGGCCGCGCCGATGGGGCGTCGATCGCGCGGTGGGCTGGTCCGGGATTATTTCATCAACGACCTCGATGCCGGCAGCTGGGCATCGCGCGTTCAAGCGTCCGGCAACGAATACGCGCCGTTCAATCTGTTGATCGGGGATCGCCGCGGCCTGTATTTCGTCTCCAATCGCGACGAAACCCCGCCGCGACGTCTGCCGTCCGGCATCTGGGCGATATCCAACGGCCACTGGGGGCAGCGCTGGCCGAAGACCGAGCGCGCGACGGCTGCCATGGACCACGCGCTCAAGGCCGATCGACACGATCCCGAGTCGCTGTTGGCCCTGTTGTACGATGACCGGCCGGCACCGGAAGCCGAATTGCCCGATACCGGCATCGACAGGACACGCGAGCGGTTTCTGTCATCGATCTTCATTCGCAGCCCGCAGTATGGCACTCGGGCCGCGACGGTGATTCGTCGACGTCCGGACAGATCCGTCGAATTCACCGAGCAGGGCTTTGATCGTACCGGTCAACCCGTGCACCGTGTGCAGCAAACTTGGCTCATCGAGACCTGTTCCACATGAAACCCATGCGCCCCTACGGCAGTTGGCCTTCTTCGATCTCTGCGGCACACGTCGCCGCTGCCGGCCGCAAGTTCACCGATCTGACCGTGGACACCGCCGGTACGGCAGGCGATACGCTCTACTGGGTCGAATCGCGGCCGGAGGAGGCCGGACGGGCCACGATCATGGTCGATGGAGACGGCGCACCCCGCTCGCTGCTCGAGGCGCCGATGTCCGTGGGCAGCCGGGTTCACGAGTATGGCGGTGGGGCGATCGCGGCCCACGGCGGCTTCGTCTGGTTCGTCAACGCGGCCGATCAGGCGATCTGGCAACGCGACACGGAAGGCGAGCTGTCGCCGGTCACCGATGTTGATGC
Source organism: Salinisphaera sp. Q1T1-3 (assembly GCF_003602005.1). Taxonomy (GTDB): domain Bacteria; phylum Pseudomonadota; class Gammaproteobacteria; order Nevskiales; family Salinisphaeraceae; genus Salinisphaera. Next base: position 102,237 of record NZ_QZWD01000011.1, on the reverse strand, counting down.
CGATGTCCGCTACGCCGATCTGCAATACGACAGCCGGTTCGGGCGATTGATCGCCGTGGCCGAGGATCTCGGTACGGGGCACAGCGAACCGGTCGCGCGCGTGGTCGCGGTCCATCGGGACGGTTCGACGAGCACGATCGCCGAAGGTCATGACTTCTATGCCAGCCCGCGACTCGCCCCCGGATCGCACCGGTTGGTCTGGCTGGCCTGGCAGCATCCGGACATGCCCTGGGATCGGACCGAACTCTGGGCCGCCGATATCGATGAACACGGCGAGATCGGACCGGCGACACCGCTCTGGCAGCCCGAGGCGCTATCGCTCTTCGGTCCGGTCTTTGCACCGGACGGCATGCTGCATATCGTGGCGGACGTCGACGACTGGTGGAACATCCATGTCGAGAGGGCCCCCGGCCGGTTCCAGGCGCTGACCCACGAAACTGCCGAATTCGCGGTGCCGCAATGGGTGTTCGGCCAGTCCACCTATGCCTTCACCGGCGAGGGGCGGCTGTTTGCGCTGGCCTCGCGGGACGGGGTCTGGCAGATCGGTGAGGTCGATCGCGAGAATGGCGATTTTCGTCCGCTCCGACAGGATTTCGATTTCTACGAGCAGATCGTGGCGCTCGACGAGGCGGTCGCCCTGGTCGCGGCCAATCCGGCGCGTGCCAAGCACGTGCGTCGTATCAACGCCGACGGCAGCAGCGAAATCCTGCAGGCCGCCGACAGTCTGCCGGCGGATGCGGCGCTGTCGCGCCCCGAATCCGTGAGCTGGCCGAGCGCTGACGGGACGACCGCGCACGGGCTGTTCTATCCGCCGGTCAGCGAAAGCTATGTGGCCGCCGATGATGAACGGCCGCCGGTAATCCTGAAATGCCACGGCGGGCCGACGGGCGCGACGAGCACGGCGCTCGATGCCCGGATCCAGTACTGGACCTCGCGCGGGTTTGCGATGCTCGACGTCAATTATCGCGGCAGCACCGGCTACGGGCGAGCGTATCGCCAGGCGCTCGTCGGCGCCTGGGGCGTGGCAGACGTCGCCGACTGTCAGAGCGGCGCCGCCTACCTCGCCGAGGCCGGCCGGGTCGATCCGGAACGGGTACTGATTTCGGGTTCGAGTGCCGGGGGCTATACCGTATTGTCGGTCCTGACGTTCACCGATCTGGCCGCTGCCGGCGCGAGCTACTACGGCATCGGCGATCTCAAGCGCCTGCTCGCCTCGACCCACAAGTTCGAGTCGCGCTATCTGGATCGTTTGATCGGCGTCGACGAGGCCACACTGACGGCGCGTTCGCCCCTGTATCACGCCGAGCAACTGTCCTGCCCGGTGCTTTTCCTGCAGGGGCTGCAGGACAAGGTCGTCCCGCCCGATCAGGCCGGATCGATGGTCGAGGCGCTGCGTAGTTCGGGCGTGCCGGTGGCCTATGTGGCCTTCGAGTCCGAGCGGCACGGCTTTCGTGATGCCGACAACATCATGACCGCAATCGAGTCCGAGCGCAGTTTCTACAGTCGCGTGCTGCACATCGCCGAAGTCGAGGATCTCGAACCCTTGACGATCGAGAACTTCGACGACACCGAGGCCGTGCCTTAGGGCCTGTTGATGTTTCGTGCGAGTCCGCGCTTGTCCCTTCGGGTTGGGCCGCAAATCACGCCCGGTGGCTGTGCCGAGCCTGAGACCGTCGGCGGGGCAATGAATGCGGCCGCCTGTCCCCTGACGACATGCCTCAGGGACCGCTATCCAACACCAGTACGCACGAAGCGGCGGTCGATCGCATCCTTGACATGCCACATGTATCGCGAGGCCGGCAGGCTCCAGCGTCCGCGAATCGCGATCGCTCGCCGGTCGCCCAGCGAGACGAGCGCCAGACTACGACGCTGGGCCGAAAACACACGCAGCGGCTGGCCCTGTGTCGCACGCACCAGATTGTCGGCCAGGACAGGGGCCTCGCGCACGGCGAACACCCCGGATTTGGGTCGCGGTGCCGGTAGTGCCGCGAGATCGCCGGCAGCGAACACACCCGGATGCGAAATCGACTGCAGTGTCCAGTCCACGGCGATGAAACCACGCGCGTCCACGGCCAGGCCACTGGCCCGCGCCCAGTCGGGTGCCCGAGCGCCGGTCGCGGCCACGACCAGGTCGGCTGCACGGTCGCGGCCGTCGTCCAGAACCAGTTGACCCGGTGGTCGGGCGGTCATGCGTGCCCCCTCGTCGAGGATCACGCCGGCGTGCTGCAGGGCCCGGCGAAGCCGTTGCCGCGCCGAGACGGCGACATCCGGCAACAGCCCCGACGTGCCGGTGACGAGTCGAAAGGCGGGCGGCGTCGGCCAAAGCGCCCAGCGATGGACCAGCGACAGCATCAATTCGACGCCGCCGACACCGCCGCCGACCACGGCAACACGGCACGGATTGGCGGCATCGCGGTGTCGTCGTTCAAAACGGGCCAGACTCGACATCAGTGTGTCGACGGGCTTGGCGGGGACCACGGTCCGATCGAGGGCATCGATCGTCGTATCGACGGGGGCGCCGCCAGTATCCAGCGACAGCATGTCGTAGGTCAGTGTCCGACCGGAAGACAGCGTCAGCGTCCGCGCATCCGGATCCAGTGCAACCATCGTATCCGGGTATCGAAACGCGCCGAGTCGCCGTGTGCGCGCTTCGATGGACAGCGTGGTCTGCGCGCGAGCGTAGTGGCCGGCGATCCAGCCCGGCAGCATGCCGGAATACACGAGCTCGGCATCCGGCGTGACGACCTCGATCTGGCAACGATCGCCGGACCTGCCCGCGAGGCGGCGCAACACGCCCACGTGGGCATGGCCGCCGCCAACCAGAATCAGACGGATCGGCACATGGGGACTCATTCAGCGCTGTTCATTCGTGTTCGTCCGATAACTCATGATAGACATACACTTGTATCTTGAAGAACAGTGCCGGAAACACGGCTCGGATAAGATTGGGGCAGGTTCAGGGGTGAACGCTTTCCAACCGACGTGCTGTCAATCGGCGCCACCGTTATGCTGAGGTCTCGATCGGGGATGTCGTCATCTTGATTATTCATGGCCAGCGGGCAATGCGGCGTCGATGGCTGATTCTGTTGGGGCTGTCGATGGCCGGCGGGGTGTATTCAGCCAGTGCCGTCGCCGACGATGTCTCGGTCCAGATCGAGGGCATCGATAATCCATTGAAGAGTAATGCGCGCAAGGCGTTGTCGGTGGCGGCCAAGCATGAGGATGACTGGAGCGGCCAGCACATCCAGACGCTCTATCGGCTCGCACCGAAAGAGATCAAGCAGGCGCTCGAGCCCTATGGTTACTACAACCCCGAGATCAAAAGCGACCTGAGCGCACCGACAGGGGATGGCAAGACCTGGCAGGCAGCCTTCCGCGTCAAGCACGGGCCAGCCACTCAGATCACCACGCTGCATATCGCTGCCGAAGGGCCGGGTGACGGCGTTCAGGGACTGGTGCAGGCCATGCGCGGAACCGAGCTGAAAAAGGGCCAGCGCTTGCGCCAGGCGCGCTACACCGCCACCAAGAGTGCGATGTACAACGCGGTCTACAACGCCGGCTATCTGGACGCGAAATTCAGCCAGTCCGCGATTCGCGTGGACCCACGCGACAACACTGCCGAGATCGATCTGGTCCTGCAGACAGGCGAGCGCTATTACTTCGGCCCGGTGACCTTCGACCAGGATCTGCTGGCGGATTCGTTCGTCCAGCGATTCGTGCCGTTCGACGCCGGTCAGCCGTACAACGCGCAGAAACTCATCGATATGCAGCTGGCGCTGTCGGACTCGGAGTATTACAACCAGATCGAGATCAGTGCCGAGCGGGCCCAGGCCAAGCGGACGACCGATGTCGACGGCTGGTTCTACGATCTGTTGTATCCGCCGCAGGACCCTCTGGAATCGGTGGGCCAGCTGCGGATACCGGTGACCGTCACGGCCAAGCCGAGCAAGGGCCAGAGCTACAAGTTCTCGGCCGGTTACGGCACGGATACGGGACCGCGCGTCGGGGCCGGCGTGAAGTTTCGTCACCTGAATCGCTACGGGCATCAGTTCCGGCTCAATGCGCGGGTCTCGCAGATCCAGCGCTCGCTCCAGGCCGCCTACGATATCCCGATCGAGAACGTCGCCCAGGACAAGCTCTCGTTCACGGCGAGCATCAACAATCAGGAATTCGGCGACATCACCTCGACGCTCTACGGCGTCGGTGCGGTGCGGGATACCGGCTGGTCCCTCGGGCGCCAACGGGCCTATCTGAAATTCCAGCGCGAATACTACGATCTCGGTGATGGAGATCAGCAGAGCAACCTGCTGTATCCCGGCTACAACATCACGGCCCGCAAGGCCGACGATCTGTTGTTCACCCGCAAGGGGTTTTCCTTCTCGTTCGACGTGCACGGCGCATCGGACGTGCTGGGCTCGTCGACCAACATGATCTCGGGCGATCTGAACGGCCACGCCGTGATACCCCTGACCGCCACGACACGCCTGGTCACCCGGGCCGAGATCGGGGCGATCGGCACCGATGACTTCGGCAAGGTCCCGCCCAGCCAGCGATTCTTCGCGGGCGGCGCCCAGAGCGTGCGCGGCTACTCCTATCAATCGATTTCGCCGACCAACGGCGATAACGAGGACATCGGCGGACGATATCTGGCCACCGGCAGTATCGAAGGCGACTGGTTCTTCTACAAGAAATTCGGCATGGCCGCCTTCTTCGACGCGGGCGACGTAGCCAATTCGATCAGCGATATCGCCTTCAAGAAAGGCGTCGGTCTGGGGTTTCGCTATGGCTCGCCGGTCGGCATGGTGCGCCTGGATATTGCCCATCCGCTGGATGATTCCGGCAGCGCCGTCGCCGTGCATTTCAGCCTGGGACCGGATCTGTGAGCGACAACGCATCGCCTGACACCCCCGAACAGCCGCCGAAGGCACCGCCCCCGCGTCGCGGCTGGGGCCGAACCCTCTGGCGTATTGCGAAATGGGTGCTGATTGTCCTGCTCGTGCTGCTCGTGGTAATCATCGGGCTGGTCGGTTGGGTAGCCGGTACCCGCTCGGGCACCGCCTTCGCCTGGCATCAGGCCAACCGCTTTCTGCCGGATACGCTGCATATCGACAACGTGGACGGACGCCTGATCGGGCCGTTGCACGTCGACGGCGTGTCGTACCGGACCGACACGATGACTGCATCGGTCGGCTCGATCGATTTCGACATGGATTTCTCGGCGATCTGGCATCGCACCGTGCATATCCAGCATCTGGACGTGAACAACGTCGATTACACGGTGACCGGCACCGCCCCCGAGGCGCCCGAAACCGAGAGCCAGCCGTTCTCCATGCCGGAACAGATCGATCTGCCGGTCACGGTTGTCCTTGATCGGTTGTCGATCAGCAACGTGAAGGCGATCACCGCGCCCGATGCCGAGCCGCTGCGCGTGGACCGGCTGGCCCTGGTCGGTGCGACACTGGACAACGCCCGCTGGCAGATCAAGTCGCTGACCGGCCACGGGCCGATGTTCGATCTCGATGCCCACGCCGGGCTGACGCCGAACAGCGGTTATGCGACCAATTTGCACGCCAAGGCCACGCTGCGGCTGGACGGCTATGCCCCGATCGATGCCACGGCGAACGTCAGTGGCGATCTGGCCGATCTCAAACTCGATGCCAACGTGGGCGCGCCCTACAACATCGCGTTGCAGGGGCAGGTCACCAATGCATTGAAGTCGGCGGCCGTGGATGTCGGCTTGCACATCAATGATCTGCAGACCCCGCGGATCGCCGAGAGCCTGCCGAGACTCACGGCCTCGGCCGACGTCACGGCCCAGGGGCCGGTCAATGATCTCGCCTTGAATCTGTCGGCCGATGTCGACAGCGCCGATTACGGCAAGGCGCGTCTGGACGGCGGACTGCACTACACGCCCGAGAGCGTGGCCATCGATCAGCTCAAGATCGGCGTGCCGGCAACCAACGGTCAGCTCGTGGCCAACGGCCAGGTCGCGTTGGCCGAGGGCAACGCCATGAATCTGACCGTCGATTGGCAGAATCTGGCCTGGCCGTTGACCAATACGCCACAGTACAAATCGCCCGACGGCACCATCAAGCTCGACGGCACGCTCGACGACTATCGCCTGGATACAAAGCTGGGTTGGCAGGTCGTTGGCCAGACGGCCGGCAAACTCGCGGCCAGCGGCTCGGGCAGTACCAAGGCCTTCGATCTGAAATCGCTCGATATTTCCGGCGGGCCGGGACACATCACCGGGCATGCCAAAACGCGCTGGTCGCCGTCGCTGGATGTCGACGCTCATCTGTCCGGTGAGCAGGTCGATCTGGGCGCCGTCGTGGCCGATGTGCCCAGCAAGTTCAACATGGTGGCCGATGTCACGGCGACCCAGACCGACGACGGTGCCATTCATGCCAATCTGAAACAGCTGACCGCGCACGGCAGCCTGCGTCGCCAGCCGCTGGATCTGAAGGCCAAGGCCCAGTATCTCGGCGATCATGTCGTCATCGACACGATGCATCTCGTCTCCGGCGCGGCCACGGCCGATGTGACGGGGACTTACGGCTGGACACCCGATGCCAAGCTCGACGGCCGCTGGTCGGTTCATTCCTCCGACCTGTCGACGATCATGCCGGGACTGGCCGGAGAGCTGAACACCGAAGGCCGGGTGAGCGGGCGCGTCAAGGCCCCGATCGCCAAGGCGACACTCAAGGCCGACAACGTCGCGGCCTTCGGCACCCAACTGGCCTCGGCCGACCTCGATGCCGATGTGGACTGGTCCGGGCAGCGGCGCTCGCAGGTCAGCCTGGTGGCCAACGGCATCGAGTCCGGCGGGCAGACGATTCGCAAGGTCACGCTCGATCTGGACGGCACGCCGGGCCGGCACAATCTGTCGCTCGATCTGGACAGCGATATCGCCAAGGCGGATCTTGCCTTGACCGGCGCATTGAACAAGAACACCTACGAGGAACGCTTCACGCTGCAACGCCTGACCGCGGGCTACGGCGATCTGGCGCCCTGGACGCTGGCCAGCCCGGCCAGCGGCCGTGTCTCGGCCAAGGCCCAGTCGATCAAGGACGCCTGTCTGGCATCCGGCAGCGCCCGTCTGTGCATCGATGGCAGCCATGACGCCAAGGCCAGTGTGGCCCATGTCGATCTCAAGGACTTCGACTACAACTACGCCAAGCCGTATTTCCCCGAAGGACTGGCCGTCTCCGGTGCGGTCTCGGGCACGGTCGATGCCCGGGTGCCGACGGGCGGCGCGCCGCGTCTGAAAGCCGATCTGCAGACGACTGCCGGTCGGGTGGCGATGACCAATGCCACCGGCGAGACGGTCCAGATCCTGGACATGCAGCCCGGCTCCATACGGGCACAGATGGCCAACAACGGGCTGGATGCCAGCCTCGATCTGCCTCTAGCCGGCAGCGATGGTATCCGCGGTCAGGTGTCGGTGGCCGCCGGATCGGGGGCGATGACTTCGCACGGCCTGGACGGCCAGGTGCACATCGGTCTCGACACGCTCGGTTTCATCGCCAAGCTGTCGCCGGAAGTCGATACGTTCGACGGCAAGCTGGCCGGTGACCTGCGCCTGTCCGGCACGCTGGCCAAGCCCAACGTGCTCGGCAACACCGCACTCACAGCCTCGAAGATCGTGCTGGTTTCGCCCGGGCTCACGCTGACCGACGTCAGCCTGGCCGCACAGGGGCAGGGCGATGCGATCGGCCTGACCGCGGCAGCGAAATCCGGCGGCGGCACGCTCAACGCGAACGGCCAGATCGCGCTCGATGACAGCGGCCAGAACGTCGAATTGGCGATCACCGGCAATCGGTTCCAGGTCGCCAACATCCCCGACGTGACAGCCTACGTCAGCCCCGACCTCAAAGTGGCCGTGACACCCAGCAAAGTCGCGGTGTCGGGCAGCGTCACGATCCCCGAGGCCTCGGTCACGCCGAAGAATCTGCCGGAATCGGGCGTGACCACGGTGTCCTCCGATCAGGTCATCGTCACCGAGGAAGATTCGAAATCGGCGGCAGTGGCCCGGGCGATCGATGCCAACGTCAATGTCATTCTCGGCAAGAAGGTCCACATCGACGCCTTCGGCCTCAAGGCGGATCTGGACGGCAATCTGCGCGTGGTTCAGCAGCCGGGCGATGCGACACCGACCGGCACCGGGGCTATCAACGTCAAGAATGGGTCCTATCAGGCCTACGGCCAGAACCTGGACATCCAGACCGGCAAGATCCTGTTCGCGGGCGGGCCGGTGAGCCAGCCGGGGCTGGACATCAAGGCAGCCCGTTATCCCAACGACGACGTCACCGTCGGCGTCCACGTGCGCGGCAGTCTATCGCAGCCGCAGCTGGAGCTGTTTTCGGACCCGTCGATGACACAGTCGGAACAGTTGTCCTGGTTGCTGCTCGGTCGGCCGCTGGACGATACGACAGGCCAGCAGTCCTCGCTGGTCGCCCGGGCGGCGCTGGCGCTCGGCTCATCGCGAGGCAACAAGGTGTTGCAGAACATCGGCGACAAGCTGGGCGTCAACGTCGGGCTGGGGGCCGGTGCCGGGCAATCCTCGGACGAGACCGCGCTCACGGTTGGCAAGTATCTCTCGCCGCGGCTCTATGTCAGCTACGGGCTCGGCCTGTTCGATCAGGTCTCGACCGTGTCGATGCGCTATACGCTGTCCTCGCACTGGTCGCTCGAGACCTCGTCGAGTGGTCAGGCCACCGGCGGCGATGTCATCTGGTCGTTCGATCACTAGGGCCTGTTATTAACCCGGCCTAAAAATAGATGATTTTTCGGATTGATAACGCGCGTGTCCGGCAGCACGCGCGCCACGGCCAACGGCCGTGAAGCCATTGAAAATAAAAAGACGGACAAGTGCCGGTGTTTCTTTCGATGGCGTTGAAAACAGCTGACGTCGTCGGCTGTTTTGGTGCCGGATTAATAACACGTCGCCCGTGACCGCGTGGCCGCCCCAAAACCGGCCATGCGCCTTGCCTGGCCGGTTTTGGGGCGCAACCCGACGGGACGGCGGTCATTTTTGCGCAATCCGGCGTTGTCGTTCGCGACGGCAGAATGACTGCGGTACGCGCCCGATGCCTTGTCTTGCAAAAAAATTGGGCGCCGGCGCGGCGCACCACGATCAAGGCTCGCAACGCCGCCGGGCGCCCATCGTCGATTTTTCATGGGCGGCCCAACCCGAAGGGACAAGCGCCCCAGAATCAAAAACACGACGGCAATCCAGCGTTGTAGCCCGCGGGTGCAGCATGGCTGCACGGCGCACTACGCCTCGTCTTGCCGCCCATCGTCAATTTCAGGGCGCGCTTGGCGCGGACTCGCACGAAACCTCAACACGCCCTAGCGCCGCCAGCGTTGACGTGTGTAGTAGATGAGCCAGCCGCCAAAGGCCAGAACCAGCACTGCGATCAGCATCAGCTGCTCGGCGTTCTGGATCTTCGACAGGGCTCGGCTGATACCGTCGGCGAGATACCAGGCCACCACGGTCACCGACGTGGACCAGATCAGCGTGCCGATCACGTCATAGAACAGGAATCGCCAGGGGGAGACCCCGAGCGAGCCGAGCACGAAGGGCGTGACCGAGCGCATCGCGTAAAGAAAACGAAAGCCGATCATGATCAGCGGGCCGTAGCGCCCCAGCAATGCTTCGACGCGCGTGGCTCGGGCGTGCCATTTCGGCCGGCGTGCCAGAGCCGGCTGGCCCATGTGATGGCCGATATGGAACCAGATATTGTCGCCGATGATCGTGCCGATCGTCGCTGCGAACCAGACGCCGTGGGGCGACAGCATACCCTTGGTCGCGGCCATCATGCCGAGCAGCACGGCGGCCTCACCCTCGAAGAAGCAACCGATGGCGACGGCGAAGTAACCGTAATTCGCGATCAGGTCGGACAGCGTGGCGATCATGTTGAAGTATCCGGCGAGAATGCCCCGGGGGCTTGTTGATGTTGCCGATGCGTCCGCATCAAGCGCGGTCTGGGGATAATCCGGCCCGGACGCGCCCACGTGTTGGATAACGGCGTGGCATGAACCACGCCGCGCCGGGCTGCCAGATCGTATCGGCCCGGGCGGATGGGGCCGTCCATCCTGTCCCGGTTCGCGGCGAGTCCGGCTCGTGGCGCGCCAGGACCGGCGACGTCCGTCTTACCGAACACAAGGCGCGCCCGTCGATCCGGCGCTCGTCCGAGAGATCCACACGCCCTATGGCCTGTTGAGGTTTCGTTCGAGCGCCTTTTTCGTCGAGAGACCGCAGTGTGTCCGGCAAGGCGCGAGTTGCCGATCGTGACGTGCCACGATCCAGACCGGCAACGCCGCAGGGCGCCCATCGTCGATGTTTCATGGGCGGCCCAACCCTTCGGGACAAGTGCTTCGAAATCGAAAACACGACGGCGATACAGCGTTCCAGCAGGCTGGCGCAGCATGACGGCGCGGCGCGTGCGACGCCTTGTCTTGCCGCCCATCGTCAATTTCAGGGCGCACTGGGCGCGGACTCGCACGAAACCTCAACAGGCCCTAGAGCCGCGTACGCAGCCAGCGGCCGATGGTGGCGATCTGTGGCAGGCAGACCTGATGTGCCATCGGGTATTCATGCCAGGCCACGTCGTAGCCCGCGGCCACAAGCTGGTCGCGACTGCCCCGGCCGAGTGCGATCGGCACGACTGGATCTTCCGTGCCGTGGGCCATGAACACCGATACGGCCTGGCTGGCCGATGCGGCTTCGTCGGTCAGGCGGTCGTGCAGCGGCAGATAGGCCGAGAGTGCCATCACGCCAGCCAGGGCAGGCGATTGCCGCAGTCCTGTATGCAGCGCCATGGCACCGCCCTGCGAGAAGCCGGCGAGCACGATGCGCTCGGGCGGGATGCCGCGTTCGACTTCGCGCCCGATCAGCGCCTCGATCTCGCGAGCGCTGGCCGCGATGCCGTCGGCGTCCTGCTTGTCGGCAATGTCCGTGCCCGCGATGTCGTACCAGGCCGGCATCGCCATCCCGTTGTTGACCGTGACCGGTCGCGACGGCGCATTGGGAAACACGAACCGCACGCTGTGGCCATCGCCCAGGCCCAGCTCATCGATGATGGGCACGAAATCATTGCCGTCGGCGCCCAGGCCATGCAGCCAGATAACCGCGGCCGTTGCCGCCTTGGCGGGTTCGATCTCGACGCACTCAAGCATGGCTTAGTCTTTCCGGAATGTTTCTCGCGAAGTCTGGACAGCGTCGCGATCAAGTGCAACAAAGTCGCTATCGTACAACTCGCGCCTGAACGAGGTATGGCACAGTGGCATCCATCGGACGGTCGGCCCGATGATGCCGGCCGGCCTGCGTAATTACCTCAGCCAGCAAGAGACTCTGCGATGAAATCACGTGCCGCGATTGCATGGGAAGCCGGCCAGCCCCTGTCCGTGGAAGAAATCGACGTCGAAGGCCCGAAGGCCGGCGAAGTGCTGGTGCGCATCGTGGCCACCGGCGTCTGCCATACCGATGCCTTCACGCTTTCGGGGGCCGACCCGGAAGGTTTCTTTCCACGTATCCTCGGGCATGAGGGCGGCGGTATCGTCGAAGATGTCGGCCAGGGCGTGACCTCGCTCGCGCCGGGCGACCACGTCATCCCGCTGTATACCGCCGAGTGCGGCGAGTGCAAATTCTGCAAGTCGAACAAGACCAACCTGTGCGGCTCGGTGCGCGAAACCCAGGGCCAGGGTCTGATGCCCGACGGCACCTCCCGCTTTTCGCAGAACGGCAAGTCGCTCTATCACTACATGGGCACGTCGACGTTCTCCGAGTACACCGTCGTGCCGGAAGTCTCGCTGGCCAAGATCAGCCCCGAAGCACCGCTGGACAAGGTCTGTCTGCTGGGCTGTGGCATCACCACCGGTATCGGTGCGGTCTTCAACACCGCCAAGGTGCAGGCCGGTGACAACGTCGCCGTGTTCGGCCTCGGCGCGATCGGGTTGTCGGTCATCCAGGGCGCCAAGATGGCCGGTGCGAATCGCATCATCGCCATCGACCTGAATCCGAACAAGTTCGAGTTCGCCCGCCAGCTCGGCGCGACCGAGTGCGTCAACCCGAACGATTACGACGACCCGATCCAGAACGTCATCGTCGACATGACTGACGGTGGGGTCGAGCATTCCTTCGAATGCATCGGCAACACCAACGTCATGCGCAGCGCGCTGGAGTGCTGCCACAAGGGCTGGGGCGAGTCGACCATTATCGGCGTGGCCGGCGCGGGCGAGACGATCGAAACCCGTCCGTTCCAGCTGGTGACCGGCCGCGTCTGGCGTGGTTCCGCCTTCGGCGGTGTGAAGGGCCGCACCCAGCTGCCCGATTACGTGGGTCGCTACATGGCCGGCGAGATCAACATCGACGATTTCGTCACTCATGATCTGCCGTTTGAACAGATCAACGAGGCCTTCGACCTGCTGCATGAAGGCAAGGCCATCCGGTCGGTACTGCATTTCTAAGCCAGCGCACGCCCGCGCGCCCATACCCGATCATCGTTGCAGGAGAGATCGTTGGAACGTATCGACGAGCACAAGTCACACGGCGGCTGGCAGCGTCGCTATCGTCACGCCTCGAAGCGCTGTGCGTGCGACATGACGTTTTCGGTCTATCTGCCGCCGGCGGCGGAGACCGCCCGCGTGCCGGTGGTGTACTGGCTCTCCGGGCTGACCTGTACGGACGAGAACTTCGTCAACAAGGCCGGCGCACAGGCGGTGGCCGCCGAACTCGGCATCGCGCTCGTCGCGCCGGACACCAGTCCGCGCGGCGACGATGTGCCCGACGACGATGCCTATGACCTGGGGCAGGGGGCCGGTTTTTACGTCAATGCCACCGAGGCGCCCTGGTCGTCGCACTACCGGATGTACGACTATGTCGTGACCGAGTTGCCGGAACTGCTGGCCGCGGAATTCGGCGATACGCTCGATCTGTCGCGCGAGGCGATCGCCGGGCATTCCATGGGCGGTCACGGTGCCCTTGTCATCGGCCTGCGCAATCCGGACCGATTCGCGGCGATCTCGGCGTTCTCGGCCATCTGTGCCCCGAGCGAAGTGCCATGGGGTCACAAGGCCTTCCCGACGTATATCGGCGACGATCGCGCGGCCTGGCAAGCCTACGACGCCAGCGCGCTGCTGGCCGGGGCCACACATCCCGAAAGTCTGCCGCCGATCCGGCTCGAACAGGGCCTGGCGGACAACTTTCTCGACGAGCAGCTCGCTCCGCATCGTCTGGAAGCGGCTGCGGCCGGTGCCGGGGTGACGGTCGAGGTCAATCGGCGGGCAGGTTACGACCACAGTTATTTCTTCATCGCCAGTTTCATCGGCGAGCATCTGCGCTTTCTGGGGCGTCATCTGGGCAGCGTTTGAACGATATGTGGCGCGGTCGCCCTCCTCGGGCGGCCGCGTCGCCGTCGCGCTGGCAAGACGCGGCGCTGTGTTTCGAGACGATACCGATCGCTTCGTGCCTGTGCGCGGCCTCGGGCGCAGGTTAAACTGGCGCGACTCTTCCGTCCGGCAGGCATCATGAAGACCACTGCGCTGGCGCTCGTGCCGCTTCTCATCGCTCTGGCCATACCGCTCGCCGGCTGTGGGCAGAAAGGCCCGCTGTATCTGCCGGGCGAGAATCCCAATCCGCCCCGGTCGCTGCTCGACGACCCGAACGCGGACTCGTCGTCAGCGAATCAATCGTCGTCCCCGGCGGCGCCTGAGGCGCCCGATGCTGAAACGCAGACGACATCTGCCTCCGACGATCGGTCCTAGGACCGCCTGCCGAAGACGTTATGGATCATTTCTCCCTCCGTGACGGCGTCCTGCACGCCGAAGACGTGGCGTTGCCCGATATCGCCGAACGATTCGGTACGCCGACCTATGTTTACAGCGCGGCGACGCTCACGCGTCATTACCGGGTCTTCGACGAGGCGCTGGCGGATATCGCTCACGAGATCTGTTTCGCCGTGAAGGCCAACGGCAACCTCGGCGTGCTGGGGTTGCTCGCCGATCTGGGCAGCGGTTTCGATATCGTCTCGGTCGGCGAACTCGAGCGGGTCATCACCGCCGGCGGGGACCCGGGCAAGGTTGTGTTCTCCGGCGTGGGCAAGCGCGACGATGAGATCCGGCGGGCGCTGGAAGTCGGCATCGCCTGTTTCAACGTCGAATCCGCCGCCGAGCTGGATCGCCTCGATGCGCTGGCCCGGGAACGCGGGGTGCGGGCACCCATTTCGCTACGCGTGAATCCGGACGTCGATGCGCAGACGCACCCCTATATCTCGACCGGGTTGAAAGAGAACAAGTTCGGGATCGCGGTCGCCGAGGCGGAGGCGCTGTATCGCCGGGCGGCCGGCATGGCCGGACTGTCGATCGTGGGTATCGATTGTCATATCGGCTCACAGCTGACCGATCTCGCGCCGTTTCGGGATGCCGTCAAACGATTGCTCGCGCTCGTCGATCGGCTGGCCGCGTCCGGTATCCAACTGGCGCATATCGATGTCGGCGGTGGATTGGGCATCACCTATCGCGACGAGAATCCGCCGAGTCCGGCGGCCTATGCCGATGCGCTGCGCGACCTGGTGGCCGGACGCGATCTCAAGCTCATCTTCGAGCCGGGCCGGGTGCTCGTGGCCAATGCCGGCATCCTGTTGACGCGGGTGTTGCACCTCAAGCCGGGCGAAGCCGAGACCGACAAGCACTTCGCGGTGGTCGACGGCGCCATGAACGACCTGATCCGACCGGCGCTCTACGAGGGCTGGCATCGCATCGTGCCGGTCGTCGACGAAAGCGCGGCGCCAGCGCGACACTGGGATATCGTCGGCCCGGTCTGCGAGACGGCCGATTTCCTCGGTCAGGATCGTGAACTGTCACTGGCCGGCGGCGAACTGCTGGCCGTACGCAGCGCCGGGGCCTACGGCTTCGTCATGGCATCGAACTACAACGCCCGCCCGCGGGCCGCCGAAGTCATCGTCGACGGCGATACTGTCCACGAAGTGCGGGCACGGGAAACCCTGGCCGACCTGATGCGCGGCGAGCGGCGGCTGCCTTTCGACTGACTTTGAATACCAACGCCGTCCGGGGATCGACTCGACACCGACAATGCCGTCTGCGGTCGGGCGTCGTCGACAAGCTCGATCCGGCAGTCGCATCCGCCGACAGGTCTGCGTCCTGTCAAAGCGGATCGATCGCGGACGCGCGAACGGCAGCAATCGTGTCGGCACCGCGAAGCGCGGCCTGAATGCACCGTCACGCGTTCATGGACCCACGACCGTCGCGCTCTTAAAGTAGCGGCATCGCTTCGTCGCCCGTTCTCGTCATGTCCGAAACCCAAGCCCACGGCCCGCTGATTCTCATCGACGGCTCGTCCTGGCTGTATCGCGCCTATCACGTGCTGCCGCCATTGACCAACGGGGCCGGTGAGCCAACGGGGGCGATCTATGGCATGACCAACATGCTGCGCAAGTTCCTGCGAGAGTACGACTCGAATCGTATCGTCGTGGTTTTCGACCCGAGAGGACCGACCTTTCGCAACGAGCTGTTCGCCGACTACAAGGCGAACCGTCCTCCGGTGCCGCCGGATCTGTCCGATCAGTTCCAGGGCATTCAGGACGTGATCGCTGCCCTCGGCCTGCCGATGCTTCAGGTCAGCGGGGTCGAGGCCGATGACGTGATCGGAACGCTGGCGGTCGCCGAGTCCGGTCCGGTGATCATCGTGACCGGCGACAAGGACATGGCCCAGCTCGTCGACGAGCGGGTCGTGCTGCTCGATACCATGCAGGACAAGCGTACCGACGTGGCTCGGGTGAACGACAAGTTCGGCGTGCCGCCGGAACGCATCACCGATTATCTCGCACTGGTCGGTGATACCTCGGACAACGTGCCGGGCGTCGACAAGGTCGGGCCGAAGACGGCCGCCAAGTGGATCGAGAAATACGGCGATCTGGCCGGCGTGATCGCGCATGCCGACGAGATCGGCGGCAAGGTCGCCGAGAATCTGCGTGCCAAGCTCGACGAGCTGCCGCTCTATCAGGATCTGGTCACGATCCGTACCGTGCTCGATCTGGGCGAGGCAGGTTCGGATCTCGTGCGACGCGAGATCGATACCGAGGCACTCGTGGCCCTGTATCGTCGCTATGAGTTCTACAAGTTCCTCGACGAGCTGGATGCGCCAGCGACCGACACCGCCGCAAGCGCGGCCCCGGCGCCGGCCGAGACCACGTATCACACAGTGCTCGATGAGGTCGCGCTCGACACGCTGGTCGCCCGGCTCGAAGCCGCCGAGCTGATCTGCGTGGATACCGAGACCGATGCCCTGTCGGCCATGCAGTCGGGTCTCGTCGGCCTGTCGTTCGCCGTCGAGCCGGGCGAGGCCTGGTATGTGCCGGTGGCCCACGATTACATCGGCGCCCCGGCGCAGCTGTCGATGGACACGGTGCTCGCGCGCGTCAAGGGCGTGCTGACGGATGCCGACAAGCCGAAGCTCGGCCAGCACATCAAATACGACCTCAACGTGCTGGCGCGTCACGGTATTCGGATCGCCGGAGCCGATCACGACACCATGCTGGAATCCTACGTGCTGGATTCCACGGCCACGCGTCACGACATGGACTCGCTGGCACAGAAATACCTGGAACGCACGACCACCAAATTCGAGGAGGTGGCCGGCAAGGGCGCCAAGCAGGTCGGCTTCAATCAGGTCGCACTCGACGATGCGGCGCCATACGCCGCAGAGGACGCTGACATCACGCTGCAGCTGCATCACCGACTCTACGGTCAGTTGTGCGAAACGCCCTCGCTGCGCGCGCTTTATGAAGAGATCGAGATGCCGCTGATGCCGGTGCTCGCGCGGGTCGAGGCCAACGGGGTGCTCGTGGATGCCGAGCTACTGGCCCGTGTGTCCGGCGAAATGAAGACCCGCATGGATGAGATCCAGGCCGAGGCCTATATCGCGGCCGGCACCGAGTTCAATCTCGGCTCACCGAACCAGCTGAAGACCATCCTCTTCGATCAACTTGAGCTGCCGGTCATCCGCAAGACACCGAAAGGCGCGCCGTCCACGGCCGAGGATGTTCTGCGTGAACTGGCCGATGCCCATGAACTGCCAGCGCTGATCGTTGCCTGGCGCGAGCTGTCCAAGCTGCGATCGACCTACGCCGAAAAGCTGCCGACGCTGATCAACCCGGGCACCGGCCGTATCCATACCAGTTATCACCAGGCCGTGGCGGCCACCGGCCGGCTGTCCTCGTCCGATCCCAACCTGCAGAACATCCCGATTCGCACCGAGGCTGGTCGGCGTATCCGCGAGGCGTTCGTGGCCCGGCCGGGATATCGGATTCTGGCGGTCGACTATTCTCAGATTGAACTACGCATCATGGCCCATCTGTCGGGCGATCCCGGGCTG
The DNA here is from genome assembly GCF_003602005.1 of Salinisphaera sp. Q1T1-3. GTDB lineage: Bacteria > Pseudomonadota > Gammaproteobacteria > Nevskiales > Salinisphaeraceae > Salinisphaera. The sequence continues at coordinate 84,842 of NZ_QZWD01000011.1, read as the reverse complement.
CTCGCGGCCTTCAACGAAGAGCGCGATATCCACACCGCCACGGCATCGGAAGTCTTCGACACGCCGCTGGACGACGTCACCGCCGACCAGCGCCGGGCCGCCAAGGCCATCAACTTCGGTCTCATGTACGGCATGTCGGCCTACGGCCTGTCCAAGCAGCTCGAGACCTCACGCGAAGATGCCGCGGCCTATATCGACAAGTTCTTCGAGCGGTTTGCCGGTGTCGCACGTTTCATGGAGGACACCCGAAAGGCCGCCAAGGCCCAGGGTTATGTCGAGACCCTGTTCGGCCGTCGGCTCTATCTACCCGAAATCAATGCCCGCAACGGCCAGCGCCGTCAGTACGCCGAGCGTACGGCGATCAACGCGCCGTTGCAGGGCACGGCAGCCGATCTCATCAAGAAAGCGATGATCGCCGTTGATGCCTGGCTGGGCGAGACCGGCACCGACGCGACGATGATCATGCAGGTGCACGATGAACTCGTATTCGAAGTGCCGGTAGACACCGCCGATGCGATCGGCGAGCAAATCGTGGACCGCATGAACGCAATCGCCACGCTCGATGTGCCGTTACGGGCCGAGGCCGGTATCGCCGATAACTGGCAGGCGGCGCACTAAAGGACAAGGGCCGGGTCGAGCGGTGTGCCTGCGGGCCACAACGACCTTTGCTCGGCCGCCGGTCCGACAGAACAACGTATCGGACGAAAATGCCCGATGCCGACGACTGGCGCCGTTTTCGGAATAAAAATCGCCGGCAAAATCAGCTACTTGAAAATGATTTCAAGAAGATTGCGCATGCTGGTGGAACTCATGTCGCACGCAGCAGTCTCAATTCACGTAAGCATTGCTTGCTTACCCGCTTTTCTCCCTGAGCGGTAACCCCCATCCGGTTCCCCCCAACAACCGGATACCTTACCCCGGCAGTAATTCCCCCTACTGCCGGGGTTTTCTTTTGGATTGGCCCCTTTCGACACGATGCGAGCGGTTTGCTGGCAGACCGACGCAATGGCTGCCTGGCGATTCGTCAGCGGCTTGTCGTGTACCCAAAAAAAATCTGCTGATGGGGGAACTCCGTCGACGTTTCAGCGTCTGACCTCATGTAAGCGAAATGCTTGCCCGCTTTTCTCCCTGAGCGGATCCCATACCGGTTTCCCCCAAGACCGGTCCGGCCCCGACGGTACTCCCCCTGCCGTCGGGGCTTTTTTTTGCGGTCGGGATCGCTGTTGTTTACCCGCCGCAAAAAAATCTCGTCAATGACCGGAACTTTGTGGCGGTGGTGGCGTCTGACCTGATGCAAGCGAAATGCTTGTCCGCTTTTCTCCCTGAGCGGATCCCATACCGGTTTCCCCCAAGACCGGTCCGGCCCCGACGGTACTCCCCCTGCCGCCGGGGCTTTTTTTGCGGTCGAGATCGCCGTCGTTCGCCCGCCGCAAAAAAATCTGGCCGATGGCCGGAACTTTGTGGGCGTGGCGGCGTCTTAGGTCATGCAAGCGAAATGCTTGCCCGCTTTTCTCCCTGAGCGGATCCCATACCGGTTCCCCCCAAGACCGGTCCGGCCCCGACAGCGCTCCCCCTGCTGTCGGGGCTTTTTTTATCAACCGATACCGGCAACGAAGCCAACGATCCGAAAACCGCACAAAAAAATAGGGCGATCCGCGGAACTTCGTTCGTGTTCCGGCGTCTCACCCTATGCAAGCAATGCTTGCCCGCTTTTCTCCCTGAGCGGATCCCCCCGGTTCCCCCAAACCGGTCGTGCCCTGACGGTATTCCCCCTGCCGTCGGGGCATTTTTTCGTCCGTACTGGCCGAAAAAACCGGGTATCGATGGAACTTCCGTCGATACACGGCGTCTCACCCTTTACAGGCGACGTGCCTGCCCGCTTTTCTCCCTGAGCGGTATCCAGTCCGGTTCCCCCAAGATCGGGCCGTCGGCCCTGACGGTGTTCCCCCACCGCCGGGGCTCGTTTTTTGCCCTGAGCACCCCTGCTCTGGATGAATTTATCGCACAAACCTCGATCGGCGTCGAGCCCAAATGGCTGATCCGCCGATGAAAGGTCGATATGGGTCGACGAACGTAAATCGCGGCCTTCAGATCGGCTCGTCCAGTGGGTCGGTCGGCGTGTCATCCGCCTCGGGCAGAAGCGCGGCGACCGCCCGTCGGGCTTCATCAAGGCCGGTGCCCCGTGTGGCCGAGAACAGGCTGATTGTTGCGCCTTCGACGGCGGCGTGGATCTTTTGCAACGTCTGATGCTGCTGGTTTCGAGAGAGTTTGTCGGCCTTGGTCAGGAGCAGATGGAATGCCAGGCCGTATTCGCCGCCCCAGTGAAGCAGCTGGCGGTCGAACTCCATGAGTGGACGACGCGCGTCCATGATCAACACGACGCCGGCCAGGTTGTCGCGCTCGGCGAGATAGCCTTCGATCAGACGTGCCCAGGCCTGTTTCACGTTTGGCGGCACGCGTGCGAAGCCGTAGCCCGGCAGGTCGGCAAAGCGCAGTGTGCCGTTGTCGAAGAAATTGATGGCCTGCGTGCGGCCCGGCGTCTTGCTGGTGCGCGCCAGAGCCTTCTGATCGCAGAGTTTGTTGATCGCGCTGGATTTGCCGGCATTGGAGCGGCCGGCGAAGGCGATCTCCGGGATCGCATCCGAGGGCAGGGCGGTCAGCTTGGGCGCGGAGAGCCGGAATTGCATGCGCCGGAAGTCTTGCGGAGTCAGGTCTGCCATCGTGTTCGAATTCCCGGGTCGTTTTTGTTCGTGCGCGACGTGTTATCGGTTCCTGGCCTGGCCGACTACACTGGGCGCCGGCGAACAGCCGCCGTGCCCAAACCGGCATTGTATCGGCTCGTCGCCGCATATTCGGTAGACAGAAGTGGAAACAGCAATGATGCGATCTCTCTCGGTTCTGACGGGCGTGATGCTGCTCGCGATGTTCGCGACGGCTCACGCGCAGTCGCTGGTGACGCGCTATGTCGCGGGCGACGACTATCAGGTCGTGGCGAATGCGCCGGAACCGGGCAAGGACGGCCCGATCCATGTCACGGAATTCTTCGCGTACTCGTGCCCGCACTGCTATCACTTCGAGCCCCGGCTCGAGCGCTGGGTAAGCAAGCATCAGGGCATCGAATTCGATCGCGTGCCGGTCCTGTTCGGCGAGGGCGGTATGTCCTATGCCCGGCTCTACTACACCGAGCGCGCGCTCGGTGTGACCGACAGTCTGCACAAGGCGATTTTCGACGCCATCCACCAGGATGGCCAGCCGCTGGCCACCGCGGCCGCGCAGCGGGCGTTTCTCGTGGCGCACGGCGTTGACGGCAAACGTTTCGATGCCGTCTACAACAGCGATGCGGTCTCGGCCAAGGTGCGCGCGGTGGCCGATCGGATGCGGCACTTTCGTGTGACGGCCGTGCCGAGCATGGCGGTGGGGGATCGATACTGGGTCAGCGGGCGGCTTGCCGGCGACAATACTCGCATGCTCGATGTGGTGGATTATCTCGTCGTGCAGGCCAAGGCCCGGCGCGCGCAGTGATTGAAACACACCCCGTGCCTGGCGCCGGGACTGTCATTCTGGCGGCCCGATCACATGCGGCCGCATGATGAGACATCGGCGCCTGATGACGGCGGCCGGCTTTTCGACAGACGGATCACGGGGATCTGACATGCGCATACCGGTGCTTTTGGCGGGCGGGCTCGGAACGCGTCTGTGGCCTTCGTCGCGGCGTAGCCGTCCGAAGCAGTTTCTGCCGCTGGCCGACGATGAGGCGTCACTGTTCAGCCAGTCGCTGACCCGCCTGGGCGAGATCGACGATCTGGGCCCGGCGATCGTGATCGGCCACGACGAACATCGATTCGTGATCGCCGAGCAGATGCGTGCGGCCGGTCACGAGGGCCGCATTCTGCTCGAGCCGGCCGCGCGGAACACCGCAGCTGCGGTCGCGGCTGCGGCGCTGGAAGCTCGGCATCTGCACGGCTCGCAAGTCGAGTTGCTGGTCTTGCCCACGGACCATGCCATTGCCGACACGGCGGCGCTGCGGCATGCGATCGCTCAGGCCCGTGGCGCCGTGGCCGACGGCGCGCTGGCTCTGTTCGGGGTCGTACCCGAACGGGCCGAGACGGCTTATGGCTACATCCATGCCGGCGATGAGATCGCCGAGGGCGTGCGCCGGGTCGATGGTTTCGTCGAAAAACCTGACCCGGTACGGGCGGCGCATTTTCTCGCCGCGGGCGATTATTTCTGGAACAGCGGCATGTTCGTCTTTCGTGCCGCCGATTATCTTGCGCTGCTGAGCGCGTATGCCCCGGATATTCACGATGGCGTACAGGCCGCTTACAAGAACGCGGTCCGCGACATCGATTTCCTGCGTCTGGAGTCGGTGGCTTTCTCGGCCGTCCGCGCCGATTCGATCGACTACGCGGTGATGGAACGGACCGATCGCGCAGTCATGGTCACACTGGCCACCGCCTGGTCGGATCTGGCCGGCTGGAGCGCGGTCGCCCGGGCCAACGGTGCCGATGCGCGTGGCAACACGGTCATGGGCGATGTGTGGCTTGCGGACAGCGATGACTGTCTGGTGCGAAGCGAGGACCAGCTGGTCGCGGTGCTGGGCATGCGCGGGGCCATCATCGTCGAGACCCCGGATGCAGTGCTGGTCGCCGATCGGTCGCGCGAGCAGGACATTGGGCGGCTGGTGGCCGATCTCGATGCCGCCGGCCGGTCGGAGGCCATCGAACATCGCAAGGCTTATCGGCCGTGGGGCAGCTATCGCCAGATAGCGACGGGGCCGCGCTATCAGGTCAAGCATATCCGGGTGTCGCCGGGCGGTCGGCTGTCACTGCAGTCTCATCATCATCGGGCCGAGCACTGGGTCGTCGTGCGCGGGACGGCCCGGGTGACGCGAGATGACGATGTTGTCCTGTTGACGGAAAACCAGTCGACCTACTTGCCGCTGGGATCGGTTCATCGTCTGGAAAACCCCGGCAAGGTAGACCTGGACCTCATCGAAGTACAGTCCGGCAGTTATCTGGGCGAGGACGACATCGTGCGCTACGACGACGTCTACGGCCGTACCCCGCCGCCGGACACCGACAGCTAGACAATCGAACCGGTTTGCAACAAGGAGTTTTCGATGGGTGAGTATTACGCTTTCTTCAAGGCCTACGATGTCCGGGCCAAGGTGCCTGACGAGCTCGACGCCGACATGGCCCGTCGCATCGGCGCGGCGTTCGCGGCCGAGCTCGGCGCGCGTACCGTGGTGGTCGGACGCGACATGCGCCTGTCCAGCCCGGAACTCGCGGACGCAGTGATCGACGGCCTGACTTCGGCCGGCGCCGATGTGCTGGATATCGGCCTCGGCGGTACGGAAGAGGTGTACTACGGCGTGTTCTCGCAAGATGCCGATGGCGGCATCATGGTCACCGCAAGCCACAATCCCAAGGATTACAACGGGCTGAAGTTCGTGCGCGAACAGGCCAAGCCGATCTCGGCCGATACCGGCCTGGCCGACATCGAGCGCCGCGTGCACGCCAACGATTTGTCGCCGGCCGACAAGCCGGGGCAGGTGACGCCGCTGGATCAGCGCGACGACTACATCGATTTTCTGCTGGCGCAGATCAAGCCCGAGGAACTCAAGCCGCTCACGATCGTGGCCAACCCGGGCAACGGCTGTGCCGGGCTGGTGGTCGACAAGCTGGCCGAGCGTCTGCCGTTCGATTTCCAGCGCATGCAGTTCGAGCCGGACGGCACGCTGCCCAACGGCGTGCCCAACCCGCTTCTGGTCGAGAATCGCGAGGCGACCTCGGCGAAGGTGCGTGAGACCGGCGCGGATTTCGGCGTGGCCTGGGACGGGGACTTCGATCGCTGTTTCTTCTTCGACGAGACCGGCGCCTTCATCGAGGGCTACTACATCGTCGGCCTGATCGCCCAGATGCTGCTCGAGATGAACCCGGGCGAGGCGATCGTGCACGATCCGCGCCTGATCTGGAACACGCTCGACCAGGTTGCGGCCGCCGGCGGTGAAGCGGTCGAATCCAAGTCCGGCCATTCGTTCATGAAACAGGTCATGCGCGAACATGACGCGCTCTATGGCGGCGAGATGAGCGCCCATCATTACTTCCGTGAATTCTCCTATGCCGACAACGGCCATCTGCCGTGGCTGGTGCTCGCCCAGCTCGTCTCGCGTACCGGCAAGCGCCTGTCCACGCTGGTCGAAGAGCGCATCGCGGCTTTTCCCGCCTCGGGCGAGATCAACCGCAAGGTCGAGGATGCCGATGCCGTCATGGCCGACATGGAGCAGGCCTATCGCGACAGCGCGGAGAGCGTGGCTTATGTGGACGGCCTCTCGATGGACTTCGGTGCCTGGCGCTTCAATCTGCGTAAATCCAACACCGAGCCGGTGATCCGGCTGAACGTGGAATCACGGGGCGACAAGGCCTTGATGGAAGCCAAGACCGATGAGTTGTTGACCCGGATCGGCGGGACGGCCTGATGCAACCGCGGGACGGTCTCGGGCTCAAGGTGCACGACGGCCGGGTCTGTCTGCTCGACCAGACTCGGCTGCCACAGGAGGAAGTCTGGCTGACGATCGGCTCGACGCCCGAAATGGTCGAGGCCATCCGGGCGCTGCGGGTGCGCGGCGCGCCGATGATCGGTGTGGCGGCGGCCCTTCATGTCGCCGCGCGGGCCGAGGCCGGCGACGAGGCCGATACGCTGGCCGACGATATTGCCGCGCTGCGCGCCGCCCGCCCGACCGCGGTCAATCTCATGTTCGCGATGGACCGGTTGGCCGCTGCGCTGTCACGCAACGGCATCTCCGGGGTGATTGCCACCGCCGAGTCCATCGCCGATCGCGATGTCATGCTCTGCGAGGCCATCGCTGACAACGGCGCGGCCCTGATCGGCGCTGGTGAGCGTATCCTGACCCACTGCAACACGGGTGCGCTGGCCACCGCCGGCATCGGCACCGCGGCGGGCGTGATCCGTCGGGCGCACGAGCAGGACAAGGGGATTTCGGTCTGGGTCGACGAGACCCGACCGCTGTTGCAGGGCGGCCGGCTGACGGCCTGGGAATTCGGCCAAATCGGTGTGCCTTATACCCTGATCACCGACAGCATGGCGGCGGCCCTGATGCGCGAAGAGCGCATCGATCGGGTGATCGTTGGCGCCGATCGAATCGCCGCCAACGGTGATGTCGCGAACAAGATCGGGACGTATGGACTGGCCGTGCTGGCGCGGTATCACGAGATTCCGTTCGCGGTTGCTGCGCCGTACACCACACTGGATCCCGAGTGTGAGACAGGGGCGGCAATCGAAGTCGAGCAGCGCGATGCTGCCGAAGTACGTGGTGTGACCGGCCCGGCGGGCGACCTACGCTGGGCCCCGGCCGATGCGCCGGTCCATAACCCGGCGTTCGATATCACTCCGGCGACATTGATCGACCACTGGATTCTGGATATCGGCGTGTTCGGGCCGAGCGATGTGGCAGCCGGCGCGCTTGATGCCGGCGGGGCGGCTTTCGGGTAGCGCCTATCAGTGGCGGATGATGCCTCGTTCCTTGAATACCCGGTCGGCGATCATTCTTGCATTGAGCGCCGCCGGGAAGCCGGCATGGACGACCATCTGAATGATGGTTTCTACGACCTGTCCGTGCGCACAGCCGACGTTGCGCGCGCTGTGTAGATGGACTTACAGCTGTGCAGGGCAATTGACCAGCGCGGTGACTGCGGCCACCGTGACCGGTTCGCGGCGCGCCAGGTCCAGACCGGGCCGCTGATAGATATCGCCGAACGGAAACTGGATCACGTCACGCCTCAGATCGGGCGCGATCGATTGCAGGCTTTCGATGACGTTCTCACCGGCAGCGCTGTCGATTTCGCGAAGTCATGCCAGTCCGGTTTCGTCGCGTGCGTTGTCCATGGTTCTGCCTGATTGAAGAGCGAGCGAAACAACGCACGGCTTCGCGTTGACTCTAGGGCGTGTTGATGTTTCGTGCGAGTCCGCGCCAAGCGCGCCCTGAAATTGACGATGGGCGCCCTGCGGCGTTGCCCGTCTGGATCGTGGCACGCCACGATCGGCGACTCGCGCCTTGCCGGACACACAGTGGTCTCCCGACGAAAAGGCGCTCGAACGAAACATCGACAGGCCCTAAGGAACCTCTGATCTATTCATCCACGGTCGCGCCGGTGTCTTTTGCGCGCGTCTGACAAGACGCCGCGAGCGCCGTTTGCTGAATGCAAATGAGCGAGCGGCAACGCCGCTCAGGCGCGCGCAAAAGCCCGGCCGCTAAGCGGTTTGGCCCCAAAGGCCGCGCTACGGCGTTGCATGGCTGGATCATAGAGTGGCTATGACGCGGCGCCATGCGCCTTGTATCGTGGCCTTTGGGGACTCAAACGCGACCGTGGATGAATAGATCAGAGGTTCCCTAAACAGCGGCGCGGGTTTTCAACAGCGTCTGGCGGTCGGTCAACGTGTGATGGCCGGTGGCGCGCAACTCTGCGTAGCGACGAATCTGCAGTAACAGCATACCGGTCGCCCTCAAGTGTTTGATAAACGCGACCCGGGCGAGGTCAGCCGTATCGAAGACACGCGGTCCGTTGGCATCGCGATGCGTTCGACGCAGGACGCCATGCGCTCGTGATAGCGCAGCGTGTGAGGCGACAGGCCGGCCTGGCGGGCCAATTCGCCGATTTTCATAACAGTTCGATTTGAGAGAAATCGTCGACCACGGCATGGGTCTGCTGGTTATAGGCTTTTTCCCGGGCGGTGTCCGTACGTGCTACCCAGCAGGTTTGGAAGCCGGCTTTCTTGGCCGCATCGAGCTCGTTGCCGCGGTCCGAGACGAACAGGAGCGCTTCCGGGGGTTGACCGACCGCCTTGGCGATGGCCGTGTAGCTGGCGGCCTGGGTCTTCTTGCCTGTGCGCGGGTCGAAAAAGCCGGAGAACAGGTCCGATAGATCGCCGTGGTCGCTGTAGGTGACGAGGAGACGCTGATCGTAGGCCGCCGAGGCCGAAAACGTGAATAACGCGCGATGATCGTCGGCCCAGCCCTGAAGCGTGGCCACCGCATCGGGATACACATGGCCCTCGAGATCGCCGGCGCGATAGGCATCCAGCCAGAGCAGTCTTACCAGTTCGGCCAGGGCGGGCAATGCTTCACCCTGCGCCAGGCTGGCTTCGGCGAGCTCGCTCAGGCGGTCGTCATCGGCCTCGGGCTCGTCGACGGCATGGCGAAATACATCGGCGGCGGCTGCCACTTCGGCACGGCCGCGGTGGCGGGCCAGCCAGTCGCCGAAATGCTGCTCGGCGTAGGGGATGAGCACGTCGGCGGTGAATCGGGCATCGCTGATGGTGCCTTCGATATCCACCACCACGGCGAGAACTTCGGGTGAGAGCGAACCTTCGAGATGCATTGCAGGCCTTGTCATGACGCAGGCCGCCAATCGTAACGTGCGTGTGCCGGTGTTGCCCTGGGCCGGACCAGGATCGCATCGGCGACAGGCCGGCCGGCGTTATCGGCGCGCGGTCGGACGCGCCGAGACCCGGGCATGTCATGCCGCCAGATGGGGCTGCGTGTCGGGATCGATGCGCTGTTTGATGATTCGGGCGAAATCGATCGCGGCAGCCGCCGTGATATCGGCGACCGGAAACGCCGGGCCGGCGATCCAGGTCTGCCCGGCCAGATGGCGGTCCAGAAAATCGGACATGCGGCTGGCGGTTGCCAGACAGTCGGCGCCGTAATCGGAAAACATCCGCTCGCGATCGGCGAAATGCACCGTGGTATGACGTAAGGCCAGCGCCACCGGATAGAGCAGGTTGCGCTCCATGCGACGATGCCACATCTCGATGACGGCTTGATCGCGTGCCGAAACGCCCAGCAGCGGCGGTTCGGGGGCCGGGCCTCGAAATAGCGACAGATCGCCATCGATTAGGCCAGGTTTCGTTCGAGCGCCTTTTCGTCGAGAGACCGCGGTGTGTCCGGCAAGGCGTGAGTTGCCGATCGTGGCGTGCCACGATCAAGGCTGGCAACGCCGCCGGGCGCCCATCGTCGATTTTTCATGGGCGGCCCAACCCGAAGGGACAAGCGCCCCAAAATCAAGAACACGACGGCAATCCAGCGTTGTCGCCCGCGGGTGCAGCGTGGCTGCACGGCGCGTGCGACGCCTCGTCTTGCCGCCCATCGTCAATTTCAGGGCGCGCTTGGCGCGGATTCGCACGAAACCTCAACACGCCCTAGGCAGGTGCCGTCGTCAAGTTCGAGTACGGGCACCGTGCCCATCGTATTCCTGGCCAGACACGTCGCCGATCGGTTTTCCCCGGTCACGATATCGACGGGCACGATGTCGATCGTGGCCCAGTCGACGGCTTTTTCGGCGATGAACCAGCGCACACGACGAGGATTGGGCGCGCGCGAATATTCGTAGAGCTTCATTGCAGTGTCTCCGGCCGCAGGTCGGCCGTGTAGCAGACCAGGCGACGCGACGTGATCGTTTATCGTATGCTGGCCATCTGACAAGACGCCATTTCAGATGATGACTCAACCTGAATCCACCATGCGACGTGTTGCAATCACCGGCGCCGGCAGCGGGCTCGGCCGCGCACTGGCGCTGCGCTATGCGCAGGCCGGCTGGGCCGTTGCCGTCACCGATCTGGATGCCGAGCGCGCAAGCCGCGTGGCCGCCGAGATCGAAGCCGCCGGCTGCACCGCGCTCGCCCAGCCGCTGGATACCCGCAACGATGCAGACTTCGCCGAACTGACCGCGCGTCTGGCCGCGGACTGGGGCGGCGTCGATGTCTTCATCAATAACGCCGGGGTGGCCGGCGCGGGGACCGTGGCCGATACGCCGGCCGCCGACTGGGCGTGGCTGATCGATATCAATCTCATGGGGGTCGTGCGCGGCACGCGTGCGGCAACGCCGTTGCTGCGGGCCAGTCGGGGGCATCTGATCAATATCGCGTCCTTTGCGGCGATCGCCAATGCGCCGGGTATGGCGGCCTACAACGTGGCCAAGGCCGGCGTGCTGTCGCTGTCGGAGACCGTGCGCCATGAGGAAGCACGCCACGGTATCGGGGTGACGGTCGCCTGTCCGGCTTTTTTCGCGACCGGGTTGATGGACACGTTCCGAAGCAGTCGGCCGGGCCAGAAGGCGATGGTCGAAAAACTCATGCAGCGTTCGAAGGTCACGGCCGAAACCGTGGCCGACGATGTCTTCGAGGCCGCTGCGGCCGGCCGGTTCCTGGTCATCTCGCATCGCGAGTCGCGCTGGCAGTATCGGCTCAAGCGTCTCCAGCCCGAGCTGTTCGCACGCGCCGTGCGCAAGGCGACCCGATCATTCGTCGAACGAGGAGAAAAACAATGAAGCATAGCCGTCTGCTCATATACGGCGCCTATGGTTATACCGGAGAGCTGATCACCCGTGCCGCGGTGGCCGCCGGGCTCGCGCCCGTGGTCTCGGGCCGTAATGCATCGCGGGTCGGGGCATTGGCTCACGAGCTGGGGCTCGTGGATCGGCCGTTCGACCTGAACGCCGATACGATCGCGGGTCAGCTGTCCGATATCGATGTGGTCATTCACTGCGCGGGGCCATTCTCGTCGACCGCGCCGGCCATGGTCGCGGCCTGTCTGGCCAGTCACACGCATTATCTGGATATCACCGGCGAAATCGCGGTTTTTGAACAGGTATTCGCGCAGATGCAGGCCGCGCGCGAGGCCGGCGTCGTGCTCTGTCCGGGGGCCGGTTTCGATGTGGTGCCCACCGATTGCCTGGCGGCTCGGCTGGCCGAGGAAATGCCGGATGCGACGGCACTCGCGCTCGGCTTCGACTCCCGATCCGGTCTGTCGCCGGGGACGGCCAAGACCTCGGTCGAGGGGCTGGCCGGGGGCGGCAAGCTGCGACGCGGCGGGCGTATCGAAACCGTCAAGCTTGCCGCCGACGTCCGCAAGATCGATTTCGGCAACGGCGAGAAGACCGCGATGACGATTCCGTGGGGCGATGTCTCGACGGCGTATCACTCGACCGGCATTCCTGATATCGCCGTCTATATGCCGATATCGCCGGGTCGCGTGAAACAGGTCAAGCGCCTGAACTGGATCCAGCCTGTCCTTGGTCTCCGGCCGGTCACACGGTTCCTGAAAAAGCGCGCGGGACAGATCAAGGGCCCGGACGCCGAAACCCGGGCGCGACAGCCAACCTATGTCTGGGGCGAGGCCACCGACAAGCACGGGCAGACAGTCGTGGGCCGGGTCAAGGTCGCCAACGGTTACAGCGTGACCGTGGATGCCAGTCTGGCGCTGGCGCAGCGATTGCTGACAGATGCCCCGGCAGAGGGCGGGGCCTATACACCGTCGCGCCTGGCCGGCTGGCAGTTCGTGGAGACCCTGCCGGGCAGTGAACCGATCACGATCCAGCGGAACTGACGTCCGGCGTGCGATGACCGACCGGTCGATGCCGGGCGGTGTCGAAATCGAAACTGGTGGCCAGCAGGTTGTACAGGCCGGGATGCGTTCGGGCGAGCTCGCGGCCGCGCTGGAAAAACGCCTCGGCTGCGGCACCGACGAATCCGGGGAGGTCGGTCTGCTCGTCGATGCGACGCAGTAGCTGGCGTGCGCCCGGTCGCGGGTCGGCCCGCCAGCGTTGCCAGGCCGCATCGTAGGCCGCCATCCAGCTGCCGTTGCGATCCGGATCGGCGACGATCTGCTGCATGCGCCAGCGGGCCAGGCGGCGCACCAGCGGATTGTCCGGCCCGCCGGCCGCGGCGCGCTCGATGCTCGGCCAGGACACCGCCAGCCGTTTGGCGGCCCAGCTTTCGCCGATCGCCAGTTCGCTGAAATCCTCGATCATGTCGCTGGGCAGCGTGGTGACGGCGGTGTCCACATCGTCGCCGAAGACCACCAGTTCGTCGGGCAGCCAGTACGGGTTGATATCCGGGGCCAGGCTGCAGACCGCCACGTGCGCCAGAATCGCCATGCGCTGTGATTCGTCCGGTTCGAAACCGTCGCCGGGCACGATGGGCATGTCCTTTTCCAGCCGCACCACCTGATCGAGCAGGCGGGCGCGGCGGCGCGCATCCAGACGTTGCCACCACGGCAGGGCACGGATGATCTGGCGCCGTTGTCGGGGCACCAGCCTGCCGGGTCGCGTCAATCGTTCCGGCCGGATCACGAGCCAGGCGATGACACAGAGCGTCAACAGAACCACGAGTACGCTGGTGAGTAGATTCATGGCAAGAGTGTCGTGATATTCGCGGTCATGGGGCCATTGACCTCGACATGGCCCGTCCCCGGGGCCTGTTGATGTTTCGCACGCGTGCTTTCGTCGAGAGCCCGCTGTGTGTCCTGCAAGGCGCGAGGCGCCGATCGTGGCGTGTCACGAGCCAGACCTGCAACGGCGCAGGGCGCCCGTAATCGATTCATCATGGGCGGCCCGACGCTTCGGGACAAGCGCCCCAGGCCAAAAACACGAGGGCCATCCCGCCTGTCAGCGGAGTGGCCGGATCATCATCCGTCGTGGCACGACACGGTATCGGCTGTGGTCGAGGCGGGCGGGCGGACATCGCCGTGCCGGTCGGCCCGCGGACGATTCATGACCGCGCACATGCCCCCCGCGACGGTGTCGGCAGCGGCACCGTGTCAGTCGCCGGTCTCGTTGGCGATGCCGTGTGGTACATGGCCGGCCGCGACCAGGCTGGCTGCGCTGCCGATATGGGTGGCCTGATCGTCGAAGAAGATATCCGCGCCGAAGGCCCGTAGAAACGCCGCCTTGCCCAGCCCGCCCAGGAACAGGGCTTCGTCGATACGGATATGCCAGGCCCGCAGGGTGCGGATGACGCGCTCGTGCGCGGGGGCACTACGCGAGGTCACCAGCGCCGTGCGGATCGGGCAATCGGTCGGATCGAATTCGGCCTGTATATGCGTCAGCGCTTCGAGAAAGGCCTTGAACGGCCCACCCGGCAACGGACGCTCGGCAGCTTCACTCTCCGATTCGGCGAAGGCGGCCAGCCCGTGTTGCTTGAAGATGCGCTCGGCCTCGTCGGAAAACAGCACGGCATCGCCGTCGAAGGCGATCTTGAGCTGGCCTGCGCCGGACGGCAGGGACTGGCCCGGTACGATTGTCGCGGCCGCGCAGCCGGCGGCGAGTGCGGCTCGGACATCGAAGGCATCGGCCGAGAGGAACAGATCGGCCCCGAAGGCTGCGACGTATCGCCAGGGCGAGTCGCCGCTGGAAAACGCGGCCCGGCTGATCGGGAGGTCGTGATGGGCAATGGAGTTGAAGACACGCAGCCCGGTATCCGCACTGTTGCGTGATAACAGAATGACCTCAACGCGTTCGTGGGTTTCGTCGTTGAGTGCGAGCAGTTTCTTGACCAGCCCGAAGGCGACCCCGGGTTCGAGCACATCCTCCTCATGTTCGATCTGGTAGGCGCAGTAGGCTTCGCGGCCTTCGGCTTCGAACACCGTATGGCTGGCTTCCAGATCGAATAGCGCACGCGAGGAAATACCGACGACGAGTTTGTCGGACGAAGTGTGCATCGGGCGGCGTCTCCTGGGGCGTGTTGATGTGTCGTGCAGTCCGCGCCAAGTGCGCCCTGAAATTGACGATGAGCGGCAAGACGAGGCGTCGTGCGCCGTGCAGCCATGCTGCACCCGCGGGCTACAACGCTGGATTGCCGTCGTGTTTTTGATTTTGGGGCGCTTGTCCCTTCGGGTTGGGCCGCCCATGAAAAATCGACGATGGGCGCCCGGCGGCGTTGCGAGCCTTGCCGGACACACTGCGGTCTCTCAACGAAAAGGCGCTCGAACGAAACATCAACACGCCCCAGGCTGCAATGCCGCCACTCTACACCGCGTGGCCCGGCATGTCGGTGCGTGCGCGGGCCGCCCATGCCGGGCCACGCCGGTGCGGCGTGACACGGCGTTGGCTGCGATCTATTGGGCGTCGCTGTCGCGGGTGCCGTCGTCGCTGTCGTTGTCGTCGGCATCCCCGACGGTCGCCTCGTCCTGGAGGGCGGCCACGGTCTTGTTGCCGATGCCATCGACACGCGTGAGTTGATCGAGGCTGTCGTAATCGCCGTTGGCCTTGCGATCGGCGACGATCGCGGCCGCCTTGACTGTGCCGATGCCGTTGAGCTGGCTCAGCGTGTCGGCCGAAGCCGTGTTGACATTGACGGCGGCCAGCGCACT
The DNA here is from genome assembly GCF_003602005.1 of Salinisphaera sp. Q1T1-3. Classification (GTDB taxonomy): domain Bacteria; phylum Pseudomonadota; class Gammaproteobacteria; order Nevskiales; family Salinisphaeraceae; genus Salinisphaera. The sequence continues at coordinate 69,676 of NZ_QZWD01000011.1, read as the reverse complement.
GCCGGCATAGAACAGGCCGGCGAATGCCAGCGCGGTGAGAAATATCCTCATGATATCCAGTCCCCCATATTGACTCTTTGGATGAATTATGAAACTAAGCAGGCTGAGGCGGTCGCTGCAAGGCCCTGGCAGTGCGGTTTGTGTGCCATATGCACTAAGTGCGTGATGTCACGCGATTTGTTTTTTGTCGTTTCGTGCCGGGTGAGCGATTCTTCATGCAGATTCTGCGCATTTCGCGTGTGTGCACGCCGTTCGTGGTAACCGCGTATCATTGATGTCCTGATTCCAGCGAGTGCGATCGCCTGTGAGCAAGAAATCCGATAACGGCAAAAAGAACCGGTCCGCCGATCGAAACCGTGAGATCGAATGCTGGCTCACCGACATGGACGGTGTTCTGGTCCACGAAAACGAGGCATTGCCGGGCGCGGCCGAACTCATCGAGCACTGGCGCAAGCAGGGCAAGCGATTCCTGGTGCTCACCAATAATTCCATCTATACCCCGCGCGATCTGTCGGCACGCCTGGCACGCAGCGGCATCGAAGTGCCGGAGGATCAGATCTGGACCTCGGCGCTGGCCACGGCCGCCTTTCTCAAGGATCAGGCACCCGGCGGCTCGGCCTGCATCATCGGCGAGGCCGGTCTGACCACGGCCATGCACGAGGCCGGTTTCGTGATGACGGATGTGAATCCGGATTTCGTGGTGCTCGGCGAGACGCGGACCTACTCGTTCGAGGCCATCACCAAGGCGATCCGCCTGATCAACGAGGGGGCACGTTTCATCGCGACGAACCCCGATGTGACGGGTCCGAGTGCCGAGGGCGTGTTGCCGGCCACGGGGGCGGTGGCGGCCCTGATCACCGCGGCCACGAAGCGGGAGCCTTATTACGTCGGCAAGCCGAACCCGATGATGTTCCGGTCGGCGATGAACAAGCTGGGTGCGCATTCCGAGCGCACCGGTATGATCGGTGATCGCATGGATACCGATGTGGTCGCCGGTATCGAGGCCGGGCTGCATACGGTGCTCGTGCTGTCTGGCATCTCCTCGCGCGAGGATGTGGACCGTTATCCGTTCCGGCCCGCCGCCATTCACGATTCGGTGGCCGACCTCATGGAGAATCTGTAGGGCTCGTTCGGCGAGGCCGGTTCCCGGACACACCGCAACCGGCCCGGGCCCGTTTGCAGACGCCCGTGAGACCCGAAGCGACGCGTTGACTTGCCTGGCGAGGAAAACGCCGCATCATCGGGTTTGAGACATTCCAAGACAGGACATCCGCTGTGGCCGGTCTACTCACTCGATCGCGGCCGCGTCGAACCCACGATGCGACCCCGATGGGCTTGTTCGATTTCGTGTTCGAGGCCGCTGGCGTGCTTGGCCTGGTGGCGACACTACTGCTTTGCATGCTGGCATTCGCCGTGGTCACCGGGGCCGTGTTCTGGATCACGGTCGGTGTCGCGCTGATCGGCACGCTGGTTTATCTAGTCTATCAATTCGCGCGTCGCGCTGCCGGGTCCAGTGGCTTCGCCTGGCGACAGATGGTGATGATCACGATCGTGCCGACGTTGGCGCTCGTGGTGACCGTGCTTATCGGCGCGCAGCGTGCCGGGCTGGTGACGTTGCCGGTGGGCCATCGCGCCGTCGAGACCCAGCGACACGTGATTTCGGTCAAGAAAAAAGCCGACGGTTCGATCGTGACCGAGCAGCACAAGCTGCCGAACAAGTCTGACGATCCGAACTGACGCCTGTATTCGCGGTCGCGCGCGTGCGCCAACGGCAAGGCCGAACGGCTGATCCAGACGGCGTGACATGAATGGGCCTATGCCCATGCGTACCAGAGCGCCGATGAGCGCGCGGCTTATCTGCCGTATTGGCGCCATGACGACAACTGGCATAGCCCCCTGGCCCGCCTGAATCATCAACCCCCCATCAGCCGATGGCCGTTATCCGTGAACAATGTGCTGGGTTTATACACTCAGGGCCCGCTCATGGCGCGCGTGAAATCGTTGCGAAATGCGCTCATCGGGCGTACCGGCAAGCCGGGATCGGGCCGCATGCCCGGGGACCAGTCACGTGCGCTCAGCCGGGACAACACGCGCGGATCGTCGGCGATGACATGAATCGGCACGTCGCGCGAGGCGTCTTTGCCGGTGATGATCGGCGCCGGCTGGTGATCGCCGAGCACGATGAACACCGTGCCGTCACCGAAGCGGGCCATGTAGTCGCCCACGGCCATCAGGCTGTAGTCCACCGCTTTTTCGTATTGTTGACGCACCCGATCCGGGTCGGCCCAGACCGTAGCCGGCGAATCGCCGGCCCGGGCCTGGGCATCGAATATGTGGCCGTCGCCGATATCCGCCCAGGGCACGAGATGTGGTACCGGTGTCCAGGGGGCGTGGCTGGAGATGAGCGCGGTCTCGACCATGACGGGGCGATCGATGCCGGCCGTGATGCGCTGGATGGCCGACAGCGTGTACTGATCCGGCATCGTGACCCAATTGAACGGGGCCCCGGCATAACCCAGATCATCGGCGCCGTAGATTCGGTCATAGCCGAACCAGCGGGCTTCCGGCCAGTCCATGGTAATCGCCGGCATGGCCGCGATCGTGGTCCAGCCCGCGCGCCGGAAGAGCCGGTTGAGGCTGATGCGCTGGCTGTCCAGCACGCGATCGTAGCGTTGCTGATCGTCGAGCCAGAGCCCGGAGAGCAGTGTGCCGTGGGCCAGCCAGCTCATGCCGCCGACGGTGGGCGAGCGCAGCCAGCCGCTGACGACATGACGCCCGGTGCGGTCGAGCGCCGCGTCGATGGCGTCAAGCCGGGCGCCGATGGAATCGGCATAGCGTGGATCCATGAGCGCGCTGCGCCCGTAGGATTCGACGAAGACGAGCACGACATCGCGGCCGGTCAGCGCCGAGAACCGCTTCGACGGCGCCAGCCCGGCCAGTGGATCGTCTGCCAGATCGCGATCGAAGGCTGCCACGGCGTGTTCCGTCCGCACGACCAGCGCCATCCGATCACCCAGATAGCGCCAGCCCGGGGCCTCGACGCCGATAGGTATCGCGCCAATACGATGAACCAGAAAACCGCATATCCCGAGCAGACAGAGACAGCGCAGCACCATGCGTGGCGTAGTGCGCAACCGCGAGGGTCCGCCGAGCGCCCAGTACAGCAGGCCGGCCAGGCCCACGAGCGTGGCACCGATCGCCAGGCCGGTCAGCGCGGTGACGGCCGGACCGACGGTGCCGCGCGCGAGATGCCATGCGGCTGGCAGGAGTCCCCAGTCGGTCACTGGATTGAACACCCGGGCGTAGGCCGTGCCAACGGCCCGATCGCCGATCTTGAGGGCAACCATGGCCGTGGCCGCCACGCAGACGAACATGCGATAGATGTGACCGGGCCAGCGGCGCAGGAGGCTCGCGGCGAGCACGATAACCAGCGCGCCGACGGGCAGGGCCAGACGTATCGGTGCACCGGAGAGCCCCGGCAGACCGATGATCACGGCCAGCAGCCCCAGCGCCACCAGGCTGCGCACTGCTGCGCTGCTCATCCTCGGCACCTGGCAATTGCACGATCGATACAGCACGCATGCGACCGATAGACCATGTCGCGGCCGGCATGATCTCGTATCTCTGGCGGGCCCGATCCATCCGTGTTCTGACAGCCGCCGGATTGCTGGGGCTGGTGGCGATCGGGGTCGGTGACCAGGCCGTGGCTGCCCGTCTCGACCGGGTGCGATGGCCGATGATCGCCGTTGCTGTCCTGTTGGTGCAGGCACAGATCGTGCTGTCGGGTCTGCGCTGGCGCATGACGGCCCAGGCGCTTGGCCAGGCGCTGTCGCGGCACCGGGCGGTTGCCGAATACTATGTGGCCTCGCTGCTCAATCAGGTGTTGCCCGGCGGCGTATCGGGCGATGTCCTGCGGGCGGCCCGCAATCGGCCGGCCGGTGACAACCGCGTCGGCTGGACGGTGGCGGTGCATGCGGTCGTGATCGAACGTTTGGCCGGCCAGGCGGCGCTCGTGCTGGTCGCAGCCGTTGGCCTGCTGATCTGGTTGCTCACACACGGCCACGAGATCGACGGTGCCGTGCCGCTCGTGGCCGGTGCCGTGAGTGTCCTGGCGGCTGCCGGTCTCCTGGTGGCGGCCGCCGCGCGCTGGGCACCCGCGCGGCTCGCGCGTCTGGCCGGCATCTTTGCCGGTGCCGTACGCGCGGCCTGGCTCGGGCCCGGGCTTTTTCTGCGCCAGGCCGGATTGTCGCTCGCGATCGTCGCGGGTTATCTCGGTGTCTTCGCGCTGGCCGGCGCGGCCGTGGGGGCGCCGTTGTCGTTTCCGGCCGCCATCGCGCTCGTGCCCCTGGTGCTGCTGACCATGTTGGTGCCGGTATCGATCGCCGGCTGGGGCGTGCGCGAAACCGCGGCCGCGGCACTCTGGCCGCTGGCCGGGGCAAGTGCGGCCGACGGTGTGGCGACCAGCATTGTCTACGGACTGGTCAGCCTTGTCGGGGCATTGCCCGGGGCGATGCTGTTGCTGCGTCGGCGCCTTCATGTGGTCCGGCCGGTCCGACAGGCATAGATATCCCAGCCCGGCCCGTGGCGTGGACGGGCCTCGATTGCTCGACGACAGTCGGCAGCCGTGCCCCAGTCGGCACGAGCCCAGCGATGGCGTTCGCCGATGACCCAGTTGTAGCGATAATCATCGGCCAGCGCGCTCAGCCGGTCGATACAGGCCAGGGCCGTGTCGGGCGCGACCGGCAGATACTCGAATACGACACGATCCAGCGGCTGCGACAGTCCCTGCAGTATGGCGGCTTCATGCCCCTCGACGTCGATCTTGCAGATATCCGGCCGGCCATGGGCGGCGATCAGCGCATCGAGCGTGAGTACCGGGACCTCGGCCGTCTGGTCCCAGCGGACCTGCATAAAGCCGGTGGTTCGGGAAACGGCATCGATCCAGTCCGAGGCGAGCGTCGAGACGGTCGGGTGGCGACTCGATATCCGCAGGCTGGCCGTGCCCGTGACCGCGCCGAGGGCCTCGCGGCGCAGCGTGACGCGTGGATCGCGCCCGAGGGTGCGTGCCAGATAAGCCGCACAGATCGGTTGCGGTTCCACGGCCACGACGCGGAGCCCGGCTTGCGCCAGCGCGCGACTGCGATTGCCGACATGCGCGCCGATATCGAAAGCCAGCATGCCGGGCTGCAACAGCCGGGCATAGAAGCGTCGCAGCGCCCGTGTGCGCCAGGGCTGGGCGTGATAGATCACGATCGAGCGCCACAGGCCGAGTCGGGCGCGCATCGTCATCCTTGATCCTCGGCCAGCAGGACGCGGATATCCAGGGCGAAGGACACCGACAGCGCGATCAGCGCGGCGGCGGCGATCACCGAGGCCAGCGGGGCGGTGACGATAGGCGCGAGCCCGATGCACAGCACCACGCCCTGGATCACACAGACCGTTTTGCGGCGTTGGCTGGGAGCCAGCGTGCGTCGGGCCAGCCGCGGCCAGAGCCATTGGCCGAGCACGAACGCATAGCGCATGGCGCCCAGCAGATAGATCCAGATACCCACCTTGCCGGCGCCGTGCAACAGCACGCACAGCAGCAGTAACAGCAGGGCATCGATCTCCATGTCGAAACGCGCGCCGAAGCGCGATGTCTCGGCGCGCCGGCGCGCAGCATAACCGTCGAGTCCGTCGAGCGCGAGCGCGATCGCGGTGGCCCCGGTGGCGAGCCAGGCAAGCCTCGGCTCGGGGGCGGTCAGGCGCTCTGCCTCAAAAGCCAGGGCACCGATCAGGGCCGTGATGCCGGCGCGTGCGGTGGTCAGCATGTTGGCCACGCCGAACCGGGCATGGGGATAGGCGGGCAGGGCCAGCATCACCAGTGCCGCCATCAGCCCGAATCCGCAGGGTGCCGCGATCGCGAATGCGGTACCGAGATCCCCCCGATGACGCAGCCAGAACGCGATGACGATCAATATGGCCGCGGTGATGCCCATCACCGTCAGTGCCTCGGCACGCAGTCGGGGCGCGGCCGCCGACCGACGTCGGACAGGGCGTGTGCTCATGGCGTGCGTCCGGCACGCCGCGTCGAAACAACAACAGTCCTTGGCACGTGTCTCGCTCCGCAGTCGGTCTCGTGGCGAACGGCGGCCGATTACCGCCGATGACCTGAGGATGTGTCGTGCGAGTGCTTTCGTCGAGAGTCCGCCGTGCCTGCTGCAAGGCGCCCATGCGCGAGCGGCCCCACCCTTCGGCACAAGCGCCCCGGATCAAAAACACGACGGCAATCCAGCATGCGACGCCTCGTCTTGCCGCCCATCGTCCATTTCAGGGTGCACCCGGCGCGGACGCGCACGACGACCCATCCACAGGCCCCCGCATCGATTATCGAAATCCGCCGCCGCCGGGCAACCGCACGCCGGGCGCGGCCGCACCCGGCGGCATGAGTGGGATTACGTGCCCGAGCCGTCACGCGTTGCAGTGGCTGGCCGGGATACCCCATGGATGACCGAGGGATGCCCCGGCATGTGACGCCGTCCGTTCGAGCGACCATTGCACCGAACAGGGCTCAAGTTCTTGCGAGCTTGGTCGTTCAATAAAGGGTCAACCACAATTTGATGGCGCCAAAGCCGAATCCGATGGCTGAAACATTACCGCATGGCCGCCCTGAGGGCCTATCGCCACGGGCCGAACCGAGCGCACGAGCGCGCGGTGCCGATATCATCGAAGCGGTGGATCGTTTGCAGGCGATCATCGAATTCGATGCCGACGGCATCATTCTCGAAGCCAATGCACCGTTTCTCGCGCTCATGGGCTACAGCCGCGAGGAGTTGGTCGGCGCCCACCATCGCGTGTTCTGTCTGCCGGCCGATGTCGAGTCGCCGGCGTATCGGCAGTTCTGGCACAAGCTCGGGCGCCAGGGCGAGGCCGATACGGGTGAGTATCGACGCCTGACACGCGACGGTCGCTCGGTCTGGTTGCGTGCGACCTATGCACCGATCCGCGATGCCGCCGGTCACGTCGTCAAAGTCGTCAAGTGTGCCTTCGACGTCACCGATGAAAAATTGCGCAACGTCGAATTCCAGAGCCGCATGCGGGCGATCGATCGGGCGCAGAGTGTCATCGAGTTTGATCTCGACGGCACTATCCGGCACGCCAATGCTGCTTTTCTGGCGGCTTTCGGATACGAACTCGATGAGATCGTCGGTCGTCACCACCGGATGTTCTGTGATGCCGAGTACGCACGCAGCGACGACTATGCCGCGTTCTGGGCTCGGCTGCGGGCCGGCGAGTTCGTGGTCGACGAATTCCGTCGCCTGGCCCGCGACGGACGAGCGGTGTGGATCCAGGCCAGCTACAACCCGGTGCTGGATATCGATGGCCGAGCGCACCGGATCGTCAAGTTCGCCACCGACGTCACCGAGATCAAGCACCGTCAGATGGATACGCGCGGCAAGATCGATGCGATCGAGCGCTCGCAGGCCGTGATCGAATTCGACATGAGCGGAATGATCCTGTCCGCAAACGGTTTGTTCCTGACCCTGTTTGGATATCGCGCCGAAGAGCTTGTCGGCCAGCATCATCGCCAGCTGTGCGAGCCGACCTACACGACCAGCGCCGAATATCGCGATTTCTGGAACACGCTGGGCCAGGGCGAGTTCTGCAGCGGACGTTTTCTGCGTCTTGGACGGCACGGTCAGCGAATCTGGATTCGGGCATCGTATAACCCGGTTTTCGACGGCGAGGGCCAGCCTTGCAAGGTCGTCAAATTCGCCTCGGACATCACGGCTGTCGTCGAGCGTGAAGAACAGATCGCCCGCCAGACCGAGGCGATGCAGGCCAATATCCGCGAGCTGAATCAGTCGATCCATACAGTGGCCGACCATACCCGGGCGGCCCGGGATCAGGCGTTGTCCGCGCGTGATGAATCCCAGCGTGGCAGTCAGGCCATTGCCGATTCCGGGGAATCGTTGCAGTCGATCCGCAACTCCTCGGAAGACATCGCCGAAATCGTGGACGTGATCGGCGAAATCGCCTCGCAGACGCACCTGCTGGCCTTCAATGCCGCGATCGAGGCCGCACGGGCGGGTGAACACGGTCTCGGGTTTTCCGTGGTCGCCGATGAAGTGCGCAAGCTGGCCGAGAAATCCGGCGAGGCCGCGCGCCGCATCAATCGCTTGATCGTGGAATCCCAGCGACGCATCGACGGCGGTGTCCAGGTGGGCGAACGGGCGCGTGGCGCCTTCGAGCGGATCAGCGAAGGCGTCGATACCACGACCCGGGCGGTCGAGGAAATCGCGGCGGCCATCACCGCCCAGCGTGAGACATCCGAGCAAGTCGTCGCCCTGATCGAGGCCTTGACCGACAATGCCGGTACGGCGTCGATGAACCGGGCCGAAGCTGCGGTCGTGCAGCGCTGATGTCTGTCCTTGCGTGTCTTGCCGCCAGAGCCTGTTGATGTTGCGTGCGAGCGCCGTGTTGGCGCCACAAACCGTGTCCGGCAAGGCGCGAGTCGCCGATCGTGGCGTGCCACGATCCAGACTGGCAACGCCGCCGGGCAGCCATTGTCGATTGTTTATGGGTGGCCCTACCCTTCGGAAAAAGTGCCCCAAAATCAAAACCACGACGGCAATCCCGCGTTCCAGCACGCTGGTGCAGCATGACTGCACGGCGCGCACGACGCCTCGTCTTGCCGCACAACAGCGCTTGGCGCGGACTCGCACGAAACCTCAACACGTCCTGGGGATGTACCGCGAAGTGCCGGGTCGCTGGCGATGACCGGCGTCGATTGCCTGGCTACCTTTGCGGTCGCCGACAGCGAAGTCGCGTTGCCGGGACAGGTCGTGCGCGAAGTCGTGAGCCGACCGGTGGAGCTGATGCCGGCGCCGCGCGCCCCGGCCTGGTCGCTCGGTGTCTTTTCCCTGCGCGGCGTGCCGGTTCCGGTAGTCGATATGGTCGGATTGCTTGGGTTGACGCCGACAGCCGACGATGTGGGCACCGATTACCAGGCGGCCCCCTGCGTGGCGATCATCGCCCACGGCGCGCGGCTGTTCGGCTTTGCGGTCGATCGTGTGCTGGATGTCGTCACGATCGATGCCGGTGCACGCCATGAAGGACATCGTGCCAGCGACGGCCTGATCACCGCGTTGTTCACGCGGCCCGACGGGCGCTGTGTCTATGTGCTCGATGTCGACGCGCTGTTTGCGCTCGACGAGCTGTTATCGGTTCGCGCGACCGCCGCTGCGATCGGTGACGCGACGCCTGCCGATCAATCTCGGCAGGCACCGGCGGCGACCGAACGTATGGTGATCCTGCGTGTCGGTGAACAGCATCTGGCATTGTCGATGTCCGTCATCCGCGAAATCTGCCCGGCCCGCGCGCCGGTGCCCCCGGCGCTGCATGCCGCGGCCTATCTCGGCCATGTCGACTGGCGGGGCCGTCGGTTGACCCTGATCGATCCGTTGGCGTTGCTGTATCTGCCGGACGTCGGGGATCCGACCGAGCGTGCCTGTCAGGTTGTCGTGACATTGGTCTGCGGCGAACTGGCGCTGGCCGTGGATGCGGTGGTCGATATCGCCGAAGTCGGCCCGGCGGCGCGGGTGCCGCTGGATCGGGCCGCAGCGACCGTGGCGGATGGTGCAACCCGGCTGATCGACGGCGTGCTCGAAGACAATGCCACGCACGGTGCGTTATGCCTCGATCACGAGGCGGCCGGCCGGGATGCGCGAATCATCGCCTATGCGGCGATAGGCACGTCAGGCGATCAAACGGCCGGTACGGTGGCTGCCGAACCGAGACAGCGCTTCGCCTATCTTCATTTCGAGGCCGGGCCCGGCCTGTCGACGCCGCTCGACGAGATCGTCGCGGTGGTCGAATACCCGGCCGAGGTGACAGCGCTGGACCGCGGCGACGTCTTCGTGGGCCGCTTCGTGCACGACCGACACAGCGTTGCCCTGGTCGATCTGCGCGGTCTGCTCGGCGGCGCGCCACGCGCTGGCGGCCGGGTCCTGATCGTGGATACCGGCAATCGGCGCGTCGGTTTCGCGGTCGAGGAGATCCGGCGCATCGATTACATCGAGGCACCCACGTCGAGCTTCATCGAACGGCGCCGAACGAGCCGTGACGGTTCGCCGTTCGACGACGCCATCCGGCTGGTCAGCCTGGGACGCGGGGCGGGCCAGCAGTTCCTGTCGGTCGTGCATCTGGCCCGGCTCGCCGAGCGCCTCTCGGCGCCGGCGTGCGTCTCGCGAGTGGGTCAGGCCTCCGGCTCGTAGCCCAGATTGGGCGCCAGCCATTTCTCGGCCGTGGTCTCGTCCCAGCCCTTGCGCTCGGCGTAGTCGCGAATCTGGTCCTTGGCCACGCGCCCGACCACGAAATAACGCGATTCGGGATGGCTGAAATACCAGCCCGAGACCGCGGCACCCGGCCACATCGCCCGGGACTCGGTCAGCTGGATGCCGGTGTTGGCCTCGACGTCCACCAGATCCCAGAGCGTGTCCTTGCCGGTATGCTCCGGGCAGGCCGGGTAGCCGGGCGCCGGTCGGATGCCGTTGTATTTCTCGGCGATGAGTTCGTCGTTGGACAGCGACTCGTCGGCGTCATGGCCCCAGATCTCGGTGCGCACGTACTTGTGCATCCATTCGGCGAACGACTCGGCCAGCCGGTCGGCCAGGGCCTCGACCATGATCGCGTTGTAGTCGTCGTTGGCCTGCTTGAATGCTTCGACCTTTTCCGGCGCGCCGAGGCCGGTGGTCACGGCGAAGCAGCCGATCCAGTCGTCCTTGCCGCTCTCGGTCGGGGCCACGAAATCGGCGAGCGAGCGATTGGGCACGCCTTTGCGATGCTCGGCCTGCTGGCGCAGCTGATGGACTACGGAGACGACCTCGCTGCGATCATCCGAGAGCACTTCGATATCATCGAGATTCCCGGCCGTGCGTGCCGGACAGATGCCGACCACGCCTTTCGCCGTCAGCCATTTTTCATCGACGATCTGTTTCAGCATCGCCTTGGCGTCGTCGAACAGTTTGCGGGCTTCCTTGCCCTTGTGCGGGTCGTTCAGGATATCCGGATAACGGCCTTTCATCTCCCAGGACAGGAAGAACGGTGTCCAGTCGATGGTGTCGATGAGCTCGTCGATCGGAAAGTCGTCGAAGACATACAGGCCGGAGACTGCATCGTCGCCGGCCTCGTGACCGCCCGGCAGGGGCTGGCGCTTGGCATAGGCGGTCTCACGCGGCAGCGTCGGCTTCGGCGGCGTGTAGTCGGCCCAGTCGAGCTGTACGCGGTTGGCCCGGGCGTCGTCGAGCGACAGGAATTTGGTCTGGCGCTTGGCCGCATGGCGCTCGCGCATCTTGTCGTAGTCCTCGCGCAGCTCTTCGACGAGCTTCTCGCGGGCGTCCTTGTTGACCATCTTGGAGGCCACGGGCACGGAACGCGAGGCATCCTTGACCCACATCACCGCGCCGTCATAGGCCGGGTCGATCTTGACTGCGGTATGGGCACGCGAGGTGGTCGCCCCACCCACCAGCAGCGGCGTGGTCATCTTGCGACGCTGCATTTCCGCGGCCACGTTGACCATCTCGTCCAGTGACGGGGTGATCAGGCCGGACAGACCGATCACGTCGGCATCGTGTTTCTCGGCGGCATCCAGAATATCGTTCATCGGCTGCATCACACCGAGGTCGATGACCTCGAAGTTGTTGCACTGCAGCACGACCGAGACGATGTTCTTGCCGATGTCGTGCACATCGCCCTTCACGGTCGCCATGATGATGGTGCCGTTGTTCTTCGAGGCATCGCCGGATTTGGCCTTTTCTTCCTCGATGTAGGGAATGAGATGGCCGACGGCCTTTTTCATCACACGCGCAGATTTCACCACCTGGGGCAAGAACATCTTGCCGGCGCCGAACAGGTCGCCGACCACGTTCATGCCGTCCATCAACGGGCCCTCGATCACCTCCAGCGGCTTGTCGGCCTGCTGGCGTGCTTCTTCGGTGTCCTCGATCGCATAGGTATCGATGCCCTTGACCAGGGCATGTTCCAGGCGTTTGGTGACTTCCCATTCGCGCCAGGCCAGATCCTCCTTGGATTCGGCTTTCTTGCCGCCGCCCTTGTACTGCTCGGCCAGTTCCAGAAGGCGTTCCGTGGCATCCTCGCGACGGTTCAGCACCACGTCCTCGCAGGCCTCGCGCAGCTCGTCGGGGATATCGTCGTAGACCTCGAGCTGACCGGCATTGACGATCGCCATGTCCAGGCCCGCGGGAATCGCGTGGTAGAGAAAGACCGAGTGCATGGCCTGGCGTACCCGCTCATTGCCGCGGAACGAGAACGACACGTTCGACAGCCCGCCGGAGACATGGGTCGCCGGGAACTTCTCGCGCACGCGACGCGTGGCCTCGATGAAATCCACGCCGTAGTTGTTGTGTTCCTCGATGCCGGTGGCGATGGCGAAGATGTTCAGATCGAAGATGATGTCTTCGGGCGGGAAGTCGAGTTTCTCGGTGAGCAGGGTGTAGGCCCGCTCGGCGATCTCGACGCGCTCGTCCTCGTTATCGGCCTGGCCTTCTTCGTCGAAGGCCATGACCACCACGGCCGCGCCGTAGTCCAGACAGGCCTGGGCTTTTTCCAGAAACGCTTCTTCGCCTTCCTTGAGCGAGATGGAATTGACCATCCCCTTGCCCTGAATGCACTGCAGCCCGGCCTCGATGACTTCCCATTTGGAGGAGTCGACCATGATCGGCACGCGTGCGATGTCCGGTTCGCCGGCGATCAGGTTCAGGAACTTGCGCATGGCCTGCTCGGAGTCGAGCATGCCTTCGTCCATATTGACGTCGATCACCTGGGCGCCGTTTTCGACCTGATTACGCGCCACCTCCAGGGCGGTGTCGTAATCCTCTTCCTTGATCAGGCGCTTGAAGCGCGCGCTACCGGTGACGTTGGTGCGCTCGCCGATGTTGATGAAGTTCGCTGCTGAGGTCATAAAGATAGTTATCCGCAGATGAACGCAGATGGCCGCAGATTAAGCGGATGAAGAATGTCGTGAACGCGATCGTATGAGTCGTCGATATTCGAGGCCGGCCCAATCACGGTTGATCGAAAGCGCGCGTCCGCCGTCGGTTGCCTTGGGATCATTCGATACCCGGGCCTGTCTCTTGGTTGTCTATCGGTCGAACGCCTCTGTCTTCACGATGATGTCGTCCTGGCACAAGCGAGCCGCCCGGTGACGGTCGGCCGCGTCCTTCCTTGAAGGCAAGACCGCGTGCGAACCGCTCGTTCGCCGCTGCCTCGCATGTCAGGACGCGATGGCCTGGCATGGCCGTGCCGATCAGCGCAGACGTCAGAGAATCATGATCCGTTTTATCTTCTCCCGTCGGCGATCGTCAGCAGGCACCGATGGCATTCAGGCCGCGTCCTCGTCGGCGGCCGACGAGCCGCCCGCCGTGAACGGTTCGAGGCCGGACAGACGCATGACGCGCTTGATGTCGGGGCGCTTCCGGGGGGCCTTGCCTTCAACTGCCTTGGCGATCGCACCGATGTGTTCGGGCGTCGAGCCGCAGCAGCCGCCGGCCATGTTGAGCAGGCCGGACTCGGCCCATTCGCCGATGTGTTCGGCCATTTCGTCCGGCTGCAGGTCGTATTCGCCGAATTCGTTGGGCAGTCCGGCGTTCGGATAGGCATGCACATAGCAGGGCGCGATCCGCGACATCTCGGCGACGTATTGACGCAGCGCATCCGGGCCCAGCGCGCAGTTCAGGCCCACCGTCAGCGGCCGGCCATGGGCGACCGAGTTGTAGAAGGCCTCCGTGGTCTGACCGGACAGCGTGCGGCCCGAGGCATCGGTGATGGTGCCGGAGATCATCAACGGAATCGTCTCGTCTCGTTCGCGCATCAGCTTGCGCACCGCATAGATGGCGGCCTTGGCGTTCAAGGTGTCGAAGATCGTCTCCATCAGGATGATATCGACACCGCCTTCCAGCAGGGCCTTCGCCGCCTCGCCATAGGCCTGGGCCAGCTCGTTGAAATCCGTGTTGCGCTTGCCGGGGTCGTTGACGTCCGGCGAGATCGAGGCGGTCTTGTTGGTCGGGCCGATCACACCGGCCACGAACATCGGATGCGCTTCGGTTTCGAATTCCTCGGCGACCTCGCGGGCGAGTTTCGCCGCCGCGATGTTCAGCTCGTCGGCCAGATCTTCCATGTGGTAGTCGGCCTGGGCGATGGTCGTCGATGAGAAGGTATTGGTCGTGATGATCTGCGCACCGGCCTCGGCATAGTCGCGGTGGATCCCGCGGATCAGGTCCGGCGCTGTCAGCGTCAGCAGATCGTTGTTGCCCTGCAGATCGGATGCCCAGTCGGCGAACCGCTCACCGCGATACTCGGCCTCCGAGGGGCCGTGGTTCTGGATCATGGTGCCCATGGCGCCGTCGATGACCAGAATCTTCTCGGCCAGCGCTTTCTCGATCGCGTCCAGTGATTTTGTCATGCCGTGTTTCCGAGCGAATGCGCAAATACAGGCGACAGAGTATATCCGCTTATCCGGATAAGCGAAAAATTGCGTATTGCGCCCGGCGTGTCGAGCCCCTAGCATGCAGAGCGTCACGGGTGCCGTATCGGGTCGCGATACGGGTAAACGGGAAATCGGTGCGGATGCGTTTTACAGGCGTATCCAAGGCCGATACTGCCCCCGCAACGGTAAGCAACACGAGCGTGGTCTCGTGCGACGCGACAAGCCACTGACGATGCCGTCGGGAAGGTGCGTCCAGGCTCTGGCCTGACTGCGAGTCCGGATACCGGCCGGTGACAAGGGGGCCCGTCCACGCACGGGTCGTGTCTGGGTGTGCGGATGGGCGCGCCTGCCGACCGGAAACTGTTATGAATATTCGTCTGAAGACCAGCCATGTTCTGGGGCTCGGTCTATGCACCGTGGCCGGCCCGGTCTGGGCTGCTCCGCCCATGTCCGATCTCGACGATGTGGTGGTCACGGCCACGCGCACCCCGCAATCCGCCGACGATACGCTGGCCGCGACCTCCGTCATCACCCGCGCGGACATCGAGCGCCGTCAGGCGACCAGTGTGGCCGAGCTGCTCGCCGATACGCCGAGTCTGGCGATCACCAACAACGGCGGTCCGGGCAAGCAGACCTCGATCTACATGCGCGGCATGGACAACAACCAGGTGCTGGTTCTGGTCGATGGCGTGCGCTGGGGTTCGGCAACCAGCGGTCAGGCGGCGATCCAGGATTTTCCGGTCTCGCAGATCCAGCGCATCGAGATCGTACGCGGGCCACGGTCGTCGCTCTACGGTGCCGATGCCGCCGGCGGCGTCATCCAGATCTTCACCCGCGACGGCCAGGGCAGTGCGGGCCAGGGCCCGACGCCTTATTTTTCCGCCACCGGCGGCACCTACGACACCTGGAAGGGACAGGCCGGTGTGTCCGGGGCCACGCCCCACGCGCATTACAACGTGAGCATGACCGGTGCCTACACCGGCGGTTTCGATGCCTGTCGGGGCCGCCCGTTCGCGAGCCCGGCCGGTGGCGCCGGCTGCTATGCCGACCAGCCCGACGACGATGGCTATAACCGTGTCGGCGGCTCGGCCAATGCCGGTTACACCTTCGACAACGGCGTCACGGTCGATGGCCACTATCTGCGGACCGAGGCCGATACCGAATACGATGGCACCACCACGAACGGTGCCCATTCGGTCCAGGAGGTCTATGGCCTCGATCTGGGGGCGCCGCTGACGGCGATATGGCGCAGCAAGCTCTCGCTTTCACGCAGCCGCGATCAGTCGCGCAACGATTTCGACGACCGTCGGGTCAGCCGGTTCGATACGCGCCGTGATGCGCTCAACTGGCAGAATGATTTCGCGATCACCGACGCGCAGACGTTCACGCTGGGTCTGGACTATCGCCAGGACGAAATCACCAGCTCGGCGGATTACAAGGAGACCAAGCGCGACAACACCGGGCTCTACGGCGAGTATCAGGCCCGGTTCGGCGCCCACGAGATCGATCTGGCCGGCCGCGGCGATCACAACGAGGCCTACGGCGATCACGCCACCGGCTCGATCACCTACGGCTATCACATCGATCCGACCTATACCGTCACGGCCGCCTACGGCAACGCATTCACGGCACCGACCTTCAATGATCTCTATTATCCGGACACGCCCGGGTTTGCGCCGGCCTCGAATCCGGATCTGAACGCCGAGAAATCGCGCACCGCGGAGCTGGGCCTCAAGGCACGACCGCGCTGGGGGCACTGGTCGATCCATGCCTATCAGACCGATGTAGACGACCAGATCGCGCTGAATGCGGATTTCACTCCGCTCAACCTGGATTCGACGCGTATCCGCGGTATCGAGGGCGAGGCGACGGCCTATGTCGGTCGCTGGCGTGTCGGTGCGAGCGCCAACTGGCTGGATACCAGGAACGAAACCACGGATGCGGACTACGGCAACGAGCTCGCCCGACGGCCGGACTACTCGGCTTCGCTGAGCCTAGACCGAGACCTGTACAGCCGTTTCTCGGCCGGTGCGGACGCCCAGCTCGTCGGTGCACGCTATAACGATCTGGCCAACACGAATGAGCTGGGCGGCTATGCCCTGTTCGGCCTGCGCGGCGAGATGCGCGTGACGAAGGCGTGGAAAGTCCAGGCTAAGCTATCCAATCTGTTCGATCGCGATTATCAGACGGTCGACTTCTACAACCAGCCCGGCCGGACGGTGTATTTCACCGTGCGCTATGCCCCGGGCGATACGTAATCGACGAGGCCCCATGACGGATTCGAAAAGCGATGCACGCCACAAGAAGGCGATGCAGAAACAGAAGGAAAAAGTCGACTCGGCGATCGCTGCGGCGGACACCGAACGCGGCGTCTTCGTGTTCATCACCGGCAAGGGCAAGGGCAAGTCGAGCTCGGCCTTCGGCATGGTCATGCGCGCGCTTGGCCACGGCCAGAAGGTGGGCGTGGTGCAGTTCATCAAGGGCGTGCAGCTCTCCGGGGAGGAGATGTATATCCGGGATCACTGTCCCGAGGTGACGTTCTACCAGATGGGCACCGGCTTCACGTGGAACACCCAGGATCGCTCGGGCGACATCGAAGCCGCCGAGCGCACCTGGGCCCAGGTCGAGCCGATGTTGCGTGATCCGGCCTACGATCTGGTCGTCATCGACGAGCTGACCTATATGCTCGGCTACAAGTATCTCGACGACGACAAGGTTCTTGAAGCCATCAAGAACCGGCCGGCCGCACAATCGGTGATCGTCACCGGCCGCGGCGGCGGCTCGGCCCTGCGCGAGGCCGCCGATACGGTCTCCGAGGTCGACAACGTCAAGCATGCCTTCAAGGCCGGCATCAAGGCACGTGCCGGCGTGGACTATTGAACCTCGCGCACCGGTCAGGCCGTGGATCGCGGCCATGGTGACGCGCGACACGCTGTGGCAGCCCGGACAGCTGGTCGCCGGCGGGACTTATATGCCGGCCGCTTGTCTACCGAGCGGATGGTGTGGCTATGTCGATGCCCGAGGCGTGCATACCGTGGCCGAGCAGATGCAGCAGAGCCTGTCCTCGGCGCCGCTGCTCGGCGGTGTGTCGCAGGCAGAGGCCTGGTTCAATCACTGCGTCGATCCCGATGAACCGCTCGATATGCTGGCCCCGGATGTGTTGCTCGATCGCGCGGCCGCGATGCGCGGGCTGCCTGCCAGGGTCCTGGGCATGATGACCGCGGCTTCGATGGCCTCCCTGCGGGTGGCCAGCGCGCCGTTGGCCGGTGATCGCACGAGCGTAATGGTCACCTGCGATACGGACAACGCGGCGCGTGTAGGCGAGCCCGCGACGGCGGGCGCGGAGCCGGGCACCGTCAATATGGTCGTGCTGCTGCCGGTGGGCCTGAATGAAGCGGCTCGTGTGGATTGCGTGGTCACGTTGACCGAGGCCAAGACAATCGCCTTTGTCGACAGCGATGTTGCCGGCGCCCGCCGCAGGCGGCAGGCCAGCGGTACGGAGACCGATGCGGTCGGCGTCTTCTGCCCGCAGGTCGGGCCGCGTCTGGTGGCGGCCGGCAAGCATACCGAAATCGGCGAGACGGTTGGCCGTCTGGCAGTCACGGCTCTGAAATCCGCGATCGCGGGCAATCGTCGTGCGTCGGCACATGGTTGAATCGACGATGGCGGCACGCACGCTGATGATCCAGGGCACGACCTCCGACGCCGGCAAGTCCACGCTGGTGGCCGGCCTGGTTCGGGCCTGGGCGCGACGCGGCGTGGCGGTGGCGCCGTTCAAGCCCCAGAACATGGCCCTCAACAGTGCGGTTACTGTCGACGGTGGCGAGATTGGACGATCTCAGTATCTGCAGGCCCAGGCCGCGCGCATCGCGCCGACGACCGACCTGAATCCGGTGCTTTTGAAGCCGTCGAGCGATGTCGGTGCCCAGGTGATCGTGCATGGTCATGCGGTGGCCGCCATGAACGCCGGCGATTACCACCAATACAAGCGACAGGCGATGACCGCGGTGCTCGCCTCGCACGCGCGTCTCTGCGAGCGGTTTACGCGCGTGATCGTCGAAGGCGCCGGCAGCCCGGCCGAGATCAATCTACGCGATGACGACATCGCCAACATGGGGTTCGCCGAGGCCGTCGACTGTCCCGTGATCCTCGTGGCCGATATCGACAAGGGCGGTGTGTTCGCCCAGCTCGTCGGTACACTGGCGCTGCTGTCGGCCTCCGAGCGCGATCGTGTGACGGGTTTCGTGATCAACAAGTTTCGCGGTGATCGGGCATTGCTGCAGCCCGGACTGGACTGGCTGGAAGCACATACCGGCAAGCCGGTGCTGGGCGTGCTGGAACATCTGGCTGGATTGTCGCTGGACGCCGAGGATGCGATCACGACCGATCAGACCGTGGGCGACGAGACGCTGGTCGTCCAGGTGCCGGTCACGCCGCGTATCAGCAACCACACGGATTTCGACGCCCTGCGCGCTCATCCGCGTGTGGATCTGCAATTCGTGCGGCCCGGCGAGACGCCGGGCCCGGCCGATCTGGTCGTGCTGGCCGGTTCCAAGAACACGCGTGTCGATTGCGACTGGTTGCGCCAGGCGGGCTGGGGCGAGCGGCTGAAGCGCCATCTGCGCTACGGGGGCAGAGTGCTGGGTATCTGCGGTGGTTATCAGATGCTCGGCATCGATATCGCCGATCCGGACGGTATCGAGGATACGCCCGGCACCACGGCCGGTTTCGGACTGCTCGACCTGAATACACGGCTCGATGCCGACAAGCATCTGCAGAACGTGACCGGTGAACTGGTCGGTGGCGGCGTGATCGCCGGCTATCGTATCCACTGCGGGCGGACGCAGGGCGCCGGGCTCGCACGGCCGTTCGTGCGACTCGCCGACGGGCCGGACGGCGCGCTGTCGGCCGATGGCCAGGTGGCCGGCACTTACCTGCATGGCCTGTTCGATACCGGGGCCGGCTGTGACGCGGTGCTGGCCTGGGCCGGTCTGCCGGACGGCGGCGCGATCGATCACGCCGATCGTCGCGAGGCCAGCCTCGAACGTCTGGCCGACGCGATCGAGGCCGCGATCGACATCGAGGCATTGCCGTGAAGCCGGCCGGGTTCATCGTCGGCCTGGCGCTTGCCACGCTGCTGGCTTTCATGGCGGCGCTGGTCTTTGGCGCCATCCGGCTGGGACCGGTCGCTGTGCTGGGCGCGTTGTTGCATACCGGCACGGCCTCGTCGAAGACCACGCTGATCGTCGAGGCCATTCGGTTGCCGCGGGCCGTGCTCACGTTGCTGGTCGGTGCGGTGCTGGCGATCTCCGGTGCCGCCATGCAGGGCCTGTTTCGCAATCCGCTGGCCGATCCGTCGCTGATCGGCGTAACCGCCGGTGCCTCGGCCGGGGCCAGTCTGGCGATCGTGTTCGGCGGTGCGCTGGCCGGCTGGGCCGGGCTGTCGCTGGTCTCGATGGCAGCCTTCGCCGGCGGCGGCCTGGCGGTGTTGCTGGTCTATGTGCTGGCCACACGGGCCTCGGGCACCTCGGTGGCCACCATGCTGCTGGCCGGCATCGCCATCTCGGCGCTGGCCGGTGCCCTGACGTCGTTGCTCGAGTTCTATGCCACCAACGACATGTTGCGGCGCATCAGTCTCTGGCAGATGGGCGGGCTCGAAGGCGCGAACTGGTCACGCGTGACCGTGCTCGCCGTCGTGGCCGGCGGCGTGCTCGTCGGTCTGCCAATGCTTGCCCGCGCGCTCAATGCGCTGTTGCTGGGCGAATCGGAAGCGCGACATCTCGGTTTCGCGGTCGGGCGGGTCAAATACGTGCTGATCGGTCTGGTCGCGCTCGGGGTCGGGGTATCGGTGGCGCTGGCCGGTGCGATCACCTTCGTCGGCTTGGTGGTGCCGCATATCGTGCGGCTGGCGATCGGGCCCGATCATCGCCGCCTGTTGCCGGCCTCGGCCCTGGCCGGCGCGTGCCTGCTGCTGGTGGCCGATACGCTGGCCCGTACCGTGATTGCGCCCACCGAGCTGCCGGTCGGCCTGTTGACGTCGGTGCTCGGTGCGCCGTTTTTCATCCTGCTGCTGCGCGGCACGCGGGACTACGCGCTGTGACGCTTGAAATCGATCAGCTGACGGTCGGCCCGGCCGGGCACGAACGGCTCGTCGATGTCTCGTTGCGCGTGGCGCCGGGCGAACTGCTGGCGGTGATCGGCGCCAACGGGGCAGGCAAGTCCTCGTTGCTGCAGGCCATCGTCGGCGACGTGTCGCCTGTGGCCGGGCGTGTGGTGTTCGCCGGCCGTGCCATGGATCGCTACCCGCGTCGCGAGCGGGCAATGCGCGTCGGCGTCCTGGCCCAGGCCAGCCCGTTGGCGTTTCCGTTTTCCGTGCGCGATGTGGTGGCCCTGGCGCGCAGCCCGCATGGCACCGGGCGTCGTGTGGATTGCGAGATCGTCGAAGCCGCCGCACAGGCCACCGATATCGTCGCGCTGCTGGATCGGGCCTATACCCGGCTGTCCGGCGGCGAGAAACAGCGGGTACAGCTGGCCCGCGTGCTGGCCCAGGTCTGGCGCGCCGAGGACGCCGGCACGCGACTGCTGCTGCTGGACGAACCCGTGGCTGCGCTGGATATCGGGCATCAGAGTCTGGTCATGCACACCCTGCGCCGGGTCGCGGCCACCGGCGCGGCCGTGGTGTTCGTCGCCCACGATGTCTCGCTGGCGGCCGCGCATGCCGATACGATGCTGGCGCTGGCCGACGGGGCGTCCGTGGCCTGCGGGCCGCCGGCCGCGGTCGTGACGGCCGAGACCATGACGCGGCTCTATGCAGCCGAGACCCGCATCATCACGCATCCGACCACGGGCACGCCGGTGGTGCTGCATGGGTAAACATCATCTGGTTCTGGGCGGGGCGCGCAGCGGCAAGAGTCGTCATGCCGAAGCCGTGGCGTTGGCCCTGCCCGCAGCCGATCGTCATGTGTACGTGGCCACCGCCCGGGCCCACGACGCGGAAATGGCCCGCCGTATCGCCGCCCATCGGGCCGAGCGCGATCCTCGCTGGCAGACCGTGGAAGCGCCGCTTGCGCTCGGCGATTGCTTGGCGGGCATCGATGCGCCCGGCACCGTCGTGCTTGTCGACTGCCTCACGCTGTGGCTGTCCAACGCGCTGGCAGCCGACTGCTGGGCCACCGAGCGGGACCGTTTTCTCGATGTGCTCGACTGCTGCGATGCGTGTGTCGTGCTCGTGTCCAACGAAGTGGGTTCCGGCGTGGTGCCGCTGGGGCAATTATCCCGGGCGTTCGTGGACGAGGCCGGTTGGTTGCATCAGGCGCTGGCGCGTTCCTGTGAGCGGGTCGAGTTGGTGGTGGCGGGATTGGTGTTGGATTTGAAGCGATCGGCTGGTGCTTGATGAGCACATCGATTGGCGGGCTGTTTTGTCGATGAGCGCGATGACTCGCTTACGGGGCGCCCCTGGCGCCGGTTTCGCGTTGCAGCGCGAGTCACGTTCGTTTGCGTGTCCAAACGAACGTAGCCCAAGGCAAAGACACCCTCTCAGCCGCCCGCTTCGCGGGCCCACACCGATGCTCGGTCCCGGCGGATGCGGCAAAAGCTCAGGCCGCTTGTCGCGCCGGTCCCGTCATGCGGCGACGCCGATGTTTTGTCTCGCACTGGGCCGGCGCAGCCGGCGCCGACCCGGGTGTCTTTTTCCTGGTGCCGTCTTCTGGACAAACGGCAGTACGAAACCGGTGCCAGGGGTCCCGTGTGAGCTGTTTCTCTCGACTTGCGAAGAAAGGCTGAACGGCTGAATTCGGCTGCAATTCCCGACCCACTGAAAACTGCGATCCCATGCCCAACACCGAATGGCTATGCCAACCGACCGCGACACCCAACGAGGCGGCCCGCGCGGCCGCGATCGCTCGCCAGAATGAGCTGACCAAGCCGCCGGGCTCGCTCGGTCGGCTGGAGACAGTCGCCACCGATTTCGCGGCTTGGCAGGGCGTCGAAAAACCGGCGCTGGATACGATCACGCTGGCAGTATTTGCCGGCGACCATGGTGTGGTGACGCGCGGCGTATCAGCGTTTCCACAGAGTGTGACTGCTCAGATGATCGCCAATTTCGCAGCCGGTGGTGCGGCGGTGGCCGTGCTCGCGCGCGAAGCGAGGGCGGCGATGACGGTCGTGAATCTCGGCACCGTCACGCCCACCGACGACATCCCGGGCGTCATCAATCATCAGCTGGCGCCGGGCACGGCTGATTTCACCGCGGATGCGGCGATGCCCCTGGATACGCTTGCAGACGCGCTGGCGGTCGGGGCGGCAGCGATCGATCCCGGGGCGAGCCTGTTCGTCGGCGGCGAGATGGGCATCGGCAACACCACGAGTGCGGCTGCGGTGCTTGCCGCACTCATCGGCCTCGACGGCGCGGCCACGGTCGGCCGCGGGACCGGCGTGGATGATGCCGGGCTTGCGGCCAAGCGGGCCGCGGTCGATGCCGGCCTGGCCCGGCACGCCGCGCGCTGGGCCGGTCTGGATGCGCCCGACGCCGCGCTTGCCGTGTTGGCCTGTGTCGGCGGGCTCGAAATCGCGGCCCTGACGGGCGCCTACGTCGCCGCCCCGCAGGCCGGCGTGCCGGTGCTGATCGACGGTTTCATCAGCAGCGTGGCCGCCTTGGCGGCCGTACGCATCAACCCTGGTGTCGCGGACTGGCTGGTCTTTGGGCATCGCTCGGCCGAGACCGGCCATGCCCGTGCGCTCGCGGCGCTCGGGGCCGAGCCGATCCTCGATCTCGGCATGCGGCTCGGTGAGGGCAGCGGGGCCATGACGGCCGTGCCGGTGATTCGCGCGGCACTCGCCGTTCACGCGAAAATGGCCACCTTTGCCGAAGCCGGCGTCGGGGCCTGATGCCCGCCCGCCGGCCAACGATGATGTGATCCGTCGAGACCAGGCGCCGTGCCCGGCGCCCCGATGTCGACCTGAAAGACGAGAGATGCGCGAATGCCAGAATTCAATATGCCGACCACGCAAGTGGATGTATTGCGCCACGCCGAGTGCGAGGGCGGCAGTATCTTCCGGGGCTCGACCGATGTGCCCTTGTCGGATGCGGGCTGGGCGCGGCTCAAGCGCGTGACCGAGCCGTTGTCCGGCTGGGATACGATCGTGACCTCGCCATTGACACGCTGTCGGGCGTTTGCCGATTGGCTGGCCGAGGCGCGCGGTCTGGATGTGGTGGTCGATCCGCGTTTCCGCGAGATGAATTTCGGCGACTGGGAAGGCGTGCCGATTACCGATGTCTGGAACAGCCAGCCGGAACTGGCCCAGGCCTGGTATGTCGATCCGGGCAATCACGAGCCGCCGAACGCCGAAAAGCTGGTCGATATCCGGGCGCGTGTGGCCGAGGCCTGGGCCGATCTGGTCGCGACCCATGAGGGCCGTCATGTGCTGTTGGTGTGCCACGGCGGGGTGATCCGCAATCTGGTCTCGCACGTGCTGGATCTGCCGCTGGGCGCGACCAACCGTTTCGGCATGCCCTACGGTTGCCGGTCGCGCATCGATGTGACCCATTCGCCGAGCGGCAGCATGGCACGCCTGATGGGCTACAACCTCGACAACGCCGAGTAGCCGTGCGCGGTCGCATAACGCCACTGCTGCTGGCGCTCGTACTGCTGACCACACTGCCGGTCGGCCGCGCGCTCGGGCCCGATGTGTCCGCGCGTGACGTCGGGCGCTCGGTCGCCTGGTACCCGGCGGTTGGTGGCATCATCGGGCTGTTGCTGGCGCTGGTGGCGGCGTTGACGGCCACGGCACCGGCCTCGGTGGCCGGCGCCCTGTTGCTCATCGCCTGGATCGGGCTGACCGGCGGACTGCATCTGGACGGGCTGGCCGATGCCACCGACGGTGCATTGGCCGGGCATCGCAATCGCGATCGGACGCTGGCGGTGATGGCCGAGCCGACGGCCGGGCCCATGGCGGTGATCGGGCTCGTGACGATACTGCTGACCAAATATGCCGGACTCGTCGCGCTTGTCTCGGCGCCGGCGGGTGCCGCGGTGGGTAGCTGGTTCTGTGTGCCGTTATTCGCGCGGGCTGCGGCCGCCGCCTTGATGACGAGCACGGCCTATCGGCGTCGCGACGGTATCGCCCGGGACCAGGCCGCCTGGCGCTCGGCGCCGCGCATCTGGGGGGCGATCGCGATCAGTCTGTTACTCGGTATGCTGCTGCTCGGTCTGTGGACGGCCCTGTTGCTTGCGTGTCTGAGCGGGCTGACGGTCTGGCTCTGGCGTGGTTTCTGGCAGGCCCGGATCGGCGGCTATACCGGCGACGTGGCCGGGGCCCTGATCGAGATCGTCGAGGCGGGGCTGCTGGTCGCGCTGGCCTGGGGCAGCGGATGGGCCTGAGTCTGGCCATACTCGCCGGGCTGATCACCGATGCATTGCTCGGTGAGCCGCGCCGGGCGCATCCGCTGGTGTTCTTCGGCCAGTGCGCCGAACGCTGGGAACGCCACTGGCACGCCGATCGCGTGGCCACCGGCGGCGGGGCGCTGGCCGCACTCGTTGTACCGCCGGTCATAGTCGCGGCATGGATGGCGGCCGTGTTGCCGTTGCCGCTGGCCTGGTTCGTGGTCGCCGTGCTGGTCTGGCTCTCGATCGGTCGACGCAGTCTGGCCGCGCACGCCCGGCCGGTGGCGACAGCGCTGGATGCGGGCGATCTGGCCGGCGCGCGTCGCCGGGTAGCAGCACTTGTCTCGCGCGAGACCGAGGCGATGGACGCCGACGGCGTCTGCCGTGCGACGCTCGAATCGGTGCTGGAAAACAGCAGTGATGCCGTGACCGCGCCGCTTGTCTGGGCCGCACTCGGCGGCGGGCTGGCCGGGCCGGCCGGTGCGGCGGCGGCCGTGGTGGGCCATCGGCTGGTCAATACGCTCGATGCGATGTGGGGTTATCGCACCGCGCGGTTCGGGCGTTTCGGTCGCGTGGCGGCACGCCTCGACGATCTGCTGAACTGGCTGCCGGCGCGCGTGACCGCGCTGGCGTTCGCGGTATTCGGCGACGGGCGCGCGGCACTGGCGTGCTGGCATCGTCAGGCACGGGCCTGTGATAGCCCGAACGCGGGGCCGGTCATGGCCGCCGGCGCCGGGGCACTTGGCGTGCGTCTGGGGGGGCCGGCGATCTATCACGGCGCCTGGCGGGATCGGCCGACGCTCGGCCGGGGGCAGCCGCCGACGCCCGCCGATATCGAGCGCGCCCTGAGTCTGGTCGATCGGGCCGTGGCCGGGCTTGTTGCCGTCGTGCTGCTGCTGGGGCTGGCATGAGCGAAGCCCGTCACGGTGGTTGTCTCAGCGCGGCGGCACGGCGCTGGGGCCTCGCGCCGGCTGCCTGGCTGGACCTGTCGACCGGCATCGCACCGTGGTCCTGGCCGGTGCCGGAGGTGCCGGGCGAGGTCTGGGCGCGTCTGCCCGAGCCCGACGATGGCCTGGAGGCAGCGGCTGCGGCCTGTTACGACGTGCCCCGATCCGATCTGCTGGCGGTACCGGGCAGCCAGTATGCGATTCGGGCCCTGCCGCGCCAGGTCCCGCCGGGCTGCGTGGCCGTGCCGCGTACCGGCTATACCGAACATGCGGCTGCCTGGGCGGCGGCCGGTCACAGGGTCTGTCATTACGACGACACGGCCGCGTTGGCCGGGATGGTGTCCGGGCTCGATCACGCGGTGGTGATCGCCCCCAACAACCCGACCGGTGAATGGCCACCCGCGGATCGGCTCGCGGTCATTGCCGAGGCGCTGGGTCCGCAGCGCCTGATCGTGGATGCGGCCTTTGCCGGCTGCCGCAACGTGCGGCCATCGTTCCCGGAGACAGCGATCGTGCTGCGCTCGGTCGGCAAGTTCTTCGGCCTGGCCGGCCTGCGACTCGGTTTCGTCAGTGCCGCAGCGGCGACGCTGTCGCCGCTGGCCGCGGACATCCGCCCCTGGGGCGTGTCGCATCCGGCCCGCTGGATCGGCGTACGGGCATTGGCCGATGGGCAGTGGCAGTCCATGCAACGCCATCGAATCGCCCGCGCCGAAGACGCGCTCGTCTCGCGACTGCGGGCGACGTTCGGTTCGGCGGCCGGTATTGTCTCCGGCGGGCTGTTCGTGAGCGTGTTCTTCGATGCGCCCGGCCCGGCAGCGGCCTGGCATGAGGCGTTGGCACGGCGCGCGATTCTCACGCGTCTCGGAGACGATGGGCACTGGTTGCGTTTCGGTCTGGCACCGGACGACCAGGCCTCGCGGTTGGCCACGGCACTGGCTGCGGCCGCGGATGAGGCCCCGGCGTCCTGATGACGCGCCCGGGTTTTCCACAGGCAATCCAACTTATGCACAGAGTTGTTCTACATCGCCGTTGGGTGCGATTGGCAACGATCGGGCTGGTCGCCTGGGGCGCGCTCGTGGCGGCTTCAGCCGCCCAGGCCGCGGTTTCAGCGACCGATTTCACCGGACATCGCGTGACGCTGGCGCGTCCGGCCGAGCGCATCGTCGCGTTGACGCCGCATCTTGTGGAAAACTTGTTCACAGCCGGGCTGGGCGATCGGCTCGTCGGCGCGGTGCGTTATAGCGACTATCCGGCGGCTGCGCAAAGGATACCGCGCGTCGGCGGGTATCGGTCGGTAAGCCTGGAAGCGATCGTCGCCCGGCGGCCCGATCTGGTGGTGGCCTGGGCGCAGTCCGATACGGCCGATGTCGTACGCCGGTTACGCGGGCTCGGTATCGCCGTCTATGTCGATGATCCGACCGATTTCGCCGGTATCGCCCGCACGATCCGCGATCTTGGTCGGCTCGGCGGTACGGAGGCGACCGCCGAGACTGCGGCCACGACGTTCACGAACCGGATGCATGCGTTGCGATCCCGTTACGGCAAGCAGCGGCCGGTCTCCGTATTCTATGAGGTGGCCATGGACCCGCTGATCACCATCAGCGGGTCCAGCATGATCGGGGCGGCGATCCGTCTGTGTGGTGGGGCGAATATTTATGAAGACGCACCAACCGCGGCGCCCCATATCGGTATTGAATCGCTGATTGCACGCAATCCCGATGCGATCGTCTCCGCCCAGCCGGCGGACGACGATAAAAGCTGGCAACGCGCCTGGCAGCAATGGCCGACGCTGGATGCCGTGGCCCGCGATCATTTCGTGACCGTGCCCCGCGGCGCGATGAGTCGGCCGACCGTGCGGATGGCCGAGGCCACGACGCGCCTGTGCCAGGGTCTGGAGCGCGTACGCCGCGATTCCCCGAACGCTGATACGCCTGATCAGGCGCGTCCATCATCGCACGACGCGTCCTGATCCCGACATCAACACACGCCGCTCGTCAGGCATCCATGGCGCCGGCACCCTTGTCTCGGCCGCCGCGTTGGCCCATCAATCGAGCCTGAAGCGCTTCCAGCGAAACGCCCTTGGTCTCGGGCATCAGGAACGCCACGAACAGCACCTGCAGGATCATCATGGCGGCAAAGAAGGCGAACAGGGGGCCGCCGTTGAAGGCCGACAACACCCAGGGGGCCACCAGGGTGATCAGCGCGGCGAAGCCCCAGTGGGTCACACTGCCGATCGACTGACCGCGGGCGCGCTCGCGGTTGGGGAAAATCTCGGAGATGAACACCCAGATCACCGTGCCCTGGCTGATGCCGTGAGCGGCCACGAACAGACACAACAGTACGGGCACGAAAAGCCCGCCGAGATTGTTCGTGAAGAACGCGTGCGAGATGCCGGCCAGTGAGATCAGATACCCGATCGAGCCGATATACATCAACGGGCGTCGCCCGACGCGATCGATCAGGAACAGACCCAGCAGGGTGAACAGCAGCATGATCAGGCCGATGCCGGCGGTCGACAGCAACGCGGCCGAGGCGCCGAGCTGAGCGGCCTCGAGAATACGCGGCGCGTAATACAACACGAAGTTGATGCCGGTGAACTGATTGAAGAAGGCCATGAGAAAGGCCAGTACGATCAACGGCCGGTAGCGCGCCGACCAGAATCGGCTGTGGTGCTGTTGGTCGGACTCGTCAGCCTGGGTGATTTCGGCGATCTTGGCCTTGATATCGCCGCGCGGGTCGATCCGGCGCAGGATGGCCGCCGCCTCCTCGCGTCGGCCGGCCTTGAGAATCAGCCAGCGCGGGCTGCGCGGCACGGTCAGCACCAGCAGGGTGAAGATAAGCGCCGGCACCGCCTCCACGCCGACCATCCAGCGCCAGGCATCGGCATCCAGCAGATTGCTCAGCAGTGCGTTGGAGACGTAGGCGATGAAAATGCCCAGGACCACGTTGGCCTGGTATAGCGCGACCAGCGCACCGCGGCGCGAGGCCGGCGCGATCTCCGAGATATAGGCCGGGGCCACGATCGTCGACATACCGACGCCGAGCCCGCCGATCAGACGGAAGATGGAGAACCAGGTCGGATCCGGTGCCAGTGCCGAGCCAACGGCGGAGACGAAATACAGTATGCCGATCACCAGCAGCATGTTGCGTCGTCCGAAGCGGTCGGCCGGCCAGCTGCCGGCCAGTGCACCGATGACCGTGCCCCAGAGCGCCATGGAGACGATCAGCAGGCCGTGCATCAGATCACTCAGGCCCCAGAGCGCCTGTGTGGGCTTGTCGGCCCCCGAGATCACGGCCGTATCGAAACCAAACAGAAAACCGGCAATGGCGACGAACAAAGACCACTGGAATATCGGCGACATGGCGCGCTGTCGTGTTGGGTGCCAATGAAACAGACATTGTCGGCAGTCATTCCGTTTTGATACCCGACATTCGTCGGAAGGCATGGCTTAAAACAACATAAATAAACAAATATTCTTTTTTTGTTTGACTTATGTCGTAGCCCCAGCCGGTGCCATGCTGGTTATGCTGGCCCGGTCATCCGTCAACCCATGAATCGATATGCGACGACTCGGCATTCACTCTTTCGTCTGGACCGCCGGCCAAAGCCAGGACGGGCTGGAAATGGCGCTCGAGCGCTCGGCCGAGCATGGCTATGCCCTGGTCGAGCTGGCGAATCTGCGGGCCGCGGACTTCGATCTAGACCGGCTCGGGAACAAGGCCAGCGACCTGGGGCTGGGCGTGACCATGACCATGGGTCTGGCCCCCGATGCCGATGTCTCGAGCGGAGACGAGACTGTCGCCGCGCACGGTCGGGCCGAGCTGGAGACCGCGATCAAAGCCGCCCGCGACGTCGGGGCGACCTCGCTGGGCGGCATCATCTATTCGGCGCACCAGAAATACACGCACATGCCCAGCCCGGATCAGTGGCAACGCAGTCTGGCGGCGGTAGGCCAGGCCGCCGACATCGGGTGCGAGTGCGGCGTGAGCCTCGTGCTGGAGATCGTCAATCGCTTCGAGACCAATCTGCTCAACACCACGGCTCAGGGGTTGAAGTTCCTCGACGCGCTGGGCGATGACGCGGTCAAGCTGCACCTGGACACGTTTCACATGAACATCGAGGAGACCGATCCGGAAGGCGCGATCCGGATGGCCGGCGACCGGCTCGGCTATTTCCACGTCGGCGAGAACAACCGCGGCTATCTCGGCGATGGCGTGATCGATTTCGACCGGATCTTCGATGCACTGCTGGATATCGGCTACGACGGCGATGTCGTCTACGAGAGTTTTTCCAGTGCCGTGGTCGATGAAAAACTCTCGCGTGCCTGTGCCATCTGGCGTGATACCTGGACCGAGAGCGCGCCGTTGGCCGCCCATGCCAGGCAGTTCCTGGCGTTGAAATACGACGAGGCCCAGCGACGGCGGCGCAACCTGCGGGCAGCAGGCTGAATCGAGCCCGTAGCCGGCCACCGCGCATCGGAGCGTACGTCGCCCCGGATGGGGTCGGTCGTCAATCCAGCGCCAGCCAGATGCCGACGCCGATGATCAGTGTGCCGGCAATACGATTGAGCACGCGCACGTTCGAGCGTTTTTCCAGCAGGGCGCGGGCGGCCGAACCGCCGGTGGCATAGAGCGTCATGCAGATCAGCTCCATGGTCAGGATCATCGACAGCAGTAATGCGAGCTGGGGCGCGAGCGCCCGATCGAAATCGAGAAACGGCGGCAGCAGAGCAATGAAGAACGCCCAGCCCTTTGGATTGGCGATCGCCGTGACGAAGCCCTGACCGGCGAGCTGACCACGGGGCGGCGGTGGCGCGTCATCGTCGATCTCGGGGATCGCCAGATTGCCGCGCGAGCGCCACATACCGATGCCGAGCCAAACGAGATAGGCACCCCCCACCCATTTGAATGCGGTGAACAGCATCGGATAGCGCAATAACACGGTCGCTACCCCGATCACCGATAGAACGGCGACCAGCCCGACCCCGAGCATCTCGCCTATCATCATCCAGCCGGTTCGGCGGACGCCGACGGTCATGCCGAGCGACAGCGCGAGCGTCATGCACAGGCCCGGCGTGAGCGAGACGAGAAAGAAGGTCGGGATGAACACGGACAGGGTTGCAAGAGTCATGACGTCGCAAGCGACCAAAGAACGCGCGCCACTATAAGCGGCCTGCAGCGTGCGTCCAATCCGGGGTGGGTGCGTCGCGCCCGGTCTAAGCCTTAACCAATGCAATGTCAGGTTTTGTTGACACAGCGTTTGATGGCGCTTAATGTCAAGTAAACCTGACACAAGGCGATAATGCTTTTGAAAAATTGTCTACGCGCGTTACGAGCCGAGCGGGGCTGGAGTCAGGCTGCCCTGGCCGAGCGCCTGGACGTGTCACGACAGGCGATCAATGCGATCGAAACAGGCAAATATGATCCGTCGTTGTCGTTGGCATTTCGGATCGGTGCGCTGTTCAAGCGACCGATCGAGACGATCTTCGGTGCGCCGGCCGACGGTGCACCGGACGTTGACATACAGGAGTGACGAGCATGCAGACGCCATCGGAAAACAGTCCGACGACATACCGACGCAAGACACGGAACACCTGGATTCTCATCGGGTCGATAGCCGCCATCGGCTTTCTGACAGGCTATTTCGGCGGTGTCGGAATGGTCGGTGGCATCACGCCGTCGTTGACGCTCGGTCTAGGTGCCGGCGTCTTGCTGCTTGCAGCGCTCTGCTTCTTTGCACATGCGCGAACCGACGAACACGAACAACATCTGGATCGCGTCGCGGTCGCTATCGGCGGCGCACTCGTGATCACGGTCTACCCCGCCTGGCTTGTGCTGTCTCTGGGCGAATGGGTCGCGCCGCCCAGTGCGCTAGGCTTATGGGGGCTGGCCGTCATGGCCATGCTGGGCGTCTTCGCCGTGCTCCGATATCGCCACATGCGAGCCTAGCCGCGTCGTCGTTCGACGCAGGGCGGTGATGCCATTCTGTGAGGTACGCACAGCGAAATACGGGCACGAAAGGGGCGCGGCCGCCATCCGGCGCGGCGATAGCGATCGGTACGACGCCCTAGCGCATCAGCCAGTCCACTGCGGCGAGATAACCATACGCTCCCATGCCGGCCAGTACCGCGTCGGCCCGGGCCGAGATATAAGAGTGATGACGGAACGCCTCGCGCCGATGGATGTTCGACAGATGCACCTCCACCACCCGGCCTTCAAACGCATTGAGCGCATCGAGCAACGCGATCGAGGTGTGCGACCAGGCCGCCGGATTGATGATGATGGCATCGACCGTGCCACGCGCGGCATGGATGCGATCGATCATCTCGCCTTCGTGATTGGTCTGGAGCGCGGTCAGCGCCGCCCCGCGGGCTTCGGCGTGTGCCTGCGTGGTTGCCTCGATATCGGCCAGCGTCTCGTACCCGTAGATGTCGGGTTCGCGTTGACCGAGCAGATTGAGGTTCGGTCCGTTCAGCAGAAGCAGATTCATGACACGGGCGCGTTGGGTCGATACCCGCATGATACGGATCGCGACCGGCACCGGGGCAAGTAGTACGGCGCGACAGCGCCGACGCCATCATCGCGCTCGTCGTTCAGGGGCCGGTGCGATCGGATTTCGGTATCACGAACTCGACCCGGTCACGTTGCCAGTGACCGGGGGCACCGGCGGCGGCGTCGCAGCCGACGCGCACTGCCACAGCCTGCGGGGCGAGTACGGTCTCGAACCGATGCGGGCCGCCGCTCGGCGCTGCACGGCGGCGCAATACGATATGCAACGGGTAATTCTGGGCCTGATTGGCGATATAGAGCGCGCCCGGCGGCGCGCATCCGGGCGCGCTTCGATGCTGGCGCGTCAGGTGCCGGGCCGGATGCGCCGGCATCGGCCCCAGCCGGATATAGGCGGGGGCGCGCTGTGGCTGACTGCCGCCGCCGGGGGCGGCCGAGAACGCAGCCTGAAACGGAGCGCACAGCATCGCGGCGGCGAGAACGAGCTTGCGCGATCGGTTCATCGCTGGCCGCGCGTCAGCAGCGTCTGGACATGAGTCGCAGCCGAGGCCGCCAAGGCATCCAGTGCATAACCGCCCTCGAGCACGCTAACCACGCGTCCATCGCAGTGATGCGCGGCCATATCCAGGATGCGCTCGGTGACCCAGGCGAAATCCTCGGCTTCCAGATTCAGATTGGCCAGCGGATCGGCTCGGTGCGCGTCAAAGCCGGCCGAAACCAGAATCAGCTCCGGCGCGTGGTCATCCAGCGCCCCCAGCCAGTCGCGCTCGATGGCGTCCCGAAAGACACGCCCGGCGGTGCCGGCCCGCAGTGGGGTCTTGATCAGCTTGCCCGGTACGCAGGTGTCGTCGGTGTAGGGAAACAGCGGATTTTCGTACGACGAGCAGAACAGCACACGGGGTTCATGGCGCAATACATCCTCGGTGCCGTTGCCGTGATGGACGTCGAAATCGAGAATCGCGACCCGACTCAGGCCGTGCGCGGCGAGCGCATGGGCAGCCGCGATGGCGATGTTGTCGAAGAAACAGAATCCCATCGCCTTGGCGTATTCGGCGTGGTGGCCGGGCGGCCGCGTCGCACAGAAGGCATTGGCGGCCTGGCCGGCCATCACTGCATCCACGGCTGCGATGGCAGCGCCAGCACTGCGTCTTGCCGCTGGCAACGAGCCGGCCATCAGGGTGGTGTCGCCGTCCAGTGGGACCCGCCCACGCGTCGGGGCGATAGCGAACAGCTCGTCGACGTAGAACGGGTCATGCACGCGTTTGATAGCGTCGAGCGAGGCCTCGGGTGCCGCACAGCGCCACAGCGCGTCCTGAATGCCGACGACTTCCAGGCCCTGTTCGATGGCGGCCAGTCGCCCGGGCTGTTCGGGATGGCCGGCCCCCATGTCATGCCCGCGACAGATGTCGTGGGCCGAGAAATAGGCTGTGGTCACGGCGGCGTGATCAGCTGGCGTGCAGAGCGGTGATGCGATCGACCAGGTTCGCCGAATGTGCTGCGGATGCGGGATACAGGGCCGCGTAGTGCGACTGCATCCACGGTCCGAAGTCGACAGGATCACGCTCGAGCAGCGCCGCCAGCGCGGCCAGATGCTCGCCCTGCCCGCGGGCGGCTTCGCGTTGCAGGGCAAGATGCTGGTTGTCGGCGAAGTCGTGGGCGCGGGCGAGATCGTCCTTGTCGTGCTTGCCCACGATGTAGGCCGTCGTTCCCGCCGTGCTGGCCGTGGTCGTGAAATCGCGCCGATCAAGGGCACTGGCCAGATTCGGCGTCAGGGCGGCGCCGAGTACCGCGATACCCAGCAGCCAGGCAAACCGTTGCATGGTCTTCTCCTCGTTGTCCGATGGGGGCGCGCGCGGCCGACGGACGCCGGCCGCGCGATATCGGTTCTTATTTGTAGAGCTTGTGACCGCCGTCGCGAAATTCGGCGGCTTTTTCCTCGAGTCCGGCCTCGATCGCATCCTCGGCGGAATGAATGCCGCGATCATGGGCGAACTCGCGCACTTCCTGCGAGATGCGCATGGAGCAGAACTTCGGCCCGCACATGGAACAGAAGTGCGCCACCTTGGCGCTGTCCTTGGGCAGGGTCTCGTCGTGATAGCCCTGGGCCTTCATCGGATCCAGCCCGAGATTGAACTGGTCTTCCCAGCGGAACTCGAAGCGCGCCTTGGACAGGGCGTTGTCGCGGATCTGGGCGCCCGGATGGCCCTTGGCCAGATCGGCCGCATGGGCGGCGATCTTGTAGGTGACGATGCCCTCGCGGACGTCATCCTTGTTCGGCAGACCCAGATGCTCCTTGGGCGTGACATAGCAGAGCATCGCCGTGCCGTACCAGCCGATCTGGGCCGCGCCGATCGCCGAGGTGATGTGGTCGTAGCCGGGACCGATGTCGGTGGTCAGCGGGCCCAGCGTATAGAAGGGCGCCTCGTGACAATCGGCGAGCTCCGCATCCATGTTCTCCTTGATGCGCTGCATCGGCACATGGCCCGGGCCTTCGATCATCACCTGCACGTCGTGCTGCCAGGCGATCTCGGTCAGCTCACCCAAGGTGCGCAGCTCGGCCATCTGGGCTTCGTCGTTGGCATCGGCAATCGCGCCGGGGCGCAGGCCATCGCCGAGCGAGAAGGCCACATCGTAAGCCTTCATGATTTCGCAGATCTCCGAGAAATGCTCGTACAGGAAGGATTCCTGGTGATGGGCCAGGCACCACTTGGCCATGATCGAGCCGCCGCGGGAGACGATGCCCGTCACGCGATTCACCGTCATCGGCACGAACGGCAGGCGCACGCCGGCATGGATGGTGAAGTAGTCCACGCCCTGCTCGGCCTGTTCGATGAGCGTGTCGCGGAACATCTCCCAGGTCAGTTCCTCGGCTTTGCCGTCGACCTTTTCCAGTGCCTGATAGATCGGCACCGTGCCGACCGGCACGGGGGCGTTGCGGATGATCCACTCGCGAGTCTCGTGGATATGCTTGCCGGTGGACAGATCCATGATCGTGTCGCCGCCCCAGCGGGCGGCCCAGACCATTTTTTCGACCTCCTCGGCGATCGAGGAGGTGACCGCCGAGGTGCCCATATTGGCGTTGATCTTCACCCGGAAATTGCGGCCGATGATCATCGGCTCGGATTCCGGGTGATTGATATTGTTGGGGATGATCGCCCGGCCGGCCGCGATCTCGTCGCGCACGAATTCCGGCGTGACATAGTCCGGAATGTGGGCGCCGTAGCCCTCGCCGGGATGCCGGCGCAACAGGCGCGAATCCTTGATGGCCTCGATGCGGGCGTTCTCGCGGATCGCCACGAACTCCATTTCGGGCGTGACGATGCCTTGTCGCGCGTAATGCATCTGCGAGACGTTGGCGCCGGCCCTGGCGCGACGCGGGGCGCGCACGTCGGGAAAGCGCAGGTGCCCGGTCGCGGCATCGGCGGCGCGGTCGCGGCCGAACTGTGAGGACAGGCCGGGCAGCACTTCGGTGTCGCCGCGCTCGTCGATCCAGGCCGCGCGCAGCGGCGCCAGGCCTGTGGTCAGGTCGATCGTGACCGCCGGGTCGGTATAGGGCCCCGAGCAGTCATAGATCGTGATCGGCGGGTTCTTTTCCACGCCGAAGGTCGCCGGTGTGTTGGACTGCGAGACTTCGCGCATCGGCACGCGAATGTCCGAGCGCGATCCGGTGACGTAGATTTTGGCGGACTGGGGAAAGGGCACACGCATTTCGTCGGCAAGACGTGCGCCAACCGCGAGATCCTTGGGGACGGCACTCATGGCAAGACACCGGGCTGTGGAAAGGGACTAGTCTAGTCGCAATCTAACAAGCCCGAGACCCAAGTAAAACACGGACATGGCCGCGTCGTGGGATTGACGCGTGGCGATTCGCGGATTCCACCCGTGGATGCGCGGTTGCTCGGTGCGGAATACGCGCCGCGTATCGTCGGCGTATGGGCCGGAATTGGCGGTGAGGCTATTCTGATGTGCCGGCCCGGTCGGTATATCGGCTGCACTCGGGAGAATCGATGGAAAACCCGATGCCAACGAGCGGTCTGTCGTCGGTATCGCGTGACAGCAGAAGCGGCTCTTCGACGAGGTACGTACCGCCATTCTGTGCTCGATCGATCAGGCAGATCGCGAGATCTGCGAGGGCCTGTTGATGTGTCGTTCGAGCGCCGCGTTGGCGTTCGCAAATCGTGTCCCGCAAGGCGCGAGTCGACGCGTCGCGGCGTGCCACGGCCAGGACTGGCAACCCCGCAGGCAGGGTTTGTCGCACAACAGCGCTTGGTGCGGACTCGTATGAAACATCAACAGGCCTTGGACGGTCCCCGTTGAAATCGCCGCGTTTGAAGTCGGTCAGCGCGAAATACCTGTCGGACGAATCGAAGACCGGCGCGTCGCCGGTTTGTTTCGAGGGCCGCATATCGAGGTCCGCGACGTGATGATCGCCGGCGGTGCGCCGCGGACCCAACGCGCTTCTGAATGACCCGATATCCGGATATCGATCGACGAAGGCGCCGAGATCGTGAGCCGGGACGTGCGAAGTCTGTATCTCGGCCGGGTCGCCTGCGGCCAGGGCCGGGATGCTCGCGCTCGTCACGGTACGGCCGCGAGCATGCCGGATGCGAGGTGGTACCGCGTGCTCAGGAGATAAGCTGTACCGTGGTGCCGATCCTGGCGCCGGCCTCGTGCATGAGCTGAATCGCGGCGTCGGTATCGCCGGCGGTCATGTCGACGCCGCGCACGCCGTCGGTGATCAGCGTCACGACAAACCCCTCGGCCAGCGCGTCGAGCACCGTGAATTTCACGCATACGTCTGCGGCCAGGCCCATCACGAACAGATGGCGACTGCCCCGCGCGTGGAGCGTGTCGGCCAGGCCGGTGGCCTTGCGATGGCCGTTGTCGTGAAAGGCCGAATAGCTGTCGATACGGGCGTCGTCACCCTTGCGCACGACGTGGTCGATGCGAGCGATATCCAGGCCGCTGGCAAACGAGGCGCCGGGCGTGTGCTGCACGCAGTGGGTTGGCCAGAGGATCTGTTCCAGACCGTCGAGTTCGCCGATATCGAAGGGTTTCGTGCCCGGATGATGCGCCGCGAACGAGCCGTGATCGGCGGGGTGCCAGTCCTGGCTGGCCACCACGTGGCTGAAGTGCGGCATCAGCCGGTTGGCGATCGGCACCACGGCGTCGCCTTCGGGCACCGCGAGGGCGCCGCCCGGCAGGAAATCGTTCTGGATATCGACCAGCAGCAGGGTGTCATGCATCGGTACCACCTTCGCGGAAGGACGCGCCGTCGGTGTGCCGCCAGGCGAGCCAGTCGCGCAGGGCATCTGTGGATTCGTCCAGATAATGATCGATCAGCGCCGGATAATTCGGACGTGCAGCGAAGTAGGCGAACTGCGACTGGGCGTAATCGCGGATGGTCGACAACGCCGGGGCGGCCTCCAGGCGAACGCCGTCGCGCACCATGGGCTTGAGCAGGTCGACGTGCGGATCGTCGGCGGCGAAATGGCGTTCGTACTCGGCAACGCCGCCGGCCCAGGCGGTCGACCAGGAGGCTTCGTCGAAGAGCAGATCCGCGACCGGCTCGCCCGATGTGTCGGTGAAGCGACGCACCTGCTGCAACCCGGGCCGGGTGAGCTTGCCGGGCGTGTCGCTCATCTTCATCCGATACGACCAGCGCCCGGAATCCTCGCGGATCGCGCCGAGCTTGTAGACCCCGTCGAGGGCGGCATCCGGCTGGGCAGTGATCAGTTTGGTACCGACGCCCCATAGCACGATCGGGGCCCCGCGAGCCTTGAGATCCGCGATCACGCTTTCGTCGAGGCTGGAACTGGCCGCGATCTTCGTGTGGTGGAAGCCGGCTGCGTCCAGGCGACGCCGTGCCCGACGCGACAACTGTGCGAGATCGCCCGAATCCAGGCGAATGCCGGCCATGTCGTAACCGTTGGCCCGCAGTTTCTCGCCGGCACGAATGGCGTTCTCGATACCCTCGACGGTGTTGTAGGTATCCACCAGAAACACGCAGTTGTTGGGCAGGGCCCTGGCATACGCATCGAAGGCATCAATCTCTTCATCGAAGGCCATGACCCAGCCGTGGGCGTGCGTGCCCGAGACCGGTACACCGAACAGCCGTCCGGCCAGCACGTTGGAGGTTCCCGCGCAGCCCCCGATATAGGCTGCGCGGGCGGCCGAGACGCCGCCATCGATGCCCTGGGCCTTGCGCAGGCCGAAATCCAGCACCGGGTCGCCGCCGGCGGCGTGCGCGATGCGTGCGGCCTTGGTGGCGACCAGGGTCGGAAAGTTCATCAGGTTGAGCAACGCGGTTTCCAGCAGCTGGGCCTCGATGATCGGGCCACAGACGCGCAGCATGGGCTGATGCGGGAATACCGCCGTGCCCTCGGGGACGGCATGGACCTCGCCGGAGAAGGCGAAATCGCGCAGATAATCGAGAAAGCCCGAGTCGAACAACGGACCGCCCGCGTTGTCCTTCAACGTGGCCAGATAGGCGACGTCTTCGTCGGTGAAGCGCATTTCCGTGACGTAGTCGATCGCGGTCTGCACGCCGGTGGCCAGCGCGAACCCGTTATCGAAGGGGGCCTGACGATAGAACAGGTGAAACACGGCCTCGCGCTGGCCGGTGCCGCCTGCCCAGTGGGCATAGGCCATCGTCAGCTGATAGAGATCGGTCAGCAGGGCGGGCGCGTGGCCGTAGAGTTTTTCGATTGCGGACATGCAGGGCGCTCGTTTGCGGCACGATCGGCAGTCTGTCGGGGGCCGGTCGGCGATCGGTTAGTCTATGGTCGGTCTGGTCCCCGCGTGGCGAACGAGCACCGCGCGGTTTACACGAGCCCCAAGTCTAACGAGTTCACCGGCCCGCATCAGGGTCGCGATCCAAGGTTGGTATGAGTCGTCAATCCCGCGCGCATCAGCAACGCACTGCCCGCACCGCCCTGTCGAGACGCCAGCGCGTGTTTGTCGCCGTCATGGCACCGCTCGTCCGTGGGCTCGCCCGGTTGCTGGTGGCCACGCTGCGTCCTGTCGGCGTGCGCGGTGCATCGCATCTGGACGCCCTGACGGATGCCGGGCAGCCCGTGCTGCTGTGCTGCTGGCATCAACGGCTCGTCTACAGCGTCGGCTGGCTGCTCTCGCGACGGAGCGCGGGTCTGCAGCCGGGATTTCTGGTCTCGCCCTCACGCGATGGCGAGTTGATCGCTGCTGTCGTCGACGGCTTCGGCGCCCGGGTGATCCGCGGCTCGGCCAACCGGACCGGAGCGCGCGCGCTGCGCGACATGTACGGCGTGATCCGCGAGGGGGTATCGCCGATCATGCATCCCGACGGCCCGCACGGGCCGGCTAAGGTGGCCAAGCCGGGTACGCCCAGTCTCGCCCAGCTCACGCGCACGCCGATGCTGCCGATGAGTTTTGCCGCGGACCGCTACTGGCAGCTCGGCTCATGGGATGCGCTGATCATCCCGAAACCGTTTGCCCGCGTGGTCATCCATATCGGCGCGCCGATCGAGATGACCCGGGGCGATGACGCCGAGGCGCGTGCCGCGGTACTCGGCGACCGGTTGGCCCGGCTGGACGTCGCCGCCGACGGGGAATTCGGCGTCAGCCCCGCGCCCGGCCGGCGCTGATCCGGGCGGCTTCAGGCCGTCGTGCGATCGTCGAGAAAGTCCGCGAGATCGTTGATCGTCGGGTAATCGAACAGATCGGTGACTTCAAGCCGGTCCGGCCAGCGCGCCTCGATGCCTTCGTGGATCTGCGCCAGTTCCAGTGAAGACAGGCCGATTTCGAACAGACTGTCGTCCGGGCCGATCTGCTTGTCCGGAGCCACCTCGTCGCAGATCGTCTTCAGGATCGCCGCGGTGTCGGCCCGGTCACCGGCTGTCGGGGCGTCTTCGCTGTCGGCGGGGGCCATCAAGGCGGCCAGTTCGGCGACGACCGCGTCGTAGTCGCCGCGTGCGGCCTCACGGGCCAGCTCGGCGCGTTGCGGTTTGCCGCTGGTGGTCTTCGGGATCTGGCGCACCGGGATCACGCGGTCGACCGCCAGGCCGGTGCCCTGGTTGACCGCTTGGGCGACGTCGCGAGCGATCGGTACGAAGTCCGGCGTGTGCCCGCGAAAGACCACGAACAGCACCAGCGCGTCGGCATCGGCGCCGGGCGCCCGGATGCCGGCGGCGGCGATCTTGCCGGCTTCCACGGTCTCGGCGTTGGCGGCCACGGCCTCGATGTCCTGCGGGTAGTGGTTGGCGCCGTTGACGAAGATGATCTCTTTCGCACGGCCCGTGATGAACAGATGGCCTTCGTGAATGAAGCCGAGATCGCCGGTATCGAGCCAGCCGTCGCCGACCAGGGCGGCCGCATTGGCTTCGGGATTCTCGTGATAGCCGGCAGTGACGTTCGGGCCGGTGATCCGGACGCGACCGACCGTATCCTCGGTGAGTGGCATCCCTGCGGCATCGGCGATCCGTAGATCGGCGCCGACCACGGGTGTGCCCAGATCGACCAGCTCGATGGCCTGTTCCGAATCATCGAAGCGGACGTTATCGCCCACACCCAGCTCGTCACGGGCGACGCGCACGCTGGTCAGCCCTCCTCCGGCCGGCGGGAACGTCGCCGCCAGGCTCGCCTCGGCCAGCCCGTAGACACAGAACATGACGTTGTCGGCCAGGCCGGCCGGTGCCAGCGCCGCCGTGAATTCGCGGGCCAGAGCGGCCGAAACCGGCTCCGCGCCGTTGTAGATCAGGCGTACGGCCGATAGATCCAGATCCTCGGGCATGCCGCGGGCTGCCAGCGCGCGCAGGGTGTGGCGATAGCCGAAATTCGGCGAGCACAGCAGCGTGGCCCGTTTCTCGCTGGCCTTGTCCAGCCACAGCAGCGGGCGCCGGGCGAACAGATCCGGGGCCATCAGATAGTGGTTGAAGGCCTGTACCACGAGCGTCAGATGGAAGCCGATCAGGCCCATGTCGTGGGTCAGCGGCATCCAGGAGACGGCGACTTCGTTATCGGCGAAGTCCGACCCTCGGGCGATCGCCTCGATATTGGCCAGTACGTTGGCGTGCGAGAGCACCACGCCCTTCGGATCGCCGGTCGAGCCGGAAGAGAACTGGATGAACGCGGTGTCGTCCGGCGCTGGCGTGGCGCGCCGTGCCGCGCTCTCCACACCGGGTGGCTCGTCGGAAAGCGCCCGGGCGGCCAGACGTTCGGCGGCTTCGGCATCCCCTTCGGCTTCGAGGTGGGCCCGTACACGGGCCAGATGCTTGGCATCGATCACCACGCGCGCCTCGCCCATGTGGCGCCATACCTTGACCAGCTTGGCCAGATGCGCCGGCGTGGCGCCGGCGGCGACCGGCACCGGCGTGATGTTGCCGTAGATCGCCCCCCAGAAGAATTGCAGGAAACGCAGATTGTCCGGCACGAACAGGATGAGCGGCTCACCGGCTGTCGCCCCCTCGGCCTGCAATACGGCCAGCATGC
Organism: Salinisphaera sp. Q1T1-3; assembly: GCF_003602005.1. GTDB lineage: Bacteria > Pseudomonadota > Gammaproteobacteria > Nevskiales > Salinisphaeraceae > Salinisphaera. Next base: position 27,890 of record NZ_QZWD01000011.1, on the reverse strand, counting down.
GCTCGGCCGCGCGCGAGAGCAGGCGGAAGCTCAGGCGACGCTCGTCGTTGGCGCCGTCGATGAAGCCGATCTCGGCGTCGGTCTTGGCCGCGGCGTCGAGCGCCTCGGCGAGTGTGGAAAACGAAGTCATGGGCGGCTCACCGGTGGGGTCGTCCTCAAGGCGTGTCTGATGGCATGCCCGCGACACTCGCGAAACCGGTCCGGCCGGGGTGCAGGCATGCCCGTGCCGACGTCGTTCGTGTGCCGCAGGCACTCGGCGCTCCCGATGTCCTGCCGGTCGCGGAACCGGCACGTTGCCACCAGAAGTGCCTCAACGGGACGACAATTGTAAAGGGATTCCGTCGGCGGGCCGTAGATTGATCGCGGATTCGAGCCGCGGCGTCGTCCTGCCCCGCCATTCGGGGGTGAAACGGGACAGCAGCGTGGCCAGATGCACGCGCATTTCGGTGGCGGCCATGTGCTCGCCGACGCAGTGGCGCGGCCCCGCGGCGAAGGGAATGTAGGCCAGGCGATGACGATTCGTATCGGTCGCAGCGAAGCGATCCGGATCGAAACGGTTCGGATCCGGCCACTGCGCCGGATGGCGATGCAGCATCCACGGACAGATGAAGACCTGCGTGCCGGCTGCGACGGGGCGCCCAGCCAGTTCGTGCGTGCGCGTGGCCCGACGTGACAGCAGCCAGCCGGGTGGGTAAAGGCGCAGGACTTCGGCGATTACGTGATCGGTATAGGCCAGCGTGTCGCGCGCCACACCGCCGGTTTCGCGCAGGCGTGTCAGGTCGGTGGCATCGGCTTCGGCCTGGAGTCGGTCCCGTACCGTCGGATGGGAGGCGATCAGATACCAGGCAAAGGCCAGCGCGCTGGCTGTGGTTTCATGGCCGGCCACGATCAGCGTGAGCACCTCGTCGATCAGCGCCGCCCGGCTCATCGACTCGCCGTCGCGCGTGCGTGCGGCCAGCAGATAGCCCAGGAAATCGAAGTCGGTCTTCGGCTCGGCCAGGCGACGCTCGATGAGATCGTTGACGACCGGTCGCAGGCCACGAAAACGCGCAGCGAACTTCAGGTCACGCGTGGATTCCTCGGTCAGCAGGGCGAACGGGTCGCGACCGGCGGCCACGAGCTGTTCATAGTCGGCGCCGAAGATGGATTTCAGCACGATGATCAGCGTCAGTTCGCTGGTTGCGGCTTCTGCCTCGACGCTGTGGCCGGCGGTGGCCGCCTCGGTCCAGCGCTCGGCCAGTGCCATGTTCTCGTCGAAGATCATGGCATTGAAATCGGCCAGACGCGTCGGGCGGAAGGCCGGCTGCATCAAGCGCCGCTGACGGGCCCAGAAATCCCCCTCGCTGACCATGATGCCGTTGCCGAGCAGGATCTTGACGCGATCCAGCCCCATCCCCTTGGTATAGGATCCGGCCTGTCGGACCAGCACCTGCTGGACGAGCGCCGGCTCGTTGACGACCCAGTGGGGCATGCCGCCGCGCATATCGGGCACGCAGAAGACATCGCCGTAGCGGCGCTGCCAGCCGGCGAGCGCATCACGCGTGGCATCGTCCGGGGCAATGGGAAATGGCTCGGCCGGCCCGGGGGGGCGGCTCAAGGTGTCAGAATGGCTTGTTGTCATCATCGGGACGAATCGCGCGGCGGCCACGGTCGATGAATTGTAGGCACCGCGTAAAGAAAACGTTAATCAATGCGTGTATTCTACATCCTGCTCAATCAGGCGCGCGAGGCCCGGTTTGCCGCCACGGCGTCCGAGACGCTGCCCTCGGCCTATCGTGATCGGGTCGCTGCGATGACGAGTCCGGCCGCTCGGGCGCGCACCGTGGCCGGGCTCTGGTTGCTCGGGCGCGGTCTGGCCGCCACCGGCGACGACGCGGCGCGGCTGGCCCGGATCGGTTTCTCGGCGACCGGTCGGCCCGAGATCGCCGGTGGGCCGTGGTTCTCGATTTCGCACTCCGGCGCGCTCGTGGCCTGTGCGGTGAGCGCGATCGGCCCGATCGGGCTCGATGTAGAACAGCGTCGCGACGGCATCTCGTCGCGACTGGTCTCGGCGATCGCTGCCGAGACGCACGATTTCTTCGCGGCCTGGTGCGCCCGAGAGGCCACGGTCAAGGCCAGCGGCCGCGTGGGGCTGGCGCGGGTGCGCGCCATCACGCTGACCGCGGATCGTGCACGGCTCGACGGCCAGGACTGGCCGCTGGCGGCACTCGGTCTATCGTCCGGTTACGCCGGCTGTCTGGCCGTGGCCCCGGACGCCGGCGCCGCGCTTTCGCGCACGCCGGCGTGTGTCGATCTCACCGGCGCCTCATGAAGCGGTCTCGGGCCGGCATCGAATGAAGTACAGCCCGGTATAAACCTTCGGATCGACCGGAATACCGGCGGCCTCGCGTTCGGCCAGCCAGGCATCGACGTCGTCCAGGCCGATCGTGTGCACGGTGATGTCCTCGCTGTCATCGCCGCCGCCGTCGCCCACGCGGGTCAGCGAGATGGCCCGAAAGAACCAGAGTGTCTCGCCGGACAGACCGGCACTGGGCGGGCCGCCGGTCAGATAGCGCATGCGGTCCGGCCGCCAGCCGGTTTCTTCCTCCAGCTCGCGGGCGGCTGCCGTCGCCCGGGCCTCGTCTTCGGCGCCGGGTATATCGCCGACCAGCCCGGCCGGCAGCTCGATGACCGGTCCGCCGAGGGCCGGTCGCGGCTGTTCGACGAGCAGCAGCTCGTCGTCCGGGGTGACCGCGACGATCACCGCCGCCCCCTGGGCATTCACGCGCTGGACGTATTCCCATCGTCCGGTGCGGCACAGACGCAAGAAGTCTCCGGAGAAAAGCGTTTCCTGTTCGGACATCGATCGGTCCCGAAAAATCGTGAGGGCCTATCCTAGGGTCTGTCGTCGGTACATACGAGACCGGCGTGTCGACGACCGAGCCCGGCAGGCTTTTTGCTACCCTTTGCGCCGCCAGACCACACAACAGGCCGGATCAGGGCGAGTGATGAACCAATCGACGCAGCGCATTCTCATCGTGGGCAACGGCGGGCGCGAGCATGCGCTGGCCTGGAAGCTCGCCGCTTCGCCACGCGTGGAAAAGATCTATGTCGCGCCCGGCAATGCGGGGACGGCGATCACGAACGGTGTGGAGAACGTCAATATCGCGCTCGATGCGCTCGACGCTCTTGTCAACTTCGCCCAGGACGAAGCGGTCACGCTCACCGTCATCGGCCCGGAAGCCCCGCTGGCCGCCGGCATCGTGGATGCGTTCGAGGCGGCCGGCCTGGCCTGTTTCGGCCCGCGTGCCGCGGCTGCCGAGCTCGAGGCGAGCAAGACGTTCTCCAAGGATTTTCTGGCGCGTCACGCGATCCCGACGGCCGAGTATCGCAACTTCGCCGACTATGCTGCCGCCGAGGCTTATATTCGGGAGCGCGGCGCACCGATCGTCATCAAGGCCGACGGTCTGGCCGCGGGCAAGGGCGTGACACTTGCTCGTGATATCGAACAAGCACTGGCTGCGGCCCGCGATATGCTGCAGGACAATGCCTTCGGGGATGCCGGCGCCCGGATCGTTGTCGAGGATTTTCTCGAAGGCGAGGAAGCCAGCTTCATCGCTCTGGTCGACGGGACGAACATCCTGCCGTTGGCCAGCTCGCAGGATCACAAGGCGGCCTTCGATGGCGACGTCGGGCCGAACACGGGCGGCATGGGCGCCTATTCGCCGGCGCCGGTGGTCACCGATGCGGTGGCCGAGCAGGCGATGCGGGAGATCATCGAGCCGACGGTCAAGGCGATGGCAGCCGAAGGACGGGCCTTCACCGGCTTTCTCTATGCCGGCCTGATGGTGGAGCCGGACGGTGCCTCGAAAGTGCTCGAATTCAATGTCCGCCTGGGCGATCCGGAGACCCAGCCGATTCTGATGCGGATGGATTCGGACCTGCTCGATCTGATCGAGGCCGCGCTGGCCGGCCGCCTGGATCAGGCCAGCGTGCGCTGGCACGACCGGGCGGCAGTCGGTGTGGTTATGGCGGCCGGCGGTTATCCCGGCGCCTATGCCAAGGGCGATGTGGTGCAGGGTCTCGAAGCCGTGGGCGATGCGGATACGGCGGTCTTTCACGCCGGGACCAAGCTCGACGAGCTCGGCCGCGTCGTCACGGCTGGCGGTCGCGTGCTGTGCGTCTGTGCGCTGGGCGACGATGTGGCCGAAGCCCAGCAACGTGCCTACGAAGGGGTGGCGGCCATTGAATGGCCGGGGGCGACGTATCGCCACGATATCGGCCATCGCGCGATCGATCGCGAGCGCTGATCCGATCGATGGCGGCATGGCCGTTGCGGTTGTCGCCTGGAACCGGCAGAAGGCAACCGACCGCCGAGCCAACTGATCATGGCTGGTCGATGTCAGGCCCGGATTCCGCGTTGATGCGAGCCGGGCGATAGGCCAATCGATCGGCTGTCTCGGTACGACGGGCGGTTCGGGGACAGGAGACGTCCTGTGTGTGAGGTCGACAGCCTGCTCGGTCGTTCAAGTCTTGCGTGTACCGGCCTGTCCCGGCCTGCATCGAGCGCCGCGGCCGGCATGCGTCAATCGTGTTCTGCAAGGCGCGAGTTGCCGCCCCGTGGCGTGTCATGATCCAGACCCGCAACGCTGCGGGGCGCCCATACCCGAATCGTCATGGGCGGCCCAATTCGTCGGGACTAGTCTTCAATCAAGAACACGACGGCAATGCTGCGTTCCTGCAGACCGGCGCGGCATCACTGTACGAGGTGTGCTACGCCTCATCTAAGGAACCTCTGATCTATTCATCTACGGTCGCGCCGGTGTCTTTTGCGCGCGTCTGACAAGACGCCGCGAGCGCCGTTTGCTGAATGCAAATGAGCGAGCGGCAACGCCGCTCAGGCGCGCGCAAAAGCCCGGCCGCCAAGCGGTTTGGCCCAAAAGGCCGCGCTACGGCGTTGCATGGCTGGATCATAGAGTGGCTATGACGCGGCGCCATGCGCCTTGTATCGTGGCCTTTTGGGACTCAAACGCGACCGTGGATGAATAGATCAGAGGTTCCCTAACTGCAAACAGCTATTGGCGTGGGTCGGCAGGCCCCATCAGCAGGCAAAAAAAGGGCGTCCCCGATGGGACGCCCCTTGTTCTTGATCGAGTCCGTCGGCTGTGGCCGACGGGTCAATCGATCGCTTACTTGACGAGATCGCCGTCGAAGTAGATCGCAGCCGTCAGGTTGAAGCGCGGATGCCAGTCGCCGTCGTTCGGACCGACGAAGGTCATGGCCGAGTTCTTGCCGATCAGCATGTCGGCCCAGATGTAGACCGGGCCGGCAACCATCTCGCCGCCCACGGCATTGAACTGGACGTCGCCGATACGATTGCCGAACTCGTCGTAATCGCCTTCACCCGAGTGCAGGTAGCTGTAGTTGTTGTAGACCTGGAACTTGTCGATCGGGCCCATGTTCTGGACCGGGAAATCACGTGCGACGTTGAACGAGTAGATCTCGCCGCTCGCCGGCACCTGATAGCCAAAGCCGTAGTTCTCGACCGTGATGGCCTGCGTCGACAGCGCCGCACCGTTGAACGAGCGATCGTCCGGGATGTTGTACTTGTAGCCGACGACCTGGCCCTGCACCGTCCACAGGCCGATACGCGCATCGGCGGCGACCGTGGCTGCCCAGCGCGTGCCGTTGTCGTTGGAGTTGCCGACTTCCAGCTGGCCGCCACGGGCCGCGGCCGAGACGTCGACCCAGTTGTCGCCGTCCTTGTTGAAGGTATAGCCGATACGGCCGTTACCGCCGTTGATCTGCTGGTAGCCCTGGAACGGGTTGGAGCCGTACAGGCTGTTCTGCTGCAGGTCGTCGTTCTTGAAGGCATCGAGATCGACGCGCCAGCCGCCGTTCTCGTACTTGTAGCCCAGACCGGCTGCCTGGTTGTCGGTGAACCCGGCGAAGTAGGTCAGGTTACCCCAGAAGGTCTGGTACCCGATGTCCTTGACCATGCCGAAGGGAACCTGGAAGTAGCCGCCCTTGAGCTGATTGTGGTCGTTGAAGTCGTAGGCGGCCCAGCCGTAGTGGAGGAAGCTCGAGTCCGCGAAGTTGACGGTCGAGAAACGTTCCTCGGCGGCGTAGGTCAGCTTGCCGTACTGCCCGGAGAAGTTGAGCGAGAAATAGTCGAAGATCAGGTTGCCGCCGTCACGCTGGTCGGGCGCGGCATCGTGATCCTGGACCTGATACTCGACCGCGACACCGCCGCCGACGTTGAGCGATTTCTTCGGCCCTTCGCTGGAAGCCTGCTGCGGCGCGGCACCGTTGTTCGACGAGCTGGTCGAAGCTGCCTGCGTCTGCTGGTTCTGCTGCTGGGTCTTCATGTCCTGGACCTGCTGCTGCAGCTGCTGAATCTGCTGCTGGAGCTGTTCCAGGCTCGGCTGGCTGCTGGTCTGCGCGCTGGCCTGAACCGACCACAGGGCGGTGCAGCCGGCCACGGCCAGGGCCAGGGTCGTTGCTGGGTGTTGACGCATGATTGTCCCTTCTCCCTCGGTGACGATGACGCGGAGCGACATCAGATCCCCCGCTCCGTCGTACAGTGTGCGACGCCATCCGAGGTGGGTTCGAAGCGTGTTTCCCCGCTTGCAGCGTGTGCTGCGCGCTTCATGGGCACACGCAAGTCGCGTGGCGATGAAGCGCCCGGCGTGGTGCCGGATGCGATTCTTGCCCCCTGGCATGGCGCGCGGATCCCTAATCCGCTCGGTGAATATAGCACTAAAGTTTGATCTGTTTGAAGTTTTTTGATGTCGGCCCAGTCATTTCCGACAGACGGTGCCGTTTCACGGGGCCGTACCCGGCACGTATCGCGTCGTGCCGCAGGCGGTTACGAGCGGCACGACGACCGCTTTTCAAAAGATCGTCCGGTCGCCAGGGGCGCGCTGATGCGGATACGGATGTTCGGCCGGTGATGCGCGCCGATGGCGACCGCCGGGGCGTCGGTTGTATGTCGTCGCCCGCGCCGGGATACTGCGTTCATGCCTGCCTTGATCGAACCCACCGATCGCGGCCTTTACTGTGCGGCCGGCGATTTCTATATCGACCCGTGGCGCCCCGTTGAGCGCGCCCTGATCACGCATGCACACGCCGATCATGCCCGGGCCGGGCACGGTCATTACTGGGCCGAGGCCAGCGGGGTCGCACTGCTGAGGCATCGTCTCGGCGCGAATATCGCGATCAGCGGCGTGGCCTACGGTGAGGCGCTGACATTCGGCGAGACGACGGTGTCGTTTCATCCGGCCGGCCACGTGCTCGGCTCGTCCCAGATTCGGGTCTCCGACGGTCACGAGACCTGGGTGGCCTCGGGCGACTACAAGCGTGACCACGATCCGACCTGTGCTGATTTCGAGGTCGTGCCCTGCGATACGTTCATCACCGAGGCCACGTTCGCACTGCCGGTCTATCGCTGGGCGCCCTGTGCCGAGGTCGCAGCCGAGATCGTGGCCTGGTGGGCGGATAACGCGGCCGCAGGCCGCACCACCGTCGTGTTCTGCTATAGCCTCGGCAAGGCACAGCGGCTGCTCGCCGAGATCGGCCGGCTGACCTCGGGCATGGCGTATCTGCACGGCGCGCTGGTGCCGCTGACCCGGCTCTATCGCGAGGCCGGGGTCGAGATGCTGGCCAGTTGCCCGGTCAGCGAGTGTCCGAAGGAACATGATTTCTCGCAGGATCTGGTGTTGGCGCCGCCCTCGGCCGCGGGTTCGCGCTGGATGCGGCGTTTCGGCGAGCATCGCACCGGATTCGCCTCCGGCTGGATGCGCATTCGCGGCAATCGCCGACGGCGTGGCTACGATCGGGGCTTTGTCCTGTCCGATCATGCCGACTGGCCGGGCCTGATCGATACCATCGCGGCCACGGGGGCACGACGCGTGCTCGCCACCCATGGGCGAACCGATGTACTCGTCAATTTCCTGCGCCAGCGCGGTATCGATGCGGCGCCGCTGGCCACCGATTATGCCGATGGCCCGGAGGCGGCCGAGTCGTGACAACAGACCCTAGGGTATGATCGAAGCCTCGATGCACTGTGCGAGGGGCTTTGCATGACCAGTGCCACGTTTGCCATGGGTTGTTTCTGGAAGCCGGAAGCCATCTTCCGGGCCCGGCACGGCGTTCTGGATACACGCGTGGGCTATGCCGGCGGTCACGTGGAAAATCCGACGTATCCGCAAGTCTGTGGCGGCCAGACCGGCCATGCCGAGGCGGTGCGTGTGGTCTTCGATCCGACGCTCGTCGGCTACGCGGATTTGTTGACGGTCTTCTGGGCCCACCACGATCCCACCACGCGCAACCGGCAGGGCCCGGATATCGGCCGCCAGTATCGGTCGGTCATCTTCGTCGTCGACGAGGCGCAGCGAGCGCTGGCTCGTGCCAGTCTCGACGCCGAACAGGCCCGGCTGAACCGGCCGATCACGACCGATATCGAGACCCTGACGGCCTTCTATCAGGCCGAGGCCTATCACCAGCGCTATCTGGAAAAGACCGGCGCCGTCTGTCTCTGAGCGTGACGAGCACAGTACGAGTCAACCGGGACGCGGCCGTCGGCCGGCCGACATGACGGATAACCGGGGTGACGAACGCGGCCGGCTGGCGCTGCAGCGCATGGAGCGCGCGCTCGTGCGGGCGCGTCGCGCGTTGCCGGACCGGATCGCCGATACCGACTATGCCGCGCTGCGCTATGCGCTGGGCCTGGCGCGCATGCATCGGTTGTGTCTGCCCGACGGCACGGATCTGACGCTCGATCCACAGCCCATCGATTCGCTGCGCGACTGGCTGCTCAATCACCTCCACGATGCGCTGCGCAGCCCGGCGCCTGAGGAAGAGAAGCTCGCGGTGGCCGTCGAGGCGGCCGGCGACGTCCGGGTGCGGGCCCGACTCGCCCGGGATGCGCTCTTGGCCAGCCATGCCGCGGTGTGTGATGCCGAGACCATTGATCGCGAGGCCGCGCAGCGCGCGCTCGTCGTGGTCGCCGGCGGTGGCGGCGGTGCCGGCTATGTCTATGCCGGTGCGTTCGCCTGTCTCGACGAGGCCGGGTTGATCCCGGATTACATCGTGGGCAATTCGATGGGCGCGGTCCTCGGGCTGATGCGGGCCCAGCGCCGCCACGCCGATCTGGCCGAGCACGTCGACTTTGCCGCTGCGCTGACCAATCGGGATCTGTTCTCCGCGGCCCGTCGCCGCGCTGAATTCGGCATGCCCGGTCTGTTGCATCTGCATCTGCGCGCCCTGCATCAGCGATTGTCGGTCGGCGAATTCCGGCGTCCGGTCCGGCTCGACGAACTGGAAATCCCTCTCGATGTCGTGGTTGCCGGGCTCAAGCGCCAGCCCTATGAGCGTGTGATGACCGATCAGCTGCGCAGCGAGGGCCGAGCGACGCGCTGGCTGCCGCTGCGGCTGCGCGTGGCGGCGCGGTTGACCCGTCTGCTCACGTTCTTCCGTTCGGACATGGTCGAGCCGATCGTGCTCGGGCGCGATGCGCTCACCCGCTCGATCCATGCGGTCGATGCGGCCGGCTTCTCGGCGGCGGTGCCGTCGATACTGCAGTACGAGCCGAGCCCTCGGGCCGGTGTCACACGCGAGATATTCGCCGAACTCATGTCGCGCGACGAGCTGGCGGCGATCGTCGATGGCGGGGTGGCGGACAACGTCCCGACCCGCGCAGCCTGGCGCGGCGTGGCGAATGGCCGGGCCGGGCTGCGCAACGGCTATTACCTGGCCTTCGACTGTTTCGTCCCGCGCATCGACCCGAAGAACGCCTGGCTGTGGCCGATTACCCAGACCGTGCAGATGCAGATGCGCATCAATCGGGTCTACGCGGATACGATGGTGCGCTTTCGGCGCACGCTGTCGCCGATCAATCTCGTACCGGGCCGATCGGGCCTGGAACTGGCTGTCAACTGGGGCTATCAGACCATGGAAAGCCAACTGCCCGAAGTCCGTGCCATGCTCGAGACCGTGTCCGTCGAGGCGGCCGGAGTTCGTTCGTGACCATGCGCGAGCGCACGCCGACGCCGGCCGACATGCTCGACGCCCAGCGCTCGCCGGCCGAACGCGTGCTGTTGATCTGGGATCTGGCCATCGTGGCGCTCGTCTGTATCAATCTGGCGCTCATCGTCTTCGATCTGGCCTATAGTCTCGGCCCGGTTGCAGACGGGCTGAATGCCATCGCGCCGAATGCAACGCACTGGTACGGCGAGACCATCCATGCCCGCTTCGGCCAGATCGATCTGTTCTTCGTGGCGGTCTTCGTGGCCGATGTGCTGGCCGGCTGGACGTTGGCGATCGTCCAGAAGCGTTACCACCGCTGGTATTTCTATCCCTTCGCGCGCTGGTACGACGTGCTGGGCTGTATCCCGGTCGCAGGGTTTCGTTTTCTGCGCGTTCTGCGCGTGATCTCGATCCTCATGCGGTTGCAGCGCTTGTCGGTGATCGATATCCGCACGTGGTGGGTGTATCGCCAGCTCATGGTCTATTACGACATCGTGGTCGAGGAGATCTCCGACCGGGTGGTCATCAACGTGCTCAGCGGAGCGCAGGAGGAAATGCGCTCGGGCGGCCAGACCATGACCCGCCGCGTCGTCAGCGACGTGATCGCGCCGCGACAGAATCAGCTTACGGCGGCCATCAGCAGCCAGCTGGAAAACGCCGTGGTCGCGGCCTATCAGGACAATCGCGAACAGATGCAGGCGTATGTGGCCCGCGTGGTCAATCGGGCCGTGGACGCCAATCCGGCGCTGGCGGGTCTCGAGCGCGTGCCGATGCTGGGCCGTTTCGTCTCCGAAGCGCTCGATGCCGCCATTCGCGACACCGTCAATCACGTGCTCGACGAAGCCGTCAGCGGTCTGAGCTCGGCCGAGTTCGATGCCCTGGTCGCCGATGTGGTGGACAGCGTCATCCAGCGCACCCTGGCCGAGAACGCCGAAGGCGCATCGGATGAAGTGCGGGATGCCCTGATCGAGACGCTGGAGCTGGTCAAGGATCAGGTCGCGATCAAACGCTGGCACGCGCATTTCGAATAGCCCAGCCGCCAGAGCGACGCGAGACGCGGCATCTGTCCACAGGCTGTGGATCGTTTCGTCGGCAGATAGGGCCGGCTGAAATGGCCGGACCGGCCTATCCCGGCCCTAAGGAACCGCTGATCTATTCATCCACGGTCGCGTTTGAGTCCCCGAAGGCCACGATACAAGGCGCATGGCGCCGCGTCATAGCCACGCCATGATCCAGCCATGCAACGCCGTAGCGCGGCCTTTTGGGCCAAACCGCTTGGCGGCCGGGCTTTTGCGCGCGCCTGAGCGGCGTTGCCGCTCGCTCATTTGCATTCAGCAAACGGCGCTCGCGGCGTCTTGTCAGATGCGCGCAAAAGACACCGGCGCGACCGTAGATGAATAGATCAGAGGTTCCCTAAGTCTGCATCATGGCGGTCCGGGCCGATGGCGTGTCACCAGCGCGCCGCCACGCCACGAACATCGGTGTGCACGAACGGGCCGTGTGCCGAATTCGCCGAATAGGCCGAGAGGCCACCCGCGAAGTCGGGATGGACCTTGGCGAGTCCGGCGATCAGATCGGCCAGCCAGTCGGCATCGTCGACGTCGACGGTGCCATCGCCGTTGAGATCGTCCATGCGTCCGTCGCCGTTGGTATCGACATAGATATCGGCTGCACCACCGTAGAGATGCCGGCTGTAGGTCGTGGTGTTGCCGATCGCCTTGTTGTAGGCCGGCGTCCGATAGCCGCTCATCACGGTCAATGTCTGGGCCTTGATGCCCCGTCGTTGCAGTTCGGCGACGATCGCCTCGAGCTTGGCCACCAGCATCGGTTTGACGCGCACGTACTTCGGCCAGTGCCCGGGTTGGGCATGGCAGAGGAACTGACCGATGGTGAAGTGGGGCGAGAGATGGGTATCGAGCCCGTCTTTCGTGACCGGCATCAGCGCCTGGGGCGGCTCGTAGATCTCGCGGCCGCGCAGCGGCTCGAGCTCGTAGTGACCGATGCGATACCCATCGAGTGTCGCCGTGTGCGGGTCAAAGCGCTGCATTACGAACAGGTTCAGGCGTCGATCGGTGGCGTCGTCGCTGCGGTTCAGCACGATCGGATAGACGCCCGGCGCGGACGGCGCCTCGATACGCCACGTATTGTCGCCGGTGCGCCGGGCCGACAGTCCGGCCGCCCCGGCTTCGAGCGAGACCCGGGCGCTGGGCGGCAGGTCGCGGGCCGCCACACGGATCGCCTCGTCGGGCATCACGAAAGCACTCGTGATCGCCCGGTCGACGAGCCGATCGTTGATGCGAACCGCGAATCCCTCGTCCGCGGTCCCTTCATTGCTGGCGGCCACGGCCCCCGCGGGCAGCCCTGTCAGACTGGCCACGAGGCAGGCTAGCGCGATCAACCCGGCTCGGGTCGGCGTCACAGGGTGACCTGGGACGTGTTGTCGAGAGCGTTGGTCAACGTCTCGTCGTGGCCATACAGATCCTTGCGGAAATTGACCGTGCCGTCCTGCCCGACAAAGGCCGTCCAGTACATCATGTAGACCGGGACCGACTGGGCCAGGTCGACTTTCTTGCGCCCGCCGCTGTGCATGGCCTGTTCGATGCGTGACCGGTCCCAGCCCGGCTTGCCGTCCAGCACGTAAGAGGCCAGCGCGACGGGATCGGCCACGCGGACGCACCCATGAGACAGGTCGCGATCGCTGCGCTTGAATAGCGATTTGGCCGATGTGCTGTGCAGATACACCGAGTGATCGTTCGGGAAGATGAACTTGACCAGCCCGAGCGCGTTGTTTTTGCCACCGGCCTGGCGAATCAGCAGATCGCCGTTGGCCACGGCGTTGATGTGCGCCGGGGTGACGGCCAGCGGCTGCGCATCGGGGCCGAAGTTGCGCACGATCTGGTAGTTCTTCGAGGCCAGATAATTCGGGTTCTTGCGCTGTTTCGGCACGATCTCGTCGGCGGCGATTCCCGGTGGGACGTTCCAGTACGGCCGGAAGACGAGATAGCGCATGGTATCGCCGAAGATCGGCGTTTCCTTGTCGTTGTAGCTGCCGCCCACGATGACGTTCATGTGCAGGGTCTTGCCGTCCTTGTCCACGGCCTTGAGCTTGAACGCCGGGACATTGACCGCGATGTAACGCTCGCCGAACGAGGCCGGCATCCAGCGCCAGCGCTCCATATTGAGCTTGATCTCGTCGATGCGCTGGCCGACGGACACGTTCAGCGCGGAGCGGGTCTTCGGGCCCAGCAGGCCATCGACCTTGAGGCCGTTGCGCGTCTGGTAGTGACGCATGGCCTTCATGATCGTGTCGTTGTATGTGCTGGGCGCCGACGTGTCGGCCGGGGCATCGCCCGTGGCCTGCAGACGCGACCAGAGCGTGGCGATCCGGGGATCGGACATGCCCTGTTTGAGCACCTTGCCGTCGCCGATGGTCGACCAGCCGCCGTTGTCGGCGATCTGGCGGTATTGCGCCAACGCCTTGGTCAGATTGGCGTACTGGGTCTGTTGCGGTGCCAGTGCGTTCAGGACCTGGGCCGGATTGCCGTCGGTGCCGCGTGCCAGCGCCTGCTGGTAGTCGGCCGGCGGATTCGGCGTGCGCCAGGTCACACGGATCGAGTCGTCGTCGATCACGCCGTGATGCAGGTCATGGCCCAGTGCCACGAACGTGCGGCTCAGCGCCACGTCGGCTGCGGCCAGGCGGCGCGGGTCGTCCGACGAGACGTTGGGCACGCCGTTGGCGAGCGGGCTGTCGAAATAGGCCGAATCCGCGATGCCCTGCTGCGACAGCTGGTGCAGATAGTCGATGAAGGCACCGGCCTGTTCATTCGGATCGCCCTCCGTATCGAACCAGGCCGGCCGGTCCTGACGCGCCTTGTAGAAGGCCTTGATGGCGGCCAGGCGGTCGTTGCCGTCGGCCATGCTGTCCAGCTGGTCTGCGATCGCCCGGGCCGTCGGCGACTGCGGCTGGACCGTGTTCGTGTCCGTGTCGGTAGCCGTATTACTGCCCTGACCGGTATCGGTAGCCCCGAAAGCCGTGGTGCTGGCCAGCGTCATGCACACGATGGCCGCGCGCGATGCGCGTCGCCAGCCGCGGCCTGTCTGATCCCCTCGTTCTCTCATCAACGAATTCCTTGTTCAGTCGGCGCTGCGGCCGGTGTTCTCGATTTCAACCATCGGCCGGATGCGGCGCAGTCTCTCGATCGGATCGTCGGTGGACAGCAGCTGATGCTTGGTGGCGGCATCGAACGGCAACAGCTCGGTCAGACGCGCGGACAGCCAGCTCGCTGAGCTGTAATCCGTGCTGGCCGTCGTGTAGGGCAGCCCGGTCTGCTCGATGAGGGCCGCGACGATGTCCTTTAACGCCGCGAACTCGATCGGACAGGGGCCGTCCGCGCTCTCGGGCAGGGCCGCGATACGCCCCCACCAGAGACCGTCCGCGCCGCAGCGCGCGTCGTGAATCGACACGCGCTCATGGCCGTGGACCGTGATGCCGAGTGCGCCATCGTCCAGGCGATCGAAATCCGCGATCGAGACTCGTGTACCGCTGGCACGCGGCGCCGCGAACCCGCCGGATTCCGCCGGACGGGCCGCACAGACGACAAAGCCCGTAGCCTGTCGCATGCAGTGCGAGACCATGTCCAGATAACGGGGCTCGAAGATCCGCATCGGCAGAATGCCGCCGGGAAACACCACCGTGGACAACGGAAACAACGGATGTTCGGTCGGGTCCATGAACGTTGCGCGTGATCGTGAAGGCCGAATGGTTCTGATCCCAGTCTACGTGCCATGGATGCGCCGTGTCGGCGGGGAGAAATACCGAGGCGCGCAATCGGCATGACACCGCTGCGCGCGCCCGCTATCTTGAGGCAATGATCGAATCGCACCACCAGATCGACCCGGAAGCATGGGCAAGGCTTGCCCAGCGTTTCCATGCCGCCATTCCGCACAGTCTGGCCATCGGGCTGACGCTCGTTGATGCGGGACCGCCGTCGGTCCACATGCGCCTGCCGTATCGCGACGTATTTCTGGGCGATATCGATGCCGGGCTCTGGCATACCGGCATCGCGGCCGTCGCAGCCGATGCCACCTGCGGATTGGCGGTCTTTCTGACTCTGTCGGCCCGCTCGGCCATCGCCACGCTCGATCTGCGCATGGATCATCTGCGCCCGGCAGTTGCCGGGTCGGCGCTGGATGTCGTGGCCGACTGTCATCATGTGACACAGCGCATGGCCTTCGTCACCGCCGTACTGCACCAGGACGACCCGACGCGCCCGGTCGCGCGGGCCACGGCCACATTCGCCCGGACCGGCCGGCTGGCGCCCACATGAGCGTGCGTGGCAGTACCCTGGCCTCGGCTCTGGCCGCCGGCGACGACGAGGCAATGATCGCCGCCGTGCCATATGCGCGCTATCTCGGTCTGATCGTGCGGACCGATGCGCCCGGGCGCCGCGCTTATGTCATGCCGTATCGGGACGCACATATCGGTAACGCCAGCCTGCCGGCGTTGCACGGCGGCACGCTGGCGGCCCTGCTGGAACTGGCAATGCAGTTCGAGGCCCTGATCGACACGCCGGCGCCGCGCTTGCCGGACCCGGTCGATTTCACGATCGACTACTGGCGCTCGGCAGGGCCGGCCGAGTGCATTGCTTCGGCACGCCTGATCCGGGCCGGTCGCCATGTGGCCCAGGTTCAGGCGCAATGCTGGCAGGACAACCCGGACAGGCCGATCGCCTTCGCGCGGGCGACATTCGTACTGCGTGAGGCTTCGGCGGCCACCTGAGTCGACCATACGGTCTCGAATTGTGGCACTTTGGTGATCTTGAGGCGTGTCGTCACGAGATAGACCGTCGCACCCGCGGCCAAGCGGCAGCAAGACAAGGCATCGTGAGCCTGGTGTGGCCCAGGCCACATGAGCGCGCGATAACGCCGGAGGGTCGTCGCCTGGCTGCGGGCTCTTAGGGCTGCGTATCTCGTGACGACACGCCCTGGACTGAAGGTTTTTAGCCGGACAGGAATTCGCCCATGACCGCGTCGTCGCAACGGGTCGCCGACCTGCTCGCCCAGCTCGATCTCGAAGTGCTCGAGGACCGATTGTTCCGCGGCAGTTCCCGGGATCTCGGGGGGCGCAGCGTGTTCGGTGGCCAGGTTGCCGGTCAGGCCCTGGTCGCGGCGACGCGCACCGTCTCGCCCGGGCAGCTGTGTCATTCACTGCACGGATATTTCCTGCGTCCCGGGGACATGGCGAAATCGATCGTCTACGAAGTCGACAATATCCGGGAGGGGCGCAGTTTCGCGGCGCGCCGGGTCCAGGCGATCCAGCACGGGCGGCCGATCTTTTCCATGCTCGCCTCATTCCACGTGCCCGAGTGCGGCTACGTGCATCAGAGCGAGATGCCTGATGTCGCGCCCCCCGAAACCCTGGCCAGTCACGACGAGCTGCGCCATGAATGGGTGGATGCACTGGACCGTGTCCCGGAATCCCTGCGCGAGGCGGTCGGGCGCGAGATCGCCATCGACATGCGGCCGGTCTCGCCCTGGAACATGCTGGCGCCCGACAAGCGCGAGCCGCGCCAGTACGTATGGTTTCGGGCCAAGGACCGGTTGCCCGACGACCAGGCGTTGCATCGGGCGGTGCTGACCTACGCCAGCGATTTCAATCTGTTGACCACGGCCCAGCTGCCGCATGGTGTATCCTTCTTCACGCCCGGCATGCAGATGGCCAGCATCGATCACGCCCTGTGGTTTCACGGTGACGTACGTGTCGACGACTGGCTGCTCTATGCCATGGAAAGCCCGGGCGCACAGGATGCGCGCGGGTTGTCACGGGGGTTGATCTTCACGCGGGACGGCCGCCTGGTGGCCTCGGTGGCACAGGAGGGCCTGATCCGCCAGCGAGAGACCTGACGCCGCCACGCCGCCACGCTGGCGTGGCGGCGGCCGGCGCATGAAGCCGGGCATGGCGATGCGATAACGCTTCATTGATTGATCGTTGATCTTCGTTCCAGGGACAAGAACAACCCCGGTTACGGTGGCGGCCATCATTCATCGAGCAGGCAGCGGCCGGCATGACCCAACGGACGGCGTATCGTGTGACAGAACCCTGGTTCCGACGTTTGGCAAGCCGTCGGCTTTCACCGCGCCAGGTGTTCGTGCATGCCGCAGGGCTGGCTGTACTGGCCTTGGCGGAACCGGACGTCGGCACCTTCATTTTCGGGTCGTTGTTCGTGCTGGGCGGCCTGATGCTGCGGGCCTGGACATTCGGTCATCTGGAAAAGAATCATCGGCTGGCCACGACAGGTCCCTATGCCCATTCCCGTAACCCCGCCTATCTCGGGACATTCGTGATCCTTCTGGGAATCGCGATGGCGGCCGGCAACAACGACACGTCGCTGGGCGTTGCGATCTGGGTGGCCGGGGCGCTGGGAATCGGCCTGTTCTTTCTGGGGTATCTGCCGCGCAAGTTCGCGCGCGAACATGCGCGCATGGCCGAGCTGTTTCCGCAGGATGCCGCGCGCCACGCCGCGCACGTGCCGGCGTTCTGGCCGCGCCTGTCGCCGTGGCGCAGCGGCGACGGCCAGCGCTTCTGCCTCGTGCGTTTGCGGGCCAACCACGAGCTGGCGTGGTCGGTGATCTGTGTGACCGGCCTGGCGGTCATGTGGTTATAGCGACCCTTTGAGGATGGCCCGGAAAATCTGGGCGGGCGCGGCGCGTATTCAGCGCTTCGGCCGCCGGATCGTGGGCCGAAAGCCCGCCGGCTTGTCGGCGATCCAGTCCGCGAATGCCGCGATGTCCGGATGGGCACGCAGCGCCTCGCCCGTGTTGTAGACCTCGGCCAGGGCCTTTTCGCTCAACACGGCATGAATATGGCTGTGACAGGGGCGACAGACAGACAGGATCCGGCCGAGCCGGTCGTCGCGATCGAAACGTTTGCGGATACGTTTCTGGCGGTGGGTGCGCCGCGGAATGAGATGATGCCGCGTGGTCTTGACGCCGATGCGCCCGCAGATCCGGCACGTTGTGTCGTCGCTGGCCATGCTGTGTCTACGCCTGGCCGGCTGGCGTGGTTGCGCGCGCCGTTCGGTCGACCTTTGTCGCGCTGGCTCGCCCCGGCTCTCGGCCGGCCACAGGCATTACATCGTGCCGGGCGGCGGTGGCTCGGTGGCCGACGAGGCGTCATCGAGTGCATCGAGCGCTTCGCCGAGATACTGGAGCAGGTTCTGCATGCTCGGCACCGATCGACGACAGGCAATCAGCCCGAATTCGATGGCATCGGCATAGCTCGTCAGGCTGATGTTGAGCGCCTGGCCGTCGAGCACCACCGACAACGGATACATGCCCACCATGCGTGCTTCACCGAGATAGCGTGGCTCGGCCGGCCCGGGCACGTTGGAGATCACCACATTGAAAGCCTGGTGGCGTGGGGCGGCGCCGGTGAGCAGATTGAGTCCGGCCGGGGCCGACAGCGTGGCCGTGAAAGCCATGATCTGTGCCGGCGACATCGTCTTGTAGCGGCGTTTCCAGTAGGCCACCGAACGCTGGATGGCGGATAACCGGTCGAGCGGATCGGCGACGTTGGTCGCCAGGTTGGTGTAGATCGCGCCGACCTTGTTGCCGGTCGCATCGTGTTTGTCGTCGTGCAGGGACATCGGCACGAGGGCGATGAGCGGCCGGGCCGGCAGCCCGTCGTTATCGATCAGATAAGCGCGTAGCGCCGAGGCACACATGGCGAGCACGATGTCGTTGACGGTGGCATCGAAACGCGCGGCCACGGCACGGATCCGGGTGAGCGAATAGCCCTGGGCAGCCACGCGCCGCGAGCCGCTGATCGGGCGATTGAGCATGCACGCCGGTGCACGCATCGGACCGGTGAAATCGGCATCCTGGCGCGCATCGTGCCAGCTCTGATAAAGCGCGCCCGGCACGCTCGGCAGGGCCAGGGCCTGTCGTGCGCCGGCCTGAATCGTCTGCCAGCTGTCGGCGAGCCGGCCGCTCGTCTGGCGGCTGCGTTTACGTGGCAGCGACCAGGGCATGTGAACGGTCTCGGCATCGGGCGTCTGCGATACGAACCGATGCATCAGACGCATGGCCGAGACGCCGTCCATCATGGCGTGATGAAACTTCGTGTAGATCGCGAAACGATGGTCGGCCACGCCTTCGATGATGTACATCTCCCACAGCGGGCGGGCTCGATCGAGCAGGGCGCCATGCAGCATGGAGACCAGTGCCAGCAGATCGCGTATCGCACCCGCGGCCGGCAGAGCCAGATGACGGACGTGATATTCCAGATCCAGCCCTGTATCGGCACGCCAGAACGACTGACCCAGGCGTTGCACGAGTCGGCGATCGAACGGCGGTTGGACCATGTCGAAACGCCGGGCGCGCTCGACCAGCCGCCGGACATAATCGACCGGGGCATCATCGGGCAACTCGAACAACTGCAGCCCGCCGACGTGCATCGGCTGGTTGCGTCGTTCCAGATGCAGGAACAGCTGGCCGATGGGGTCGACGACAGTCATTCGTCGGCGCCTGTCAATGCGGTGGCGCGAACGGGCGGGATCCCCGCGGGTACGTGCTCATCACGTCGTGTCGAAGCCGCCATCGATGCCGCCTACGACAGGTCGATCGCATGTCGTTTCAGAGCCGCGAGAGCCACGATCTCGAGGGCGGCCTCGTGTGTGGCCGTCAGGGCCACACGCGGGGCGACGCCGGCCGCCTCGGCTTCGGCCCAACGCGCCGCACACAGGCACCACCGGTCGCCGGCGGCCAGACCGGGGAAGTCGAACTCCGGTCGTGGTGTGGCGAGATCATTGCCGCGAGCAGCCGAAAATGACAGGAAGTCGTCGGTCATGACGGCACAGACGGCGTGGACGCCGTGATCCTCCGGGCCGACATGACAGAAGCCGTCGCGATAGAAACCGGTGATCGGCGCGCTGCAGCAGCCGGCCAGCGGCTCGCCGAGCACATTGCGGGCCGTACTCATTGCTGCATCTCCTGCTTGCGCATGGGCATCTGATCAATGGAATCGAGCAGGCTCTGGATATTGAGTCCGCCGAGCTGGCTGGCCTTGAGCTTGCCGTCCTTGCCCACGAGCACGGTCTGGAAACCGTCGACGGTATGCAGTTTCTCCAGGCTGGCGCGCGACGGGACCTTGTCGTCCGCCAGATTGGAGGTGATGTGATCCGGGCCGACGACGAACCAGGCGATGTCGCGCTCTTCGAGGCCCGGCGAACTCTGGAAGGCCTGCTGCATGCGCTGTGCCTGATCGCCGCTCTCGGGGAACGTCGCGATCACGCGATAATGCCACTGCATGTCGGGCAGGGCGGTGTCGGCATCGGCACTACAGCCGGCGAGCATGATCGCGATCAGCGCGAATGACAGGAAAGCGAGATGGCGCATGGCATGAAACGCATCGAGGGAATCGACGCGTCCATGATATAGATCGTGTGTCGATACGCCATGTTACGCCTTGGCGTCATTGCGGCGACTGGCCCACGGGCTGGTGCAACAGATCGCTGTGGACGTTGGCCGAAGCCGGATCGATACGGTGCCAGGTCTGGGTTTTGCCGATCAGGCTCAGACCGATGTAGCCGCGCGCATCCAGAGTATCCGGGCCGGTCATCTTGGCCTTGGCGCTGTAGGACTTGCCGTTGTTGGGGTCGTAGATCTCGCCGCCGTCGTAGGCGCCGTCCTCCTCGGGCTTGAGATGGTCGAGAATCACCACGCCGAGCAGGCGACGTTTGCGTTTTTCGGGATCGGGGTTGTTCTTGTCGTAGCGCGCCTTGCCGTCGACCGAGCCGACGATGCGACCGTCGTACACATCGCCGTCGCGATAGATCTGGACGTAGCCGCCAGACTTCGTGCGCCATACGCCGGTGATGTCGTCGGCCTGGTTGCTGGCGGCCATGACAGTGGTGGTGCTGGCCAGCGTGCCTGCACCGAGCACGAGCGATGCGATGAGAAAGCGCTTGATCATACGGATACTCCTCGGGACGTTCTTGTTCTGACTCGAGCATCTCCGCTTGAACCCGTCCCGTCGATGAATGCGCGCCCTGGACGAAAAAAAGCCGGTGCCATGGCATCGCATGGCACCGGCTTGTGCGCGTCATGCCCCGAGACGGGGCCGACGGGCGTCTTACATGCCGTTCGAGGACATGTCGTTATCGGACATGTCGTTGTTCGACATATCGTTGGACATGCCGTTATCCGACATGCCATTGGAGGACATGCTGTTGTCCGACATACCGTTGGAGGACATGCCGTTATCCGACATGCCATTCGAGGACATGCTGTTGCCGGACATACCGTTGTCGCTCATGGAATTCGAGGACATGCCGTTGTCCGACATCGAGTTGTCAGACGCGCTGTTGTCGCTGCTCTGGCCACAGGCCGACAAGCCGACAGTCAGCAGAGCGGCGGCGGTAACCATCATCAGTTTCTTCATTTTCAAAGGCCTTTTCTGCATTTGGAGTACTGAATGTACGCGCTATCCAGCCTGCGCGTCGATGCGTGATATTACTCTAGAGGCAGCGACCGTCCGGTCGCTGAACAGCGCGTGGTAATGAGCCTGCATCCATCTTGCAAGGGCTCGATTGTCGGATTTGCCCAATAACAGCCCGAGCGCGTCGATATCCTCACCGCCGCCGGCCGCGGCCTGACGGGCGAGCTGAGAGCGCTGCGATTCGAAGAAATCGGTCGCCTCGGCATAGCGCGGCGTATCGGGCGCGGTAACCGAAGCCCGCCCGCTGGCGCGAAGCGCGTAGGCAGTCCCCTTCAGGCTGGCGGTGGTGGCCTGCATGCCGCGATGCGTGGTGACATCGGTGGCGGCACAGCCGGTGAGCGCGCAAAGCGCGAGCGCCAAGCCGGCGCCGATCGCGCCGCGGCCACTCGTCGCATGGCTTCGAGTCGTTATCGTCATGTGCGATAAGCTAGCGTGGCTGTACGTCGGCCTCAAGCCGAATTCGCACAATACGCCGTCTTTGACACGCCTGTGCCCGATCGATCGGGCTGTTTCGAGGTTCGTTCGCCGAGCGCGAGCGTCCACGCGCTCGGCTCGGCGGGGGTAGAAAAGCTCAGGCAAGCTCGCGATAGAGCGCGCGATACTGGCTCGTGGCCCGACTGCGCGGCGCATATGTGGCGACAGGGGCACGGTGGGCGCCCATCTGCTCAATCACGCTGGCGTAGTCGACAAATGTCTGCGCGCTGTCGGCCATGGTCGCCGGGGGTTCGGCGAGCAGATCCCGATGCAGCCGGCGTCGTCGGTCGGCCATGGAGAAGAACGGCTTGAGCCGTGTCTTGCCGACTTTCTTCTCGGCGACGTGATCCCGGACTTCATCGAGGGCGCGCAACGACAGCGGAGTGGGCACCACCGGTACCACGATCCGGTCGGCGGCGCGCAGGATGGCGGTCGACAATGGGCCAATGCCCGGCGGGCAATCGAGAATCATCAGCGAATAGGTTTCCGAGAACGGCTCGATCAGCCCCTCGAGCACCTTGCGCGGCGACTTGGCCTCGTGAATGCGCACGTCCCATTGACGATAGCCACGATTGCCGGGCAAAACGGACAGCCGCGCATGGGTCGTGGCGCATACATGGCGACCGAGGGCCGTCTTGCCGGCCACGATCTTCTTCGGCGAGAGCTCGGTCTGATCGTCGATGCCCAGATACCAGCTCGCCGCCCCCTGCGGATCGAGATCCCACAACAGCACGTGCTTGCCAGCGCGTGCGGCCTCGTAGGCCAGATTAACCGCTGCGGCCGTCTTGCCGACGCCGCCCTTCAAGCTGTAGAGCGCCCATGTCTTCATTCCGGCATGGTAGAAGGCCACCGAATGCATTGCACGCTGTTCGGTTTTTCATGAACTTTTTATGACAGTAAGCCCATGCGCGTCGTGATTCTTGCCGATACCCACGGATTTCTGGACCCGCGCATCGCGCGCGATGCCGCCGGCGCCGATCTGGTCGTCCATGCCGGCGATGTCGGGCCGGGCATGGCCGAAGCCACGGCAGCTCTGGCCGATGAATGTCTGATCGTGACCGGCAACAACGACCCGGCCGACAGCGTCTGGCCGGCCGAGATCGTGCGCGATCTGCCCGGCGGCAGGCTGGCGGTCATGCACGGCCATCAGTGGCCGGCGAAGAACCGCCATCGCCGGCTGGCGGCGCGTTTCCCCGACGCGCGCGCCATCGTGCTCGGGCACAGCCATCGGCGGGTGATGGCCACCGACAGCCGGCCGTGGCTGCTCAATCCGGGGGCGGCGGGCAAGACACGCGCCTACGGCGGGCCGGGTTTCATCGAACTGATCGCCACGGATGACGACTGGCAGATGACGCCGTATGTGTTCGAGCGACTGGCGCGTCGAAAATGAGCCGCGACCGGCACGCGTTCTTGGCGTGTCGGTGGCTCTGCCCGGTCGTCTGTCACGCGGGTGGGTGCACCTGTTGCTTCACGACGGTTGGTGTCGGCCATCAATCGAGTCCGGGGACGTGATATGCCGCGGGCAGCAGAAACGGAGATCGCGCCGGCGCTCATTTTTTGCAAGACACGGCATCGGGCGCGCACGGCCGTCATTCTGCCGTAGCGAACGATAACGCCGGATTGCGGAAAAATGACCGCCGTCCCGTCGGGTTGCGCGTAAAAACCGGCCATGCGGCGTTGCACGGCTTGCCTGGCCGGTTTTGGGGCAGCAACGCGGTCACGTGCGACGTGTTATTAATCCGGTACCAAAACAGCTGACGACGTCAGCTGTTTTCAACGCCATCGAAAGAAATGCCGGCACTTGTCCGTCTTTTTATTTTCAATGGCTTCACGGCCGTTGGCCGTGGCGCGCGTGCTTTCGCACACGCGCGTTATCAACCCGAAAAATCATCTATTTTTATGCCGGGTTAATAACAGGCCCTGGAGGAAGCGCTATGGCGCGGCGTCGCTTGTCTGCCGGGTGCGCGGTGAGACGAAACGTGCGGGTATCGTCGTACGGCGCAACGGACGTCGGCTATGCGACGTTGGCAGACGGTATCCGCTGATGCCGCCAAGCGGCCGGTCGCGTGATCGGGCCAATCTGGATCGTGTGTTGGCGGCGCCGGCGCTGTTCGATGTTGAGGGCGCCGAGGCGGGCCGGCAGCGGCTGATGGCCGTCCGCGATCGTCTGGCGGGCGTGGCGCGCCGTGACGCCGGACGCATCGATGATTGCCGGCCCGCGCTCAGGTGATTGCTGTCGTCGGCTCTGTTTGATCGGGCCCTCGACTTCGGTGATGCGCTCGATCACGCAGCGCGCCCGGTGATGTGGGTCTCGTGCGGCCCGGCGCTCACAGAGGGCGCCATTGGCCAGGCGCCAGATCGCCGAGGTGCCAGTCGCCGATCGCGACCCGGACCAGACGCAGGGTCGGAGCGCCCACGGCCGCGGTCATGCGGCGAACCTGTCGATTGCGGCCTTCGGTGATGACGATTTCAAGCCATGTGGTCGGCACGGTCTTGCGGTAACGCACCGGCGGGTTGCGCGGCCACAGTGTCGGGGGCGTCAAGCGCCGTACACGCGCCGGTCGGGTCGGGCCGTCCGAGAGCGTGGGACCGGCGGCGAGCGCGGCCAGGGCGTCGTCATCCGGCGCGCCGTCGACCTGGGCCCAGTACGTCTTGGACTGATGGGATCTCGGCTGCGTGATCTTCGCGTTGAGCCGGCCGTTGTTGGTCAGCAGCAGCAGGCCTTCGCTGTCGCGGTCCAGTCGCCCGGCCGGGTAGACGCCGGGCTGGTCGATGTAATCGGCCAGTGTGGCGCGGTCGGCGGCGTCGGTGAACTGACAAAGGACATTGAACGGCTTGTTGAAGGCGATCAGCCGGCTCGGCTCGCGGGCCGAGCGATCGGCGCGAGGCGTGGGCTGCGATCGGCTTCGAACGCGGGAACGACGACGTGACATGGCCGCATGCTACCGATGTTGTCAGTCGCAAGCGACGGCCACCAGAGCGAGCGATGGGTCGTAAGGCAAGGCAGGGTCGGGGCCCCGTGCTTGCCGCTGGACGGTCGAGTCCAACGTATTCGATGCGCGCTGTTCGGTCAGCCGGCCGGGGCTCGGAGTCTCGTGCTTGCCGCGTGATGCACGGCCGCAGTCAGCGGCGCCAGCAGCGGGCCGAGTCGGCGTGGGTAATGCCAGTAGAGCGCGATATCGAGCGGCGTGTCCGGGATCAGCTCCACGAGCCGGCCGTCGGCCAGCGCGGCGGCGATCAACGGTTCCGGGTTCAGGCTCCAGGCGCTGCCGGCCAGGGTCGCGGCTACGAACGCCTCGGCCGAGGGCAGCCGATGCCCGACGGCCGGCTCGATCGGGCCCAGCCGGGCGGCAAGCCAGCGTGCCTGCAGCCGATCGGCGGTGTTGAAGGCCAACGCCGGCGCTCGAGCCATGGCGGCCGGCGTGATGTCCGCGCCCAGCCAGCGGGCGATGAAGGCCGGCGTGGCGACTGCCCGATAGCGCAGCGTCCCTAGCGGCTCGCACGCACAGCCGGTGATCGGGTCGCCGGCCGCGCCGATGGCCGCGCTCACGTCGCCGCGGCGCAACCAGTCGATGCTGTGATCCTCGTTGTCCAGCGTCACATCGAGATGCTGCGACAGGGGCTCGGCCAGCACCGGCGCGAACCAGCTCGCCAGCGAATCGGCGTTCACCGCGATCGATAGGCGCGTCGTGGCCGGGCCGGCCAGCCCGAGGGCACCCAATGTGTCCTGTTCGAGGGCAGCCACGCGTTCGGCGTGTGCGACCAGCCGACGCCCGACGCCGGTCGGGCGTACCGGGGCGCCGCGTACCACGAGAACCTGGCCGAGCCGATCTTCGAGCCGAGCGATGCGCTGTGAGACGGCCGACGGCGTGATGTGCAGGTCTGCCGCAGCGCGTTCGAAGCTGCCGGCCTGGACGACGGCGGCCAGGGCGGCAAGCTGCGCGGTATCGAGTGTCATGAGAAAAACTTAATCAGCAACAGTATCTTTAGCTTTGCTGTTGTTGGCGTCCCGGGCAACCTGCCGGTTCAATCGCTTGCCGGACATGACAGCGCATGGTGTTTTTCAGCGGCCTGATCGCCGGGCTGGGTTTGATCGTGGCCATTGGTGCCCAGAACGCGTTCGTACTGCGCCAGGGCCTGGCGGACCGCCATGTTGGGCTCGTGGTGGCGCTGTGTGTGGTATCCGATGCGGTGTTGATCAGTGCCGGCGTGTTCGGTCTCGGCGCGGCGCTCGCCGGCATGCCGCGGTTGTCGGTGTGGCTCACGCTGGCCGGTATCGTGTGCCTGGTCGCCTATGGTCTACAGGCGCTCCGACGCGCGATCGGCGGCGGTGGCCTGCTGGCCGACGAGGGGTGCGGTGGTGCTTCGGCGATCCGGGTCGCATCCACCACACTGGCGCTGACCTGGCTGAACCCGCACGTCTATATCGATACCGTGATGCTGCTCGGCACGCTCGGTCAGGCGCATCCGGCAGCGCGCCCGGCATTTGCCGCTGGCGCGATCACGGCGTCGCTGCTGTTCTTCGGCGTGCTGGGCTACGGCGCGCGCGCGGCCGCGCCCTGGCTCGCGCGACCGCGGACATGGTGCGTTCTCGACGGGCTGATCGCGCTCGTCATGTTCGGGTTCGCGCTCCGCTTGGCGGCAACGCTGTGAGCCGCCCGACGTGAGCGCGCCAGGACCAGCCCGATGGGGATCAGGACAATACCGGTCAGCACGACGGCGGCGAGTGCTGTCAGCGGATGTGGGGCCCAGACCAGCGCCAGACCGACCGACTGAGACAGCGCCAGGCCGGGCACGAGCCGTCGCGAGCCGCTGCGCATCAGTGGCCGGCCCGCAACGCGGCACGGCGCGAGGACAGGCGCGGCGAGACGCGTTGCAGCCACAGCCAGAGGCCGGTCGCGATCACCACCATCATCGTCAGATCCAGCAGGGCCCAGACACACTTGAGGGCCAGGCCGCCGAAATCGCCGAAGTGCAGCGGTTTGATGCTCATCAGAAGTGACATGAGCAGGCCGAGCGGTAGGCCCTGTGTGTGCGTGGCCGTGCCGGCGTCGACCCAGACCGCATGGCGGGCCAGGGTCAGAGGGCCCGGTCCGCCGGCCAGGTACACCACGTACCCGTTGGATGTGGCATAGCGGCTACCGGGCAGGGCGATGAAATCCACCGTTGCCTGTGGATATCGTTGGCGTGCCGCGGCCGTGACGGCATCGAGATCGATCCGCGACGCGCGTGCGGGAGCGGTATCCGTCGTGGCAAGCAGGTGGGCGAAGGCGGTTGCCCGCCAGTGCGACTGGATCGGGCCGGCGAGGGCGAGCAACCCGCCCGTGACGGTGAGCACGAGCATCCACGTAACGAGCAGCATGCCGACGAGATTGTGTCGATCCAGCCAGCGAAGCCGTGCCGATCCGCGACCGCGGGCGGCGAGCGGCCCGGCCCGCGGGACGAACGGCGCATGCACGAGCAGGCCGGTAACCAGGGCCACGCCAAGCACACTGGCCACCGCGGCCAGCAGGAGCTGCCCGTTGGGCCCGGCCAATAGTCGGGCATGCAGTGCCAATAGAGTGGCCATCAGCCCGGTGCCCGACGCGTGATCCATCACCAGATGCCCGGATGGGTGCCGGAACATCAGACGATGCCATGGCCCTGTGGCATCGCGGGCGCTGATGAACCAGTGCTGCGAGTCGGCTTGGCCGGCATAGCGGATCTGTGCCCCCGGATGGCGGGCACGGGCGACATCGGCCATGCCCGCCAGCGTGGCCGGCTGGGCATAAGTCGCGGTTTCCGGCGCATGCCGCCAGACATCGATATCGGTAGCGAAGATCAGAGGCAACCCGGTCACGCAGACGACCAGCGCGAAACCGCCGCTGAACAGGCTCGACCAACGATGCAGCGATAGCAGCAGGCGGAAACGGGC
>NZ_QZWD01000010.1 GCF_003602005.1 Salinisphaera sp. Q1T1-3 | reverse complement strand
GGCACGGGCGGGTCTGCGGCGTCTGGTGGTGTTCAACAGCCACGGCGGCAACAAGGCCGCGATCGACAGCGCCGCGCTGGCGCTGCGCATGACGCACGATCTGTTCGTGATCAAGGCCAATTATTTTCGATTCGTCCCGCCCGACGATGCGCTGGCCGCCGACGAGCTGCGCCACGGCCTGCACGGCGGGGCGCTGGAGACCGCCATGATGCAGCACCTGGCGCCGCATCTGGTGCGCCAGGATCGTCTGGCCGACCACGACAGCCTCGGCGCGGCGCTGGCGCGCGAGGGGGCGGTGGTCGGCCCGGAGGGCGAGGCTGCCTTTGCCTGGCGAGCCGAGGATCTGACGCCGGCGGGCGTCGCCGGCAATGCCACCGCCGGGGACGGTGCGCTCGGGACACGGCTCGTCTCGCACTTCGGGGCGCGCCTGGCCGGGATTCTCGCGGAAGCGGGGAGTTTCGATCTGTCGCGCCTGGGGCGGGAGTCGTCAAGACTGGTCTGACGCAGCGCATCCGCCGGCGTGCGGCGACGGTACATGGCCATGGCCCCGATTTCAGGCGTCTCGTGCGCTGTGCAGGGGGCCGCTCAGTCGGGCGGCGTGTCCGGACTGGCCAGCAGCGCATCGAGCCAGTGGCCGGCGCGTTCTGCCTTGGTGGTCAGGTAGCGGCGGTTCTGTGTGGTCAGATTACCGTAGAGGCTGCTGCGGCCGGCCACCCGGATCGGCTCGCGGTCCAGGGCGTCCAGCTTGGCCGGGTTGTTGGTGAGCAGCTCGATGTGCGAGACGTCGAGCTGGGCGAGCATCTCACGCGCCACGGCATAATCGCGTTCATCCTTGTCGAAGCCGAGCACCTGGTCGGCGTCGACGGTGTCCAGCCCGTCATCCTGCATCTGATACGCGCGCATCTTGTTCGCCAGCCCGATGCCGCGGCCTTCCTGTGCCAGATAGAGCAGGACACCGCCGCCGCGTTCGGCGATGGTTCGTACGCTGGCTCGAAGCTGCGGGCCGCAATCGCAGCGCAGGCTGCCGAACAGGTCGCCGGTGAGGCAGGCCGAATGCAGGCGCACCGGTGTCGGATCGTCCCAGGCCTCGGACGCGCCGATCAGAATCGCGACATGTTCGCGCATGCCATCCGGCTCGCGAAAGATCACGAACCGGGAATAGCGCGCGTGCTCGAGCGGGACATCGGCTTCGCTGACGCGGCGCAGCAGGCCCGGGGCCTCGGCGCGATGACGCGCGACGTCCGCCGCGGCGACGGCGAGCAGCTGCCGCTCGGCCACGCAGGCCTCGAGCTGAGGCGCACAACGGGCATCAGGGGCAATCGAGACCGCCGCCGGCACCAGCAGGCTGCGGTGTGCCAGATCCAGCCCGGCACGCTCGGCGGCCGTCAGCTCGTGGAGGGGACGAGTGGCAGGCAAGGCCGCCTCCGGTGCACAGGCCCAGGCAATGATCTGTTCGCGCGTGTCCGTATCGGCGATCGCCAGGCTCGCGGCGCTCGCGTGGTCGCGCTGGTTGACGTAACGCAGCCGGTCATTGGTGAGCAACAGCCGGGGTGCGTCCTCGGCCTGGTTGAACAGATCGGTGAGCAGTTCGGGCGACAGACCCTCGATCGGGGCGACCAAGCGACGACCGTCGTGAGCGTCCACGACCACAGGTAGGCCCCGTCGCAGATCGAAGATGGCACGTTCAACGTCTTGCATGAAACGAATTCCGGTTCGGCCGGAGACCGGGCACAGGACGCCGCGTGCCGGCTCGCGGCGCTGCGATTGCATCCGGACTCTGTCTAGAATGGGCGATATGATGCCACTAATCGATGAAGCCTACGCCTGGGCCGTGGTCCAGGATGCGCGCCACGGTCTTGTCGCGCGCGCCGAGACCGCCGGTCTGACCATCATCGGTGACGGCACGTGGCAATGCCGGTGCGACGCGCGTCTCACCGAGGCCGGCGCCGCCCAGCTGGCGGCGTTGCTGCCGGTGGCCGGCGCCGGTAGTCCGCATGTCGTGGCGCAGATCGGGCAATCACTGGACGGCCGTATCGCCACCGCCAGTGGGCACTCGCACTATGTCACCGGCGAGGCCAGCCGTGTTCATCTGCATCGGCTGCGGGCTCTGGTCGATGCGGTGGTAGTCGGCGTCGGCACGGTCGAATTCGACGACCCGCAACTCACGGTGCGCCATGTGACAGGGGCACATCCGCGGCGTGTCGTGCTCGATCCGCGCGGTCGGGTGGCACGGGACCGCACACTGTTCAGCGGCGCCGGGCCGGAAACCTTCCATCTCGTCGGTCCGGAGGCACCGGGTGCGCCCGGCGCGCATCGTGTTCCGGTGCCGGTCGAGGCCGGCGGTCGCTTCGCGCCGGCCGCCGTACTGGCCGTACTGGCCGAGCGGGGCATGGCGCGGGTCTTGGTCGAAGGCGGTGGCCTGACGATTTCGTCGTTTCTGGCCGCCGGCTGTCTCGATCGCGTGCACTGTGTCGTCGCCCCGATGCTGATCGGTTCCGGCCGGCCGGCCCTGGCGTTGCCGGAAATCGCCACGCTGCACGACGCATGGCGGCCGGCCTGTCGCGATCATCCGCTCGGCGCGGACCGGCTCTACGATCTGGACCTGCGCGCGCCGGGTCGCGCCTGAGCCGGCAGCGCGAGGACATCGACATGGCCGACGAGCAGCCGGGTGCGGCCGGCGGCGATATCGGCGTGTCGTCTTCGTGCCCAGGCCGCGAAGCGTGTCTCGTCTGCCGGCCAGGCCTGGCCCGCGGCTTCGGCCCAGCCGGCCAGCAGCATGTCTGCAAGGCGTTCGTGTCGGGCATCGATGTGCCAGCTCGTCGGCATGGCCGTGACCACATGGCCACGGGCGGCCATGGCGTTGATCAGCGTCGCGGGCGCTGCGGTGCCGAGTGCTGCCCCCAGGCCCTTGTCCCGACGCTGGTGTTGCGCGAGTGCGTCCAGCAACGGGCCGTCGTCGTTGTCCACGGGGCCGGTGAAACGGATATGGCCGTCCACGCTCATGGCCACGAGCAGCGCGGCGCCGATGGCCGAGACCGCGGTGGCCAGTTCGTCGATCCAGGCCGCAGAGACGAGATCGATCAGGGCGGCCGCCGTGACCAGATCGGCGGCCGCCAGGATCGGTGCGAGCGGCTCGGCCAGATCCCGGCAATGCAGTGTGGGGCGGGCGCCGCTTCCGTACGTTGCCGCGAGCCGTTCGAGGTGAGCGGCATCGTTGTCGACGAGATGCCAGCGCGTGTCGGGCGGCAGAAAACGCGCCAGATAGCGCGGGTTCGAGCCGGTGCCCGTGCCGAGATCGACGACGTGCGGCGCGCGGCGACCGCGGCGGGCCAGATCGGTGGCCGAGGCCCGGGCCAGCCCGTGTGCGCGACTCGCGTGGTCGAGCGGCTCGCGTAACGACAGCCACTCGTCCTCGAAGATGGCCCCGGCCATGCGGTCGTCGGTGTTCATCGGCCGGCGGCCACGGTTTCGTCGACGATGGCCGCAAAGCGCGCGGCCGCGGCCGGCCAGTCGTCCAGCCGGGCGCCGGCCTCGGCCGCAGTCTCCGACAGGGCACGGTAGGCTGTGGCATCGTCGAGAACCCTCGCCAGCGCGTCCGCCAGTGCCGTGACCGTGCCCGGCTCGACGGCAATGCCGGCGCCGCGGGGCAGTGTGTCGGCCAGCGCGCCGCCGGTCGTGGTGATCACCGGCAGGCCGTACGACAGCGCTTCGGTGACGACCATGCCGTAGCCTTCGTAGAACGACGGCAGGACAAAGGCATGGGCCTGGCGATAATGGGTCGCCAGTGCCTCGGGCGGCTGACCGCCGACAATCGTGATGCGATCGGCCAGCCCGTGTGTCGAGATCGCCTCGCGCACGGCCTGCGTGCATTCGGGGTCGCGCTCGGTATCGCCGATCAGACGACATTGCCACGCCCGATCGGCCACGCGTGCCAGCGCCTCGACGAGAACGCGATGGCCCTTGCGCGGGATCAGGGTCGCAACAGTCAGCAGCATGGGCGGATCCAGACGCGCGACCTCGGCCGGCCCCGGCGGCGCGACGCCGGGTTCGACGACAGCGAGCCGGTCGGGCGACACCGCGTAGCCGCTGCGCAGCCGGCGTGCCGTGAAAGGGCTCGTCACGATCACGTGAGCGACGTGCGACAGCGCACGTCGCTCGGCCTCGAGCAGGGTGGCGGCAGTGCGTTCGTCCAGCCCGGCTTCGTCGGCCAGCGGATGATGGATAAGAGCCACGAGCGATAACCGGTTCGCGTGTTCGGCCACGATATCGCCCAGCGTGCCGAGAGCCAGCCCGTCGATGATCACGCAGCGGCCGTCCGGCTCGGCGGCCAGCGCCTCTCGCATGGCGCGACGCGCGGTTGCATCGGCCAGCGGAAATTCGCCTGCGAGACCGATCAGCGAGACCTCGCGGCCGGCCTGGCGTAGACAGGCCGCGATACGCGCATCGTAGAGGTAGCCGCCGGTGGCCTGATCCGGATCGCCGGCGACGATCAGCGTCAGGGGATTCACAGATCGGCCTCGTAGCCGGCCCAGGCGATGTGCGATTCGGCCAGTCGCACGCCGAGCCGTTCGACGCCTTGCGCGGCTGGGCCCAGCGTGCCGGTGCCGATGGCCCGGGCCATGCGGTCGAAGACCACACGCGCCATGAACTCCGTGGTTGTGTTGCGTCCGGCGAACTCGGGTACATCGTCGAGATTGCCGAGATTGAATTCCGCGGTGATCGCGCCGAGCCGGGTGGCGGCGGCGCCGATATCCACCACGAGATCATCGACGTCGAGTTCGCGACGGTAAAACGTCACATCGACGACATACGTGGCGCCGTGCAGCGCCTGGGCGGGGCCGAACGTCTCGCTGGAGAAACTGTGGGCGATCATCATGTGATCGCGAACCGTCACACTGTACATAAAAAGGC
Organism: Salinisphaera sp. Q1T1-3; assembly: GCF_003602005.1. Lineage (GTDB taxonomy): Bacteria > Pseudomonadota > Gammaproteobacteria > Nevskiales > Salinisphaeraceae > Salinisphaera. The sequence continues at coordinate 147,509 of NZ_QZWD01000010.1, read as the reverse complement.
CTGCTGGATTGGATCTCGTCTGCCGCAGGACCGCGATCGCGATCTATAGCGCGGCGGGCGCCACTGATCGTGGCGGCCGGCAATCGGCGTTGCAACGCCGGGCCGCCCTGTGGCGTTGGCGCATGCGGAGTGCCGGCCACGCTTGGCGGCCCGCGCCTTGCTTGACGCGGCCGGCCGGGGCAACCCGACGGGACGGCGGTCCTTTTTTGCGCAATCCGGCGTTGTCTTTCGCGACGCCAGAATGACGGCCGTACGCGCCCGATGCCTTGATCGCGCAAAAAAATGAGCGCCGGCGCGGCGCACGCGGGACGTGTTAACAGGCCCTGGGTGAGGCCTCGGGATAGGTGATGCGCTGACACAATGTGTCGTCTTCCGGGCGCGACAGACGCGCCATGACTGCCGGCAGCGTGTCGAAGGCAGCATCGATTGCAAACAGCACATCGAGCCGGGCATCGGCGCACAGCGATACGGCGAGCGAAAGCCGGCGTGCATGATCCCAGCGCGCCGCGCGTTGCGGGCATATCGTGCCGACCTGGCTGGCGCGCACGCTGAGTCGCCGGGCATGAAAGGCGCCGCCGAGCGGCACGCTCACCTGCGTTGCGCCGTACCAGCTCAGCTCGATGATATCGGCCTCGTCGCCAGCCAGCTCAAGCGCGGTCGAGAGCCCGGCGGCGGTCGCACTGGCGTGGAAGACGAGATCCTGATCGGCCGGCGCTGCGGCGACAGGGGCGAATTGCACGCCGAGTGCATCGGCCACCGCGGCCCGGGCAGGATTGATATCGACCAGCGTGACCCGTGTGCCGGCCATGCGCCCGGCCAGCCAGGCCACCAGGCAACCGATGACGCCGCCGCCGACGATCGTGATGTGATCGCCGACGCGCGGCGCGGCGTCCCAGAGCGCATTGACAGCGGTTTCGACATTGGCGGCCAGCACGGCACGCGCGGCGGGCACATCGTCGGGTAGTGGGACCACGGCCGAGGCCGATACGACGTAGCGCGTCTGATGCGGATAGAGACAGAATACGTGCCGGCCGGGCCAGCCGGCCGGGCCAGCCTCGACCACGCCGACGTTGGCGTAGCCATGCTTGACGGCATGGGGCAGCTCGCCGGCCTGGAACGGCGCGCGCATGCGCGCGTACTCGCTTTGCGGCACCTGTCCGGCATACACTAAGGTTTCTGTACCGCGGCTGACCGCCGAGAACAGGGTCCGTATCACGAGCGTGTCCGGTGTGGGATCGGGCAATCGCTCGGTGAAGATGCGTGCACCGTTCGGCGGCTCGAGCCAGAGTGCACGGGCCTGGGCTTGGGACATGGCTTTCGGGTCCAGGGCGACGGAAAAGGATCAAGATAAAAGCTTGCGAGCGGCCCGGCCAGGGGTCGGCGCGACAGGCTGGCGCGATCGATGCACTATGCAGGCAAGGCGTCGGCGTGTATTTTCTGAGGCAAAGTTCAGGCCGGGGAGGCGTGTTTGGCACGCGCCGAAGGGAAAGATCGTGACGAACAATCTGGTGGAACGTTTCATCAATCGCGGCACGCTCGTGTTGCATCACGCGGACGGCAGCGAACAAGAGTACGGGCGCGGTGAGCCCGTTGCCCATGTGCATCTGCGCAGCCGCAAGGTATTGACGCGGATGATGTCCGATCCGGAGATCGCGATCGGCGAGACCTACATGGAGGGCGACTGGTGGCCGGGCGACGGCGGGCTGCTGGCGGTTTTTCGTCTGTATTTCGCCAATGCCGACAACTTCAGTGACGGCGGTCGTCTGACCCGTCTGGCGCGTCGTGCCTTGCGGGGATTGCTGGAGATGAACAATCGGTTGAAGTCCGAGCGTAATGTCCAGCATCACTACGACATCGACAACGAGCTGTTCCAGCATTTTCTCGACGAGAACATGCAGTATTCCTGTGCGTACTTCGCGCGGGAGGACATGACGCTCGACGAGGCACAGCGCGCCAAGCTGGCGCATATCGCCCGCAAGCTGTTGCTCAAGCCCGGCGACAAGGTGCTCGACATCGGCTGTGGCTGGGGTGGCATGGCGCTGTATCTGGCGCGACATTACGACGTGGAGGTCGTGGGTCTGACGCTGTCCAACGACCAGTATGCGCACGCCCGGAAGAAAGCGCAGGCTCTCGGGCTGACCCAACGTGTGACCTTTCTCAAGCAGGATTACCGCGAACACGAAGGGGCCTACGACGCGATCGTGTCCGTTGGCATGTTCGAACATGTGGGCCGGCCGCAATACCAGACGTTCTTCGATCAGGTCGCGCGTCTGCTCAAGCCCGACGGTCGCAGCCTCATCCATACCATCGCCCGCAACGGCGCGCCGCCGACCGACAACCGGAACTGGATCACGAAATACATCTTCCCGGGCGGTTATATTCCCTCGCTGTCGGACATCGCCCCCTGTGTCGAGAACACCGGAATGGATCTGTCCGATCTCGAGGTGTGGCGCGTTCACTACGCGCGCACGCTCGCCGCCTGGAACGAGCGATTTCAGCAACAGCGTCAGATCTTCCGCGATCGGCTGGGCGAAAAGTTCTGCCGGATGTGGGAATTCTATCTTCTGGGCTGCGAAGCGATCTTCCGCTACGGCGATCTGGTCGTCTATCACGTCCAGCTTGCCCATGCCAACGATGTGGTGCCGTTGAGCCGTGAATATCTCTATCGCGACAGCGACGAAGCCGCCTCGCCGGCGGCCTCGATCGAACAGGCTGGATAAGCTCGGCGCCCGACGCACGGCCTACCGTGCGTCGGGCGCGGCCTCCGGTCTCAGGGCCTGTTGATGTTTCGTTCGAGTCCGCGCCAAGCGCGCCCTGAAATCGACGATAGACGGCAAGACGAGGCGTCGCAGGCGCCGTGCAGCCATTCTGCGCCAGCGGGCTACAACGCTGTATTGCCGTCGTGTTTTTGACTTCGGGGCACTTGTCTCTTCGGGTTGGGCCGCCCATGAAAAATCGACGATGGGCGCCCCGCGGCGTTGCGAGTCTGGATCGTGGCACGCCACGATCGGCGACTCGCGCCTTGCCGAACACCCTGTGGTCGCTCGACGAAAAGGCGCTCGAGCGAAACCGCAACAGCCCCTTGCGTGCTACATGACGTCGCCGCTGTTCGGGCCGAGCGTCTGGCCGACGTAGAGATCGCCGTCGGGCGAGGCGGCCAGCATGAGGGCCGAAGGCGCGACTTCCCGGGCTTCGCCGAAGCGTCCCAGTGGCAGTTCGGCCTGTTTGTCGGCCACCCACGCATCGCTCAGGCCGGAGAGCATCGTCGTCATGATCGGCCCTGGCGCAATCGCATTGGCCAGGACATTGTTCACGGCCAGCTCGCGCGCGATGGATTTCGTGAAACCGATGATGCCGGCTTTCGCCGCGCTGTAGTGCGACAGGCCCACGCCGCCTTTCTGTGCCAGCTGCGAGGCGACGTTGATGATGCGCCCGGACTGTCGGGCAACCATGTGGGGGGCGACGTGGCGACAGGTCAGAAACGTCCCGCGCAGATTGACCTCGATCATCCCGTCGAAGGTCGCGGTCGGCATGTCCACCAGCGTCGATTGCGTGAGTATGCCGGCGCTATTGACCAGGATGTCGATGCGGCCGTGTGCCTGGATGGTGGCCTCGACCACCGCCTGCACGTTGTCTTCCGATGTGACGTCCAGCGCTCGGGCCTGGGCGCGGGGGCCCAGCGTCTCGGCGACCGCGCGGCATCCGGCCTCGTCCCGGTCTGCAACGATGACGAACGCACCGTGCTCGTGAAACAACTCGGCCGTCGCACGGCCGATGCCGCTGGCGCCGCCGACAACGAGCGCGATCTTGTGTTCCAGTTTCGATGACACGGGGCCTCCTAGCTCGGCCATTTGACGGTCAGGCCGCCGTCGACGACGAATTCCTGCCCGGTGACATAGGCTGCATTGTCATCGGTGAGAAACTGTATGACGCGGGCGACCTCCTCGGCACTGCCGACCCGGCCGAGCGGGATGTTGCCGGCCGCACTGGCCAATCCGTCCGGGCCGAGCGAGTTCACCGGGTCCCTGGATTGCGGCGTCTCGATCAGGCCGGGGACGACCGTGTTCACACGGATGCCACGCGGCGCGAGTTCGACGGCCAACGACCGTACCAACCCCATCAATCCGCTCTTGGCCGCGGCGTAATGGGCGTGATTGTCCCAGCCGTAGACGCCGCCGGCGATCGAGGAGACAGCCACCATCGCGCCGGGCTGGGTCATCACGCGTGCCCCGGCTCGCATGAGACGCATGACGCCACCGAGGTCGACGGAGAGCATGTCGTCCCAGTGCTCGTCGCGCATGGCCTCGATCGAGGACTGGCGCAGAATACCGGCACTGGCGACGACGATATCGAGTCGCCCGAACACGGCGATGGCCTCGTCGGCGATGGCCTCGCAGGCGGCCGTATCGCGCACGTCGAGGGCACGGGTGACACAGCGCCCGCCCGCCGTCTCGACGGCGGCCACGGTTTCCGCGATATCGTGCGGATCGTCGGGATAATAGCCGGCGACGACGTGGGCGCCGGCGCGCGCGTAAGCGACGGCCAGGGCCTGGCCGATCCCGCTGGCCGCGCCGGAGATCAGGGCGACCTTGTCGGCCAGCCCGTCGTCTCGAACGAGAGTAGACATATCCGAACCTCTATGTCGGTCAGTGATGGTTTTGATCGATCTTGCGTGTGCCGAGCATCAGCAGGCCGCTGGCCAGCAGGGGTACCGAGCCGGCGAGAATCGCGCTCCAGGTCATGGGGACATCGAATGCCAGCAGCACGGAGATCAGCCCGGAACCGACGATCGCGCCCAGCGGTGCCATCACGTGGGCCACATTGGCACCGGTCCCGCGTACGTGCGGCGGAAAGGATTCGCCCATGTAGAACAGGATCGCGGCGAACGGCCCGAGCAGGAAGAACAGCGTCGTTGCGTAGGCCACATAGCCGAACATCGGGATCGGCGGTCCGAGCAGCATGACGATGCTGGCGATGCCGCCGAGCACGAACCCCCCGAGTACCGTATTGCGTCGCCCGAAGCGATCGCCGATCCAGCCGTGCGTCAGGTAGCCGACGAAGCCGACCGCGTTGGCCAGAATCAGAACGTTGAGGGAATCCTCGAAGGTGATGCCCTTAGCTTCGACGAGCACGGTCGTGCCGAGCACCGAAAAGACCTGAATCGCCATCCAGCTGAACAGCCAGACCAGAGACAGCGAAATCGTGTGCATCCGCAGTTCCGGTCCGAACACGCCCTTGAGCCCGCTGCCGGCGCCCGGCGCGGTTTCGATATCGTGTTCGCGCGCCAGGGCGGCCGCGCCTTCGTGATCGCCCCGCTCGCGGCGGCGCTCGACTTCCCGCATCGCGGCGAAGACCGGCGACTCGGGCAGCCAGATCGCCAGCACCAGCACGATGAGCGAGGCCGCGGCAGCCACCACGAAACTACCGCGCCAGCCGATGCTGGGCAGCAGCAGGGCGACCATGCCGGAGGCCAGCAGGGCACCGACCGGCCAGCCACTCTGTACCAGGCTGTAGAGAAAGCCGCGACCCTTCGTCTTCTTGAAGATCTCGTTGAGATAGACCGCGTTGACGACTTCCTCGGACACCGCGAAGCCGGAGAAGCCGCGGATGATGATCATGCTCGCCGCGCCCACGGCCAGCCCCGAAAAGCCGGAGCTCAGGGCGCCGCCGATGACCAGCAGGATAAGGGCTTTCTTGCGCCCGAGCCGGTCGAGGATCGTGCCGACGAGCAACGAGACGATGAACACACCGACCGTGGCCCAGGTATTGACCGCCGTCGCTTCGGCCGGGCTCCAGCCGAAATCCTTGGCGATGACCGGCAACAGGGTACCGAACAGGGTGTAGTCGTAGATCGAGGCGACCCAGGCGATGAAGCACACCAGCGCGACATAGGCCACGCGTCGGTTGCTCAGTTTGACGTTCCAGGGTTCGGGGCCGGCGGCGTCCGATGGCCGATGCAGATCCGTCATGGGTATCGTCTTCCGTTGTCGTTGTGATGCGTCGGCGGGGGGCTGACAGGCGTCGCAGCCGGTGGCGGCGACGACGCCCCTCGGCGAGGCGCCTGCTAGCCGGCGTTGCGCGGTCGGCGGCGGGCGAAGTCGTCGGCGATGTCGTCGAACGTGCAGAACCGAACGCCGTCGTGGCCGAGCATGTGCTCGATCAGACGTTCGAGCATCATCAACACCTGAGGCCGGCCGGAGACATCCGGATGGATGGTGATCGTGAACACCGCGTAGTCGTTCTCGCGATAGACCCAGTCGAACTGGTCCTGCCACATCTCGCCCAGATGACGCGGATTCACGAAGCCGTGGCTGTTCGGGGCGTTCTTGATGAACAGCATCGGCGGCAGATCGTCGAGATACCAGTTGGCCGGGATCTCGATCAGATCGGTCTCCTGGCCGCGCGTGAGCGGCTTCATCCACTCGCGAGCGGATTTGGAATAGTCGATCTTCGTCCATTCATCGCCCACGCGGACGTAGTAGGGATGAAAATCGTCGTGCATCAGGCTGTGGTCGTACTTGATGCCGCGTTCCAGCAACAGTTCGTTGGTGATCGGGCTGAATTCCCACCACGGCGCGACATAGCCGGTCGGCCGCTTGCCGCTGAGCCCGCTGACCAGCTCGATGCTGTAATCCAGGACGTCGCGTTCCTGTTCACGGCTCATCGCAATCGGGTTTTCGTGACTGTAGCCGTGCACGCCGATCTCGTGGCCGGCTTCGGCCACGGCCTTCATCTGGTCCGGGAAGGTCTCGATGCTGTGGCCCGGAATGAACCAGGTCGTGTCGAGGTTGTATCGCTTGAACAGATTGAGCAGACGCGGCGTGCCGACTTCGCCGGCGAACAGCCCGCGCGAGATATCGTCGGGGGAATCTTCGCCGCCATACGAGCCGAGCCAGCCGGCAACGGCATCGACATCGACGCCGAACGCGCAGAGGATTTCCTTTTGGGCCATGGGGCTCTCCTTCGAGGGTCGCGACCGGTAACCGGCCGTCGGGTTGGATGAGGCGAGAATCGAGCGATGCCGCGTCAGAAGACGCGGTTGTCCGCCCGGCTGTCGGTCAGTGCCGCATCGACCGCGCGTGCGGTGCGCAGCAGCGTTGGATCGGTCCCGGTGGCGCTACTCAGCTGCAGGCTGGTGTGCTGGCCGGCGTTGTCGGTGCCGCTCGGCAGGGCAACGGCCGGGGCATCCAGAAAACTTGCGACCATGGTCAGGCGCAGGATCTCGCGGTTGACCGCGGCGAAGTGTTCGTCGTCGGCCTCGAGCGGGCCGAGCAGGGGCGCGACATCCGCCACCGTGGGCGAGATGACCACGGCACCCGCGGTTTCCGCGGCATGGGCACGTGCCAGTTCGCGGCGCAACCGATAGAGCGTGACGATCTGTTCCGGACGGATCGTCGCCGCTTCGCCGAGCCGGCGCGCAACGCGCGGGTCCAGTTCGCCAGCCTGCGCGGATGCCAGCAGGGCCTGGTGTTCGGTGTAGGCCTCGGCGGCACCGATCCAGCCGTATTGCCGGATGGCAGCCAGCACATCGTGGATCGACGTCACGCGGCGTTCGATGATCGAAAAGCCGGCGGCGCGCAGTCGTTCGCATGCGGCCAGCAGATGGGTTCGGATCGCCGGGGCGAGGTGTGCATCCTCGAGCAGGCCGGTCTCGAGGATGAGGGGCGCGGCCGTGTCCGGCGTCGCGGGGCCGAGGTCTTCGGGCACGGTTTCGCCGGCGATCGCGGCATCGACGGCCAGACAGCCCGACAGATCATTGGCGATCACACCGACCGTATCGGTACTGCGCGCCAGCGGCACGACGCCGTCGCGTGAATGACGTGCCTGGGTCGGGCGATACGCAGCCAATCCGTTGAAAGCCGCCGGAATACGCAATGAGCCGGCGGTATCGGTGCCCAGGCCCGCCGTCACGAGCCCCTGCGCGATCGCCACGGCCGTGCCGGAACTGGAACCGCCCGGCGCGCGGGCTGGCCCGTCGCCGGGCGTGTGGTGCGGCGTGCCGTAGTGCGGATTCAGCCCGAGGCCGGAATAGGCCAGTTCGCTGAGGTTGGTCTTGCCGATACAGACCAGGCCGGCCGCGCTGGCGTGACGCATGGCCGGTGCGTCACGTTCGGCGACCCGATCGAGTCGACAGCGGCTGCCGGCGGTGGTCGACGTGCCGGCCATATCGAAGATGTCCTTGCAGACGATGGGCACGCCATCCAGCGGTCCGACCGGGTAGCCGGCCCGATGCCGTCGGGCGGACGCCTCGGCTTCGCGACGGGCCCGCTCGGGCGTCAGCTGTGTGAAGACGGTCGGGCGAGTGGTCGCGGCAGTCAGGCATCGCTCGACGAGTGCGGCAGGATCGAGTGCGCTCTGAGCCAGCGCCTGGCCCTGGCTCAGGGCGCCCTGTGTCGTGCGGTGCTCGTCGGTCATGCAGGCCCTCGTCATATCGATGCGGCGCGGCGATCGGCCGGCCGGAAGCACTGGCTTCGTTTATGCATCTTGTCGACAAAAATCATATTGGCGCAACCAAAAGCGACGACGCCGCCGTGCGACTTTGGTCTAAATAGCTTTATAAATGCCTGAAAAAGACCGATATTGATCATCGGTTAGTCGCAATTGGTGAAACGCTTGATGACAATGTCGACGAACGCCATTAATGCGCCGGCTTGTCGTCGTCGGTGTGCCCGACCCGGTCTCGGGCCGATCGCGATCGACGGCTCCGTACGTGGCGGCCGCGCTGACGGTATGGCGTGGCGGCCGCTGCCCGGGCCCTGGAAAATTCAAGAGCCGGTCTTGGTATCTGCCTCGCCAACCGGCCGTGGGCGCGCGCCCACGGCCGACACGGGTTAGCATGCGCAGGCGATTCACGCGTGACCCACGGAGCGCTGCTTCTGTCGTCGAAATCCGTTCAGGAATCTGCACGCGCGGCCGGGCGGCCGCTGCGTTACCAGGCGATCTACGATGCGCTGGGCCGGGCGCTGCGCGAAGGCCGCGTCAGCCCGGGGCTGGTGTTGCTCGAAGGGCCGGTAGCGCGCATTTTTGGCACCAGCCGCGGTCCGGTGCGAAAAGCCTTCGAGCAGTTGCATCGCGACGGCTTGATCAGCCGTTTCGACGGCCGCGGCTTTCTGGCGACCGATCGCCCGGCGCACGTGCCGCCGCGTCGCGAGACGTTGACGGCGGCCCGACTCGGCCTGGCCGCCGACGGGGCGCCGGTCGTCGATACCCGCCCGACCGCGGAGCGGATCTATGCCGAGGTCGAGCACGCGGTCTCGACATCCATCGCCTTCGGCCAGTTCCGCGTGGTCGAGCTGTCGCTGAGCCAGCATTTCGGGGTCAGCCGCACGGTCGCCCGGGAAATGCTGGCGCGCTTGTCGCATCAGGGGCTGATCGAAAAGGACGGTCAGTCCCACTGGCTGGCCGGGCCGCTGACCGCGAAAGCGGTGGCCGACGATTACGAGATTCTGCGGCTCATGGAGCCGCCGGCGCTTCGAGCCGCCGCACCGGCGATCCCGCGCGAGACGCTACGCCCGGTCCAGCAACGCCTGGCCCAACTCATCGCCGGCGATGTCCCGGTCGATGCGACGATTCTCACCGGGCTCGAACGCGAGCTGCACGCGCACTATCTGTCCTGCTACGCCAATCGCAAGGCCGCGAACATGATGGCCCGCAGCCAGCTGCCGCGCGTGGTCAATCGCATATTCTTCGACACGCTCGGTGTGACCTGCGACGAGCCGTTCTTCGTCGAGCACAAACTGGTCATCGATCATCTGCTCTACGGCGCCTACGATGCGGCGGCATCAAGCCTGCTCGCGCATCTGGACGCCGCCGCGGCCCGGACCCGGCGGCGCCTGAAAGTCCTCTCGGTCTTCACCGAACCGGCGTTGCCGTCGTATCTCGTGCGCACCTGCTGAACAACCACATCGTGCTGCCGTCTTCGAGCGGCACGTCAATCGAGGAGGAATGAATGTGCGGACTCTGTGGCGCGCTCGGCGGTGAAGATCACTGGACGGCGCATCTGTCGGTGGCCGAGCAGGCCGACGTGCGTCGGCGCCAGCGGGCCTACCGCATCGGGCTGATCAATACCGTGCTGCGCGCGCCTCGCCTGACGCTCACCGATTTCCAGTCGAGCCGCTACGTGCTGGCCGGTGCCACCGGCAAGCGGGCGATCGTCGACGACCTGGGCGGCATCTGGCAGCAGGCCGAGACGATGACCGGCGCGTCGCTCGACCCGCTGGATCCCGAATTTCTCGACGGTCTGGGCACATGACGGCAACGGATGCGTCCCTCATACCGGTCAATGTGGTGTCGGGATTTCTCGGCGCCGGCAAGACATCGCTGCTCAAGCGCGTGCTGGCCAGCGAGGCGTTCGGCGAAAGTGCGGTGCTCATCAACGAGTTCGGCGATGTCGGCATCGACGATCTCCTGCTCGGCGAAATCGCCGAAGATGCTGTACTGCTGAGCAGCGGTTGCGTGTGCTGCACGATACGCCAGGAATTGTCCGAGGCCCTGGCGCGGCTGCTGGAGCTGCGCGCCGACGGGCGGATTCCATGCTTCAAGCGCGTGATCCTCGAGACCACCGGGCTGGCCGACCCGGGGCCCATCGCCTCGACGATCACGGCCGACCCGATGCTGCGCCATCATCTGCGTCCCGGGATCAACCTGACCGTGGTCGATGCGATCCATGCCGGCGACAGCGAAACCGCGTACACCGTCTGGGCGGATCAGGTTGCCGCAGCCGACAAGCTGATCATCAGCAAGACGGATCTGGCGGACACCGATCGTGTCGATACGCTCCGTGACCGGCTGACCACGATCAATCCTACCGCCGAGATTCTCGGTCCGGACGCAATCGCCCAGCCGACGACGGCGCTGTTCCGGCAGGGCCCGCACGTCGCCCGCTGGGGCGCGGCGGAGACACGCCGCTGGCTCGGTTTGCGGCCGGTGGGCACGCCAGCGGTGCGCGAGAGCGCGCATCCGGATACCGTCTCGTCGTTCCGGCTTCGTCTGGCGGGGGAGGTCGACTGGACCTGCCTCGGTGTCTGGCTGTCGATGTTGCTGAACCGCCACGGACAACGGATCCTGCGGGTCAAGGGCGTGCTTCAGGTCCGCGGCGGGCGCGATCCGGTCATCGTCCACGGCGTTCAGCACACGATCCATCCACCCGAGCACGTCCGTGACTGGCCGTGCGACGACGACCGGTCCGAGCTGGTGTTCATCACGCGTGGGATTGCCGGGGACCGGATCGTGGCCTCGCTCGATGGCTTCATGAAGCGCGTGAGCGCCTATCCCGCGCCGGTGATATCGCATGTCTGAGTCAACGACGGCCGGCGGCCGGACACCACCCTACGTCAATCGCGCCCGGGTGACGCTGCGCGTGCTCGGGACTTCGGTGACGCTGCTCGATTGCATCCGCGATCAGGCGCGGCGCGATCTGGGCATCGATCTGCGCTTCGAGGTGCTCGACGGTGTGGCGGCCCAGCGTGTTGGCGTGCTCTCGCCCGAGACATTCGATATCTACGATCAGTGGTTCCACAACGTGGACTTCGTCTGGCCGGCAGCGGTGATGCAGCCGATCGACGCCCAGCGCATTCGGTACTGGCCGGAAGTCAACGCACTGCCCAAGACCGGCCGGCTGGTGCCGCACGCTGCCCTCGGCGCCGGCTGCAACCCGGTCGATCGATTGTATGTCCAGCCCGACGGCACGTTCGGCTCTCGCCCGAGCGAGCGGCTGACGATGCTGCCCGTCTGCCACAATGCCGACAGTTTCGGCTATCGCACCGACATGCTGCCGTCGACACTGGCCGACCGGCGCGAGAGCTGGGCCTGGCTCGTCGATCCGAGCTGGAGCGGACGCATCAGCATCCAGAACGATGGGGCCATCGGTGCGCTGGATGCTGCACTCGCGATACGTGCGAGCGACGACTGGCACCCGCAGGATATCGGCAATCTCACGGTCGCCGAAATCGATGGCCTGATGGAACGGCTTGTCGCGCTGAAGAAGAAACGCTGTTTCTCTGCCTTCTGGGACGGCGACGCCGAGGTCACGCACGGCATGGCGGCCGGCGATATCGCGATCGGTAGCCTGTGGTCGCCGGCGCTCGCCGAACTACGGCGGCTGGGGGCGCCGATTCGTCTCGCCGCGCCGGAGGAAGGCTACCGGGCCTGGTACGGCGGCATGTCCATCGCACGGCATGTCACCGGGCGCACGCTCGATGCCGCCTACGATTACATGAACTGGTGGCTGTCGGGCTGGCCCGGGGCGATCATGGCCCGTCAAGGGTATTACATCGCCAATCCGGCGCGTAGTCGCGAGCATCTGTCCGATGCCGAATGGGGCTACTGGTATCAGGGGCGCCCGGCAGCCCGGGATTTGCCGGGGCCGCGCGGCGAACCCGGGCTGATCCGTCGGGGCGAAGTGCGCGACGGCGGCGATTATCATGCGCGGATGAGCCGGATCGCGGTCTGGAACTCGGTCATGGATGAACACAACTACCTGGTGCGCCGCTGGCATCAGATGGTGGGCGCGTGAGCATGCCGCAGACGCGGGGCTTCGGCCGGACCAATCAATCCGGCCCGTCGACGGCATGAGGCACATTGGCCGAGGCTATACGGCGTTGCTCAACGCCCAGGGTGCGTTATTCAGCTGGTTGGGCGGGCTGCTCGGTCCGGGGCTCGCGAACGTCAGTTTCATGGCGGCGGGGATCGCCGCGCCGGGTTTCTGGATTGGCCTCGGCGGCGTCGTGCTCAACCTGTGCGTCGCTTACAGCGGCCTTCGCCGGGACAGGCGCCGTCGGCGATCGGATGTCATCGCCTACGGCGTGGTGCCGATGGCCTGTCTCGTGGTGGGGCTGGCGTGGTTGGGGCTGATCCGGGCCTGACGAGACGGCGCGGCAGTCGCCATGTGCGAACGGCGTGCGATGTTCGCCGCTTGTGATATCGACGTGCTAAGACAAACGAGCCGTCGGTTGTTGTCTGTTTTCCATCGCCGGTGCCATCGACGGGCAGGGCAGACACGACGGCCGTATCCGCCGACCCGCCCGTCGCACCGGCCGAGGAGGCTCGTGATGTCTCGCCGAATGCGTTTTCGATCCCGTCTGCAGCGCCGTATGTCCTGTCTCGGCCTGTTGACGCTCGCACTCTGCGCCAGCGCCGCCGCGGCGGCCGAAACCTTCATTGTCGAGGGCGATCGCGGCACGCGTCTGCGCGCCGAGGGCGTGGCGCGCTTCGACAAGCCCTGGGCGATGACGATGCTGCCGGATCGCACCATGCTCGTCACCGAGCAGGCCGGTCGCCTGTGGCATGTCCGACCCGACGGTCGCCGCACCGAGGTCTCGGGCGTGCCCGAGGTGGCCTATGGCGGCCAGGGTGGGCTGGGCGATGTGATCGCCGACCCGGACTTTCAATCCAATCGGCGCGTGTATCTGTCCTATGCGACCAGCAATGACAACGGGCAGACGCGGGGTGCAGCGGTGGCGCGCGCCACGCTGGCCGGTCCGCCCGAGGCACCGCGTCTGACCGAAATCACGCGGCTCTGGCAGCAGCAGCCGTTCGTGACCGGAACCGGTCATTACTCACATCGGCTGGCTATCGGGCCCGCCGGCACGCCACAGGCCGGTTATCTGTTCATCACCTCCGGCGAGCGACAGAAGCAGTCGCCCGCGCAGGCCATGGACAGCAATCTCGGCAAGATCATTCGCCTGCATCGCGACGGGCGCGTGCCGAGCGACAACCCGTTTGCCGAGCGCGGCGGTCTGGCGGCCCAGTTCTGGTCCATCGGCCATCGCAATCTGCTCGGCATTGCCTTCGACGAGACCGGCCATCTGTGGGCGCAGGAAATGGGCCCGCGTCACGGCGACGAGCTCAATCGCATCGAGCCCGGTGCCAATTATGGCTGGCCCGAGGTCTCCGAGGGCGATCATTACGACGGCCGCGCGATTCCCGATCACGCGACGGCGCCGTCCTATCACGCGCCGGCCGTGGCCTGGGTGCCGGCGATCTCGCCGGCCGGGCTCACGTTCTATGACGGTCAGCGTTTCGACGGCTGGCAGGGCAATGCGTTACTTGGCGGATTGAGCTCGAAGGCCCTGGTCCGCGTGGCCATGGGCAAAGACAATGTGCACGAGGCGGAACGCTACAGCTGGGACCGGCGCGTGCGCGAGGTTGAAGTGGCCGATGATGGCGCGATCTGGGTGCTCGAGGACAACGACGGCCGACTGCTGCGGCTCACGCCGGCATCGAGCTGACAATCAGGGCACTGCCGAGGTCGCCCGCAGCGATGTAAAGCGCCGGTCCGGGCGGTGCGAGGCGCGCCCGGCGACGCCGCGGGCGGACGTCGGTGGCCCGGGTCGTGCATAGTCGGGGCAACGACTTTCGGATTCGCGCCCGCGAATCCACCACGGACGACATGCATGACCGCCACTGCTGATCTGACCCGCGAAGAACTCTACGAACGCGCACAGGCGCTTGATATCGCCGGCCGCTCCGGCATGAGCAAGGCTGAACTGGTCGAGGCCATCGACGGACAGACCGCAGAGGAATCGCTGCGCGTGGCCTCGCGTGTCGATGCGTTTCGGCATCTGGCCGAAACTGTCGCAGCGGGCGAATTCGTCCTGCGCCCCAGAGCGCTGGCCGGTTATGACCGACGCCAGCATATTCGCCAGTGCCTGCGCGAGGACCACGTCAACCGTATCGCGGCTTCGGCCGAGGACACGGATCGAAAATTCGACGCCCTAGCGGCTTCGCGTTTTGCCTTTTTCCGCGGGACCGCGTTTCTGTTCTACCGCGACATGGCCGGCGACGATGCCTGGATGCCGACCGTGCTCGCCCTGGGGGATGTGCATCCGGAAAACTTCGGCGTGATGCCGAACGTCAACAACGTGCCCATCTTTTCGGTCAACGATTTCGACGAGGCGTACTACGCGCCATTCACCTGGGACATCAAGCGTGGGGCGACCGGTTTCGTGCTGGCCGCGGCCGAGGAGGGCGAACTCGACCGCAAGCAGCAGGCCAAGATCGTGCGTCATTTCGTGCGTGGCTACGTCGAGGACATGCAACGGCTGGCCCGCGATGGCACCGAGCAGAACGAAGAGATGCGCTATGACAACGCGCCCAAACTGATCCGGCAACTGTTCGAATCCGCCGAGGAGAGCCGTGCCTCGTGGCTCGACGCAGACTATCTCAACGAGGATCGGTCCGGTTTTCGTTCCAACGAAGAGCTGGTGCCGATATCGTCGCGACGCAGCGAATTCCAGACGTTGATCGAACAATGGGTACGCACCAACGAAATCGAGGTGCCGGCGCGTGCCAAGGGCATGCGCGTCAAGGATGTGGCACTGCGCCGTGGGCAGGGCACCGCCTCGCTCGGTCTGAATCGCTATTACGTGCTCATCGAAGGACCCGAGCGTGACGGCAGCGATGATCTGATCATAGAATTCAAGCAGGCGCGCCATTCCGCGCTGGCAGGGCTGGTACCGCCCTCGGCCTATGAAAAGAACACCAAGGGCGAGCGGATCAGCCATGCGCAGGAAGTGCACCTCGTACGCGGCGATGTGTTCTACGGCCACGTCACATTCGAGGGATTGAGCTACATGTCGCGCGAGCGGGCCCCGTTCCGCGACGACATCGATCTGGACGATCTGTCCAAGAAGGACTGGCGCCGATACGCCCGGATCTGTGGCCAGGTTCTGGCCCGGGTGCACGCCCTGTCGGATGAGTCCGGTATGATCGACTACGACCTCGAACCGGCCATCGTCCAGGCTATCGGGCCGACCGAGCTGTTCGTCGCCGACATGGTCGAATTCGCGCTGGAAACCGCGGACCGACTCGCGCGTGATCACGAGATGTTCAAGGCCGATCACGACCGGGGCGCCTTCAAGCACCTGGACTTCGTACATGGGTGACAGAGCGCCGCGCTGGTGATCCGACACAGCCAGCAGGCAGCGGACGGCGACGGCATCCGGTCAGGAGGCAGTCGGTCGTCGCGCTGTGCCATGGCGCGGCATCTGTGGCGTCGCGCCCCCGCCCGTTGCCGACAACGCGACGAGAGAGAGTCTGGATATCATGTTTAATTTGAACGCCGGCCGCGCCGAATCAGGGCTTCGACAATCGGCGGTGTCGGCCAGCGTGGCCCATCGCCCGGGCCGAGGGTGGCGTCGACGCGCTGTCGCTGTCTGTCTTGTGCTGGTCATGAGCGCCGCGGTGACCGGCTGCGTATCGGTCCCCGAGGGCACCACGCCGGTTTCGGGCTTCAAACTCGATCGGTATCTCGGCCGCTGGTACGAGATCGCGCGGCTCGATCACCGATTCGAATCCGGCCTCGACTGCGTCACGGCCGACTATAGCCGCCGGCCAAAGGGCGGCGTGCGGGTGGTCAATCGCGGTGTCGAGCTTGCCGATGACAAAGCCAGCCAGGCGGTTGGCAAGGCCTATTTCGTCGACGGGCCGGACATTGCCGCCTTCAAGGTCAGTTTTTTCGGACCGTTCTACGCGGGATACAACGTCCTGGCGCTCGATCCGCAATACCGCCATGCGCTCGTTGCCGGCTCGAACCGGAACTATCTCTGGCTGCTGTCGCGTCAGCCGACGATGGATCCCGAGACTCGTCGCGCCTGGGTCGACAAGGCCCGCAAGCGCGGCTTTCCGGTCGATGATCTGGTCTATCCGAAACAAGGCAGCGTCTGCACGCCCTATCGACAGACCGATGACAAAGCGTCCGGCATTAAGACGTGAAACAAGCGACCGATACGTCGCCTGCTGGCCGAATCAACTGCCAGGCGAGGCGGTGCGCGGGCGGTCCAGCCCGCTCGGCAGCACGGTCCACGTGCGACACGGCATGAATCAATCGTATTGCGAGCGGGCATAAAAAAAGCCCCTGCGACTGCAGAGGCTTTTCTTGATTGGTGGAGGCGGCGGGAATCGAACCCGCGTCCGCGGACTCTCAACCCTCGGATCTACATGCTTATCTCGTCTTTAGTTGTCGGCGTGTGCTACCCGACGAAAAGGGAAGGCACACGCGTATCTTCGTTTGCTCTTAACGGGTCAGCCCGAAGCAGGGCCTTACCGCGAGTCTGTGTGATATGACACCCGTGACCGAAAGCACAGACACTTACCGGGCGGGCGCTAGCGGGTTTTAGGCCGCCAGTGCGTAGTTGTCGTCGTTCGCAACTAGCTTAAGTTGCAACCGGATTAACGAGGAAGATTGCAACCTCGGCATGCACCTTGGGTTTTGACATCCGCGTCGAAGCCATGTCGCCCCCGTAGAACGTCGATATTGTAACAGCTGGCAGCCATGAAAGGGATGCGTCCGAGAACATTGTCGCCGCAAGTGCCGTTGCGGACGCCAATCGCTGTCAGATCAGAGATTGTGGTCGCAGGCGCTGCCGTTCAAGGCGCGAGCACCGACCGGCGGCCTGCGTGGGATTTCGGCGCGCCGTCTCAGCCGTCGCTACGCATGATCTGGGCCTTGCGGCGCTGCCAGTCCTGTTGTTTCTTGGTTTCGCGCTTGTCGTGCTTGGCCTTGCCCTTGGCCAGGGCGATCTCGAGCTTGGCCTTGCCGCGGCTCCAGTACATGGCCGTCGGCACGACGGTATAGCCCTTCTGCTCGGTTGCGCCGACCAGCGTGGCCAGTTCGCGCTCGTGAAGCAGGAGCTTGCGCGTACGGGTGGCGTCGGCGATCACATGCGTGGACGCCGACTCCAGAGGCTGGATATGGCTGCCGAGTAGGAAGGCCTCCCGGTCTTTGATCAGTACGTAGGCCTCCGCGATGCGGCCCTTGCCGGCGCGCAGGGATTTCACCTCCCAGCCTTCGAGCACCAGGCCGGCCTCCATCTTGTCTTCGAGGAAGTAGTCATGACGCGCGCGGCGATTGAGCGCAATGGTCGATCCGCCGCCGGTCTTTTTGTCTTTGGCTTTGCTCATGGACGCTAGTATAGCGTCGAAGGCAAGGCATGCGAGGGCTGTTTTGGGATCGCCGTGGACGCCCATGCGCGCCGTCGACATCATGACGCGCCGGAGTCGCATGATCACCGGCCGACACGCCGCGGCCATCGCACGCTATCCTGTCTGCGTGTTACGCAGACGACAGCCGGGCGAATCAGGCCCGCGGGCAAACCAGGCAGGATCGTCATGAGTCAAGCGGTGTCCCGTCACGTGGAAGTGGTGCTCGCTCTGCCGAGCGGTTGTCGTCGGCGACAGGTCGCGATTGATTGGCGCGATACGATCGCCGACGCGGTCGCAGCGTCGGGGCTGGCCGGGATCTGCGCGCGTGAGACGGGCCAGGCGCCCGCAGCCTACGGGGTTTATGGGCGCAAGGTCCGCCCGGAAGACAAGCCGGCTGACGGGGATCGTATCGAAATCCTGCGGCCGCTGGAGATCGATCCGCGCGCGGCGCGCCGCGATCGCGTGGCCCGGCGAGATTGACGCGACACGAAATGGACGAGAGTTGACGCTGCTGATCCACCGGCAGTGCCGAGCGCATTCTCATTGCCACGCGTTCGCTGCCTCGGATTCGCCTGCGTGATGCCCGGATGACACGCCCGTTTCGCGGCACGGCGATAGTCCGTCTGGCGATGGTCTTGGCCAAAGCAGCGTGAGAGGGTGATCGAGACGCTTCACACGCGCCGGTATCGCATGCTGGCAGGGCACGCAGGCGCGCGTGATGGCGTGGTCAGGCGTGGCCACGAGCCTGGTGCCGGCGGCCGAATCATCGCGTATCGCGCTGAGTCGCTGATGATCAGGCGGCGGGTCCGGTCGAGCCCGACCAGCGCGACGACATGTTTAGCCGACGCCATTGCCGACGCGCAGGCGATGCCGCGCGTCGACAATACCGGCTGTTTACATGCCGGGTTGCCCGGGTAACGGCGGCAGTGAACTGTCGTTGCCGGCGCCGGTCGGTCGGGCGCGGCCATCGGCCGGCACGTTGCCGCCCGTTGGCGTGCGATCGGTCTGTGGCCGATTGGTATCGGTGTGCGGAATCTGCTGGCTCGCATTGCCTAGGGCCGTCGGCGCCTGTGCCCCGCGCGGCTGCGTGCCCACCGGGGCGCCCGGCGTGCCGACCGTGCCCGGTGCCGTGGCATCTTCCGTCGGCCCGTTCTGCTGCCCCATCTTGGCGATCGCTGCCTGGTATTCATCGTCGCCGGTCATCCGATTCAGGCGGTTGTCGACGAAATACAGGTTCAGCTGCGACTGGCGGACGTGGGCTCGCGGGTTGCGATAATAGAAGACATAGTCCCAGCGGTCGGTCTCGAACGGCGCCTTGATCAGTGGCGTGCCGAGAACATAGGCGACCTGCTTCTTAGACATGCCCAGCTTGAGTTGCTGAACCTGATCCGCGGTCACGATGTTGCCCTGGGCGATGGGTACGCGGAAGAACACGGGCAGGCTGCATGCCGTCAATGACAGGAGCAGCACCAGCGCGGCAATGGGTTTCATGACGAGGTGTCCCCGTTTTTCTCTGGCAATCGGCAAACCGCTTTTCTCCATTGTTACCGTACGATCGCTGTGTGATGCCGACATGTTGATGCCGGACGATACAGGGTGGACGTATCGGATCGCACTTCATGAGACCGCATGGACGCGTGTGCGCGCTCAAGCCGCACCCTAGCAGGCTTTCACTTCCCCTTACGCGAGCTGCATGATACGGCAGGGCTTTTCGCGCTGCCAAACGCCGTTGCGGTATGGCGGTGGCGCGCGCTTCAGGCGGGCGCGGCGGCCGCCCGCGCGATCATGTCCGCGGCATGTGCACGCGTCTGCTCGGTCAGTTCCACGCCGCCGAGCATGCGGGCGAGTTCTTCAACGCGTGCTTCGTCATCCAGCGCCTGAATGCGGGTTCGGGTCTGACCGTCGCGAACCTGCTTGGCGACATGCAGATGATGGGCGGCCTGGGCGGCCACCTGTGGCAGATGGGTGACGCAAAGAGACTGTCCGGCGAGGCCGAGACGACGCAGTTGGCGGCCGACGATTTCGGCGACGCCGCCGCCGATGCCGGTATCGACCTCGTCGAAGACCAGCGTCGGCACGCGGGTGCGTGTCGCCGCGATGACCTCGATGGCCAGACTGATGCGCGACAGCTCGCCCCCGGAGGCGACCCGATCCAGCGGCCGGGCACTCTGGCCCGGGTTGGCGGCGATGAGGAATTCGATGTGATCGGTGCCGGTATCGTTGACACGGTCGCTGGCCTGGCTGCGGACACGGACCGCGAATTCGCCCTCGGGCATGCCGAGGGTCTGGATGATGTCGGTGATGGCCTGGCCGAGTGTGGACGCTGCCTGCTCGCGTGCCGCACTGAGTGTGGCAGCCGCTTCGTGAAAGACGGCCAGCTGCGCCTGTTCGGCTTCCTTGAGTTCGGCGAGCCGGGCGCCGGCGCCTTCGAGTTCGGCGAGCTCGGCCTGTAGCTCGGCGGTCAGCGTCGGAATATCGGCAGCGCTGACATGGTGCTTGCGTGCGATATCGCGGATCGTGCCCAGCCGATTCTCGACTTCGGTGAATCGCTGCGGGTCGATGTCGAGATTCTCCACGTGACGCCGCAGGCTGTCGGCGGCTTCCTGGGCCTGGATGAGGGCACTGGAGACCAGCTCGGCAATCGGCTCGAAGCCGTCGTCGATCGTGGCGAGCTCGCCGATCAGGCGTTCGGCCGCGCCGAGTCGCTCGGCAGCGGCACCGTCCTCGGCCTCATACAACAGCGCCAGTGCGCGCTGGCCGTCACCAATCAGGCGTTCGGCGCTCGCCAGACGCTTGTGCTCGGCTTCCAGGTCCGCGACTTCGTCGTCGGCCAGGCCCAGCTGTTCGAGTTCGCCGACCTGATAGCGCAACAGATCGACCCGGCTGTCGCCGTCGCTGTCACGCTGTTCGATGCGAGCGATGGCACGTCGCGTCTCGCGCAGATTGCGGGCGGCCTGTGCCACGGCGGCGAGGGCGTCGCCGTGCTCGCCGTATTCGTCCAGAAGGTTGCGCTGGGCATCGCGGCCGAGCAGCGATTGATGGGCATGCTGGCCGTGGATGTCGACCAGGCAACGACCCAGGGCCCGCAGCTCGCGTACGGGCATGGGCGTGCCGTTGACCCAGCCGCGGCTGCGGCCCTCCCGGGCGACGACGCGCCGGATCACGCATTCGTCGTCGCCGTCGAGCTCGTGGTCGACCAGCCAGGCCGCGGCGGCCGGGGCATCGGCCAACGAGAATCTTGCCGTGATATCGGCGCGTTCGCAGCCATCACGTACCGCGCCGCCGTCGGCGCGCTCGCCGAGGACCAGGTTGAGGGCATCCACCAGGATCGACTTGCCGGCCCCGGTCTCGCCGGAAAGCACGGTCATGCCCGGCCCGAATTCAACGGACAGTCGATCGATGATCGCGAAATCGCGAATGGAGATTTCTGCCAGCATGTCTCACCCAGTTCGGTCGGGGCGATCACGATCTGGCCCCGTCGGAAAACTGTATGGGTGTACAGCCTACACGAATCTCAGAGCTTGGGAACCTGCTGCCCGCGTCCCCAGTGAAGCTTGTTGCGCAGGATATTGAAGTAGTCGTAGCCGGGCGGATGGATGAGCCGCAGGTCGTGATCGGCCCGAGACATGACCACGCTGTCGCCGGCTTCCAGGGCGCGGGTGACCTGGCCATCGCTGGTGAAGAGGGCCGAACCGTCCAGCGAACCCGCGACGCGGATTTCGATTTCGTGCTGTCCGTCGACGATCAACGGTCGATCGGAGAGCGTGTGCGGGCAGATGGGCACGAGCGCCAGGGCGTTCAGTCCGGGGTGGAGAACCGGTCCGCCGCCGGACAGGGCATAGGCGGTCGAGCCGGTCGGTGTGGCCACCACCATGCCGTCGGCACGATGATGACTGATGAAGTCGCCGTTCATGTAGGTATCGAAGTCCAGAACGCGGGCGAAGGCCTGGTTCCGAATCACGCATTCATTGATCGCCGGCAGCGGCGCATCGTGCGTGGCATGTCCCGCCCGTCGCACCCAGGCCGAGAGCATCAGACGCGATTCGGCGATGTAATGGCCGGCAAACACGTCGTCGAGCGTGGCCTTCATGTCGTCGGGCAGGACATCGACCATGAAACCCAACCGCCCGAGATTGATGCCAAGCAGGGGCGTGCCGTCTGCGGCGACCGTGCGCCCGGCATCGAGCAGCGTGCCGTCGCCGCCGACCACGACGATCAGGTCGCAGGCCGCCCCGAGCGCCTCGCGCGGACAGGCCCGCACGCCGTAGTCGGCTGCCTCGTGATGATCGTCGATGTAGACGGTCTTGCCGCGGGCGAGCAGGTCCGTTGTCAATCCGGCGAGTGTGCGCGCCACGCCGGTATCGTTTCGTTTGGCAAAAATGCCGATCGTGTGGAAGGCGTCGGCCATCGCTGTTGTCTACACCGGATGAATGAGTCACAAGCATTCACGCATGCGGGCATGATTTCAACGCATGGCCGGTGACCGGTTCGTCGATTGGCCTGTTCGATGACGACGATCGAAAATGCCTTGAAAAGCACCGGCTGAGCCCAATTCTGTTCGTGTCGAGCGGCAGATCGCCGATCGATTGGCATACCGCTCATACCTGCAACACCGAACAAGTGGGGATCTCATGAGTCAGCAAGACAAGCCGGATACGCCGCGAAACGAAGCCGAGCCCGAGGACGCGGCGACGTCTCGCCCGGCGCCGGATGTCGAATCGGCCGACGAGGCCGGCGATGCGGCAACCGATCAGGCCGATCCGGATGTCGAGACGCTTGCCGCCGAACTCGCCGAAGCACAGGCCGAGGCCAAGAAGTATCGCGAGCAGGCGGTACGAACGCAGGCCGAGATGGAAAACGTGCGAAAGCGAGCCCAGCGCGAGACCGAATCCGCCAAGAAGTTCGCGATCGAAAAGTTCGTCACCGAACTGCTGGGTGTGCGCGACAGCCTCGAGCTTGGCCTGCAGGCCGCCGAAGACAACCACGGTGACTTCGACAAGCTCAAGGAAGGCATGGAGATGACCAACCGCATGCTGGCCTCGAGCATGGAAAAGGCCGGTGTCGAAGTCATCAACCCGCAGGGCGAGACGTTCGATCCGGAATACCACGAAGCGGTGTCCACGCAGCCGACGGACGAGTTGCCGCCGAACGCAGTGGCTTCGGTGATGCAGAAGGGCTATACGCTCAACGGCCGTGTGCTCCGGGCAGCGATGGTGATGGTGGCCAAGCCTGTCGATCAGGGCTGAACAAACCGCCGGGGACATCGGTTGAAAAAGTCACCGTCGTACCCCAGATCAACGATCAAGCAATGATTTTTCGGCTGCAGCGCAGCACTGACAAGGAATTCAAAGAGGGATAACAAGCCATGGGCAAGATTATCGGTATCGACCTAGGCACCACGAACTCGTGTGTCGCGGTGCTCGAAGGCGACAACCCCCGCGTGATCGAAAACGCCGAGGGTGAGCGCACCACGCCGTCCGTCGTCGCGTTCACCGACGATGACGAGACGCTCGTCGGACGCCCGGCCAAGCGCCAAGCCGTTACCAACCCGACGAATACGCTGTACGCGATCAAGCGTCTGATTGGCCGTACCTACGATGATCCGACCACCAAGAAGGACATCGACACGGTCCCCTATCAGATCGTGAAGTCCGACAACGGCGATGCCTGGGTTCAGGTCGGCGACAAGAAGATGGCGCCGCCGGAAATCTCGGCCAAGGTGCTGCAGAAGATGAAGAGCACCGCCGAGGACTATCTCGGCGAGAAGGTCACCGAGGCGGTCATCACCGTGCCGGCCTACTTCAACGACGCGCAGCGCCAGGCCACGAAGGACGCCGGTCGGATTGCGGGCCTCGAGGTCAAGCGCATCATCAACGAGCCGACCGCGGCAGCGCTGGCCTATGGTCTCGACAAGAAGGGCGACAAGAAGATCGCGGTCTATGACCTCGGTGGTGGCACCTTCGATATCTCGATCATCGAAGTGGCCGAAGTCGACGGCGAACACCAGTTCGAAGTCCATGCCACGAACGGCGATACGTTCCTCGGCGGCGAAGACTTCGACAATCAGATCATCGAGCACATCGCGGCCGAGTTCGAGAAAGAGCAGGGCGTTGATCTGCGCAAGGACAAGCTCGCGCTGCAGCGTCTGAAGGAAGCCGCGGAGAAGGCCAAGATCGAGCTGTCCTCCACGCAGCAGACCGAGATCAACCTGCCGTACGTGACGGCGGATCAGTCCGGTCCGAAGCATCTCAACATGAAGATGACGCGGGCCAAGCTGGAAAGCCTGGTCGAAGACCTGGTCGCCCGCACGATCGATCCGTGCCGCACCGCGCTCAAGGATGCGGGCATGAAGGCCTCGGACATCGACGACGTGATTCTCGTCGGTGGCCAGACCCGCATGCCGGCCGTGCAGGAAGCGGTCAAGAGCTTCTTCGGCAAGGATGCCCGCAAGGACGTCAACCCGGACGAAGCGGTTGCCGTGGGCGCGGCCATTCAGGGCTCGGTCCTGTCGGGCGACACCAAGGACGTGCTGCTGCTGGACGTCACGCCGCTGTCGCTGGGTATCGAAACGCTTGGTGGCAAGATGACCAAGCTGATCGAGAAGAACACCACGATTCCGACGCGCAAGTCGGAAACCTTCTCGACCGCCGAGGACAACCAGCCGGCCGTGACCGTTCACGTGCTGCAAGGTGAGCGCGAGCAGGCCAGCGCCAACAAGTCGCTGGGCCGCTTTGACCTGTCGGACATTCCGCCGGCGCCGCGTGGTACGCCGCAGATCGAGGTCACCTTCGATATCGATGCCAACGGCATTCTGAACGTCTCGGCCAAGGACAAGGCGACCGGCAAGGAACAGTCCATCGAGATTCGGGCCTCGTCCGGCCTGTCCGACGACGAAGTCGACCAGATGGTCAAGGATGCCGAAGCGCACGCCGAAGAGGATGCGAAGTTCAACGAGCTGATCTCGGCGCGAAACCAGGCCGACAGCCTGATCCACGGCATCGAGAAGTCGATGCGTGATCTCGGCGACAAGGTCTCGGACGACGAGAAGAAGCCGGTGGATGACGCGATCGCCGAGCTGCGTACCGCGCTGGAAGGCGACGACAAGGACGACATCGAGGCCAAGACGCAGAAGCTGTCGGAAGCCTCGGCGCCGATCATGGAAAAAGCCTACGGCCAGGGCCAGGAAGGCGCGGAAGGCGCCGAGGGTGCCCAGGCGCAAGGCGAGCAGCAGTCGAGCAGCGACGACGACGTCGTCGACGCCGACTTCGAAGAGGTCAAGGACGACGACAAGAAGTCCGGCACCAACTCGTAAGGTACGCGGCTCGACCGCGACGCGCCGGGGCGGCCTGTGCCGCCCCGGCATTTTTTGATCAGCATTCCGGATGCTTGATGCAATCGCCCGATCCACTTGCCGGACGATTGCATCAGGGACCCCGTAAAGACGACGACCATGGCGAAACGCGATTACTACGAAGTGCTGGGCGTATCCAAGAGTTCGTCCAAGGACGAGATCAAGAAGGCCTATCGACGTCTGGCCATGAAGAACCACCCGGACCGCAATCCGGGTGACGAAGAGGCCGAGGCGCGTTTCAAGGAGGCCTCCGAGGCTTACGAGGTGCTCTCCGACGACCAGAAGAAGGCAGCCTACGATCAGTTCGGCCATGCCGGTCTGGGCGGCGCTGGCGGTGGAGGCGGCGGCTTCGGCGGCGCCGGCGCCGGCGGTTTCGGCGATATCTTCGGCGATATCTTTTCCGACATCTTCGGTGGCGGCATGGGCGGCGGCGGTCGTCGGGCCGCACGCGGTGCGGATCTGCGCTATGACCTCGACCTCGATCTGGAGACCGCGATCGAGGGCGACACGGTCGAGATTCGCATCCCGACGCTCGAGCAATGCGAGACCTGCGGCGGCGACGGCGCGGAACCAGGCTCTCCGGTCGATACCTGCGATACCTGCAAGGGGCAGGGCCAGGTCCGTATCCAGCAGGGCTTCCTGTCCATCCAGCAGACCTGCCCGGACTGTCAGGGGTCGGGCAAGAAGGTTCGCAATCCGTGCAAGAAATGCCACGGCGACGGCCGGGTCCAGTCGTCCAAGACCCTGTCGGTGAAAGTGCCGCCGGGCGTCGACAACGGCGATCGGATTCGCCTGTCGGGCGAAGGAGAAGCCGGCGAGATGGGTGGCCCGGCCGGCGATCTGTATGTGCAGATCAACGTCAAGCCCCACGAGTTCTTCGTGCGCGACGGCAACAATCTGCGCGCCAATGTGCCCGTCGACATGATTACCGCGGCCCTTGGCGGCGATATCGACGTGCCGACGCTCAAGGGCAAGGTCAGCCTGCGCGTGCCGGCCGAGACTCAGTCCGGCAAGACTTTCCGCCTGCGTGGCAAGGGTGTGCAGTCCGTACGGACCTCCTCGCCGGGCGATCTGCTGGTCAAGGTCAGCGTTGAAACGCCGGTGAACCTGAACTCCAAGCAGAAGAAGATGCTTGAGGAGCTACGTGAGTCGCTGGAGGCCAGCAGCCACAGCCACAGTCCGGCGACGACGAGCTGGCTCGACAAGGCCAAGCGTTTCTTCGGCGAGCATCTGAACTAGGCCCGTTCCATGACGACACGTGTGGCGATCAATGGCGCTTCCGGCCGCATGGGGCGGGAGTTGATCAAGGCTTGCGCCCAGCGCGACGATCTCGTGCTGGCGGCGGCCTTTGGCTCGCCGGACAGCGATCAGCTTGGCCTGGATGCGGGGCGGCTTGCCGGCATCGCGGAATGCGGCGTCGCGCTTGCAGGCTCGCAAACGATGCCGGATAGCGATTTCGACGTCCTCGTGGATTTTTCGTTGCCAGGGCCGTCGATCGCGGCATTGGCGATCTGTCTGGAAAAACAGGCAGCCCTGGTGATCGGCACGACCGGTTACAGCGACGCGCAACAGGCCGAGATCGATGCCGCATCGGCGCGCATCGCAATCGTTCAGGCGCCGAACTACAGTGCCGGCGTCAATCTCACGCTCGATCTGGTCGCGCGCGCCGCCGCCGCCCTTGGCCCGGATACCGATATCGAGATCATCGAAGCGCATCATCGCCACAAGGTCGATGCGCCGTCGGGCACGGCGTTGAAACTGGGCGACGTGGCGGCACGCGCCACCGGTCGCGATCTGCGCGATTGCGCGGTTTACACGCGTGAAGGCCAGACCGGCGAACGTCCGGACGGGGCGATCGGATTCGCAACCGTGCGCGGCGGCGATATCGTTGGGGAACACACGGTCCTGTTTGCCGGCCAGGGCGAACGCGTCGAAGTCACGCATCGCGCGACCTCGCGCCAGACTTTTGCCGGTGGTGCCATGCGGGCCGCTGTCTGGGCCGCTGCCAGGAAGCCGGGGGCCTACGACATGAACGACGTGCTCGGACTCTCCGAACGCTGAGACCGTATTTCGGCGCTGGCAGCGCGACAGCGCAGGCGCTATACTCTCGCCGCCCCGGCGGCCTGTTGTACCCAAAGAATCCAGCGACTGGAGACTGTGTTGCGCGCGAAAGCCGTACTTGCGCTCGAAGACGGTAGCATCTTCCACGGCCGCGCCATTGGCGCGCATGGCCAGACCGTCGGTGAGGTGGTGTTCAACACTGCCATGACGGGTTATCAGGAGATACTGACCGATCCGTCCTATCAACAGCAGATGGTCACGCTGACCTATCCGCATATCGGCAATACCGGGACCAACCCCGAAGACGTCGAGTCGGATCGTGTGCAGGCAGCGGGTCTGATCATCCGCGAGGTTCCGCGCGATCCCAGCAACTGGCGATCGGATCGCGGCCTCGTGGGGTATCTCGAGGACAACGGCATCGTCGGCATCGGCGATATCGACACGCGTCGCCTCACGCGGCTACTGCGCGAGAAGGGCGCCCAGAACGGCGCGATTCTCGCCGGCGACGATATCGATGCGCAGACAGCCCTCGAAGCGGCGCGCGGTTTCGCCGGCCTGAAGGGGGCGGACCTGGCCGCCGGTGCCGGCACCTCACAGCCTTACAGCTGGGACGAGCCCACTTGGGTTGGGCCAAACGATGCGCCGCGGGCCGTTGCCCCGCGTTTTCACGTTGCGGTCTACGATTACGGCATCAAGTTCAATATCCTGCGTCAGCTGGTCGACGCCGGGGCGCAAGTCACGGTCGTGCCGGCGAAGACGCCGGTTGATGACGTGCTCGAATTGGGCGCCGACGGCGTGTTGCTCGGCAACGGCCCGGGCGACCCGGAGCCGCTGGATTATGCGATCGCCACCTGCCGCGAACTGATCGAGCGCGGTGTCCCGACACTCGGCATCTGCCTCGGCCATCAGATTCTGGGTCTGGCCGTGGGGGCGAAAAGCCTCAAGATGAAGTTCGGCCATCACGGGGCGAACCATCCGGTGATCGATGTGGCCAGCGGCGAGGTGATGATCTCGAGCCAGAACCACGGCTTCGCCATCGATGAGGCCAGCCTGCCGGAAACCGTGCGCGTGACGCATCGGTCGTTGTTCGACAACACCCTGCAGGGCATCGAAGTGATCGACGCACCGGTCTTTTCATTCCAGGGCCATCCCGAGGCGAGTCCGGGACCACACGACGTGGCGCCGATATTCGCGCGGTTCGTCCAGGCCATCGAGGCCAGCGGCCAGGCCTCGTAGACCCAACGCTTCCACGCACACGTGGCGCGACCCAGTCATTGAATTGAACGGCGTGTCGGCATTTCTCGACGCGCCCAAGCGAGCGAGCACCGTCCATGCCGAAACGAGACGATATCAAGAGCATCCTGGTCATCGGCGCGGGCCCGATCGTGATCGGTCAGGCCTGCGAGTTCGACTATTCCGGCATGCAGGCCTGCAAGGCACTCAAGGATGAGGGCTTTCGCGTCATCCTGGTGAACTCGAATCCGGCCACGATCATGACCGATCCGGAGACCGCGGATGCGGTCTACATCGAGCCGATCGACTGGCAGACCGTAGCCAAGGTCATCGCGAGCGAAAAGCCGGACGCGCTGTTGCCGACCATGGGCGGCCAGACCGCGCTGAACTGCGCGCTGGATCTGTTCTATAACGGCGTGCTCGAAGAACACGGCGTGGAGATGATCGGCGCCTCGCGCGATGCCATCGACATGGCCGAGGATCGCACTGCCTTCCGTGAGGCGATGACCGAAATCGGGCTCAAGACCCCCGAGTCCAAGACCGTCAACACCATGGCCGAGGGGGAGACGGTCCAGGCCCGGATCGGTTTTCCGATCATCATGCGGCCCTCGTTCACCCTCGGCGGCACCGGCGGCGGCATTGCCTATAACAAGGAAGAGTTCGAGGATCTGCTTTCGCGCGGCCTCGAGCTCTCGCCGACCAACGAGGTGCTGCTCGAGCAGAGCGTGCTGGGCTGGAAGGAATACGAGATGGAGGTGGTCCGTGATCACGCGGACAACTGCATCATCATCTGCGCCATCGAGAACGTCGATGCCATGGGCGTGCATACCGGTGATTCGATCACCGTGGCCCCGGCCCAGACGCTGACCGATCGCGAATACCAGGTCATGCGCGATGCCTCGCTGGCCTGTCTGCGCAAGATCGGCGTGGATACGGGGGGCTCGAACGTACAGTTCGCGATCAACCCGGCCACCGGCGACATGATCATCATCGAGATGAATCCGCGAGTCTCGCGCTCCTCCGCCCTGGCCTCCAAGGCCACCGGTTTCCCGATCGCCAAGGTCGCGGCCAAGCTCGCGGTCGGTTATACGCTGGACGAGCTCGACAACGAGATCACCGGTGGTGCGACGCCGGCGTCCTTCGAACCGTCGATCGATTATGTCGTCACCAAGATGCCGCGGTTCACCTTCGAGAAGTTTCCGGCCGCCGACGACCGACTGACCACGCAGATGAAGTCGGTCGGCGAGGCGATGGCGATCGGGCGCAGTTTTCAGGAGTCGCTCCAGAAAGCCATGCGCAGCCTCGAGATCGGCTCGGACGGCTTCGAGCCCAAGCTCGAGGACGTGACCACTGATGCCGCGCAGGACACGTTGCGCAGCGAGCTGTCCACACCGCGCTACGACCGCATGTGGTACGTCGGGGATGCATTTCGGGCCGGCTTTTCCGTGGCCGACGTACATGCGCTGACCCATATCGATCCGTGGTTCCTGGATCAGATCGCAGAGCTGATCGAAATGGAGGGCGAGCTGGCGACCTCCACGATCGGCGATCTGGATGCCGATACGCTGCGTGCCTACAAGCGTCGCGGTTTCTCCGATCTGCGTCTGGCCACTCTGCTGGGTTGCGACGAGTTCGCGGTGCGTCGCGCACGCCTGGCGCATGGTGTGGTGCCGGTCTACAAGCGCGTCGATTCCTGCGCGGCCGAATTTCCGACCGCCACGGCCTATCAGTACTCCTCTTACGACGACGAGTGCGAGGCCAGCCCGTCGGAGCGTGACAAGATCATGGTGCTGGGCGGCGGGCCCAACCGCATCGGCCAGGGCATCGAGTTCGACTACTGCTGCGTGCATGCCGCGCTCGCCATGCGCGAAGACGGCTACGAAACCATCATGGTCAACTGCAATCCGGAGACCGTCTCCACCGACTACGACACCTCGGACCGGCTCTATTTCGAGCCGCTGACCTTCGAGGACGTGATGTCGATCATCGATGTAGAGAAGCCCAAGGGCGTGATCGTGCAGTACGGCGGCCAGACCCCGCTCAAGCTCGCCCGTCGTCTGGAAGCGGCCGGGGCGCCGATCATCGGCACCGCTCCGGACTCGATCGACCTGGCCGAGGACCGGGATCGTTTCCTCAACCTGGTCAATAAGCTGGGACTGAAACAGCCGGCCAACCGGACCGCCCGCTCCGAGGCCGAGGCCATGCGCCTGGCCGAGGAGGTCGGCTTCCCGATGGTGGTTCGTCCGTCCTACGTGCTGGGCGGTCGGGCGATGGAGATCGTCTACGGGCCGGAGGATCTGCAGGGCTATATGTCGGCGGCGGTCAAGGTCTCGCCGGACTCGCCGGTGCTGCTGGATCGCTTCCTCGAGGATGCGATCGAACTCGACGTGGACGCCATCTGTGACGGCTCCGATGTGTTCATCGGCGGTATCATGGAGCACATCGAGCAGGCCGGCGTGCACTCGGGCGACTCGGCCTGCAGCCTGCCGCCTTACAGCCTGGGTGAAGCGGTGCTCGACGAGGTGCGACGCCAGACTGCAGCACTGGCGCGCGGACTGTCTGTGGTCGGCCTGATGAACGTCCAGTTCGCTATCCGTGGCGGGGATGTCTATCTGCTGGAAGTCAACCCCCGCGCTTCGCGGACCGTGCCCTTCGTTTCCAAGGCCAGTGGCATGCCGTTGGCCAAGATTGCCGCGCGTTGCATGGCCGGGCAGACGCTGGCCGCCCAGCATGCCGGTGTCGAGCGCAAACTGCCGCATTTCTCGGTCAAGGAAGCGGTCTTTCCGTTCTCCAAGTTCCCGACGGTCGATCCGCTGCTCGGCCCGGAAATGAAATCCACCGGCGAGGTCATGGGCATCGGCAAGACCTTCGGCGAAGCGTTCGCCAAATCGCAGCTGGCCAGTGGCGTGGGCCTGCCGACTGCACCGGGCATCGCGCTTGTCACGGTGCGCGATGCCGACAAGCCGCTGGCCGTCGACATGGCCCGCGAGCTCGTCGCCGCCGGTTTCTCGCTTCTGGCCACACGCGGCACGGCACGCGCCTTCGAGGAGGCGGGCATCGCCTGCACGATCGTGAACAAGGTCAAGGAAGGTCGGCCGCACATCGTCGACATGATCAAGAACGGCGAAATCCAGCTTGTGGTCAACACCACGGAGGGCAAGCGGGCGATCGAGGAATCGCGCTCGATCCGGATGACCTCGCTGCGATACAAGGTGTCGTACTTCACCACGATCGCCGGCGGGCTGGCGAGCGCGACGGCCCTGTCGGACGAGCGGGCGCTTGAAGTCTATTCACTGCAATCGATTCAGGCCGGAGTCACGGCTTAGGGCCTGTTGAGGTTTCGTTCGAGCACTTTTGCGTCGAGAGACCGTAGTGTGTCCGGCAAGGCGCGAGCCTGGATCGTGGCGTGCCACGATCAAGGCTGGCAACGCTGCCGGGCGCCCATCGTCGATTTTTCATGGGCGGCCCAACCCGAAGGGACAAGCGCCCCAAAATCAAAAACACGACGGCAATCCAGGGTTGTAGCCCGCGGGTGCAGAATGGCTGCACGGCGCACACTACGCCTCGTCTTGCCGCACAACAGCACTTGGCGCGGACTCGCACGAAACATTAACAGGCCATAGGGCCGGTCGAAGGGCGCGTCGGCCGGCTATGTCGTGATTTCTGTCGGTGTGGGCGAGCGCCTGCCCCGGCGATTGGCGCTCCGCAGCGCAGTTCATCGGGGCGCCGTGGGCATGGCTCGGGCCTGGCCGGCCAGGATCGGCGGACGATAGAGACTTCGGACGACATGTCGATCGGCCATGGTGGGACGGTTCCGAGCGCCGGCGCGGCCAATGGTGCGGCAGCGTGCGACCGCTGTACCGACCAATGTGCCCGTTCGTTGAAATGTGCATCATGAAGCGACTCAGCAAAGAAAAGAGCGACTCGTTATACTCGGGCCCCTAAGTCGAAACACAAAAACGCTATTTCTCATTCCGACAACCCCGCGTCCAAGGACGTCATATTCAGGCCGCCCGGTAAGGAAGACGGCGCCGGCATCCTGCGACTCGTGCACGATCTCGGCGTGCTCGATGTCAATTCCGCTTATGCCTACATGCTCATCGGGGAGCATCACGCCGGCACAAGCGTCGTCGCCGAGATCGAAGGCCGCCTGGTCGGCTTCATCTCGGCTTATGTACTGCCCGCGGATCCGGAGACGGTGTTCGTCTGGCAGGTCGGCGTTGCGCCGGCCGGCCGTGGCAAGGGGCTTGCCACGCGCATGCTCGTCGACATCCTGAAGCGCCCCGCCTGTGCGGATGTGCGCTATCTCGACACCACCATCGGGCCGACGAACGAGCCTTCTCAAGCACTGTTCCGCGGGCTCGCCCGCCGTCTCGAGACATCGATCGACGAGACCGTGCTGTTCCCCGCCGAGCTGTTCGATGCCTTCGACGCCGGTGAACCGCACGAGCCGCACGAAGCCGAACACCTGTTCCGTATCGGGCCATTTGACGCCGAACGCGTCAACGCGCTTACTTCGTAAACACGACGCAAAGCTAGAAGAGCCGGGAGCTCTCTCATGGAAATCATTAATCGTCTTGAATCGGAAGTTCGCGGCTATGTCCGTTCGTTTCCGAAAGTCTTCACGCATGCCAAAGCCAACCGGATGACCACCGAGGATGGAGCCGAATATCTCGACTTCTTCTCCGGTGCCGGCGCGCTGAACTACGGCCATAACGACGAGGTCATGAAGAAGGCCCTCGTCGATTACATCGCCTCCGATGGTGTGACGCACGGTCTGGACATGGCGACCGAGGCCAAGCAGCATTTCCTGAAGACGTTCGAGGACGTCATCATGAAACCGCGGGGGATGGACTATAAGATCCAGTTTCCCGGGCCGACCGGCACCAACGCGGTCGAAGCGGCACTGAAGGTCGCACGCAAGGCCAAGGGCCGTGATCGCGTGTTGTTCTTCACCAATGCCTATCACGGCATGACGCTCGGCGCGCTCGCCGTGACCGGCAACGCCTCGAAGCGCGGCGGCGCCGGTGTGAACATGCCCGGCGCGATCCCGCAGCCCTACAGCGGCTATTTCGGAGAAGGGCGTGATACTGCCGATGATCTCGAGATGCTGCTGAACAACAGCTCGTCGGGCCTGGAGAAACCGGCTGCCATCATTCTGGAAACGGTGCAGGGCGAGGGCGGTATCAACGTTGCCGACTTCGACTGGTTGAAGAAGATCGAGAAGCTCTGCCGCGACCACGACATGCTGTTGATCGTCGACGACATCCAGGCCGGTGTCGGCCGTACCGGGCCGTTCTTTTCGTTCGAACCGGCCGGCATCAGCCCCGACATCATCACGGTATCCAAGTCGCTTTCGGGTTATGGGCTGCCGCTGGCGATCACCATGATCAAGCCGGAATACGATGTCTGGGCGCCGGGTGAGCACAACGGCACGTTCCGTGGCAACAACCATGCGTTCGTGACCGCCAGCGCGGCACTCGAGCATTACTGGCGGGACGACAAGCTCGAAAAGGCAGTGCTACGCGCCAGCGATCGCATCAAGGAGCGTCTGGGCGGCATCATCAGCAAGACCGGTTTCAAGGCCGAAGTTCGTGGACGCGGCTTCTTCATCGGCATCGATTGCGAGCAGGCCGAGCTGGCTGACGAAATCGCGGCCGAATGTTTCAAGCATCATCTGATTCTCGAAACCGCCGGTGCCGATGACAATGTCATCAAGGTCATGCCGCCGCTGATCAGCCCGGATGCGGACATCGAGAAGGGCCTGGATACGCTGGAGACCGCGATTCACACGGTGCTCGAACAGCATGGGTTGTTGACCAACGCCGCCTGAGCGTAACGATAGACCAGCGGGCGCTGTGCCCGCTGGTGTAATGTGTAAGAGTCAGCAAGTGACAGCGTCTATAGCAAGGAGACAGCATGAAGATCGTACGTACGGAAGATCTGCGCGGTACGGATCGCGAAGTCGTCAGCCCGGATGGCTGGACCAGTGTGCGATGGTTGCTCGCCAAGGACGGCATGGGTTTTTCGTTCCATGAGACGACATTCCCGCCGGGCCTCGAATTCGATATGTGGTACAAGCACCACTTCGAAGCCGTGTTCTGTTACCAGGGTGAAGGTTCGATCGTGAACCGCGATACCGGCGAAGAATTCGAGATTCGTCCGGGCACGGTCTACGCTCTGGACAATCACGATCGCCACACGCTCAAGGCGAAGACCGAAATGAAGCTGGTCTGTGCGTTCAACCCGCCGGTCACCGGCCGTGAGATTCACGACGAAGACGGCGCCTACGTTCTGCCGAGCGAATGATCGATGTCTAACATCGACTGAGATGTAAAAAAGCCCCGATCGTCGGATCGGGGCTTTTTTTTGTCGCGCCCCGGGCGATAGCGCGAATCCGCGCGCTACGTGGGACAACGGCTAATGCATCGTCGTTCGAGGCCGCCTGGCGCAGGCGGGCGCGCCGGGGCTGGGCTTTGCGCTTCGCACGCGCCGGGGGACACCGAGCCGACGCGGCGTGATGGCACGGAGCGCGCGAGTAATCGCTATGGTCAGTCCACGCTGACCGCCTGGCCCATCAGGTTCAGACCGTCGCGCCGCCGATAAGCGCGCCGAGAATGAGCGGGAAGAGCTGGATGACCAGAACCAGAAAGACGCTGATCGAGGCGATGGCGCCGATGATGGGCATGCCGGTCAACGCCGTGCCGGCGCCGAGCAGGATCAAGCAGAGGATCAGCGACGGCAGAATCGCGGCGAGGAGGCCGCGGCCGACACTGCCGGCCGTGCGCCCACCGACGAATCCGGCCAGGAGCGGGCCGGCGACCGGCAGCCAGAACAAGACGAGAGAAATAACGACCATCCAGATGATGGCCATGGTCAGGCTGCCCTTGGGCATAAGCACTCCTCGTGGACGCGACCGGTCGTAATCCGGACAATGGGCGCGATTATCGCATTGGATGAAGTGGTCGCGACATGAATTCCTACAGTCTCGACAATTACGAGCGCCCGGAACTGATCCCACCTGAACCGGGCACGAAACTGCTCATGCATTCGTGCTGTGCGCCCTGTGCCGGCGAAGTGCTTTCGGCGGTCAAGGCCTCGGGCATCGATGTCACGGTGTTGTTCTACAACCCGAACATCCATCCGCAGGCGGAATACGAGATGCGCAAGGCCGAGGATACGCGTTACTGCGACGAACTCGGCATTCCGCATATCGACGGCGATTACGATACCGACAATTGGTTCGACCGAATTCGTGGGCTCGAGAACGAACCCGAGCGCGGTCGTCGTTGCACGGTCTGCTTCGACATGCGATTCGAGCGGACCGCGCTCTATGCGGCCGAGCACGGTTACCACATGATTTCGTCCACGCTCGGGATCTCGCGCTGGAAGAACATGGCGCAGATCAACGAAGCCGGCGTACGGGCCACGGCACGCTATCCCGAAGTGACGTACTGGACGCTCAACTGGCGCAAGAAGGGCGGCGCGGCCCGCATGATCGAGATCGCCAAGCGCGAGGCGTTCTACCAGCAGGAATACTGCGGTTGTGTCTACAGCCTGCGCGATACGAATCGACATCGCCAGGCCGCGGGGCGTGAGCGCATTCAGAAGGGCATCAAGTTCTACGGTCGCGAGGCGGTGACCTCGCCGTTGCCCGGCGCGGATGCGCGCGGCGAGTATCCCTGGCTCAATCGCGACTGACGCGAGCCGCTCTCCGACGCATCGTCGCCCCAGGGACGATATCCACGATCCCCGGTCCGGGCGAGGGGTGAGACAGCGAGGGCGTATCGGGATATCGCCCGGTCACGGTCGACGACTGCGGTGACGCGGCGTCGACCAGTGGTCGGATATCGGCCTGGCAAGCGGGCCGTCCGAAAACGAAACAGCCCGCCGAAAAGATGCCATCAATAAGCGAATTCCGAGAACACGGGGTCGACTGATTCGTTCCAGCGCCCGTGGTAGAGCGAGAGCAGGTGCTCGGCCGGCGTGACGCCGGTGGCCGCGATCTCGGCCAGTTGTTCCAGAAATATTGCTTCGCTGCGATCGTGTGCGTCGAGTCTGGCGCGCCGTTCCAGGCC
Organism: Salinisphaera sp. Q1T1-3; assembly: GCF_003602005.1. GTDB lineage: Bacteria > Pseudomonadota > Gammaproteobacteria > Nevskiales > Salinisphaeraceae > Salinisphaera. The sequence goes on along the minus strand of NZ_QZWD01000010.1, from coordinate 110,864 downwards.
GCGTTGTGCGATCGCCACTGTCTCGCGCGCGATATCGGCCAGCGTGCCGCCACGAAATGGCGTGGCCAGGCCCTGGATCGGTGCCTGATCGCGCAGGTGATTGCGTTCGGTCGTGGAGAAATCGGCGACGAGCTGCCAGGCCTCGTCGAGTGCTGCGCTGTCATAGCACAGACCCGCCCAAAGCGCCGGCAGCGCGCAAAGCCGACGCCACGGACCACCATCGGCGCCGCGCATCTCCATGAAGCGCTTGAGCCGAACCTCGGGGAAGATCGTCGTCAGATGATCGTCCCAGTCGCTCATCGTTGGTCGTTCGCCGGGCATCGCGGGAAGTTTGCCGGCCAGAAAGTCACGGAACGACTGTCCGGAGGCATCGATGTAGCGGCCGTCGCGATAGACGAAATACATGGGGACATCGAGCGCGAAGTCCTTGTAACGTTCGAAGCCCATATCGTCGCCAAAGACCCAGTCGAGCATACCGCAGCGGTCCGGGTCCGTATCGGTCCAGATCTGGCTGCGATAGGAGACGAAGCCATTCGGCTTGCCCTCGGTGAACGGGGAGTTGGCAAACAGCGCGGTCGCCACCGGTTGTAGCGCGAGGCCCACCCGGAACTTCTTGATCATGTCGGCTTCGGAGCCGTAATCGATGTTCACCTGCACCGTCGAGGTGCGCAGCATCATGTCCAGGCCGAGACTGCCGACCTTGGGCATATAGGATTTCATGATGTCGTAGCGGGCCTTGGGCATCCAGGCGCACTGCTCGCGCGACCATTTCGGCTGAAACCCGAGCCCGATCAGTCCGACGTTCATCTCCGCCGCGACTTCCTTGACCTGGCGCAGGTGCACATGGATTTCGTCGCAGGTCTCGTGGATGGTGTCCAGCGGGGCGCCGGCCAGTTCGAGCTGGCCGCCCGGCTCGAGCGTGATGTGACACTCGCCAAGTTCCAGCGCCACCAGACGCCCGTCCTCCATCATTGGCTGCCAGCCGAAACGCTGCAGTTTCTCCAGGAACGTGGCAATGCTCTGCTCGCCGGCGTAGGGCAGCGGCCGCAGCGTCTCCCGATCGAACACGAATTTCTCGTGTTCCGTGCCGAGACGCCATCGGCTCGGTGGTTTGCAGGCGTTTTCGAAATATTCGACAAGCTGACGCTCGTCGGTGATCGGCGCACCGCCGGATTGGGAGGGAGCGGACATGAAATCTCCAGACCACGGGCAACCGAGGATCAGCGGGCTGCCGCGACAATTTTGCGCATGGTAACGTCTTGCGCTGCAAGCCGGTAGCTGACGGTTGCAGATATCACGCGCTACGCTTCGACACGGAGAGACACCTGCATGACCGCGACCACTCGATCGGCGAGCCGACTGGATGCTTATCTTCGTCTGACCCGGCTGAACAAGCCGATCGGCATATTCCTGGTTGTCTGGCCGATGATGTGGGCACTGTGGCTGGCCGCACGGGGCGTGCCGAACCCGTGGGTCCTGTTCGTGTTCGTGGTCGGCGCCGTGCTGATGCGCTCGGCCGGGTGCGTGATGAACGATTTCGCCGATCGTCGCATTGATGGCCACGTCAAGCGGACGCGGGCGCGGCCGTTGGCGACCGGTGAAGTCAGCGCGCGCGAGGCACTCGCAGTGTTTGCCGCGCTCAGTATTGCTGCCTTCGCGCTGGTGCTGACGCTCAACGGATTGACCATTGCCTATTCAATCGTCGGGCTTGGGCTCGCGGTGCTCTATCCGTTCACCAAGCGCGCGACGCACTGGCCGCAGATGTTTCTCGGTGCGGCCTTCGGCTGGGCGGTGCCCATGGCGTTCGCGGCCCAGGCCCATCACGTGCCGCTCGGAGGCTGGCTGTTGTTCGTGGCCACCCTGATCTGGGCTCTGACGTACGACACGTTCTATGCCATGGTCGATCGTGACGACGATCTGAAGATCGGCGTCAAATCCACGGCCGTGCTGTGGGGAGACAACGATCGTCGCAACATCGCCGTGATTCAGGTCATCTTCTATGCGCTGCTGGTCGCCGTCGGCATCTCGTTCGCGCTGGGCTGGCTCTACTACCTCGGGCTGGCGGGAGCTGTGGCGATGTCGATCTATCATTATCGTCTGACCCGACATCGCGATCGCGATGCTTGTTTCAAGGCATTCATGCAGCACAATTATCTGGGCGGGGTGATTTTCATCGGCCTCGCGCTCGATCTCGCGCTGGGCTGATAGGCCCGCCCCGTGTACCAGAACGCTTTTCCGAACCTGACAACCAGAGCCAGATGCCCATGAAGGCACGAATCGATACCAAGGGGCTTTTTGCCTGTTTCGACGCCGGTCTTGCCCACGACAGTGGCGACGCGGTCAATGTGGAGATTTCTGCCGTGGCCTGGGACGGTCGACGTCTGGTCTTCGGCAGCGACAAGAACGTGCCGGGCCGACATCGCTCGCCGGTGTTCGCACTGGAGATCGATGACGGGCGCCCGGTGGCCGACAGCTTGGGCTTCTACACCGCCTCTCTGATCAAGCACGCCGAGAAATACGAGGATTTCGCGCTCAGCGACGACGGACAGTTTTTGATCGCCACGACCGGATTCGATCGCGTTGACGATGACAGCGCGGCTCAGGATGCCTACAACCGGCTGCTCGTCTGGCCGGTCGATGCGCCGGACGACGTCCAACTGGTTGCGGATCGACACAACGACGGGGTGGCGAGCTCCGTGCCCCTGCGCGACGATCTGTCGACGGCCCTTGGCGCACCGTATTTCAAGATCGAGGGCCTGGCCAGTATCCCCGGCGAAGACGCCGGGGACGACCCGCTGCTGTTGTTCGGGATCCGTGAGGTCGGCGCCGATCATGAGAACTTCACCTACGTCGCGCAGGTGGTGGCGGCACCGTATCGCATCGACCAGGCCGGCGCGCTCTCGTTCACCGGCGCGTTCGAGATGGTCTACGAATTCGAGCCCGCGGCCTGGCCGGCGGTGCGGTTCGACGTCGGTCTGTCGAGTCTGGAATTCGACCCGACGAACGATCGCCTGCTGTTTCTGACGAGCTTCGAGGTCGACGACGGCGCCGGCGGCGACCGTCTCGGAGCCTATCTGTGGTCGCTTGATGTCGCCGACTTTCACGCCGGGCGCGCGCCTCGGCTGGTGCATGACGAGCAGGGCGAGGCGCTGGAATTCGCCAACAAGGCCGAAGGAGTGGCCGTGTTGCCCGACGGGCGTCTGTTCGTCGTCTACGACCCCGATCGGGCGCTCAAGCTCGAGTCGGATCATCCGCGGGACGCGCGTGACCCGCACGAAGCGCCGTATACACTGCTGACACTCGTCGACGAGACATGAAAACCGTTGGGCGGGCTCGGTAGAATCCGGGGCCGCCCCCGACGGCACGCGTGCCGTCGATTTGTTCGACCGACCGGAAATCCAGGCCGCATGACAAACCAAGAACTCGTCGATCGCGATCTTGAGGTGCTCTGGCACCCCTGCACGCAGATGAAGGATACCCGCAACCTGCCGCCGGTGCCGATGCGCCGCGGCGAAGGCGTCTGGCTCGAGGACTTCGAGGGCAATCGGTATATCGATGCCGTGAGTTCCTGGTGGGTCAACATCTTCGGCCACGCCAATCCGGACATCAACGCAGCGGTCAAGCGCCAGCTCGACACCATCGAACATGTCATGCTCGCCGGGTTCACGCACGAGCCGGCCGTCGAGTTGGCCGAGCGTCTGGTAGGCGTCACGCCACCGGGTCTGGACAAGGTGTTCTATTCGGACAACGGGTCCGCCGCGGTGGAAGTCGCGCTCAAGATGAGCTTTCACTATTGGCGCAACACCGGCCATGGCGAGAAGACACGATTCATCAACCTGACCAACAGCTATCACGGTGAAACCCTGGGCGCGTTGGCGGTCGGCGATGTCTCGCTCTACAAGAAGACCTACGAGCCCTTGCTGCTCAAGCCGCTCACCGCGCGCTCCCCGGACTGTTTCCATCGCGAGCCGGGCGTGTCCTGGGCCGAGCACAGTCGGGCCTGCTTCGCGGAGATGGAAGCGCTGCTGGCCGAGCATGCCGACCAGACGTGCGCGGTCATCGTCGAGCCGCTGCTCCAGTGCGCGGGCCACATGCGGATGTATGACCCGGTCTATCTCGAGCTGCTGCGCGAGGCCTGTTCGCGTTACAACGTGCACCTGATCGCCGACGAGATCGCGACCGGGTTCGGGCGCACCGGAACCATGTTCGCCTGTGAGCAGGCCGGCCCGTCCGGCATAACGCCGGATTTCATGTGTCTGTCCAAGGGCATTACGGCCGGCTATCTGCCGCTGTCGGTAACCTTGACCAGCGACCGGGTCTACGACGCCTTCTACGACGATTACGAGAATCTCACCGCCTTCCTGCATTCCCATTCGTACACCGGGAATCCGTTGGCCTGTGCCGCGGCGATCGCCACGCTCGACCAGTTCGAGCAGCGCGGCCAGGTCGAGGCCAACAGGGCTTTGGCTGCGAGAATGCGAATCGCGACCGCGCCGCTGGTCGACCATCCCAACGTGGCGGAGGTGCGCCAGACCGGCATGGTGCTGGCCATCGAGATGGTGGCCGACAAGGCCACTGGCACGCCGTTCGACTGGCGTGAGCGGCGTGGCCTTCAGGTCTATCGCCATGGGCTGACACGCGAAGCCCTGCTGCGCCCGCTCGGCGACACGATCTATTTCATGCCGCCCTACGTGATCACGCCGGAACAGATCGACCATCTGGCCACGGTGGCGGCGGAGGGCATCGATCGCGCCGTCTCGACTTGATCGGCAAGCCTTGCTAGCCTGCAGTAACTGACCGGTCGGCGTTTTACCGCGGCCGGCTCAATGTGCATCTCAAGGGTCGCCGTCTCCGGCGACCTTTTTGTTTCCATAATTTTCGAACACGTATCCGAGGTGGTTCTCATGGATCGCACGCCACTGACGCAGACCGGTGCCGATGCACTGCGCGCCGAGCTCAACCGCCGCAAGAAGACGGAGCGTCCGCGCATCGTCGATGCGATCGAGGAAGCACGTGCCCACGGCGACCTGAAGGAAAACGCCGAGTATCACGCCGCCAAGGAAGAACAGGGTTTCAACGAAGGCCGAATCGCCGAGATCGAGGCCAAGCTGGGGTCGGCCCAGGTCATCGACGTGGCACAGGTCGGCGCCCAGGCCAACGGGCGCGTCGTGTTCGGCGCCACGGTGGATCTCGCGGACGAGGATTCCGGCGACGAACTGACCTACCAGATCGTTGGTGAGGACGAGGCCGACATCAAGCAGGGCAAGCTGTCGTTCGCCTCACCGATCGCGCGTGCGCTGATCGGCAAGAGCGCGGGCGACGTGGTCGACGTCGACGTGCCCGGCGGCAAGCGCACGCTGGAGATCGTCGAGGTACGCTACGTTTGACCGGAGGGGCCGTCACTGTCCGGATTCGGGCGATATATCGTGGCCATGCGGCCGATCTCCTGGATCGACACCGCGTCGAGCCGCTCGCACACACTGGCGACATCGGCCTTGAAGGTCGGCTTGTCGTCAGCGACCAGCTTGATCTTGATCAGTTCGTGATCGGTCAGGGCGCGATCGATCTCGGCGAGCACCGGCTCGCTGAGGCCTGCCGCACCGGTCTGAACGACTGGCTTGAGATGATGGGCCTGTTTCTTCAGGGCGAGACGAGTGGTCTTGTCGACAGCGATGGGCATGGCAAGCGACGCGTTCATGTGAAACACGCCAGTATAGCCCCGTGAGTAAACGCAGCGACACCAAGCGATGGCTGGCCAAGCATCGCAACGACCCGTATGTACGAGCCGCCCAGGCCGACAACTATCGTTCCCGGGCGGTCTACAAGCTTGCCGAGGTCGACGAGAAGGAGGGGCTGCTCGCTCAGGCCCGCGGCGTCGTGGACCTGGGGGCGGCGCCCGGCGGCTGGAGCCAGTACTGTCGTCGGGTCGCGCCGCAGGCCCGCGTCGTGGCCATCGACCGGCTCGATATGGATCCGATCGACGGCGTGACCTTCCTGCGCGCCGATTTCGCCGAAGCCGAAGGGCTCGATGCGCTCATGGCCGAGATCGGCGAAACGCCCGTGGATCTTGTACTTTCCGACATGGCCCCCAATCTCTCCGGTGTGAAGGCCGCAGACCAGGCCGGTGTGATGCATCTTGCCGAGCTCTCGCTCGAGCTGTGTCGTGATGTGCTCGCCCCCGGCGGCTGTCTGTTCATCAAGGTGTTTCAGGGCGAGGGTTTCGATGCCTTGATCGCCGGGATGAAAAAGAGCTTCGACAAGGTGGCCACGCGCAAGCCCAAGGCTTCGCGGGACGCCAGTCGCGAAATGTATGTTCTCGGTCGCGGCTGGCGCGGCTAGGAGCGAAGGGCGCTCGATGACGCCCGCAGTGCAACCGATCGTTTATACTGATCGGTAACTCTATAGACTCGACAACCAAACGGCCGGTCTCTGGGTCCGGTCGAGGACGACGATCTTGAACGAACTCGCCAAGAATCTGTTGCTGTGGGTCGTGATCGCGCTCGTATTGATGAGCGTGTTCTCGAGCTTTGCGCCATCGGGGTCGACCGGTAACAGTATCGCGTACTCGGACTTCCTCACGAAGGTCGACAACGACAATGTGTCCGAAGTGCACATCGAGGACCACCAGATCAGCGGTCAGTTGACGTCCGGCCAGAAGTTCAACACTTACAGTCCGGAATCCGACAACAAGGCCATGATCGGCACCCTGATGGATCACAACGTGACCATCACGGGTGAGCCGCCGAATCAGGGTTCGTTCCTGAAGCAGATCCTGATCTCGTGGTTCCCGTTCCTTCTGCTGATCGGCGTCTGGATCTATTTCATGCGCCAGATGCAGGGCGGTGGCCGCGGCGGTGGTGCCATGTCGTTCGGCAAGTCCAAGGCCAAGATGATGGCCGCGGACCAGATCAAGCTCACCTTCGCGGATGTCGCCGGTGTCGAGGAGGCGAAATCAGAGGTCCAGGAGCTTGTCGAATTCCTGTCCGATCCGTCGAAATTCCAGAAGGTCGGCGGCAAGATCCCGCGTGGTGTGCTGATGGTCGGCTCGCCGGGTACCGGCAAGACCTTGCTGGCCAAGGCGATCGCAGGCGAGGCCGGGGTGCCTTTCTTCTCGATCTCCGGCTCGGATTTCGTCGAGATGTTCGTCGGCGTGGGCGCATCCCGTGTCCGCGACATGTTCGAGCAGGCCAAGAAACAGGCCCCCTGCATCATCTTCATTGACGAGATCGACGCCGTCGGTCGTCAGCGCGGCGCCGGTCTTGGTGGCGGACACGACGAGCGCGAGCAGACGCTCAACCAGCTGCTCGTCGAGATGGACGGCTTTGAAGGCAGCGAAGGCGTGATCGTCATTGCCGCGACGAACCGCCCGGACGTGCTCGATCCGGCGTTGCTGCGGCCCGGCCGTTTCGACCGACAGGTCGTGGTGCCTTTGCCGGATGTGCGCGGTCGCGAACAGATCCTGAAAGTGCACATGAAGAACGTGCCGGTGCACGATAACGTCAAGCCGGGCATCCTGGCGCGTGGCTGCCCCGGGTTTTCCGGCGCCGATCTGGCCAACCTCGTCAACGAGGCGGCGTTGTTCGCGGCGCGTGCCAACCGTCAGGAAGTCACGCAGGACGACTTCGAGCGGGCCAAGGACAAGATCATGATGGGCGCGGAGCGCAAATCGATGATCATGAACGAGGACGACAAGCGCATGACGGCCTATCACGAGGCCGGCCACGCGATCATCGGTCTGTCGGTTCCGCAGCACGATCCGGTTCACAAGGTCACCATCGTGCCGCGTGGACGCGCGCTCGGTGTGACCATGTTCCTGCCGGAAGAGGACCGCTACAGCTATTCCAAGCAGCGTCTGATCAGCCAGATCTGCTCTCTGTACGGTGGTCGTCTGGCCGAGGAGATCATCTACGGCAAGGACATGGTCACGACCGGCGCGTCCAACGACATCGAGCGTGTGACGGAAATCGCGCGCAACATGGTCACCAAGTGGGGCCTGTCCGAGCGAATGGGGCCGATTGCCTACAACACCGAGGACAGCGAGCCGTTCCTCGGCAAGGCCGCAGCCCAGGGCGGCGGCATCTCCGATGAGACGGTCCATGCGATCGACGAGGAGATTCGCTCGATCATCGACAATTGCTACGAGCGATCCCGCGAGATTCTCGAGAGCAACATGGACAAGCTGCATCTGATGGCAGATGCGCTCATGAAGTACGAAACCATCGATCGCAAGCAGATCGACGAGATCATGCAGGGTCATGAGCCGGGGCCGCCGGACAGCTGGAACGATTCCGATCCGACGGGGCGCAACGGTGGCGGGCCGAACGCCAGTGCCGGGAGCGACGACACGCAGCGCGCGCCGGACAATCGCGGCGACGACAACAGCGTGCCCAGCCCGGCGCACAACCGCCAGTCGTAGGACGGTAGCCGACGCATCTCGGCCGGCGGACTTCGGTCCGCCGGCTTTTTTTTGCACGGCGCATGCCGGCCCTCTCATGATCGACCCGTCTATGGCACGTTCGTCCCAATCCAATATCGGTGCCCGTCGTCTCGACGGGGCACATCGCTCGCTCGATCTGGGCGCGCCGGTGATCATGGGGGTGCTCAATGTCACCCCGGATTCCTTCTCCGACGGCGGTCGCTACGGGGATATCGACGCGGCCCGCGCCCGCGCTCGCGAGATGGCCGCCGAAGGCGCCGGCATCATTGATATCGGCGGGGAGTCCACGCGGCCCGGTGCGACGCCGGTGACAACCGAGGACGAGCTTGCGCGCGTTCTGCCGGTGCTTGAAGCGTTGCGCGCCGATATGCCGGATATGTTCATATCGCTGGATACGAGCAATCCGGTCGTCATGCGTCGTGGCTGTGATGCCGGCGCGGACATGATCAACGACGTGCGCGGGCTGGATGCGCCGGGTGCGCTCTCGGCCGTCGCCGACGCGAAAGCTGCGGTCTGCGTCATGCATCGCCAGGGCGAGCCGGCGACCATGCAGAACGCGCCGCGATACACCGATGTGGTTGCCGAGGTGCGCGATTATCTCCAGGCCCGAGTAGTTGCCTGTCGCGATGCCGGTGTGCGCCACGATCGCATCGTCGTCGACCCGGGGTTCGGTTTCGGCAAGTCGCTCGACCACAATCTGGCGATGCTGCGACATATCGAGCGCCTGGGGGTCGACGATTGTCCGGTGCTGATGGGCATCTCTCGCAAATCGATGTTCGCGACGCTGTTCGAGGCCGACGACATGGCCAGTCGAATCAACGGCAGCCTCGGGGCCGCCTTCTGGGCGGCCCGGCACGGTGTCGGTATCATCCGGGCACATGACGTACGCCAGACCGCCCAGATGCTGACGCTGGCACAAGCGCTTGGCGACGCGCCGGGCCGGGCATAGAAAAAGGAGCAGGCAGGTATGTCGCAACGCTATTTCGGCACTGACGGTATCCGCGGGACGGTCGGCGAGGCACCGATGACGCCGGATTTCGCCCTGCATCTCGGCTGGGCGGCGGGTAGGGTCCTGTTGCGTCGCCTGTCCGACGGGGGTGACGGTGATCTGCACGGCGCACGTGCCTGTGTATTGATCGGCAAGGACACGCGTCTTTCCGGCTACATGTTCGAATCGGCGCTCGAGGCCGGTTTCGCCGCCGCCGGAATCGATGTCTTGCTCGTCGGCCCTCTGGCAACGCCGGGCATTGCCTATCTGACACGTACCTTTCGGGCGGTCGCCGGTGTTGTCATCAGTGCATCGCACAACCCGTTCGAGGACAACGGGGTCAAGTTCTTTTCTCACCGAGGTCAGAAACTCGACGACGCCGTCGAGTCGGAAATCGAGCAGGCGCTTGCCGAACCGCTGGTCTGTGTGGCGCCGGAGCAACTCGGGCGTGCCCGTCGGGTGGAAAGCGCGTCCGGCCGCTACATCGAGTTTTGCAAATCCACGGCACGCCTGCCGGCCCACGGCCTGCGCGGTGTGCGTCTGGTGGTGGACTGCGCGAACGGGGCGGCCTATCAGACTGCGCCGGAAGTGTTTCGCGAGCTGGGCGCGGAGGTCCATGTCATCGGCAATGCGCCGGACGGCCTCAATATCAATCTGGGCTGTGGCTCGACGCACCCGGAACAGCTGGCGGCCGAGGTCGTGGCCCGCAGCGCCGATGCGGGGATTGCGCTGGACGGCGATGCCGATCGCTGCATCATGATCGACGCTGCGGGCCGGGTGGTCGACGGCGATCAGCTGCTGTTCGCCCTGGCTGAGGATCGACATGCCGCGGGCGAACTCACGGGTCCGGTCGTTGGCACCCTGATGAGCAACCTCGGTCTCGCGCTCGCGCTTGAAGCGCGCGGTATCGCCTTTGAACGAGCCAAGGTCGGCGATCGCTACGTGTTTGAACGTCTGCTTGCGCTCGGCGGCAACGTGGGTGGTGAATCGTCGGGGCATCTGCTTTGTCTGGATCGATCCACCACCGGCGATGGCACGGTCTCGGCGCTGCAGGTGCTGTCCGTGATGGGGCGTCGCGGGATCGCGCTCGCCGATCTCGTTGCACCGGTCGAGAAATGCCCGCAGAGCCTGATCAACGTGCGCATCGGTCGCGGCTCGGCCAGCACGCTCATGTCCGATCGTCGGGTGCAGGCCGCCGTGGATGAAGCGGAGCGTGATCTGGGCGGCGAAGGTCGCGTATTGTTGCGCCCGTCGGGAACCGAGCCGCTACTGCGTGTGATGGTGGAAGGTCTGGATGTCGCCCGCGTCGAGCGCCACGCGCGCGATATCGCCGACGCCGTCGAGCAGTCCGCTGCGGCCTGATTTACAGATTCATGAATCGACAAGGAGACGTCATGCACAGTCGTGCCATCGTTGCCGGGAACTGGAAGATGAACGGCAGCCGTGCTGCCATCGATGAATTCGCGCCGGCTCTGGCCGATGCGGCTGCCGGCATCCGCTGTCCGCTGGCGGTATGTGTGCCGTTCGTCTATGTATCGCGACTGGCCGAACGATTCGCCGATACCACCGTTGCCGTTGGCGGGCAGGATGTGGCCGCCGAGGTCGAGGCCGGCGCCTTCACCGGTGAAGTCAGCGGCGAGATGCTCATCGATGCCGGCGCAACGCATACCGTGGTCGGGCACTCCGAGCGTCGCGAAAAGTACGGCGAGACCGATGCCATCGTCGTCGCCAAGACGCGCGCCGCCGTCACAGCCGGCCTCGTGCCGATCGTCTGTGTCGGTGAAACACTCGAGCAGCGCGAGAATGACCAGGTCGAGGCCGTGCTCGGGCGTCAGCTCGGAGCCTTGCTCGATGGTTGTTCGGCCGAAGAACTGGATCGGATCGTGTTGGCCTACGAACCGATCTGGGCAATCGGCACGGGGCGCACTGCAACCCCCGAGCAGGCACAGGAAATTCATGCGTATTTGCGGTCGCAAATCGCAGATCGCGATGCTACACTAGCGCGCTCGCTGAGCATTGTTTACGGCGGTAGCGTTAAACCGGACAATGCAGAGGCGATTTTCGCCGGTGACGACGTCGACGGGGCACTCGTGGGCGGCGCGTCGCTGAAAGCCGATTCATTTGCCGATATTGCCCGTGCGATGGATGCGGTCGGGAAGACGAGCTGATTAATGATCTATACAATCCTGATCATTGTGCAGGTGGTCATCGCAATCTCGTTGGTTGCATTGATCCTGCTGCAACATGGCAAGGGTGCAGATGCCGGGGCGGCATTCGGAAGCGGCGCTTCCGGTACGGTCTTCGGCGCCAAAGGCTCGGCGAACTTCATGAGTCGGGCCACGGCGGCGCTGGCAACGCTGTTCTTTCTGAGCAGTCTGACGCTGGCCTACATCGTGAATGGCGGTGGTGTTGCCAGCGGTGGCGGCTCGGGCAGTGTGACGGACCAACTGTCGCAACAGCCCGCGGCACAGCAGGCACCGGCTAACAACGCGACAAGTTCCGAAGACGCCAATCAGGCGTCAGGTCAGGAACAGTCGTCTGATGATCAAGGGAACGGTCCGAAGATTCCGGACTGATCTGAAAGAACTGCCGACGTGGTGGAATTGGTAGACACGCTGTCTTGAGGGGGCAGTGGCGAGAGCCATGCCGGTTCGAGTCCGGCCGTCGGCACCAAACAGTCGCTTCTTGCGAGAGGCGATTTTCCCAAAGCCGTATCGCGACGCGATACGGCTTTTTTCATGCCTGTGCTCAGGGTCAGAGGTGACCTCTGATGAAGCCCGCGGCGGTTGTCGTCCGCCGGATGCCGACCCGCTCGGACGCGGCGCAGAACAACTGGCATCAGTCACTATTGATCGCACTCGGTGTCGGTGGACCCCGGCGTTCCGGTTTTCAGGCCTTCAGCGCAAGGCGCATCCGCTGCAACAGACGAGGCACACTGGAGACAGGGGCAGCAGGCAGGCATCGACCCGCCGCGGCATCGCCGCAACCGCAAGCCGGACGTGTTGGTACGTACCGTTTACAGCGTGGGGTGGTGTGTCGGGCCTCAGATGGCGCCAATGCGCGGGCAAGGTGGGGCCGATGTATGGGGGCTGTGATGTGCCGTCGCCAATCGAGGTCTCACTGCGCCATGCGAATACTGGAGAGCGGGTCATGCCAGGTGCTTTCCGGCCAACGGCGGCAGCGGCCAGCCCCGCGATGTCGGTGCGGCGCGTCAGGGGGATTGAGTGGTGGCCGTCAGCGGGCTTCGCCGTGCCCGCCTGCATGATGCAGGTGGTGATGCATGGGGCGCTGATCATGAAATGCGTGCGTGTTCCCAGGGCCGAACAACGACGTTTCGCCTCGTCGGAAAGCGCATTTCGCGCGCGTCGGCAAAGGCGCGAAGCCGGGCCGAATAGCGCTTGATCCGCGTCGTGACGCGATCGCGAAAAAACTTTCATGAATTGGACTTGCGTTTTGAAAACCGCGTGTTAACTTATGTCTCGCGTTGAGGGGTTGGGTTTTCCCAACCAGCCGGAACCGCAAGTCAGACGAGCGGCTTGCAATGATTTCGGTAACTATTTATAGTCTCGCGTTCATCGGGTGCGGGGTGGAGCAGTCTGGCAGCTCGTCGGGCTCATAACCCGAAGGTCGCAGGTTCGAATCCTGCCCCCGCTACCACATTTTGGTTATCGAAAAAGCCCCCGATGAGGGGCTTTTTTGTTGGTAACGCGAAATCGTCAACGAGACGGTGCACATGACGCAACGTTTTCATTCCCTGATCGAGCCGATCGTCACCGATCTCGGTTACGAGCTCTGGCACGTCGAATCGGTCGGTCGCGGCAAGAACGCGACACTTCGCGTCTATATCGATGCATCGGAAGGCATCGATATCGAGGACTGCGAAGCCGTGAGCCGCGAAGTCAGTGCGGCACTCGATGTGGCTGACGACGGCAGCGCAGCCTATACGCTCGAAGTCTCGTCGCCGGGCCTGGATCGGCCGTTGGTGGATGCCGGCCATTTCGAGCAGTTCATCGGCGAGCGCGCCCGCGTGAACATGTTCGCGCCGGTGGCAGGGCAACGAAAATTCCGCGGCGTCATTCGTGCCGTCAGTCAGGATGCGGTTGATCTGGCGTGCGACGACGCCATCTATAGCCTTCCGATCGGCGATATGGCAAAGGCGCGACTGGATCCGGTTTTCGAAACGTAGCGACGCAGCGATATCGATTGCGACACGGCGGCTCGCATGAGCCGTCTTCCATGACACGCGGGTGTTTTTATGAATAAAAACGTACTTCTGGTCGCCGAGGCGGTTTCCAACGAGAAAGGCGTCGAGCAAGAGATCATCTTCGAGGCGATCGAAGCGGCGCTGGCTTCGGCCACACGCAAGAAGCACGGCGGCGAAATCGCCGTTCGCGTCGACGTGGATCGCAAGAGCGGCGATTACGTGACTTTCCGTCGCTGGCTGGTCATCGATCCGGGCGAAGAGAACGCCGAGGGCGAGCTGCAGTTCATCGAGGCGCCGGATCGCGAGATCTCGCTCGAGCGTGCGCGGGAGACCAGGCCCGACGTCATGCCGGGCGAATACATCGAAGAACAGGTCGAATCGGTCGAGTTCGGGCGCATCGCGGCCCAGGCCGCCAAACAGGTGATCGTGCAGAAAGTGCGCGAAGCTGAACGCGCTCAGATCATCGATGCTTACGAACACCGTGTGGGCGAGCTGATCACCGGGCTGGTCAAGCGCATGGAACGTGGTGCCTGTATTCTGGACCTGGGCGGCAACGCCGAGGCGATCATTCCGCGGGATCAGATGATTCCCCGTGAGCCGATGCGGCCGGGCGATCGCGTGCGCGGCTTCCTCTACGATGTGCGCCCCGAGCAGCGCGGGCCGCAACTTTTCGTCTCGCGCAGCAAACCGGAATTCCTGATTGAATTGTTCAAGTTGGAAGTGCCGGAGGTCGGCCAGGGGCTGATCGAGCTGCGCGGTGCATCGCGCGATCCCGGACTTCGTGCGAAAATTGCGGTGCAGGCCAAGGACCGGCGTATCGATCCGGTTGGTGCCTGCGTCGGCATGCGTGGCTCGCGCGTACAGAGTGTTTCGAACGAACTGGCGGGCGAACGCATCGACATCATCATGTGGAACGAGAACCCGGCGCAGTTCGTGATCAACGCGATGGCGCCGGCGGACGTCGAGTCGATCGTGCTGGACGAGGACTCGAACAGCATGGATCTGGCCGTTTCCGAAGAATCGCTGGCCAAGGCCATCGGTCGTGGCGGACAGAACATCCGCTTGGCGTCCGAGCTGACCGGTTGGCAGCTCAACGTGATGACGCTCGAGGACGCGGACGCGAAGAGCGAAGCCGAAAGCGAAGAGCTGCAGGGCATGTTCCGTGATCAGCTCGATGTCGACGATGAAGTGGCAGCGATTCTGGTGCAGGAAGGTTTCACGTCCACCGAGGAGATCGCCTACGTACCGGAGCAGGAGCTGCTTGAAATCGAGGAGTTCGACGCCGACATGGTCGAAGAGCTTCGAGGCCGCGCACGGGATTATCTGCTTTCCAAGGCGATTTCGAGTGCCGAAGCCGGCGAAGCCGCGTACGATGCCGACCTGCTCGAAGTCGACGGCGTGGACGAAACACTGGCGGCGACGCTGGCCGAAGGCGGCGTCAAGTCGCGTGACGACCTGGCCGAGCTCGGTGCGGATGAATTGATGGAGCTGTTCGAGATCGACGAAGCCGGCGCAGGCGAATTGATCATGGCAGCCCGGGCCCACTGGTTTGCCGACGAGCAGGCCTAGGCCGAATAATAGAGCGTTAACGAAACGTAAAACGGATCGTCCGCGCCCAACGCGCGCGGGCACCACGGAGTAGACAGAGTATGGCGCAAACGACAGTCAAGCAGCTGGCATCGGAAACAGGCATTCCGGTGGAGCGGCTCGTCTCGCGCTTGGCGGAAGCGGGCGTGGAGGCACGCTCGGCAGACGATCAGATCAGCGATGACGACAAGCTTAAGTTGTTGCGTCACTTGCGTAATGCCGAGAACGCACGGCCCGGCGGCAGGCTGGGTGCCAAGCGTGCTTCGGTATCTTCGCGGCGCCGTTCGACGTCCGAGCTGAAGGTCAATACCGGTCGCGGTGGCGCCTCGGGACGCACGGTGAACGTGGAGGTGCGCAAGCGCCGCACCTACGAAAATCGCAACGAGCAGACCGAGCAGCCGGCCGAGACGGAGGCAGACGAGGCACGTCTTGCCCAGGCCGAAGCCGAGCGCGAGGCCGCAGAGGCCGAAGAACAGGCGCGGCGCGAGGAAGAACAGCGCAAGGCGGCCGAGGAGCAGGCGCGGCGTGACGAGGAAGAGCGTCAGCGCGCCGAGGCCGATGCCAAACGCCAAGCCGAAATCGCGGCCAAGAAAGAGGCCGAGGAAAGCGCTCGTCGCGAAGCGATGGAACGCGAGCGCGCCAAGCATGGCGTGCGCACGGATGCCACGCGATCGCGGGTGCAGGAAAACCTGCGCCGCGCTGCCGAGAGCCACGGCCGGACCGAGGAAGACATCAAGCGCGAGCGGGAACGCGAGCGCGACACCAAGGCCCGTGAGCAGGACGATTCCAAGCGCAAGGAACTGCACGTCGCCGAAGGCAAGCAGGGCCGGCGCAAGGACAAGAAAAAGCGCGGCGGCCGTCGTCAGAAGAACGTTCAGGTGGCCACCGAGCATACCTTCGAGCGTCCGACCGCACCGGTGGTGCGCGACATCGAGATCCCCGAGCTGATCACGGTCGCCGATCTCGCGCAGAAGATGGCGGTCAAGGGCGGCGAAGTCCTCAAGCGCATGATGCGGCTCGGTGTGATGGCGACCATCAACCAGACGGTCGATCAGGACACCGCGACGATCATCGTCGAAGAGATGGGGCACAATCCGAAGCCGGTCTCCAGCGAGTCCGCCGAAGAGGCGCTTGCGCAGGAAGTCCGTGCCGAGGAAGAGCAGGTTCAGGGTGTCACCCGCGCGCCGGTCGTCACCATCATGGGCCATGTGGATCACGGCAAGACATCGCTGTTGGACTACATCCGCCGCACCAAGGTGCAGGCCGGTGAGGCCGGTGGCATCACGCAGCATATCGGCGCGTATCACGTCACTCACGACAAGGGCGCGATCACGTTCATCGATACCCCCGGCCATGCGGCGTTCACCCGCATGCGGGCACGGGGTGCCGAGATCACCGACATTGCGATCCTGATCGTGGCTGCGGATGATGGCGTCATGCCGCAGACCAGGGAATCCATCCAGCACGCGAAGGCGGCCGGTGTGCCGATCGTCGTCGCGGTGACCAAGATGGACGTCTCGAGTGCAGATATCGAGAAGGTCAAGGCCGGCCTGGCTGCCGAGGACCTGATTCCGGAAGATTGGGGTGGCGACATCCAGATCGTGCCGGTGTCTTCCAAGACAGGCGACGGCGTCGATGATCTGCTGGATGCTGTGCTACTGCAGGCCGAGGTCAGTGAATTCGTCGCGCCACTGGATGTCCCGGCACGCGGCGTGGTGATCGAATCGAGCCTCGAGAAGGGGCGTGGTCCGGTTGCGACGATTCTGGTCAAGGCCGGCATGCTCAAGCGTGGCAACACGATTCTGGCCGGTCCGTTCCACGGTCGCGTTCGTGCCATGTTCAACGAATTGGGCGAGCAGGTGAAGGAAGCCGGTCCGTCGATTCCGGTCGAGGTGCTGGGCCTATCCGGTACCCCGGAGGCTGGCGACGAGGCGTTCGTCGTTGCCAACGAGCGCAAGGCCAAGGAAATCGCGGCCCAGCGCGAGGAGCACCAGCGCGAGTCCAAACTGGCACAGCAGCAGGCTGCCCGACTCGAGGAAGTGTTCTCGGCGATGGGCGAGGACGGCCCGTCGGAGACCAAGGATCTCAACCTGCTGGTCAAGGGCGATGTGCAGGGCAGTGTCGAGGCGCTCGTCGAGTCGCTGCGCAAGATTCCGGCACAGGAAGTCAAGATCCGCATCGTATCCAGCGGTGTGGGGGGTATCTCCGAGTCGGATGTCGAGCTGGCCCTGGCCTCGCAGGCGATCATCATCGGGTTCAACGTGCGTGCCGATAACAAGGCCCGCAAGGCGGTTTCGGAATCCGGCGTGGATGTGCGCTATTACAGCGTCATCTACGAAGCGATCGAGGACGTCACCAACGCCGTGAACGGCCTGCTCGGCACCGAGCTGCGCGAAGAGATCATCGGTCTGGCCGAGGTTCGAGACGTGTTCCGTTCATCCAAGCTCGGCGCGATCGCTGGCTGTGTGGTGGCCGATGGTGCAGTGGTTCGCGGTCAGCCGATTCGTGTCTTGCGCGACAACGTCGTGATTTACGAGGGCGAACTCGAGTCGCTGCGTCGGCATCGCGACGACGTCAACCGCGTGCCGGCGGGCACGGAATGCGGTATTGGTGTCAAAAACTACAACGACATCAAGCCCGGCGACCAGATCGAAGTGTACGAGCGGACCGAGGTCCAGCGTACGGTCGATACCGCGGAGCCTGCATAAGCCGTGGCCCGAGACTTCTCGCGACGTCATCGGGTGGCCGAGGAACTCAAGCGCGAGCTTGGGTTCCTCATCGCCAGTCAGGTCAAGGATCCACGTGTGCAGTTCGTGTCGATCAGTGACGTGGATGTGTCGCCCGACCTGAAGCATGCCAAGGTCTACGTGGCCAATTTCGATGTCACCGCGGCCGAGGACAGCGCTAAGCGTGCCGTGGCCGGGCTGCATGCGGCGGAGGGCTTTCTCAAGCGCGAGCTCGGCAAGCGGCTTCGGCTGCGCGTGATGCCGGAACTGCGTTTTGTCGAGGATACGACGGAGCGTGAGGCTCAGAAGCTGGACAGCCTTATCGCCTCGGCCGTCGCCGAGGACGAGTCGCGTACGCAGGACGCGACTGACGACGGTGACGAAGACGGCACCCATGGGGCGTCGTAGAAAGGGCCACGCGATAGACGGCGTCGTGCTACTCGATAAGGCTTACGGCGTCTCGTCCAATACGGCGCTCCAGAACGTGCGGCGTCGCTTAAACGCTGCCAAGGCCGGTCATACCGGCAGTCTCGATCCCCTGGCGACCGGTCTGTTGCCGGTCTGTCTGGGAGAGGCTACCAAACTGTCCTCTTATCTTCTGTCGGCAGACAAGCACTATCGCGTCACCGCAGCGCTCGGTGCAGAGACAACGACGGGGGATCTGGAAGGTGAAGTGACGATTCGCGGTGAGGCCTCTCTGCCGGACGAATCGGAACTGGCCGCGACGGTGGCGGCGTTTACGGGGCCCCAGTCGCAGATTCCCCCCATGTATTCGGCGCTCAAGGTCGACGGCAAGCCGTTGTATCAATATGCCCGCGAGGGGGTAACCGTCGCACGCTCGCCGCGTCCGATCACGGTGCACGATCTGCGCGTGGTGCGTGCCGCGGCCGATCAGGTGACCTTCGATGTCGCCGTCAGTGGCGGGACATACGTGCGCACCCTGATCGAGGACATGGCCCGTCACTGGGGCGGGCGCGCACATGTGGTTGCGTTGCACCGGACGTGCGTCGGCCATCTCGGCGCCGCGTTGCCCACGGTGTCGCAAGCGCGTATAGATGACGATGTCGAGGCCGAGGGCCCGCTGGCCGCATTCGATTGGCTGCTGCCGGTGAGCACGCTGCTCGCGGACTGGCCGGCAATCACGCTGACCGAAAATCAGGCGGCGCGACTCGGGCATGGCCAGACGGTCCGCGATGTCGATACGCCGGCAGCCGCGGCGATTCGGCTGGATCAGCCGGATGGCCGCGTACTCGGCCTCGGCCAACCGGCCGGAGGCGGCGGCATCGCGCCGCTTCGCCTGTTCGCCCGCCCGCTGGCTTGAGACCGGCCAGTGGCGATTTTGATTGCCTTTGCAACGCGTGCGCACTAGAATAGCGCGCTAATTCAGGTCGTACAGGCGGCATTCGAGAGTTCGTCTCCATCGTGACGGTGGAAGACGACATCGCCATGTCGGATCGCTGCTGACGGCCCATGTCCCCAAGGAGTGAATCATGGCCCTGTCCAATCAGGAAAAAGCAGACATCGTCGAGAAATTCGGTCGCGGCTCGGGTGACACCGGCTCGCCGGACGTCCAGATCGCACTGCTGACCACGCGCATCGTCCAGCTCGGCTCGCATTTCGATCATCACAAGGGTGACCATCATTCGCGTCGTGGTCTGCTCAAGATGGTCAACCGCCGTCGCAAGCTGCTTGACTACGTGAAAAAGCACGACCCGAATCGCTACAAGACGCTCATTCAGGAACTCGGCCTGCGTCGCTGATACGCGCGCCGATCCGCAAGTGATCGTGACAAGCGCCCCTCGGTATCGCCGGGACGGGCGCTTTTTTGTTTCCGCAAAACAGTCAGAGAGAAAAAAGTGAGCAAGGCAGAAATCAAGAGCCGACAGACATTCTCGTTCGGCGCACATGACGTGACGCTGGAAACCGGTGAGATGGCCCGCCAGGCCGACGGGGCCGTGATGGTCAGCATGGGCGACACGGTGGTTCTCGTCACGGCCGTCGGCAAGAAGGAAGCCAAGCCGGACGCGAATTTCTTCCCGCTGACCGTCAACTACCAGGAGCGCACCTACGCCGGCGGCAAGATTCCAGGCGGCTTCTTCAAGCGTGAAGGGCGTCCCGGGGAAAAGGAAACGCTGACGTGTCGCCTGATCGATCGCCCGATCCGGCCGCTGTTCCCGAAAGGTTTCTACAACGAAGTCCAGATCATCGCGACCGTGATGTCGGTCGATCCGGAGATTGATGCCGACATCCCGGCGATGATCGGCGCATCCGCGGCACTGGCGCTGTCGGGCATGCCGTTCGCCGGCCCGATCGGGGGCGCCCGCGTCGGCTATGTCGACGGGGAATACGTCCTGAACCCGGGCGCGACGCAGCTCGGCACGAGCGAGCTGAATCTCGTCGTTGCCGGCACGGCCGATGCCGTGCTCATGGTCGAATCGGAAGCCAAGCAGCTGCCCGAAGATGTGATGCTCGGGGCTGTCCTGTTCGGCCACGAACAGCTGCAGGGCGCGATCCAGGCCATCGAAGCCCTGGCTCAGGATGCCGGCAAGCCGGCCTGGGACTGGCAGGCGCCGGTCGAGGATGAGTCGCTGGCCGATGCCGTGGCCCGTGTCGCCACGGACGATGTGACCGCGGCCTATCAGATCGCCGACAAGCAGGCACGTCAGACGCGCCTCGGCGAAATCAAGGATCGTGTCGTGGCCGAGCTGGCCTCCGATGACGAGGATGGCCACGCCGAAGGCGATATCAAGGACGCCTTGAGCGCTCTCGAGAAGAAGACGGTGCGCTCGCGGATCCTGGCCGGAGAGCCACGTATCGATGGCCGGGATACCCGTACCGTGCGCGATCTGACCATCCGTACCGGTGTGCTGCCTCGCACGCACGGCTCGGCGCTGTTCACGCGCGGCGAGACCCAGGCGCTGGCGGTGACCACCCTGGGCACCGGTCGCGATGCCCAGCTCATCGATGCCGTCGAAGGCAAGTATGAAGAGCCCTTCATGCTGCACTACAACTTCCCGCCGTATTGCGTGGGCGAGACCGGCTTCATGGGCAGCCCGAAGCGTCGTGAGATCGGCCACGGCAAACTGGCCAAGCGCGGGATCCAGGGTGTTCTGCCGGATCTCGAGAAAGAATTCCCCTACGTGATGCGCGTGGTCTCCGAGGTCACCGAGTCCAACGGTTCCTCGTCGATGGCCTCGGTCTGCGGAACCAGCCTGGCGCTCATGGACGCGGGCGTGCCGATCAAGGCACCGGTGGCCGGTGTTGCCATGGGCCTGATCAAGGATGGCGACAAGTTCGCGGTGCTTACCGATATCCTCGGTGACGAAGACCATCTCGGCGACATGGATTTCAAGGTCGCCGGCTCGGTCAACGGTGTGACGGCGCTGCAGATGGATATCAAGATCGCCGGCATCACCCGTGAGATCATGGAGGCGGCGCTGTCGCAGGCCAAGGACGGCCGCATGCATATCCTGGGCATCATGAACGAGGCGATCGACGCGCCGCGCTCGGAAGTCTCGCAGTGGGCCCCGCGCATCTTCACCATCAAGATCGATTCCGAGAAGATCCGCGACGTGATCGGCAAGGGTGGGGCGACGATTCGCTCGATCACCGAGGAGACCGGCGCGTCGATCGATATTGAAGACGACGGCACGATTCACGTCTCTGCGGTTGACAAGACGGCGGCGGATCTCGCGATCAAGCGAATCGAGGACATCACCCGGGACATCGAGGCCGGCCAGATCTACGAAGGCAAGGTCGTGCGTATCGTCGATTTCGGTGCATTCGTGAATCTGGCGCCGGGCCGCGATGGCCTTGTCCATATTTCGCAGATTGCCCAGCATCGGGTCGAAAGCGTCAGCGACGAACTCTCCGAAGGCCAGATGGTCAAGGTCAAGGTGCTAGAAGTCGATCGACAGGGCCGTGTGCGTCTGTCGATGAAAGAACTGGCAGAAAACGAAGAAGCCTCGAGCGACGACAACGCCGAGTAAGGCGGGCTGCATCGCGACAGCAAGCCGCTGAAGGAAAAAGCGCCCCGCGGGGCGCTTTTTTTTTGCTCTGTGACCGACCGATCGATGGATCGCCGATCGTGCACGTGCAGGGTTCGTTTCGAGATGGCCCAAGCGAGGCCAGGCGCAGGATCGAAAGCGGGGGCTTATCGCGAGGCACGAAGCGCCGCGCAAAAAAAAGCCCCCTTGTTGCAAGGGGGCCAAGTGCGAGAAAGGCCGTTAGGCCTTTCGGAGGAGATAAGCAGGCCGTCAGCAACGACCTTGGTACGCAGTATAGTACGACTTTCGTATGAGTCAATCTATTCGGCGGAAATTTGGTATCGGTACCACGCGATCGTCAACGAATACCGCCACCGCCAGCGGCGCGCCGGTCGGCATTATGGGCCGGGCGCGCGTCGGTGCGCTGTCGGGAGCGCCAGCCGGAGGCGATGATCAGCGACCGAGCTGGCGTTCCCGGATCTCGTCCAGGCTCTTACAGTCCACGCACAGCGTCGCGGTGGGTCGGGCTTCCAGACGGCGAATGCCGATCTCCATGCCACAGGTGTCGCAGAAGCCGTAGTCGTCCCGATCGACGCGGCCAATGGCCTGATCGATCTTGCGAATCAGTTTGCGTTCGCGATCCCGCGTACGCAGCTCGAGCGAGAACTCGGATTCCTGACTGGCGCGATCGGTCGGATCCGGGAAGTTCGCCGCCTCATCCTTCATGTGATGCATGGTGCGGTCCACTTCCTCCATCAGCTCGCGCTTCCACTGCACGAGCAATCCGCGAAAATGCTCGCGCTGCTCCTCATTCATGTACTCCTCGCCCTCGGCGGGCGTGTAAGGAGTAAACTCCTGAGGGGCATCAAGTTTTTTGGGGCTGTCAGTAGTCGACATGGTGCTCTCGCCGTCGATAAACAGCGCGTAGCTGTAGCAAAAAACAGGGATTGGCGCAATTACGGGGCATTGTGGACCGTCGGTGTCGTGGTGGACGCCGGGCCCTCGGTTTCGATGTACAACAATGTAGCGCCGATCACGGCTGCCGGCATCACGATCAGATTGGCCAGCGGAATCGCTGTCGCCAGTGTGACGGCGCTGCCGAAACCGAGATGCCGCCAACCGCGGGCGTAGAGATGCTGCATCTTGTCGTCGAAGACCATACCCCGGTTCGCCATGGGCTGGTCGAGATATTCGAATGCGAGCATGAACGCGCCGAACACGAACCAGAGCGGCGCGATCGCCAGGTTGGCCAGCGGTATGAACAACAGCAGGAGACTGATGAGCGCCAGCACCAGCGCGCGCGAGGCGTAATAGCGAAGACGCCGCAGCTCACCGGCGAGACCGTCCCACATCTCGCCGGCCAGATTCATCCCGCTTTCCGGCGCCCGCCCCGTGGCCAGACGTTCGACCCGGGCGGACAACATGCCGTTGAACGGACTCGCGATCAGGTTGGCGATCACCGTGAAGAAGTAGCAGAAGGCAAGCGCGAACAGCACCATTACAATCCACCAGAGCACGTTTTCAAGCCATGCCAGCCAGCCGGGCAGCCCGGCGAGCCATGTATTCAGCCAGTCATTGACCTGCCAGCCCAGCAGACTGATGAGCGCGGCGATCAGAATCACGTTGACTGCGATCGGCACGATCACATAACGACGCAGGCTGCGCTCGGTGAGGAGGTTGAAGCCTCGGGCGAGATAACCGGGCCCGACGACGAACTCGCTGATCGGATTCATGTGTTGTTCGGCCAGACGATCTTAATCTTGCTGCCATTGTATCGGGCTCGGGTTTACCGACCCTGACCCCGTGTTGATGTTTTCCCGCTCTGGATCGAATGCCATGAAACATGCCACGCGTATGCCCGCGCTGTTTGCGCTGCTCGTCCTGATGGGGGCCGCGTTGGTCGGTTGCTCCAACGACAATGACGATGGGCAACAGACAAACGCCCAGCAGCAGCTCCAGCAGGCCAACGAGAATCTGGCCCAGGCCCAGCAGAACCTGGAGACTGCCAAGACACAGGCCGAGCAGGCGCAGGAAAAGGCCGACGACAACGCGCAGGACGCTGCCGAGGACAAGGTCGCCGCGGCGGAAAAGGAAAAGTCGCGCGCCGAGCAGAAGCAGGCGGCAGCCAAGCATGAGTCGACGAAATCCGAGTCGCACAAGAAGGAGACAGCCCGTGCCTCGGAGTCGTCCGAATCCGAGACGCAGGCGGTGTGCCAGAACTGCGGCACGATCTCATCGATCACGCCTGTCCGCCAGAACGCCCAGCACGGCTCCGGGGTCGGCGCCGTGGCTGGCGGCGTCGCCGGCGGGGCGGTCGGCAGCCAGATCGGCCATGGCGCCGGCAAGACCATCGCCGAGATCGCCGGCGCACTCGGCGGTGCCTACGCCGGTAATTATGCCGAGAAGAAAGTACGCAAGACGACGGTCTATCGCGTCGATGTAGCCATGGACACCGGCAACAGCCGGCAGCTCACACTGGATACGGCGAGCGGCATCAGCACCGGAACACGGGTGCGGGTGATCGGCGACAGTATTTCACCGATGCATTGACGTTGACTGCCGGGCCGCCCGGTTGGGGCGGACGGGAACGGCATCTGCCGGGGTATGGCGATGCGCCAGACGAAGCACGCCGGAAGCCGGTGGTGAACGTGACGTTCGCCGCCGGCTCTGCAGAGCGGCTCAGTGTCAGGGCAGTTCGACGCGACTCGGCGCCTGCCAGCCCGATGCACGATGTTCAGCGATCACGGTGGTGTCGATACCGCCACGAACCCAGAACTCGGCGCGCAGGCGCATGAAGCGCGGCGCGGTGGCGGCAACCAGGTCTGAGAGCATCTGATTGGTCACGGCCTCGTGGAAAGCGCCTTCATCGCGAAATGACCAGATATAGAGCTTGAGCGACTTCAATTCCACGCACGTGGTTTCCGGCACGTATTCCAGGTGCAGCGTGGCGAAATCCGGTTGTCCGGTCTTGGGACAAAGACAGGTGAATTCCGGAATCCGCATGCGGATGGTGTAATCCCGCTCGGGCGTCGGGTTGTCGAATGTCTCGAGTTGACGGCTTGGCTGGGTAGACATGAGCGAACGTCGGCAGAGGATGGGGATGAGGGACGCCGGATCGGTCGACAGCACGGGCGATATGGCTGTCACGGCCGCGAGCTCTGGCGCCAGCTCGCGTAGGGTACACTATGGCCGGTCGACGTTTCGCGGGAGCGCCCCGTTGGCGCCACAACTCGTGTCCGGCAAGACGCGAGTCACCGATCGTGGCGTGCCACGATTCAGGCTCGCAACGCCGCAGGGCGGGATTTGTGGCCCAACCCTTGGGGACAAGCGCTGTTTTGCGGCAATACAGCGTTGTCGCCTGCTGGTGCAGAATAACGGCACGGCGCGCACTACGCCTCGTCTTGCCGCAAAACAGCGCTTGGCGCGGACTCGTACGATATCTCAACAGGTCGCAGGGTCGCTGTGTTCTCATGCCGCAAGACGGCATCGTCGGCGGGGTGGCATGGGACCAGGCTTTGCGGCATCGTGCGCGTGGTTCGGGATCGCCTCGCGGTAAACGTGTTCCCACGAGCCGTGCGTGCAGAATATCGCAGCGCCGGCGGCGCGTGGCGTTGCCATCGGCGCTGGTGCATTCTCGATCGATGCGTTCCCGGCGGCGCCCTGAGCGTCGGTGAGCGCGTCATATCGCGCCTGAATCCTCAGCGCGCCGGTCGTGCACGGGCCGGTTGATCAGATCGTCGACGGGCGCGGTGCACCGGGCCTGGTTTTGTTGTTCATCACGCGAGACGTCATGCGTCTGACGCACATCAAACTCGCCGGTTTCAAATCCTTCGTCGATCCGACGACGTTGTCGCTGGCCTCGAATCTGACGAGCGTGGTCGGACCCAACGGCTGCGGCAAGTCGAATGTGATCGATGCCGTGCGCTGGGTCACTGGCGAATCGAGTGCGCGCCAGCTTCGTGGTGAAGCGCTCGAAGACGTCATATTCAACGGCTCGCACGCACGCAAGCCGGTCGGTCGAGCATCCGTCGAGCTGAAGTTCGACAATAGCGAAGGCAAGCTCGGTGGGCAGTACGCGGCGTTTGCCGAAATCGGCGTTCGTCGCGAGCTGACACGCGACGGCGCGTCGAAGTATTTCATCAACGGTACGCGCGCACGCCGGCGTGACGTGGTGGATCTGTTCCTCGGGACCGGTCTGGGCGGCCGGTCGAACTACGCGGTCATCGAACAGGGCGCGGTCAATCGGCTGATCGAAGCCAAACCGGAGGATATGCGCCAGGTTCTCGAAGAAGCGGCCGGCATCTCCAAATACAAGGAACGACGACGGGAGACCGAGAACCGAATCCGCCACACGCGCGATAACCTCGACCGCCTCGATGATCTGATCGGCGAAATCACCACGCGGCTCGGGACCTTGAAGCGTCAGGCCGACAACGCCGAGAAGTACAAGACACTCAAGGCCGACGAGCGTCGGCTCCGCGCCGAGCTCCTGGCACTCAAATGGCAGGAAAGAAGCACCGAGGTCACCGAGGCTGAAAACGCGTTGCGCGAGGTCGAGGCGCGGCTGCGCGAAGCGATCTCGTCCCGTCGTGCAGCCCAGGATAAACGCGACGAAGCCACACAGACCCAGCGGGCGGCCGGTGAGACCGTCCAGACGGCTCAGGCAGCCTTCTACGACGCGCAGGCCGGTGTCGGACGCATTGAACAAGCGATGCGTCATGCGCGTGAGGTCTCGGAGATGCGACAGCGCGAACGCCAGTCGCTGGTCGACCGCCTCGAGACGCTGGGCGCTCGGCGCGACGCGGATCGCCAGCAGGATGTCGAACTGGCCGAAACACAGGAGACGCGCCGTACCGAGCGGGCGGCGGCCGAGGCGGCCCGCCAGAGTGCGCTGGAAACGCGCGAGATGGCGGAATCGGAGGCCGAGGCCGCCGAGCGAGCCTGGGATGAGCTCAACAATCAACAGGCCAACCCGGTCCAGCAGCTCGAGGCAGAGAAGACCCGGGCATCATATGCAGCCGCCGAACGGGACAAGCTCGCCGACCGCCAGCAGCGCCGGCAACAGGAACGAGACGGGCTGCCGGAGATCGCGACCGAGCGTCTGACTGAACTGGCCGATGAAGTCACCCGTCAGAAGGCTGCACTCGAGGCAGAGCGGGCGTCGCTGGCCGACGAACAGACGCGCCACGACGCATTGCGCCTCGAAATCGACGCCGGCGACCAGCGTCTGGCCGAAGCCCGAACCGAGCACGGCGAACGCCAGGCCGAGCTTGCTGCCGAACGCGCCATGCAACAGGCCGTGCTGCGCGAGGACGATGCCGGCATCACCGAATGGCTCGCTGCGCAGGGCCACGGTGCACCGGTGGGGGTGGCCCGGCGTGTTCGCATCGCGACCGAATGGCGACACGCGGCCGAGGCGGCGCTCGCCGATCTGCTGCGCGGCTTTGCCGTGGACACCGTCGCGAGCGCGGACAGTGGGGCGCCGACCTGGCCGGACGAGCGGATCACGCTGGTCGATGACACGGCCGATACGACCGCCGGTGCCGCGGCCGGCTCAAACGATGCCGCACCGGCTGGACTGGCATGTCTGGCCGGCGGTATCGAGGGGCCGGCCGCCGTTCGGCGGGCCGCCGCCGCGGTGTTCGTGGCACCGGACTGGGCCACGGCGGCGGCTGCCCGATCGGCGCTGTCGGCGCACCAGCGCATCGTGACGCTGGACGGGGCGGTTCTCGGGGCGGGACATATCACGACGCCGCCTCGCGAGACGAGCGCGCAGGCGGTCTTCGAGCGTGAAACGCGTATCGACGATCTCGCAGCACGCGTGGCCGTGCTGGAAGAGACCGTCGCCGCCGAGCGGGACCGTGTGGCGGAGGGAAACCGGACCCTGAGCGTGCTGGACGAATCGCGCCGTGAACGCGAGGGGCGTATTGCCGAGCATCGGCGCGCGCTGGAAACCGCCGAGGCCGAGCTGGAAGGACAGCGTCTGCGTGTAGAGCAGACGCAAACCCGTCGCGCCGAGTTGGACAGCGAACTTGCGGAGCTGGCCGAGCATCTGACCGAGGCACGTGCAGCCGCCGAGGCGGCCGAATCGCGTACCGCCGCGCTGGCCGACGACGCCGCGCGCCATACCGAAACCCGCGAACAGACCCGCACGCGCCTCGGCCAGGCCCGCCGGCAACGCGATGACGCACGGCAGGCAGCGGCCGGGGCCGAGCGGGCGCTCGCCGATGTCGATCAATCGCTGTCGCAGCTGACGACCCGGCGCGAAAGCCTGAAACTGCGGCTCGACGAGACCCAGAGCGCCTTCGATGGCGTCAAGAACGATATTGCCCGCTTCGATGCCGAGACGCCGCAGAATGCCCAGGACGCCGGCTACGACGCGGCTGACCTCGAAGCGGCGCGCGAAGCCCGTGCGACCGCGGATCGCGAACTGAGAAGCGCACGCGAAGCACACGAGGCGACGGATACCACGCTGGCCGAGGCCGGCAAAGCGCTCATGCAGGCCGAGCAGCACGTCGAGAAGACGCAGGAGGCACTCGGTCAGGCGCGTATCGCGGTCGAGACCGCCGCAACGCGTCGCCAGGGCGTCGTAGAGCAGCTCTCGGAGCTGGGCGAGGCGCCGGCCCCGATCATTGAACGCCTGCCCGACGAGGCTGCACCGCCTGCCTGGCAGCGGGAGATCGAGCGCATTGAACAGCGCATCGCCCGGCTCGGGGCAATCAACCTCGCGGCCATCGAGGAATACGATGAGGCAGCCGAGCGCGAGCGCTACCTGGCCGAACAGCACGCCGATCTGACCGACGCGCTGACGACGCTTGAATCGGCGATCGCGCGCATCGACAAGGAAACGCGCGAGCGCTTCCGCACGACCTACGAACAGATCAATCGCCGGTTCTCGGAGATGTTTCCGCAGCTGTTCGGTGGCGGCGAGGCCGCGCTGTCACTGACCGAGCAGGACTGGCTGACCACCGGTGTGCGCGTCATGGCACGCCCGCCCGGCAAGCGCAATGCTTCCATCCAGATGCTCTCGGGCGGCGAGAAGGCCCTGACGGCGGTCGCACTGTTGTTCGCGCTGTTCGAATTGAACCCGGCGCCGTTCTGTATGCTCGATGAGATCGATGCGCCGCTTGACGATGCCAACGTCTCGCGTTTCTGTGAGCTGGTGCGCAAGATGTCGACACAGGTGCAGTTCATCGTCATCACGCATAATAAGCTGACCATGGAGCTCGCCGAGCAGTTGCACGGTGTGACCATGGCCGAGCCCGGCGTGTCGCGTCTGGTCAGTGTGGATATTGATGCCGCGCTCGATCTCGCCGGTTGATGTCCGATGCCGCATCGCTCGGGGTAAGGCAGGCACGAGGGCCCATTCATTTTCATCACACCGCGTATGTCTATCGTGCAATGGCTGCTTCTGATTCTGGTCGTCCTCGTCGTCGTGAGCGTGTACGTCTACATGCGTCGTCAGGCAGCGAGTGATCCCTGGCGCGACATGGACGAGCCCGAGGAAGCGCTCGACGAGCGTGCCGATGGACCTGGGGATTCCTACGTCGTGGGCGTGCGGACCATCAACCGCGAGACCCCGGCCGACCGCAAGGCGGCGGCGTCAGCCCGGGCCGATCAGCACGCCGAACCGGTCGAAGACGACGGCGCCGACCGCACGCGTGCCCTGCGGCCACAGCCGACCGCGGTGCGCCGTCGCCCGGCGCCGCCCGAGCCGGAACCCGAGCCGCTGCCGCGCCGTAGCGCGAAGGTGCGGTCGAGCGAGATCGAGGCCCCGCGCGGCCTGTTCGACGACGAGCCGGATACCGCCGAGGAACACGGCGCATCGACGCGCGGCCTGGAGACGCCGGGGGCTGCAGACGACGGCGTGGCCCGTACCGAAATGGTCGCGCCGCAGCCGGCGGCCGGCTCCGAGGTGTTCATCCTCTACGTCGCGGCCGGCGCCGAGCAGCGTTATACCGGACCGGCGATCCACGAGGCGCTGACGGCGCTCGGCCTGAAGTTCGGCCTCAATGACATGTATCACCGCACGACCGAGACCCGTGGCATGACGGAATCCGTCTTCGCCGTGTCCAACATGGTCCAGCCCGGCACGCTTCATCCGGCCGAAGCCGAGGCACTGGAAACGCCCGGTCTCGCCATGTTTCTCCTGGTCCCCGGGCCGCTCGAGGGCCGAGCGGCGATGCACGACATGATGGAAACCGCGCACGGCATCACCACGCAGCTCGGTGGCACCGTGCTCGACGACAAGCGGGCTCAGCTCAAGGCGCAGACGGCCCAGTTCATGCTCGATCAGATCAGCGAGATCGATCGGCGGGCACGTCTGGTCAGCCGTCGCTAGGGCCTGTTGATGTTTCGTTCGAGCGCCGCGTTGGAAACCGCGAATCGTGTCCTGCAAGGCGCGAGTTGCTGATCGTGGCGTGCCGCGATCCAGACTCGCAACGCCGCAGGGCGCGATTTGCGGCCCAACCCAAAGGGACAAGCGCCCCGAAAGCACGACGGCAATACAGCGCTTGGCGCGGACTTGCACGAAACCTCAACAGGCCCTAGCACGTCATGGCAGAAGAGATCCCCGAGCAGGTGCGCGAGCGCGCGCGAGAGCTGGCCGCGTCGCTCGGCGCGCTGTCGCGGGCCTATTACGTCGATGATGATCCGACGGTCAGCGACGCCGAATACGACCGCCAGTTCCGTGCGTTGGTGGATCTGGAGGCCGATTACCCGGGGCTGGTCACCGCCGACTCGCCCACCCAGCGCGTCGGCGCGCCGCCGGCCGAATACTTCGATTCGGTCGAGCACGCGATACCGATGCTCTCGCTGGCCAATTGTTTCGACGACGACGAACTGGCCGAGTTCGATCGCCGGGCACGTGAAGGTGCCGGGCGCGACAGGCTGGCGTATTGCGCCGAGCCCAAGTTCGACGGCACGGCACTGAACCTGCGCTACGAGGATGGTGTTCTGGTGCGGGCCACCACGCGCGGCGACGGACTGACCGGCGAGGACATCACCGCCAACGCGCGTACGATTCGCAACCTGCCGTTGCGACTGCCCGCCGAACGTCCGCCCGGGGTCATCGAAATCCGCGGCGAGGTGGTCCTGGCCCGGTCGCGGTTCAACGAACTCAATGCGCGTCTTGAAAGAGAAGGTACCAAGCCGTTCGTGAATCCGCGCAATGCCGCGGCCGGCAGCCTGCGCCAGCTCGACTCCCGCGTGACAGCCACGCGCCCGCTGGCCTTCATGGGCTACGGGATCGGCCAGGCCGTAGGCATCGAGCTGCCGGATAGTCTGCATGCCCAGCTGCAGCTGCTCGCGGACTGGCAATTCTCGATCAGCCCGTATGTCGATCGCGTCGAGGGGCTGGCGGGATGTCGTGAATACTATGACGCGATGGCGGCCCGCCGGGCCGAACTCGACGTCGAGATCGACGGCTGTGTGTTCAAGGTCGACGATCGCGCCAGTCGCGACGAGCTCGGTTTCGTTGCCCGGGCGCCGCGCTGGGCGATCGCCCGCAAGTTTCCGGCCGAAGAGACCACCACTCGGCTCAACGCCGTGGAATTCCAGGTCGGACGTACCGGGGCGTTGACCCCGGTCGCCAAGCTCGAACCCGTCTTCGTTGGTGGCGTGACCGTATCCAACGCCACCTTGCACAACATGGACGAAATCGCGCGCAAGGACGTGCGTGTCGGCGATACGGTCGTCGTGCGGCGGGCCGGCGATGTGATTCCCGAGGTCAAGGAAGTCGCAGAACGGGGCGCGGATGCACAGCCGATCGCGTTGCCGAGCGCATGTCCGGTTTGTGGTTCGGCGGTCGAGCGCGTGGAAGGCGAGGCCGTGGCGCGCTGTACCGGGGGGCTGGTGTGTGCGGCCCAGCGTCGTGAGTCGCTCAAGCATTTTGCCTCGCGCAACGCGCTGGATATCGAAGGCCTCGGCGATCGCCAGATCGAGGCGTTCGTGGCTGAAGGGCTGCTGGAAACCCCGGCCGATGTTTTTGGCCTGCACGCGCATCGCGCGGCCCTGGTCGAACGCGACGGCTACGGCGAGAAATCGGTCGCCAATCTACTGGCCTCGATCGAGTCG
The DNA here is from genome assembly GCF_003602005.1 of Salinisphaera sp. Q1T1-3. Taxonomy (GTDB): domain Bacteria; phylum Pseudomonadota; class Gammaproteobacteria; order Nevskiales; family Salinisphaeraceae; genus Salinisphaera. Next base: position 78,862 of record NZ_QZWD01000010.1, on the reverse strand, counting down.
GCGAAGGACACCACGCTCGAGCGGTTCATCTTCGCGCTCGGGATACGCGAAGTCGGCCAGACCATGGCACGCGATCTGGCCCAGCATTTCGCCACGCTCGACGCACTGCGCGCCGAGGCGAGCGCCTATCTTGAGCGTGAGGGCCAAGCGCTGGCGCAACACCCTGACAACAAGGCCGCGCGCGAGCGCCTGATGACGGCAGAAGGTCTGCAGGCCGTGCCCGGTGTCGGCAGTCGTGTGGCCCACTGCATCGCCGACTTCTTCACCGAAAGTCGCAACCTGTCAGTCATCGATGCGCTTATCGCGGTCGGCGTGCACTGGCCTGTGGTGGATGTCGACGATACCCCACAGCCTCTGGCCGGGACTACGTTCGTGCTGACCGGCAGCCTCGAGACGATGACCCGCGAACAGGCTGGCGAGCGGCTCGAGGCGCTCGGCGCCCGCGTGACCGGCAGTGTGTCCAGGAAAACAGACTATGTGGTCGCCGGGGAGTCAGCCGGCAGCAAGCGTGACAAGGCCGAAAAGCTGGGCGTGGCGATCCTCGACGAGCCGGGGCTGGCCGCGCTCCTGGCCGAGCATGAAGGGCAGGGATCATGAACGGACATTTGTGTGGCCGTGTGGCGATGCTGCTCGCAGCGACCGTCGTCAGCGCCGGCTGCAGCGCCACACTGACGGGCCCGGTAGGCGAGGCCAGCTGTCAGGCTGCGCTCGACAACGCAGGCCAGCGTCTGGAGACATTGCGACACGATGCAAGCGGCGCATCCGATCCATCGACCCGTCGTGCCGATCTGGCGACATTCACAAGCGCGGCCGACCGGGTGGGCCGCGCCTGTGCGCCAGACACGCCGGCGCCTGTTTCACCGTCCGAACAGCAATCACGTTCGCGGGCCCGCTCGCCCAAAGCGGGATGAGCGGCGTGCTTGCCGGGATAGGCCCGACATCTTAGTCTAACGCCTCGATTTCCGAGTGAGGCAAGACACGGTGGCGCGAAGCTGGCTCGAGGTGACGACCGACGAAGTACAGTCCCGGCAGGGGGCCAACGACCGTCTGGCCGAACGACGTGAGGCGATGTCCGATCGGGCCTGGGCCTTGATCGAGGCGTCACTGGCGCCGGCTTTTCAGGCAGCGGCCGCGAGGCTCGGGGCGCGTGAATATCGCGTGGCCGGCGACAGCGAACTGGCCGTTGCCAAATGCGGAATCTATGCCCCGGGGGCCGTGGAACACGACCCGCGAGTCGCGTTCCACGAGGCCGAATTCGATGCCTATCAACCGCTCGTGATCCTGCGGCGCAAAGCCGATGGGGCCGGCCAGCCCGTGCATGCCACCACGTTGCATATCGAACGGCTCGATGCGGAGGCGATCGAGACGTTTCTGTCGGCCAACGGTTGATACCAGGGGCTGTTCGCCGCGCGCTGGTTGCCGTCGGGCGTATGCCGCGGCGAAAGCGGTCGGGTGACTGACCGGCCAGCGCCGATCACGAAACCGGCAGGGCGTATTTGATCGCGTATCGCGGTCGGTGCCGACTCGGGATGAGACACGCGACGCAATGGCATGTGCCGGGGCGGCGGCGGACACGAGCCACGCCGGGCCCGAGATGCCGCGCCGCGGCAGCGCCTCGGCCGGATCGAGAATCCGTGGCGATGCGCGGCGCGATGACGGCCCCGTTCGCGCATGCCGACTGGAAGCGAGTCGTGCGCGAACGCGGCGTCGTTGTCGTCTATTCGTCGCTGCTCAGGGCGCGAATCGACAAGGCGTGGATATCGGTCTGCATCAGATCGCCGAGCGCGCTATAGATCATGCGGTGCCGGGCGATCAGGGACGTGCCGTCGAAGTGTGCGCTTCGCACCGTCACGTGATAGTGACCCAGACCGGTCTTGGCCCCGGCGTGGCCGGCATGCAGATGGCTGTCATCGCGGATGGCGATGTCCTCGGTTTCGAGATGCTGTCGAATGGCGGCACGGATGCGCGGGATGCGATCGCTCATGCAAAAAACCTTTCAATGCGTTCAGGACTGTGGTCGGGACGAAGCGCGGCCGTCCAATCGTTCGGTGCGCGGCCTGTACTCTCGGACCGGCGGTGGCGGATCGGTCGACGCCGTTTGAAACGACGCCGGTTGATCATGATCACTTGATAACGCAACGCCAAGCACGCCGCGGGTTCAGGGCCGGAATATGGCCACCGCATCGAGGCCCACGCGACGCCTTATCTCATGACGACACGTCCTAGAAGACCTTCTTGTACGGGTAGACGCTCGTTTCCATGTACACGCCTTCGGCATTGTACGGATCGACGGTCGCCCACTGGCGTGCGGATTCCAGACTGTCGAAGGCCGCGATGATGATGCTGCCCTGAAAACCCTCGACGATGCGGCCATAGGCATCGGTGCGGGGCAACGGACCGGCCGTGAGCAGTCGGTCCTCGGCCTTGAGATCCTCCAGGCGCTGGCGATGCTCGTCGCGCGCCTTGGCACGACCGGTATCACTCTCGGCGACGTCGAAGGACACGATAGCGAAATATTCCATTGGCAGACCTCCGGGGCAGCATCGCTGCGGCATGTATCTGGGCGTAGTCTGCCGTATTCCGCACGTCATCGGCCATGCCGCGCTATACTCGGCTCATGGCTGATCTGATCCACGTCCACGCCGAGACACCGCAGCCGCGTCGTATCGCCCAGGCAGCCGCGGCGCTGCGCAGCGGTGCCGTGATCGCATACCCGACGGACTCGTCCTACGGGCTGGCCTGTGCGATGGGCAACAAGGGAGCGATGCAGCGCATTCGCTGGATTCGTGATCTCGACCAGCAGCATTTCTTCACGCTCGTGTGCCGCGATCTATCCGAGATCGCCCAGTATGCGAAGGTCGAGAACACGAGCTTTCGCCTGCTCAAGGCGGCCACTCCCGGCGCCTACACTTTCGTACTGCCGGCCTCCAGGCAGGTACCCAACTGGCTGGCCCATCCCAAGCGCAAGACGATCGGGATCCGCGTGCCGGCCCATCCGGTCGCCCGCGCGCTCGCCGACACGCTGGGCGAACCGTTTCTGTCGGTGACGGCGATGAGCGACGACGGGCGCAATCTGTCGGAGGCATTCGAAGTACGCGAGGTCTTCGATCGGCAGATCGATCTGGTGCTCGATGGCGGTGCGACTGGCGTCGACCCGAGCACAATCGTGGATCTGACCCAGGATCCGCCGGAAATACTGCGCCAGGGCAAGGGCAGCGCCGAGGCCATTGGCCTGGAGGCGCCGTCGGCGTAGGGCTCCGAAGCGGGTGACGCCTCGCGTATACTCTCGGCGATCGAATCCAGTTCTGAACAGGGAGTCAGTCGCGTGTCAGAGGCCAACCCGCGCCCGGTGGTGCTGTCCGGCATCCAGCCCTCCGGTGCACTCACGCTCGGCAATTACATCGGCGCGTTGAAGCACTGGGTCAACATGCAGTCGACGCACGACTGCCTGTTCGCACTTGTGGACATGCATGCAATCACGGTGCGCCAGGAACCGGCGTCGCTGCGTGATCGTTGTCATGAATTTCTCTGTCTGTATCTGGCCGCCGGTATCGATCCGGATAACGCCACGCTGTTCGTACAGTCACACGTGCCGGCTCATGCGCAGCTCTCCTGGCTGTTGAACTGTCATACCGCCATGGGCGAGCTCAACCGGATGACCCAGTTCAAGGACAAGTCAGCGAAGAACGTCGATAACATCAACGCCGGTCTTTTCGACTACCCGGTGTTGATGGCGGCTGACATCCTGCTCTATCAGGCCGATGAAGTGCCGGTGGGTAACGACCAGAAACAGCATCTGGAACTGGCGCGCAATCTGGCGGAACGCTTCAATCAGCGCGCGCAGCGCGACGTGTTCACGGTGCCCGAGCCGTTCATTCCCGAGGTCGGGGCGCGCGTCATGAGCCTGGGCGAGCCGACTGCCAAGATGAGCAAGTCCGACGATGTCGAGGCCAACGTCATCAAGCTGCTTGATCCGCCCAAGAAAGTGATCAAGAAGATCAAGCGTGCCGTGACCGATTCCGATGGCGAAGTGCGATTCGACCCGGAGGGCAAACCCGGGGTGTCCAATCTGCTTTCGATCCTCTCGGCTGTGACCGATCGCCCGATCCCCGACCTCGAGCGCGACTACGCCGGTGCCGGCTACGGCGCCCTCAAGGGTGATCTCGCCGATGCCGTGGTGGCATTTCTCGAACCCTTGCAGGCACGTTATGCCACGTTCGCGGCCGATCGGGCCGGGCTCGACGCCATCCTGGCACGGGGGGCGACCGCAGCCCGTCAGCGCGCCCAGCCAACGCTGGATGCCGCCTACGAGGCCACGGGCTTCCTGCCCGCGGTCTGAGTCGAACCGGGCATACGCGGATCGTGAACGAAGCGGATACGCCGGTCGCGGCGGAGGCAGCGCCGGCGCGGGTCGCCGGCGAGCCCTACGGCGAACTGCCGTCGGATCTGTATATCCCGCCGGACGCGCTACGCGTCTTTCTCGAGGCCTTCGAAGGGCCGCTGGATCTGCTGCTCTATCTGATTCGACGCCAGAATCTCGATATTCTCGATATACCGGTGTTCACGATCACCCAGCAATACATGGCCTACATCGAGTTGATGGAGGAAATGGCCATCGAGCTGGCCGGTGAATATCTTCTGATGGCTGCGATGCTGGCCGAGATCAAGTCGCGGATGCTGTTGCCGCGAACGACCACCGACGAGGCCGAGGAGGGCGAGGACCCGCGCGCCGAGCTGGTCCGCCGTCTGGCCGAATACGAGCAGTTCAAGGAGGCCGCCCAGGGCCTGGATGAGGTGCCCCGAGTCGGCCGCGATCTGACACCGGTCCGTCTGGCCGCGCCGGCCGTAGCGGTGGACAAGCCAATGCCCGATGCGGATCTCAAGGCGCTGCTCGGTGCTCTGCATGATGTCCTGGCCCGAGCAGAGCTCAATACCGAGCATGTCATCTCCCGCGAAACGCTGACCGTGCGCGAACACATGACACGAATTCTGGACAAGCTCGCGCCCGGCGCGCGCACCTCCTTTCCGGCGCTGTTGGCGATCGACGAGGGCCGACTCGGCGTCGTGGTCTCGTTTCTGGCGGTTCTCGAGCTCGCCCGGGAATCGTTGATCGCCATCGAGCAGGCCGAGCCCTATGCGCCGGTCGCGTTGCGCCGTGCGGCCCCGGTCGGAGCCGTGTGATGGACGAATCCGACACCCGTACGGATCACGACCCAGTCTCGTCGCGTGTGGTCACCGCCGTCGAGGCGCTGCTCCAGGTCGCGCATGGCCCACTGGCGGTCGACCGGCTCGTCGCGCTCATCGAAACCGATGAGCATGTCGATCGGGCGAGTGTGCGCGCGGCACTGGACGTACTGGCCACGCGTTATGCGGCGTCGGCCGCCGAAGTGGTCTCGGTGGCCAGCGGCTGGCGGCTGCAGGTTCGGGCCGAACATGCCGATCTGGTGGCGCGTCTGTGGGCCGACAAGCCACCGAAGCTTTCGCGTGCGGTACTCGAAACCCTGGCGATCATCGTCTATCGCCAGCCGTTGGCGCGCTCCGATATCGAGGCGATCCGCGGCGTCTCGGTCTCGACCCAGATCATCAAGACCCTGTCCGAATACGAGTGGATCAAGGTGATCGGTCATCGCGAAGTGCCGGGTCGGCCGGCGCTCTATGCGACCACGCCGCGATTCCTGGATGATTTCGGCGTGTCGCGTCTGGCCGATCTGCCGCGACTTCCCGAAATCAAGGATGCCGAGGCGCTGGAAGCCGCGATCGCGCGTCTCGGCGCCTCGTCGGCGGCCCCGCAGACGAGTGCGGCGGCAAACGAGCAGCCGGCCGATGAGGCGCCCGATACCGGCGCCCCGGGCGACCGCCCCTTGGAATAATGTGTCGCGCCCCGCAAGATACGCGCGACCGAGTTACTTGCCGGGCGCGGCGCGCCCTTCACGAAGGATTGTCATGGCAGCACTGAACACCGAGCGCGTGCTGAGCGTGAAGCACTGGAACGATTCCCTGTTCTCGTTCACCACCACGCGCGATGCCTCGCTTCGCTTCGAAAACGGCCAGTTCGTGATGATCGGGCTGACGCAGGACAACGGCAAGCCGCTTCTTCGGGCCTACAGTATCGTCTCGGCCAATTACGAGGAGCACCTCGAGTTCTTCTCGATCAAGGTGCCGGACGGCCCGCTTACCTCGCGGTTGCAGCATCTGGCCGTGGATGACGAAGTGTTCGTGTCCACCAAGCCGACCGGGACGCTGCTGATCTCGGATCTTCACCCGGGACGCAACCTGTATCTGCTGTCGACCGGGACCGGGCTGGCGCCGTTCCTGTCGATCGTGCGCGATCCCGAGACCTATGAACGGTTCGACCGGGTTATCGTCGTACACGGTGTGCGCTACAAGAACGATCTGGCCTACGACACGCTCCTGAGCCACGATCTACCCGAAGACGACCTGCTCGGCGAGCTGATTTCCGGCCGGCTGTTGTATTACCCGGTGGTCTCGCGTGAACCGTTCAAGCATGAGGGGCGGTTGACGACGCTGTTGGACAACGGGCGGATGACAGCGGATCTCGGCATCGAGGATCTGGATCCGGCCCACGACCGGGCCATGATCTGCGGTAGCCCGGCGATGCTCGACGACACGGCTAAGCTGCTCGATGATCGCGGTTTCACCGTGTCGCCGCATATCGGCGCGCCGGGCGAATACGTCATCGAACGCGCCTTCGTCGAGAAGTAGTCCCGATAACAAGCGAGTGAGGTTGGCCGTGGCCGATCGGATTCAGAAAACGCTGGCCCACGCCGGGCTCGGCTCGCGGCGAGCGATCGAGACCGCGATCCGTGAAGGGCGCGTACGCGTCAACGATCGGCTCGCCAAGCTCGGCGATACGCTCGATTCGGGTGATCGCGTCGCGCTCGACGGCAAACGCGTGAGCTGGGAGAAGCGCAGCGACGTGCCGTGTCGCGTACTGGCGTTCAAGAAACATGTCGACCAGGTCGTCACCCGGCACGATCCCGAGGGCCGGCCGACGATCTTTCGTAAATTGCCGAAGCTGGATGCGGGCCGATGGCTCGCCGTCGGCCGGCTGGACGTCAATACCTCGGGCCTGCTGTTGCTGACCACCGACGGCGAGCTCAAGCGGCGCCTCGAGCACCCGAGCTACGAACTGCCGCGGACCTATGCCGTCCGGGTTCGTGGCCATGTCGACCAGGCCATGCTGGATCGGCTCGTCGAGGGCGTGGCGCTGGACGATGGCGTCGCCCACTTCGAATCGATTCGTGAAGGCGATGACGAACATCGAACCAATCGCTGGTTCGAGGTCATCGTGCGGCAGGGGCGTAACCGTGTCGTGCGTCGCCTGTGGGACAGTCAGGGCGTGACCGTTTCGCGCCTGATCCGGACCGGCTTCGGCCCGGTGCCGCTGCCGGGCGGCGTCAAGGCGGGTAGTTTTCACGAGCTGTCGAAAAAAGAGGTCAGTGCGCTTGCCGCGGTCGTCGATCTCAAGCGCTGAATGGACGAGCGCGGCCATCGGCCGCCACGTTGATCGTCGATGAGCCGTGCCGGTGAGGCAGGGCCCGCGGCCGCCATAACCCGCGCCGGTCTGGCAATGTTCTACGACCGGCTGACCGAAGCACACGGGCCGCAGCACTGGTGGCCGCATCAGGATGCGGCGCATCCGCGTTTCGAGATCTTCATCGGGGCCGTGCTCACCCAGCATACGGCCTGGACCAACGTCGAGCGCGCGATCGCGACGTTGCTTGAAGCCGGGCCACTGACCGCCGAGGCGCTGCTTGCCAACGACGATCTGGCCGGCTGTATTCGCCAGGCCGGGCCGCATCGTGTCAAGGCCGAGCGGCTCAGGGCGCTGTGTCGGTGGTTTGTCGAGGCCGGCGGATTCGAGGCACTCGATACCTGGTCCACCGCGGATCTGTGTACGGCCCTGCGCGACGTGCGCGGCATCGGTCCGGAAACCGCGGATGTGATCGCGCTTTATGCGTTCGATCGACCGCGGTTCGTGGCCGATGCCTATGCGTTTCGCATCCTCGAACGGTACGGATGGTGGACCGGGCGGACGCGGCGCTATGAAACACTGCGCCTGCGGGTCGAGGATCAGGCGCCGGCCGGCTGGCGCGCGGCCGATTACGATGAAACGCACGCCCTGATCGTCGAGCATGCCAAGCGGGTCTGCCACAAGCGCCGGCCTGCCTGTGATGACTGCGTGCTGCTTACGGGATGCGCGCAGCACGGTCTGTGAGTCGAATCAGCGCGGCTGGTAATCGCCGACGGCGTATACGCCGCTGATGCGCTGCCCGTCGAAGCGGTAGCGCAGATGCGTGCTCTGGTGGACGCGCCCGATGGCCGGCGGCCGGAACAGCGCGACACACCGCCCGCCCGGCGAGCGGATCGACGGATAAGCCAGTCCCCAGGCACCATCTCGGCGCAGTGCCGCCCCCCAGCGCTGGCTCAGCGTGTAATCGTCGGCATGGCGCACGGCGGCCGGCAGCACGTCGCCCAGGCCGTCGTGCAGCGGCTTGCACAGTGTGCCGACATAGGCGCGCATCTGGATTTCACAGGCAGGCTCACCGCTGGCGCGCAGGAAACGTTCACGATGATGGACGGTTTCGTCGATGGCGACCTGTTCGCTGTCGCCGGCGTAATAGACGCCGTAGCTGCCGTCGGAAAAACGGGAGCCGGAGACGCTCGGGTGCGTGAACGCCGCCATCACGGGCGTGCTGCCCGGGCCGGTGACGATATCGTCCGGGGCGACGAGCTCGATATGGCCGAGCGGATCGGCCAGACGCTCGTTGGTCCGTGATTCCAGCGCCTGGATGAAGGCCAGGTCGCCCGGGTCTGCGACCGTATCGAAGATGCCGACCGGCGGGAATCGACTCGGTACGATCCGGTGGACCGTCGTGAACGGTAGCGGACGTACAAGGAGTTGTTCCGGTGCCGCGACCGGCACGATCAACCGCGCCAGCCGTCGAGAAAGCGTCGCACATGGCGCAAGTCGTCCATGCTGCCGCCGCGGATCACCTCGATCGCACTACGCCCTTCCATGCCGGGCAGCTCGACCGGCCGATGAATCCAGCGGTCGGCCTGTGTCTCGTCGAGGAACAGGATATGCAGAGCCTTGTAGATCCCCAGCAGATAACTGATGCGGTCCATGCGATCCCGGTCGAGCTGGGCGGCGGTCGGCTGACCGCGTCGCAGTCGCATGCGCCAGCGCGTGATCGTGGGGACCGAGACTCCGCCCAGTGCAATGCCGAGATCGGCATCACCGAGCTGCCATCGTTCGGCGATGCGCAGAACCGCCTTGACGGCGGCATTGGCCTGGTCGGCGGTTGTCTCTGGCGCCGAGGCAGGGCGGGCGGCGGCATTGGTATGCATCATGGCAACCTCCGTTATCGATCACATGATACGTCAAAATATTTTTAATATCACGTGATGTTTATCAGGAGTTCCATATCCGCGATTCGCCGGGCGTCGCGATCGTTGACGTGATGTGTGCCCGGTTTCGTCCGCGCATGACACGGCCACCGACGCTGCCGTGTATCGAGTGATATCCGACAATGCACCACGCTCATGGCCCCGGGGGAAAGCGGATGCCGGATGCCGTCCATTTCGCGTGCCAGTTCGCGCTGGGCTGGCCGCGGATAGGTCACTGCGCGGGCCCGGGCGTCGATCATCGGGTGCCAGTACTTGAGGGATGGCGTGTTTCGGCAAGACCGGGCATGCGCGGCGGACCAAGGGCGAGCCGGGCATCCGGCCCATGGCGGTCGTCGCTCGTGCTGACCCCACCCGATATCAACGCCGTGCCTGCAGGGCAAGGGGGCCAGGGCCTGTTGATGTTTCGTTCGGGTGCCTTTTCGTCGAGAGACCGCCGTGTGTCCGGCAAGGTGCGAGTCGCCGTATCGTGGCGTGCCACGATCAAGGCTCGCGACGCCGCCGGGCGCCCATCGTCGATTTTCCATGGGCGGCCCAACCCGAAGGGACAAGCGCCCCAAAATCAAAAACACGACGGCAATCCAGCGTTGTAGCCCGCGGGTGCAGAATGGCTGCACGGTGCGTGCGACGCCTCGTCTTGCCGCCCCTCGTCAATGTCAGGGCGCGCTGGGCGCGGACTCGCACGACACATCAACAGGCCCTCGTGTCGAAATGAAAGAGACCGTTGCCGTGCCGATGGTGAGGACGCGCGGGTACCGCACCGCGGGGCTCGGCGCCGGGGCGGGCGGACAGCGAGCGACACGCCATCCCGCGACGATACGTTGATGATTTTGCTCGCCGGGGTGTCGCACGCAATGCGTGCCGCGTATCACCTTGCCGCCCGTCCGGGTTGATGTCTCAGTAAGACTTCCAGAGAGACTGGATGGCTTCACCCAGCGCCGCAATCGACTCGACGTGCCGTTCGGCCGGCCAATCGGCCGGTGATTCGTCGGGTGGAATATAGCCATAGCAGGCCGCGATCGTGGGCATGCCAGCAGCCTGGCCGGCGGCGATATCGCGATCGGAGTCGCCGACGTAGATACAGTCGGTCGGCGCGACCTCCATCCGCTCGCAGGCCAGCAGAATCGGTGCCGGATCGGGCTTGGCGACGCCGGCCGTGTCGCCACCGATCACACAGCCCGGCGCGGGCTCGAAGGCCAGATGTGCGATCAGCGGCACGGCCAGGCGCTCCGGCTTGTTCGTCACGATACCCCAGCGCACGCCGTCATCGGCCAGATCGGTGAGCAGGGCGCGCATGCCGGTATAGGGGTAGGAGGCCCGGGTCATGCGCTGGGCATAGGTGGTGATGAACTCGTCGTACATCGCATCGTAGTCGGGTGCTCCGGGCGCGATATCGAAGGCCGCGGCGAGCATGCCGCGGCCGCCGTAGGAACACATCGGCGCCATCGCATCGATCGGGCGCGCCGCCAGCCCGCGTCGCGCCCGCATGTCGTTGGCTGCGCCAGCCAGATCGGGGGCGGTATCGACGACGGTCCCGTCGAGGTCGAACAGAACCGCGCGCGAGGATGGGGCGCCCACGTCAGGCGCTCGGCTTTTCGGCATGGATGAAGTAGTTGACATCCGGCCGATGCCCGAGTGTGGCGTTGCGTGACAGCGGGTTGTAGCGCATGCCGGTGAGATCGCGCACGTCGAGACCCGACGTGCGGCACCAATGGGACAGTTCGGCCGGTTTGATGAGCTTGGCGTATTCGTGCGTGCCGCGCGGCAGAAGGCCGAGCACGTATTCGGCGCCGCCGATCGCCAGCGCCCAGGACAAGGGGTTGCGGTTGATCGTCGAGAAGAACAGATCGCCGCCAGCGGCGGTGAGCAGGGCACAGTCGCCGACGACGTTGCCGGGTTCATCGACATGTTCAAGCATTTCGTAGGCCACGACGATATCGAAGGCCCCGGCCATCTCGGCTGCCAGATCGCGCGAGGAGATTACGCGGTAATCGATCGACAGATCCGACTGGGCGGCGTGTCGTTTCGCTGCCTCGACGGTGTCGCCGGCCAGGTCGATGCCGGTGACCCGGGCGCCGCGGCGCGCCATGGCCTCCGAGAGTACCCCCGCGCCGCAGCCGACATCGAGCACCCGCTTGCCCTTCAGGCCTGCGCGTCGATCGATATAGGCACAGCGCAGCGGATTGATGTCATGCAGCGGACGCATATCGCCGTCCGGATCCCACCACGTGGCGGCCATGGCATCGAATTTGTTCAGTTCGGATTTCTGATCGGAGGGCATGGGGTCACGTTACAAAGCGCAATGAACTGGCTGAGAGATTCGCATGCGGGCCGTGCCGACACAACGCGCTGGTACGCGGTCTGAGTACGGCTCGTATCCGAACGCTCGCGATTATCGAGCCGGCATCGATGCCCTGACCGGGTCAGCGGCCGTCGCGGTAAGGCGAAAGAAAAGCGTGCGTGTTGATCAGTGCTTCGACTCGCGCCCGGGCCTCGTCGGACCAGGCGACCTGATGTCGCGTTTCGTTGGCCTTGCGATGCACCACGCCGGCCAGACGTTCGACATCGATTGCGGCGTCATCCAGGGCCAGAAAACCGAACAGTGCCTTCAACGTATCGGCCGGCGATTCGATGAGACGCTCGTGCGTGAGCACGTGCCAATCATGTGCGGGGGTGATGGCGAGCAGGTCGCTCAAGGCATCGCACAGGCGTGCGTATTCATCGATCTGCGCGGTCTCGGCTTCACGCGCGATACGCCCGTCGGCCTGATGAGCCGACAGTTCCTGCTGGAATGCCGCGGAATCAAGGCCTCGGGTGCGCAGCGCGTCGTATGTGCGATTCTGCCTTAGCGACATCGTCGCGATATTGTCGTACGGATTGCGCAGTACGCAGATCCAGCGCCTTGGCGGGCCGCGGCGGTTGGCCAGGCGCTCGCGTAATGTCGGATCGGCGGCCATGCGGCGCAGGGCCAGATCGCCTTTCTTGTCGCCGTAGAGACGCGGACGCTCCAGCCGTTCGTGGCGGCCGCCGGGCATCGCATAGCAGAAGCCGTTCCACCAGCGCCCGCTCTGGTTGAACGCATCGCAGTGTCGATCGACGAGGGCCATGACGGAGGCCAGCGAAAAGCCACGATCGATGAGCCCCATCGCATCCAGTTCGTGGGCGATTCGTGCCTCGGGGTGGGCATCGATGATCGCGCCGATGAGCGAATGGCCGGAGCGCGGGAAACCCGCGAACTGCACGAACGATTCCACCTGTCGATGTCGGCCGCGATGACGCAGCCGCTCGGCGTGTGCTGTCACGCGCAGCTGTCGAAAGGGAATGGACTGATGCGCGCGCGAGGCCTTGCCGCGCCACGCCGGGATGCTGTGCTCCGCGCCGGCCACTTTCCTGTATAGGCGCCGCCCGACCGATCTGATGCCTGCCACGTCCGTTCCTTTTGTGAAAATTCGCGTATATGTCGAGGCTGGCAGATGTTTACACAGAGCGTCCATCCGCACTCGGCGCGTATCGCGCGAGTCGCTGCTGCCATGCATCGACGCTGCGAGAAAGATCGGCTGCATCCAGCGTGGTCAGGCGACGATCGCGCATCAGGGGCCGCCCGTCGACCCAGGTATCGGTAACCTGGTCGCGGGTTGCGCTGTAGACCAGGGCGCCGATCGGATCGAATACCGGTCGGGTTTCGAGGTCGGACAGGTCGATCGCGGCGAGATCGGCCATCTTGCCCGGGGCCAGGCTGCCGGTACGGTCATCGATGCCCAGCGCACGTGCGCCGTTGATCGTCGCCATGGCCAGGGCCGTGTCGGCCGGAATGGCGGCAGCATCATTGGCCGCGACCTTGCCGATCAGGGCGGCCGTGCGCATTTCGCCGAGCATATCGAGGTCGTTGTTCGAGGCCACGCTGTCCGTGCCGAGTGCCACGTTGATGCCGGCATCGAGAAGCTTCTGCACCGGACACAGTCCACTGGCGAGCTTCAGGTTGGACTCCGGTGAATGCACCACATGTATGCCGGCCGCGGCACAGCGCGCGATTTCGTCGTCGGTGATCTGTGTCATGTGCACGGCGAGCAGGCCAGGATTGACAAGGCCGAGCGCATCGAGCCGGGCGAGCGGCCGCATCCCGTGCTTGTCGCAGCTGTCATCGACTTCGTCGACGGTTTCATGGACGTGCATGTGTACGCGCAGTTCCATTTCGTCGGCGTAGGTCCGCACCTTGCGTAACGGTTCGTCCGAGACGGTGTAGGGCGCATGGGGCGCAAACACGGTGCTGATGCGGTCGTGGTGGCGCCATGCATCGCGCAGTGCCAGCCCCTTGTCCAGATATTCCGCGGGCTCGGCCGCCCAGACACTCGGGAAATCGATCACGATCATGCCCAGGGTCGCGCGCATGCCGGCGGCATCGATGCGGGCCGCGGCCACATCGGGAAAGAAATACATGTCGTTGAAGCAGGTCGTTCCGCACCGGATCATTTCTGCCATGGCGAGGTCGACGCCGTCGCTGACATAGGCCTGGGACATCTCGGCGCTTTCGATGGGCCAGATATGTTCGGTCAGCCAGGGCATCAGCGGCTTGTCGTTGGCGATCCCGCGCATCGGGTTCATGGCAGCGTGCGTGTGGGCATTGATCAGCCCCGGGATCAGCAGATGATCAGTGCTCAGATCGACGATTTCGTCGGCCTGATAGCGCGCGTCCGCGGTCTCGATGGGGCAGATCGCCTCGATCACGCCGTGGCGTATGGCCACCGCGTGATCGGTCAGTACGCGCTCTTGTCCGTGCATGGGCGCGATCCAGCGCGCCCGAATGAGAGTATCGATGGATTCCATGGCAGGTCGCCGCACCGGGCACAAAGATGGCCGTCGTCGACGAATTCGGGTTTGGCTGCATTCTAGGGGCTGTTGATGTGTCGTTCGAGCGCCGCGTTGGCGCGCTCAGCGCGCTATGCCGGCTCGGAACGCTGGGCGCCCTGTGGCGACACACGGCCAGATCATCGAGCGAGCCCGATCCGGCGGCACCTGTCGAGATGGCCTCGTCGTCGTGCATGGACCGGGGTGGGACGGGCCCGATGCCCGTATCGCCAGGAGACAACCCGGGGCGAGCGGTTCGGGCCCGTTGTCGGCGGGTATGGCAGCCCGCCGATGGGCTGGATCAGGCGCGCAGCGCAGACGAGATCACAACGCCCGGTCGAGCCATGGCTGACCGGATACCGGGCGGCGCACCGGACAAGCCCTGAAAGCTCCGGTTTCCGGGCCCGGGTGTGCTAGGATGCGCGGCTTAGCGTAATGCCCTCGTCGGGCCCGCCGGAGCGGGTTCCGTCTCCGGTCCGGGAGGGGCGGCCGGTGGTCATGCGCGCGACCCGAAACGAATCGATCTATGGCCGACGTCGCAAAAGAGATCCTGTCGATTAACCTCGAAGACGAGATGCGCCAGTCGTATCTCGACTACGCCATGAGCGTGATCGTGGGGCGCGCGCTGCCCGACGTGCGCGATGGCTTGAAGCCCGTGCATCGCCGCGTGCTCTATGCCATGGCTGAACTGTCCAATGACTGGAACCGGCCGTACAAGAAATCGGCGCGTGTGGTCGGCGACGTCATCGGTAAATATCATCCGCATGGCGATTCGGCCGTCTACGACACGATCGTGCGCATGGCCCAGGATTTCTCCATGCGCTATGTCCTGGTCGATGGCCAGGGCAACTTCGGCTCGATCGACGGCGATGCGCCGGCGGCCATGCGTTACACCGAAGTTCGCATGGCCAAGCTGGCACACGAGCTGTTGGCCGACATCGGCAAGGACACCGTCGATTTCATTCCGAACTACGATGAATCGGAATCCGAGCCGGCGGTGCTGCCGACGCGTCTGCCCAACCTGCTGGTCAACGGCGGGACCGGTATCGCCGTCGGCATGGCCACGAACATCCCGCCGCACAATATCCGCGAGATTATCAACGCCTGCCTGGCCGTCATCGACGACGAGGACGTGACGATCGCCCAGCTGATGGCGCACATGCCAGGCCCGGACTTTCCGACCGCCGGCATCATCAACGGCGCCGACGGCATTCGCGAGGCCTACGAGACCGGTCGTGGCCGGATTCATATCCGCGCGCGTGCCCATTTCGAGGACATCGACGAGCGTGGCAAGCAGGCGATCGTCGTCACCGAGCTGCCGTATCAGGTCAACAAGGCCCGGCTGCTGGAAAAGATCGCCGAGCTGGTCAAGGACAAACGCATCGAGGGCATCACCGAACTGCGCGACGAGTCCGACAAGGACGGCATGCGCATGGTGATCGAGCTGCGTCGCGGTGAGACGCCCGAGGTCGTGCTCAACAATCTGTATCGACACAGCCAGATGCAGACCGTGTTCGGCATCAACATGGTCGCGCTCGACGACGGCCAGCCGCGCACGCTTAATCTGAAGCAGATGCTGGAGGCGTTCATTCGTCACCGGCGCGAGGTCGTCACACGCCGGACGCAGTACGATCTCGCCAAGGCACGAGCGCGTGCCCATGTGCTCGAAGGGCTGGCCGTGGCGCTGGCCAATATCGATGAAGTGATCGCATTGATTCGGGCCGCCTCCAGCCCGGCCGAGGCCCGGGAAGGGCTGATCGGTCGCGTGTGGGCTCCCGGTCAGGTCAACAGCATGCTCGAGCGTGCCGGCGCCGATGCCTCGCGTCCGGCGGATCTGGCGCGTGAATACGGCCTGCTGGATCAGACGCGCTACCGGCTGACCGAAACACAGGCACAGGCGATTCTGGATCTGCGTCTACACCGTCTGACGGGGCTCGAACAGGACAAGATCATCGAGGAGTTCGAAAAGCTTCTCGACGACATCGCCGACTATATCGAGATCCTCTCCTCGATGGCTCGCCTGTTCGAAGTCATCCGTGACGAGCTGGTCGCGATCCGTGATGAATACGGCGATACCCGGGCGACTCAGATTCTCGACCATCATCTCGACCTGACCACGGCCGATCTGATCTCGCCGGAGGATGTGGTTGTCACGCTCACGCATGAAGGCTATGTGAAGAGCCAGCCGCTGGATGCCTATCGCGCCCAGCGCCGCGGCGGACGTGGCAAGTCGGCGACCACGACCAAGGACGCGGACTTCATCGAGAAGCTATGGGTCACGCATACCCACGACACGCTCCTGTGCTTTTCCTCGTATGGCAAGGCCTACTGGCTCAAGGTCTACGAGTTGCCGAGCGTCGGTCGCGGGGCGCGTGGCAAGCCGATCGTCAATCTGTTGCCGCTGGAGGCGGACGAGCGGATCAGCCAGGTGCTGCCGATCAAGGACTTCGCGACCGGCGAGAACGTCTTCTTTGCCACCCGCAACGGCACCGTGAAGAAGACGGCGCTGGAGCAGTTCTCGCGCCCGCGCACCAACGGCATCATCGCCATCGATCTGCGCGCCGACGACGCACTCGTCGGCGTGGATCTGACCTCGGGCGACGATCACATCATGCTGTTCGGCACCAACGGCAAGGTCATCCGTTTCGCCGAATCCGACGTGCGCGAGATGGGCCGCAACGCGGCCGGCGTTCGCGGCATCCGGCTGCCCGAAGACGACACGGCGGCGCGCGTGATCGGGCTGATCGTCGTGCGGGAAGGCCATATCCTGACCGTGACCGAACATGGCTACGGCAAGCGCACTCCGGCCGACGACTATCCGCTGCGCGGACGGGGCGGCCAGGGGGTGCTCACGCTCAAGCAATCGGACAAGACCGGGGCCGTGATCGGCGCGACCCAGGTGCTCGAAGAAGACGAGATCATGCTCATCTCGAACATGGGCACGCTTATCCGCACCGCAGTGGCCGAGGTCTCCGTTCTGGGGCGCAATACGCAAGGCGTACGCATCATCCGTGTGGCCGACGATCAGCACCTGGTGGGGGTGGATCGCATCGCGGTCGAGGACTCGGATGATGACGCAGACGCCGATACGGCGAGCGAGTCGGCCGGTGACGGGCCGGCCGATGCGGCATCGCCCGACAACAACGCGCCTGCCGACGATTGATCGCACGGCGCAACTCGCTTCGATTTCCACGAGGAGTGGTTTGAATGTCACGTGTGTATAACTTCAGTGCCGGTCCGGCGACGCTGCCGGTCGAAGTGCTCGAAAAAGCGCAGTCCGAGATGCTCGACTGGCAGGGCACCGGCATGTCCGTGATGGAGATGAGCCATCGCGGCAAGGCGTTCGTCTCGATCGCTGAAGATGCCACGGCGCGTCTGCGTCGCCTGCTTGACGTGCCCGACGATTATTCGATTCTCTTTCTCCAGGGTGGCGCGGCCGGTCAGTTCGCCGGTGTGCCGCTGAACCTGCTGGGTGAAGGCGATACCGCGGACTACATCGTCACCGGCAATTGGGGCAAGAAGGCCATCAAGGAAGCCGGCAAGTACGGTACGGCCCACAAGGCTGCCTCGAGCGAGGACAGCAGCTTCACCACTGTCCCGCCGCGCGCGCAGTGGCAGCTCAGCGATCGCTCGCGCTACGTGCATTACACGCCGAACGAAACCATTCAAGGCGTGGAGTTCCAGGAAACGCCGGATGTCGGTGATGTACCGCTCGTCGCCGACATGTCCTCGAATTTCCTGTCGCGACCGGTCGATGTGGCCCGTCACGGCGTGATCTACGCAGGCGCGCAGAAGAACGCCGGGCCGGCCGGCATCACCATGGTCATCGTGCGTAACGACCTCATGGGACGGGCCCAGTCGGCCTGCCCGATGGTGCTGGACTACAAGCAGCAGGCCGATGCCGACTCGATGCTCAACACGCCGTCCTGCTACGCGTGGTACATCTGCGGGCTGACGTTCGAGTGGCTCGAGAACCAGGGCGGTCTGGAGGCCATCGAGGCAATCAACAAGCGCAAGGCCGCCAAGCTCTACGATTTCATCGATGGCTCGGACTTCTATTCGAACCCGGTCGATCCCGCCGTGCGTTCGCGCATGAACGTGCCGTTTCTCCTGGCCGATGACGCGCTCAACGCCGGCTTCCTAGCCCAGGCCGAGGAGGCGGGGCTGTCGACGCTCAAGGGGCATCGCTCGGTCGGCGGTATGCGGGCCTCGATCTACAACGCCATGCCGGAGGCTGGCGTCGACGCGCTGATCGATTTCATGCGGGCTTTCGAGAAGGAAAACGGCTGAACCACGCCGTTTCCCCTCGAGACTCGATTTTTCGATGAAAGGATTGTCATGAGCCTGAAGATTCAGACCCTGAACAACATCTCGCCGCGCGGTCTCGATCGTCTGCCGCGCGAGCTTTACGAAGTCGCCTCGGAACTGTCCGAGCCGGACGCGATCATCCTGCGATCGCACAACATGCACGACATGGCCATTCCGGAGTCGGTGCGTGCCATCGGCCGCGCCGGGGCCGGGGTGAACAACATTCCGGTCGCCGCCATGACCGAGCGCGGTGTGCCGGTATTCAATGCGCCGGGCGCCAACGCCAATGCGGTCAAGGAGCTGGTGCTCTCCGGCATGCTGCTCTCGGCGCGCAATGTGCTGGGCGCCTGGAAATATGTCGACGAACTATCCTCGACCGGCGCCGATCTTCACAAGGAAGTCGAAGCCGGCAAGAAGAAATTCAAGGGGATCGAGCTGCCCGGGCGTTCGCTTGGCGTGATCGGCCTGGGGGCCGTGGGTGTGAGCGTGGCCAATGCCGCGCAGAGCCTCGGCATGAGCGTGACCGGTTTCGACCCGGGCATCACCATCAACAACGCCTGGCGTCTGCATGCCAGCGTGCACGGTGCGCTGTCGGTCGACGAGACGATTGCCGGCTCCGAATTCCTGTCCCTGCATGTGCCGTTGATCGACGCCACGCGGGGCTTGATCAACGCCGACCGGCTCAAGCTGATGCCGCAGGGCGCGGTGTTGCTCAATTTCTCGCGTGCGGAGATCGTCGACGAAGATGCGGTGTTGGCCTCGCTGGCCGAGGGGCATCTCAAGTATTACGTCTGCGATTTCCCGTCCGAGAAGTTGCGCGGTCACGAGCGCGTGATCACCCTGCCGCATCTCGGTGCCTCGACCGACGAGGCCGAGGACAACAGCGCGATGATGATCGCCGACCAGCTGCGCGAATGGCTCGAGGTCGGCAATATTCGCAACTCGGTGAATTTCCCCGAAGCGATCATGCCGCCGACCGCGCATGCGCACCGTATCGTGGTGATCAACAAGAACCAGCCGAACATGGTCGGTCAGATCACCTCGGCGCTCGCACGCCACGAGCACAATATCGCCGACCTGCTCAACAAGTCGCAGGGCGACGTGGCCCTGTCGCTCGTCGATGTGGATACGCACGTGGCCGATGCCGCGCTGGATGAGCTGCGCGCTATTTCGGGCGTGCTCTGCGTGCGCTATCTTGGCGCGATCGGGCGAGACGCGCGCTAGCGCGTTATCGTCGGCACGCCCTGGCCGATCGCCGTCGGCCGGGGCGTGGACAGCCGTTCCTTGGATTCATACGGATGCGCCGCACAGCGCGTCCCACTCCTGTGTGCCCATGTCTGAGTCACCCCGCGACGACGATGCATTGCGCGAGGCGCGCGATGCCATCGATGAGCTCGACCAGCAGATCCAGTCGCTGATCAATCAACGTGCCGGCTGGGCCGTGCGCGTGGCTGAAGTCAAACAACGCGCCGGGCGCACCGACTTCTATCGCCCCGAGCGTGAAGCCCAGGTGCTGGATCGGGTGGCGCGGCGCAATGCCGGGCCGCTGTCGGATGCCGCGATGACGCGCATCGTGCGCGAGATCATGTCGGCCTGCCTGGCGCTCGAGCAACCGCTGACGGTGGCCTACCTCGGCCCGGAGGGTACTTACACCCAGGCCGCGGTCTACAAGCACTTCGGGCATGCCGTGAACGCCCGGCCGAGCCCGGCGATCAACGATATCTTTCGCGAAGTCGAGGCGGGCAATGCCCACTTCGGTGTTGTGCCGGTCGAGAATTCCACCGAAGGCGTGGTCAGTCACACCCTCGATCAACTGGTCTCCAGCCCGTTATCGATCTGTGGTGAAGTCGCGTTGCCGGTCCACCATCATCTGCTCTCGCACGAAACGGACCCAAGCGCGATCAAGCGTGTAGTCGCACACGCGCAATCGCTCGCCCAATGTCGCAACTGGCTCGACAGCCACATGCCGGGCGTCGTGCGCGAAGCGGTCTCGTCGAACGGCGAGGCAGCACGTCGGGTCGCTGGCGAAACCGGGGCGGCCGCCATCGCGGCGCGCGCGGCGAGCGCGTTCTACGATCTCCCGATCCTGGCCTCGAATATCGAGGACGATCCGAACAACACCACACGTTTTCTGGTGCTCGGCAATCAGGCCGTGGCCCCGTCGGGGCACGACATGACCTCGATTCTGGTATCCATCCGGAACCAGCCGGGGATGCTGTATCGCCTGTTGGCGCCCGCTGCGCGTGCCGGTGTCGATCTGGCTCGTATCGAGTCACGGCCTTCGCGCCGACAGGCCTGGGATTACAATTTCTTCATAGACATGCAGGGCCATGTCGATGACGCACCGGTGCGTGCCGTCATCGAAGCGATCCGCGGTGAGGCGGCGCTGATCAAGGTCCTGGGATCCTATCCGTGTTCCGTCGGCCGAGAGGCCGAGCAGCCAGACGACTAAGCATCATGCCGCAAGACATTACTCCCCAGCCTCATGCCGGCATCACGCAGCTGCACACGTATGTGCCGGGCAAGCCGATCGAGGATCTCAAGCGAGAGCTCGGGCTCGAGCACATCATCAAGCTTGCCTCCAACGAGAATCCGCTCGGTACATCGCCGGCCGCCCAGGCGGCGTTGTCACGTTTCGACGGCGCACTCTATCGGTATCCGGATGGCGCCGGTTACGACATCAAGCAGCGTCTCGCGGCCGAGCACGGGGTCGATCCGACGCAGATCACGTTGGGCAACGGCTCCGATGATGTGCTCGAGCTGACCGCGCGCGTCTTTCTCGGGCCCGGCCGGAACGCAGTCATCTCGCAGCACGCATTCGCGGTCTATCCCATCGTCACGCAGGCGGTCAACGGCGAGGTGCGAGAGGTCGCGGCCCTCGATGCGGCCGCCGAGATGCCCTATGGCCACGACCTGGCGGCAATGCGCGAGGCGATCGACGAGAACACCGGTGTGGTCTTCATGGCCAGCCCGAACAACCCAACCGGGACCTGGCTGTCGAACGCGGCGCTGACGGCGTTTCTCGAGAGCGTGCCGCCGCATGTCGTCGTGGTGCTCGACCAGGCCTATATCGAATATCAGACCATCGAGGCGGCGCCGCCGGTCGCGGCGTGGCTGGCGCGGTTCCCCAATCTCATCGTCACGCGCACCTTTTCCAAGATCTACGGCATGGCCGCGCTGCGGTTCGGTTACGGGCTGGCCTCGTCGACGATCACGGACTATCTCAACCGGGTTCGGGCGCCGTTCAACGTCAATACCCTTGCCATGCACTGCGCGCTGGCCGCGCTCGACGATACGGATTTCATCACCCATTCGGTGACCTCGAACACGGCCGAGCGCGATGCGCTTGCGCGAGAACTCGCAGCGCGCGGTCTGCCGTGTCTGCCGTCGCAGGCCAATTTCCTGACCTTCGACACCGGGGGCGATGCCCGCGAGACCTACGAAGCCATGCTGCGGGCGGGCGTGATCGTGCGTCCCCTGGCCGGTTACGGCTTGGCGCAGCATCTGCGCGTGACCGTGGGCAGCGCCGAGGACAATGCGGTCTTTCTCGCCGCGCTCGACCGAGTGCTCGATCGATGAGTGACCACAAGCACACCTTCAACGCCAAGCATGTCGCGATTATCGGCCTGGGGCTGATCGGCGGCTCGATCGCCCGAGGCATCTATCGCGCCGGTTTCCGGGGACGCCTCGTAGGGGCCGTGGCCGGCGAGGGCGATGTGCAACAGGCCTTGCGGCTCGGACTCGTCGACGATTGTCATGCCGATGTGGCCGCGGCGGTCGCGGATGCCGATGTGGTCGTCGTGGCTGTCCCGCCCGGGGCGTTGTCCGAGGTGCTGCGGGAGGTGGCGGCCCATGCGCCGTCCGATGCGGTGATCACCGATACGGGCAGCAGCAAGGCCAGCGTGATCGAGATCGCGCGATCGCTACTCGGCGACGGTATAGCGCGCTTCGTGCCGGGGCATCCGATTGCCGGAACCGAGAACAGCGGCATCGATGCCGGTTTCGCGACGCTGTTCAACGAGCGTCGTGTCATCCTCACGCCCACCGCAGAGACCGGGGCAGCAGCACTCGACTGCGTGGTCGCGCTCTGGCGCGAGCTCGGGGCGAGCGTGATCGAGATGGACGCGGCCCATCACGACGAAGTGCTGGCCGCCACCAGCCATCTGCCGCACGTGCTCGCATACACGCTCGTCGACACGCTGGCGGCGATGAGTGAGCACCAGGAAGTCTTTGCCTATGCCGCGGGCGGCTTCTCCGATTTCACGCGCATCGCCTCGAGCGATCCGATCCTGTGGCGGGATATCGTGATCGCCAATCGCCGGCCGGTGCTCGATATGCTCGATGCGTTCATGGCGCGTCTGGGCGATGTGCGTGCTGCCGTGGCTGCGGGCGACGGCGGCGCGCTGGACGACGTATTCGGGCGGGCCAAGGCCGCGCGTGACACGTTTGCCGGTCCACGACAGGAGAGCCGCGGATGAGCGCGCAACGTTTTCATATCGCCCCCGGCGGCTGCCTGACGGGCCGCGTCAGCGTGCCCGGCGACAAGTCGATGTCGCATCGCGCAATCATGTTCGGGGCGCTGGCCGAAGGCACCACGACGATCGACGGCTTTCTTGAAAGCGGGGATTGCCTGGCGACTCTGCGTGCGTTCGAGGCGATGGGTGTGGCGCATCGCCTCGAGGGTCGGACACGCGTCATCACCGGCGCGGGCCTGCGCGGCCTGGGTGCGCCCACGGGCCCGCTCGATCTCGGCAACTCCGGCACCGCGATGCGGCTTCTGTCGGGCGTGATGACCGGCCAGGCTTTCGACTCCGTGCTGACCGGTGACGGCAGCCTGTCGCGCCGGCCCATGAACCGCGTCATCGAGCCGCTGACACGCATGGGCGCGGCCATCGCCGGGGATGCCGGCGGTCGCGCGCCGTTACGCATCGCGGGTAATCAGGCGCTGCATGCCATCGAATATGCCTCGCCGGTCGCCAGCGCCCAGATCAAGTCCTGTGTCCTGCTGGCCGGGTTGTATGCCCAGGGCACGACATGCGTGACCGAGCCGGGCATCAGCCGGGATCACACCGAGCGCATGCTGGCCGGCTTTGGCGTGGCCGTCGAGCGGGCCGGGCGCCGTGTATCGCTTGTCGGCGGCCAGACGCTGCGCGCGGCCCACGTGACCGTGCCGGCCGATCTGTCGTCGGCGGCATTCTTCCTGGTGGGGGCGGCGATCGCGCCCGGCAGCGATCTCACGTTGCCCGGTGTCGGCATCAATCCGACCCGACGCGGCGTTATCGATGCCTTGATCGCCATGGGCGCGGATATCACGTTGCTCGACGAACGTGAATCGGCCGGCGAGCCGGTGGCGGACATCCGGGTACGGGGCTCGCAGCTGCACGGTATCGCGATCGACGGGGATCTCGTGGAGCTGGCCATCGACGAGTGCCCGGCGCTTTTCATCGCCGCGGCATGTGCGAAGGGCACGACCGAGATCAGCGGCGCTGCCGAGCTTCGCGTCAAGGAATGCGATCGGATCGCCGTCATGGCGCGTGGCCTCGAAGCGCTCGGGGTCGACTGCGAGGAAACCGCGGATGGCCTGATCATCAGAGGCCGTGAGGACGCTGAAGCATTCGGCGCGGCAACCATCGCCTCGCACGAGGATCATCGCATCGCCATGGCCTTTGCCATGGCCGGATTGCGTGCGCGCGGGCCGATCGTCATCGACGACTGCGATTATGTCGCCACCTCTTTTCCCGGATTCACGGCGCTGGCGGCAGAGGCCGGGCTGCGGATTCAATCCCGGGAGCTGTCATCGTGAGCGCTTCGGCACCGGTCATTACACTCGACGGGCCGGGCGGGGCCGGCAAGGGCACGCTCGCCGGGAGACTGTCGCAATGGCTTGGCTGGGCGCTGCTCGACAGCGGTGCGCTGTATCGCCTGGTCGGTCTGTATGCACTGCGCGACGGTCTATCGATCGATGCGGCCGTGGACCTGGCATCCGCGGTGGCGCGCGCCCGCGCGCTCGATGTGCACTTTGAATCCGGCGCCGAAGGACAGCGTGTGCTGATGGAAGGCGACGATGTCACGCAGGTGATCCGCAGCGACGAGGTTTCACAGGCTGCCTCGCTCTGGGCCGCCAACCCGGATATCCGGGCCGCGCTCCTGGATCGCCAACGTGCGTTCGCGGGCGCGCCGGGGCTGATTGCCGACGGCCGCGACATGGGCACGGTGATCTTTCCTGATGCCGACCTGAAACTCTTTGTCACGGCATCCGCGGCCGAGCGCGCACGTCGGCGTTACGAACAGTTGTCGGCGCAGGGTGTTGCTGCTAACCTTTCGCGGATATATCGTGAAATCGTGGATCGTGACGAACGCGATGCATCACGCGAGACCGCGCCACTGAAGCCGGCCGCCGATGCACACGTGATCGATACCACAGGCGATAGTGTCGATACGTCCTCGCGGAAGATCCGCGAGCTCGTGGCGGCCAGGGGCTGGCTTGGTACGTCGTAGAACGATGGTCGAGCGGCCATAACGGGTCCGGCCGTGGTGCAATGCCGCGGGCGGTGTTTTTGTCTTCAAACAACCGATGGCGTCGACGCTGGACGCCGCAGGATTTTTTCCACACATGTCTGAAAGTTTCGCCGAGCTATTCGAGCAAAGTCTGCAGGGTCGCACCATGCAGCCCGGTTCCCTCATCAATGCCGAGGTGCTGGAAGTCAAGAACGATGTCGTGATCGTCGACGCGGGCCTGAAGTCCGAAGGCGTGATTCCCGTCGATGAATTCCACGACGAGAACGGCGAACTGACAGTCGCCGAAGGCGACAAGGTCGAGGTTGCACTCGAGGCCGTCGAGGACGGTTTCGGCGCCACCCGCCTGTCCAAGGAAAAGGCCCAGCGTATCCGGACGTGGGACTTCCTTACCGAAGCTTACGAGAACAGCGAATCGGTCGTCGGCCACATCTCGGGCAAGGTCAAGGGCGGTTACACCGTCGATGTCGGCAACATCCGTGCGTTCCTGCCGGGATCGCTGGTCGATGTACGCCCCGTGCGCGACACGACCTATCTCGAAGGCAAGCCGCTCGAATTTCGTGTCATCAAGCTGGACCGTCTGCGCAACAACGTGGTCGTCTCGCGTCGCGACGTGCTCAAGGAAGAGTACAGCGAAGAGCGCAAGCAGCTGCTCGACACGCTTCAGGAAGGCATCGTCCTCAAGGGTATCGTCAAGAACCTCGTCGACTACGGCGCGTTCGTGGATCTCGGCGGCATCGACGGCCTGCTTCACATCACGGACATGTCCTGGAAGCGCATCAAGGACCCCTCCGATGTCGTCACCGTGGGTGAAGAGATCGAGGTCAAGGTGCTCAAGTTCGATCGCGAGCGCACCCGTGTCTCGCTCGGCCTGAAGCAGCTCGGCGATGACCCGTGGGTCAACATCGCGCGTCGTTATCCCGAGCACACCCGCCTGTTCGGCAACGTCACCAATATCACCGACTACGGTGCCTTCGTCGAGATCGAGGAAGGCGTGGAAGGTCTGGTGCACGTCTCGGAGATGGACTGGACGAACAAGAACGTGAACCCCAACCAGGTCGTCTCGGTCGGCGACGAGGTCGAGGTCATGGTTCTGGAGATCGACGAAGAGCGTCGTCGCATCTCGCTCGGCATGAAGCAGTGCCAGTCGAACCCGTGGGAAGACTTCGCGGCCAATCACGCCCGTGGCGACACGGTGTCGGGCCAGATCAAGTCGATCACCGATTTCGGTATCTTCGTCGGTCTGCCGGGCAACATCGACGGCCTCGTCCACTTGTCGGATCTGTCGTGGAACGACGCCGGCGAAGAGGTCGTGCGCAGCTACTCGAAGGGTGACGAGGTCGAAGCCGCCGTGCTGGCCATCGACGCCGATCGCGAGCGTATCTCGCTCGGCATCAAGCAGCTGGCACAGGATCCGCTGGGTTCGTTCGTGGCCGATCATCCGAAGGGCAGCATCGTCACCGGCACGATCGCAACGGTCGACGCGCGCGGCGCGACGGTGGATCTGGGCAACGACGTCGCTGGCTACATTCGGGCGTCGGACATCTCGCGCGATCGCGTCGAGGACGCACGCAGCGTGTTGTCCGAGGGCGAGGCAGTCGATGCACGCTTCGTGGGCGTCGATCGTCGCAATCGTTCGATCAGCCTCTCGATCCGGGCCAAGGAAGAGAAGGACGAGCAGCAGGCAATGCGTGACTACGCAGATACCGATGCATCTTCCGGCACAACGAGCCTCGGCGACCTGCTCAAGGAGCAGATGGCTGATCGCGACAGCTGATCATCGGTTGTCGCGGCTGCGAGGTATGCCCTCGCGGTGACGCGCACCAAGGTGCAACAAAGCCGCCCGACTCCTCGAGTCGGGCGGCTTTGTTTTATGACGCCGGTGGACGTCGCCCGACAGCAGGCCCATCGGAGTGGCGTACGCACGCTTTCGTGGCCTCTTTCTTGATGAATGCTTGCGTAAAGTTCGTGTTTTCAATAGCCTCTGTGGTATTCCTCTATCGTTACGGTCATTGCGCTCGCGATCGCCGTGTAAATGTCGTATCAGGGGATGCGGCGTTGGGGGTGCGACAGGGGATACGCGAGTCAGCGCGCAATGCGGCGCGAACTCTATTGGGGCGGCGTTTCAGGGAGAGCGCTGAATGACCAAATCGGAACTGATCGAGCGTCTGGTCAATCGACAGACGCATATGACGCAGCGTGATGTCGAGCTGGCAGTGAAGGTGCTTCTGGATAATGTCATCGGCCAGCTGGCCGACGGCGGCCGGGTTGAAATTCGTGGTTTTGGTAGTTTTTCCGTGCATCATCGGCCGGCGCGCCGTGGACGGAATCCCAAGACCGGTGAGTCGGTCGATATTCCTCAGAAGTACGTGCCACACTTCAAGCCGGGCAAGGAACTGCGCGAACGCGTGAACGCACGCGACGTGTGACGATGGCGACGCCGGGGTCGTCGATGCGTCGATTGAGCAACCGGGACGTATTTACATGCTGAGTCTTTTCCGTCTTCTCATCGCGATAGTCGCGGCTATGATCGGGCTGGCTTTCGGGTATGCCAATTTCCAGAGCACATCGGTCGATCTGTTCTGGACGCAGACGCAGGCGCCGCTGGTATTGCTTCTGGCCGTGGCATTCGTGGTCGGCCTGATCGTGGCGGCGTTGATCTGCGCGACACGTCTGGTCCGCATGCGTGCCCAGCTTTCCAGTACCAGGCGGAAGCTCAAGGACGCCGAGGCAGAGATCTCCACCTTGCGGAGCATGCCGATCCACGATGCCTGACGCCATCGTCTGGGTGGTGATGCTGCTGCCGATCGCGGCGGCATCCGGATGGTGGGCCCGCGCCCGGGCTGAAAGACAGCGCACCGAAGGCACATCGGCGAATACCAACCTGCAGAACGATTATCTGCAGGGCATTCGCCATCTCGTGAATAACGATGCCAACCGAGCGATCGAGACGTTCTCACGCGTACTCGAAGTCGACGATGAAACCGTCGAAACCCATCTTGCTCTGGGCGATCTGTTTCGACGTCAGGGCGATATCGATCGAGCATTGCGTCTGCACCAGAACCTCGTGGCGCGGCCGAATCTCGCCAAGAGCCATCGCGACCAGGCGCGCTTCGAGCTGGCACAGGATTATCTGCGGGCCGGCGTACTCGATCGGGCCGAGGACCTGTTCAATGAACTCGCGGCGCATCCGGAGCATGCGGATCGGAGTCTTGCCGGGTTGCTCACGATTCACGAGCAGACAAGAGAATGGGCACATGCAAGCGATGTGGCCGAACGGCTCGCTCGTCTTCGAGAGGTTTCGCTGCGTCCGGCGATCGCGCAATATTTCTGCGAGCTGGCCTGCGAGCGTCTGGAGCATGCCGATGATGCCGGTGCCCGCGCGGCACTGCGCCGCGCCGAGCAGGCCAGCCGCGACTGCGCGCGCACCAGTCTGATCGAAGGCGCCTGGCTCGCCGCTCGCGACGAGCACCGTCACGCGATCCGCGCCTACCGACGCGTCCTGTCGCAGGATATCGCGTTTGCCGCCGAGATCCTCGAGCCGGTCAGCCACTGCTACGACGCGTTGTCGGACCAGGCTGGCCTGCTCAAATTTCTCGACTGGTTCATCGATCGTGCTTCGATACCCCTTGCCCACGTTGCCAAGGCGAAAACGCTCGACAGTGCTGGTCGCACCGATGAAGCGATCGCGCATCTGTCACGCTACCTTCAGACCGAGGCGAGCTGGCGGGCTTTCTCATGTCTGCTGGAACTATCCGCAGCGGATCCGCGTACGCGATTGAGTGGGCCGCTCGATAGCCTACGGGCCTCTCTGACCCACATCATCGCGCGCGCGCCGACACACCGCTGCGGGCACTGTGGATTCGCCAGTCGTTACCTGCACTGGCAATGTCCGAGCTGTCGACAATGGAATCGGATGACGCCGATCGACGACATCCGGCCGGATGCGCAATGAAGCCCGAGGATCGGTTTCTGGCAAACCAGACCGGATGTCACGCTTTGGCCGACGTGAGACGACCGGCGACAACGCGGCCACGTGCGAAGTGTTAACAGGCCCTAGTATCGATTTTGTTCGACAACGGCCTGACGGCACTGCGCGACCGACCACGCCTGATGGCAGGCGCTGACCATCTGGTCACGCAGCGCGCCGAGACGCGATTTGTTATAAGGACTCAGGTCAGCGGTCTGTAGAGCGGTCCGCAGCTGATTGATCGCGCTCGGGTAATCGTTGATCATCGCGTAATAACGCGCCTGTCGGTAGTAGGCTTCGCCCAGGTCGTGCTGGTCGCCGGCAGCACGGGCCAGTAGCTGCTGCGCTTGCGGATAGTCGGCGAGCAGTTCGGGCTGCGATAGCATGAAGTTGCGCATCTCGCCCGGACGACCCTGGTCGGTCAGATTCTCGGCGTAGGCGAGCTTGGCGGCGTCTCGATCCGGGAAGCGCTTCATCGCGCCCTCGAGCAACGTCGAGGCCTTGTGATAGTTGCCGGCCCGTGTCTCCGTGCTCGCCAGCGCGAGCGTCCAGGCCAGCAGCTCCGGATGGGCCTTGGCGCGGGGCGCCAGGATGTCGATCGCATCCTGAAGCCGACCCTGTTGATCGAGCACGAGCGCATAGCCGTAGTAATCGGCCGGTGACTTGTCGCCGTTGCTCAATCGCTTGCGATAGTAGCGCAGCAGCACCGGGATACTGTTTGCCTGCAGCACGCGTGCGCGTTCGCGCATGTAGGGGTATTCCGCGCTTTCGTGCACCGGCACGTTGGGATACTGCGCGGCCCGTTCCTCGGCGTTGGCCATGCGCGTGCCGGCCATCGGGTGGGTCAGCAGTATTTCGGGCGGGGCCTTGCCGTAAAGATCCGATTGTCGCTGAAGCTTGGCGAAGAAGCGGCTCATCGCGTTCGGGTCGTAGTCCGAAGCCGCCAGGATCCGGATGCCGACCCGATCGGCTTCATACTCGTTGGCGCGGGTATAGCTGATGCTCTGCATGCCGAGATGCGACATGCCGCCCATGATCGCCGCCATCGCCGCATCACCACCGCCGCCTGCCTGCGCGCCGGCAATGGCAGCTACGATAGCTGTGGCCAGGGTGGCGATCGTATCGCCCTTGCTCTCGGCAAGCTGGCGTGCAATGTGGTTCTGAACTTCGTGAGCGGTCTCGTGCGCCATGACGCTGGCGAGTTCGCTCTCGCTATCGGTTTGAACCATCATGCCGGTGAAGATGCCGATATTGCCGCCGGGCAGGGCGAACGAATTGATCTCGTCCTGCTTGATCACATAGTAGTGAATACTGCCCTTCGGCTTGTTCGTATGAGCGACGAGCCGCTTGCCGATGCGGTTGATATAGGCTTCGAGCTGCGGGTCGTTGACGATCGCGCCCTGTTCGCGCAGTTGATAGACGACCTGGGCGCCGAGCTTGTTTTTCTCCGCGGGAGACATGGCCGTATCCGCCGGATCACCGAGATCGGGCAGGTTGTAGTCACTCGATATGGCGCCGGCTGATCCGGCCACGGCCAACATGGACGCGGTGACGAGGCTTCGTAATACGGCGGATCGTGGAAACAAGCGGTCGATGCCCGGCAAGGCCCCTCGCGAAGATCTGTCAGCCAGTGTAGCGCGCTATTCTGACGCATTGAAAACAGGCCGGCAGCGGCCAGCGCCCATCGGTGTGCGCGGCTGATACCATGATCGCATCTTACGTTCCCGAAGAGCGCGGCGGTCCTGCCCATGAATGTCTTTCGCGCGTGGTTCTCGCGCTATCTCGCCGATCCGCAGGTTGTCTCGCTCGTGCTCATTCTGCTCGCCGGGCTCGTACTGGTCCTGTTCGTCGGTCAGCTCATCACGCCAGTGCTGGCGGCATTGGTGGTGGCCTATCTGTTCGATTCCCCCGTGACCGCGCTCGAACGTCTGCATGTGCCGCGCAGCCTGGGAGCGGCGCTCGTATCGATCGTGCTGATCGTGATCGTGGTCTGGATCAGCTTCGCCCTGATTCCGCTGCTGACGCGCCAGGCAGGGCAACTCGTCCAGGAGCTGCCCCGCCTGATCCATCGCACGCAGGACTGGATCGGGGGGCTGCCTGACCGTTATCCGGCGTTGATCACCAACGATCAGATCAATGCCCTGATCGGCAGCATGTCGATCGACATCGGGGCACTGCGACAGGCCCTGCTCAGCCGTTCACTCATGGTTGGGGCGAGTCTGCTGTATCTCGCGGTCTATCTGGTTCTCGTGCCGTTGATGGTCTTTTTCATGCTGCGTGACAAGCATCTGCTGATGCGATGGTGTGGCGGTTTCGTGCCGGAAAACGGCGCGCTGCTGCATCGCGTCTGGAACGAAGTCAACGTGCAGCTGGGCAATTATATTCGTGGCAAGGCGCTGGAAATCATCATCGTCTGGATCGCTGCCTATGCGACGTTCTGGGCGTTGGGTCTGAACTACGCCATGCTCCTGTCCGCCCTGGTGGGCTTCTCGGTTCTCGTGCCGTATGTCGGGGCGTTCGGGATGACGATTCCGGTCGTGCTGGTGGCCTACACGCAGTGGGGCATGGAAACCGAGACGCTGACGGTGCTCGTGGCCTACACCGTGCTGCAGATGCTCGACGGTAACGTTCTGGTGCCGATTCTCTTTTCCGAGGCGGTGGATCTGCACCCGGTGGCGATCATCACAGCGGTGCTCTTCTTCGGCGGTATCTGGGGTTTCTGGGGCATCTTCTTCGCGATTCCGCTGGCCACGCTCGTACATGCAGTCATCAAGGCCTGGCCTCGACGACACCGGCTCGCCGCCGGCGGCGAGCGTGTCGCGACACCGAACGACGAGAACGCCGCCGCCTGATATCGCAAATGCGCGGTGTGCCTGGAGCGGCGGCCCCGGCCGTGGTGTTTCAGGCCAGCAGCTCGATCCAGTGGCGCACCGGGACGCCGGTTGCGGCTTCCAGATGGAGCTGGCAGCCGATGTTGGCGGTCGCGATCACATCCGGTGTGCCGGACTCGAGGTTGTCGAGCTTGTGGCGGCGCAGTTCGCCCGCCATCTCCGGCTGCAGGATGGAGTAGCTCCCGGCCGAGCCACAGCAAAGATGCGCATCACCGACGTGGGTCAGCTTGAAGCCGGCCTGGGCGAGTATCGCAGCGACATGATCGTGTAGCCCCGGCGCATTCTGCAGAGTGCAGGGTGGGTGGTAAGCGACGCGACGACCGGTGCCGATATCGCCGAGGCCTGACAGATCCTGTTTTGCCAGTATGTCGGAGACATCATGAGTGAGCTCGGTGACGCGCGCGGCCTTGTCCGCATAAGCGGGATCGTCGCGCAGCAGGTGTCCGTATTCGGCGACCTGGGCGCCGCAGCCGCTCGCGGTCATTACGAGCGCCTCAGCGCCATCGGCGATGTACGGCCACCACGCATCGATATTGCGACGCGCTTGCTCACGCGCGGTCTCGCGGTGTGACAGGTGCTGGTGGAGCGCCCCGCAGCAGCCGGCGGTTTCTGCTTCGATCAGTGAGATACCAAGTCGGTCGAACACACGTCGTGCCGCGGCATTGGTATTGGGGGCCGCGCTCGGTTGCACGCAGCCCTGAAGCATCAACATGCGCCGCGGATGTGCCGTTGTCGAATGGCTGTCTTGTCCAGTCGATGTCCGTCGCGGCGGTATCTTGTCGCGCAGTGGGGCGAGTCTTCCCACCAGGAGTGGCGACATGGCCCGGCCGAGCGCCACGAGAAAAGCGAAGCGTCGACGATGCGCGACGATGTGTCGTAGCCCCCAGCGAATCGCGCGTTCCCGCGGGGGGCGCTCGACCTGCGAATCGACCAGGCCGCGACCGATATCGGCCAGACGAGCGTATTCGACGCCGGACGGACAGGTGGTCTCGCAGGCCCGACACGTCAGGCAACGGTCGAGATGAAACTGGGTTCGCGCCGTCGGCTCGGCCCCTTCCAGCGTCTGCTTGATGAGATAGATCCGCCCACGCGGGCTGTCGCGTTCGTCGCCGGTGAGCTGATAGGTCGGGCAGGTCGCGGTACAGAATCCGCAGTGCGTGCAGGCTCTGAGAATGCGTTCGGCTTCCTGGCCATCGGTGGTTTCGCGCAGGCTTTCGATAATGGCGGTCTGCATGATTCAGACTCCGATACGGCCGGGATTCAGAATGCCGGCAGGGTCCATCGCGGCCTTGAGCCGTCGATGCACGGCCACGTGTGCCGCCGACAACGGATGCTGACGAGGTTTGTCGTGACCGCGATAGAGCGTGGCATGGCCGCCGTGGGTCGCCGCGGCCTCGCGTACCGTCTCGGCGGGCGCATCGGAAACAAGCCAGCGTTGGGCGCCGCCCCAGTCCAGCGACCAGGTTCCGGACAGCTTTGCCATCGGGCTCGCCGGCGCACATGAGATACGCCACAGCGGCATGTCCCCTCGCTTGAAAAAATCCCGTTCGTGCTCGCGCAGCCCGGACCAGAACGATTGATCTTCGTCCAGGGGCTCGCCGCCCAGCGCATCTCGTGCGGCATCCACCGACGCCTGGGCGCCCGATAGACGAAGATGCGTGCGCCCGGCCTCCCAGTAGGCGCCGCTGATGGGCCAGGGTCGGGCCGCCCAGGCCGAAAAGGCAGCGAGTGCTTCCGGCGCCTCATGTTCGAAGACCTGCGTGAGCTGTGCACGTGGACTCGGCAGCACTTTCAGACTGATCTCCAGCAGTACCCCGAGCGTGCCATGGGCACCGGCCATCAAGCGCGACAGATCGTAGCCGGCAACATTTTTCATGACTTCGCCGCCGAAACGCAGAACCTGCCCGCGGCCGTTGACGATGCGACAGCCCAGTACGAAATCCCGTGCCGCGCCGGCGTAAGGACGTGCCGGGCCGGAGACCCCGGTCGCGATCGTGCCGCCGAGTGTGGCCGTCGGCCCGTAATGGGGCGGCTCGAATGCCAGACGCTGATGGTTTTCGGCGAGAACGGCCTCGATATCGCGTAGCGGCGTGCCCGCCCGGGCGGTGATGATGAGTTCGCCCGGGTCGTACGAGACAACACCGCTGTGAGCGTGTACGGCCAGCGTCTCGGTTGCCGCCTCGGCCACGGGTTCGCCGAGAAAAGACTTGCTCTGACCCGCGACGATGCGTAGCGGCGCAGCCCGCTGATAGGCGTCTTCGACCTGGGCAGCGATGGCCTCGGTTCGGTCTTCGCTCGGCTGGCGCGTCGTGCTCATAGTCTTTCCAGCTCGGGAAACGGCAGGGCGCCGTTGTGAACGTGCATGGCGCCGAACTCGGCACAGCGATGCAGCGTGGGGACGGCCTTGCCGGGGTTGAGCAGTGTCTTCTCGTCGAACGCGGCTTTCACGGCGTGGAACTGCTGTAACTCGGCCGTCGGGAACTGCACGCACATCTGATCGATCTTCTCGACCCCGACGCCATGTTCGCCGGTGATGGTGCCCCCGTGCTTGAGGCAGAGCTCGCATATCGCGCCACCGAAGGCCTCCGTGCGCTCGAGCTCGCCCGGCTGGTTCGCATCGTAGAGGATCAGCGGATGCAGATTGCCGTCTCCGGCGTGGAAGACATTGGCCACGCGTTGCCCGTAATGCTCTGACAGCTCTGCGATACCGATCAGGACATCGGACAGCGCGGCTCGTGGGATCGTGCCGTCCATGCAGTAATAATCCGGCGAGATACGTCCCATGGCCGGGAAGGCCGCCTTGCGGCCCGCCCAGAAGAGCGCGCGTTCGGCATCGTCGCGCGAGACACGGATTTCGGTCGCGCCACTGGCCTCGGCCACGGCCTGGACACGCGCCATGTCTTCGTCGACCTCGGCCGTCGTTCCATCCACCTCGCAGAGCAGAATCGCCGTTGCATCGGTTGGATAGCCGGCATGCACGAAGGCCTCGGTGGCCACGATGGCGGGCGAGTCGAGCATTTCGAGACCGGCCGGGATGATGCCGGCCTTGATGATGTCGGCCACGGCGTTGCCGGCCGCGCGCAGGTCATCGAAAGCGATCAGCGCCACCCGGGCCAGCTCCGGTTTCGGCAGCAACTTGACGACGATCTCGACGATTACGCCAAGCAGACCTTCGGATCCGGTCATCAATGCCAGAAGATCGTAGCCGGGCGTATCCAGTGCGTCACTGCCGATCGTCAGGCGCTCGCCCTCGACGGTCACGATTTCCAGCCGGACGATATTGTGTGTGGTGAGGCCGTATTTCAGGCAATGGACACCGCCCGAGTTCTCGGCGACGTTGCCACCGATCGAGCAGGCGATCTGGGACGAGGGATCGGGCGCGTAATAGAGCCCGAGATGATCCACCGCTTCGGAGATTGCGAGGTTGCGTACCCCCGGTTGCACGGTGGCCCGGAGATTGTCGGTGTCGATATCGACGATCCGGTTGAACTTCGCCAGCGACAGCAGGACCCCTTTTTCGAGCGGCAGCGCGCCGCCGGACAAGCCTGTCCCGGCGCCGCGTGCCACGACCGGTGTGTCGTGTGCGTGACAGATGCGCATCACCGTCTGCACCTGAGCGACCGTCGCCGGCAGCACGGCAATCATGGGCAGGGCGCGATAGGCCGATAGACCGTCGCACTCGAACGGCCGCAGACTCTCCTCGTCGGTCAGGACGATGTCGTGGGGCAGGGCGGCGGTCAGGGCCGCGACGAGCGTGGCCTTGCTCGCGGCACCGTCGGCATCCAGTGCCGCGGCGCGCTCGCCCGATATCACATCGGACATGTGTTCTCCTCCGAACGGCATCGGCCGGACCCATGGCTTTGTTATCGGTCAGCTTTCGGGAAGCTGCCGGGCCGGTCCGATGCGCCAGGTTTTGATCTTACGCTAGTTAACGCTTCCCGCGTGCGGCGCCATGCACCTTGCCTGGCCGGTTTTTGGGCGGCAACGCAGCGACGTACGAAGTATTATTGATCCGGCACCAAAACAGCTGACGACGTCAGCTGTTTTCAACGCCATCGAAAGAAACGCCGGCCCTTGTCCGTCTTTTTAGGAACCTCTGATCTATTCATCCACGGTCGCGTTTGAGTCCCAAAAGGCCACGATACAAGGCGCATGGCGCCGCGTCATAGCCACTCTATGATCCAGCCATGCAACACCGTAGCGCGGCCTTTTGGGCCAAACCGCTTCGCGGCCGGGCTTTTGCGCGCGCCTGAGCGGCGTTGCCGCTCGCTCATTTGCATTCAGCAAACGGCGCTCGCGGCGTCTTGTCAGACGCGCGCAAAAGACACCGGCGCGACCGTGGATGAATAGATCAGAGGTTCCTTTATTTTCAATGGCGTCACGGCCGTCGGCCGTGGCGCGCGTGCTTTCGCACACGCGCGTTATCAACTCGAAGAATCATCTGTTTCTATGCCGGGTTGATAGCAGACCCTAGCTCACAGATGTTCCGATGCATAGTGGGCCAGACGCGAACGTTCACCCTGTGCCAGCGTGACGTGGCCGGCGTGTCGCCAGTTCCGGAAGCTGTCCACGACACGTGTCAGCCCGGAACTGTTTTCCGTCAGATAGGGCGTATCGATCTGTGCGAGATTGCCGAGGCAGACGATCTTGGTGCCGGGGCCGGCTCGGGTGATCAGAGTCTTCATCTGTTTCGGCGTCAGGTTCTGGGCCTCGTCCAGAATCACAAAGCGCTCCAGAAACGTCCGGCCGCGCATGAAATTCACCGAGCGGATCTTGATGCGGTTGGCCAGCAGCTCGTTGGTGGCTGCCTTTTCCCAGTCCGAAGCGCCAGAGCTCCCGGTGAGGACTTCCAGGTTATCCATCAGTGCGCCCATCCAGGGCGTCATCTTCTCTTCCTCGGTTCCCGGCAGAAAGCCGATGTCGTCGCCGACCGGTACGGTCACCCGCGTCATGATGATTTCTCGATAACGCGATTCATCCAGGGTTTGCGCCAGCGCCGCCGCCAGTGTCAGCAGCGTTTTCCCGGTGCCGGCCGCGCCAAGCAGCGTGACGATATCGATTTCCGGGTCCATGAGTAGATTGAGCGCGAAGTTCTGCTCGCGATTGCGGGCATGGACACCCCAGACATTGCGTTTGCCGTCGCGATAATCCTCGGCCAGCTCGAGCAGCGCGTCATCGTTCTCGATATCGCGCGTGACCAGTTCGACCTCGTTCTCGCGATCGAAATGCAGCAGTTCGTTGACGTGCCAGTCGGCGACGTCCGGGCCGCGTACCTGGTAATAGGTCTCGCCGCCCTCCTGCCAGGACTGCATGTCGTCGGCATGCGCGCTCCAGAAATCCTCGGGCAATGTGGCATGCCCGGTGTAGAGCAGATCGAGGTCCTCGACGACCTTGTCGTTGAAATAATCCTGTGCCTCGATGCCGATCACCGAGGCCTTGATCCGCAGATTGATGTCCTTGGATACAAGCACGACCTCGGATTGCGAGAACACGTTGCGCAGAGCCAGAGCGCTCAAGAGGATCGAGTTGTCGGCCTTGCTGCCCGGCAGCATCATGGGCAGCTCGCCTTCCGGCGGCCGGGTTTCGAAGAACAGCCGGCCGACCGGGTGCGGCGCGTTGCGGCCGTTGTTGCGGGCACCGATATCGGCCCGCTGTTCGAGTGGAATGCCGGCTTCGATGTCTTCATGGCTGTGGCCGGCCATGATCTCGTCGAGAAAGCGGCTGACCTGGCGAACGTTCCGGGCGACTTCGGACAGGCCTTTCTTGCCGCCGTCGAGCTCTTCCAGCACCACCATCGGTAGAAACACGTCGTGTTCGGCGAAACGGAACACCGACGTCGGATCATGCATCAGAACATTAGTATCGAGAACGAATACCCGCTGGCTCATTGATCGGCTCGGCTCGGCTTCGATGGATGGGTTCATGCCAGCGCGGTGACGGTCGCCAGCACCTCGTCTGCGTGCTCGGCGACTTTCACGCCGCGCCATACGCCGCGAATCACGCCGTCGCCATCGATGACGAACGTGCTGCGTTCGATGCCGATGTGTGTTCGCCCGTACATGTTCTTTTCCTTGAGCACGCCATAGGCCTTGCAAAGGCGTTCGTCCGCGTCGCTGATCAGATCGAACGGAAAGGCGTGCTTGCTGCGGAAGTTGTCATGCTTGCGCAGGGAGTCTCTCGAGACGCCGACGATGTCGGCGCCGGCGCGCTGAAACGCCGGATATAGATCGCGGAATGCTTCGCCTTCCTGCGTGCACCCCGGGGTGTTGTCGCGCGGGTAGAAATAGAGGACGAGTATGCGGCCGGCGAAATCCGACAGTTGCAGCGTCTTGTCGCCGGTGGCCGGGGCACGGAATTCGGGCGCGTGTTCGTTGATCTCGGCAGTCATCTTCGCATCATCCTATACAAGCACGGGCTGGCCGGGGAAGGTCGGTACGGTCTGCGTGGGCGAGGCCTGCGTTGGCCGGGCAGCGCTCAGGTCTTGATCGGATCCAGCAGGCCGTCGGCGTTGAGGTCGTCGCAGATATCCATGAACGCATCGCGCAGGGTCTGGGGATGCTGATTGAGGGGTACCTGCAACGACATGTGCATCGTACACATCGCCGCCCCTGTCATGCCCGAATCGTAGGCTTGCACGCTGGCTTCGTGGACGCGCACGTCCTGCTCGGAAAAGAAAGACATCAGCTCGCCCAGCAGGCGCGGATGCTGCGGCGCGACGATCTCCGCCGCATACGGACGGAAATCCGGCGCCGGCTCGGCGTGGTGCGTATGCTCGAACTGGATGGCGAGTCCGAGATGCTCGGCCAGGCCGGGCAACGCGCTTTCCATCTTGCCCATCGCGCTCCAGTTCCCGGCGAGCATCATGACCGCCGAAAAGCGATCGCCGAGCGGCGTGATACGACACTCTTCAATCTCGCAACCGCGACGTGCGATCGCGCTGACCAGATCATGTGCGAGTCGATCCCGGCTTTCGCCGAGCACGACGATCGACAGGTATTTCTTGATTTCGGGCATGGCCTGCCTGCACGGGCTGAAAAGCCGGCTATGTTAGCACCAACAAGCTCGGTACAATCCGGCCCGTTCAACCGGCCCGGAGACGTCATGACGGTATCAAGAGAACAGCTCGGCGGGAGCATGGTGGCGCTTGTCACACCGATGCACGCCGACGGGAGTGTGGATTGGCAGTCGCTCGAGCGGCTGGTGAACTGGCACGTGGAGCAAGGCACGCACGGCATCGTGGCCGTCGGGACAACGGGCGAGTCGGCCACGCTCGGTTTTCGCGAACACGACGAAGTCATCGAGCGTACCGTCGAGATCGTGGACAGGCGTGTGCCGGTGATTGCCGGAACCGGTGGCAATGCGACCGACGAAGCGATTCGTCTGACGCGGCACGCCCAGCGAGTCGGTGCCGATGCATCGTTGCTTGTCTGTCCCTACTACAACAAGCCGAGTCAGGAAGGGCTCTATCGGCACTTTCACGCCATTGCCATGGCCGTGGATATTCCACAGATCCTCTACAACGTGCCGAGCCGTACGGGCGTCGACATGCTGCCCGAGACCGTCGCGCGACTGGCCGAGATCGACAATATCGTGGCACTCAAGGAAGCCAAGGGCTCGATCGAACGGATCCACGATCTGATCGAGCATGTCGGTGATGGCATGGATATCTATTCGGGCGACGATGGCACCGCGATGGAATCGATGCTGGTCGGCGGCAAGGGCAATATCTCGGTCGTTGCCAACGTGGTGCCGAATCTGATGAGCCGTATGTGCGACGCCGCGGTTCGGGGCGAACGCGAAACCGCCGAACGCCTGGATGCCGAGATGCACGGTCTGCACTCGGCGCTGTTTCTGGAGGCTAATCCGATTCCGGTCAAATGGGCGCTTCAGGAAATGGGCTGGATCGAGCCCGGGATCCGGCTGCCGCTGACGCCGCTGGCGGATCATTTTCATTCGCACGTCCGAGAGGCCCTGCAGGGGTGTGGGCTGTTCGACAACGACGCTCGATGACGCATCCTTGCGCGGCATTGCAGAGTCGAAAGAAGGTGCGTGTCGCTACTTGTATTTTCTCCGGCCATTGTGTAATTTGACGTTTAGTGCGTCGACACACTAAGCCCCATGGGAGGCAACTTATGAAAAAAACGCTTACCGCAGTAGCAGTTTCGCTTTTCGCGCTTGCTCCGGCCGCCTCGTTTGCACAGTCCACGGACAGCAGTGCACAGGGTGATGCCGCGACTTACCCGGCTTCGGGTGGTGCCGCAGGCGCTGACTCGACCAAGGTCATCGGTTACACCGCTCTGGCTGGCGTCGGTGCCGCAGCCGCTATCGGCGCTGCGTTTGCCGTGGCCGACAGTGGCAGCGACGACAAGAACGTCGATCTAGGCGGCGGCACGGGTACCACCGGCACGACCGGCACTAACTGATAGCTGCTTCAGAGGTCTCATGACCCGATCGCGATTTGCTCGCGAGAAGAGAAGCCGCCGCAAGGCGGCTTTTCTTTGCGCGGCCGTTTTTTGTGTGGCAAACGCATTGAGCGGCTGCGCTCGCTTTGATGCCAATGATCACCCATTGTTATCGACACTGGGGGCATTCATTCCCAGTACGGGGCGTGATGTCTCACAACAGGCCGAGACGCTCAAATACGCCACGATCAAGCTTTCGCTCGATGGTCGGGGCGGTCTGCTGGTGCTTTCAGAGCAGCAGCCGGGCGTGACGTACTGGCAGTCCAGCCAGTCGGAAACCGTCGTTCTTACGCGTGGTTATCCGAGCGCCACGGCGGGCCTCGGGCACAATCTACAAATGACACGCTTCGATGGCTTGTCACCGTCGCCGTCCTCGGCGACCCCGTTCGTTGGCGCGCTGTCCAGGCCGCGCCACTACCAGGTGACCCGCCAGTGGACATCGAATGACGACAATCGAACGATAACGCGGACAGCGGATGCCGTGATGCGCTGCGACGCCGAGACCACGAAAGTAGCGCTGCCGCTCGCGACGCTACCGCTTCGAGCCTGTCACGAAAAACTGCGCTGGCAAGGTGGGGGGACGACGAAGTCGACGTACTGGATCGATCCGAAGGATAACCGGATCTGGAAGGGCAGGACGCAACTCTGGCCTGGGGGCTTCGACATGACATGGGAGGTCGCAAGGCCTTGGTGGTGAGCGATTCTCGAACACGCAGGCGTGTTTTCGGCTCGGGATGCAATTGATATGACGACGATCGGAACAGGCCGCGGCGTGCGTCTGCTCATGCTCGGTATATTGCTGGGGGGTAGCGTGCCGACGGCTGTGGTAGCGGCGCCCCCGGACAACGCCGGCGCGGAGCTTCAGCAGCCGG
The DNA here is from genome assembly GCF_003602005.1 of Salinisphaera sp. Q1T1-3. Lineage (GTDB taxonomy): Bacteria > Pseudomonadota > Gammaproteobacteria > Nevskiales > Salinisphaeraceae > Salinisphaera. The sequence goes on along the minus strand of NZ_QZWD01000010.1, from coordinate 37,569 downwards.
CGAATCTCGTCCAGGCTTGGCTTTCGTTTCCGGACGCCGTCTCGATCGACTGGCCCTATGCCTTCATTACGGCGAGACAGTCCGAGGCCGGCGAGAACGCCGGCCGACAAGATCTGCTGGACGAATTCGGCCGCCTTGAGTGGCGGCTCAAGGATTACGGTTATGCTCGGCTTGCCGAAACGATCGACACGTGGCGCGAAAAGATCAAGACATTCAAGACGTTTCGTGTCCCTGGCCATTGGTCGCCTGCGTATCTTCTGGCCCATCCCGATCGCCAGCCGCCGATAGCTAACATTGCAGCAGTCGGGGCCTGCGAAGTGCCGTCCGATGTCGGTGTCTGGTCGGCCGACGGATTCGAGTCCATCCAGTGGCGTTCGGGTCTACGGCTTTCAGACATCGAGAAGCGCGTTCCAGCCCTTCGCGATGGGAGCAAGCCGATGGTCGCGGTCGTCGATCCATATGGCCATATCGATCATTACGGCGTTGAGGCATGGAATTATGCCGATGGCCCCGTCGAGCCGGGTAGCCAGATCGTCGCGAGCCTGCCGCTAAAGGGCGAGGCGTTCGGTTGGATTCGCGATCGCATGGCAGACTTTCTCGCGCATACGCCGTCCGGCGTCAATTGCCGACAGACCAAAATTGCAGGGGAGACCGATAGTGACGATAACGACACCTAAAGCGCGTCGCGCGCGGCCGAAGTGGTCGCATGTGGTAGCGGTTGTGGTGGTCGTCATGCCGGTTTCGCTACCCGCGCCTGCCAAGGATTACACCGGCGACCAGCGTCCCTTTCAGGCCAACTACGGCGGGACCGGTCTGATGGAAACGCCGACAGCGCGCATGGCGCCCGTTGGTGAGTTTTCTTTCACTTATTCGAACATCGACCCATACAGCAACTACGCTTTCAGTTTTCAGCCGTTTTCATGGCTTCAGGGTGGGTTCCGATACACAAGCATTGCTGGTCGTCAATTCAACGCCGACACGCCTGATCGAGATTATCTGGATAAAGGCGTTGATCTGAAGTTGAGGCTCCTCGAGGAACGCACCTATCGGCCACAAATTGCGCTAGGGTTCCGTGACTTTGGCGGTACGGGCCTTTTTAGTAGTGAATTTCTCGTTGCGAACAAGCGGTTTTACGATTTCGATTTCAGTTTCGGCTTGGCTTGGGGGTATCTGGGACACCGCGGAGATATTGACAATCCATTGGGTGTCTTTGGTGGCCGATTCGATGATCGGGTAGGAGGTGGTGATACCGGTGATTTTAACCTGAAGAGTTTGTTTACCGGGCAAGCCGCTTTCTTCGGCGGGATCCAATATCATACGCCTTTCGAGCCACTGACTCTGCAGCTCGAATACGAAGGTAATGACTATAGCGACGAGCCGCGGGGACTCAATATCGACCAAGATTTGCCCGTCAACGTCGGTGCGCGCCTGCGGGTCAACGATAATCTGACACTCTCCGGCGCTTTCGAGCGGGGCAATACGGCGATGTTCGGTGCCACCCTCAATCTTGGCCTGGCGCATTTGTCGCAGCCGAAGTCCGATCCGGCACCGGTGCCAATTGATCGCAGTCCGAGCGATGAAGCCGATCGCGACTGGGCGGCGGTCTCGCGCGCGCTTGCCAGCAACGCCGGTATCCGGGTGCGCAAGATCAAGCAGAGCGGCGATAGGCTCATTGTGGAGGGGGCGCAGAACCGATATCGACAGTATGCGCAGGGCGAGTTGCGTGCGAATCGAATCCTGAACAATGTGTCGTCATCGGATATCAGCTCGTTCCAGTACCGTTACACAAGCCGCGGTTTCTACCTGCGACAGGACGATCTGCCGCGTGCGCCACTGCCCGAGAGAGAGCCTTTCATCACGCAACCCACCAGTATTTTCGCGCACGACGACTATCGACGCGGCGTCAAGATATACGGGGTTTCCCAGAATGAAGTCGCTGATGCATCAGACTCGGAAAAAACACTCTACGACAACGCGCCGAGTCGCTTCACCTGGAACATACGTCCGACGCTGAATCAGAACTACGGCGGTCCTGATGGCTATCTTTACCAGATTCGGGCCGAGGCCAGCGCCGAATTTCGTACCGATGATCACGGCTGGATCTCCGGCACGATCGGTTACTCGCTGATCGACAATTTCGATAAGTTCAATTACATCGCGGACTCGGACCTGCCGCGCGTACGGACCTTCGTCAACGAGTACACGGATCAGACGGATCTCGGGATCTACAACCTCCAGTACACCCGGACCGCGCGTCTCGGCGAAAACTGGTTTGCCATGGGTTACGCCGGGCTTCTCGAGCAGATGTACGGCGGGGCCGGCGGCGAAGTGCTCTATCGGCCCTTCAATAGTCCGGTCGCGCTCGGGGTCGATGTGAACTACGTTCGACAGCGGGATTTCGACACACAGTTCGACTTCCGCGACTACGACACGGTCGAAGGGCACGCAACGGCTTATATCAACACCGGCATTCAGGGCGTGTTGGCCCGCGTCAGTGCCGGGCGTTATCTGGCCAAGGATTACGGCGCCACGCTCGATCTTTCGCGCCGCTTCGAGTCGGGCGTCCGGCTCGGGGCCTATGCGACCTACACAAGCGCCAGTGTCGAAGACAAGTTCGGCGAGGGCGGATTCGACAAGGGGATCTATATCAGCATCCCGCTGGATACGTTGTTCACCAAATCGACACAGAACACGCTTGGATTCGGCTGGAGCCCGCTGACGCGTGACGGCGGCGCGTTCCTGAATCGCCGTTACAGCCTTTACGGCCTGACCAGCGACCGCAGTCTTGATGGGTACTGGCGCGGCTATGAGAAAGCCACCGGGCAGGACCGGTAACGGCCTCCACCGGCGCCGGCGTTGTTACGCTGGCTGACAAGGATATGCATGACTGATCGACAGGAGCGATACGTGAAGAAAATGGCTTGTGCGAGTGCCCTGGGCACGCTGCTGCTGCTGTCCGCATGCAGTGGCACGCCGGGATGTCTGAAAACGCAGCGCTACACCGAGGCCAAGAGTCTTCCGGCATTGAAGGCCCCGCCCGGTCTCGATGTGCCCGAATCGGACGATGAAATGAAGGTTCCCGATGTACGCAACGGCCCCGTGGCCGCATTCGCGCAGCCCCCGGAGGGCACGGAGCAGGACAACCCGCAGTCGCGCTGTCTTTCGACGCCGCCGCCACTGTCGAACCCGAGTTGAGCGAACGTCGGGTATGTGCTGGAAACACAGCCCGAGTCAACGGCGCTTGCGCGGTGTTGTGGCATCGCCGAGATCAAGCGCTTGAAGCCGAACGGAAAGGGTTTTCCGGTTTTTTCTTGTGAGCGGGCTGCCGAAGGGCGCATGTGTCAGTACAATGCGTGTTCGTGCCGAAAGAGAGGTGTCCGAGCGGTCGAAGGAGCAGGACGCGCCTGGAAAGCGTGTGTGCGCCAAGTCGTAGACGAGGCACGTACCGAGGGTCGACCGGCAGCCTCGCTGCCGGCGCGAACACGCGATGCGTGTGAGTCCGAAGGACGGAAATCGCCATCAGCGATTTTCGCGATCCGTCCCTCTCAGGTCGCCCACAGGGCGACGTTTTCAGTTACAATGCGCGCCCGTTCAGAAGGAGAGGTGTCCGAGCGGTCGAAGGAGCACGCCTGGAAAGCGTGTGTGCGGTAACCCCGTACCGAGGGTTCGAATCCCTCCCTCTCCGCCAACAACACGTTTCGATGCGCACGCGTCGTGACGTCATTTTCAATGGTGGCCCACGTCGGTGCCCCCGCGACGATATGCCGTTAACCCCGTCAGGCCCGGAAGGGAGCAGCGGTAGCGGCGGATTCGGGCGCCGGGGTGTCGCTGGCGTGGGCCGCCACCCTTTACTTGAATCGATGGCGCGTCGGGGCGATAGTCTGGGCATGACGCCATCCGACCTGTTCTCCGGCCCGGTCTCGCCCATGACACGAGCTCTGTCCCCACGCTGTGTGGAGATGTCGCGGACATGAGTTTCCAGGCGCTGGCGCGCATATGGCGCCCTCGACGATTCGACCAGATGGTCGGACAGGAGCATGTCGTTCGGGCGCTCACGCATGCGCTCGATACCAACAAGCTTCATCACGCGCTGCTGTTTTCGGGCACACGAGGCGTCGGCAAGACGACCCTGGCGCGCATTATCGCCAAATGCCTGAACTGCGAGCATGGCGTCAGCGCCAGTCCTTGCGTGGGCGGCGATGACGCGTGCGCAACCTGCCGTGAAATCGATGAAGGCCGCTATGTCGATCTGATCGAAGTCGACGCGGCATCCCGGACCGGTGTCGACGACACCCGCGAGCTCATGGACAACGTCCAGTACGCGCCGACGCGGGGACGAACCAAGGTGTACCTCATCGACGAGGTGCACATGCTGACCAAGCATTCATTCAATGCGTTGCTCAAGACGCTCGAGGAACCGCCGCCACGCGTACAGTTTCTGCTGGCCACCACCGAGCCGGAAAAGATACCGGTCACTATTCTGTCGCGCTGTCTGCAGTTTCCGCTCAAACGGCTGTCCGCGGCACTTATTACGGAACGATTGGCGCATATCGCTTCCGTGGAGTCGCTGGACGCCGAGGATGATGCCCTGGTGGAGCTCGCGCGGGCCGCGGACGGCAGCATGCGCGACGGCCTCTCGCTACTCGACCAGGCGGTGGCGTTCGGCGGAGGCAGCCTTCAGGCCGACAATGTCCGCGACATGCTCGGGACCATCGGTGAGGCACGTGTCGCGGAACTCGTCGACGCAGTCATCGATACACGAGCGACCGATGCGCTGGCAGCGCTCGAGGCCTTGTACGCACAGGGCCTCGACATGAAATACCTGCTCGATGCCATGGCGAGTGCCTGGCAGCACATGGCAACGATCCAGGTCGTTGGCGAGCCCATCGACGACGCGAGCGAGCGCTGGGAAACCAGCGCATCCCGATTGTCGCCAGAACTGACGCAGCTGTTCTACGACATCACGATCACGGCAACCCGGGATTACGCGTTCGCGCCCGATCCGCTGGTGGCGGTCCGTATGTGCGTATTGCGAATGTTGGCGTTCCAGCCGTCGCGTGGCGGTATGTCGCCGGCGCCGTCATCGTCAACGAGTCCGGCCGATGGCAGGCCGGCCTCCACGCCGACCGGCGCGGCCATCGGCGGCAGCGAAAGCGCGGCCGGTGATGCACCGTCCGGCGATTCGGCTCGCCTGAGCGCACGCGAGGCCATGGCGCAGGCCCGCGCACAGCTGGCGGGGCAATCGTCGTCTGCAAGGTCTGAAACCGCGGCACCACAGCGCTCGAACAGAGAGAACTCGTCAGGCCAGACGCCGGCAGCCAGCGAGCAGAAAAGCGCGGATCGTGCCGTCCATGCGCCCGCGGAAGAGCAGGGGGCATCGGCGGCGCGTGACGACGCCCCGGCCGTGTCTGTCGACGCGTCCGAACAGCTCGAATCGGGCGCGGGAGCTGCGCCAGAAACCTCGAATGCCTGGCCGGGACACACTGGACAGGCCACAGAAGTGCAGGCGCATGCTGCTGTCGAGCCGGAGCCGGAGCCGGAGCCGGAGCCGGAGCCGGAGCCAGAGCCAGAGCCAGAGCCAGAGCCAGAGCCAGAGCCAGAGCCAGAGCCAGAGCCAGAGCCAGAGCCAGAGCCAGAGCCAGAGCCAGAGCGAGAGCCAGAGCCAGAGCGAGAGCCAGAGCGAGAGCCAGAGCGAGAGGAAATTCGTCCGGTCAATGACGACGCCGAATCCGTATCCGCGCGGATTTCTAGCGGCGATGCCGAGACCGCACACCAGGCGTCCCCCGGTGCCATGCCGCCCCGCGACATGGACAACGGTGAGACACCGTCCATGTCTGATCGGCCCCGAGACAAGGATGTCGATGAAGACCGGGAGGCGCCGGCCCAGGCCAAGAGCCGAGATCATCCCGAAGACTGGCACAGCGTTGTGCAGTCCCTGGATATCAACGGTTTTGCAGCACAGTTGGCGAACAACGGGCGCTGCCGGCATTTCGATGACGCCGTCGTCGAACTTGAAATCGCGCGGACCCATCAGTTCCTGGCCACCGATGACGCGAAGACGCAGCTGGCCAGTGCATTGGCGCCTTACGGCCGTGATGGACATCCCCCACGCTTGGCCGTCCACTTCGTGGATGCGCTCGACGACACCCCGGCGCAGCGTCATGAGGCAGACGCGGAAAAGCGTCAGCAGGATGCGGTTGCATCCATCGAGAACGACCCGATCATCCATGAATTGCGCAGCCAACTGGGCGCGCAGCTCCGAACCGAAACGATCAAACCCAATCGTCGACAACCGACGGTCCAGCAGCGAGACGAACCATGAAAGGCTCTATCGGCAAGATGATGCAGCAGGCGCAAGCCATGCAGGGCAAGATGGAAGAAGCCCAGAAAGAGCTCGCGCAAATGGAGATCACCGGGGAAGCCGGCGCCGGCATGGTCAAGGTGGTCATGACCGGGAAACACGAGGTTCGCAACGTCCATATCGACCCGTCGGCGCTCGAAGAGGATGCAGAGTTTCTCGAGGATCTCATCGCCGCCGCGATCAACGACGCGGTCCAGCACGTCGAAACCGCCAGTAAGGACAAGATGTCGGATATGACCGGCGGCATGGATCTGCCGGAAGGGTTCAAGTTCCCGTTCTGATGTACATCGGTGAGGCCATTCACACCGGGCCCATGCCACGGTGTGCCGGCGTCGGGGATTGATGTGGCGTTTTCTCCTGCATTGACGCGATTGATCGAAGCCTTTCGCGTTCTCCCGGGCGTCGGTGCCAAAAGCGCACAGCGCATGGCTTTTCATGTGCTCCAGGACGAACGCGAAGGCGGCAAGCGATTGGCCTCGGCGCTGGGTGCGGCCATCGAGAGCGTGCACCACTGCCGGCAGTGCCGCATGTTTACCGAGCAGGAATGCTGCGATATCTGCAGGAATGCACAGCGAGACGCCACACGGGTTTGCGTTGTCGAAAGCCCGGCCGATGTGATGGCAGTCGAGCAGAATACCGACTTCCGTGGTCAGTATTTCGTGTTGATGGGGCGACTATCGCCGATCGACGGTATCGGGCCGGAAGAACTCGGGCTTGATCTCCTCAGAGATCGTCTCGTGTCCGGCCCGGTCGAAGAGCTGATCCTGGCCGTAGGCGCGACGGTGGAAGGCGAGGCCACGGCGCAATATGTAGCCGAGCTCGCGCACCAGGCCGGTGCAGGTGTGACGCGCATCGCACACGGCGTACCGGTCGGCGGCGAACTGGAATACGTGGATGCCGGTACTCTGAGCCAGGCGTTTTCCGGCCGACGACCGCTGTAAGGCCTCGCCTGGCGGCCGGCTGATTGTCAGTCGACGAGCCCGTCTATTTTCGCCGCACTGATGAAATCATTGTCCGATAGACCGTTGATCGCGTGTGTGGTGTAGACCACATCACATGTGTTGTAGCCAAAAGTTATATCCGGGTGATGGTCTTCACGATGGGCGATATAGGCCACCGCATTCACGAAGGCCTGAGTCTCGTAGTAGTTGCCGAACTTGAATTGCCCGACAATCCGCGTTTCGCCATCGACGGACCAATGGTCGGACAGCTGCTTCATGCGCTTTTCGATATCGGCGCTGTTCAACGGCGTCGTTTCGCCGTCACAGGGAGTGCAGCGCTGCTGTGCAAGATCGCTCATGGATATTCTATCCTTGGATGTTACCACTCGACGATAACATCGAATTCGGCAACGCCATACGGCCACATGCAGGGGCGGCGGCATATGGCCTCGTGGGCATGCCGGCAACGCATTCGCTGCCGCGAAGACCTGAATAGAGCTTGATGCGCGGAGACTGTGGATCGCTGATCGCCCATGCATTGAATCAATGGAGCGGCGTGTAAACGCCTGTCGGTCGACGGTCGCGACTCGCTATTTTCAGCGCGTGGGTTTCGTGTCGGCCGAGCGCCATCCTCTGATGACCACATCCCGCAGCGCTTTTCCGCTGGCTTGTCCCATATCGCGACATCCGCAAGGTTCGGCGATCGCCGCTTGAGTGTTCGCGAGTCGACGACCGATCGGCTGGCAAGTCCACGGACACAACGCCACAATAGGGATTTGGCTGCCAAGAAAGGGCCCGCATGAGCTACGCAGATGACAACCTGATCTGGATCGATCTGGAGATGACCGGTCTCGATCCCGACGCCGACCGCATAATCGAAATCGCGACGCTCGTGACCGACGCCAATCTTCGCGTGCTGGCCGAAGGGCCCGTTCTGGCCGTACACCAGGCGCAACGGCATCTCGACGCCATGGATGAATGGAACACGCGGCAACACAATGGCTCGGGCCTGGTCGCTCGGGTGCAGGATTCGGATTACGACGACGCGCGAGCAGAAGCCGATACCATCGATTTCCTGGCGCAATACGTGCCGGCGGGCAAGTCGCCGATGTGTGGTAACAGCATCTGCCAGGATCGACGCTTTCTGGCGCGCTACATGCCGAAGCTCGAAGCCTTCTTTCATTATCGGCATATCGATGTCAGCACGCTCAAGGAGCTTGCGAGGCGATGGGCGCCGGAAATCGCCAGCGGCTTCTCGAAACAATCGAGTCACCTGGCGATGGATGACGTTCGCGATTCGATCGCTGAACTCTCCTATTACCGTGACACGCTTCTAAAGGTCTGAGCCGAAACGCCTTGTCCTGGAGGTCAGCCGAAGGTATGAGGTGTTTTTCGTTGACCGATCACGAAGAGGCCAGTAAAACCGTAACCAGCAGCACGAATGCCTCGCGATGCTGCATGGACTTTCGGTCTTTCGGAGGAGATCGCAAGAAAAACAAGCACATCTCAATCGATGTGCGCCCGCCGCTTTATTGTCGATGCACAACGCCTGATGGCGGACAATAAAAACAGGGGAAGATCAGCTACGGCCTCGTTCGCGGGGCCTTTTCTTTTTCTGCACCGGGGCACGCCATCGTTTCCCGGGATCACCATGCCGGCAGCCCCGCCTGATTCCATGCCGTCTTTTCCCGTTGACAGGGCGCCGACTGTACGACGGGCTCGCGCAAGCAAGGCTCGGACGGCCTGCATCCTTTCTTCTGTCAATTGGTTTGAGCTGGAAAGGCGACAGGTCACCCGCCATGCTTTCGTTGGCATTCATGTGCCGTGAATGACGAAAGAGAACTGCAAGGACTGGGTGCGATGTTGATCAACCAGGCGAGGTGGCCCGAACGTGATGAGCATCACCTGGGCGATTGACGTGCTCAAGTTCGCGGGGCTCCGGGGTCGTGAAAGCGGGTTCTATCCGGCTTCGATGGAACCCGAGCCAGGCTCCGATCGCGCCCGCAGGCTGGCGCTGGCTGAGATGTATGCTTCAGGCGTATCCACCCGCAGGGTCGCCCGTGTGACCGAACAGCTGTGCGGCCTCGAGGTCTCGTCGAATCAGGTTTCACACTGTGCGACGGCGTTGGATGAGGCGCCGGCAGCCCGGCGCCGACGACCTGTCGTTCCGCTGGGTGCCTGCTACGAAAAGAGGCCTCATGGCGGCACCGTCCTGGCGGGTGTCATGCTTGCTGGCCATGGGCGTCGATACCGCCGGCAAGCGTGAGCTGCTGGGCGTGTCGGGAGCGCCGTTCGATCGAGGCGGCGATACACTGGCGCGACTCCCTGAGCGATCTGGCCGCTCGCGGGCTGCACGGTGTCACGCTTTTTGTGTGTCTCGGACGACCATGCCGATCTCAAGGCCGCTCGTGCAGCCGTTTCTGGCGACCTCTGTCAACGCTGTCAGTTTTACCTGCAGCAGAATGCCGGCCATGTCGCGCCCACGAAAGCACTCAGGGAACTGGCAGCCGCCGATATTCGGGCAATCTTCGATGCGCCGGATGCAGCCGAAAACAAACAGCTGATCGACCGCTTCATCAGAACCTGCGAAACCAAGGCGCCGAAGTTTGCCGAATGGCCGGAACGGCCTTTTCCAAAGGCTTGGCGGTGCTGGCCAACCGCGCCATCACCGCCAAGGGCTGCGTACGTTCATGTCCTGTCACCGTACGTTTCGCGGCGGCGCTCGCCGATGTACGGGAATAGCCTCTGCCAGGATTATCGCTTCCTGGCGCCTCACATGCCGCAGCTCGAAGTCTTTTTCATTACAGGCATATCGACGTGAGCCCACTCAAGGAACTCGCGCACCGGCAGGACCCGAAATTGCCACCGGCTTCTCCAGGCAATCCAGTCGGCTCGCAATGACCGATGCCCGCGACTCTATCGCGGAACTTTCCCATAACCGTGAAACCCTGCTAGAAATTTGATTTTCAAGCACGCCTCTGCTCTTTGGCTGAAGGTATAACAGTCGTGTTCTTGACTTGCTCCATATATTCCAGTAGGACGTGTGAAAGTGGCTCAAGAGCCGGTGAAATGATAAGAGTCCCGGTCTTTCGAAAGAGGCCGTTTCAGAAACAGGCAAGATTCCGGACAACCCGGCTCCCGGGACTTGCCGGGTCAGTGCCGAAACACAGCTTGCAGTAATAGGGGCTTTGATGGCGGGCCGCAACTGAGTTCCCGGCCTGATCAGGGGTTGAGTTGCGGCGTTCTCTCTGTCACGTCAAGAATGGTCGAAATCGTTCCGAGTTCATCACCACCGGGGAATCATGAATAAACTGAAGCCGGGTCTGTTTTTATCCGGATTGCTCATCAGTGTCAGTGCCTGGTGCGCGTCTGGCGGCAGTGCTTTGAACATGGCTGGTAAGGCAATGCCGCAAAACAGCTCATGCGTCGCAAGCTGTGCAAGATATTTCTATACCGATGATTATTTTAAAATAATCGATCTAGGGCCAAACGGTGAAATAACGAGCGTAGCCCAGGCGCCGATTCCCCATGGCTCAAAACCGGCTTTGATAATCGAAAATGTGAAGGGCAGCATCACAAGGAAAGGTCAGCATCAAGGCACGGCTGTCGACGGTGATTCCTCGCACCCTCTGTCGAAGTGTACGGGGCGTTGTGAAGAGAATCCCGAGATGATCAGGCTTGAAACCAATTATGCCTTTTTTTCGCACGACCGGGGTCAGATCAGGGTAGTCCAGACGACAAGCTTTGTCGGAGTGAATAGCAGTCGTGTATATAATAGAAAAATAACAGAATTTGATATCTCGGCGGATGAGGCGAAGCGAATCTACGGTTACGATCCGAAAGACTGATTTGGAAACACATCGCCCAAGCTCAGTTGCCGCCCAAAGCGCGGTAGTGCTTTGGGCGGCAACTGCAGCGCCTTGTCATGCAGCATCGAACTCGATCTTTTCGACGGCATCAAGATTGACGGTACGCTTTGCGTGCCATAACGCATAGCTATCCTGCATCGCCAACCAACTTTCGGCAGAACGGCCCAAGGTCTTGGATAAACGAAGAGCCATTTCGGAGCTGACCCCGCTGCTACCTTTAAGCAAACGGTTCAAAGTCGAAGGCGAGACACCGAGCTTTTGGGCCAACGTACGCCCCGTAATATCGAAAGGTTCCATATAAACCTCTCGGATGAACGCCCCAGGATGCGGGGGATTGTGCATAGCCATTAGTGATAATCCTCGTAATCTAGAACGAAGGCATTACCTTCCTGAAATTCGAACGTGACTCGCCAGTTGCCATCAACCCAGATAGACCATCGGCCTTCGTTCGAGCCCTTCAACGAGTGCAATTTAAAGCCAGGGATATCCATATCTTCGATAGCAATCGCTGTATCCAACGCAGCTAGTTGCATTCGTAGCCGCTTGGCGTGCTCAGGCTGGATTCCCGCTTTTGAACCCGATTCAAAGTACTTCTTGAGCGCTTTATGACGAAACGACTTAATCACGCCATAAACATACCGCGTTGCGCATCACGCAACAAGACATGACTCGCGTTTACGCCAGGGCGGGTCGCAACCAGCCAGGGCCTGTTAACACTTCCCGCGTGCCCCGCGCCGGCGCTCATTTTTTGCAAGACAAGGCATCGTGAGCATGGCATGCCCTAGCCACGTGAGCGCGCGATAACGCCGGATTATCACCGCTTGGCCGCTGGCCTTTCGGGTTGCCCCGCCGGGCGCGCCAGGCCGCGTTGCCAGTCTCGACCGTGGCGCCGGCCCGCGTCTCGCTTGAAGCGCCCCGCAGAGGCAATGCGGCTGCCTATCTCGTGACGACACGCACAAGTTCGGCAACGCCGCATGGCGCCGCCGGCCGGACAACACACGAAGGGGCGACCCGGCGGCAATCGCGTATTCACGTTGCCTGAGCGCGAGATGCTCGCGATACCTTGTCGTGCCGTCGATCGTCCATTTTCGGGCGCCTGGTGCAGGGCTCGCCCGAAATATCAAAGCCCCCTGGGGCGGGACATCGCAGGCACATGGTCTGCGTTTTCATCCCGGGCCGCGTCTGCCGCGCGGCCGTATATCGCCGACAATGGGTCGATCCGATGTGCACGCACTGTCATTTGAATCCGAACCGGGCTCAGTGTGCGCCCGCAGGCCGAGCAGATATCTATATGCCGTGTTACGCGAGCTGTCGTTCGGCTCTACGCTTTTCCGTGTCCGGTTTTGGCGCGTCTCAATTCTTGACCTGATCGAACGCCTCAAGCGCATTCCTGCGTGATACTTTCAAGTCGACGATCGGCTTCGGGTAGGTATCGCCCAGGGTCACGCCGGCGTTTTCGAGCACGTCATCCGGGGCATCCCAGGGCTTGTGTATATGCTTGTTCGGCAAGTCGGACAGTTCGGGGACCCAGCGGCGAACGTATTCGCCCTTGGCATCGAAACGCTCGCCCTGACGTGCCGGGTTGAATATACGGAAGAAAGGCGCCGCGTCGGCGCCGCATCCGGCAGCCCACTGCCAGCCGAGCGTATTGTTCGCAAGGTCCGCATCGACCAGCGTATCCCAGAACCAGCGCTCTCCGTGTTGCCAGGCGATGCGCAGATTCTTCGTCAGAAACGAGGCCACGGTCATCCGCAACCGGTTATGCATATAGCCGGTCGACCACAGTTCGCGCATGCCGGCGTCAACCATCGGTATACCGGTCCGGCCGGCGGTCCAGGCCTTGAAGTCCTGCTCGGAATGCCGCCAGGGAAATGACTCGAAACGCGAATCCAGAGGCATATCGGGCGTTTTCGGGAAGTGATAGAGCACATGGTGCGAAAATTCGCGCCAGCCGACTTCGCTCTGAAAACTGGCCATGTGCTCATGCACGGCGCCGCCGGATTGTTCGGCGAGCCACTCTTCCGTGCGATGCATGACCTGAAACGGGCTTATTTCCCCCCAGTGCAGATACGGCGACAGATAGGAGGTGCCGGCGACAGCCGGGTGATCGCGGTCGTTGTCGTAATGCTCAGCGGCGTCCGCGAGAAATGTTTCCAGTCTGTCGTGTGCACCATCCTCGCCGGGTTGCCAGTTTTCGCGTATGCCCTCATCCCAGTTGATGTCGGGCAGCAGCTGTAGCGCGTCGAGTTCGAGCGAGCCGATGCGAGACCAGACATCGGGCAGGGCAGCAGGGCGCGGCAGCGGTTGCCGAATGCCGCGATCCTTGATGGCCTTCCAGAACGGCGTGAAGACCTTGTAGGGGCTACCCTGCCTGGTTTCGACGTCCCAGGGCTCGTTGAGCAAGTGCGCCTGGAAGCTTTCGAGCCCGATATCCGGGTGGTCCGTCGCGATACGTGATGCGAGCTGGTCGTCGCGTTCGCGCAGTTTCGGTTCGTACAGCCGATTCCAGAACAACGCGCTGGCTCCGGATTCTTCTATAAGTGCATCGATTGCGTCTTCGGTCGGCCCCTGCCGAATGATCAGGCGCGAGCCCAATGCTTCCAGCGCCGCTGAAAGCGCGGAGAGGGATTCATGTAACCAGACGTTCTGAGCACTGCCCGGCGCCCAGTCGCCTTCTTCATCCGGCGCGTGGATGAATACCGGCACGATGCCGTCATAACCGCCGTCCACGGCCGCGCGCAGCGCAGGGTTGTCTGCTAGGCGCAAATCGCGCCGAAACCAGACGAGTGCGCGTTGTTTCATATTCGTTCCTGTTGGCGTATTCGTGTCTTCAATCTTGCTGCCTGCGTGCGGATGGCCTGCATCAACGCGGAATCGTCACGCTTCTTCTCGATATTCTTGACCTGGAAGATCATGCGACGGTTTTCGCGGAACACATCCAGATTCCGGTCGAGAAAGTCCCAGTAAAGGGTTGTGATCGGGCAGGCGTTCTGTCCGGAGGCTTGTTTGTAATCGAAGGCGCAATTCTTACAGTGATTGCTCATCTTGTTTATGTAATTGCCTGATGCGCAATAGGGTTTCGTCCCGAGGATGCCGCCGTCTCCGTATTGGCTCATGCCCAATGCGTTCGGCAGGCTGACCCAATCGATCGCATCGAGATACATCGCCATGTGCCAGTCGTGAAACTGTCGGGGATGGACGCCGGCGACAAGCGCAAACAGCCCGAGCACCATCAGACGCTGGATGTGATGGGCATAGCCATGCTCGATCACGTTGGTCATGGCATCGGCAATACAGGCCATATCCGTATCGCCGTTCCAGAATGCCTTGGGCACCGGCAGATCCGCGCCGAGGGCGTTACGTTCGATATAGCTCGGCATTTCGCGCCAGTAAACACCGCGTACGAATTCGCGCCATCCCAGGATCTGGCGTATGAAACCCTCGACACTGTTAATGGGGGCCGCCCCCTCACGATATGCCTTTTCCGCCGCAGCGACACAGCTGGCTGGCGAGAGCAGATGGAGATTGAGTGCCGCCGACAGGCGTGAGTGATAGCCGAATCGCAGGTCAGACCAGAGCGCGTCCTGGTAAGGACCGAATTCGGGCAGTCGTTTATCGATGAAATCACGCAAGGCGGTTTGCGCTTCGCCATGTGTGACGGGTAGGTCGAATGAGTCCAGGCGGCCGGGGTGGTCCGGAAAACGCGCCTCTACCATGCCAATGACTTCACGCGTCAGCTCGTCGGGCCGAAAGCGTCGGACGTGCGGGAGTTCGCCCGGGCCGTCCTTGCCAAAGTGCTCTCTGTTGGCCTGATCGAAATTCCAGGCCTCGCCGGCGGGTTGGTTGCCATCCATGAGAACGTCGTGCTCACGGCGCATTTCCCGATAGAAATCCTCGAGCACGAGGGACTGGCGACCAGCTGCCCAGGTATCGAACGCCTCCAGACTGCAGTAGAAATGGCGGTCCGGCCGGACCTGCAATGACACCGCGTTATCGGTGGCACATTGCTGGATCATGCGTTGCACACGGTCATCCCCGCATTCCGTCATCACGAGACGCTCTGGTCGTGATCCGTTCAGGGTTGCCGTGAGAATATCCGCGAAATTCCTGCCGCTGTCGCGGCGCGCATCGGCTTCGAGCGCGTGGTAGTGAACGGTCTTGCCGCTATCGATCAGCCCGTCCCGGTAGTGCCGCATGGCGGCGAAGAACAATACGAGTCGTTGCTTGTGCGCCCAGACATGCGTGGCCTCGGTTTCATTCTCTGCCATCCAGACAGCGTCTGTTGACGAATCGAAGTCGTCCAGCGCGGATAGCTGCTTGTCGAGTTGATCGCCGAGAATTAGAACCAGATTGCGCAATTTTGTTACACCACAGATAGAGCGGACACTTTACCGAGGCTACGCTGCGACCCGCAGACGCGGATGCGACACCTCGACACAATGGCGTATGACCTCCGCGCAGAGACGAGCGCCGTATGTTGCTTGATATACCGTCTTTGTCGGACACACAATACGCGCCATGGCTGAAAGCGGGAGGGCACAAGAGCCGCTAATGCCGTCACTGACCCGTATCGAATGAAGGGGCTATGGATAAAGTCAAGAGTAAAAACCTCCACCACCACAATGGCTTGGTAAGTCGCCAGCGCCGTGAGGCAATCAACCGCCATCGCGGTCTGACGATATGGTTTACCGGCTTGTCAGGCTCCGGGAAGTCGACCGTGTCGGTGGCACTCGAGGAGCGACTCACCGCGATGGGGTGTCGTACTTACCGACTCGATGGCGACAACATCAGGACGGGGCTGTGTCGAGATCTCGCTTTCTCGCCAGAAGACCGCATTGAAAATATTCGTCGTATCGGCGAGGTCGCGAGCCTGCTTCGAGACGCCGGCATCATCAATCTCACGGCTTTCATCTCCCCGTATCGGCGCGACCGAGAAATGGCGCGTGCATTGGCTGACGAAGACGATTTCGTCGAAGTGTTCGTGGACGCACCGCTAGAGGTTTGCGAGTCACGCGATCCAAAAGGCTTGTACGACAAGGCGCGGTCCGGTGCGATTTCCAATTTCACTGGAATCAGCGCACCGTACGAGGCGCCACATGAGCCGGAAGTCCATCTGAGGACCGAAACGCAATCGATTGACGAATGCGTTGAATCACTGATCGCCTTCCTGATCGATCGTGGGTATCTTGATAGTTCACTGGTCGCGGCGGCCGGACGTGGTGGTTTCGAAGGCTGAACCAACCATGGTTCCCAGTACCGCTGAATCGCTGTGATACAGTCACCGCCGCTCATGTCTCGACAATACTCCATGCCCATGCATTCGACTTTTCGCGTGTTTCTGGCCGTTGCTTTTATGGCAATGCTTTCAGGCTGTGCCACTTTCGGGTTGGGCGGTAACAGCGCCGGCGTGAAGGTCGTTGGTAAGCAGACATATTGCGGTACACCTTCACAAGCTTCCGATGTGCATTACTTCGCAACCGATGAGGCTTTCCAGAATTGGGTTTCGTATCGCGACATTGGAAGCTGGCATGAAAACGTTCCGCCCCGCGGGCTCGTCGTGGTCGAAATGGGCCAGCGTCCAACAGGTGGTTACGCCTTGGAGCTGGATGACAAGAAGACGCGTGTCAACGACGGGACTCTGCAGATCGCGATGGACTGGCATGCGCCGCGCTTGGATGCTGCTGTCAGCCAGGCGATGACGACGCAGTGTGTCGCTCTCGCCTTGCCGGCGGGGGACTATGACAATGTGACGATCGTTGACCAGCTCGGAAATTCGCGCGGAACAGTAAATCCGAACGAGTGATACTCTCGTCGGTGGCAGAATCTGAATGAATATGTCAAATATCTTGTGCGTTTGCACAGGTAATATATGTCGGAGCCCCCTGGCGGAAGTTTATCTAGCTAGTAAGTTAGGCGCTCGCGAAATAACTTCGGCGGGAACACACGCATTAGTCGATAAACCGCCGGATGAGAATGCGATATCAATAGCCGGCGCTGATGGATGGGACATAAGTGGTCATCGTGCTCGCCAGCTCGACGATGCCATATCTCGCAAACAAGATCTGATTCTCGTGATGGAGCATTCGCAGCTGCATTGGGTTCGCGCGAATTTTCCTTTTACGCGAGGAAAAGTTTTCTTGCTAAGCCAATGGAAAGATCAAGAGAACATCGACGACCCTTACAGGCATTCTCGAGAATTCTTCGACGTAATCTATCGACGTATAGCATCATGTGCCGACGATTGGGTCGACAGGCTAAAATAAATCATTACTAAAACCTCTTCTAGCGTCTATCGCTTGGGTCGCTAAAGCTGTACAAGAGAATACGAGTAAAACTGAATGGCAAAGGGTTTTGCAAGAGCCTCGGGCAATATGGTCGGTCTAGTTGCCAGGCGATACGGGTTGATGACGATTTCGCTTGCTATGCTTTTGAGCGTGGCGGGTTGTACGCTCCCGGGATATAGCTCTAGCCCTGTTAAAGGCGATAGTTGGTACAACTTCGGCGATAACACAGATACGACGTATCAAGACGAGTTAGATCGCCGCAAAACAGACTATGATCCTCGTATCGTTAAAATCACGCCTAGCCTCATCCAGTACCAACAAAACCAAGAAGCACACGAAAAGCTACCCGCTGCTGAAAAGGCTTTAACCTCTCCGAATCCTCCAGACGATTACAAGATTGGGCCTGGCGATGTGCTCCGCATCATTGTCTATGGCCAAGAAGATTTGAATAGCCCCGGCGGCAACAATGGCTCCGATGAGTCTGCGGGGCAGGTCGTAAATTCCAAAGGCGATATTTATTATCCATTCGCTGGAGAGGTTCAAGTTGCTGGTAAAACTCCGACTACTGTACGGCGCGAGCTGACGGAGGACTTGAGCTCTGTCATTCGTGACCCTCAGGTTGATGTGCGTGTTATGCAGTACCGAAGCCAAAGGGTCTATATTTCTGGAGATATATCCAAACCCTGTACGGTGCCACTAACCGATATCACGAATACTGTTTTGCAAGCTCTCGACCAGTGCGACACTTTGAGTTCTGGTAAGTCGTCAAACTCGGCTGCTCCAGCTACTGGAGTGCAAAATGTCGTTCTGATCCGCGATGGGAAGTCGACGTTTTTGGATTTGAACGAGATTTACGCCGCTGGCGACCCTGTGCCTTTGAAATCCGGTGATCGGCTTTTGGTTGATGACAGCGCCAATCGTGTCTTCATGATGGGCGAGTTCGACAAACAGCAGGCACTTTCATTCTCGACCGGTGGGATGTCACTGAGCGACGCCATTTCAGATGCCGGTGGTTTGAACTTAGATACGGCTAATCCGGGTAAAATATATGTTATCCGTGGTTTCATAAGCGACCAGTCAGTAGCGGCAGGGCAGTTGCAGACGGTTATGCGGCCGAACGTTTACGCACTCGATATGAGTAATGTCGGAGGTATGTTGCTTGCGAATGAATTTCAGCTTCGTCCTCGAGATATCGTATTTGCCGCACCTGCAAGTCTCGTGAACTTTAACCGTGCACTGAGCCAGATCACGCCTTCGCTGAACGTCATCCTGCAAAGCTTGTTGCTCTATAACCGGGCAGGCAATTGATGCGTGAAATTTTTTCTTTTCTGAAGATGGTCGCACAGAGGCGCCGGGATTTGGCCGCGTCAAAGATATTGAAAAAAATGCTGCCAGCGGTGCTGGTCATGCGGTCTAGGGCATAGTGATGAGCAATACTTCCGTAGAGCGAGGCGGCAAGTCGCCGGGTCGAGTAGCTAGCTTGAGCAACGAGCAGCTAGACCTAAAGCGCCTTTTCGCTATGCTCTTAGCTGGGAAATGGTGGATAGCTACTTGTGTTGGCATAGGCGTGCTGCTGGCAATTGCATACCTATTTATTACGCCATACGTATATACCGCCGATGCTTTATTGAAGATCGAAGGAGGGGGCAAGTCGCCGTTAAGTAGCCTAGTCGGCCAAGGGTTGGATGGGCTTTCTGGGGGTAGTGATGCGGCTTTAAGCGAAATTCCGATCATCACTTCTCGTAGTGTTCTGGGGCAGTCGGTTGATGATCTCAACTTGACGATCAATGTTTCTCCGCAGTTACTCCCAGTGATCGGCGAGGCATTCAACGATCCGCAAAAGACGATCAATGTATCTAAATTTGATCTGCCTGAAAATTTGGAAAACCGATCATTCGAGCTTTCAGTTGTTTCGCCAAATACTTATCGTCTAGCGCAAACGGATGGAAGCGAAATCCTAACTGGGACCGTAGGTAAAACTGCGACTGGTAAAACGCCGGCGGGCAATGAGGTTTCTTTGCTCGTAAGCTCTATTTCGGCTGATGTTGGGAGTTCCTTCTCTCTTTCAAAACGTTCTTGGCTCTCCGCCGTAAATAATCTCAAAGGTCGATTGGCGGTTGTTGAGCTGGGTAATGGATCGGGCATCCTGCAGTTGAGCATGACCGGGCGCGATAAGTCCTATGTTCCCAAACTGCTTAACTCTGTCGCGAAAAATTATGTCCAGCAAAATATAGAAGCGCGATCGAAAGACGCGGAAAAAAGTCTGGATTTTCTGGACTCGCAGCTTCCGAAGTTGAAGCAAAAAGTGAACGCTGCAGAGAGTAGACTTGCTGATTATAAAGAAAATAATCAGCCAGTTGATTTGTCTTCAGAGTCTCAGGCTCTTTTGCAGCGGGCGTCCAACTTAGAACGTCGCAAATCTGAGCTAAAGCTTGAGATTGCTCAGTTGACAGAGCAATACACCTCAGAATATCCCGCAGTTAAAGCTGATAGGCGTCAGCTCAATCAGATATCTGAACAAAGCTTGGCGCTGCAAAAAAAGATCAATAAGCTGCCGAGTAACGAAAAAGAGCTGCTTAGCTATCAGCGTGACGTTAAGGTAAACACTGATCTGTATACGTCTTTGTTGAATAAAGCTCAAGAGCTAAGAGTTGTTAAGGCTGGAACTATCGGGAACGTTAGAATAGTCGATCCTGCCGTAGTACCTCTCGGTCCGACTTCGCCGCGTCCAAAAGTCGTCGTATTCGCGTTGACGTTTCTTGGACTCCTGGTCGGGCTGGGAATTGTTGTACTCCGGGCTTTTCTCAAAAGCGGAGTTAATGATCCAGCCGAGCTTGAGACTCACACCGGATATTCTGTCTATGCGGTGATCCCGTTTAGCAACTGGATGGCCAAGGAGAGTAGAAAAAGAGCCGGCCGCCAAGACCAGCCGGAGCCTATTTTGGCACGTGATCATGGCGATGACGTGGTCGTTGAGGCACTGCGAAGTCTTCGAACAAGTTTGCACTTTGCGCAGCTCGAAAGTGGTAGCAACGTGGTGCTAATGACTGGACCGGCACCAGGTGTTGGCAAATCATTCCTTAGTCTGAACTTGGGCTATCTTCTTGCGGATGCGGATCGGCGGATTCTGATCGTGGATGCTGATATGCGTCGCGGCCATCTTCACGATGTATTCTCTAAGTCGGACAGAGGATATGGTCTTTCGGAGCTCCTTGTTGATCAAGCAGGTACTGAGGACGTACGGCGCAACGTCAAAGGGACAAACCTAGATGTAATTACTTCTGGCCAGATTCCTCCTAACCCTTCGGAGCTTCTAATGAAAAATAAGTTCTCGAAGTTAGTAGATGGTTGGCGAGCGGAGTACGATCTGGTGATTATTGATGCTCCGCCTGTCCTGGCCGTAACGGATGCAAGCATAATCTCGGGAAGCATCGATAAAATTATCACGTTTATGGTTCTCCACGCGGGAGAGCACCCCATGCCGGAAATAGATGAGGCTATTGCTCGTTTCACTCGTCAAGGTGGTGATATTGCTGGCCTTATTCTCAATAGATACAAGGCAGAACAGGCGACCGCGTCTTATGGACATGGTCATTACCAGTACGCCTATTCCAGCGATAAAAGCTGATGTCTTCGAGGCTTGGTCCTAGCTAGGTCAAACATGAACGCGCTTCTTTCTTCCAGCTTGGTAAAAACGGAGCGATAGGCATCAGTTTTTTGCGGGACATTCAGTCTTAAATGTACATGAAAGAAAAGCTGATAATTTTTGGCGGCGGCGGCTGAATGCTTTCTAAGCTGGCTAAAATTACGTTGTTCCTTGCGCCGAGCGGGATTTTCTTTTTGCCGATTCCGGCGCTTGGCTCATTCCGAACTTTTTACATTCCGCTTCTCTTTTTAAATCTAATTGCAATCGCTAATTTATGGCGCCGGCAGTTAGCAGAGGTGGCGGTCTTAGTTTTCCTCTTTGGACTGTTTTGGTTTAGCGCGGCTTACGGCTATATCGCTTTCGACTTGGTTCCTCAGAGCCCGACGGAGAATCCCTTCGTACGCTGGGTGGTGATAGCTAATCTGGGGTTTGGGTTTTATTTCTTGGGCTGTTGGCTGGATGGCGCTGAAAATTCCGTCGTTTGGTTTAAGCGTGTCGATATAACCTATTATGGATTCATCGTTGTTTTCTCTTTGGGGTTTCTTCTTTACCTAAGTGTCGTTTTTGGCCCAGTGCCCGCAAGCTTTTACAAACATTTTGTTACTGTAGAACAAAGCGCCTTTGGTTATCTACGGTTATCCCCAGGGACTTATCCTAATGAATTCGGAACTTTGTGTTCTTTTTTTGCAATTTATGCGTTAATAAAGAATTCTCGTGAGGGTGGTCTAGTACCTGTAACGATAGCGTTGTTATCTCTGATCGGCATAGCGCTGGCATCGACGCGTTCCGCTTACGTCACATTAATATGCGGCACGCTCATCGTGATTGTTGGAATGCCAAGTCTAAAGCGTCAAACGCAAGCGATTGTCGCCATTATGATTGCTGTGCCATTAGGCCTTCTTCTGCTAAATGCGTTGTCGTTTAATACTATCGGAGTTATTCAGGGTGGTTATTCGGCAGCTATGGATCCCTCCCGAGGTAGTTTGGGTACGCGTTTAACAGCCTGGGCTACAGCTTATGGTGAATTTGTTAATTTTCCGTTCTGGGGTTTTGGCTTCGAGTCATCAAATATTATTTTCTTGCATAACTTGTTTTTGCAGGAAATATTTGGCCTGGGGCTGCTTGGATCTGCTTTAGCTATTTTGTTATCTATAGTTTTTTGGATGACTCGGAAGTGGGACGCGAGCATTGGCGTCATTTGCGTTCAAAGCGAAGACCGCCGATATATGATGCTGATACGTCTGGTTGCATTAGAGCATACTGTTTTGTTCGGCTTGAATAATCACAATCAAAGTCATTTCTTGACTTGGCTAACTTTCGCTCTTTTTGTTTCTAATATCTTTAATTTCGATCCAAACAGGCAAGCCAGAGAAAGCGGTTAATGAGCTTTTAAATTTATTGAATTCTCGTCTAGTCTGCGCACTTTTAAAATATTTCTCAAAAAATCCTGTCATGTTTCGATTAATTCGCGAGTTATACTCGCTTTTGACGCCTGCTCAGCGTCGAGGTTTGAAGTGGCTTCAGGCTCTCGTCGTATTGATGAGTTTTGCTGAAATCGCAGGTGTCGCGTTAATTGGTCCGTTCATGTCGATCGCGACGGACAAGGAGCATTTGCAATCGCATGCGAAGATCTGGGCGGTTTATAAGGAGCTCGGATTCACATCGCCGAATCAGTTTCTCGTTGTGGCGGGGTTGGCAGTATTTTCAATCCTGGTCGTTGCGGCGGTTTTCTCTGTATTCGCTTCTTGGCGGCTTTTTATCTATGGGTCGCGCGTCGGAGCGGAAATTAGCCAGCGGCTTTACAATCATTATCTTTATCAGAGTTGGCTTTTTCATGCGAGTGGGTCGAGTAGCAATCTGACTAAGCAGGTTTCTCAAGAGACCAACCGACTAACGGATAACATTCTCATTCCGCTGATGCAGCTTAATGCCAAGATGGCCGTGGTGCTTGGCATGGCGCTCGCTGTGTTTTTCTATAGTCCCGGCGTCGCCGTTTCGGGTCTGGCTCTTTTCATACTTGCGTATGCGCTGATCTATTTCACGGTTCGTCGCCGTTTGATTGCCAACGGCGCCATGATTAGTGAAACGGGCGGGGCCCGGTTCAAGCTCATGGCCGAGGGCTTTGGCGGTATCAAGGATGTGCTGGTCCTTGGTCGCCAGGAAATATTCACGGAGCGTTTTGAAAAAGCGAGTAACGACTTTGCGTATGCGAAAGGTGTAACGCAAGCGCTCGGGCAGACGCCGCGTTATCTGATTGAGACCGTCGCTTACGGCTCTATCGTTTTATTGGTGATTTACTTGATTACGCTTTACGACGGTAGTGCCGCAGCGATCCTGCCGGCGTTGTCGTTCTATGCGCTTGTTGGGTTCAAAATGCTCCCGGCGCTGCAGTCGAGTTATCAGAACGTTTCGAAAATTCGCTCTAATCTTGCAGCGTTCGAGGCAATCAAGACCGATTTGAACGAAAGCGCTGAAGGCGCGGATCTTTCGCCGGAACAAAACGCAACCGCTCGTAAAATGCCAGTTGCGGAATCAGTGGCGTTGGATCAGGTACGGTTTACTTACCCGGGCAAACAATCTCCCGCGCTTGATGGCGTTTCCATTCGGATTCCGAAAAATCACGCAGTTGGCCTCGTCGGCGCGACAGGATCGGGAAAGTCGACTGCTATCGATGTGTTTCTTGGGTTGCTCGAACCGGAAGCGGGTCATCTCCGAGTTGACGGAACGGCTGTGGCTCCGAACACCATGCGGGCTTGGCAGAATAGCGTGGGCTACGTACCACAGGATATTTTTCTTGCGGATGCCACGATAAGAGAGAATATTGCCTTTGGGATTCCGCCTGACCAGATTAGCGAGGACAAGATCAAGCATGCTGCTTCGCTGGCGCACCTCGACGAGTTGCTTGATCAGCTTTCGGCTGGTCTCGAGACTCGTGTTGGCGAGCGCGGTGTTCAGCTTTCGGGCGGACAGAAGCAGAGAATCGGTATCGCACGTGCCTTGTATGATGACGCTGAAGTGCTCATTTTCGACGAGGCGACAAGTGCTCTGGACGGTGTGACGGAGCGCAAGATCATGGAGGCGATTTATGAATTCGCCGGAAAGAAGACGGTGTTGATGATCGCGCATCGCCTGAGTACTGTTCGGCGTTGTAATAATATCTATTTGATGAAAAGCGGCGCGGTCATGGCTGCGGGCACATACGAAGAACTCTCGGAAAATAGCGATACGTTCCGACAAATGGCGCATGACTCTGCTTGATGTTTTGACGCTCGGCTCTATATACGCTCGGAACTCGCGCTTCAGTGCGAGACCGAGGTTCGGGTAAAAAACGCTGGTGCAGCGGCGACGATTTGTTGCATCTAATCCGATGCTTTCAGATGATTTCGTGTTGTAGCGTTCGCGCAGATCGTCGCGCGGCGATATCGTCTTACGGTTCCTGCCTGCTGCTTTCCTTGCTGGCCGATTTAACCTCGCGACCTAGAAATTGGATGATTGAATGGCTAATGGTGCGTCTGACTCGTGGAAGCGAATCAAGCTGACGGAAGGCACCCGGGCGCGTCGATATCACGCGCATAGCTATTACGACATCCCGGTGTTTGATGACGGCTCCCGCTACATAGCCGCCCATGAGATGCGGTTTGCGGAACGTGAGCCGGCCCCGCGGGAATCGGTTACCGTCGGAGTGGTCGATTGCGAAAGCGGGGAAGGTTTCGAGCCCGTCGGTTTAAGTACAGCGTGGAGCTGGCAGCAGGGG
Organism: Salinisphaera sp. Q1T1-3; assembly: GCF_003602005.1. Classification (GTDB taxonomy): domain Bacteria; phylum Pseudomonadota; class Gammaproteobacteria; order Nevskiales; family Salinisphaeraceae; genus Salinisphaera. The sequence goes on along the minus strand of NZ_QZWD01000010.1, from coordinate 12,714 downwards.
CCGCTAGCGCAATGGAGACCAGGCGCGGAGCGTGCTCTTCATTGGAACGATCGTTTCGAGGATCGTTTTGTCACGCGTGTCTACGAGCTCGACTCGCAGAAAGAACAGATACTTCAGCGACCCACATATGCAATCGCGCGCGACGGGAGTTTTATTCTGTCGCTGAACATGGCGCGGTTGAATGAACTGCGGCCGGGCTATGGCTATCCCGGTGGACATTGCGGTTTTCTGGAGGAAAAGTATCCGGCGAACGATGGGGTTTGGCGCGTCGATACGGTGACCGGCCGTGAACGTCTGATACTGTCGCTTTCTCGGGCGTTTGATTTCTTGATGGAAATGCTTGAGCCACAGGCGCGTCGTCTGCAACACGCGCACGAATACCATTATTGGTTCAATCACGCGAAAATATCACCGGACGGTCTGCGTTTTACGGTGAAGCTTCGCTTCAAGGTCCGCGGTGGGTCATGGAACGACCGCCAAGGGGTTAGCCTGACCTGCGGAGTAGATGGTGAAGATCTTCGTTTGCTCACTGATGCGACATCGCACGTAATCTGGCGTGATGACTCGTCTTTGTATATGTGGCGCCTTGACGGTTTCTACCTGTATCGCGATGAGGCGCCCAAGGGCGAATGTATTCGTCAGATCGGGAAAGGTCTGGTGGATTCGAATGCTCATTTGCAATATTTACCGACTGAGACGGATCAGTACGTTTTCGATACGCCATATCGAGAAGATGTGGATATCTACATTCGTGATGAGACGGCAAGGTCCACGACTCATGTGACACGGTTCAGTCGCCACCGGCCGAAACGAGGACCTTACCGCTGTGATGTGCATCCTCGTCCGAGCCCCGATGGCAACCGTATTGCGGCAACGTCTCTTGAGGACGGTGGGCGACAACTTTATCTGCTTGAGAAAGTCTGAGAATTCAAAAATCAACGGCTGATCAGTTCACATGGCAAAACGAATCGAGCGGATACGAGAGAAAATAGAATGTGCGTTCTTTGCCAGGGGCGAGGAATCGCAGGAGCTGTCCGCGGATCGGATACACGTCATCAGTTGTATTGGTGTCGAACTTGAGAGCGATCTGGTAGGGCACTTTGCGGATCATTATCTCGGTCTTGGTGTGCCTGCCAAGAATTTTCACATCGTTCTGAATGCAACGCGCGAGAACGCGGATGAACTGCGGATCGCATCTTCGATGCTGGAGACGCGCGGCATCGTGCCCGAAGAGATATGGGTCGAGCCTTATACTAGCGAGGCGATGTGGCAAAAACGGCGTGATGTGCAACGTCGTTGCGTGCCGAAGGATCACTGGGTGATCAGCGCCGATGCAGACGAATTTCATGAATACCCGTTACCCTTGCCGCGCTTCCTCGCCCAATGCGAGCTTAATGGCGTCACTTGCGTGGACGGCGTTTTCGTGGATCGGGTCACCCCTGACGGCACATTGCCGTCGCTCGATCGGGATCGGCCGTTGAGTATTCAGTTTCCTGTCCAGGCGATGGTTCAGGGACGCATTGTCGGATTTGGCGAAAAGAATCGACCATTCGGCAGTATCAAGCTCATGGCCTTCGACGCCGGCCTTCTGCCGGCGCAGGGGGGGCATGGCTTGGTCGACAAGGGAGAGGCCAGGTTCCTGTTTGGTCGGCACCTTGCCGAATATCCGCAAATCAGTTTACCTGCGTTTCGCTTTTGCCTTCCATTGCGTGTCCATCATTACAAATGGCATGCCGGCCTCATGTCGAGTCTCAATCGTCGGTTGAGTGCCGAGGGCGTGAGTCCCGCGGGGAAGGAGTACGGCGAAAACTTGATGGCTCACATTCGCGGTCGTGGCGAGCGAATCGACTTCGCGCAAATCGCTGTATATCGTAAGCACGCGTTATCGTCGTTTGTGGGTTGGCGTACTAGGCTGCGTGCTGTTCGCGGTCTCCATTACGCACGCAAAAACAGTCGCAGGATTCGACGCAAGTTGCCGATCTGATTTGTGGTCTTGTTGGCGTTTTGCACTCGATTGAATACCGCTAACGTCATACACCAGCTATATCTGACCGATTCCTTCAGTGTTCATTAGCGTAATCATCCCAATACATAACGTGGCTTCGACGGTCGCAGAGTGCTTGACGTCGGCCGCTACACAGCTGCCCGACGATTGCGAGATTGTCTGTGTCGATGACGGTTCCACAGACGACTCCATGAAGCGAGTCGAGCAAGTCAGGCAGGCCTTTCCAGACGCAGCGGCGCGTATACGCGTCGTCCATCAGGAGAATCAAGGTCTCAGTGTTGCAAGAAACACCGGCATTGCGTTGGCGTCTGCCGACTTCATCGGTCTGCTTGACTCCGACGATGTCCTTCGTCCCGGTTATTTCGCACATATCCGAGACATCGTCGACAGTAAGCCCGATGTTGAGATCATCTGTTTCAATGCAGACCGTTTTGGTGTCGGCAAAGACGGAGAAGTCGTCAGGCAGCCACTGCACGTACATCCGGGAGCCGCCGATTTTTTTCCATCGAGACCACAAGACTTCGACACGATCGCCATCAATTTTGCTCGTTGTCGCTGGTTTTCTTGGGCTCGGGTTTACGCTCGCAGGTTATTCAGTCTCCGCGGCTTTTCACCAGGTCTGAAATATCAGGATATGGAGCTTCTGCCTGAGCTATATCTTCACGCCAGGCGTGTGGTGAATATCGACGCTCGGTTGGTGGACTACAGAATTCATGAGGCCAGCGTCACGTCGAGGCCCAATCAAAGCACTCTGGAAAATCTCGATGTCATCATTGACTACTATAGTCACACCCTTGCCGATGTCTCCCCGAAGCTGAACGAGTTGCGTCATTTTGTCGTTGTTTCCGCGCTTGAGAGCGCATTTCATGCCGGTAAGAGAATGGCCGGTATCAGTGGTGGTCGGCAGGCGTTTCGATCCCGACAACGGGAAATCGGTCGATCAGTATTGGCTCGTTTCATGGGACGGCATCTGGACAAATACTCGAGTGATTCGGTGATTCTTCAGTTGAGCCCTGTGTTGTTTCTGGCGGTTGGCCGCCTACGGCGGTTCAGGCGAGAAAAACGACGTGCCGCATGCTCTGCGGGTTGAATATGATGTCTCATGATATCCGCGAATCGCGGCGTGCGTCAGATGCCGACCGGTTGGATCTGATGTTTTACCTGCCTGATTTGTCGGGCGGTGGGGCAGAGCGTTTGACGATCGACCTCTGCCATGAATTACAGGCCCAGGGCCATATTGCCGAGTTGACGGTCGATTCGCGCAAGGGCGAGAACAGTGACATTGTGTCGCCGTCTGTTCGACTACATGAGTTGTTACCCGGTGACAGACCGGCGCGACGGGTGATCGAAAGCGGTTTTGCGATCGGCTCGATGGGCGCAATGATCGAGTCGTGTCTTGCATCGCGCAAACCGGTATTCACATGGCAGCGCGTTGCAGCTCTGGCTGCGCATCTCAAGGCCCGGCGTCCGGCGATTCTTGTTGCGGCGCTGGGATATGCGCCGTTTATCGCCTATTGGGCAAATCAAATCGCGGGCCATATCTGCAAAGTTGTTGTGGTTGAGCACAACACTTCCTCAAAAGCTTTTCTTGCCGAAGGGTTGCCGATTCGAAAGCTGATCCGGCTGAGCCAGATCAAGGCGCTCTCTCGTCGGATATATCCAGCACTCGACGGGGTGGTCGCGGTTTCGAATGGTGTTGCTGAAGATGTCTCCGAGTTCGCCTATATCAATCGTCGGTCCGTTCAGACGATCTATAATCCAATCCCCTTTGACCGCGTTACCCGGTTAGCCACGGAGGCGCCTGGTCACGAATGGCTGCAGGACGATGCAGCCGGGCCGGTGATCGTGTCTGCTGGTCGACTCGTCGCCCAGAAGAATTACCCTTTGCTGCTACGTTCGCTGGCGAAGCTGAATGCACGGCCCGGGCGTCAGATGCCGGTCAAATTGCTGGTATTGGGTGACGGGCCCCTTAAACAGGATCTCATGGGTCTTTGTCGCGACCTCGGTATCGAAAGCGAAGTGGATTTCCTCGGTTGGCGGGCGAATCCATATGCCTTGATGTCGCGTGCGGACGTGTTCTGTCTGAGTTCCGACCGTGAAGGACTCGGCAACGTTCTGATCGAGGCGCTGGCCTGTGGGGTAGCCGTCGTGGCGACCGATTGCCCTAGCGGCCCGAGAGAAATATTGGCGGATGGCCTCTATGGCCGGCTTGTGCCACCCCGAGATGTCGATGCATTGGTAGCGGCGCTGGTCGAAGCACTCGATTTTCCCGAGTCGACGACCGAGGATCGTATTGCTCGTGCAGCGCAGTTCTCTGTACCCACCATTGCGGCACAGTACATCGAGTATCTGAGCCAGTTCATGCCACAGGAAAATCGCATTTGTGCGGAGCGGAAGCCGGAAGCATGAAGGTTCTATTCGTACATACCGTCTCGATATTTGAGTCGGTGGGCGGAGCTGAGGTCAGCCTCAAGTATCTCGCGACTTCGTTGGCGGCGCGAGGTCATGAATGTGTGGTTCTCGTGGCTGCTCCGGGGCGGGGTATTAGCCGAAAAGTGGAGCAGGGGGTCACGGTCATCGAGGCCGGACTTCGGAACATATACTGGCCATTCGACAAAAAAGACCACACCAGGCTGGGTAAGTTGGGGTGGCATGCGCTCGATAGCTACAACCCGCTCATGAAGCGTGTTGTCGAGCAGGTTTGTCGAGAAGAAAAGCCGGATGTCGCGTCGGTGCACAACCTTCCGGGCTGGTCAGTGGCTGCCTGGGACGCATTGACAACATGCGATGTGCCGATCGTGCAGGTGCTTCACGATCAGTACCTGCTTTGTGCAAATGGCACCATGTATCGCAACGGCCATAACTGCAACACACAATGCCGGTCGTGTGCGCTGCTACGACGCCCGCATCCACGGCGAAGCCGTAAACTTGCCGCGGTCGTAGGCGTCAGTCGTTTTATTCTCGAGCACCATGTGTCCAACGGCTATTTCCACGACGTGCCGATCAAACGTGTGGTGCACAACGCCAGATCCCCAGCGATTCTCGGCGGAGACCAGAACGCGTTGGCCCCCCAGCCCACGCCAACGGCGGGCGGCGTCGTTTTCGGGTTTATTGGAAGCCTTACGCCTGCCAAGGGCATCAAGAATCTGATCGATGCATTCGCTGATTTGTCTTCTGAAAGTGCACGCCTTTTGATTGCTGGCGATGCGTCATCCGGTTATGGGGCGGTGTTGCGGTCGGAAACCGGGGATGATCGTGTTCGCTTTCTCGGGCGAGTTGCACCGCGTGAGCTTTTCGAGCGTATCGACGTTCTTGTTGTGCCGTCGCAGTGGCGGGATACGTTCCCCGGTGTGGTCTTCGAGAGCCTCATTTTTGGGAGGACGGTGATTGCAGTCGATCACGGCGGCGCCCCGGAGATGATTCACCACGAAAAAAACGGTCTGCTATTCAAGGCGGGCTCGCAAACGGCGCTGACCGACGCTCTCACGCGCGTCAACGAGAACCCGGAACTGGCCGCGCAGCTCTCACGCCAGGCTCGCCTCGATGGCCGTGAGTATCTTGATGTCGAGGGTTGGGTCGAGCGCTATCTCGAAATATACCGAGACGCTCTGGATTCGCGTTTCTGAATGACGCGCTTATTGGCCTCGCGACGGTAAAGGGTAATCCTCCCAAAAATTAACGCGGGTCAGAAGTGGAATATTCTCGTACCCTGAACCGAGGATGAATCGCCCCGGTTTCGTCGGAGGTTCCAACTCTTGAGAGACTGGAGCGATGAAACAGAGCAAACGTTATTCCCCGGAGGTCCGTCAGCGCGCGGTTCGGATGGTGTTCGAGCATCAGGGCGAGTACGCGTCACAGTGGGCGGCGATCGGCTCGATCGCCGGCAAGTTCGGTTGTACGCCGGAGACGCTGCGCAGCTGGGTTCGCCAGGCCGAACGCGACCGCGGCCTACGCGATTGCCAGACCACCGAAGAGCGCGAACGCGTCAAGGCGCTTGAGCACGAGAACCGCGAGCTCAAGCGCGCCAACGAGATCCTGCGCAAGGCCTCGGCGTATTTTGCCCAGGCGGAGCTCGACCGCCGAGGCAAGTGATGATCGACTTCATCGACCATCACCGCGACGTTTACGGTGTCGAGCCGATCTGCACGGTGTTGCCGATCGCACCGTCGACGTACTACGAAGCCAAGCGGCAAGCCTCTGAGCTCAGCCGCCGATCGGCCCGCCAGAAACGTGATGCCGAGATCCGCGGCGCCATCCAGCAGACCTGGAACGCCAACAAATGCGTTTACGGGGCGCGCAAGGTCTGGCGCCAGCTGCAGCGAGACCAATGGCACGTTGCTCGTTGCACGGTTAAGCGTCTGATGCGGGACATGGGCTTGCACGGTGTCACCCGCGGTCGTGCGCCGCGCACGACCCAATCCGACGCGTGTCAGGCCGCGCCCGAGGATCACGTGCGTCGCGACTTTACGGCGCACGCGCCCAACCAACTCTGGGTGGCGGATTTTACCTACGTTGCGACATGGCGCGGATTTGTCTACGTCGCCTTCGTGATCGACGCGTTCGCGAGTCGGATCGTCGGCTGGCGCGCGTCCAACGCACCCAACACAAATCTTGTGCTCGATGCGCTCGAGCAAGCCATTCACGATCGCCAACCGGCCAAAGGCTTGATTCAACATACTGACCGCGGCGTTCAATATCTGTCGATTCGATACAGCGACCGACTGGCTGATCTCGGGATCACGCCCTCGGTCGGGCGTGTCGGCAGCTCGTACGACAAGGCGTTGGCCGAGACGGTGATCGGGTTGTTCAAGACCGAAGTCATCCGTCGCAACGGGCCATGGCGCGATCTCGAAGCGGTCGAGTTGGGTCGACTGGTTCAACCGTCAACGCCTTCTCGGCCCCCTCGGCGATATCCCGCCGTCCGAGGCTGAAGAACACTTCCATGCCACACTTTCCGAGTCCGCCAAGGCGGCGTGACCCAAACCCACGAGCCTCCGGGAAAACCGGGGTGATTCACTAAGCTTGTGGCTTGCAATTCTTTGACGACACGCCCTAGTGCTCGGTCATCGGGAGAGGGTCATGGGAGCATTGAATTGAGTGCTTCAGCTGACTTTCGCCAACTGAAACGGGTAATGTTGTCGCGCCCAAGTCGCGTGAGTTTTTGGCCTAGTTCGCGCTGGCGGTAGAGCGCAATCATGTTGTCGGCCAGTTCGGCGCTTGATTCCGGCGCGCTCAGCAGCGCACTGTCACCAACTATCTCCGGTAGAGCGCCGGCTTGGCTCGTGAGTACCGGACAATCCAGGGCTTGTGCTTCGATAGGTGGTAAGCCAAACCCAGCGTAGTGGGGTACAAAAACAAAGCCCAGTGCAGTTTGGTACTCGCGGCTTAGCGCCTGGTCATCTAGACGGCCAAGCGTACAAATGGTGTCAACGCCAAATTGTGCGTTGAGTGCTTTGATGCGCTCAAGATGGCGTTCGCTAGAACTTAAACAGCGCAGCTTGATCGGCACCTGCTCGCGGGCTTTTGCGAAAGCATCCAGCACTGTATCGAAATTCTTTAGGCGGCTGCCTGAAGCGTAAGTAAAGAAAGTGTCAGAACTGCGTGCTTTTTTTGCACCGTCAGGTGTGGTCAGCTCTCTCCCGATGGCGTTGTACACTACTCCAATCCGCGCTGGGTCGATGCGATAGGCTTTGGCGATGGCGTGCTGAGAGGAATGACTCACCGTCGCTATTTTCCTTGCGGTATGGCTGAGATAAGGTAGTAGGGCCGTATACCACCATCTGAAAGTGCGATCGTAACCTGCGGGATATTTCAGAAAAGCGACGTCGTGAATCACCACAAGCTGATTGAAATAGCTTACCGGCGCTGAATTCCCCAAATTGATCAGAAAAGGTTTTTGACGATTCCGGAGGAATTTCGGCAGCTCAAATTGTTCCCAAGCGAGCCCGCGTCGCTTGCCAACGATCTCAACGCTCGGCGCTAGCGGGCCCAGATCCAACGCGTCCGGTGGTGCCGCGATGACTACGTCGTCACGCAACATAGTGAGTTCGTACAGAAGTTCGCGGCTGAAGCGCTGCACACCAGTCAGCGGCTGACTTAGCACGCGGCCGTTCACATAGATCAAGAGTAAGGCTCCGAATCAACATTAAATACAGCGTAGAACACTTATTATAGCGCTGCGAGCGCCATTATGTGGCGGTTTTAGCGTGAACATTAAACCGCAACCAGCGACGCGGCGCGCCTGTTGTTAAACGGGCGTGTCCGGTTCTACTGACAGCTGATGCTGAGCCATATAAACTCTGTGTAATTCTGGCACTGAGCCGTTCCGCGTTGAGCTTAATGCGTTCAGATAACTGTTTACTCCGGGTGCCATTAACGAATGGATACGCAAGCGAGCGGCAATTTATTTGCCATTTTCATCGAAACCAAAAGCGCCGTTTACGGCGGTCAGAAGCAATTGCTCGCGCGTTGCAAAGAATTTGATAAACGCGGGCTTGATTACGCGGTTATTCATCCATTCAGAAAGTCTCTTTTTTCGGATGAATATTCTGAGCTGGAGCTTAAGGGCGGCTTGATCAAAAAGTCAGCAAGTAATGGTCGCTTGGCGAATAGCAAGGCGTTATCGAAGATAAGTCGTAACGTTTTTATTTTGCGAGAGCTATTTCAGTTAATCAGGCAACGCCGCGGTCGTGTCGTTATACACAGTGATGCGTTCGACAGCGCATATCTGGTTTCAATCGCGTCGCGAGTACCCGGCTTCATACCCGATCGGGTGGTCAAAGTGTTTTCGGTCAATAGTGATCGGTACCGTTTTTTCTCGCGTCTCGATCGGGCATTACTCCCTGCTCAGGATCGGCTTTGCACCAACTCCGAGTTTAGCCGAGATCAGCTTAGACGTCATAAGTGGTTGTCCGCTTTCGATATCAGCGTGTGTTACAGCGCCATAGATTTCGATACGCTGGACGCAGTGCTGCAGCGCGTGCCTCTGTACACCGCTGGACGTCAGGGCAAGGTGTCGATCGCTTATATTGGGAGTTTCGATCGGCGCAAGCAGCTCGATCAATTTGCGCGCTGTGCGATCGCAGCATTGCGGGCGATCGGATCTCGGTTCGAGCTGGAATTTACTGTGTTTGGCGATGCGAAGGACGCAGACCAAGCTTCTTTCGCAGAAGAAATTAAGCGAGATATTGCCAGCAGCGGCTTCGGAGCGCAGATCACTTTTGCCGGTTATTGCGTGCCCGAAAAGGTCGTGTCGAGAGTCGATGCCTTGCTCTGCCCGTTTCGTTTCGAGCCTTTTGGGCGAGTGGTCCCGGAGTTCCTCTACCTCGGGCTCGAGGTGTTCGTGATCCGAGACGGTGGTTTGACGGAAGCTGGCTGTGGATTTGCACGCGGACTTGATGCGTTGGAAGGAATACCTCTGGAGCGTGAGTTCGTTGCTGCGCTTTCGGAGTGGCTGGTGGGCCGCTCTCGTACGAAGTATGAGCTCGCAGATCGTCGGAAGAAGCTGCGTGCAGCGTTCGGATCGGCAGCCATAGTTAACCGCGAGCTAAAATCGTACGTGAAGAGTTGAACTCTAATATATGTCGAAACAGCGTGTTGCCATCGTTCATTACTGGTTTATTAGTGCCCGTGGTGGGGAGAAAGTTGTTCGGAGTCTGCTCAAACTCTACCCTGAGGCTGATGTCTATACTCATGTATTCGACGAGGCGGTCTTCCCGGATATCTCACGTAAACACCGCGTAATTACATCCTTTATAAGTCGCCTGCCGCGTGCGACTCGCTTTTATCAAAAATTTCTTCCCCTAATGCCGCTCGCGCTCGAGCAGCTCGATCTTCGTGACTACGACTTGATTATTTCGAGCGAGTCAGGCCCCGCCAAGGGGGTGCTCACCCGTCCGGACGCACTACATGTTTGTTATTGCCATTCTCCCATGCGTTACTTGTGGGACATGTATCATGACTACAGGGAAACGGCAGGGCGGTTGACTCGATTCCTGATGGTTCCTTTGACACACTATTTGCGGCTGTGGGACAGGCTTTCGGCGGACCGAGTCGATCATTTCATCGCTAACTCTAATTTCGTCGCATCACGTATTCGTAAGGTCTATCGACGAGAGGCGTTTGTCATTCACCCGCCAGTGGATATCCATCGATTCGAGCTTGTTTTGTCTAAGCAGGATTATTTCGTAATGCTTGGGCAGCTTACTGCTTATAAGCGACCGGATCTCGCAGTAGAAGCTTTCCGCTCGATGCCTGATAAGCGGCTAAAAGTCCTTGGAGAGGGCGAAATGGTGGATAAGCTACGGGCTACCGCCCCCGATAATGTAGAATTTCCTGGACGCGTGCCGGACGACGATGTAAAGGCGACGCTACAGCACGCTAGGGCCTTAATTTTTCCAGGCGTCGAAGACTTCGGCATTGTTCCAGTTGAAGCTATGGCTTGCGGCACACCGGTAATCGCCTTTGGAAAAGGTGGTGCGACGGAGTCAGTTAAAGATGGCGTGACCGGATTATTGTTCCAATCTCAAACGGTAGATGCCTTGATTGAGGCATGTGTGAAATTCGATGATTGGGAAAAGACGGTTGATCGGCCGGCACTACGAGCTCGCGCGGCGGAATTCGATGAGGCCGTGTTTCGAGAGCTATTTAAACGCTATGTGTCTGAGTTACACGAGGTAAAAGATTAACCAGAGTGTTACGGCAGCTTGTTAATGGATCCGTCAGAAGTGCGTGTCGGCCCGCCGAAGCGCAATCATCGCTATCGGTTATAATGATGCCCATTATTCAAATAAAGAAAACTGCGGTACGAATCGCGCAGCGCTACGTCCCTCGTCATTTTTATAAGCGGGCTCGGAAGTGGCAATTCGCTGCGCAGGCTGCTGTTGCAGCTAAGCGATGGCCGAGCTTGCTAGAAAGAGGGCACGAGCCTCATACACCGTTTCTTCCCAGTCAAAGGTGGGTTTTTCGAAAAGGCGCTTCTCAGGGCCGATCCCAGACGATACCACGGCAAATATGGCTTTTTTGGGAGACACTCCCGGCGCCGGCATTCATCGAGGCTTGCTATCGTGATATCGAGCGCAAGAATCCTCATTTTACGGTGACTTTATTAAATAGTAGAAACGTCGCGAGCTTCGTGCCGGAATTTGATGCTTGGCCTGAAGATATGCTGCCTCAGCATAAAGCTAATCTTCTGCGCTTATATCTTGTCTTTCGATACGGGGGTATTTGGCTAGATAGCTCAATTATTCTTGGCGAGTCGCTAGACTGGGTAATCGAGTGGCAGGAAGAGCAGAAATTGGATTTCATCGGTTTTCATAACGATCGAATATCAAGATCTGAGGACGAGCCAACTATCGAGAATTGGTTCCTCGCGGCCCCACCCGGCAATCAGTTCCTCCGGTCGTGGATTGATTATCTTTCGGAACAGGCCGGGAGTGGGGCAGATGCCTGTTATCGTGAGCTCATAAAGCGGGAAGAGGTGCGCCGTGCGGCTGAGCGCGTCCCAAACCCTCGATTGCGGGTAGCATATTTGGCGTGTGCAGCGGCTTTGTACGATTGCAAAAACGCTCGTATGGGGCTAGTACGTGTACGAGACGAAGCATTTGCAATCGTTGAAGAGCGTTCAAGTAATGACTGGGATATCGCCATCAACTGGCTTGTGCGTGCCGCGCCTGGCGGTCGATGGCCCGTTTTGAGTAAACTTACGCAGAAAGATCGCGGTATCGTCGAAGCTTATCTCGAACGTGGGCTCTATCAATCGGCAAGTCTTATTGGCCAAGTCGTTGACCAAGATTAGCTTGCATCGGTAATCCTCCCAAAAATTAACGCGGGTCAGAAGTGGAATATTCTCGTACCCTGAACCGAGGAGGTTCCCGTGAAGAAGTCCCGTTACACCGACAGCCAGCTCCTGGCAATTCTGAAACAAGCCGAGGCCGGCACGCCGGTGCCGGAGCTCTGCCGTGAACACGGCATGAGCTCGGCCACGTTCTACGAGTGGCGCAGCAAATAAGGCGGCATGGACGCCTCGCTCATGGCCCGCATGAAAGAGCTCGAGGACGAGAACCGGCGCCTCAAGAAGATGTACGCCGAAGAACGCCTCAAGGCCGAGATCGTCCAGGAGGCGCTCACAAAAAAGTGGTAGGGCCATCTCGCCGCCGCGAGACGGCCCAGCGCAGCGTCGCCGAGCGCGGCCTCAGCATTCGACTGGCCTGTGACGCGTTCTCGATCAATGTGACGTGCTATCGCTATCACCCCCGATTGTCGGATGAAAACGCCGAGATCGCGGACTGGCCGCTGCGGCTGACCGACACCCATCGTCGTTGGGGCTTTGGCCTGTGCTTTTTATATCTGCGCAACGTCAAAGGCTTTGGCTGGAACCACAAACGCGTGTATCGGATCTATCGCGAGCTCGAACTGAATCTGCGGATCAAGCCGCGCAAGCGATTGAAGCGAGACGCCCCGGATAAGCTGGCAGAGCCCGAGGGCATCAACCACGTTTGGTCCATGGATTTCATGCACGACCAGCTTAGCGATGGCCGTGGCTTCCGGTTGTTCAATGTCATCGACGACTACAACCGCGAAGGGGTTAGCACCCGCTAGCACGGACACTTCAGAGAAGGTGCACAATGCACCGAAGGAGTGTTTATGTCTAAGCGAAGAAGATACAGCCCGGAATTCAAGCGCGAGGCGGTTGAGTTGACCCGCCAATC